>NZ_JACAGN010000009.1:124804-140467 GCF_030324495.1 Myroides sp. 1354 | reverse complement strand
GAGGCAACGAAGGGTCGCATCCCGCGCTCACAGCATACTGCGGAGTAACAGGCGTTGAGTAACAGATGCGACCTATCTCACCGAGTTTATATTTATTTTTGTATTCGATGAATCTACGCTGCGCTCCGATTTCTCCTAAGTCGAGGTGACATGACGGGCGTTAGTGACGAGCAAGAGCAATAGGCGTTGAGTAACAGATGCGATTTCTCCTTCGTCGAAATGACATGACGGGGCGTTGAATGACGGGGCGTTGAGCACACACAGTACCAACACACAGTACCAACACACAGTACCAACACACAGTACCAACACACAATACTCACACACAGTATGTCACCCTGAGGCAACGAAGGGTCGCATCCCGCGCTCACAGCATACTGCGGATTAACAGGCGTTGAGCAACAGAGGTGACATGACGGGCGTTAGTGACTGGCGTGAGCAATAGGCATTAAAGAACAAATGCCTACTCAGAAAATCTCAACCGATAACAGATAAGTGATCACTGTTAACCAAAAAAAAGGATGTTCGCGTTGAACATCCTTTTTTTTATCTTGAATTTTAAAAAACTTCTGATTTCCAGACCACTTGTCCTGGTTTTAAGGTTTGCAGAGCGGTGACACGAGCAAATCCTGCTACATAAGACGAAGGATAGGTGCACACGAAATCTTCTATCACCGCATCATGATCAATGGTTACATTGGCATTGATGATACAGTGTTTTCCTACTTTTGCGTTGGCTTGTATTACAGCATTAGCTAATACTACTGTGCCTTCTCCTATTTCAGCAGAAGGTGAAACATAAGCCGTGGGGTGAATGATTACATCAAAGGCATGTTCTACTTCTGTTGAGATTCTTTGACGTACTTCGTTATTACCTATACCAATAATTACTTTGGCTTCTGATTCATAATCTGTACGATACGGATTACTAGCATCATCAAAATAGGCTACCTGAATAGTATCATTAATTTGATTGATTGTATCTTCAACCACTTTTCCATGGCCTCCCTTTCCGTAAATCATTATCTTTTTCATCTGTATCTGCTTATTTAAAATGAAAAACTAATCTAGTTTTTAGGCTCTACATATTTGTTAATAATATTGCGCTTCAATAGCAAGTATCCGCCACTTAAAACGACTAAAATACCAATGCTTACTCCTATTTGAACCGTTACTGATTCCTGCGTTAATGAAATTACAGAAGTACCAATCAGATATTGGATAATTCCATAAGCAAAAGCAACATACAGTTTATTGATCCCTGCTTCATTACTCAAGTATTGGTATAAATGAGAACGATGCGCCTGAAATATATTTTCTTTTTTCAATAAACGTCTAACGATGGTCCAAACGGTATCAATACCGTAAACAACCAAGAAGAGAATATAGATAAAATTTCCAGTTGTAATAATCAGCTGTCCCAACAAGAATACTACAATAAAAGCCATACAAACACTCCCCACATCACCTGCAAAAGCCTTTGCCTTATTTCTAAAGTTAAAGAATGCAAATACTGCAGCTCCAAGCATAGCAAATATAATTAGGTTTTCATCCACAAAGTGTACATCGGTATTTACCATAGCTAACAAAGCCAATACAACCATGCTATACCAAGCCGTTATTCCATTAATTCCATCCATGAAGTTATAGGCATTGATAGTTCCGATTACCCCAATTAAAGCGGGCAGAATCCACATCCAGGACAGTGAAAATAAATCCCATTGATAAAACATCAACAACACTGAAATAAGGTGTATCAAAAGACGTATTTTATTGGATAGGGTAAAAATATCATCTAAAAAGCTGATAATCGTAATAGCGGTTAATCCCAAAAAGAAATAAGGATACTCAAAGCCCGAATAAATAAAGAAGGCTAAGGCTCCAAAATAAAACACCACGCCCCCTCCTCTCAAGGTAATTTGGGTATGTGAACTTCGTTCATTGGGTTTATCTATAATATTGTACTTGTCTGCTATTTTAAAGTACACTAATTCGGCAATAAATAGTATTGCTACTAGTAGAATGTATTCCATTTTTTATTTTATAAAATAACGTATAAAACCATTAATCATCCAATAACCTGTATAATACATGGCTTTAATCGTTCCAAAACCTTGTGTATCTTTTAAAAAATCAATATGTTTTAGAATAAGTTTATGCTTACTGCTTGTAGCTGAGTTTTTAACCTGTCTATAATAGGCTAATTCTTTGTCTATACCGTAAGATTTCACACCACTTTTTAAAATTGATAACCACAAAGCATAATCTTGTTTTCTTGCATGCTCAGACATATAAAATTTACCTATTTTTTCTGCATCATATACTGCTGTCAAACAACTGATCTCCGTACGTTTTAGCAAGTGCTGATAATCAACTTCTTTACTAACATGAAGTGTAGACTTTATCTTATTTCCTAATTCATCTAAATATCCATAGGATGTATGAGAGAAATAATAATCATTTTGCATCATAAACGGAATCTGAATCGCAAGTTTATCTACATGCCACTTATCATCTGCATCAAGAAAAGCAATATACCTACCTATTGCTTGTTGTATCGCAAAGTTTCTTGTTTTTCCAGACTTTAAATTTTCGCTATTTGTAAATATTTTGATACGATTATCTCTATCCGCCAATTCTTGCATAATATTCCAAGAATCATCAGTTGAACAATCGTTTACCAAAACCCATTCCCAATCTTGGTATGTTTGATTGATAACGGATTCTGCAGTTTCTCTTAGAAATCGCTCTGCATTATAGACTGGAGTTATTATTGATACCATCATCTTTTCCTAATCTAATACTGTTATAAAATCTTTTAGTTTACCTTCCATTGCATGGAGCTTCTCTCCATATTGTATTGTAAAATCAATATCGGAGCCGAAATATTTTTTTATTTCTACTAGCAAAAACTTGTGGTTTTCTTCGTTAAATTCTTGTTCAATTTTCAATAAAATTTCTCCAGGAACATCTTGTACTGCTTGATAATTTAATGTGACATCGTGATTTAAAACTAAATTTTTAAATACATAATAAAAAGTCAAGCTAGGATAATTATTTACTTTTCCAATCACTTTTTTTCCAACTCTTCCTTCAATTTCAAGTAATACAGGAGCGTTCATTCCACAATTACATTTGTAATCTTGCGGAGCTAACTTAATATAATCCCCTAATTTATAGCGAATAATAGGAAAAGATTTAGACAATAAATTAGTCACAACTGCCTCGCCATCTACTTCCTCTAAAATAACTCCTTCCATATTTAAATGCATACTGCCTTGCTTACATTCAAATGCAATTATACCAGATTCAGCCGCACCATACTCGCTAATTATTTTTTTTCCAAAAGCTTTCTGTACTTCATTTTGATAGCTAGGATATATCTTTTCAGATGTTCCTTTAATCATTTTCAAATTAAACGCCCCATCTAATCCCAATTGATTCACTCGTTTTGCAACCTCATAAATCATAGAGGAATAACCATGAATATACTTGGTCTTTTTTAACTTTTTAGTAAAACGAATGATGGAGTCATCATTGTAATTAAAGATTCGAAACCTATTTTGTAAAAAGTCTAATGCTTGTGTTTTTATTCTTTGCTTAAAGGAAAAATTATATCCCCAAAAATAACCGTTTCGATCCCATGGTTGAACACCATGCCAACTATAGCCTCTAAACATGGTTGCTCTATTATGAGAGTCCCATTCTTCATTGCGATACATTGTAAGTGGTTGTCCTGAGGTTCCAGAAGTTTCTGAGTACAATAATTTATTGAAGGCAAAAGTACTTTGAATTTCTTTGCTATGTTTAATCAGATCATTTTTACTGATTATAGGTAACTTTTCCAAATCAGCCAAAGTTGTCATCGTCTTAGGATCAAAACCTATATTCTCAAACAACTTTTTATAGTATATTGAATACGATTCTGCAAAGACTAAAAAGTCTTTTAATTTTTCAAATTGATATTGTAACAACTCTTCATATGATTTTTTTTCACTTTGCTTCAAAAAATCATAATAAGGCAATAACGAAGGATTCCTTCTTTTTGTTCCTAGTTTGAATATTAACTTATGTATCATGCCTACATTCTCCTTTTTATAAAGTCTTTAAAAATAGCTATAATATCCTTAGCTCTAAATCGAGGTACATTACTAATCAATGTTTTTATATTCTTTTTTCTATACGCCTTAATATTCTTAAAAACTTCTTGGTAATAGATTTCATTTTCTACGAGTGGATAAATTTTAGTGTTTAGATAATCAAATGTATATTGTTTGGGTACCTCTCGTTCATTTATAATTTTCGGAAAATTATCTTTACCTATTAAAACATAATCAAAAGACACTTTAAATTCATCATCAATACAATCTAAATTTAATATAGCAGAATAACGGGTAGCCTCAGTAGGCATATTAAACACAAAATTACCCAAAGAGTAAAAGATGTATTTTCCGTTATAGATTTCATAACCTTGTAAAACATGAGGGTGTAGCCCTATTACTAGATCAAATCCACAATCGATTAAATAATGCGCTAAGATTACTTGATCATTATACGGTTTATTGATAAACTCATTTCCCCAGTGAACATACGCGATTTTAAAATCAACATCTTTTATCTTTTCAAACTCTTGTTCGATTTCCTTTAGCTCTGGATTATACCAATATTTAGGAGTTTTACTGTACTTTTCCTCACGTTGCGAAAAGGCTAAAACACCATAAGTTTTACCTTTGTGATTAAAAGTATTTACTCTTACATCGTCTTTCCCAACAATTTTAGCTTGCTTATCTACCAGATATTTACACATTTCCTCATAAGCCTCTATTCCATGTTGCATTACATGGTTATTGGCAACATTATACAAATCGAAATGTTTTACATGACTCAAATACTCTGGTGAAATTCTAAATTGATCCTTGTAAATTCCTTGTTTATTTGTTAAATCAGAAACTACGCATTCAAAGTTTCCAAACCAAAATTCCGACTCCTCTCTTCTTAAGTGTTGAAATGGGTCTTCTTTTTCTTTCATCAAAGATCCAATACCAAAACCAGTATCAAAAAAACCGTCTGTATAATTTATATCACCTACTATCCTAATCATTAGTCTACTTTAAAAATATTTCTTAAAAATTCAACAATTGTATACATCTTGACTTTAGAGAAGGCATTTTTACTAATTGTTGTTAACTTATCACCTGAACTTAGCATTTTAAATTTCTCACAAAAATCTTTTGGTGAATTAAAATCTGCAAAAACGATATCTTTATTAGATTCAAAAACACGTGGTAATGACCCTACAGGCGTACTAACTACAGTCAATCCATTTGCCATAGCTTCTAAGACTACACGAGGAGAGCCTTCTGAAAAAGATCCAAAAGCAAAAATATCATGTGTACGAAGAACTGACAACAAAATCTCTCTATTATCAATATGCCCTTTGAATTCAACATTACTTATTGATTTTTCTTGTACCATATTTTTCAAATGCTCCTCTAACTCTCCTTTTCCAACAATTGTAAGGGAACTAAATGGAAAATCTTTTTGATAAAGTCTAAAAGCCTCTAATACAACTTCTATACCTTTTGCTTTATTTAAATAGCCAACATATAAAAATTTCAATTTATCAAGTTGATATTCTTTAGAGTCATTTAAATAGTAATCTGTTTCATTCAAGGTTGAAGAAATAACAGGTATTGCCTCTATTCCTTTATTCTTTAATTTATCACTAATATGATGACCATTCGTATAAACTTTATCTGCCTTTCTGCATGCTGCATCAAACATTAAATCTTCAGGCTTAAAAAACAATCCATACAGTTTTTTCTTTAGTCTACTTAAATTTGGATTTTTCTCAATTGTATCCAACGGATCGCCTACATAATGAATAATTCGAAACGTTTCATTCCTTCCATAATACTTCTGCAACCAACCAAATGGGGCAGGATATCGGGAATAAACAACATCGAAATCATATTTATTGAAAAGCTCTTTATACTTCTTTTTATACTTGAAGAAATACTTCACATTTGAAATATAAGACTTAGCTTCTGGCAATTCCTCAATAACAACATTGGAAAAAATATTTAAATTTCCAAACCCTTCTAAATTACCTTCATTAAGGGGACTGACAGGCGAAAGCAATACTACTTGGTCATAGTATTTTACAATTTCTTTTAAATATGTCCAATTTGTAAAAGGTAAAAAAAACTCATTGCCAAATCTATAAATTGGCCAAGCGTGTAATAATATTTTTTTATTCATATTTTTCATTTCGATTTAAATACTACTTCGGATATATATTCGAACAAAGGAAAAACCTATCATAACAACAAGTAAAATCCAAAAAATAATTTTATAATATTTTCTATAATAACTATAAAAATCAGGGCGTTCAATAAGTCCTAGTAATATGAAAAAAACATAAATGACTGGCAAAGATTGTCTGGAATCGAAAATAGACATTGAACTAGCTTGGCCAAGCTTATATAGCAACATAAAGAAAATTAAAAACATAAAAAACTTATTCTTTCTTAATTTCTTTACAACGTAGATAACAGCTACAATTCCAATAGGTAGAATAGCATAATAATCAATTAAAGGGATAAAACTATAATTCAATTCTCCTCTACCTGAATAAATATCAACAAAAACTGGAGTCGGAAGAAAAAGACTTAATATAATATATATGGGGCCTAAAAACAATGCTAAAGCACCTAATTTACTAATAGAATTACTTCCACTCATTCTATCCTCTTTCCCTTCATAATTTGTTCTAGCATCATAATATGAAAACGCATCAAATGGTAATATATCCTTAAGAAATAAATATTCCCATGAAAATATAAAAGTGACCAAAAGCAATAGTAAAGAAATTAAAAATTTAGTATTCGAAAATAGGTTAAAACTTTTATCTCTAATAACAATAAAAACCAATGCTAATGATAAGTAAATAGGAAATAAAGTAGCCGCTCGAAAGAACATCAAACAAATACTACAAACAACAATGTAAAACATTGTTTTTATACCAAAACTTTGAAATAATATTCTTCCTATACAATAAATCAAACAACTGACGAAAAAGAGCAATAAAGTGTCCTTCAATTGAAACGAGGCGTAGAAAATAAACAAACTAGAAATACAAAAAATATAGCTTATACTTTTAGCTAGTTTTTCTGAAGAAAAAAATAATAGTGTTTTATAAAAAATGACTACAGTAAATGAAGAAAAGATTGCATTCATGATTCTAGGTACATAAAAACTATCACCTAGTACATATTTTGCTAAAGCACTTGCATTAGGATATCCTGAATAAAAACCCTTCGAAAAAAGAATATCATTATAAAACCCTATTCCTTCTGCCTTCCATCTTTGAACTATTTCACTTGAAATCCATTCATAATTATAATCATCATTATAACTTAAAAAGGGCATAAAATGAATATACTCTAAATATGTTGCTACAATAACTATAAATAATACTTTTAAAAGTAATGAAAATATAAAAATATTTAAATCAAACCTTTTTGATCTTACAATAAAGTTATAGAACATAAAAAATAAAGGAGTAAATACAATAAAGTAAATTAATCCTTCTCTCCAAAAAATAGGAATATCTTTTGTTAAAAGTAAAGCCCCTAATAAAGATATAAGCATCCATAAAAATAGATTCTTCTTATATATTCTTAAGATATTAATCATTTAATGCTATTCAAATAATTACTAATAACAAATTCAGCCGTAAGTTCAGCTATCCAAAATTCACCCTTCTTAAAAGAAAAATTGTCATTCGCATCATAATAACCAGCAACTCCGTCAACTATTAATTGTTTGGGAGTGTCTATCTGATTAAATAAAGATGTTTCAATAATATAATACTTTCCTCTACTTTCAGAATACATTAAATCAACGCCCATTAATCTCGAATTCAACTTTGTTTTAATATCATAAGCCAATTCCAAAGCTTCTTTCGGTATAGCCTTCTTTTCATAATTACCTGCCCCAGAAGCTCTAAAATCACCTTTATTAGGATATCTATAATAACCAAACATTTTTTCGTTTACAATAATTATACGTAAATCAAAAGTTGCATCTTCAATAAATTCTTGAAAAAAAACATAATCTTTTTGACGTTGATAAGGATAAAAAGTTTTCTTACCAAAATACCCAAAAGTTTTATTCACAATTCTTCTAGCCTCTTTACTATTATTAACCTTTACTACTCCAGATGATCCCGCTCCAATATGAGTCTTTGATATAAAAGGATACTTCGCTCCGTTTATATATTCTAAAGATTCTTTATGATTATGAGAAGAAAAGGTTTTTACATAATTTAAACTAAGTGCTTTATAGAGTAATTGAGACCTATTTTTATCCTCATATTGCCAAATCTCATGATATGAAGGAAAACATGTCTTACCTAAATGTTTTTCCAAGACATAAATTCTATTTTCAGCGATATACATATCTGCCGGTGTTGAATTTGGATGCCAAAAAATAACATCTAAAGATAATGCATTCTCATACCAAGAATCACTCTTAATATCATATATTTCATATGGTATAGAATTGGTTTCACAAAATCTTCTATAATATAACCAAGAAGCTGTCGGGCTTACATAATTATCAAAATAAGTACCGTTCTTAACTATACCAACTTTAATTTGACTTGCATCAAAATTACCATCAAGTTTTAACGCAGGAGCTTTTGATAAAAAACCATCAATCTTCTCAATAGGTAATACCTTTCCTTTTTTTATTAAAATTTTTCTTCCATAATTCGAATTTCGAACCATCAAATAGAAAACACTATGCTTTACTTTTTTAAAAAATTTAAACATACTAAATCTTGCTTTTAAATAATTACATTTCCTTGTTCTCTAAAATCAATATCTAATAAAGCACCAGCTAAACTTATAATAGAAGAAGCTATTGGAGTATCTACTCCATATTTTTTTCCTAGACTTTCCATCATTACCAATCCCATCGGAACATCTTCTTTCAAATATCTATGATTTAACGAATTAGGTCCTTTACTAGCTTCCTCAGAAAAAGATTTAAAAACTTCTAAGGAATCCTTATTCAGATCCTCTTCATTTCTCCATTTCGCAGCATCAAAATAAGATAATTCAGGGCATTTTAAGACTTTCAGTAGGTTGTTTTTTTCCAAATCAAAACGTCTAATTACGTTGATAATAGAAGGTGTAAAAGCCTCTTTATATAACCAAAATTCTCCTTTTGAATATTCAATACGTGATGCTGATAGCAAAACTCCAATTGTATGAACAATCATATTAGGATTATGTAGAGCTATATCAAAAGATGACACCCTTTCTAAGTCAATTTTAAAAAAATTCTTCTTAAACTCTTCTTTATCAGCATCTGTAAAATTTGTAAAACAAGCTGCTACTCTACAATTTTGAAAGCTAACATTAACTTTTGTTGGTGATAAAATTCTTCCATTATAAACAGTAGTTTCAAATTCAACATATCTTAAACTCTTAGTAAGATACTTTTCAAAAATCATCCTACTTGCATAACTAGGCATTAAACAGATTATTTGTCCATCTGATACATATGGAGCAATTCTTTTCGCAATATCTTTATGCTGGAGAGTTGTAGTTGTAATAAATATTACCTCAGCATCTTTAATGGCAGTTTCAAAACTAGTTGTTATACTATCAATAACTATTTTATGATCATACTTATGAAAATCATTAACGATATATTCTTTTTTCTCACATAAGGTTTCAAATGCTTCAATATTTTGACTTGAAGTTTTTAAAAAAGTTACCTCATGCCCTTGCATTGTCAAATAGGCACCATGTATTAATCCTACATTACCAGTACCAATAACTGTATATTTCATATCTTATTTTTTTTTAAATATTTAAAATATAATCTCCCCCCCATCATCCATCTACTCAAACTCAAATTAATCGCTGCGCCTAAGGCTCCAAAACTTGTAATTAAGGGAAAGGCTAAAACAAAACCTATGATTGAGGCTGTAAGTGTATTTTTCATTACCAATTTATCTTGTCGCTGCACAATAAAATAATTTAATCCAAAAATATTAGATAATGCATAGCCGTATAAACCTATAATCAAAGTAAAATATATCCAAACGGCCTGACTATCTGTAATATTCAAATAGAGGAATATTAACTTATAAGAAAATGTCAAACCAACAACCATTAGAGTTACAATAGTTAACATCATTTTTTTATAACTCAAAAAAGCATCTTTTTTTCGATTCAAAAAAGGAAAAAATACGCGAGATAATACCTCAATAACTGTAATAACTACATTAACAATAGTTTGAATAGCCTGATATAAACCAACAGCACTTTTTGCACCAAATATACCTAACAAAAAAGTACTCGTATTATTATATAAAGTAGGCACAAACTGATTCACAAAAAGTGGAAAATTTGAACTTACCGTATCTTTAATAATACGCATAGGTAAAAGCATAAACTTTAGTTTATACTTATACACCAATAAAAATTGGCCTACTAACCCTGCACCTATATAGCCTGCACTTTGTAATAAAGGATAAATCCAATAATCTTCCTCTTTTTTAATGAAAACAAAAATGCAAATCGTAAAAAAAATCTTTATTCCTAAATTCAAATAGGTGATATACCGCATCTTCTCGATACCTTGGAAAAACCACTCGGGAAACAAAGCATACCCTACTAGTAATAAACTAGAATAAAAATAGATTGCTTTATACTCATAAAAAGAAGGAAAAAGGAAAACAACCAAACCTATAATTAATAAAGATAATCCTAAAAAAATTCCCTTAATAATCAATACCTTACTATAAATCAAATTTAGTTTTTTGGGACTATTCTTAAATATAGCAACATCTCGTACGGCTGTGATTTTAAAACTAAAATCCGTTAACGATTGAAAATAAGCGATTAAAGAAGCTGCAAAAACAACAATCCCATACTTTTCAAATCCTACTACTCTTAAAACATAAGGTAAGGTAAGTAATGGTAAAATCATCCCTACCAGCTGCAAAGCAGATAGGGATATAAAGTTTTCTAAGAGCGTTTTCGCATCTTTATTTTTTAGTTTCTCCTTTATTTTCGAAATAATTCCCACTACAATCTACTATCCACTCCTTCTTTCAACAATCCTTTTACGTCATAGACAATAGCCGTATCTTTTTTCAGCTTGTCGATATCTAAAGCTAAAAGTTCTTTGTGTGCTACCCCTAAAACCACTGCGTCGTATTTGGCTTGTGGCAACGTTGTATGGCTTACTACGCCGTATTCGTGTTTTACTTCTGCAGGATTTGCCCACGGATCATAGGTTGTTACTTTTACGCCATAATCTTCTAAAGCTGCGATAACATCTACAATTTTGGTATTGCGTACGTCTGGACAGTTTTCTTTGAAGGTTACCCCTAACATCAACACTTCAGCTTTACTTACATCAATGCCTTTTTTAATCATGGTTTTGATTACTTGAGACGCTACATATTCTCCCATGGAATCGTTTAAACGACGACCTGCCAAGATAATTTCGGGATGGTAGCCTTTTTCCATGGCTTTTTGCGCTAAGTAGTACGGATCCACTCCAATACAGTGTCCACCTACTAATCCGGGTTTAAATGGCAAGAAGTTCCACTTCGTTCCCGCTGCTTCTAATACGGCATGTGTATCAATATCCAATAGGTTGAAAATCTTTGCTAATTCATTGACAAAGGCAATGTTGATATCGCGTTGCGAGTTTTCAATTACTTTCGCCGCTTCTGCTACTTTAATAGTTGGTGCTAAGTGCGTACCTGCAGTAATCACTGCTTTGTAGATATCATTAACCACCACACCTATTTCAGGCGTACTACCTGATGTTACTTTTAATATTTTTTCTACCGTATGTTCTTTATCTCCTGGGTTGATACGCTCTGGTGAATACCCACCGAAAAAGTCTACGTTGAATTTTAATCCAGAAACACGCTCTAATACAGGCACACATTCCTCTTCTGTTACGCCTGGATATACCGTTGATTCATAAATGACGATATCTCCTTTTTTCAATACTTTACCCACTGTTTCAGAGGCCTTATACAAAGGCGTTAAATCAGGACGATTGTGCTTGTCCACTGGTGTTGGTACCGTTACTACATATACATTACAATCTGTTATATCTGCTAAATCATACGAACAATATAATCCTTTTGTTTCATTAGCTAAAACTGGATTTGTTGTTACAGTTACCGCTTGTAAAATATCATTTGACACTTCTAGTGTACTGTCTTTTCCTTCTCTTAATTCAGCGATACGCCCTTGGTTGATATCAAATCCAACGGTTGGAAATTTCGTTGCGAATAAACGAGCCAATGGCAATCCTACGTATCCTAATCCTATTACTGCAATTTTATGTTGTGTACTCATAAATGTATAATGTAATTTTTCGTGTTGTATTGTGTACTTTTTTATTTTTTCTTTGATTTATAGCATGTCTTTGTGCTCCCAATACCATTTTACGGCTTCTTTTAGCCCCTCGCGAATTACATGAGTAGGTTCATACCCTAGTAATGTTTTTGCTTTATCCACAGAAGCTAGCGAGTGAGCCACATCTCCTTGACGGTTTGGTCCGTGTTTTACCTCAATATTGGCAATTTCACCGTCGTACTCCGTTAAAAATTCTTTTAAATAACCCACCAATTGGTTTAAGTTGGTACGATCGCCTACTGCTGTATTGTAAACTGTATTTACGGCATCTTTATTCGTTGTCAGCATGGCGCGTTCATTCATCTGAATCACGTTGTCGATATAGGTAAAATCGCGAGAATTTTCTCCCGTTCCGTTAATTGTTGGGCTTTCGTGTTGAATAAATTGTTTGGTAAACAACGGAATAACCGCTGCATAAGCCCCTCTTGTGTTTTGACGACGTCCAAATACGTTGAAATAGCGCAATCCGATGATTTCAATTCCGTACGTTTTGGCAAATACGTCTGCGTATAATTCGTTTACATATTTAGTTACTGCGTAAGGAGACAAGGGTTTACCAATTACATCTTCTACTTTTGGCAAAGCAGGAGAATCACCATAGGTAGAAGAACTTGCTGCATATACCATGCGCTTTACTCCTCCGTCTCGTACTGCTACTAACATATTCAAAAATCCGTTGATGTTTACCTCATTGGAAGTGATCGGATCGTTAATTGAACGAGGCACAGATCCCAAGGCTGCTTGGTGCAACACATAGTCAACACCAGATACGGCTTGCTGACAAGTAGCTAAATCGCGAATATCCCCTTCTAATAATTCGTAATTGGGATTGCTTAAAAATTCTTCAATATTGTGTCGATAACCTGTTGCGAAGTTATCTAAACAACGTACAAAGTATCCTTGATTTAAAAAGTACTCTGTTAAGTTTGAGCCAATAAATCCAGCCCCTCCAGTAATTAATATTTTTTTCATAATCCTATTTTCCTCTTCCAATAGTATACACTTCAAATCCTATTTTTTCCAAAGCTTCACGATCGAGGATATTTCGTCCATCGAATACGAAAGCTGGTTTTTGCATGTTATTGTAAATGCGCTGCCAATCGTAGGTTGTAAATTCATCCCATTCCGTTAGCACAGCAATACCGTGTGCTTCTGCTAAGGCCTCATATGGATCTTGGTGAGCCGTTAGGTGCTGGCGATTGGTTTTTGGCTCACGCGTAGCCAAATAATCCAAATCGGACAACATTTGCATTTCCGTTACCTTAGGATCATAGACGTGAATTTGCGCTTCTTCTTCTATTAAATCGTTGGCTACGTAAATAGCGGCTGATTCGCGCGTATCGTTGGTATCTTTTTTAAATGCCCATCCTAAGAAGGCTATCTTTTTATCGTTTACGGTATTGAACAAGGTAGAGACGATGTTTTCTGCAAAACGTCGTTTTTGGTAATCGTTCATGAGGATAACCTGCTCCCAATAGTCGGCTACTTCTTGTAATCCGTAAGACGAGGCGATATACACTAAATTTAGGATGTCTTTTTGGAAACATGAACCTCCAAACCCCACAGAAGCTTTGAGGAATTTACTTCCAATACGGCTATCGGTTCCAATAGCACGAGCTACTTCACTCACGTCTGCTCCTGAAGCTTCGCATAGTTCAGAAATAGCGTTAATTGAGGATACGCGTTGAGCTAAGAAAGCATTGGCTGTTAGTTTAGATAATTCCGACGACCATACATTGGTGCGCAAGATGCGCTCTTGCGGCACCCAAGCGCCGTAAATAGCCGCTAGAGCTTCGATGGCTTCTTTTCCCTCGGGGGATTCTTCTCCTCCAATCAATACGCGATCGGGTTGCATCAAATCCGCAATAGCAGTTCCTTCTGCTAAGAACTCCGGATTGGATAAGATTTGAAAGGCTACGCCATTTCCCGTTTGATCTAAAATACTTTTTATCGCTTGTGCGGTACGCACGGGTAGTGTTGATTTTTCAACTACAATTTTATCTGTCTTGGCTACTCTCGCAATTTGACGTGCACATAGTTCAATATACTTTAAGTCGGCCGCCATTCCCTTACCTTTTCCATAGGTTTTGGTTGGGGTATTGACAGAAATGAAAATCATATCTGCTTCGTCAATGGCTTGATCTACGTTGGTATCAAAAAACAAATTGCGCCCTCTTGCTTCAGCAATCACAGCATCTAAACCGGGCTCGTAAATGGGCAATTGATTCAAATCTGGGTTATTCCAAGCTTGAATACGCGCTTGGTTTACGTCGACCACCGTGATTTGAATGTGAGGATTTTGATGTGCAATCACGGCCATCGTAGGACCTCCTACATAACCTGCACCTACGCAACAAATCTTCTTAATACTCTTCATTTCTCTCACAAACTTATTATAATCTACTATCTACCTCGTTTGGCTTCAATACGCTTTTCGTATCAAAGACTACGCTCGCAGAATGTATGAATTCTCGGACGTTAAATGTATTAAAATTTAGCTTTGTATCTTTAATTTCATTCGCAGACTTACCGCTCTTATCAGCATAAGTTTGAATAGGGCTACAAATCGAAGGAAAGTAAGAAAAAAGAGCTGCCTTAGTTGAGACAGAAGTGCTGCTAAAAAATGGAACTATAGCACGAGACACCTTCAGCTGATCAGCATCGGCTTCTTTGGTTTCGTCTTGTGCTTGTTGCAGGGTTTCAATGCGTTTAGCATTAATATCAAATCCCACTACGGGGTAGTGTTGAGCGAATGCTAGCGCCAAAGGCAAACCTACATAGCCTTGTCCTACAACTGCAATTTTATATTCTTTTTCCATTTTTTTACTACTTTCTTATTTACTTAGGGACGGATAAAAAAGTAAGGTGTTTTTAGCCATAAGCTACTCCCTAAGCTCACAAAGGTACATTTTTTACCCTCTTTTACCTATTAAAGATTTATTATTTTTATACAAAGAAGCACAAGCCCCCCTCCTAAAAAAACAAGGTTAACTAACAATAATTGTTAAATACTTTTAAATAAAGCGCTTTATTCTCATTTATTGATTTTTTTTATACATATTTTTGAAAGGTATTGTTGATTTAGTGGTTGCTTTTTTGTTTTTTGGATTAATTGGTTAGACCATCTCACCCTACTCTGATTTTTCTATTCATCCCTATTGAATCATGTCATAGGACCCATTGCCATTGGTCCCTACGT
>NZ_JACAGN010000009.1:51908-124704 GCF_030324495.1 Myroides sp. 1354 | reverse complement strand
GCATCTCACCCTACTCTGATTTTTCTATTCATCCCTATTGAATCATGTCATAGGACCCATTGCCATTGGTCCCTACGCATCTTATCGTTTCAGCAACATTCAACATTCAACATACAACATACAACATTCAACATTCAACATTCAAAAAAACCATCCCTAATCAATCAAATCATGCTTCTTGGCGAAAGTCATAAAATCGTGTTCCATCAGATCTCCTATTTTTCGACTACCGAAGGCATTGAGGTGTCCTTCGTCATAATAACCTAACGTATCGTTGAAGTAAGGCAAGGTTGACACTTTGTTGAAGTTGAAATCGAGATACAACACCTGATCGGGATTATTCTTAATGGCATCAAGTACAAATTGCGGTTCAGGTGAATTTAGGCGTTGAATTTCCCTACTATTTTCGGTATAAATAAAATCACGTGTTGCGCGTATGGGATTTCGATCCAACTTGGGATAATCCCCTAAAATAACCAAGCGCTGATCAGGGTCTAAGCTCTCTACCAAAGAGGTAAATGCCGTTTCTAGCGAAGTGATTTCCTTTAACCAGGCACTTGCAATAAAAATAATTTTACTCTTTTTCTTTACTACCTCAAATTCCTTGATTAGCGCCTCATATTGTTGACGCTCTTCTTCTTTATCAAAATCACTTGGCGCAATATTGGGAATCAATGGATATCGATCATTAGTCACAGACCAAAAGGAAAAATTATACTCCTTTCCTATTTCATCCAAAACTCCTTTATAAGCAAGGGCATGACTATCTCCAATCAAACAAATGGAATCAGGTTGTGCTTTTGCCTCTTCTCCATAAGGCCCCGCATGCACAAAAGTATCATCATGAGAATCCATACCAAACGTAGGCATAGCATATTCTTTGGGAATCGGAAACAGGTACTGATTCACGCGGTAGATGCCTGCACCAGCAAGGAGAAACAGGAATCCCAATGCTATAAACCTCGGAAAAAACACGGGGTTGGCATAGGAGCGAAATCTCTTTTCTACATAGGTATAAGACAACCAAGACAAGACATAGGTCAAAACGGCAATTCCAATCATTTGAAAAGCACCAAGTTCCGCATCCATATTGTAGTAACGCACAAAGGCCATAAGAGCCCAATGCCAGAGGTATATCGAATACGACAATTCTCCTATGTGTACCATTCCTTTAGTGGAAAATAGCGCATTCACCTGAGAAGTGGTCGTTAGCAACAGGAGTCCGGTTGAAACACATGGAATTAGCACCCACAGTCCTGGAAAAAGCGTTTGTTCTGAAAACAGTATTCCACAGGCTACAATGGCCCCTAAAGCCATCCAAGCGACTGTATTTTGGTGTTTTCCAATTAATTTTTGCAGCGTTTCTCCTCGAATAGCGAACACAACTCCAATTAAAAACTCAGGAATACGCGCTAGCAAAGAAAAATACATTTCACTTTGTTGATTCAGAAACAGACTAGAATAAAAAGAATAGCTCAATAACCCTATAATCAGCATTACACTAATTGGCAAAAGATATTTTTTACGGATAAACAGTAAAAAAAGCGGCAAGAGCAGGTAAAACTGCATTTCGATAGACAAGGTCCAAGTATGCAACAAAGGATTTTCTTGATTAGACGCTCCGAAATAAGTATCTAAATGAGCAAAATAGTTGTTGGATACAAACATACCTGCTCTCATCATAGTAGTGCGAAGATTGAGAATATCTACCCATACATAGACACAAGCCCCTAGGAGTCCGACAAAAGTTAACAGCACCAAAAACACAGGCATAATGCGCTTCACACGTCCGAAATAGAAATCCAAAAAGCGAAAAGTTCCCTTTTCTTTTTTATCTAGGATGATGCTACTCACCAAAAATCCCGAAATCACAAAAAAAACATCTACCCCTATAAACCCACCACTAAGCCAAGAGGGATTGAGGTGAAAAATAAAAACTAAAAGTACAGCTAATGCTCTTAATCCTTGTATATCTGGTCTATACTGCATAGTTGGGTATCATTTTTTACTTTGGTAGGCCTGTTACTTGTACCTCTTTTTTGTCTAACCACTCCCCATGAAGATACAAGAACGTAAATATAGTTTTTTTTTGTGAAGTCGCTATTTGTGAGGTTGTGCTTTGTGAAGTTGTGCTTTGTGAAGTTGTGCTTTGTGAAGTTGTGCTTTGTGAGGGTTGCTCATCGTGAGGGTTGTGCTTTGTGAAGTTGTGCTTTGTGAGGTTTGCTCATCGTGAGGTTTGCGATTTGTGAAGTTGTGCTTCGTGAAGTTGCAAGAATTATCGATTAAAGGAGTTTTTTGACACAGCAACTCCCGTACGTCTGTCCTGAGGGAACGAAGGATCGCATCTGTTACTCACACAACAGTATGATGTGAGCGCGGGATGCGACCTATCTCATAGGTTTAAACTTTATTTTGATATTCGATGAATCTACGCTACGCTACGATTTCTCCTACTGTCGGGGTGACAGACGGGCTGGAATGACAGATTGGTTAATCCTGTCACAAGACCAATTGCCATTGATTTTTCCATTCATCAATATTAAATCATGTCATAGGACCCATTGCCATTGGTCCCTACGTACCTCATCACCTCACCACCACACCATCTCCCTAAAATCGAAAATCTCTATTTTGGATTTTGCGTCTCAAGGCATAATAGCTCATCAACAGTTGATCATACCAAAGGGCAAAGAGCAAGAGAGCGGCCCCTAACAAGAGGGTTTTGAATTGGTAGTGGAAATACATAAATCCGCCGGCCACACAACCGATAAAGAAACAGCCAATAATGGCAAGCATAAGGAAAATACTGCGAAACAGTTGTACGCGTTCAGATCGGTTTTTATAGAAGAACAATTGAGACAGTACGATGCCCAAATCGGTAAACAATCCTGTTAAGTGGGTGGTACGCACCACAGCCCCAGATACACGAGTTACAAGTGAGTTCTGCACCCCCATAGAAAACAACAACACCAAAGCCGTAAACACGCTGTATTTCAACAAGGCGTTTGGCATGGTTACATCAATAACACTCAACCCTACCAGGAGCACCACCTCTAACAGAATAGGAATTACATAAGACACTTCGGGTTTGTGTTTCAATACCCACTCCATAATCAAACTCGACACAAACGATCCTAAAAGAAAGAAAAAAGTATAAATAAGATAAACAATCGCGCGATTGTAATTCTCCTCTACCACCTCTTCTGCAAAAAAAGCAAAATGCCCTGTGACGTTGGTAGTCAGGGTATGTAATCCCAACACCCCCACACTATTGACAATACCCGCCACACAAGAAAGTACGGAAGCCAATTTGAGGTTGTGAGAATACGCTCGATTTTTACCTTGGTGTCTAAACATGGATCTAATTGAATATACACAAAGTTACGAAAAAAGGGATTGATTATCCGTGATGTGAGATCAGGTAACGGGCAAGAAAAAACCATTCCCTTATCGGAATGGTTTTCTTTGTTTTGAATATTTTTTGTCAATGGTTACCTATAAACCATTTTACTAATTTTTTCTTACCCCACAGAAGTCCAACACAACTTTATTTGTTGGGATTTCCAGTGTTTTAAATTCAGTATGAGCAACGAGAAAAACAACGATATCTGCTTTTTCTACTGCTTCTTTATAGTGGGTTAATTTAAAGATTTTATGTTCGTGAACATTAGGTTCTACAATAAACAAATCGGCATCTCCTGAATCTTGTAGAATTCGCTCTGTGATATAGATGGCAGGCGATTCACGTAGGTCGTCAATATTGGGTTTAAACGCCAATCCCATGACAGCAATAGCGGGTTCTCTACCTTCTTTTAATTCAAAGGCTAAACGGGTGGACTTTACTTTTTCTGCACACCAAAAGGACTTGTAATTATTAATTTCTCTTGCTTGAGCAATAATTCGAGATTCCATCGGGAATTCCGAAACAATAAAATACGGATCCACTGCGATGCAGTGTCCTCCTACCCCACATCCGGGTTGTAAGATATTCACGCGAGGGTGTTTGTTTGCCAATTCAATCAGTTCCCAAACATTTATCCCTGCTTTATCACAGATTAGAGACAACTCATTGGCAAAGGCAATCTGCACATCACGAGAGGAGTTTTCCGTTAGTTTACACATTTCTGCCGTACGTGCATTTGTGGGATGCAAAGTACCTTGTACGAATTGACGGTAAAAAGCAATAGCCTTTTGTGTAGAAGCTTCATTGACTCCACCAATCACGCGGTCATTGTGAACTAATTCATACATGACATTTCCTGGCAATACGCGCTCTGGACAATACGCTAAATATATTTTCCCTTCTAATTCTGGACGTTCTGTAAAGATGTACTCCATCATTTTTTCTGTTGTTCCAACAGGAGAAGTTGACTCAATAATGTATAAATCCCCCTCTTTCAACAAGGGAATAACAGCCGTTGTGGCTGCCTTTACGTAAGAAATATCCGGTTCGTGATTTCCTCCTTTAAAAGGTGTGGGCACCACCACCAAATAGGTATCTGCTTGAATGGGTTTAGTAGCCGCCTTTAAATATCCCGATTGCACCACTTGTGCTACGGCTTGATCTAAATCAGGCTCTACAATGTGAATTTTTCCCGCATTGATAGTATCCACCACATGTTGGGAGATATCTACACCATGTACGTGTATTTTATTCTGTGCAATTAAGGCCGATGTAGGCAATCCTATATACCCTAATCCAATGGTTACTACTTGCATATATTTTTTTGTTTTTTTGTCTTTTTTTTGTTCGTTGTTAGCTGTTATTAGGGGATTTTGTATGAAAGAGAAAATTCGCTTAAACGGTCAATCGCTTAAACTTTCTCATCCTCATCTAACCTTTCAACCCTTCAATAAACGCTACAATACGCTGACAAGCTTTACCATCTCCATAAGGGTTGTGTAAAGCTGACATCTGGGTGTAACGTGCCGTATCAGTCAACAGACTATTTGCTTCACTGACAATTTTTTGGGTTTCTGTTCCCACTAAAATAACAGTTCCAGCTTCCACGGCTTCTGGACGTTCTGTGGTATTTCGCATCACTAAAACAGGTTTACCTAAACTAGGTGCTTCTTCTTGTACTCCTCCGCTATCTGTAATAATCAAATAACTTTGATTCATCAGCCAAACAAAGGAAGGATACGCTAAGGGCTCTATCAGCTTAATATTGTCAATCTCGGACAAAATATCATAAACGGGCTTCATTACGTTGGGATTTAAATGTACAGGATAAATGATTTGTACATCGGTATGGGTGGTTGCAATTTCCTTCAACGCTTCGCAAATGCGAATAAATCCATCGCCATGGTTCTCTCTGCGGTGGCCCGTAACGAGAATTAATTTCTTGGTTGGATCAACTAATTGTTTGAGTTTGTGAATCGCCTCATTTTGCAATTCTTCCACGCGTTCCACACTTTCTAACAAAGCATCAATTACCGTATTTCCCGTGATAATAATAGTCTGGGGATCAATATTCTCCTGCAGTAAATTTACCTGAGAAGCCTCCGTAGGAGCAAAATGGTAATCGCTAATTCGACCCGTAACCTGGCGATTCATCTCTTCTGGAAAAGGTGATCGCTTATTGTTGGTGCGCAACCCCGCCTCTACGTGACATACTTTCGCCCCACTGTAAAAAGCTGCCAAGCTCGCCGCCATAGTTGTTGTCGTATCCCCGTGAACATAAACATAATCGGGCTGAAAATCTTCCAACACCTCTTTTAATCCAACTATAATATCAGCCGTTAGGCTATATAAATTTTGATTGGGCTTCATGAGATTTAAATCATACTCTGGTACAATATCAAAAAAATCCAACACTTGATCTAACATCTCACGATGCTGAGCCGTTACACATACCCGTGTATCAAACTGTTGATGTTGCTTTTTAAATTCCTTCACCAAAGGAGCCATTTTGATTGCTTCTGGCCTTGTACCAAATACAATTAAATTCTTTTTCATTGCTTAAATTCTTAAAAAGGAGAACTTATACTTTATTTTTGTTGTTGTTTTCTTTTGTACTTATTTCTAGCAAAACAAGCATTTTGAATCTTTTCTATGCTTCCGATATCCTACCTAAATAGAACAACACTTGAATCTAACGGATTTTTATAAAAAAAATTATGACTAAATCGTATTTTTACAGTCAAAGGTACATTTTTATAAGCATTACACCCAATTTGTTTGTTGTGTTTTTTGCTTTGCCTCCCTTCTCTTTTGCCGTATCACAAACAACAACACCTGATTACCTCATACAACCTTGCTAGAAAAGGAGGAAGATAGGCCTATGTATTTGATCAAATTCTTCTAATTTTCGTCCTTCTCAGTAAGAAGAAGTCCCATCCCTTCCCCTCACATTACTATTCCATTAAAAAAAAAACAAAAAACCAAAAAAAAGCTCTACCTTTGCTTCGATTTTAGCAATTAAACTAAATTGTATAGCCTGGTAAATTTCATCACAGCTCCAAACTGTGCTCATTTTTTTCAAACTTTTACTACTGTTTTTGCATTTATCACCAAGGATAAATATTTTTTTATTTTCATTCGTAGTAAGTAAGTTTTCAAAACCACTTTGCAACATAAGCTCGTTTCTAGTGCTAGAAACGCTCTCCTGATGGCTACTAATTGAATAACGAAATGTTCTTGTGTAATCGCTCAGGCGATAGTTATTTATAAATTACCAAATACCTTGTATATTGGTTCACTTAAATTCAATTAATGGCAGATTCATTTTTTAAGAAAGAAAACAACAAAAAGAAAAAGCAAAAACAGGACGAGAAATTAAAACGTCGCGAGGAACGCAAACAAAACAATAACAAAGGAAAAGATCTGGAAGACTTATTTGTTTATGTGGATAAAATGGGGCAATTAACACATCTTACTCCAGAAGAACAAGCAGCACTAGAGAAAAAGGAAGTACAAAAGGCAGAGAAAATAACCCAAACGGAACATGAAGGAATTATTAGCTATGTTACAGATAAAGGTTATGCTTTTGTGATTGACTCAGTAAGCAGAGAGAGTATCTTTCTACATCAAAATGATTTAAATATCCCCCTTGAAAAGGGATTAAAGATAAGCTTTAAGCTAGAACAAAATAAAAACGGAATACGCGCGGTAGAAGCCGCTAAAAAAGAATAATTAATTTTTATACATTATGCAACAAGGAACAGTAAAGTTTTTTAATGAAACTAAAGGATTTGGATTTATCACACCAGACGATAACGGAGCAGATATTTTCGTTCACACTTCAGGTTTAGTTGACCGCATCCGTGAAAACGATGTAGTTACTTACGAAGTTGAAAAAGGTAAAAAAGGATTAAACGCAGTTGAAGTTAGAAGAGTTAGATAATTAACACTTCTCGGTTTACCGTAGATAATCTTAAAAAAGCCGATCCATTTAGTTGGGTTGGCTTTTTTTTATGGTTATCGGATAAATTTTCTGATTTAAGGATATTTTTTCTTTAATCGATTATCTGGCAAAAAAACAAATCTAAAGATTATCGGTTATATCGATACTGAATCATATCATAAGGCCAATTACCATTGGCCCCTACGTATCTTATCATCGCAACAACAACCAACAACCAACAAACAACCAACAACAAACAACCAACAACAAACAACCAACAACAAACAACGAACAACCAACAACGAACAACCAACAACGAACAACCAACAACAAACAACAAACAACCAACAACAAACAACCAACAACAAACAACCAACAACAAACAACCAACAACCAACAACAAACAACCAACAACCAACAACAAACAACCAACAACCAACAACCAACAACAAACAACAAACAACAAACAACGAACAACAAACAACAAACAACCAACAACAAAAAAAAACCACCCCTAAAAAGGAATGGTTTTCTTACTATTGAAAATCTTCTGTAAACTGTTAACTGTTCACCGTTAACTATTTATACATTTTATCTCTTAGTTCTTTTACTTTTGGATCATCCAAGTAATCTTCGAATGTCATATAACGATCAATTACCCCATTTGGAGTTAATTCCAAGATACGTGTTCCAACCGTTTGAGCGAATTCTTTATCGTGTGTAGTGAAAAGAACAGTACCTTTAAACCCTTTTAACGAGTTATTAAATGCTGTAATCGACTCTAAGTCTAAGTGGTTTGTAGGCTCGTCTAACATCAATACATTTGCTCTTAGCATCATCATACGAGACAACATACAACGTACTTTTTCTCCTCCTGATAATACACGTCCTGTTTTCAATGCTTCTTCACCAGAGAAAATCATTTTTCCTAAGAAACCACGTACATAAACTTCGTCTCTTTCTTCTTCCGTTTTTGCCCATTGACGCAACCAATCTACTAAGGTTAAGTCATTTTCAAAAAACGCGTGGTTATCTGCTGGTAAGTATGACTGAGAAGTCGTAATTCCCCACTCTACCTTACCTGCATCTGCTTTAAGGTTGTCGTTGATAATTTCATAGAAAGCAGTAGTTGCACGTGAATCGCGAGAAATCACTACAATCTTATCCCCTTTAACCACATTTAAATCCACATCTTTAAACAATACTTCACCGTCAATTGAACTAGCTAATCCTGTAATGTTTAAAATTTGATCTCCTGCTTCTCTATCTTGATCAAAGATAATCGCCGGATAACGACGTGAAGAAGGTTTAATATCGTCTAATTTTAATTTATCAATCATTTTTTTACGAGAAGTTGCCTGTTTTGACTTAGCAACGTTCGCACTAAAACGACGGATAAACTCTTCTAATTCTGCTTTTTTCTCTTCTGCTTTCTTGTTTTGTTGCGCTCTTTGTTTTGCCGCTAACTGGCTCGACTCATACCAGAACGTATAGTTACCCGAATAGTGGGTAATTTTTCCGAAGTCAATATCCGATACGTGTGTACAAACAGCATCCAAGAAGTGACGGTCGTGAGATACAACCAATACCGTATTTTCGTAGTTTGCCAAGAAGTTTTCTAACCAACCGATTGTTTCAAAATCCAAGTCGTTGGTCGGCTCATCCATGATTAATACATCTGGATTTCCGAATAAAGCTTGTGCTAATAACACACGTACTTTCAACTTCGCATCCATTTCTCCCATTAGCGTATAGTGAAATTCTTCTGCAATACCTAAGTTAGATAACATCGTTGCTGCATCAGACTCCGCATTCCACCCATTCATCTCATCAAAGCGAATTTGAAGCTCACCAATGCGGTCAGCATTCTCATCTGTATAATTCAAATACAGCTCGTCCATTTCCTTCTTTACTGCGAATAGATCTTTATTTCCCATCACCACTGTTTCAAGCACGGTGTGCTCATCAAACATATTGTGGTTCTGGTTTAATACAGACATACGTTTGCCCGGTTCTAGAATAACATGTCCAGAAGTTGGATCAATTTCACCAGATAAAATTTTCAAAAACGTTGATTTACCCGCACCATTCGCACCGATAATCCCATAGCAGTTACCTTGCGTAAAGGTTACATTTACTTCATCAAATAAAATTCGCTTACCGAACTGAACTGACAGATTTGAAACTGTTAACATTATTTCTCGTTTGATTTAATTTGTGCAAAATTACTAAATATATATGAGATTTAATCGGTCTTATTTATTTCAATTTTGAATTACTTATTTTAACCATATATTAACAACTTTAAATAATCGTAAAACTTACTTTTGCTTTCGACGTCAATTTTTAACTAGCATTATCCCCCAAAACAATGTGTAGTAACCTTTTACATACAAGCATTCGCTATGGCTTAGTGCCATTAGTCTTGTTGTTATTTTCTTGTCAGAAGAAATTTGAAACAACGGATTACTCGGCCTATTTCAGTGGCGAAATACAAAACCCAACGAGTAAATATATTCTATTTTTCAAAGATAACGATCTGTTAGACACCATCTTCCTAGATGAAAACAATCGCTTTGAAAAGAAATTCGATTCATTGAGTCCTGGACTCTATATCTATAGAATCAACCCTGAATTTCAGTATGTCTACTTCGACAAGAATGACAGCTTACACCTGCGTTTGAACTCCAGAGATTTTGATCACTCTATCATTTTCTCAGGTCGTGGGGCAGAGAAAAATAACTTCTTGATGAATTTAACGGTGAAGAACTTAGTAGACGAATCGACGCGTTATGAAAACTACGATTATGGTGTTGATCAATTTACACGCTTTATCGACTCTACTCATGCGGCTCGCACAACCTACTACTTGAGAAGTAAAGCAATTATTGGCTGGGGGCCAGAGTTTGACATATATGCAAAAACTAAATTAGATCTTCACTTCTTCAGTCAAAAGGAAATTTACCCTATTGCACATTATGTGCGCACCAAAGAGGATATTCGCAACCAATTGCCTTCAAATTATTACGATTTCCGAAATAAAGTAGACTTCAACAACGAAAAATTAATTCGTTATTCGTCCTTTACCAAATACTTGGCTATCATGTTGAGTTCAATTAGCGACGAATCGGATCTCGACTTTGACAGTCAAACCAAATTTGATAAAAACATCACCAAGTTGAATGTTGTGGATACACTCATTCGCAATGAAAAGGTGAAAAATACAATTTTAGACAATATTGCTTTAATCTATTTATTGGAAGACCAAAATCTCAATAACAACGACAAGTTTTTCGAGGCTTATTTCAAACTTTCTACGGACACCACGCAACACCAAGAAATTATCAAGATTCAAAATGCAGTTCAAAATTTAAAGTACGAGAATCGCCTGCCTAAGGTAGACCTGGTCGATTTAAATGAGAAACCGGTAGACTTTAAAAAGTTAATCCACAAAAAAACGCTGATGTTCGTTTGGACCAAAAACGGCTTAGCACACGCAGAAGCCAGTCACAAAAGAGCCATAGCCTTATTAGAGCAATTACCTCATATTCAAGTCATCTCCGTTTGTATTGATGGTGAACACCAAGAATGGAAAGAATTGGTTCAGCCTTTTAAACATCCCAATCTTATTGAATTGCGTTGTACAGATTTCAATGATATGAAAGACAAATGGATTATCACCAAAATTCAACGCAGCATTATCTTAAATAAAGATGGAAGTATTCAAGAAGCGTTTGTAAATATTTTTGATCGAAATATAGAGAAACTGCTGGAATAGGTTATCAGTTATCGGTTAACAGTTTACAGAAGATATTCAATAGTAAGAAAACCATTCCTTTTTAGGGATGGTTTTTTTGTTTGTTGTTTGTTGTTTGTTGGTTGTTGGTTGTTGTGCGTTGGTTGTTGTGCGTTGGTTGTTGTGCGTTGGTTGTTGGTTGGTTGTTGAAACGATAAGATACGTAGGGGTCCAATGGCAATTGGCCTCATAACATGATTCAATATTGATCTAACAGTTAACAGTTAACCAATCCTCATAAAAAAACCCTTCAATAGCAATACGAAGTTTGAGGCTATTGAAGGGTTTGTATTTTTTAAGAATTCAGTATAATATATTTAGTCCCCACTAATATTTTTATGATATCTTAAAGTAATTGCACATATTCTCATTTTGTGCATTTTTATTCAAACTCCATGGACAAAATTACAAGTAGTTTTGTAAAATCAAAACACATCCCTCTTTTTTTTATTTCTCATACTCCTTTAATTATCGCTAATAGCAGAAGTAAACCTCAATTCAAAAGCGTCAAACACGTCATAATCAAGCCACTTGGAAAAATTCTCAAAATTTAGATTAATAATTTTACTATTATTTTTCGCGATTCATTTCAGTTCTTTTTTTTTGTAGACGGTATAATTTGCTGATTTTCTTCTTTTTCCCTTAGACACTATCCGTTCCCATCGACTTCAGTTTTTTTGTCTACCGTTTTTAATAATTCACAATCTTTTGTTGGTTTTTCTCTTTAAAATGAGAAAAAAAATAATTTTGTCAACGTAAATCATTTTTTTTATTTTTTTTATGGTTAGAAACTCATATTTAATAAAAGAATAGTAGTACCTTTGCGCCTATTTTATTATTTATATGAACAATTTCGAACTATTAGGTCTAAATGAATTGCTAGTATCTGCAATTAATGATTTAGGATTTGAGAATCCTTCAGAGATCCAAGAAAAAGCAATTCCTTTATTATTAGAAAAAAATACCGATATTGTTGCGTTAGCCCAAACAGGGACTGGGAAAACCGCAGCATTTGGTTTTCCGCTTATTCAGAAAATTGACCTGTCTAAAAAACACACTCAAGCGTTGATTTTATCACCAACGCGAGAGCTATGCTTGCAAATTGCAAATGAAATCAAACAATACTCTAAGTACGTAAAAGGACTTCATACAGTGGCTGTATACGGTGGGGCGAGTATTACAGAGCAAGCAAGAGAAATCAAACGCGGTGCACATATCATTGTTGCTACTCCAGGGAGAATGCAAGATATGATTAACCGTGGTATGGTTGACATCAAACATATTGAATACTGTGTGTTAGATGAGGCAGATGAAATGTTGAATATGGGGTTTTATGAGGACATCACCTCTATTTTAGCTGACACACCAGAAGACAAAAGTACTTGGTTATTCTCTGCAACAATGCCTGCTGAAGTAGCGAGCATCGCGAGAGAATTCATGTCTAACCCTGCTGAAATCACAGTTGGACACAAAAATCAAGGATCAACTAATGTTAGTCACGAGTATTATTTAGTTTCTGCTAGAGACCGCTATTTAGCGTTAAAACGCTTAGCAGATGCCAATCCAAATATCTTCTCTGTCATTTTCTGTAGAACAAAGAGAGATACACAAGCGATTGCTGAAAAATTAATCGAAGACGGTTATAACGCAGCAGCTCTACACGGTGATTTATCGCAAGCACAACGCGACGCGGTAATGAAAGCCTTCAGAGGTAAACAAATCCAAATGCTTGTAGCTACTGACGTAGCTGCACGTGGTATTGACGTTGATGATATTACGCACGTAGTAAACTACCAACTTCCAGATGAAATCGAAACCTATACACACCGTAGTGGTCGTACAGGACGTGCTGGAAAATCTGGAGTTTCTATGGTAATCATCACCAAAAGTGAGGCGCGTAAGATTTCTCAAATCGAGCGTATCATGAAAACGAAATTCGAAGAGAAGCCAATTCCATCTGGATTGGAAATCTGCGAAATTCAGTTGTATCACATTGCTAACCGCATCAAAAACGTAGAGGTTAATCCGGAGATTGAAACATTCTTACCTTCGATTACGGAGTTATTAGAAGATTTAACAACGGAAGAATTAATCAAGAAAGTAGTTTCTGTTGAGTTTAACCACTTATTAGAATACTACCAAAAATCGTCAAACAGCTTAACGAATGTTGGTTCAGCTGGAAGATCATCGAAAGAAGTTCCTACAGATGGAGCGGTTCGTTTCTTCTTAAACTTAGGAGCAAAAGACGGATTCGATTGGATGAGCTTGAAAGATTACTTACGCGATACGTTAGAATTAGGTCGTGATGACTTATTCAAAGTAGACGTAAAAGAGGGATTCTCCTTCTTCAATACAGATGCAGAGCACGCAGACAAGATCATGACCATCTTAAACAACGAGACGTACAAAGAGCGCCGAGTAAATGTTGAGATTTCAAACAATGACGGAGGTAAAAACTCAGGAAGAAGAGATCACAACAGACGCGGAGGCGGAGGACGTGGCGGAGATGGAGGTTTCCGTTCTGAGCGCAGAGATCGCGGAGAAAGAAGCGATAGAGGCGACAGAAGAGGCGGAGATCGTTCAACGAGCAACCGTTCTGATCGTGGAGGACGTTCTAATGATCGCAGCGATAGAAATGACCGCGGTGACAGAGGAAACAGAAACGACAGAGCTCCTCGCAACGAGAGAAGTTCTTCTAGAAGAAGTGGTGACAACAACGCACCAAGACGCCCTAGAAGAAGTTAATCTGTTAATTTTTTTCAAATAAGATATAAAACTGTAAAATATCCACTATTTTTAAGCAATTTTAAAAATGATGAGAAATTTTACAGTTTTTTTATTTACATGCCTACTGTCTTTCGCGGCATGGAGCCAATCTCCGCAAGTGAAAGGTACAATTTACAACGATAAGTCTCTCCTACCGGTTGACGATGTTAACGTGATTAACATCACCCAAGTAAAGGGAACTGTCAGCAAACGAGATGGCTCATTCTCTATTGCTGCAAATTTGAATGACTCCATTCACTTTTCTTTTCCTGGTTATTTGCCCATCAAATTAAAAGTAACCAACGACTGGTTAAACAATGACAATCTAAAACTGTATTTGACAGAACAGTCCATCGAATTGGCTGAAATTTTCATCAAGAAATACGATTTAACGGGTATTCTAGAAGTAGATACCAAATTAATCGAACTCAACGATAAGCTACAAGTAGATTTCTATAGACGCACGAGTATGCCCACTTACAATATTGCTGTAGGTAGCTATTTTAGTCCCGTAGATGCGGTATATAACTTATTTAAAGGCAAAGCCAAAGAACTCAAGAAGCTCGAGAACATCCGAGAGGATCAAAATATGATTGCCTTGATGCAAACACGTTATGATCGTGAAATCGTTTGTGGTTTACTGGGTATCACCCAAGAGGATATTATTAAAACCTTGAAGAACTGCAACCAGACAGATCGATTCATCTATACAGCTACTGATTTTCAAATCTATCAAGCGCTCAATGAGTGTTTTGAAAATTCGAAAATATTAGTAAAAAAACAAAATAATACATCCAGATAAGGGGTGTATTTTTTTTGTTCTTTTCTTAGCGGAGTTCCTCGCAAAACCAAAAAATAAAAAGTATTTTTGTACACATTAACTACACATAACTAATTTTAATTCTCGCACTAAAATGAATATCATTTTAAAATCTGCAAAAATCATAGATTCAACAAGTCCATTCCACAACCAAGTGAAGGATATCCACGTAAAAAACGGAAAAATTGAACTCATCGCTGATGCTATAACAGCGGCTGATGCTACTGTAGTACAATTGGAAGATTTAAGTGTTTCTCCAGGTTGGTTTGACACCTCTGTTTCTTTTGGTGAACCGGGATATGAGGAAAGAGAAACTTTGGTTCACGGATTAGAAGTAGCTGCTAAAAGCGGTTTTACCCAGGTGGCTATTGAGTCTAACAACAACCCGATTACGGACAATCAAAGTATTGTGAGCTTTATCAAACAAAAGGCCTTCGGACAAACGACAGAGGCTTTTCCGATTGGTGCTTTAACCATGAAAAGCGAAGGAACGGATTTAGCAGAATTATACGATATGAAAAACGCTGGTGCAGTGGCATTTGGCGATTATAAAAAAGCAATTGACAATGCGAATGTCTTAAAAATCGCCTTGCAATATGTACAGGATTTCGATGGATTGGTATTGGCCTTTTCACAAGATAAGAGCATCAAAGGAAAAGGAGTGGTTCACGAAGGTGTTACCAGCACAACCTTGGGCTTAAAAGGAATTCCTCCTTTAGCAGAGGAATTGCAAGTAGCACGCAACTTATTCTTATTGGAATACACCGGAGGCAAAATGCACATTCCGACAATATCTACGGCTAAATCCGTGGAGCTTATTCGCGAAGCAAAAGCAAAAGGATTACACGTAACTTGTAGTGTGGCGGTTCACCAATTGGTATTAACCGACGCTAAATTAACTGCTTTTGACAGCCGCCATAAAGTAAGTCCTCCATTGCGAGATGAAGCAACCAGACAAGCGCTATTAGCTGGTGTATTAGACCATACTATCGATTGTATTACAACGGATCACACGCCTTTGGATATTGAACACAAAAAACTAGAATTTGACCTTGCTACTTCGGGAACTATCGGATTAGAATCTGCATTTGCTGCGCTCAATACGGTTTTACCTATCGAAGTAATCGTAGATAAATTAACCGCAGGGCGTGCAATATTCGGACTACCTACAGTTCATATCCAAGAAGGAAATGAGGCAAACCTCAGCTTATTCACTACAGAAGGAACATGGACGTTTACAAAAGAAAATATTCTTTCTAAATCGAAGAACTCCGCATTCTTAGGTAGTGCTATGCAAGGAAAAGTGCATGGAGTAATTCGCCAAGATAAGCAAACCTTTAATTTTTAGTTTAACTAAAAAAACAATTTATATTCAAGTATTATGATTAAAACTTTTACGGCTAAAGAAATTGAAAGCGGAAAGAATATGGCCTTGGCATCCCACCTTACGATTTTAGGGTGTATGATTGTCATCTTTATGAATATTGAGCCTAAGAACAAATACGCTGGATTTTACATCAAACAGACCTTTGGTTTACACTTGATGTTTTATGTATTCGGGTATTTTGTATCTAATGTAGATTCTCTATTTGCAACTGTTCCCTTTTATGTTTGTTTTGTTGTTTTATGGTTCTATAGCTTTTTGGGATCCATTCAAGGAGAAGTACGTGTACTACCTGGTTTAGGTGGTTATTTTCAAAAATGGTTTGACAAATTATCTGCGTAAATATGGAAACATCATTATCAATCAATTACTTGATTCAAGAACCTAAAATAAAAAAAGATAAAAATCCTTTAATCCTCTTACTACATGGTTATGGAAGTAACGAAGAAGATTTATTTTCTTTTGCCAGTGAGCTTCCAGAAGAGTATTATATTGTATCGGCTCAAGCGCCCTACCCTGTTCCGCCTTACGGTTATGCGTGGTACGCCATTCACTTTGACGCCGATGCCAATAAATTTTCAGATGACCAACAAGCCATTGAATCTCGCGAATTAATCGTAAAATTCATTGACGAATTGGTTCAAACCTACCCTATTGATGCAACAAACATCAACTTGGTTGGATTTAGTCAAGGAGCTATATTAAGCTACGCTATTGCGTTATCTTATCCTGAAAAAATCAATAAAGTAGTGGCTTTAAGCGGCTATTTTAATGCAAATATCATCAAAGCAGGTTTTGAACAAAACGATTTTAGTCAATTGCAATTATTTGCCTCTCATGGTACGGTGGATCAAGTCATCCCTGTAGATTGGGCTAGGAAAACATCACCCATCTTAGATGCCTTACAAATCAAACACCAATACAAAGAATACCCTGTCGGTCACGGCGTTCATCCCTTGAACTTTACTGACTTTAAGAATTTCTTGATTGGTTAATTGGTTATGAGTTATCGGTTATGAGTTATATCGATATTGTATCATACAATAAGGCCAATTGCCATTGGCCCCTACGTATCCTATCGTCCCTACAACATACAAAAAAAACCACTCCTATAAAGGAATGGTTTTTTTATTATTGAAAATCTTCTGTTAACTGTATAGTGTGAGCGCGGGATGCGACCCCTCCTATCGTCGGGGTGACATACGGAGTGGAATAACGAACTGGAATAACGGAATGGTTAATTGGTTAATTGGTTAATTGGTTAGGTTAGTTAATTTTTCTGATTTAAGGATGTGTCTTCTTTAATCGATTATCTGACAAAAAAGTAACTTGCAAAAAAGCACCCCCCCCTATAAAGGAATAATTTTTTTTATTATTGAAAATCTTCTGTTAACTGTTAACCGATAACCATTTAATAATTCAGCTGTACCCAGCCTGTTCGTTGTTTTCCGTGTGAAATTAAAATATAATAATACGTCGCAGCGGGTAGTTTATTACCAGACTTATCCTGCCCTTCCCATTGATTGGTATATCCTGGACCATGACTATATACCTCTACTCCATTGCGATTAAAAATCTGAATTTTAGCGATGCCATAATCGGATAAGTCAAAGGTATCATTAATTCCATCCCCATTGGGAGAAATTCCCTTTGGAATAGGGCAATCGTCAAATTGAATCTTAAAGCTACTTTCGTCCGAACAAAACACCTCTTTCCCTCCATTATGCGCATAAATATAGAGGGTTGTGGGTTCAAAGATGATTGTTCCTGCCTTCAATTCCATTCCTTTCCCTTGGGGTTCGGTGTGATAGGTATTTCCCGTTGACAGTTCAGGTAATACAAAATTCTGGCACAGGAGGCGTTGATCTGCAATTACATCGGCTGTAATAGATTCATATAACGTTAATTTAAATTCGCTCTGCCCCCAACAATTAAATTCATTTTCTTGATAAATATACAGTACTGAATCTCCTTTAATTGCATAGCGTTCTCCCCCTTGATAGGATACACCCTGTCCTTGGGGTTGGTCATAATACATTTCCCCTTCTTTTAATTCAGGTAAAACATAACTTTCACAGGCTTCAATAGTGTTCAAGGTAGTTACCTCAATTGGTTTAGAGCGTATGGCTTGAAAAGTACTTACTTTTTCACATTTTGTTTTTCTGTTGATGACTTTGACATATATTTTTTCCTTACCGCTTACGGCAATGACATCAGACATCGGGATGGTTAGTTCCTCATCCTTATAGTATTCAATATCAAAGTTTATATTGCTATTATTATGTGTATTTATAGCCTCTATAATTAACGTTTTCTTCGGTATCAAATCAATGTTCACTTTGCCTTGGGGATCATTTGCATGACCACAAACCTCAATATTCGTTAAAGTGGGAATTTCAAAATCTTCTCTGAGGAAGCTAATCGTTCGTTCCACAATAAAATCGTCCACTTCACAACCGCTGTAGATCGCTTTTGCTGTATAGATAACCTCCTCTGAGATAACCACATCAATGATGGGGGATTTAGAGAACGGTTCTCCATTTTTATACCATTGAAATTGCACGGTAGATTCTCCATCTGGTATAAAGCGCCAAGCCTCATTTCTTGTCGTCCACGGACCTGTATTACGTCCTGGAGGAACCTGAAATTGAGCTGTTGTTCTTCCTTGAATACCAATTAATCCATTTCCACTATTATGACTGAGATTTACAGGTCTATTTTTGACGTAAACGTCAATAATATTGGTTCCTTCATATAATATAATCTGAGAGGTTTGCGTACTTCCTTCAATGTCGTTGGGATTAAAAGGCACGTTAAACAAGCCCATATGGTACATATTCACCACCAACGCTCGACAAGGATAATTTCCCAACACTTGATAATTAAACGAATAATCTGGTGGCGATGTATTGGGATATAAATCTTGATACACCCCAAATACGGCGTCTACAAATGGACCAAAGGAATCTGTATTTTGAATAAAGGGAAGGGATTGTGAATATTGCCAAGCACTAAATGTATTAGGCCTATACATTCCTCCTGGGACTTCATTTTTAATACTAAAAGAAACCGCTCCATTGGTAGAAACCAGTGCTTTATTGAATTTTTTACCATAAAAGCAAAAATCAAACCCTAGGTTTATCACATTTGACCAGATATCATCTGCAGTCATGGAGATTCCACTTCCTCCTACAAAAGGAAAAGGAGGATCGTAGTCAATAGATTCTATTCTATACTTATCCGTCATTTTAATATCAACAACATCCATCTTCAATCTTCGCGTTATTGGTTCTGTTCCACACAGGTAATAGATATCCGTAGCAGAAGACTCTACCCCCTCTACTTCAATATCGAGGTCAGCACACATCGGAGGAGTAAAGAACGAATAAGCAACAGGCCCCACCCATTTGGTTGTCGTTATTCCATCTTCTCCTTGACAAACGGCACGTACATAGAATTTAAAATACTTTTCTTCTTCTACATTTTCTAGCAATAACATGGGGATGTCTTCCACTCGAATTCCCACTGTTGTAGCTGTGGGCTCAGGCTGACCTTGTTCTATGGTATAAACCTCCCAAACACGTTCATCACCTCGTGGCGTCCAAGATAAGCGTACTGTCGTTGTTCTACCAATAAATTCAGCTTGCGGATTCGCAGGACTAAAGCAACTTGTTCGAGGTCCAAAAGTCAATCGAATGTTTGGTCGTTGACTACTAGAAGCAAGATTTGAGGTTGGTGCATTGCTATCACTGCTTGCCGTAAAATGCATGGCTGCACTAGGCGAATGAGCAATTCTCAATCCATCAATACCATCTCCATTTCCACTTCCGCCAACATTAGCCTCTACTAAAACCAATAAGCTCTTTCCAGGTGTCAAAAACGGAAAAGATTCGTCAAATACAATGGGATTAAAACCTAAAACTGTAGGTGTAAAAGGCCCATCATACATTAAGGTAGCCCCTTGTATAAAGGTACTCCAGTTGGTCGCTGTGAGTGAGGTTGCGTCCACCTCTTTCAAATAAATTTTAATTGGTCTTGCTGGTCTTATTGTACCAATAGACCAAGCGATTTCGTTGATATATCCAGTTCGACCGATTTCCGCAGCGGTATAAAGTGCTGCGGACCGTTCAAACCCATACCAATTACTCAACGGCTGTCGGAAGGTCGCTGTTCCCGTTCCGATAGTTACTTCTTGTCCAAAAGCAACAAAAAAGTGGAGCAGGCATAAGAAAAGAATGGTAATTTTTTTCATCTGTATGTATTTCGGATTTTGGTTATTTCCCAAATATATACTAACAAAAATAAATTATTAACATAAAAATAACAGATTAAGTAAATTTAATTTCTCTTTAATCTGTTTTTAATTGATTTTTAATCTTATTCTAATCTGTGTCTTTTTCTTCTATAACTGTTCACTGTATGGTGTGAGCGCGAGATACACCCCCTCCTATCGTCGGAGTGACATACGAGCTGGAGCAACGGACTGGTTATGTCATAGACCAATTGCCTTTGATTTTTCCATTTATTGATATTTTATCATGTCATAAGACCAATTGCCATTGGTCCCTACGCATCTCATCGTCGCAACAACAACAACAACAACAACAACAACAAAAACAACAACAACAACAACAACAACAACAACAACAACAACCAACAACCAACAACGAACAACCAACAACGAACAACGAACAACCAACAACCAACAACGAACAAAAAAGCCAATCCTATTTTAAGGATTGGCTTTTTTATTTTAACTTATCTTCTGTCAACCGTTAACTGTTCACGGTTAACCCACTAGTAATTCAACTGTACCCAGCCCGTTTTTAATTTACCATGGGATACAATCACATAATAATAGGTACCAGCAGGTAATTTATTGCCTGATTTATCTTGTCCCATCCATTCCGTTTTATATCCTAAACCATGTGAATACACTTCCACTCCATTTCGGTTAAATACTTGAATTTTTGCGACTCCGTGTTCGGTTAAATCAAAACTATCATTGATACCATCACCATTTGGAGAGAATCCTTTTGGAATAGGACAATCTTCAAAATCGATAGTAAAGCTACTTTCATCATAACAGAATACTTCTTTATTGCCATTTCTCGTTACAATGTAAATGGTCATAGGAACGATGACTTCATAATCTTTAAAAAGTTCGATTCCTCCTTCATTTGCTTCTGTATAATATTTACTATCCTTAGGCAATTCTGGCAATGTGAATGTTTCACAAGCAAGCGTTTTACTTTCTAATACAGGAGCAACTACTTCCGGTAACACTTCGACATTAAAACTAGATTCGCCATAACACAGTTTTTCATCTTCGTGGTAGACATAAAGTGTATTTTTACCCACCACATTATAGATATCTCCTGCATTATATCGAGTTCCAGCACCATAAGGTTCCGTATAGTATGCCTCTCCTTCCGCTAAAGCAGGTAGAGACACTTCTTTACAAACGAAAATATCTTTGATTTTCGTTGCCCCTAATTGGCTATTCACTCCCAAGTTAAAGCTTACAATCTTCGAACATTCGGTAATCTTATTCGTAACCTTCATAAAGATAACATCGGTAAGAGGAGTTAGGGTTTCATACATTACCTCTAGCTTATTCACATCATTTTCAGCATCTGCCTGTGATTTGTAATAATCAATCGTCACATCCTCTACGTCAAAATCTTTAATGATATTGGCAATATTCTCATCCAAGTTGTAGTAATACGTACTACCTGGTTTTTTCGCACAATCATATAGGGTTTTAGGTGCATTGAGAATCATGGGTTCTTTTAAGAAGTTAAAACTCTTTTCGATAACCATCTCATCTCCATTACAGTGTTCATACTTAATTCTACCCGTATACGTTGTCGATTCTGTAATCGTTACCGTAATATCTGTATCTGTAGTAAGTACTTCGCCATCTTTCAACCATTCAAAACTCGCGATTGACTCACCATTTGGTGTAAAACGCCACGCTTCATTTTGTGCTGTCCAATCACCTGTATTTCTATCTGCTGGAAAGTGAGCTAAAGTACCGTCTTGGTTTTGCATCCCTATTAAACCATTACCGTCATTCCAGTCCTCACATGGTATTCTATTTTTCACATACACCTCTACAATATTGGTTCCTTCATACAATACAACCTGAGTAGTTGCAGTACTTCCTTCAATATCATCTTCATCATATCCACAATTAAACATACCCATTTGATAAATATTAAACACTAAGGCACGACATGGATATGAACCCAGAATCTGATAATTTACTGAATAATTATCTGGTGATTCTTCAGGATTAGTATCTTGTAAAACACCAAATATTGCATTGGCAAACGGAGGATCTCCAAAATCTCCTACAAAAGGAATAGGATCATTAAATGCCCATCCACCTCGAGAACCTGGTTCATATAAACCTCCTGGAACAACTCCCTCAATACTAAATGTAATTGCCCCATTGGCGGAAATTAAGACTTTGTTGTAACTATTACCATAAAAACAAAAATCGAATCCTAAATCAATGATGTTCGACCAATCGTCATCCATAGTCAAATTTACAGCATCTCCTCCGAAAAATGGGAATGGTGGCGCATAGTCAATCGCTTCAACTGCATAATCCGTTGTTGCTTTGATATCGTAATAATTCGCTTTTAAATCTAATGTATACGGATCATCGGAACAGATGATATAATCGCCATCCACCGAAATATTTAATTCAATATCATCTAAGGTAATCCCAGCACATCCAGGAGGGTGGAAAATAGAGTAATCTTTGGGGCCTGTCCACCATCCTTTTTCGGTATCTGAACAAATTGGGCGTACAAATACTTTAAAGAAAGTTTCTTCTGGTACATTCTCTACGATATAAGAAGGGTCTCCCTCTACAATAATTCCCGTATCCGATTCCGTTGGATATGGCTCTCCATTTTCAATAATAAAAACTTCCCATTTGGTTTGCCCTGGTCCTGGAGTCCAGGTAATTTCAAAATTACTAGTATTTTCAATTAACAGAGCATTCAGCTCCGTAACATCTTTACACGTATAGGGTTTCACTACGAGATTATCTACAGCCGCAGGTGGTTGTGTACCCGAGAAAGGATCTTGGATCCATTCAAAAACAAGACGCATATTTTGGCCTGCAAATGCCGTTGCATTGACAACATTTCGCTGAACTGTAAATTGATTAGTATTAGCAAAAAATACGGTTGGATCTAATTCAATTCGATTAGCCGCTGGGGTAATGGCAACATCTACTGTTGGTGTAAATGACGTTGGTACCATCCAAATCTTCATAAAATCACTTGGTTCATCATCCCATCTAGGGTTAAACTCACCCACTGCTCGCCATACAAAAGAAATATCGAGCTGCTGTGTATTGGCAGGTACGATAAAATCTTTAAACGCGTGAATCACAGTTTCTTCATCCACGGTATACCTATTCATAACCCCGTGGTTATTCGTTACATATAAAGAACGAGTTCCGTTTGCACTTACCGCATTTCCGGCTACCCACTGCTGAAAATCACTGTGATTGGTTTGAAAATACACATCTCCTTCAAAAGACTCATTGTAAGGTAGTGCCTGAGGGGTCATATTTGGAATATTAACCGCTATAGGCCCAATCCATTTACTTTTTGTCGTAGCATCACAAGAGGTTCTCATCCACACATAGTAAAAAGACCCCGTGGTAAGGTTGGTAAATGTATAAGTATTTCCTGTAGCGCTATGCGTAGGTGTATCCGTATCCAATGCTAATGGCAATGGATTTGTTTTAAGTATAAACTCGTAGGTATTCACATCGGTAACAGGTGTCCACCCCACAGTAAAACTAGTTGAAGTAACGGCATTTACTTCCAAGTTTTGCGGTCTGCTACAAAGCACATTTCTCAAATCGACATTGTCAATAGCTGCAGGAGGTTGTGTACCCCCGCTTCCGTCATTTCTCCATTCAAATACAAGGCGTATGTTTTCTCCTCGATAAGGCGTTCCATCAAAAAAGATTAGTTCACTCTGAAACGCATTATTCAAATAATAGTTGGATTGCCCTAGTTGAAGTACCCCTTCCGCATCTTCGTCAATTTCTTCATTGGCTACTATTATATAATCGACAGGTACAATCCACACTTTAAAATAGTCACTAGGCCAAAACTCACCCTCTCCCATACACATCCAATCAAACGTTAGTTGGAGTTCATTAACACCAGCATCAATTGTAAAATCTTTATAGGCATGAGCAACTGTTGATTCCCAATCCTCATCATCTGTTTCATAATGATGAGAAACTCCTTCATCATCGCTGATGTACATGGCGTGCGTTCCACCGTTATTTACAGCAGTTCCCACTACCCATTTATTCACTCTGTTTCCGAGAAACACAAAATTATTTGTTCCTTCAAAACCATCCGTAAAAGGCAGACTTACGGGAATGATTTGCGTGCTAAAGTTCACTGGTCCAACCCAATCAGAAAACTCATCCTCTGCACATTTAGCGCGAACATATACTTCGTATGCTGTATTGGCTGTAAGTTGAGTTGCACCATACGTAGCAGCTTGTACTTCTACACCTGTAGTGGGCTCACCCGTACCCGCCAATTGTACAGCTACTTCCCATTCATCCTCTTGATACCCTTCAGTCCAATTAATTTGTGCACTATTTACTGTGCGATTAGAAACCGTTATCCCCAAAGGAGTAGGACAAGGTGGAATATCCTCTATAATCACATTGTCTACATATAAACGCCAACCATCTAATCCTCCAGGAGGCACGTGCCAAGCAATATTCACATTTCCTGTAAAAGGTGCTCCATTTTCATCAACTAGATACACAATTTCTTCGCGATATTCTATATTATTATATTCGCGAAGTGGCACTAATTCGTGAACAAAACTAGCCGTTGCTGTTCCATTTGTTGACAATACAACTCTAAAATCATTGGGTTCATTCTGCGATTGTACGCGGTAGAAATAGCGCAATCTTTGATTTCCATTAAGCTGAATGGTTGGTGTAATTAACCAATCATCATTATCTCCTCCATTGTAATCAGTATACAACATCGCTACTTGATCTCCTATATAAGGATTGCTATCGTAGTTCAAATCCCATGTATTATCATTCTCGTTCCCATCCACAACCGTCCAACATTCTTTTGTTGGAGAATCTGAAGCAAAAGTTTCAACAAAAGGAAGTGTTGTGATAACATCACAAACGGGATCGTCAAAAAATAATGCTGCATCGCGATTCAACGTACTTTGATTCGGGTTAACACTCGTATCAAACCAATACACGCTCATATCCTCCATCCAAGTTTTCAGTTTGGGTGAGGCTAAAACAAATGCTGGTATTGTCAAAAGTGCAAGTATTACCACTTTGAGCAACTGTTTTCTTCTTACCATAAATCTTATTTTACTATTACTACTATGAACGCCTAAATTAAATAAAAATTTAGTTAAAAAAACATTTAGCTAATTATACAATCAAAAAATATTTCAAATAAAAAAATCAAATCAAGATTAATAACACAAAATAAAAGAGAATACCACAATTTTAAGCCACTTCATCTTTATATAAAATATTAATTTTTTAACATTTCAATTCAAGCGGTTTACCTGTCTTGAGCCAAGGAAGAAGGAACAACACAACTATAAAAAAGAAAGGTTACACTGTTATTTCCTATCTTTTTCGTATAATCTGCAGGAAAAATTCCCATACCACTTGATTAATAATTACATTTGTTAGAAATGAATCAACGATGACGGAACAAGACAACACTAATTCTGGCGTACAACGCAAACTCAAAGCTCGACACTTAACCATGATTGCCATAGGCGGTTGTATTGGAACGGGTTTATTCATGGCCAGTGGTGAAGCGATTCACCAAGCAGGACCTGGAGGAGCAGTATTAGCCTATGCCGCTATTGGCGTAATGGTTTATTTCTTGATGACGTCTCTTGGTGAAATGGCTACGTATTTACCTGTATCAGGATCATTTAGCACCTATGCTTCCCGATTTGTAGATCCTTCTTTGGGCTATGCTTTGGGTTGGAACTATTGGTTCAACTGGGTCATTACGGTAGCTGTAGACGTGTCCATCGCCGCTTTGGTTATCTCCTATTGGGAGCCGCTCAGCTTCTTACCTCCTTGGGCGTGGAGTTTACTTTTCTTTGGGATTATACTGGGATTAAACACCTTATCCGTTAAAGCCTATGGAGAATCAGAATATTGGTTTGCTTTTATTAAAGTGATTACCGTCATTGTCTTTTTAGGCGTAGGATTATTGACCATTTTTGGTATTCTAGGCGGAGAATACATTGGTTTTAAAAACTTTACGATTGGAGACGCTCCTTTTATTGGAGATGGATTTTCCGGTAAATTTCTTACTGTTTTAGGGGTTTTCTTAATTGCGGGGTTTTCTTTTCAGGGAACTGAACTTATTGGAATCACAGCAGGAGAATCTGAAAATCCTGAAAAGAACATTCCAAAAGCGATCAAACAAGTGTTTTGGCGCATCCTCATATTTTACATTCTCTCTATTTTTGTCATTGGTTTGATTATCCCCTATACTAGTCCGGAGCTTTTAGGTGCCGATATTACAGAAATTGCCAAATCACCTTTTACGCTTGTATTTGAAAAGGCTCATTGGGCATTTGCTGCAGCTTTGATGAATGCAGTAATTTTAACCTCTATTCTATCTGCAGGAAATTCGGGCATGTATGCTTCAACGCGTATGCTATATGCCATGGGGAAAGACGGCATGGCCCATCGTTCATTTGGTCGAACGAATCAACACGGTGTTCCTATTCTAGCCTTATTAGCCACTGCTTTGGTTGTTTTACTTATTTTCATCATACAATCTGTTACCCCTAAAGCCGTAGATTTTATCTTAGCTGCCTCAGGATTAACCGGATTTATTGCTTGGTTGGGAATAGCAATCAGTCACTACCGTTTTAGACGTGCCTATGTTGCTCAAGGGCACAATCCTAAACAATTGATATACCGCGCGAAACTCTTTCCGTTTGGCCCTATCTTCGCTTTTATTCTGTGCTTATGTGTGATTATTGGTCAAGATAGTAAAATGATTTTTGAAGGAATTGTCGATTGGCAGGGCATCTTCATTACCTATATGGGAATTCCCTTTTTCTTATTCTTCTACTTCTATCATAAATTGAAGTACAAAACAAAGGTGATTCCTTTAAAAGAGGTGGATTTGAAAAGATAGTTATGAGGTTTGTGCTTTGCTTTTTTGCAAGTTGCTTTTTTGTTAGATTATCGATTAAAGAAAGTATATCCCTAAATCAGAAAATTAACTGTTAGCTGTTAATTTTTAATGGATTAGGATGTTTAGGAAGGTTAGATAGTTTAACCGATTAACCAAATTTCAGATTAAAGAAAATATATTCTTCAATCAGAAAATTAACTGTGAACTGTTAACTAACTCTCCTTTTTACTGTGATTCAAAACAAGATGCAACAATTCAGTTTTACTTTTATTTTCTTTGAAGACCTCTTCGTGAAAGTCCATCAATTTAGTTAAAGAAAGGAGTAGCTGCTGTTTTTCACTGTGTCCTAATTTTCCATTAATCATTTGAGAAACCTGCTGAATTTCATTCATTTGATTCAACAGTTCGCGTTGTCCTACTGCTGTAATTTCAATAATTTTACTTCTCTTGTCTACCTCAGAATCGCTTTGGTCTACAAATTCCAGTTGAATTAGTCGATTGATAATCTGCATTCCCGTCGGTTTTTCTTGTGCAATGATACGAATCAACTCCATTTTTGTCATAGCGCCATACATCCACAAATTAAACAAGACCATCCAATTTTCTTGTGTCGCGATGGGAATATCTGCTAATAGCGATCGCCAATACATTTTACTGTAATTGGCTACTTTCACTAAGGCAATTGTAATATGTTGCTCTGTCGTTACAACGGTATCTCCCAATACTAAATCCTCGTTTATTATAGGATCCTCTTGTTTTTCTCGGATCCACTTTTTAAATCCATCAATAGTTTGGGCATATTTAGGCAATAACCCTCCCGCTGTATCCTTTTCAAATTCAAAAAGAAGATGCATAAATTCAATTAATAATTTGTGGTTCATCCTAACCTAAACGTTTAAATCATACAAAGCAACAACTGCATTGCCTTATCAAATATAGATATTTAAAAACATCGGTTTTTTTACTGTATTAGTATCAAACAAAACTCACTGCACCTATTTTAACCAATACATATTTCATTCCACAGCGAAATATCTACTGTTTTTCCTCAAACATTCGCAATTTGAGAATTCTTTGTTTTTGCAAAAAAACTAATCTTAGCCTCATTTAGAAGAAATACTTCTAAAAAAGCCATTATTTTGGGCTATTTTGAGGTTGCCACTTCTTCTTCTTTTGTTTTGCTTCGAAAAGATAGGTCATACAACTGCAACATCATATTGGTCACAAAAGAGAAAAACCCTACCTTAGTGCACGATAAAAATAATCACACAATAGCATGAAAAAAATACATTTACTTGCTCTAGCTATACTTTCGAGTAATTTTCTTTTTGCACAGCGCAATTTGACTATGCAAGAAGCTACTTTAGGGCAGTATACTTCTTTTGCTCCTCAAAAGCTTACACAACCTAGTTGGAAAGAATCCAATGCTTTAACGCATTTAAATACCCAACGAGATAGTATGTTTATTCGTACTTCATCGACTCAATGGCAATCTTCTTTTTTACTATCTGCGGCCGATTTGAACCAGGCGATTGAACAATCCATGGCAGAAGTTAAGTTTAAGGTTACTTCTTTTCCTTCCGATTTACAGTGGAAAAACGAAACCATACTCACCTTTTCAATAGTAGATACAGCGGGTAAATTCAGATGGTTATTACAGTACCACACACAAGATAAAAAAGTAGAAGTTATCCAAAAAGTACCCGCTCAAGGTCAAGACTATATTGTATCGAGAAACAGCGACTATGTTGCTTGGTTAAAGGACAACAACATCGTGATTAACGATAAAAAAGGACAACAACTGGAAGTAACTCAAGATACAGATGCAGCGATTGTCAATGGTAGTTCGAATACACACCGCAATGAGTTTGGAATCAACAAAGGAATGTGGTGGAGTCCAAAACAAGAACAATTATTGTACTACAGAAATGATCAGTCGCAAGTGACAGACTATCCTTTGGTGCAATGGAATCCGAGAGTGGCGGAGAATCAAAACATCAAATACCCCATGGCTGGCATGGCGAATGAGCGTGTTTCCTTGGTTGTATACGATGTATACACCCATGCAAAAGTTACCTTACAAACAGGAGAAGCAGATCAATTTTTGACGATGGTCACTTGGGATCCATCAGGAAATTATGTGTATGTAGGAGTTTTAAACCGCGAGCAAAATCACTTGAAATTAAACAAGTACAATGCTGCAACCGGGGCATTTGAAGCGACCTTATTCGAAGAGAAATCAACCACTTATACAGAGCCTTCACAGGGATTAATCTTCAATCCAGCGGATGGAAAATCCTTCCTTTACCTCTCTGAAAAAGGAGGATACCGTCAGCCGTATTTATATTCAACAGAAGGCAAGTTACTACAAGCTTTAGGACATGAATCTGTCATTGTAGAAGAGATTTTAGGCTTCGACAAAGAAGGTAAACATCTATATTACAAGGGAATCACCAATCAAGGTTTAGATAGACAGTTGTTTAAAGTAAACCTTAGAAAAGCAAAAACAGAATTGCTAACAACGCGTACAGGTACACATGAGGTGGTATTCAATCAAGATAAAACCTTATTCCTAGATACCTTTACTAGTATTGAAGTACCGAATCAGGTTGCTGTTGTACAAGCTTCAAATCAAAAAGAAACAACGTTATTTACAGCTAAAGATCCCTATCAAGGTGTAATTGATATGCCAAAAATGGAATTGATTACGTTAACTGCCGCAGATGGAAAAACACCTTTAAATGCGAGAGTAATCTACCCGACTAATTTTGATGCAACCCAAACATATCCTGTGATGGTATATGTATATGGAGGTCCACATGCTCAGCTTATCACCAATACTTGGTTGGGAGGTTCCTCTTTATTCTTCCAATACATGGCACAACAAGGTTATCTTGTTTTTACCGTTGACAACAGAGGAAGTTTCAACAGAGGAAGAGACTTTGAACATGTGATTCACCGTCAATTGGGGCAAAATGAAATGGCTGATCAAATGCAAGGTGTGAAATATTTACAATCACTTCCGTATGTAGATCAAGAAAAAATTGGGGTATATGGTTGGAGTTTTGGAGGTTTTATGACCACAACCTTATCTGTTACTCATCCTTCAATTTTTAAAGTTGGAGTGGCTGGTGGACCCGTAATGGATTGGAAAATGTACGAAATCATGTATGGCGAGCGCTATATGGATACACCAGAAGAAAATCCGCAAGGCTATGAACGCACAAGTTTATTAAACAAAGCGGCTCAGTTAGATAATAGATTGCTTATCATTCACGGGGCTCAAGATCCCGTTGTGGTACAACAACACTCTATGTTGTTCATTGAGGCATGTATCAAAGCTAATAAACAAGTCGATTATTTCTTATATCCAACGCATGAACACAATGTGCGTGGAATTGATCGCGTTCACTTGAATACTAAAATTGCACAGTATTTCTTTGATCATTTAGCGAAACCTCGAAGTAAATAGGCGTTAATTCAAGACAAAAATAGAGCGGGTAATCTTCGGATTATCCGCTTTTTCTATTAAAAAAAGAGCCTGTATACGAATATACAGGCCTGACAAACTAAAAAAACGCATCAATTCTTACTCCAGTGAATAAGTAATTTTTCTTTTTTATTTTTAACAGAGAAACAATTCCAAAGAATTGGTCTGAATTTCCACCATTTGACAATCTGTATACAACAAGTTAAAAATCAACTCTTCATCCATCCACAAAGGTGTTTTTCCAAGCTGTTCCAGCCGCTCCTCAATTAATTCTTCTAAGCTATCTACATCGGCATAACACAAGGCATTCAACCAAACAATATGACCTTTGCGTTTTCCTTTCGTGATTTCAGCATATTGATTGCCTACTTGATCTTGTGCAAAAACAAACAAATAATCTGATAGAATACAATCTTCATTTCGCTCTATGATATCCCATACTTCATTTATTCCATCTAACGTATACCATTGAATCCTGGTTGTTTCACCTTTAAACTCTCTTTTAGCAGCATAACAAATCTCTTCCCCTTTACCCTGCGTTTGAATCAACAACCATTTGCGCATTTCTTCTGAAAAGCCAAATCGATGTTGTAGCCTATTGATTTCTTGGTTTACAGTAATGGTAACACCAGAATCAACGAAAAATAAATGTTTGTGATATTGTTCCATTGTTTTTTTTTTGACTATTTAAATTTCATCAAAAAAAATGACACCTACTAGTGACAACCAATAAGATAACCTTTTGATAACCTCAACAAAACACAACCCTTTTACAAGTTAGAATTGGTTTTTTCTTGAATTTTTTCAATAAAAGCCGAAGGAGAAATTCCCTTAATTCGCTTAAAGGTTATGGTAAAACGACTGTGAGAAGCAAATCCACATAAATCAGCCAAATAGCTAATTTTGTATTTAAGTGTTTCTGGATTTTCTTGTAGCAACAAGACAATATAATCTATGCGCAACGTATTGATATAGCTGGAAAAGTCTTGTTGTTTGTGATGTTTAATAACATAAGATAAGTATCGGTGATTGACTCCAATCTGACTCGCAAGCTTACTCAAAGAGATTTCGTGTTTTAAAAACTCCTTTTTAACTTCGAAGGCTTGAATCCCTTTTAGAATCAGTTCTTCCGTTTCTTTTGAAATATAACCGTGATCTACAGCAGTATCCACAGGCTTAGAGATTACCTCTTGCTGAGTAACAGAATGTGAAGTCGATTGAATTTGTTGCGGATAAAGATTTTCTTGCTCCTTGAAATATTTTCTTCTACGGTAATAAAATAAAGAGATAAACAAAATTACCCCACTTCCAATAGATAAACTATATAATACATATTTTTTGTAAGCATTTTTGACCTCACCTTCTTTTTCATAATAAGATCCTACGAGAAAATCGGCAATTTTTGTTTGCACACTTAACTGTTGATCGACTAACTGGAGGTATTGTTCATTGTATAAGACGTACTGTTCATTGTTTCCAATTTTTTTAGCATAGTCAATCAAAGAAGAGAGTACTTGTTTTTTCAGCTCTACAAAATCGGCTTGTTCTCCTACTTCTTGAGCCCTAAGAAGAAGTGAAAAAGATGTTTCATAATCTTGGACAATTAAATGGGCCATACCTAAGCTATTGTATATAAAGCCTTTTAATGGACTTGCAGGAAAAGCCGATTGCTGAAGTTCTACCAGGGCCAATTGCAACACTTCAATCGCCTTTGTAGTATTTTCTAGGCGAATATAATTTTCACCAATCAATTGATCTGTACTTGCCAAATGAAAAAGGCGCAATTCGACATCTTCAATTTTTTCAAATTCTTTACGTCCTTCCGCCAAGCACTTAATTGCTTCATTATACAAAGCTGCATTCATATGATAATAAGCCTGCTCTTGCAATAAATTCCCCTTTAAAACACTTAACTCCAATGGGTTTTTAATCGAATTGCTCCAATATTTTGCTTTGATTAACGACATTTTACCTAAAGTTTCGATGCCATTTTCACGATATAAAGTCGATAGAGCCCCGTGAATACGCGCTTGTAGATTGGGATGTTTGTATTTTCCCGCTAAGCTATCTGCTTGTTTTAGAGTGGCAATAGCTCGATCGCGGTTGCCATATTGGCGCAACAAAGAAGCGCGTAACATATAAACTTCTATTTGTTCTTCACTCGTTAAAGAAGCCTTTTCAAGCTTTGATAGATGGGATAACGCAACTTGTGGAGTCGACGTCGACATCACCTTTGATAACTGCTGATACAAGCTATCAAAGGTGTTATTTTGAGCATGGCTAGCCGTGGTAACCAGAATACAAAATATTATTTTAAAGTTCATTAAAATTGCAATTTTTAAGCAATATAGCATAGGATATTGCTTCTATATAATAAATATTAGTTCTTCTAGGGGCTATCGTTACTTGAATGCAGGAAGGTAAACCTTCCTTAAAGGGGTGCACTAAATTGCAGCAACTCAAAAAAGCCTATGTCATAAACATAGGCTTACTATCAAACACAAATATAGTAATACAACAATCAAAAATGGGGACCTGAATTTATTTCAATGCAGATTTATTGTCTATCTAAATTTAGTGTTTTCAATTTAGTCTTAAATCTGTTATTTTATTTAAATAAAATAATTGTTTTATGTTTCTTTTACAAATATTTAACTAACATTCAACAAAATAAAGAAAAGCACTTTACGAATTGCGCAAAACAGCAAACAGCAAAGAATCTAAAACACTAAAAATCAAGAAAGTAAATTGAGTAAAAAAAATAAAAAAATTTTCATATTGTAAAGTTAAAACTACTATTATTCTCTAAATAAGGAAAACAAAATAAAGAGTTAAAAAAATAAACACTTCATTTTTTAACTTTTTAGCTCAACAAAGACTCTGTAAGGTACGAGACCTATCTTTGTCTCCTATGTCCCCTTTTGGTACCCTCTTTCGGTTTCAAATTCTAAGAAAGGAAGAAAAAAAAGACGTATATTTAAAAGAATAACAAAACTGTTCTGCTATGAAAACAACTGAATTATCTGCTCAGATCCAACTCTTTTTGGATTACAACGAGCCAATTGTGCTACAAGTGTATGCGATTATTGGCGATACCTTAGAACTCGTACCTCTCTTTCTCACCCGAGACGAGATTGCGCATTTAAGTCTTTTATACAGTGATCAACTTTCTAAAGTACTAAAGAAAAATCAACATCATTTAGAGGCTTCTAATGAATCAATAGAGGAAATTTTCTTTCATGGACAGGGGTTATTGAAAAGCAACAAACCTTTGCCCAATAGTGAACTTCCTTCCATCAAATATTTATTAATTGAATTGAAGAAAGAAGATCAAGAAGTACAGATGCTCAAAAAGATCACACACAAACAGCTCATTGAGGGAAGACATCAACAGTTCACGATTTCAGTACCCAAAATTAGACAACGCAATGTATTGGATTTAACCCCAAAAGTAAAGGCTATTTCCATAAACAATCACACCTATATTGCCTAATCTTCCTTAATCATTCAAGTATAAAGTCCCCACTATTTTTATTCACTTCTAGCATAAACCGTATAACTTTTAGCTCCTATAGTGAACAAGACTTCTAGTTTAGCGTGATTCAATCGAATAAAATTTGTTTCTATTGCATCGCGATTAATCATCGGCCCTCCATCTTCTTGTACCAATTCAATTTCGGCAAGGGTTGGAATATTATGTCTGAAATAGAAACTAACTTTATTTCCAATCTTCACCACTCTAATGCAACTTTTATGGCATTGAATTGTGACGTCGTCTTGTTCAAAAAGTACGACTCCACAGTATTTACCCACAAAAAAATCTGTTTTTGCAATATCTCGCTTCATGGTTCCAGTACAAAGCAATAAAAGTAAACCTATGCCCATTCCAAGAAATATTCTCCCTATTTTATCCTTCATTTTGAACTTAATTTTATTCTTTTATTTAGAATCAAATAGTGTACTACAATTCATTTTTTATACGTAATTTAACATTTTAATAGCAACATCTTGTTCAATTAAAAAGAAGTCAACAAACAGAATACACAAAATACAAGAGCTATCCTTTTATTAATGACTATATTTACTGTTTATTCGAGTTTAATACAAAAATCAATGTAAAAAAGGAATTGAATTATTTTTTTTACATTTGAAAAATTAAGCTATAAGCGAATTTCAAGTACGATTATAGCTTAATAGAATGGACGAATGTCGATTCTTCCCCTTAATTTATTGGATATGAAAAACAAAAAAGAAAAGATAACAAACACGGATCAGGGAATTGAGCCCGTAAAAGTTAGAAAAGTATCTTCTGGACCTATACGCGATAAAGCACGCACGATGAACAAAATGATAGCTGCTGTAGGTAAGGTATTACAAAAAAAGGGATATACTGGATTAACTGCGCCCAATATTGCTAAAACTGCGGGTGTGGATAAAAAATTGGTATGGACGTATTTTGGAGGTGTTGATCCTTTAGTTGAAGAATACATCAATCAGAAAGATTTCTTTAAAAGTACAGCTAAACCTGATATTGATTATCTTTTACAAGATCCTGATAAATTAACACAGAACCATATTAATCATCTTCTTCAAAATCAATTTGAGACCTTATTAACCAATCGAGCGCTTCAACGCATCATCCATTGGGAAGTAGGTGAAAGTAATGAAATATTGCGCAAGATTGCTGATAAACGCGAAGAGATAGGCGAGGAATTATTTTCAAAAACAATCCCGTATTTCGAACATTCCAGTGTAGATATTAGAGCGCGTTTAGCCTTAGTTATCAGTGGTATCTACTATTTAACACTACATGCTAAAAACAATGGAAGCAAGTTTTGTGGTATTGACATCAATACAGATGAGGGCAAACAACGTATCTCCGACGCTATTGAAGAATTAATTTTTGATGCTTACGACAAAGTAAAATAAAAAGAGGATCTATTCTAGAATAGATCCTCTTTTCATATCTTCTTTTTTACATGCTATGTTTATTCGTCTTTGTCCATTGCTTTTCGTACTTCTTCTTGAATAGCTTCCCATTTTTTTGTCAATTCATCGCTAATTTTAGCTCCTCTATTTTTCAATTTCTTCAATTTCATTCCATACAAGATACTGAATAGACCTAAAGTCATAATCGAAAAAGCTGTCCAATATACAATGGTAAAAGCTCCTGCTTCGAGATTCGTCATCATAAAGATGGCAAACAATAGACCTAAAATTCCGAAGAGCACCATGGAAGAGATTCCCTTTACTCCATAATTATTTAATTCTACCGCCATACTCAAGCTTCGCACAGAGCGAAATAATAACACACATCCTACATAGATTGGTAACACTTGTAAGGTTATGGCGGGTTTACTCAATAGGATTAAACCTAATACAACATCGACAATTCCAGAGAACAAAATCCATCCCCAGCCATCTAATTGTTTTCTATTACTCAAGGCGAAAGCGATTTCTGCAATTCCCGAAAAGAAGAAAAGCCAACTAAACAACAAGGCTAGAGATAAATAAGATGCAACAGGTGTCATCATAATAAATATTCCAGCAAGAATAAACACAACGCCTAAAATTACAGGAAGATACCAGTGTTTTACATTTTGTTTGATGCGATTTAAAATAATACTACTCATAAGTTTTCCTTTTCTTTTAAAGGTACAACTTTATTGTCTTTTGCAAAAACTTTTTTAAACATTCAAAATATCGGCATCAAAACACAATAATTCGTATTAATTTTACGTAAATATCCAATATTAATCTTGTTCTACCTCTTCGTATTTTACCACATTGAAAGAAGGAGACAGTGCTTTTAATTCCGTATTTGCCTCTTTGGGTTCAAGTCCTCTTACCCCAAGTAAATCACTAACAATGGTGTAAATATTTGTCGTAGAAATAGGTTGGGTTACTCTTCCATTCTTTTTATACTCCGCTGCTACCGCATCACTGTGCCAAATGACAAAAGGCACATCTAATCCTTTTTTTGTAAAACCGTGAACGAATTTATCTTTGCGTTCCGTTTGACCGTGATCTGCTACATACAATACCAAACTTTTCTGATGCTCTACCTTTTTAATAATTTCATCTACTACATAATCGGTATAGAGTATACTGTTGTAATACGCATTAATTAAAGGGCGTTCATCCACTTGAAAACGATCAAATGTTTCTGGATAGCGTTCGCTTACCTTCATATGACTCCCCTTTAAATGAATAAATACAAGGCGTTTCTTATGTGAATCTTGTAAAACTTGTTCTAACATAGGAAGTACCACTTCATCATACGATTTCTCTTTTGTATGTTCTCGATGTTTAGCATCTTTCGTTATAATGCTATAGAGGTTTTCGTAGATTCCAATTTCATCTTGATTGGACAACCAGTACGTTTCCCATTGTTTGGTACTATTGGCTAAACCAATAATATTATCGTTCAGCGCTTCTAATTTGAAATCTTTCTTTTCTACAGGGATTACCTTTGCTAACATAAAAGTTAAAGCTGTATTTGTAAAAGAGCTAGGTGCAACTGCCTGATCGTAAATCAACACATTAGGCAAGCGTTTCATGAGCAAAGGAGTGGTTTGAAGTGTACCTCCATAAACTTCCATTACATCTTTACGTACAGACTCCCCGAGCACGACAATAATTGTCTCCAAATCTGTATCTTCTACTGTAAAAGGAGGATATACTTTATGTTGTTTTTTGACCTCAGCCAACTCTTTAATAAAGCGGTTGGCTTCATAAAAAGAAGCGACATTATAAAGAGGTGTATTGGTCAACATATTATACTTTGCCATCCATCCCATGGATTCACCCGTTAAGGCTTTGTCTTTTTGATAAAAGTGATAAGATTTAAATCCGATGGGATAAATCAATAAAACAACAGCAAGTAGAAGGAGGTACTTCGTTTTGATTTTAAACTGAGCCACTCGATGGATTGCGTATAATAAAAAGGCATAATACAAGAGCATTAAGACAATAGTTGTCTTGAATGTCAGTAATGCTTCTACTGCTTCTGACTTATTAGTAGTTAAGAAATTATAGGCCAGGGTTACGTTAAATGATTCTTTATACAGGAGAAAGCTCATAATGGTCAATCCATTATTTAGGGTAAATAACGCTAACAACAGGGCACCAAAACCTTTGCCAATTTGAGGTATTCTCCAACAAGCTAAAACGATACAAAGCAAAACCACATTGTTTAGAAAGAGCCTAAACTCCAACATGGTATAATTGATAAAGTAAAAAATATTGGGCAAAAAAACCAATAGAAAGAATCCAATAGAAAGAACAATATCCTTCCTTTTTTTCGTCCACGCCATAAAGAAATTCAAAATAAATTAGAAGTAAAGTGATGTTTCTCAAGTTTCCTTAAAAAACAAATATTATTTTTTATTTTTTACGGAAAACTGGGTGCAAACTTATTTTAAAAAAAAGTATTTAACAATTTTTTATTAAAATTTATCTAATTCATTTTGAAAACCTTTAAAATTCTCGGCTGATTAAGGTTCAACTTGTTCTATTTTTTGCTTTTTGATTTAATAAAAATCATAACAATAGCTGTTGTAATCACCCCCATCATCAAAGCCATTAAAAAACCTTGTCTGGCGTAATTACCATAATTGAAGTAACTGGCAGCATCCGCTTCATTGGCGTAGAATCCCAACTCCACTGATCGTTTAATTACGTTTGGAAAAAACTCAGGTGTGATGATATAGCTTGTAATCCACTGTGTTAAGGGGCTTAATATAGCGATAACCAAAGACAGTACAACACCCGACAACATTCCCTCTCCATAGGTCATATCTCCTTCATAAAAGTTTTTCTTTTTATCTTTTAAAGCCAACACCATGACTACAATAGCGGGAATAGCGAATAGGTTTGTTAGGTATAAATGGTAATCAATATAAGGGCCATGTAGTCCGGCTACTTTTTCTAAAACCATCCACAAGAGGCCTACAACAGAAAAAATAACGCCCCACTTAATTTCAATGCTAATCTTTTTCATTGGAATACTTTCTAATTTTATTAATTTCTTGATTTTCGTTCCCAATTCCATGCGCTGGCTAACATATCATCTAAGGATTTGGTGGGCTTCCATCCCAAGACTCTTTCAATTTTAGCTGTATTAGCCCAAGCTTTATCGACATCTCCAGGGCGGCGTTCTACGATTTTATAGTTGATTTTGATTCCGCTTACGCGTTCAAAAGAATGCACAAGTTCCAAAACCGAATAACCTTGACCATTTCCTACATTAAAAACTTCAACTTGTGTTGTATTTTCCTTTTTCAACAAGTATTCCATCGCTCGAAGGTGTGCGTCAGCCAAGTCAACCACATGAATATAATCACGCACACAAGTACCATCTGGTGTATCGTAATCATCCCCATAGATGGAAAGAAACGGACGTGTACCGACAGCAGTTTGAGTAATATAAGGGATCAAATTATAAGGTACCCCTACTGGTGATTCCCCAATACATCCTGATTCATGTGCCCCGATGGGATTAAAATAGCGCAGCAAAACGGCTTGTAAAGGATAGACTTTGGCTAAATCTACAATGATCTCCTCCCCTACTTGTTTGGTATTTCCATAAGGAGATAGCGCTGTTTTAATGGATTCTTCTTCCGTAATAGGCATGATTTCTCCTTGCCCGTAAACTGTACAAGAAGAACTAAAGATAATTTTATCTAATCCTATCTGTTTCATTGCCGATAACACATTGATTAAAGAGAAAAAATTATTCTCATAATATTCCAAAGGCAATTTCATGCTTTCGCCTACTGCTTTTGAAGCTGCAAAGTGAATAACTCCAGCAATATCGCGATGTTTATCAAAAAAATGAAAAACTGCTTGTTTATCTCGTAAATCAATTTGTTCTAAGGCTGGTTTTTGGCCCGTAATAGTGGTAATTCCATCTACTACCTCTATCGTTGCATTAGACAAATCATCAATAATCACCACATCATATCCTTTTTGTTGTAAAGCGACTACAGTATGAGAACCTATAAATCCTAGTCCACCGGTTACTAGTATTTTCATCTTAATATATTGTAAAAGTTATCCCTTCAAAGATAGCAGATTTTTTAACGTTTGAGCTTTAAAATTCAGTGGTATCCTTCAATAAAATGAAGAGCAGTAGGTTTACAATTTGAATCCCCCCTCTAAATACCAGGTCAATTATTCTCATTTTGCGTATTCTTCTTCCTATACTTCTTCCTTAAAAACAGATTCAAAAGAGAGAATCAACGGCATTTAAATTGCCTATGCACTTTGGACTCAATCTAAACAATGTGTTGTCCAATTCAACAATATGGGGAAGCCAATACGTTAAAAACAGCTGAAAACCCCAATAAAATCAAATGGCACGCATCTTGTGTTATAAGTAGCGAAAGGTTGTCATTGCATCCTTATTTCTTCATTTTTACTCGATGCAAGAATTAAACTGAGGCATAATCTTTTCCACTAATTGACATACATATGAAAACAAACCAAGTCCCCAAGCTTGCGCATTCGCCCCTAAGCAATTCGCAAATCTCGAATAAACAGCAGCGCTTTAGTCTTACCGATTATTTAGTGTTAGCGCTAACCTTTGTCCTATTGTTTAGTAGTGTGGTGATTCTCTATCACTTTCACCCTTATTTTGAGCGTATGCAATTGAAGCGTTTAGAAGGATGGGGCGGGCAATTATTTTTTGGTCTTAGTATGGCTCTTTTGGCTGTACAAGTACTTTTCTTGCTTTATATTTTCTATCAATATTTTAGATACAAACCAGTTGCCCCAGTTTCTGATGATGAATTGCCTACTTGTACGGTTATTGTACCTGCTTATAATGAAGGGCGCTTGGTTTATGATACCTTATTGAGTTTAGCTCAAAGTGATTACCCCGCCGACAAATTAGAGATTATTTCTTTTGACGATGGCAGCAAAGACGATACGTGGATTTGGATGCAAAAAGCAAAAGCGGTATTGGAATCTCGCGTTGAAATATACCAACAACCCCGTAATATGGGGAAAAGACATGCCTTATATCGCGGTTTTAAACTGGGTAAAGGTGAGGTGTTTGTAACCGTTGACAGTGATTCTATCGTCAGACAAGATACCTTAAGACAATTGGTTAGTCCTTTTGCTCACAACGAATTATGTGGAGCTGTAGGGGGGAATGTATTGGTTTTAAATACAGAAGATGGAATTATTCCCAAAATGCTCAACGTGAGTTTTGTCTTTAGTTTTGAGTTCATTCGATCGGCACAAAGTGCGTTAAACAGTGTGCTGTGTACACCAGGCGCTTTAGCGGCTTATCGAAGAACAGCTGTGATGAACTGTTTAGAACAATGGATCAACCAAACGTTTATGGGTACGCCTTCTGACATTGGCGAAGATCGCGCCATGACCAATATGATTTTAAAACAAGGGTATCATGTATTGTTTCAAAAAAACGCCTATGTTCTAACCAATACACCAGAGAATTTCAAAGGATTGTACAAGATGTTTATCCGTTGGGAACGCAGTAATGTCAGAGAGAATATCATGATGAGTAAATTTGCCTTTCGCAAGTTTAGAGCAGGTTCTACAACAGGACCGCGTATTTTACTCTTAAACCAATGGTTGAAAGTAATTTTAGCTTATCCGATGATGCTCTTGATGTTGTATTTGATTCTCAGTTATCCTATTATGTTCATCAGTAGTGCTTTAGCTGGTATTTTAATCTTCTCTTCCATTCAGGTGTTGTTTTACGCGAAGAAATACAATCTCAAGGATTCCTTTTGGGCCTATACCTACAGTATTTTCTATACGTTTACCCTATTTTGGATTACACCTTATGCGATTGCTACGGCAAAACGAAGAGGGTGGTTAACAAGAACTCTTCCTACTAAATAGTAGATTCCATAGTTTTTTAAAAAAGCGAGTCATCTCAAAAGATGCTCGCTTTTTACTTTATGTATAAGCTACGGCAAAACAAATAGGTAGTTAACAAGAACTCTTCCTACTACATAGTAGATTCCATAGTTTTTTAAAGAAGCGAGTCATCCCAAAAGATACTCGCTTTTTACTTTATGCATGAGCTACGGCAAAACAAATAGGTAGTTAACAAGAACTCTTCCTACTACATAGTAGATTCCCTAGTTTTTTAAAGAAGCGAGTCATCTCAAAAGGATGGCTCGCTTTTTACTTTATGTATGAGCTACGGCAAAACAAATAGGTAGTTAACAAGAACTCTTCCTACTACTAGTAGATTCCATCGTTTTTTAAAGAAGCGAGTTCTCTTTTGAGATCACTCGCTTTTATTATATTCCTATAGCTTTATTCTTCTTTTAATCGAATGGCGAGAATCTCGCCCGTGGCACAGAGGATATCTCCTGCTGATAGAGTCATATCGACCCAAATTTTTCTACCTTCAATACTTCTCAATTTTCCTTTTAATACTAAGGGAACACCCATCGGGGTCATCGCTTTAAAATCTATTTTTAGCGAAGCGGTTACACAGCGCACTGGAAGGGGTGTTTCAAAGGGAATTTTATCTTCTATACAGACAAAAGCTGCGGCTGATCCTGTACCGTGACAATCTAATAGAGACGCGATTAATCCGCCATATACACTTCCTAGCAAAGCAGTATGTTCACTTTTCGGGGTAAAATGAGCCATGGTTCCCCCCTCTTCATCGAGATAGGTTTTCAGTTGATGTCCAGCTGGATTTAACTTTCCACAACCATAACAATGGGCTAAATTTTCTGGATATAAATCTTGTATTGCTTTTTTCATATTATATTTTTTAGTTAAACCAAGAAGGTAAGAATTTTTAACCGCTTGGAAAAACAATTATAGCTTGAATTCTTTCAGAATAGCAGCGTACAACTGATATGCTCGTTGAAAATCACCTGCTTCTACATAATAATTGGCTTGTTCCAACAATTGATCTTCCTCTGTTATATTGATCTTATACTGCATTTCCTTTTCATAGGTTTGTTTACTCGTGCGAAATCCCGAAATCGTAACGATTCCCTCTTCGTTGACATATAGGTATTCGAACTCTTTGAGGTAGGCTTCGGCCAATTGCCATTTGCGATCTTCAATAAAGGTATGTAAACGACGAAGTAATTCGTGCGGATAGCTTGCTTCCACGATAGAGACCACAGATTCGAGATTCCAGTCTTTGTATTTCTTTTGTTTGAACGTCATGTGATTGGGAAATAAATCTTCTCGCGTTGTATAGTTTTTTTCGATGTATTGAACAAAATCTGCTTGCAAAGCCTCAGGTAGTTGAGTCAATTGACTTTTTAGGTTGCGCTTTTTAAACACGGGAACGCAAGTTCCCCAAACTTCAGGCTTACATTGAAACGAGAGATGAACCACCTTCATTTGTTGGTTGTACAAAATAATATAAGACAATGGCATGGTGGCACCGTGCTTTTGACTGCAGTAAAAAAGAGGAATAAAAACCGCCTGTTTCCACTCATAGGTTTTAAACCATACAGCCTCGCTGTAAAACATCAACATGGACGATTCATAGCGCGGATGTTTGTACACAAAAGTTGTGTCTCCTAAATCATTTTTTAATTTTAGTGTAATCGCAGAAGGCAATCCAATATAATCAAAAGCTCTTTTGCTGTCGTAATTGTTACAAGCCGCACTGACCTTTATATATAAGCTAGTATCCCCATCTTCGTCTAACCACATTTTGACCGCTGTCAATTCATCCTGATTAAGCGATTGTCCATACTGCGTCATTGTCCCAGAAAGAAAGAGGAACCAACAAAAAAACAATCTACTACTAGAAAAAAGATTTTCTATCATTTATTTTCAATTTTACTTCAAAACTAACGTTATAAAATACAATATGGTATATAATACATACTATTTTTTGACTATCAAACAATTACCTCAACAGAATTCCCTTTTTTTTATATTAATACCATTTTTTTTGCTAATAGTATCAAAATAAAAAATAAATTTTTCTTAAAAATTATATTTCATAAAGCTTTTTTATAATAATAAATAACTTATCTTAGACCTCTATAAAATTGTAATACAAAATAGTTACTCAATGAAAAGAATAAAACGTATTTTACTGGTTGCAACCCTAGCACTGACGAGTACAGTTTTTGCACAGGGCAATATCAAAACTATCACAAATCAATTCTCTACCTTATTTAATAAATCATCCAATTATCAAAATTTCAAAATTGTTGATAAGCAAAGTCTCTTGGATTTACAACAAAATGTAGAGGATTCTCTTCGTCAATACAAAACCAAAGAAGTAGCAAACCAGGCGTTAATTGAACAACATAAACAAGAATTAGATACAGCGACTCAAAAGTTGGCTACGGCTGAACAGGAATTAAAGACGTCTTTAGCGAAAGAGGACCACTTTGATTTCCTGGGTATTCGCGCAGATAAAAACGTGATTCAAACCACTATACTAGCAATATTTGGCTTTCTTCTTGTGCTGGTTACTTTGTTTTATTTCCGCTTTAAAAAAGGGCATGTGGATACGAAAGATGCCATTAAGAAATTAAAAGAAACAGACGAGGAATTTGAGGAGTTTCGCAAATCTTCTTTGGAAAGAGAACAAAAAATAAGAAGACAACTTCAAGATGAAATCAATAAAAATAAAGAGGTTTAAACTCAAACGTTTAAACAATAAAAAAGTCGTAAAGCAATTCACTTTACGACTTTTTTTATTTTTATTCTTCATGGAAAGCAATGATTGGCACATGGGTATGATAACTCAATTTTTTTGTCATACTCGACGTGAACAATTTGTCTAAGAAGCTTCTGTTTCTCTTCACTGATACAAGCAAATCAATATTTTCTTTATCTAAGAATGTGAAGATTTCTTTTTCTACATCTTTTCCTTCTACAATAGCGAAAGTAATTGGATTTCCTTTGTAGTGCTCCAACCAGCTATCTACTACTTCTTGTTTGATTTTATCGACGTCATCTATCACGTGAATACACTTAATCGTAGCATCATATCCCTTTGCAATCTTGACTAATTTATCTAATACAATTTTGTCGTTTGTATTGAATAAGGTAGAGAATGCAATTGAATTGATTCCGTTGAACACAGCATCATGTGGTACACTTAATACTGGTGCTTTTAAAGAGTTGATCGCATTTACCGTATTGGATCCTAACAATTTTCTATCCCATCCTGAGTTCCCGTTGGTTCCCATGACAACTAAGTCGATTTCCTCCTCCTCTACTCTTTTCTTTAAAATGGTATTCAAGAAGCCTTCTTCTAGGATAAAATGCATAGGTACGTGATCTAAGTTATTTTCTTTAGCGATATCGCGAATGAAAGGTACTTGATCTTTAAAGTTTTCAAAATTGCTTAACTCAATGGATTTATATACGTCTTGTACCATTACTGGATTCGCTGTTGCAGAAATTACTGGCATCTCATAAGCATGTAACACAAAAAGGGTTGCTTTTTGGCTGTCCGCCATCTTTAGCGCGTATATTAAAGCGTTATTTGCTGTTTCTGAAAAGTCTGTTGGAAAAAGTATTTTTTTCATAGTAGTGTTAATTTTGATTTCTATAAAGATAAGAAATTAAGTTTAGCTTTTTCGTTTCCAATACTCAAAAAAATGCTGTATTTATCACGCTTTTAAATGAAAAAACAACACTTAAATAGATGAAAATTGTACATGTTTTTTTGTTGGTTGCTTTTTTGTGAAGTCGTAAATTCTCTACAAAGAGCAAACCTCACAAAGAGCAAAGAGCAAAACCTCACCATCTCAACATAAATGAATAAATACTATCTTTGTGCTTATTTAGATATACCCATGATATTACAAGATACTATTGTTGCTTTAGCCACTCCTTCGGGTGCTGGGGCAATTGCCATAATACGTGTATCGGGAAAAGATGCTATTTCTCTGGTAAATGGCATCTTTCAATCGATCAAAAAGAAAGATCTGACCAAACAAAAAACGCATACGCTCCACCTCGGACATATCGTAGATGGGGAACGCGTACTGGATCAGGTACTGGTTTCTGTATTCAAGAACCCGCATTCGTATACGGGAGAGGATACGATTGAAATTTCTTGTCACGGTTCTACTTTTATTCAACAGCAAATCATTCAACTGTGCTTGCGCAAAGGGGCTAAAATGGCTCAACCGGGTGAATTTACCATGCGCGCTTTCTTGAATGGGAAGCTGGATCTTTCTCAAGCGGAAGCGGTAGCGGATTTGATTGCTTCGGATAATGAGGCGAGCCACCAAATTGCCATGCAGCAAATGCGCGGGGGTTTTTCCAACGAGATTGCTCTCCTTCGTGAGCAACTACTCAACTTCGCATCGCTCATTGAGCTGGAATTGGACTTCTCGGAAGAGGATGTGGAATTTGCTGATCGCACGCAGTTCAAAGCGCTTATCGATCGCATTGAATTCGTCCTCAAGCGTTTAATTGATTCTTTTGCGGTTGGAAATGTAATCAAAAACGGAATTCCGGTTGCGATTGTTGGGGAACCGAACGTAGGGAAATCGACTTTACTCAATGCTTTACTCAACGAGGAACGCGCCATTGTTTCGGATATCGCAGGTACTACGCGTGATACGATTGAGGATGAGCTAGTCATCGACGGCATCGGTTTTCGCTTCATCGATACGGCGGGAATCCGCGATACGAAAGATGTGGTGGAAAGCATCGGTATCCAAAAGACCTTCGAGAAAATTGAAGCGGCACAAGTTGTAATCTACTTGATCGACGGGGGTAAATTGACATCTCAATCCATCGATCAAATCAACGTGGAACTGGAGAAATTGAAGAATAAATACCCGCTAAAACCACTGCTGGTTGTCTGCAATAAACAGGATCTTTTGTCGCAAGAGCAAATCGACTTGTTTCAATCGAAAATTGAGCATTTAATGTTGATGTCTGCCAAGGCCAACCTGGGTATTGATGAACTGAAACAAACGCTATTGGGCTTTGTTAACACCGGGGCTCTCCGCAACAATGAAACCATCGTTACGAATACACGCCACTACGATTCTCTCCTCAAAGCTTTAGAGGAAATTGAAAAGGTGAAATGGGGCTTACAAACGAATCTCTCGGCTGATCTTATGGCTATCGATATCCGCCAAGCACTCTACTTCTTCGGGGAAATTACGGGTCAGGTGACCAATGATGAGTTGCTGGGGAATATTTTTGCTAATTTTTGTATCGGTAAATAACCTGTCTTTTTAATACTTTTATTTGATTTGAAATACTTTGAAAATCAAATAGTTATGTGTTAAATATTTTTATAAGATGTCCTTATTTTCTATATTTAGTACCGCATTTGTACCACACTTTAAAATTATGTGGTACAAATGTGGTACAAAATGAGTCTCCCTAACCTAATATAGAAAATTATGAACATCACACTTAAACAAAGAAAATTACCAAGTGGTAAGATTAGTCTGCATATTGAATACTATAAAGGATTTGAAGTTTCCTTAGAAGGTAAAAAAAGGCATATCAGAGAATTTGAAAACCTAAAACTCTTTTTACATGGCGCTCCTAATAGTCCAAAGGAGAGAAAGGAAAACAAAGAAGCCCTTCAAATGGCTGAGAATATCTTAGCTATTCGACAAAGTGAAAACCTTAGAGGTAAATATGGAATTAAGAATAAGCACAAAGGACAACGTTGCTTCCTGGATTTCTTTCTTGAGAAAACAGAAGAGAAATATGAAAGTCCTAAAAACTACGGAAACTGGACGGCTTCTTTTCTTCATTTAAAACGCTGTATCTCCCCTACTTTTACTTTTGATGAAGTAGATGATGAATTTTTAAAGAAAGTCAGACATTACTTTGATACAAAAGCCCTTACAAAAAGTAAACTTCCGCTTTCATTAAACTCAAAATACTCCTATCTCAATAAATTTAGAGCTGCTCTTCGATTAGCCTTTGAAGAGGGGTATCTAACGATAAACTATGCTCAAAAAGTAAAGAGTTTTAAACAGGCGGAAAGCCAAAGAGAGTATCTTACTTTTAATGAAGTACAACGTCTGGTAAAAACTGATTGTAAATACGAAGTGCTTAAACGAGCTTTTTTATTCTCTTGTTTAACTGGTCTTCGCTGGTCGGATATTAATAAGCTTGTTTGGTCTGAAGTAAGAGATGAAGATGATGTTTGTAGAGTTATCTATAGACAGGAGAAAACGGAAGGTGTTGAGTATCTCTATATCTCCAAACAGGCAAGAGAACTCTTAGGGGAAAGAGAATCACTGAATCAACTCGTTTTCACTAATCTTAAATACTCGGCTATTTACAATAATGAAATTGTTCGTTGGTGTAACAGAGCAGGTATTCACAAGCATATTACCTTCCATAGTGCGAGACATACCAATGCGGTGCTACTCCTAGAGAATGGCGCCGATATTTACACGGTTTCTAAACGTTTGGGACATCGTGAAATTAGAACTACACAAATCTATGCTAAGATCATAGATAGTAAAATGAAAGAAGCCTCTGAGCTTATTCCAGAGCTTAAATTTGGATTTTAAACAAGGTGTTGATTACATCTTAGAGAGCAATTCAATAAAATACTTGAAAAAAGTTCCCGAATTGGGAAATAATTTTTAAATTTGTATAAACTATTTTAATTGAGAGTAATAGCGATAAAAACGTTACGTGTGTTTTGGACAAAACATGCAGACAGTGAGCAACAATTAAAGGCTTGGTATCAAGAGGCAGAAAAAGCAACTTGGAAAAATAGTAATGAAATAAAGGCCGAATATCCAAGCGCAAGTATATTAGACGACAATAGAATATGTTTTAATATTAAAGGGAATCATTACCGATTAATTGTCAAAATGAACTTTGGGCATCAAATGATGTGGATTCGCTTTATAGGGACCCACGCAGAATATGATAAAATTAATGCTAATACCATTTAAATTATGAAATTGAAACCTATAAAATCAGAACAAGATTACGAAGCTGCTTTAGAAAGACTAGAGTTGATTTTTGATGCACTTCCTGGATCAGAGGATAGTGATGAGTTAGAGATTTTGGGAATGTTGATTGAAAAATATGAAAAAGAACATTTTCCTATGGATTTACCAGATCCAATTGAAGCGATTAAATTTAGAATGGAGCAAATGGGCTACACACAAAATGATTTAGCAGAAATGATCGGATTAAAAAGTAGAGCAAGTGAAATTTTAAATCGAAAGCGAAAATTATCTTTAGAGATGATCCGAACCTTAACCAAAAAATTGCATATTCCTTCAGAAGTTTTAATTCAAGCATATTAAAAATAAAGCCTCCCAAAACGGAGGCTTTACTACTTATAGATCCTTATATAAATACAATCTAACTAATAAAAGACCTTCCAAGTTAGTTCGCTATCATTAAGATAAAAAAGGCTTGTCAGAGGATTTGAATACTTCAAACTCTTTCTATTACAATAATGAACTTAAGCATTGGTGTAACAGAGCGGGTATTCACAAGCATATTACCTTCCATAGTGCGAGACATACCAATGCGGTACTACTCTTAGAGAATGGCGCAGATATCTACACGGTTTCTAAACGTTTAGGGCATCGCGAAATTAGAACGACTCAAGTGTATGCTAAAATCATTGATAGTAAAATGAAAGAAGCCTCTGAGCTTATTCCAGAGCTTAAGTTTGGGTTTTAAACGAAAAGTTTAACTACAGATTATAATTACACTAAAGCCAAGTGGTACTTGAAAGTACACTTGGCTTTAGTCGTTTATGATATAGCTGTAGTTTGCTTCTAAATCCAAAAACAATTAATTATGGAATCTATTAAACTTATACTTGAAAAGCTTGATTATTTAGAGCAACTAATTATCTCTAATAATAAGGAAATATTATCTGTTGAAGAACTAGAGAAATATACTGGTTTTAAAAAATCATATATCTATCACTTGGTTCATTTTAGTAAGATCCCCTACTCTAAACCTAATGGTAAATACTTATTCTTTGAAAAATCTGAAATTGATGAGTGGTTACTTAAAAACAAGTCTTTATCTGATGATCAACTTCAGGAAAAAGCTCGCGAATATGTCTTGAAAAAGAGGAATATTTAGGAGGTTTTTCTTGAATTAAAATGTCGGCGCAAAAAGTTATGGTCCTTTATTGGTGAAGGATAAAGGAGAATGTAGTACACTTGAAATTTACATTTGAAAAAAAATGTTAGCGTAAAATTATAAAAAGTAGAATAGTGTAAACATAAAAAACCGATAGCATAAGCTATCGGTTTTTAAGTACCTTAAAAAGGTTTTACACCCTACTCCGTATGTCTTATAAATTGCGGTTTTCAGGCTTTGTTTTTTTGTGTACCATGAATTAGATCAGCTTTTAAGTCGAAGATTTTTAATGCATTAATACTATTTAAAATATAAAAAGTTTATCTATTATCATCTTCAAAACTATCCCAAAAATCAGCATCTAACTTTTTAATTTCAATAGTTTGTTCTACTTGCATACCAAGTCCATACTCATAAATATACTCTGCCAAATCCTTTCCGTCAATCAAAACAACTGTAGTAGATCCATTTAAACTCTTTACATAATCCTTCGCTCCTTGTGTAAAATAAGATGTCGTGATAAATACCCCTTTATTAGATTGAGCTACAGCTAATGCACCTACAAAACCTTGTATATCTTGTCTCCCTACCGATAACTTAGAGTTGAACCTTTTAGCTTGAATGTGAATACGACCAAAACCAAGCACATCTTCCTTTATAACACCATCTATACCTCCATCGTTAGAAATCTGCGTTACCAATCCTGAATCTTTAACTTCACCACCATATCCCATTTTTTGCAATAACATCACAACTAATCGTTCAAAAGATGCTGGACTCTTACTAAGAATACTTTCAATAATCTCATCATAAACAGCATTTTTAATATTTGTAAAAGAGGCATACAACTTTTCAGAAGGTGTAGCATCTTCTTGTATTCTCGAAATTCGAAAATCATTTATCAACTCCTCTCCAGAGTTTTTTTTCTTTTCCCTCTTAGACATTTTATCATCTATATAATAATTTATCTTTTCAGGTGTCTTTAAAAGTTCTTTAGCCTTCGTATTAATAACATAAACTCCACGGCTGGGTTTATCTAATAAACCAGCCATATTCATATAGCTTAATGCCCACGAGATACGATCATAAAAAACATGCCCATTACCTGATGGATACATTTCATTAATCTCTTCATCTGTTAATTTAAACCTCTCTGCTAAAGGCTTTTGAAACTGTTTTAATTTATACTGTTGACCATCACTTAAAATTTCAAGTATTGGTACTCTTAGTTCATCATGTTTAGGTATAGCCATTTCATTCTATTTACAAAACTAATTAGTAAAGATAACTTAGGTTTAGAAGATAACAAATAAAAAAACACCCAATCATACAGCACTATTTTATTCATCTTATCTCTTTAAGAATCCTAAGTAAATCTTCTTTCACTGAATATCCTTTAATATGAGCACTTAAAAATCCTAATTTACAGGAAACACTATTTACATCTAATCTCCAGTTAGTTGAGAATAAAACTTTTTGAATTATTTGTACCAGCTTATTTACGCTATTAGTTTCATTTCTATCAGATAAATCTTGAGCTAAAAACTCTACAGTTAAATATCTACCAACTTGAGGTTTTTCAAATTGAATTTTAGTGAATTTTGCTTTTTCAAGTTCTTCAGATAATACCTTTTCTACTTGTGCTATATTTAATTGTTTCAATTTATTGACATCAATTTCGCTATCTTGATCAAGACTAATACTTAAATTAGTTATTGCCTCTAAATCTTCATAAAAAGTATTTGATCCTATAAAATCTGTACAATATTTTTTTCGTTCATCTTCATTGATAGGTAATATCTTTTTACCAGAACGATTTATTTCTATAGTTTCAACTTGATTACATTGTTCACAGGTATCAATTAAAGTCAACTTACCATTTGTTTCATTTTTAGTACTATTAAGCTTCCCTCCACAATAGCTACATAGATGTTTGGCAACATAGAACTCTCTACCATCTGCATAAATTGCTTTTTTAGGTAGATGTTTATGATTACATGAAAAAACAAATATTATCTCTGAATCATTTTCTACAAAATCAAACATATCAAATTTCATCTGTTCAAGGCAAGTATTACACCTTACATTTTTAGGTATAGGTACTGATTGAATTGATCTATCCCTTTTTTCATCTTCATAAATACGGGACTGTATAAGTTTCTCTCTTTGCCTCGCAAAATGAACAGCTGTATCTTGATACTGCATTTGAAGCTTAAAATAATCAGAATCATGTTCTGAATTCTGATTAGTTTTTATTTTTTTGTAAACTTTCTCAATTTGCAACTCTAACTCTTTAAGCTCTTCTATTGTATGTCTATCATATTGATCAATATAAAACTGATCAGATTTTCTAAATTTTTCCATACTCAGATTTCCCTCTTTTATCTGATTATAATCTATTTAATCGTATTATTACCATATAAAAGCACGTTTGATATTAGATATCTAAGTTTGAACTTAAGATCAAAATCCATGTCTAACATTTCTGCCTTCCCACACATTTCAAGTAAATTTTGAAGATTAGTAATCTGTTGATCTTTTTTCCTTTCAAACAGCCCTTGTAGTTTTGTTAGCCCCTTAAACATACCTTTTGTATTACAAACTTTTTCAGCGATTTTTTGCCTAAGTTCATCTGGATGCTGAGCATCATTATAAAATTTAAAATCTTTTTCTACTTGTTTTAAATAATCAAATAAATCTGATATTGATTCAAATAACTCTAATAACGTATCTTGATTTATGGTATGGTTTGCAGTTGTTTTATTTTCAATTTTGTTACTATCCTTATCTTTTTTAGGGAACAAGTATATCTTATTGTTATCCCCGTTATTTTTAGGATAAAACTCTATACTTGTATGTACTCCTAAGGAAGCATTTCCTGTATCTTCATTTCTAATTGAAATAGAAGGTCTAAAATAACCGACATCTTTTATTAATACCTTTTTATCCAAAGAAATAATCATATCTATTTTTGATTCTCTCAACGAAATAGATGAAATAGTAAAATTAACCTCCTCTCTCAAATGAATTTTATTCAATTCAAGCATTGATAAAACAAAAGATTCAGCTATCCCATATTCCTTATATAGCTTACTATTTATACTTTTGACGTAGTATAAGTCTTTATTTTTTAATACTCTAAATATTTTTGGTTTAACATCTTTGGGATACTTCTCAAAGTGTCTTTTCCAAGAAACATTCAAATCATCTAATAATTGACTTTTATTTAAGTTCTTAGATTTATTTAAAGACTTTACATATTGTGATAAACTTCGATCTTTATAAAACAAATCAAGTGAATCATAAATAGCTACCGCCTCAAGGTTCTCTATCATTTCTCCTGTATTTTCATCAATACAAGCTTCTTTGATATTAAAATAATAGTCGTACTTCTTCTCTTCTGGATTCTCTTTCAAAAAAGTATCTACTTTATTCTCAGGGACAGTTAACCTCAACAACTCAAATCTATCGACATAGCTCTTGATTTGATTATATACTATATCAGCCTTATCAATATTGATCAGGATATTTTTATCTAAGTCATATTTATTGATAATTAATTCTTTTAGTTCAGTATCCTTAATTAAATCTAAGAGATCATCACTGAAAATATCATTTTTTGATTCTACATTATATAAGTAATCTGTTTTTGTTTTAAAATAGACATAATTTGACATAACAAATAGGTTTTTAGAAGGTTAACTTCAAATATATCCAATTATTCCTTTTAAAACTCAAATACATATATGAACTTATTAAAACTTAAAACAAAGGCGTCTAATCAAAACTTAATGATTGATAGACGCCTTCATTTTTATTATTAAAAACTTAAAATTTAATTTTATTCACCATCAATACATTCTGAATTTTATTTTTATTAACAGCTAATTTTTGTTTTCTAATTCCATTCTTTTCATTGATTTCGATTAAAAGCACCTGTTTATCAGGCAGAGTAAACTGATCTAATATAAAAACATTATCTTGCTTACTTTGGCTATTTATCGTTTGATAGTCAGAATAACTTCTAATTGGTTTTAAAGCCACTTCTTGAATTGTTGTTCGTTTTGAGGTTCTTCTATCTTTAATTTTAAAACTGACATAATCAACCTCATATGGTAAATTACTTTTGTTACTAATTGAGATGTGAAAGTAAAGTTTACCATCTTGAGTATAAATACTTTTTAACCATGCTTCTACCCCGTATGTTTTGCTTTTAATGTTTAGCTCTTTCTTATTCTTTTTGATAATTGCTTTCATCAAAAGATCAACTAAACTTGGACTGATACTACCTAAATCTTTAAATAGGACTTCGCTTTGCTTTTTACTTTTCTGTTTTTCAAACTTAGTTAGGTCATAGCTAAGTTGTATTGGCTGTTCATGATAGGTAGCATTAAAACTATAGTATTTACCATCGTTTGTAATGACTGTAAAATTTGTAGCTGTGATGTCTTCTTTTATTGTTTTTAAACGAAGTACATTAGAAGTAGCCTCTACTTTATTAGCAATTATTTCACTGCTTCCTAAGTCCACATACTCAATACTGCTTGGAAAAAGGATGTGAGTTGTTTTGTTTTGGGTAAGCTCTATCTCATATGGTGTTACCTCAGCATTAGATAAATTAATAGATTGACTGTTTTGTTGAGCCGTTACAGTGTTTACTGCTAGTAAGCACAATAGCATATATTTAATAATTGTTTTCATAATGAATTGTTTTTACTTGATGATTAATTTTTATTCTTTAGGAACAAGAAACAGCTCTTGTCCTTGTTTTAAGGTTACTCGTTGGGCTTTTACTTTCTTTGAAAAATATCCTGACACGCCTTGAATGAGTCCTTTGGTTAGATCTCCTGCTATTTGATCTGAAGCAGATCTACTCATCGATATACTTGTACCTGCGGTCTGTCCCATATTAGCTATGATTTCTTTCGAAGCGCTTATTTCTTGAAGGTCTAATACCTCTAAGCCTTTTTGTCCATAATTATCATAACCAATAAGCTCTGTTTCTATGATGGTATTGTCGATTTTAATAGAGTTTACACTAAGCTCTAATCTACCGTTACTTACTTTGACTTTAGCAATAAGCGTACTCGTCTCAGGTAACAGAGCTCCGTTTATTACTATACTTTCTAAGAGTTTTAATTTAATATAACCTTCGTTTATAATGACCTGATCTTCTTTGAAACTAACTCGTATGCTATTTTTATGAGTTTGCGTTTTACGCTCTCCTTCTGCTGTATAAAAGGTTGGATTATTTTCAAGATTAATAGGTAAGAAATCCTGTAAACTCATCGGTTTTACAAGTGAAGAGACAATATCTTTATTTGTTTTGTCAACCACTATTATAGCCTGTTTTTTACTTGAAATTGTTTTGACATTTGTAGTTTCACTTGAATATGGTAATTCAGTTTGGTTTTGTCCACCTGGTAAATACTTTGCCGCCATCTGAAATGACTTTTCCATAAGCTCTAATTGATTATCCATCGTAAGAGCAGTTGGAGTTTCTTTTTCTTCAAGTCGTTTTTCTAACTCTTCTATTTGCTTTTTAAACTTATCAGTTTCAGAGTTTGTTGTATTATCATAAAAACTGCTGAGTACCTCTTGGCTTTGCTTATAGTTCTGAAATGATCTTTCATAAGAAGTGTTGGTAGGCTCCTCGTTGTAATCTTGATGATTATAATGGCTAGTTGACTCTTCTTGAGACTCATTCCAATAATCCGCTAAGGAGTGCATCTGGTTTTCATTTTCCTGCTTTTTTTGTTCCCATAGCTCTTTTTCATAGGCTTTGACCTTGTCTGTTGGCATCCCCTGTGTTATTGCTTCGGGAACTGAATCATTGTGTGTGATAAGCTCCTTATCTTCTGGTTTAAACAAAAGATACATTGCCCCTAAAAATACAATCCCCATTAAAGCAAAAACAATATACTTTTTGTGTTTTTCTATAAGCTCTTGAAATACTTTATTTTCTTTGGGTACTTTCTCTATCTGGTGGGTTTTATTTGTTTGATTGTGGTTCATAACTCTTGATTTTAATAGTTGATTTTACCTTTTGCTTTTCAAGCAAATACTTTACAGGCCTGATATTGTTTTGTTTCTCTTGACTATCTGATGTTAGTTTAGAACTAAAGCTTGTCTTTACAATAAAAAAGCAAACAAGGCTATAGAATGTAAATACAGTAAGTAATAAAGATTGTTGCCTTTTTATTGAGAGGCTATTCCAATAGGTCTGTAGCCTACTGGAATAACTATGTCTTAAAAATTGTAGCTTATTCATAAGTTTTGTTTTTAGCGTTTAACAACTTCTAAGTCTTTGTTCTCTAAAACAGTAAACTTCTCAATGATAAACCCCTGAGGGTTGTTATCGGATCTAACCGCAGATATGAGCTGACTACTTGTAACAAGGTTTCTTTTGGTTAGATTACTTGATCGTATGATGTACTGGGTAGCATAGGTCGTTGTTTTATAGGGATAGGCATTAAAGTCTATTTTAATGCTATCTACCTCAACTCGTTGTTGAATATTTCCTGAGATAACCCTACTGTAATACCCTTTTTCAAGTAGATCTTTGTAGTAATCAAAGGCAGTTTTATCAGAGAGATTAAACGCTCGTTGCATATTGCTCTCAATAGCAGCTTTTTCAGGTGAGAGGGTAAAGAACAGCTCGTGAAAGCGCCTTACGTGTTCTCTTGCCTCTACTGGTCTATTTATACTCGCATCTTGAGATAGGGCAAGCATAAGGGATTTCCCCTTGTCAAGAACATAGATTTTCTCTCGTTGCTCTTTAGCAAAATCATAACTTTTGTAGATAGAGAAACCGACAATTAGTAAGCAAACTGTAGCAAATACAATGGCATAAAGCCGAATCTGTTTAAAGCTATTTTCTATATTTCGAAGTGATTTAAATTCCATAGTTTATTGGTTTTTATAATTTATCATGTCTATTTCTTCATGAGTTTACCAGCAATATTGCCAACTACTGCTCCTGCGCCCGCTGTTGCCATATTTCCTGTTTTCATCACCGTTTGATTCATATTGCGCATAAAGTTTCCGGCTCCACCGGCTTGAATTACCCATCCTGTTACCGTTGGAATCGTAAAGTATCCTACAATGCCAATAATCATAAATATGACATAAACGGTATTAGAGGTATCGGGAATAAAACTGGGATCTGAAAGCATCTGCATATCTCTTTCGATAATTAGCGATTGGATCTTAGCTAGCATGGCGCTAAATAAATCCGCTACTGGAAGCCAGAGATATACGCTTATATACCTTGTGAGCCACTGGGTAAGTGTAGATTCAAAACCACTCCATATTGAGATGGCAAAGGCAATGGGCCCCAGTATGGAAAGCACAACTAAAAAGAACGTGCGAATCGTATCAATAACAAGGGCTGCGGCTTGAAAGATCATTTCTAAAAAATCTCTAAAGGCATCTCTAATTACTTTCTGCGTTTCATAAATTCCCTTTTCTATATACATCCCACTCATGGTTGCTAAATCCGATGGAGACCAACCTAGCTCATCGAGTTTTTTGTCAAATTCTTCCTTAGAAACTAAATATGCTGTCTCTGGATTTCGGAGCATCGCTTCTTTTTCTAAAACGTCTTTTTGCTGTTGCAAACCCGTTAAATCAATCACTTGATTCTCTAGTATCTGATGTGTCCCTTTAACCACTGGGCTAAGCACCGTGTTTAGTGTTCCAAGTACAAGGGTTGGAAAAAACATGATACAGATGCCCAAAGCAAACGGTCTTAGCATTGGATATACATCAATAGGTTCTGCGCTTGCTAGGGCTTGCCATACTTTCAAGCCAATATAAAAAAGAGCCCCCAGACCAGCTAAGCTTTTAGCCACCCCTGCCATCTCAGCCGATAGTGGCATCATATCATAATAGAGATTTTGAAGTACCTCGTGTAAATTACTCTCTCCCATAGCTACCAGTATTTTTGATTGGAGGTTCCATAGAGATCAAGTACCCTCTGAGTATTATTTTTCTTTTTTGCTCTTAAGATGCTAATACCTATATTTTTTCTAGTGTAGTAACTAACAAGGTTATGATAGTCCTTTACTTCATTGTAAACTCTGTCTATTACATCCATGCGCTCTTTGTCATTTAAAGAAAGACTCGAAGCGCTTATAATCTGCTTGAGTTCTTTTAAAAGCTCGGTACTCTCATTTAAAAGAATGCTATACCCATTGGCAATAGCGACAAGTTCCTGAGCAGAGAAATTTGGATCATTGAGCATTTTGCCAAAGTTTTTGACATAGAGCTCTGAGACGTCTCCAACTAGCAGCACTGTTTGTTGCACTTTCCTTGCATCTTTAATTAGATTATTGACCGCTTGCAGTTTGTCATAATACTCTTTGCCTTGTTTATAGACTTTTTCTACTTCTTTAAAATTTTTAATTACATTATCCACCGTGGCAGAAGTTTGAATAATTTCATTGGCACTGTTTAGTATTCCTGAGGCTAAATTTCCAGGATCACTCACCACCCATTGGGCGCGAATTTGTATGGGTAGAACCAGTAGCATCACTACTATAACTACCTGAGTTAGTTTTTTCATTTTGATTGTGTTTTAGTTGATTGTTTTTTCACTCGATTTTCCTTGCGAAGTTGGATTAGAGCACTGTCTTGTATTCTTCTTCTTCTTGCCTTTCTTGCACCAGGCGTTTTATTGCCATTTCTACATTACCATCAAGTGCTTTAGCCAGGTTCATTACCTCTAGCTTTTCGGTCTCCTCTGTAGTATAAGCGAGATATTCCGAGTAGCTTACTTCTGTAGCATATACGCCAGAGAGAGTTCCCCCAAGACCAATCCACACTTCTTTGTAAAGGCGATTTGGATTGTTGTTTAGATTAATAGAAAGTATCTGCGCTTTTTCTTTGTCAGTGAGTCCAAGCATCGCCTGTATATCATCAAACTTGTTCATATATTTACGCTGATCAAGCAGGATCTTACAATCTGAATTATTGATGATACTTTCCTTTACAATCGGAGATTGGATGATGTCATCCACCTCTTGAGTTACCACAATTGCTTCTCCAAAAAACTTTCTAACAGTCTTAAACAAATACTTTAAGTAATCTGCCATACCCTCTTTAGCTATTGCTTTCCAAGCTTCTTCAATTAAAATTAGTTTACGCTGTCCTTTAAGTCTTCGCATCTTATTTATAAACACTTCCATAATGATAATAGTCACAATGGGGAAAAGAATTTTATGGTCTTTTATTGCGTCAATTTCAAAAACGATAAAGCGTTTATTAAGTAAATCAAGCTCACTTTCTGAGTTTAACAAATAGTCATATTCACCTCCTTTAAAGTAGGGTTCAAGTACATTTAAAAAGTTAGCCAGATCGAAGTCTTTTTCTCTAACTTGTTTGTTTTCTAACTCAGCTTTGTAATCAGTTTTGATATACTCATAGAAAGTGTTGAAGCTTGGTTTTATATCGCTATTTTGAAGTTTTTGAATGTACCCACTAACTGCGTTTGAAAGTGCTACTTCCTCAGCTCGTGAGGGCGGCTGGTCATCCCGCTTCCAAAGCGTTAAGATCAGGGTTTTAATACTCTCTCTTTTTTCAATATCAAATACACCATCGTCGGTATAAAAGGGATTAAAAGCAATTGGGTTTTCTTCAGTGTAGGTAAAATATACGCCGTCCTCCCCTTTTGTTTTGCCTTTAATGAGCTCACATAATCCTTGGTAAGAATTCCCTGTATCAACTAAAAGCACATGAGCGTTTTGCTCATAATACTGACGCACCATATGATTGGTAAAAAAGCTCTTACCACTTCCCGATGGTCCCAAGATAAACTTGTTGCGGTTAGTGATAATTCCTTTTTTCATGGGGAGATCTGAAATATCCAAATGAATTGGTTTACCAGTTAATCGATCTGCCATTTTAATTCCAAAGGGAGATAACGAGTTCTGGTAGTTGGTCTCCCCTGTAAAAAAGCATAAGGCAGGTTCAATGAACGTATAAAAGCTTTCTTCACTTGGAAAATCCCCGCTATTCCCTGGCATACCTGCCCAGTAAAGTGTGGGAGCATCCGCTGTATTGTGTCTTGGCACACACTCCATAGAAGCGATTGCACTTCCTGTGTCGTTTTTAAGCTGTTTAAGCTCACTATGATTATCAGACCATGCCATTACATTAAAGTGAGCCTTAATGGATGTTAATCCTTTACTATGAGCTTCATTTAGATACTCTTCTATCCACTGCTTGTTTATTTGATTAGCTCTGCTATATCTAGCTAGAGAATGCATATTCTTGGCAGACTTTTCAAATTGCTTTAAATTAGACTCACTGTCTTCAATAAACAAATACTGATTATAAATGTGATTACAATTAAGTAGTAGTCCAACAGGCGAGGCAAACGACAAAGCCATGCTACTTTTATCGGTTGATAGTTTTTCATAACGAGATAAATAAGACACCTCAGTAGGCAAGTCATCTGTACTTGAAAGGGTATGTAAAGAGAGTTTATTATCTCCTACTCTAACCTCCTCAGCACTGATGCCAATATCCTGAAGACTTCCTCTTTTAGTAGAGCTTAGAGTCAGATACTGTTCTAAAAGTCCACTTTTATCTTCTGAGCCTATGATATCCTCTTCTGTTAGTTTAATTAAGTGAATGAGTCCACTATCATTGACGATTTTTTCAAGTTGAGTAGTTGCCTCTAAAAAGCTCTGAACCGTGTCTTTATCTCTGATTTCTTTTGGAATTAGGTCCCCTCTTGTAAGGGATGAAAAATTACTCTGATTTTTAATTCGCTCCTTGGTAGTTTTTGTGATAAACAAATAACAGCTGTGATTCAGATAGGGACGCTCATTAAAATGCCTTTCAAAGCTTCTGCTTAAATAGCTTTGTTCTGCGTCTTTAAAATCAGCCTGATAACTCTCTTTTACAAACCAATCTTGTTTGTGAAAAACCGTAAACTCAGGAAGCGTTTTAATCGCTTTATGCCACACACTGTGAATAGTTTCATATTCTTTATCTGAGATGGTAAATATCTCAGGTAAGATGACCTTGTAACAAACCGTTATATCTCCTTGTTTGGAGACCATACAGTTGTTCTCTACCGAAAGAATCGGAAACATTCTTTCAAGTGTATTTGTCTTAGCTGTATTTCTCATAACTTCTTAATTTTAAGTTTCTATTGAAATACCCTTTTACCTCTTTTCTTGAGATGATATACTTTGGAAAGTATTTTCTTGCTTGAAGCTTCATAAGTCCATACTGACCATATTTCTTGTTTAGTGAAAATACTTTGTAGATCAGATAGCCTGATGTACCAAGCCCAAAGGCTAAACAAATAAAATTGTTTACCCCAGCCATATACATCACCATAACAAGAATAAGATTCCCCAAAAGTCCACCTGCAAAATAAAACAGATACTGAGCCTTGAGCCCTTTAAACTCTACGCTTGCTCCAATGCCTTTATTGATACTATACTTTTTCATAAGCGCATCATTTAAAGGAAAAATGAGCGAAGAATTGTAGCAGCTACAATTAAGAAAATACAAGCTCCAAACCAGCTTGCTGCTGTCTTGCTTGTATCGGGATCACCACTAGAGAATTTGTTGTACACCTTTACCCCTCCAATAAGTCCTACTACTGCTCCAATGGCATAGATAAGTTTAGTGGCTGGATCAAAGTACGAGGTGACCATTTGGGTAGCTTCGGTGATTCCTGCGGTTCCATTTCCTTGAGCTAAGAGTGGTAAACTGCTAAGCACAACAAGTAGTAAGAATAACCTTTGTTTGATTGTTTTTGTTTTCATAAGAATGACATTTAATTAGTTATAATCATGCCCTTTGCATGATATTTTGGTAAATGTCTTTTGAAAACTGTTTGAGAGAGGAGTTGTGGAAGCTAGTGGATGTAAATGGCGATAAGGTGTAATAAAAAAGGCGTTAAGTGTGGTTTACTATAACGCCTTCAAAGTTTTTCTTTACACAAAATCATTTATATTAAAATCTTCACTACCTATTACTTCTTCTTCTTTTTTTGGTGATTTTTCCTTTAAGGATTGATCTAATAATTTTGCTATTGTTTTAGCAGAATCAGGCATTGCCTGTTGAAGTAATTCCAATAACTCTGAACCTTCTATTTTTTTAGCTGTTTTTACTGTAGTCTCATTAATTAACTCTTCTTCGATATATCTAACAAAACTATTAAGTTCATCTGTACTAACCCTTTGAGTAAACTCATTATCTAAAGGTTCTAAATTCTTGCTTAACTCTTTTTCTTCCTCTTCTAAATCAAGTTCATCTTCTGTTTGACTCATTAGCGATTGCTTTAGAACAACTGGTTTACTTTCACCTATAATACTTACAGGAATATCTTGTTTAAAAGGTAGCTCTTCTGTTTTAATTGGGTTCTCCTGTTTACTGGTTTTATTTTTATCTAATAACAAAAGAGCAAGTACAAGTACAAGTACAAGACTGATTATGATAACGATTTCCATAAATTAGAGAATTGGTTTAAAATGTTCTTGAAAATAAGACTTGATATCATCTGAATGATCCTTAAGATGTTGTTCTAAGATATTATCAATATAAGCATAGAGCGTTGTCTTATTTTCTTTAGATAATTGAACAAGGCGAATGAGTACCTCATGGTGTTCAGGGCGGATGTACACCACTTTTCCTTTACTATTTGCAGGTAATCGATTAACTAAAAACTGATCCTCATATTTCTTAGTATCGTTTTTTGCTTCTGTTTTTTTGAATATATTTTTCATTTTCTTTCTTATTAGATTGGTTTATACTTGTCATTGTAACTCTTGGTAATCTGCTGAGCAAACTCATCAAAGTGATTGTCTAACAAATTATCTAAATAGGCATAAATTGTTATTTTGTCCTCACCTATTATATGAATGATACGAGTTAGTTTTTCATGAAACTCAGGTCTTATATACACTGTCTTACCATCTCTGGCATTGGTATCTGATTTTTTAAAAAAGATAGTTTCGTAATCTGTTTCAACAGATTGCTTTGTTTGCTTCTTTTGTTTTGAAACAGAGTTCTTCTTTAAAGGTGTCTCCTCTATCTTTCTCTGTTCTTCTACTTTTTCAATCTCTAACTGAGATGGTTCTTTGATTCCTTCTTTTCTAACTCCATCAACCATTAGACTCATCATTAGTTCTTCATCAATATGCGGTTGTTTTTTGCTTTCTTTTTCCATGATATTATAATTGGATGATTGTTAAAAATTCTTCTATAAAAAGGTCTAAGCCACTTGCTTTACTCAGACGTTTATCTGGTGGTAGTAAAGTGGAGCGGAAAACAAGTTTACTTATAGTTTCACTCTCCTTTCGAAATCTGCTACTACTTTTAATCTGACTTTGCATTAAACTGAAATCAAATTCCTTAATAGCTTGGTTATAGATATCATACAAAGGAGTGCTTTCCCTGCCATCCACTTGGTTCCAAAATAGATTGATACTTTGTATTGCTGTCTCTGATTTTTTCATAACAACATCTCGTAAAAGTTGTGTAAAAACAAGTGTGCTTTCCATCACTACTCTATCGGCTGTGATAGGCGTAAAAATATAATGCATGCCCGACAATGCGTTTAGAATTCCAGCGGTATTAACCGTACCTGGTAAATCGAAGAAAACTATATCAATAGGAATTGGTGATTCAATAACAAACTGTTTTGCAGCGCCTAATACATTATCCGCTTTTTCTTGTAAAATCGGATATGCTTTTTTATTAATCGTTGTAAACTGCTTATAAGCGAGTTTTTTAAGCACATCGTTTTTCATCACGATGGATAAATCTCGTTCTTTCATTTTCATAAGACTGTGTTGTGGGAAATCTGCATCAAAGACAACTACATTGTAATCCATTTGATAATGTAAAATACTTGCCACTAACGTTGTAAATGTGCTTTTACCAACTCCTCCTTTTTGAGATGAGAAAGCAACAAAGATTGGTTCCTTTTTTGTTTTCATAATTGTATGTATTTAGCTATCTGCATAAGTAAATAGATACGTTAGTCTATCAGTAAGTTTGTGGTCATCTATATCAGTAGTTTTTTACTTAGTCAAGTAGTGAACTATAAGCCGAATTAAATACTTAGTTAATTAATTACCTGTTTAGCTATATATTTTTCTATGTAATGCTTTACATAAATAGTTAAACAGCTACGCTTGCACGTAACATAATAGATACTTAAATAACTACTTGTTACTCTAATTATATACTAATGCGCGTAATGACCTTTTTACTTACTTTTTTAGATACATCAGTACAAAGCAACTGATCTATCTACCTATGCAAATATGATTATACATACAAAGAAACTTCATAAACCAGCTAAATCTGATTTATGGCATTTTGTGGTAATACTTGGCATTTTAATGTCAAATAGCGGGTGATTTACTACTATGAAATCACTTTAGATTTTACTTTGTAAAATTGATGGAATTACTAATCGAAAGATTAGAGCAAGTTATGTTTTGAGGCACTCGAAATACAGTTTGTGCCATCAAAACGACTTGCTCTTGCAGAGGGCTGGAAAACTACTCCGAAGTCGTTAGTTTTTTGTTGAAATAATAGATAGACTCAAAATATTGAGTGGTTTACGGATTTCCGTAATAAAGATTAAGAAAATTAAGTTATGTTTGAAGAGAATAAATAATCTTGTTGAATTGTTTTTGCTATCTATAATCAGTTACTTTAGTAAGTATCTTAATTCATAAAAAACTGATTATCGTAGTAAAAGATTTAATAAAATACGCATATAGGTGTTATTTTAGGATACTACACTGTGTTGTGTAAAAAATAATATTATGCCTCATGCAAAAAGATAGACAATACTAATATTAATGTGAACTAATTTAAAATGCTAGACGATTATAAAGATGAATACCTATTGAGGCTTCAAAAAAATTTAATTTATAATACATTAAAAAATAAATGTCAGGATAAGGACACTGAGGTAATTGCATTAATAGATGAAGCTGTATCATATGCTTTTCAACGTACAAAAACCATAATAAAACACATGGGTGAGTTTACACTCCATGACGGAGACCATTTATTTAGAGTGTTAAATTTAATGGAAAAACTTCTAACAGAGCCTGTAATAAAAAAACTCTCCTCACCCGAATTGATGCTACTTATATTATCTGCTTTTTTTCATGATATAGGCATGTCACCAGATGAAAAAGATGTCTTAGCATGGAAAAAAAACTGGGACACTGAACCTGTATTTGAAGATAGTGGTGAAGAGAAATCATATAATGAATTTAAAAGATTTTATTCAGCAAGACCTGACCAAAATGAAATAATTAATCGATTAATAACACAAGGAAAAAATACAGAGGCCGATACTATTAAATCATATTTGGTAACAGAGTTTATTCGTCAAACACATGCGGATCGAGCTAGAGAAATTATTGACAGAGCTTGGAATGGAAAAATACTTTTTCGTGATACAGATTTGACTGTTGAATTAGCTCAAATTTGTTTTAGTCATAATGAAGACGCATTAACCTTGCTTGAACTTGATAAAAACTTTCTTTGTGGTTCAAATAATTTTGCTTGTCTTCCTTTAGTTGGAATTATTTTGAGGCTCTCTGATATTTTAGATTTTGATGCTAAAAGAACTCCACCAGTTCTTTATTCTCATCTATATGTAAGACACCCTGTATCAATAAATGAATGGAATAAACACAGAGCCGTTGAAGCTTGGGAAATTAATCCTGAATTGATTCAATTTAACGCGAAGTGCAAACATCCTGCAATTGAAGCATCAATACATGCTTTCTGTAACATGATTGATCAAGAACTTAGCATCTGTAATAATATTGCTAATTCTCTTAATGAATTTAACAAAAGTAAAAATAGAGAAATCAATCTGAAATTTCCGTTTAAAGTTAATCGTGACAAAATAAGAACAGAAACAGATATTCGTAACAAACCTAAGTACATTTATAGAGATACACAGTTTAACTTAAGTAAGAGACAAGTTATTGACCTTTTAATGGGCACAAAACTTTATGGAAATCCAGAGGTTGCTTTACGAGAATTATTGCAAAATTCTATTGATGCTTGTCTTTTAAGGCAGGCACAAGAAACAAAATGGGGAAATCCTTACCTACCTGAAGTAACTATTAAATATTATATTGAGGATAACGATATAATACTTGAAATTGAAGATAACGGAACAGGAATGGATCAATATATAATTGACAATTACTACTCAAAAGTTGGTTCGTCATTTTATAAATCAACAGACTTTTACAATTTAAAATCTGAATCAAATGCTGATTTTACCCCGACATCAAGATTTGGTATTGGAATTTTGTCATGTTTTATGGTAGCAGATACTCTAATTGTAGATACAAAAAGAGTTTATGCACCTCATAAATCTAGTGATGCCTTGAATATAACTGTTGAAGGTCAGGAAAGTATTTTTTGGATTAAAGAAGGTAAACGAGAAACCCCTGGTACCACTACAAAATTAATTCTTCGAAAAACTCAGAATCCTTGGGAAAGAATGAGTGAAGAAGATTTTATTCAATCTGTTGAAAATGTTATTCCAAACCCACCATTTAAAATTAATATAGAAACTACGTCCCATAATAAAATCAGAGATGAAAATAGTTTTAAAGAATTTACATCTAACTCAATAAAAGATAATTCTTGGAAACAGAATGAAAACATTAGAACTTTTGAAATATTGCTTGACAATAAAGAGATTGGAATTGTTGGATCAGCAACAGTTGCTGTTTTAGAAAGTCACGGCAAACCTGTTAGTAGAATTGATTTAAACTCTAGAGACGTTGAAATCGAAGGTAAAATATATACTTTAGAAAGAAGTATTCAATTATCAGAGAATTCTATTTCTGAATCTTCAAAATCAATAACAATTAATGATGATGGAGAAATAAATGAAGACAGTACATCAAGTAAATTTTCACGTTCAAATTCGAGACTTTCATTGCATGGAATTGAAGTACCTTCTACTTTATTTCCTGAACCATGGATAAGAAAAGATAATCAAGTTAAGATATCATGGCCTTTCCCATTAGTTTTAGTTGTTGATATTTTAGGCAATAGAGATTTAGACCTAAATTCTCCAAGGACAGAAATAATAATGAGTGAAAAGTGGATTGATTTTGAAGAAGCAATCGCATTTTTAATTTGTAATAGTATTTCAAAATCCGTTGAGATTGAATATTGGAATGAACTCAAAACCATATTAGTTTCTAGAACAACAAATGAGTCATTTCTAAGAAGCATTAATAAGATTAATCTTACTAATATAAAAAACTAGTATAATAAATAAAGTACGAAGGCGTAACAATGGCTTGAAGCAAAGGCAGGCTAAGGTTAAAGTTTTGGCCTTCTTTTTTGAAAAAATCCAAATATGCGGTCTTTTTCTTAAAATTTATTCAATTAATTAGATTTTTGCTTATCATGTCGCTAAACTAAAAATTTTCGTTTCAATTTCCGCCACGTGCGGCAAGCCCTGAAACGTTGTGTGGCATTTTTTATAAAATACAAAAAACAATATATCTACAAAAAAAGAGACAATAAAATGGAATTAAGGAAAATAATAATTCACGAATTAATAAAAGAAAAAGAAAGCAGAGAAGTTGCAATAGAGCTGTCAGAGGAATTAATTCCAAATAATGAAGAATCGGCAGCTTTGGTATCAGCACTTTCAGATAGCTATAAAACCGATAAAATTTTATATGCAATCTTTGACAATTCAGAAGGTAAATATTTTCCTGAAAAATTTTCAGAATACAGAGAAACAGATAGAAATGATGCTGATTTCATTAGTTTCACGAGACTTGTAATGGGGAATTTGGTTGAATTTATAAGACCCGTAATTTTTGCAACGGGTGGATATTTTGTTTTTTCAGAATATAGTGAAAATGGTTATGACTTTATTTCAATTTTTTTAATTCGTGACGTTGAAGGAAGAATTTTAAGAAGAACCCAAAATTCATTTTCAATTCAAACTGTTGAATATGTAGATACCAAAAATCTTGCAATGGCTTGTCGGATAAATGAAAATCGAATTAATAGTGAAGGAACAAATTACATTTCTTTTACACAATTAAGACAGCAAGAAGTTTCTGAATATTTTAAAACTTGGGTTTCTATTCAGCAACTTGAAAGTAGTAGTGATTATACAAAAGCATTATATACAATAATCAGCCAAATTATTCCCCCAATTAACCCAGAAACTAATGTTCAATATCCAATTGAAGCTTTTAGAAATTTAGTATATAATTATACTTCTTCAAGTCCAAATAACACTGTCAACATTCGAGATTTAAGTCAACATTTCTATGGAAATCCTAATACTGTCTCAGATTATGCAGATGAAAACAATATATCATTAGATACAGAATTTAGATATAACAAAAGACAACTTAAAAAATTCATCAAACTTGAAGTAAATCGTGATGGAATAAATTTAAAATTTTCAAGAGGAACTTTAAACGATAAAATTAGAATTTCTGAAGAAGATCCAAATATTGTCATAATTGAATCAGAAAGCTTTGCAAATGCATTAAGAGTTGAAATAGATAACAACTAATGATAGATAACCATAAACATATATTTGAGGTATTTAAAAAATCTGAATTTTCTATAAATTCAGATGATATCGTTTTTTGCTATTCTAAAGATATTGAAAAAGAATTATCTGATTTGAATATAAATTTTCTAAAAATTAGAGAAGAATCTCTTACTGTTGAGAAAAATGATTTAGATTTCTATGTTTTTGAAAAAACAATTGATTATCTAAAAATGAATGAAGTAGTAAAAACGGGAAACGTTTTAATAATCAATAAAGAAGGTATTCCACTCTCGTTAATTGATGGCAAAACTTTTACTAATTTTATTGAAGATGAAAATAATTTTTTATTTTCAAATTCAATATCATTCAACGAATTCATCGAATTTATAAAATCACAAGAAATCGATTCTGATGAAGCATTCCACTTTGTAGATTATGTAAACAAAACAAACAGAAAAATTGTATTTACAAGTTTAAGTGAGAAAGGAAGAATAATCATAAATTACTATAATGAAATATATCACTTCGATAGTAAAATCGATTATAGTATTCCTGTTGAAGAATTTAAATCTTGTTTTAGTAAAGAAAATTTACATTTGCCAAAATTTTTAAAAAATTCAATCATTGAATTTTCTTCAAAAAGTAAAAAAGACATACGAATTAATGAGTTATTTGAAAATTTAGACAAAATAATAAAAGATGCAAAGATAAATTTTGAAATTTATTTGAATAATTTATCTATTAACTCAATCAAAAAAGAATATGATGAATATAAAAGTAAATATTTTAAAGAAATTTCTGAGATTCTCTCTAATATCACTCAAAAAATAATAGGTTTACCCATTGTTATTGCGACAACATTATTTGCTTTAGAAAAAGTTCAAATTTCTGTTCAATTTTTATCAATGATTATTATTACAGTATTAATAACTAATGTTTATTTAGTTCTCTTGCTAAAAATTAATTTTAATGATTTAGCATACATAAAAACAGTTTCTGAAAGAGATTATAAAAAACTAATTTCAAATAATTTTTTTTTAGTTTTCCCAGAAGAAAAAAAATATTTTAGAGAAATTAAAACAAGGTTAGAGGAAAGAGTAAATCAATTGAAAAACATTTGCGAAACTTATTACTGGATAATTGGGTTAACAAATACAGGGCTAAATGTATTGATTTTTAGTAAATTAAATCTTTCAACAGAACTGATTTTTATTATAAGTTTAATATCTATAGGAGTACTTGCATTTATAAGAAATAGTATTTTAGAAAAAACAGAAAAAAAACATCTTAAATAACTAAGCTTTCGTCTTGCCCAAAGGGCACAACATCATTACACATGATGATTTAACCGTTAGATTAGAAGGTATAGTAGAAAAGTTTACATAAACTATCTTTAAAAAGGAAAGTATAAACAAATGTCAAACATCCAAAATATTATTTATTTCAAAAAGACTATCTTTACGTAATGAATCAAATGATTCCAATCATAGCCCAAAACTTTCCGAATAAGGTGCTCACCACAATTTAAAAAAGTGAACATCCCTATTTATAAAGCATACGGAACAAAAGAGGCTAACCCTCTTTCTCCACAACATAATTAGAATAATTACCTTATAAAGGTTTCAAAACGAAACAAAAGCCTGTAAATTTAATGAGTTTACAGGCTTTTATATTTGACTTAGATAGTTATTTGTTTTAAAAGTGCTCATAATATGAATATCTAATTAGGTGCACTGTCTCAGAAAGATCTTTTTTTTCTTCTTTTGATTCTTTTCTCAAAACTCAACTCTTCATAATCTATCTCTTGGTTATTATTTAAAAGATTAAACAATGATAAAAACTCATCATTATTAAAATTGGTAGTATCAGAATATAAATGTTCAAACATTGGATGTAACTCGTCTGATTCATTAGTATTAGCCTGTTGAGAAAGTATTAAAATTGAACGAGGATAATCTTCTGTACTACTCCATTTTTGATTCAGTGTATTAGCAGATAACTCTTTACTTAAATCAGAGCCTTTGTAGACACCTTTTAAGTTATGGTCGATAAAAGTTACACCATAGATACGATTGTCTTTGTTTTGAAAAATAACAACGTTTATTCCGTGATTTAAAAGTTCTCCTTTAAACTCTTGTAATGAGTTGGTTGTGTTTAAGGCTACTTCAATTGTCTGTTTTAAATTAACTTTGTTTGGGGATCTTCGTAAAATCTCCTTTGATTTTGAAAAGCACCCTTTTAATGATTGATAGCCTGCATCTTTATCAAATAGTGATGCCTTAAACGGATTACTAACCTTCTCCCCTTTTTCATTTAAAGCAAAGTACACTAAACCTTTTTTTGTTTGCTCGTTGTAAATAGCTTCCACCCTTTCAGCTCTGATATTAAATAGAGATAATAAGGCATTATAACTTGTGAGACTATCATACTTATAATACTTGGGTAGATATCTTATTACTGAGGCAATTTGAGCTTTTAAATTATGTTTGGTATAATCAACTGGTTTCAATTGAATTTGTTTAGATTCCTCTTTTGTTTGATTTATAGAAGAGGTTAGATTAAACTTCTTTTCAATTTCACGACAAGTTTTCATTGATTTTAGATGATCGTATTTATCATCAATTTTCTTTCCTTCTAAATCTGTACATACTGTTACGATATGAATGTGTTCTCTTTCTATATCACTATGCTTATAGATGATGTAAGGTTGATTTTTATAGCCCATACTATCCATATATTGTTTAGCTATTTCATTTAATGTATCATCAGATAATTTATCATTGGGATTGGGATTTAAAGAAATATGTCGTACAACTTTTTCTGTCTTGTTATTTAAAAGTAAATAGGGTTCGAAGTGCTTGTAAAGTTGAGCGATATAGTTTGAAGTGATATTTGGTTCTGGCAGATTGTTTGTAAACAAAACGGAGCCTTGTCCTTTATCAACTTTTAATTGATTGTAGGACAAGGCTCCTATAAGATTACTCCCTTTACCAATCTTAACTATCATAATTTATAGATTAGAATTTAGGTATTTCTCTTCAAACTCCTTGGTTAGCTTGATAATGTAATAACAAAGCTTTGATAAGTCCTTTGTATACTCTTCAAGTTTTGAGATAGAACGTTTGGCTCTATTTTCTGAGAAGTATTGATTGCATAGCTTTACCATTTGGTTGTAGTTTACTCCTACTGCTCTAAATTGGTTAATTAGTTTAGTTAGTGTAGCATGATATTGCAATGCTGCCACATCGATCTTGACTGTTTTAACTTGTCTGTCTAAAAGCATAGAAACAAGAAAGCTTGCTTTGTTTGTCATTCCAGATGATGCAAACAAAGCAAGCAATCGTTGGTTTTCAGATTCAGTAAGTCTGAAAACATGTCTATATTTTTTAGGATTAGATTTTAGTTTTCTTCCTCCTTTGTTTTTAGTGATGGTTTGTATCATGTCTTATCTTGATTTTTGTCAAGATAAGTTTAGCTTCTAATACTTCTACTTTATAGGTACTTAGTGGTCTACCATGGCGGAGATTGGACAAGCAAACAAAATATGATCTTCTATTTAAAAATTAATTATTCTTATTGAGTTCAACAAACTTTTCTGTTTTAGTGTTTTTAAAACCAAAAGTAGCCTTGTTTAGTTTCTTTAAAGAAGCCGTTAGTTCACAAAATTCAGCATAGGAAAGTTGATTTATCATTTGATCGTTAATCGATGTAACTTGATCTCCTATTTTTATGTCGGCTTGTTCTAATTCAGATCAATCCCATATAAAGCAAACTTCTACTTGTTTACTCTCATTTAGACAAAATTTAGCTCCCCAGTCGGTTTGGCTTTTACTGCTAGAACTCGAATGATAATTGATCAATAAGACTATTAAAAACACAGTTATCATAGCCAAAAAAAAATCTATTGGTGGCAATTCTGCTAGTTGTTTTTCCTGAAGGACACTGCACATTGATACTTTTCATTAAAAAAGATTAAAGAATTTGTGTATTTCGAAATTATAAGTTATGTTTGCGCCAGAAAAACAAAAAAAATGTACAATTCAATTATTATTTCTTCTATTATTTTTACAGGTGTGGTTTCACAATCTGAGGGGGAATAATTTTGATACAATCAAAATAATATAAAAGAAGAGCCTCCTGAGAAATTAGGAGGCTTTTTTTATAAAAACAAATTAGAAATTGACAAAATGAAATTATATAACAACACTATTATTATCAGCATTATTATTAACTCGCCACTGTGAGAGATGCTGCTATATGCCAAATTGTAAGCCTTTCTCATTCTGGGAAAGGCTTTTTTTATGAAACAAATTAGAAATTGACAAAATGAAATTATATAACAACACTATTATTATCAGCATTATTATTAACTCGCCACTGT
>NZ_JACAGN010000009.1:0-51808 GCF_030324495.1 Myroides sp. 1354 | reverse complement strand
GAGAGATGCTGCTATATGCCAAATTGTAAGCCTTTCTCATTCTGGGAAAGGCTTTTTTTATTCATAAAATAAACGATCAACTCTAAAAAAAATAAACATGTATTTAAACAACGAAACTATCTTTTTTCTAAACGGAGAATTTGTAAAAGCTAAGGAATCTACCATTGATTTGTATAGTCAAACACTTCACTATGGTTATGGTGCATTTGAAGGTATCCGTTCTTATGAAACCAAAACAGGAACTAAAATTTTTAAGGCTAAAGAACATTATGAGCGCTTGAAAAAATCTTGCGAATTGGTAAAAATACCTTTCGATTATAACATACAAGAGCTTGTGGAAGCCACCTATGTATTACTAGAAAAAAACAATCTAAAAAATGCTTACATCCGACCCTTAGTATACTGCGGACCAAACATGAGCTTGTCAAAGCCTACCAGTGTTTCAGTAATGATTGCGGCTTGGGACTGGGGAGCATATTTGGGTGATAAATTATTGAGATTAACTATATCCTCCTATTGCCGTCCCCACCCAAGATCTATCCATATCGAAGCAAAAGTCTGTGGACATTATGTCAATTCTATCCTAGCAACTAATCAAGCAAAAGATGATGGATTTGACGAAGCCTTACTTTTGGATAGTGATGGTTTTTTAGCCGAAGGACCAGGAGCAAACTTGTTCTTTGAAAAAAATGGAAAATTATTCACCCCTCAATTAGGAAACATTCTTCCAGGTATCACTAGAACTACTGTTTTAGAGATAGCTAAAAAATTGGGTATGGAAGTACACCAGGGAAAATTTACTAAAGAAGATCTTTTTCAAGCAGATAGTGCCTTTTATTGCGGAACAGCTGCCGAAATAGTAGGTATATTCTCGGTGGACAATTATCAGTTTCCAAAAAACTGGACTAACTCCTTAGGCAAAAAAATCCAAGATACTTATTCACTTTTAGTACGAGAACCTTTAAAATAATTCAATTTAAACGAATGAAAACATTAAACAAATACAGCAAGACCATCACACAAGATGCAACGCAACCCGCAGCACAAGCTATGCTTTATGGAATAGGTTTAACCGAAGAAGATTTACAAAAGGCACAAGTAGGAATTGTGAGTATGGGGTACGAAGGAAATCCTTGTAACATGCACCTCAATGACTTAGCTAAAGAAGTAAAAATTGGTGTACAACAAGAAGACTTAGTAGGATTAATATTTAATACTATTGGTGTGAGTGACGGTATATCAAATGGGACTGATGGTATGCGTTTTTCTCTAATTTCTAGAGATGTAATTGCCGATTCCATAGAAACAGTGGTAAGTGCTCAATGGTACGATGCAGTATTAGCTGTAGTAGGTTGCGATAAAAACATGCCAGGTTCTATCATTGCTATGGGAAGATTAAATCGCCCAGCAATCATGGTTTATGGTGGAACGATTCATGCTGGAGAGTGGAAAGGAGAATCACTTAATATAGTTTCTGCTTTTGAAGCTTTGGGTAAAAAATTCAATAATAGTATTTCCGTTGAAAATTACAAAGGTATTATCAAAAATGCTTGTCCAGGCGCAGGAGCTTGTGGTGGAATGTACACGGCAAATACAATGGCTTCAGCTATTGAAGCATTGGGAATGAGCCTGCCTTACAGTTCGTCCAATCCTGCACTGAGTAACCAAAAAAAGAGAGAGTGTTCTGATACAGGAAAAGCCATTAAAGAGTTGTTGAAGAAAAATATTAAACCAAAAGACATCATGACTCGAAAAGCTTTTGAAAATGCTATGACCATGGTAACGGTTTTGGGAGGTTCTACCAATGCGGTAATGCATCTGATAGCAATGGCACACTCAGTGGATTTGGAGTTGACTTTAGATGATTTTCAAAAGATAAGTGATCGTGTTCCTGTACTAGCTAATTTAAAACCAAGTGGAAAATACCTCATGGAAGATTTACATCATGTAGGTGGTGTTCCTGCAGTGATGAAATACTTATTAAAACACAATTTATTACATGGTGATTGTCTAACTGTTACAGGAAAAACAATTACTGAAAACTTGGAAACTGTGGAAGATCTAACAAAAGGTCAGAGAGTATTACTCCCTATCGAGAATCCAGTGAAAGCAAAAGGACATTTACAGATACTCTATGGAAATTTAGCTACCAAAGGAAGTGTAGCTAAAATAAGTGGCAAGGAGGGTGATTATTTCGAAGGAACGGCTAAAGTGTTTGATGATGAATATGCTGTAATTGAAGGAGTGCGTACAGGAGAGGTAAAACCGGGTCATGTAGTAGTCATCCGCTACTGTGGACCAAAAGGTGGACCAGGAATGCCCGAAATGCTCAAACCAACTTCAGCGATAATGGGCGCAGGATTGGGGAACTCAGTGGCTTTGATTACCGATGGCAGATTTTCGGGTGGAACACATGGCTTTGTAGTAGGACATATTACCCCCGAAGCTTTTGTAGGTGGAACAATTGCCTTGGTAAATGATGGAGATGTGATTGTAATTGACACGAAAAATAATACAATCAATTTAAAAGTATCTGAACAGGAATTAGAAAAGCGAAAATCAGCATGGAAACAACCTGCATTGAAAGTAAAAAAAGGAATCTTATACAAATATGCACAATGCGTTTCAAATGCTTCGTTGGGCTGTATAACCGATAAATATCCAAAATGAAAACAACACAATTAAAGACAACAGGTGCAGAAGCAGTAATACAAAGTTTAACAGCTGAAGGAGTAAAAACGATATTTGGTTATCCTGGTGGTGCTATTATGCCAATTTATGATGCCTTATTTCATCATCTAGATAAAGTAAATCATATCTTGACAAGACACGAACAAGGTGCTATACATGCAGCTCAAGGCTATGCGAGATCTTCTGGAAAAACAGGGGTTGTATTTGCTACTTCGGGTCCAGGAGCCACCAATCTTATTACAGGGTTAGCTGATGCCCTAATTGATTCTACACCTTTGGTTTGCGTCACTGGACAAGTCGCATCTCATCTCTTGGGAACTGACGCTTTTCAAGAAACTGATGTCATGGGAATTTCTATGCCTGTAACCAAATGGAATTGTCAAATAACCAAAGCAACAGATATAGCACCGACTTTAGCTAAAGCATTTTACATTGCCTCATCTGGTCGTCCAGGACCAGTTTTAGTAGATATTACTAAAGATGCTCAATTTGAAAAACTGGATTTCAATCACGAGAAGTGTACATCAGTAAGAAGCTATCAACCTAAGCCGAAATTAAATATAGATCAAGTGCAAACAGCAATCAAGTTTTTGAATCAAGCAAAAAAACCGTTAATGATTGTTGGACAAGGAATTATGCTTTCCAATGCAGAAGAAGAATTACTAGCGTTTGCCGAAAAAATGGGTATTCCCGTTGCTTCAACACTTTTGGGATTAGGAGCTTTTCCCAGTCATCACCCTTTATATGTTGGAATGGTAGGTATGCATGGCAATTATGCTCCCAATGTAAAAACTAACGAGTGTGATGTACTACTTGCTATAGGAATGCGTTTTGACGACCGTGTTACAGGGGATGTTTCCAGATATGCGACACAAGCAAAAGTGATTCATATCGATATTGACATTGCCGAAATCAATAAAATCATAAAAGCTGATGCTCCTATTGTTGCTGATGCCAAAGATGCATTAATAATTTTAGCTGATTTAGTCGAAAAACAAAATTATCAAAATTGGTTGGATGAATTTCATCAAGCTAAGTACAATGAATTACGAATACTTTCCGAAAATAGAGAAAAGATATTTTTAGATGAACTAAGAATGGATTTAGTGATTGATTTACTTTCTCAAAAAACCAAGGGAAATGCAATTATTGTAACTGATGTGGGTCAGCACCAAATGATGGTGGCGCAATTCTATCAATATAATCAAACCAGGAGTAATGTTACATCTGGTGGATTAGGAACAATGGGGTATGCACTTCCAGCTGCTATTGGAGCAAAAGTAGCAAATCCAGAAAAGCAAGTCGTAGCTATCATTGGAGATGGAGGGTTTCAAATGACCTTACAAGAATTAGGGACCATGATGCAAAACAATATTAACGTAAAAATAATCATCTTAAACAATGGTTATTTAGGCATGGTACGCCAATGGCAACAAATGTTCTTCGAAAATAGATATTCGTTTACTGATATTCAAAGTCCTGATTTTGTGGCTTTGGCATCTTCCTACAACATCAATGGTGAAAAAGTAGAAACACAGGAGGAATTGAACAAAGCACTAGATAACCTTTTAAGTTCCGATAATGCATATCTACTTGAAGTAATAGTCGCTAGAGAAGATAATGTTTTTCCAATGATCCCAACAGGTGCTTCAGTTAGTGACATACGGTTACATTGATTATAAAACAAATAAAATGGAAACAAAGAACAAAACATTTACCGTATCCATATTTACGGAAAACACAATAGGAATGCTCAACCGCATCACTATAATTTTTACAAGACGCCACCTGAATATTGACAGTATCACAGCTTCTGAAACAGAGGTTAAGAATGTTCATCGTTACACTATCGTTTTGAAAACAAGCGAATCGAAAATAGATAAAGTCATTGGGCAAATCGACAAATTAATTGATGTACTAAAAGTCTTTGTGCATGAAGATAATGAAGTTATACATCAGGAAATGGCGTTATACAAAGTCAAAACAACAGAACTTAAATCGAACAATATAGAGCAAGTAGTGAGAGAAAATAATGCAAAAGTTCTCACTGTAGACTCCGATTATATAGTCATTGAAAAAACGGGACACAAGATAGAAACTCAAATTTTATTTGAAAAACTAAAACCTTTTGGAGTTTTAGAGTTTGCCTGCTCAGGACGAGTAGCTGTTACTAAACCGATGAAAGAACTAAGCACTTATTTAAAAGAATTAGAATGTAATTTAAAAATAAATAATACAATATAAAATGGCACAATTAAATTTTGGCGGCGTAATGGAAAATGTCGTAACACGAGAAGAGTTTTCTTTGGAAAAGGCAAGAGAAGTATTAAAGAATGAAACTGTTGCGGTCATTGGATATGGCGTCCAAGGCCCAGGACAAGCATTAAATTTAAAAGACAATGGTGTAAAAGTAATTGTAGGACAACGCAAAGGAACTAAAAGTTGGGCAAAAGCACTTGCTGATGGTTGGGTAGAAAACGAAACTCTTTTTGATCTAGAAACTGCTTGTGTTAAAGGTACTCTACTTATGAATTTATTATCTGATGCAGGACAAATACAGGCGTGGGAAATGATGAAGAAACATTTAACGAAAGGCAAATCTCTATACTTTTCACATGGTTTTGGTGTTACTTTTTATGATAAAACGGGTATCATACCGCCCAAAGATGTAGATGTATTTTTGGTAGCTCCTAAAGGTTCTGGGACTTCTTTAAGAACATTATTTTTAAAAGGACAAGGATTGAACTCTAGTTATGCAGTTTTTCAAAATGCAACTGGAAGAGCTGAAGAAAAAGCATTAGCATTGGGGATTGCTATTGGCTCTGGTTACCTTTTTGAAACCACTTTTCAAAAAGAAGTATATAGCGATTTAACAGGTGAACGAGGTGTTCTGATGGGGGCTATTGCTGGAATTTTTGAAGCCCAATATCATGTTCTCCGCCAACGGGGACATTCACCTAGTGAAGCCTTCAATGAAACTGTAGAAGAACTCACCCAAAGTTTAATGCCTTTGGTAGCCAAAAACGGAATGGATTGGATGTTCGCCAATTGTAGTACCACTGCACAACGTGGAGCATTGGATTGGAAAGGTAAATTTAGAGATGCTACTACACCTATTTTTAATGAACTATATGATGACGTACTTTCAGGAAAAGAAGCAGCCGTCGTTATCGAAGCCAACAGCAAACTAGATTATAGAGAAAAACTCAATGCAGAACTAAAAGAAATACAACTTAGTGAATTATGGCAAACTGGAATGCAAGTTCGAAAGTTAAGACCTTAGACCAAATGATACATTTAACAAATATAAAAAAGGCAGCCAAAAGCCTGAAAGGTGTGGCGGTGCATACTCCCCTTATAAAAAACGAAAACCTGAGCGAGCGATTTGCTGCTCAGGTTTATTTAAAACGGGAAGATTTGCAACCTGTACGATCCTATAAATTACGTGGTGCATATCATAAAATTAGTTCACTTTCTAAGAATGAAATAAAACTAGGTGTTGTATGTGCAAGTGCAGGTAATCACGCTCAAGGAGTAGCTTTTGCGTGTAAGAAACTAAACATAAAAGCTGTGGTTTATATGCCTATTACTACACCCGCACAAAAAATAAAGCAGGTAAAACTCTTTGGAAAAGAAAACGTAGAAGTAGTTTTGAAAGGTGATACTTTTGACGATGCCTATAACGAAGCTCTTTATTTCAGTCAGAAAAATAAGGCCGTTTTTGTTCATCCGTTTGATGATGAATTAGTTATTTCCGGACAAGGAACTGTGGGATTGGAAATTGTGGAAGATACCAAATCTAAGATTGATTTTTTATTCTTTCCAATTGGAGGTGGTGGTTTAGCAGCAGGGGTCGTCTCGGTTTTTAAACAATTAAGTCCCGAAACTAAACTTATTGGTGTAGAACCACAAGGAGCCGCCTCTATGAAAACATCGCTGGAAATCGGTAAAAATACTGCATTAATGAACATTAATAAATTTGTAGATGGAGCTGCCGTTAAGCGAGTGGGCGACAAAACATTTGAGATCTGCCAACATACATTAGACAACATCGTTTTAGTGCCTGAGGGAAAGGTTTGTACAACAATTTTACAATTATACAACGAAGAGGCCATTGTTGTAGAACCAGCTGGTGCATTAAGTATTGCAGCTTTAGATTCCTATAAAGATCAAATCAAAGGTAAAAATGTGGTGTGCATTGTTAGTGGAAGCAATAATGATATTACAAGAATGGAAGAAATTAAAGAGCGATCCTTGATGTTTGAAGGATTGAAGCATTATTTTATCATTAACTTTCCACAAAGACCAGGAGCATTAAAAGAATTTGTAAATGATGTCTTAGGAGAAAATGATGACATTACTTATTTCCAATTTACTAAAAAGAACAACCGTGAAGAAGGTCCAGCTGTTGTTGGCTTAGAATTAAGATACAGTTCTGATTTAGATAATGTAGAACAAAAAATGAAAACTAAAAAAATAAGCTATCAACATTTAAACAAACAAAAAGAATTGTTTACACATTTGATCTTCTAGTGTTAAAATAGGAGTGGATAAAACTTCCACTCCTTTAACTCTCTTTACTTTATTATTCACTTTAAGCAAAAACGACAATTTCTTTTATATTTTCTATGCTTTTCCTTTTTTAGTTAAAAAACAGTAATAATATATCCAAATGAAGAAACATTAAAAAAATTGCTAACCATCTATGAAAAGCAAACAATCGTATTAATCTACTTTGTAACAGATACCCAATCAACAAAATCACATAAGCCAAGTAGTTCTTCTTGTTTTAATTGGACTACAGTATTAGCGCTCCCTCCTGCTGGATAGAGTACTTGATGTTTTTTTAAAGATTCATCAAAATAAACTTTGGTTGATTCTTTTACCTTAAAAGGACAGACTCCTCCTACTTGATGCCCCACTAGTTCTTCTACATCTTCATATTTAAGCATCTTAGCTTTAATACCAAAAGTATCTTTAAAAGCTTTATTATCTACTTTACTATTTCCTGAAGCTACGACAAGAATAGCAGTTCCCTCTTCTGGGGCATAAAGTGTTATACTCTTTGCTATTTGGTCGCTATCACAACCAATCGCAATTGCAGCTTCTCCTACAGTAGCTGTACTCTCCTTAAATTCAATAAAACGATCTTCAAAGCCCTTGCTTTTCAGATAGTCTTTCACTTTTAAATGGTTCATAATAATTAATATTGGTTTTTAAAAATAGGAATTATAATACAATTGACAAGTTTTAATAATGCTGTCTTGCTATTTATTAAAGCCAAATAATACCTTATAATTCCAATGTCAAGCTTTTAGATTGATACACTAATACTTTAAATCATTAATCTTAATTACATTTATTATGCAATCAGAAGACGATTTAAAAGCTCTTGCTAAAATCTTGGCGTTTATGCGAGCAGTAAGTATTATAATAATACTTATTCACTTATACTGGTACTGTTATTCTTTCTTTTTAAACATAGGAATAACGCACAATGTTGTAGATCGAATACTAGTTAACTTCAATCAAACAGCGGGACTATTTTCTCATTTACTCTATACTAAACTCTTTTGTTTGGTTTTACTCTCTTTAAGCCTGTGGGGAGGCAAAGGTGTAAAACATGAAAAGATAACAGTCTCTAAAATCATAGGTGTTTTTACAGTTGGTTTTTGTCTGTTTTTTTTCAATTTCTTTTTACTTGATTTTGGATATGTTTGGAGTGCTATACTGTATATAGCAAGTACTTTCTTAGGCTATATCTTACTTTTGGTTTCAGGAGCTTGGATTAGTAGGCTCTTAAACGACAACCTTATGCAAGACGTATTTAATTTCGAGAACGAAAGTTTTATGCAAGAGACTCGTCTTATTGAAAATGAATACTCTGTTAACCTTCCTTCAAGGTTTTATTACAAAGGAAGATGGAACAATGGGTGGATCAATATTGTAAATCCTTTTAGAGCTACTATTGTATTGGGTACTCCTGGTTCCGGTAAATCCTATGCTGTGATAAATAGCTTTATCAAGCAACAAATTGAAAAGGGATTCTCCATGTATATCTACGATTTTAAGTTTGATGATTTATCAACTATCGCTTATAATCATTTACTGTTACACAAAGATAAATACGCTATTACTCCCAAGTTCTACGTTATAAACTTTGATGATCCAAGTCGCAGTCATCGTTGTAATCCTATTAACCCATCCTTTATGACAGATATATCTGATGCTTATGAATCAGCTTATACCATTATGCTTAATCTTAACCGCTCGTGGATACAAAAACAAGGTGACTTTTTTGTAGAATCTCCAATCATACTATTAGCAGCTATTATATGGTTTTTAAAGATCTATCAAAATGGAAAGTATTGTACGTTTCCTCACGCTATTGAGCTTTTAAATAAAAAATATGTTGATGTATTTACCATCCTTACCTCCTACTCTGATTTAGAGAATTACCTTTCTCCTTTTATGGACGCTTGGGAAGGCGGAGCGCAAGACCAATTACAAGGGCAAATAGCTTCTGCTAAAATTCCCCTTTCTCGTATGATTTCTCCATCGCTATACTGGGTTATGACAGGAGATGATTTTACTTTGGATATTAATAATCCGGCTGCGCCTAAAATACTCTGTGTGGGAAACAATCCTGATCGTCAAAACATTTACTCTGCTGCTCTTGGGCTTTATAACTCCCGTATTGTAAAACTAATCAATAAAAAAGGCCAACTTAAAAGTTCTGTTATCATAGATGAGTTACCTACTATCTATTTTAGAGGTCTCGATAACCTTATTGCTACTGCTCGTAGTAATAAAGTAGCTGTGTGCTTAGGATTTCAAGATTTCTCACAGCTTAACAGAGATTACGGAGATAAAGAAAGTAAGGTAATTCAAAACACAGTTGGTAATATCTTCTCAGGTCAAGTAGTGGGAGATACAGCTAAAGCACTATCAGAACGCTTTGGCAAAATACTTCAAAAGCGACAAAGTATTTCCATTAATAGAAATGACCGCTCAACCTCCTTCTCTACTCAGCTTGATACGCTTATTCCGGCATCTAAGATATCTACCCTTACCCAAGGAATGTTTGTAGGTGCTGTTTCTGATAATTTTGAACAGCGTATAGAGCAAAAGATATTTCACTCAGAGATAGTGGTTGATAATGAAAAGGTTTCTCAAGAAATGAAATCCTTTCAAAAGATACCTCAGATAACTTCTTTTTTAGATGCTAAGGGTAATAATACATTAGATCAGACGATTCAAGCGAATTACAGGCAAGTTAAACTTGATGTTGAGGCAATTATTGATTTGGAGCTAAAACGCATTGAAAACGATCCTGAATTGGCTCATTTGATTAATAAGAAGATATCATAAAGCTATATTAATGAACATGTCCAATACCATAACAAGCAAAACATATTCCATTTTCAATATGATTATATTCTAAAATAAAACCCTTTCCATGACATCGGTCACAATCAAAGGAATAATCTAGAAGTAATCCTTTTTGGTCCTCAAAACTTTTATTAGGATTAGGATGTTCCCTAAATATAAGGACTGAAGGATTGTTTAACTGATGAACTTCTCTATGACAATTTGAACATAAAGTTATCAATGCAGATAAGTCATAATCCCAAGCATATGCTTCATTTACATAATATCTATGGTGAATTTCAAGAGAATGCCATACGTAACTACCAGGTAAAGTCTTAACTTTTCTTTGTGACTCAAACCAACTAGTATGTTGTTTTACTAATGAATTAAACTTCTTTTCATCATATCCTTTCTTTGCTATACGTCCCATAGGTCCGTTTTTCCAATTTTCAATCTGATCATTAACTTTTATTTGAAATTCTTCATCTGAGATTGGCATACATTTAAAGTAATTAATCTCAATGATATTTTCTAACTTCAATAAAAAATATTCATTTTTCACCCCACATCTTTGACAAGTACAGTTATCTCTCTCTAAGATTTTAATTTTTATATCTAGCCACTCTTTACACAATAATTGATAATGGTAGGGCAACCTATCTTTTAATCTTCCCTTATCATTTGTAAAATCTTGATTAGAAAAAGATGAAAAATTTTGTTTTCTCACAAAATAATATTCAATACGTTTTCTTAAATCTTCATATGTAGGAGGATTATACTTTAAACTACTTTCTTCTCTAATATCTAGCATCTTATATCTAAATTTATTTAGGTAAATGTATTTATTTTTTATCAATTCTCTCACTAAGCAAGGTATTACTCTGCGGTTCGCTTTCAAAAAATTCCCCCATAAATGCTTGACCTTGTCTTCGCTTTATTGCGTTGCTTTTTGCGCTTGCTTAAGCATTACCTATAGCTGCTCCATAATTAATTTAAAAATATAATATTATGGAAAATTCAGTTTTAAACAACAATTGGTTAGTGGCATCAGAGATAGAACTAATCTACAAATCTAAAGTTAAAGCATCTGAAAGACCAAGAATTGAATCTTCTTACTCCGCTTTTGAAGTAGCTTTAAAAGCTTGGGATGAGAATAAAATTGAATTATTAGAACAGTTTAAAGTACTAATGCTTTCAAACAATAATAGAGTACTTGGTGTACTTGAAATTTCATCAGGTGGCATTACTGGAACAGTCGTTGATCTTAGATTGATATTTGCAGCTTTACTAAAGTCTAAAAGCACAGCTTTTATCTTAGTACATAATCACCCATCAGGAAAATTACAACCAAGTGATGCGGATAAACAAATCACTCAAAAGATTAAACAAGCGAGTCAAATACTTGATATTGCTCTTTTAGACCATTTAATAATAACTTCTGAGAGTTATTACTCTTTTGCAGATGAAAGCGTCTTATGATACTTTTATTCTCTACATTTACTAAATCAATAACTATATGTATTATGAGTATCGTAATGGAAGAGGCTCTTCGCTTAGAAGAATTAGGATTAAATAATATCCCTGAAAAATACCTTTGTAATCAACATCTTAATGATAAAGGTATAAAGAAATATATAAATCTAAATGCAAATTTAGGATATTGTGATTATTGTAATAGAAACAAAAAAGTCATATCATTAGAAGAATTAATGGAGTTTTTTATTACTGTAATTAACTCTCACTCATACACTGATCCTGCTAATTTCATGACCTATAATTCTCGAGAAGGAGGTTATATCGGCGAAATATATACCACTAATGAAATTTTAGAGGATCATTTGGGATTAAATATTGATGATTATGATTTATCATCTGATATTAGTAGCTCTATTGATTATTCTAAATGTTGGGCAGAATATAATTTATATCATGAAACCCCACATGAAACAATGTTATATAGTTGGCAATATTTCAAAGAAGTTGTTAATAATAGGTCACGTTATTTCTTTGGTCAAATTAATGATTTGAATTCAGATGATTATTTAATGAATTCAAATCAAATATTTAAAGAAATTAGCAGAGCTGTTAAAAGTTTCAAGCTTATAAAACGACTACCTATTAAAACTACATTTTATAGATGTAGACAGCATATGAAAGAAGATAAAACTGTCTTAACCTCTGAAGGAATGACCTCTCCTCCTGATGAATATGCTATTTATGCTAATAGGATGAGTCCTGCTGGTATATCAATGTTCTATGGGGCATTTGAAGAAGAAACAACATTGTTAGAAGTAATAGATATTAATGACAAAAAAAATTCTTTTTATACTACAGTAGAATTTATTTCAAAAAAAGAATTAAATGTAATTGACTTTACAGCATTACCTAAACCTACTAGTCCTTTTGATTTAAAAAGTTTAAATAATCGTTTCCTAATACAATTTATTAGAGATTTTATCGAAGACTTTTCCGCCCCTATTGAAAAAGATAATAGAACACACATTAACTATGTACCTACGCAAATTGTAACAGAATATTTCAGATTCCCTTTTTCAAATAGATTAAAAGAAGAAAATAAAATTGATGGTATTATTTATCACTCCTCTAAAAACAAAAAAAAAGCATGTGTTCTATTTTTAAATAACAAAGAAAGTCTCAAAGTGTTACACATGAAAAGCGATACGCTAAAAACACAAAAAATAACTAAAAAAAGGAAGCCATAATATAGCTTCCTTTTTTCAATCTTACTTAAATTCAAACCCTGTGGTACAATCTTCTTTCAAAACAAGATAAGCATCAAACTTCTTCCCTACTTTACTTGTCAATCCTTTTAAGAGTTTGGTTTTGCCTTGTTGTACTAGGTCAGTGATATCATCAAGGAATAGTTTAATTCCACAGACCTCTATAAACAATATCCAGTTGCAATCAGGTTCTAAACATTTCACTACTTTTTCTCTTAATTGAAGTGTATGCTGTTTACACTTGGGACAAGATAGATGATCTGTTTCAGTGACTGGTTTAATAGCTAAAAGCTCTGCTGTTATCTCCGAAGTGTAATCTTCAATCTGCCTATGAAAATCTTCCATATCGATTTTATTCTCTTCAATATCTTTAAAAGCAGATTCCCATTTAGCTGTTAGAAGTACATCGGAGATAAGTTTATCCTTAACTATTTCATATACTTTGAGTCCTTTCTCTGTTGGAACAAGCGACTTGGCTTTTCTTGTGATATAACCCCTTTTTAAAAGCGTTTCAATAATAGAAGCTCTTGTAGCTGCAGTTCCAATTCCCATGTCTTTAATAACGTTTTGAAGTGACTTATCCTCTACTTCTTTAGAAGCGTTTTCCATAGCAGAAAGCAGTGTGCTTTCTGTATATAAAGCTTTAGGTCTTGTTGATTTTTCAAGAGCAATTGATTCTTTAATTTTTAGATTCTCGCCTTGTTTTAACTCTGGTAAATCAATTATTATCTCATCAGTAGAAGATAACTCCTTTCTTACCTCTCTCCACCCAAGCTCTATTATTGAAGAAGACTTAAAACTAAACTCATAATCCAAAACATTTAAGGTTACCTCTGTTTGCTTTTTTACACAAGATTCAAATACACTTTCCCATACTCTTTGAGCAATCAAATGATAAATACTCTCTTCTTTAGCGTTAATAGCTGAAGGAAGTCTGTCTGTGGTTAATAGTCCATGATGATCTGTAACCTTTACATCATTTACTATCTTCTTATTAAGCCTTGTCATCTTTACTTTTAAAAGAAAATTACTATACCTGTTATCATCTGAAAGTACCTTCAATAAGTTAGGCACCTCTGCCCATAAATCCTCTGGAATGTACTTACTTGAAGTTCTTGGATAGGTGATAAACTTCTTTTCATACAAGCTTTGAGTAATACTAAGTGTCTCTTCTGCTGAGAACCCAAACAGCTCATTGGCTCTTTTTTGAAGTGAGGTTAAATCAAAAAGAAGTGGGGACTCTTCTCTTATTGTTTTGGTTTCTACTTTTTGTATTTTAACCTCACTTTGTTTGTCAATGAGTTTTAAAGCTTGTTCTGCTTTTTGTTTATCTTCCCATTTATCAGTTGAGAGCGATTTAAATAATATACCTTCTTTTTGATGGACAAGCTCAATTTGATAATAGAGTTTCTTTTTAAAAGACGTGTTCTCTAAATACCGTTTACAAATAAGACTCAGCGTTGGAGTTTGTACTCTACCTAGTGAATACACCGAATCATTCATTGATACAGTTAACGCCTGTGAAGCGTTTACACCAACAAGCCAATCCGCTCTACTTCTACTGTGACCTGCTCTAAAAAGTCCATCAAAAGCGCTTCCATCTTTAAGGTTTTGAAGTCCATCTTTAATTGCTTTTTCAGTAAGTGAACTTATCCACAACCTTTTAAATGGTTTATCACAGTTTAAATACTGGTAGATATATCGAAAGATAAGCTCTCCTTCCCTACCTGCATCAGTGGCTACAATTATCTCAGCACATGTTTTAAAGAGTTTATCAATGACCTTAAGTTGTTTTAAAGCTCCTGGATCAGAAGTGTATTTGTTTTCTTTTTTGACCTTTCTTGGTACTAACAAATAAGACCTTGGTAATATTGGTAAAGCTTCTCTTTTAAAACCTTGAAATCCATAATCCTCTGGCATAGCCAATGATACTAAGTGACCAATTGCCCAAGTAATACAGTAGCCATTTCCTTCAATAAAGCCATCCTTTTTTGTTTTGGCTCCAACAAGTAGAGCTATCTCCCTAGCTACACTTGGTTTTTCTGCAAGAATTACAATCATAGTCTATAGCTTTACATTTTACGTCCTTTTGTTTTTTTAGGCTCGTCCGTTTGTTTTTCTGATTGTGATTGCGCCTTTGACTGCTGTTCTTTGTTCGGGTTTTGGAAAGAGAAATCAGCTAGCTTGGTTTCTTTGTTATACGTCACATAGCCTTGATACGTATTCCCTCTTTTATCTAAAAGATCTTTGACATAAACAGCCTTGCCTTCCAATAAATCACCTTGCTGTTTTTCAGTAAGTTCTTTTCCTCTAAAACTTTTTAAATCATCTGATAGTTGGGATTGGTTTTGCGAGTTATTCTTACTCTGCTTATTGGTATTGTCAAACAAAAACTCAATATGACCTTTAGCTGCGTTAAACTGAATCTCGGCATTAAATAAATTTCCTTTAGCTGAAGTCATTCCCTCTACAAGTAGTGGTTTACCCTCTTTTAAAGTTTGTAGCTGCTGTTCACTAAGTACAATTCCTTTTACTTCGTGTGGCAGTTGCATCTTCTCAACTCTTGTCACTACAAGGTTATTGGTAAGTCTATCTACGCTCACAACCGATGGAATCTTCTCCTTAGTTGTTGGATGGACAAGATCCACTACCCTACCCATATTACCCGTTTTTAAAAGGTTGTGTTTATCCTGCTTTGAAAACTCATGCCCATAGAGCGGTACATTTAAATTGGGATATTTCTTTACTCCTTCCAGTGCCATTACAACCTTACCCTCTTCGTTTTTTTGTAGTGATAATCTTGCATCTAAAGAAAACACAGCTGAGCCCAAATCTAAATTTACAGCTACTAAATCCTTGGTTTTATAACCTTGCAAGAGTGGTTCTAACAAATCCATTTCTTGAAGCTTTTCTTTTGATAGTCCAAGTCTTGAAAGTGAATCCCAATCAATGTCTTTAATATCAAACTTGTTAGAACTATACTGCTCCTGCTCCTTTGTAGGTTCAGCTACTTTGTTCTCTTTCTTTAGCTCATTACCTACTTCAGTTATTTGATGTTTTAAAAACAGTTCATGAGTTGGTCCTGATTGATTCAGTTCTTTTTGCATTTGATTAGCCATCTTAATGGTCAAAAGCTCCGGAACTCTAAAGAAAGTAAACTGTGTTGGATTTTCAAGCTGGCTGAAAAAATTAGAAAAGAAGTTGGAAAAGAAATCTCCGTTACGATCAACTTTTAAAAATTGATTTTGATTCTTTTTAGTTGGTGGTACTGTTTCAAGTTTTCCATCTTTATCTAATCCCTTTACTACTTGAATCTTATTCTGTGTTTTATCATTGACAAGAAGCACGTCGTGCTCTACTTGTCTTTGTGTGGTTTCTGTACTCATAATACCTAGTTTTAAATGATTAAAAACTTAAAACTAAAGCCAAGAGAGCCTGCTCAGTAAATAGTATGCTTTAAAGGTCACTCTTGGCTTTTAGCTGCTATTTACTTCTTGCGTACAGGATGTTTAAAACATTCTCTGATAAACTGATTGACATCTGAGCGTTTGTAGTAGAGTTTACCACTAATTGTATAGTATGGGAGTTTACCGTCTGAGCGGTAACGTTGTAAGGAACGTGGACTTATTTTAAAAAGTGCCATTACATCTTGACTATCTAAAAGCTCTTCTCCATCTATGGTTTGAGTTTTTATAGGGAGATCTTTTATATGTTCTGACAAATGATCGAAGCGTGTCATAATACGCTCCATCCATAAAAGGAATTCTGTGCGATCTATATTCATAATGTTAGAATTTAATAGTTTAATTAAATTTGTTAGCTAACATTACAAAAGAACAAAGCTTGGCAGAATAAATCTGCCAAGCTTTGCCAATGGGTTAATAATAAAAATTAAAAAAAGAAGATTTCTTTTTTAACTTACTTAAGAGTATTATGCAAACACTTAAATTGTCTAAATTCCACACCTGTCGCAGCAACAGATGTTCCAATAGCCCAAAATGTATTAACTAAATTATTAATCATATTTAAACTAAATTGTTTCATGTTTTGTCCCATAAGCATAATTTTTTTATTTAAGAGGTTAGAAAATATTTTCATTACTACTAGAATTAAAATAGCTATTGGAACAATGTTGCTGCTTTCTATCAGATATGGCACTTGTGATGCATCTTATATATTTTTAAAATTTAATATCTAATAATTCTTTTGGGGACATATTTAAACCTTTTGCTAAATCTAGCAAAGTTGTTAAAGAACAATTTCTTTTACCATTTTCTATATCACTAACCGTTCCTTTAGTAATCTTATAGCCGTTAAGAACAACATCATCTTGACTTAGACCTGCACTTTCTCTTAGTTCCTTTATATGCTCACCAAATTTTTTTAAAATTAGTTCTTTTTCCATATTAATTACTGCTTTTTCTACAAATTGCGTAATTAATTACTTCACAAATGTTACAAGTTCTTGTAACAAAACTATTTTTTTGTATATTTGTTTTTATATAAACCTTTTTATTTGGTTTAAGTCTTAATGACACATTTTTATTATATAAGCTAAAGCTTATTTATTTCTCTTATCGAAAACTGGCACTTTTCAATTTAGCAACGAGAAAATAAGTAACTTAGCCCATGACCTAGGCATGGGCTCACTTATTCGTTGCACGGTATGCCAGTACCTCGATTTGGATAATGTGAGTACCCATGCCAACTTATTTTATATAGGCTTGTCATTTACTTCTCACTTTATTGAAATTCTTAAGTTTCGCTTTATATTAAACATACTACAGACTTCTAAACTATACCGTCTCCCAATTTGGTATATAGAGGTATTAAAACAAAGGTAGATTTGTTTAGTGTTCGTTATTTTATGAATGCTTGCAATACCTTATCTATCCTTAATGGACTTATCGAATGTTCTATTCGAGAATTTATCAATTATTACATTTTATTAAAACAACAAATTAGTAACTAAACTCACATTTAGCCTATGATTAATTTTTAGTTTAACTAAATCACATTGTTGTAGTTGTATCTAGCATGACTTGTCAATGTTGGATGGCTACCCTATTATCTATTTAGTTAGCATAATACACTTTTTACGCTAGGTCCAAAAACAGTTTTTGGATGCGTACAGGATATCTATTGCCTTTTAATTCACATCTATATAATTCGTTCATCCATTCGGTTATAAGGCAATATTAATTAGTTAGTAAGGGAAAAATGCTATGAAATAAGACTTTCCTACTGTTCTATTATTAATTATTAATCACACTTAAAACTATTTTATTATGGAAAAAACCGCTTACTATCTTGGTGTATCTAGGTTGGTTATAATGTAGACGTCCACCTGTAGTAAGCACAAAAACTCACAAACATTGTGTGGCTTAAAGGGAGTTTTGAGCCATGCTAAAAGTCCATGGCTATCTCCTTGCTCTTTTGCATTTTGGGAGACGTGCTTAGAGTGAAGGAGATAGTTTTTTATTATCTATTACAAATTACCCATTAACTAACCTTTTGGTGCAACTGGCCGATCAAAGTACTACGGCAATATGAATCTTGATGATTTAAAGGCTTGTTGTATCAAAATCAATTATAAAATTATGAAAACTCAAATTTTGACCACTTGTGGTTATAGGATAGCTATGCTTGTTAGCCTTTTAATTATCTATCCAACTTATGCCGTATCAAATGATAATCATTTGTTTTTTAATGCTTCTTACCTATTGCAAGATAAGCAGCAAAAAGGAATTATAAAACTCTCAGGAACCGTAAAAGACGCTCAAGGTGTTCTTGGTGGAGTGATTGTATCGGTTGGTAACAAAACTGTAGCCACTGATCTTGATGGAAAATATTCAATCGATATAGCTGTTGGAGATCGGATTACCTTTTCAATACTCGGTTATAAAGAGCGATCCATGGTGTACTCAAGTAGTATGGGAGCCGTTTTAAATATTGAGCTACTTGAGGATACTACAACACTTGACGAAATTGTAGTTAACGCTGGTTACTACACAGTAAAAGACCGAGAACGAACTGGAAGTATTGCAAGAGTGACTGCAAAGGATATCGAGTTTCAGCCAGTTTTGAATCCACTTCAAGCAATTCAAGGTAGAATGGCCGGTGTTAGTATTACTCAAAACACTGGGGTTGCTGGCGGAGGATTTGATATACAGATTCGTGGTCGAAATAGTCTGCGCCGATATCAAAATAACACGATCAATGGTAATGCACCTCTTTATGTTATAGATGGGGTTGTTATTCCTAATTCAAACTTAGTTAATTCCTCTTTATCAGTTTCTATACTTCCCATGAGTGATACTAATATCTTAAATGCTATAAATCCATCTGATATTGAAAGTATAGAGATCCTCAAAGATGCAGATGCTACAGCTATCTATGGTTCTCGTGGAGCAAATGGAGTAGTTCTTATAACAACAAAGAAAAACAAATCAGATCAACTTTCTTTTACCCTCTCCTCTTCTACGTCGTTTAGCAAAGTTGCAAATAAGATGAAACTTTTAAATACCGAGCAGTTTAACAAAATGAGAGATGAGGCGTTTAAAAATGATGGACTTACCTCTTATCCAGCTGATGCTCTAGATATGAATGGTACGTGGGATAGAAATCGTTATACTGATTGGCAAAAAGAACTTATTGGAAAAACTGCTCTTAGTCAAAATATACAATTAGGAATAAGCGGAGGAAGCAAAACAACTTACTTTTCTAGTTCTGTAAGCCAAGCAACCCAAACAACTGTATTTCCTACAGATAAAGGATTTAAAAGAAATACTTTTCTATTTAATGTAAATCATAGTAGTAAAGATAGACGGTTTAGTCTTAATAGCTCCACTAATTATTCTTTACAAAGCAATAATCTTATAGCAACTGACCTAACTACAAATGCTCTAGCCTTATCCCCTAACGCACCTAGTTTGTATAATCCTGATGGAAGCCTAAATTGGGGGTTTGATGGAGAAACAAATCCAATATCTTCAATGCAGGAGACCTATAAAAATGATAATAGTAATCTTGTTCTAAATATTGATTTAAATTATGAACTATTTAAAAACACATTTTTAAAATTAAATGCCGGTTATAATAGATCTAATATAGAAGAGAAAAAACTTACGCCTCACACAATCCACAATCCTATTAGAAACTATACATCAGAACAATCTAAATCTGAAAATACTTTAAGAGATAATAAATCTTATATACTAGAACCCCAGATTAATTACCTATTCAACAAGGATAAATTGGCTATAAATACACTTGTTGGGATGACATATCAAGAAAATAGCACTAACGCTTTACACTTAACAGGATATGGTTTTCAAACCAATGATTTTATATCAAATATAGCCGCTGCTAAAACAAAAGGAGTAGCTCAATCGGCCCAACTTCAATATAAATATGTTGCTGTTTTTGGAAGGATTAATTTCAACTATGATAGTAAATATTTATTGAATATTACAGCACGACGTGATGGTTCTTCTCGTTTTGGAGATAACAATAAATTCGGGAATTTTGGAGCCATTGGTGCTGCATGGATATTTTCGAAAGAAAATTTACTCATTGATTCCTCATGGCTAAGTTTTGGTAAACTACGAGCAAGTTATGGAACTTCTGGTAATGATAATATAGGAGATTATCAATATTTAGATACTTATACTCTAGAGCCTAACAAATATGATGACCTTACAGGGCTTAAACCTTCAAGGTTATATAACCCTGATTTTAGTTGGGAAAAAACTAAAAAACTAGAAACGGCTCTTGAGATTGTTTTGTTTAATGATAGATTACAATTTGAGCTTGCCTGGTATAGAAATACATCATCCAATCAACTTGTTGGAATTCCATTACCTGGTACTACAGGGTTCTCTTCAATTCAAGACAATCTTCCTGCAAAGGTTGAAAATAAAGGCTGGGAGTTTAGTTTAAACGTTGAAAATATTAAAACAAAAGATTTTACCTGGATAACTAGTTTTAATATTTCTTTTCCTAAAAACACTTTGCTTTCTTTTCCCCATCTAGAAAGCTCGACTTATGCAAATCAGTTTATTGTAGGCAAAAGTACTAGCGTTCTTAGATTATACAATTTTGAAGGAATAGATCCTTTAACTGGACACTATACATTTACGGATTACAATAAAGATGGAAAAATCACAGCAATTGATGATAGACAAAATGTAAAGGAAATTAAAGTAGATTATCACGGTGGTTTACAAAATACACTAAACTATAAAAACTTTAGTCTTGACTTCTTATTTCAGTTTGTAAAGCAGACAAATTATAATCATAATTTTAATCTAAGCACTCCAGGAACTCTTGCTAATCAACCTATTGAAGTACTCAATAGTTGGTCACCTGTTAATACAAATAGTAGCTATGGATACTTTACAACAGGAATGGATCAAGCAATAATAAATCAAATTACAACTTATACTAGTAGCAATATGATTATTGGCGATGCTTCTTATATAAGACTCAAAAATCTCTCATTATCTTATCAATTAAAGTTACCCAAAATTGAATCTTTACGACTTTATTTTCAAGGTCAAAATCTTTGGACAATCACAAATTACTACGGTTTAGATCCAGAATTTACAGCTTTTGGCTACCTACCGCCTTTAAAAACATATGCCTTTGGTATACAATTAACCCTTTAAATAAAATAGTTATGAAAAATTGGATATATACAAGCTTATTTCTAATAAGCATACTAACACTTCAATCTTGTGAGAAAATGATTGACATAGATCTACCTACAGATCAAATAAATACAGAAGGTGTATTTAAAGATAGACGTAGTGCTACTTCAGCCTTAACTAATCTTTATATAAATCTTCGAGAATCCTCTACTTACAGTGGAAATAGTCAAGGAATTGGTACTCAATTGGGCTTGTATGCAGACGAGTTAGAACCTATTTCAATAGCTCCAACCGAAGATAGTGCATTACTTTTCAATAATATGATTGATCCTACTCGAGGTATAATTGAAAAATTCTGGAATACTTCTTATTCACATATTTATACAATCAACTCCTTTATTAACGGAGTAACAAAGTCTACAGGAATTACTGATAAAGATAAAGCATCGTTTATAGCAGAGTCTTATGTTTTAAGAGCCATGTATTATCAAACACTAACACAACTCTTTGGAGATATTCCCTATACTATCTCTACAGATTATAAAGTAAATACCACTATTAAAAAAACATCGCATTTAGAGATTTTAGCCAAGATAGAACACGACCTACTAATTGCTTTAGAATCTCTTTCATATAATGATAGATCTTCTAATAAGTACTATGTCAATAAAGCTGTGGCTGAACTCATTTTAGCTAAAAACTATTTACTTCAAAAAAACTATGATAAAACAGAGATGTATATAAAACTTGTAATAGATAATCCCTTATATAGCCTGGAAACTGATTTATCACAAGTATTTAAAAATACAGCGAAAAGCACCTTATGGCAGTTAAGTAATAATAATCCTACAGCAGCTACTTATGAAGCGAGTAATTATACAATGCTTGTTAGTGATTGGCCCTATAGACTGAATCCTGTCTTACTAAACTCTTTCCAAGATAATGATCTCAGAAAAACAAATTGGACTAATGAATTTTCTTCCACAAATTCTAGCTACAATTATAAATATAAAAACGCTTTAGATAATACAGATGAATGTTCAATTCTATTTAGAATAGAGGAAGCTTACTTTATATTATCAGAGGCCCTTATTTATCAGAATAAAGAAAAAGAAGCTATTTACTATATCAACAAAATTAGACTTAGATCTGGTTTAGATCCCCTACCAGATACATTAAGCAGAGAAGAAACTCTATTGGCATTGTTGGAAGAGAGTAGAAAAGAGTTTTTTCTAGAACATGCGAGACGTTTTTTTGATCTAAAAAGAAATGACAAACTCTCTTTTTTAAAAGAATCAAAACCCAACTGGCAAGACAAACACGCTCTACTTCCCTACCCTGAGAAAGAACTACTTATTAATCCTAACCTAAACCCTCAAAATGAATATTAAGATAAAAGCTCTCTTGTATACGATACTTTACTTTTTTTTTGGTGTCTTACAAGTTTCTGCACAGACTATTAATAATAGTCAAGAATATAATGAACTTAGTAATAGTGTGATCTCTAAAAATGGTAAAATATCTGTTGTATATAAATACTATAAATTTGAAGCTAAAAGAGATAGTGTTTTTATATTTAATAATGGAAAACTAGTACTTAGCAAACAAACAAATCTTCTCTATGAACAGTTTAAAGACAATTCGTTCTCTAGCTATAATATAGAAAAAGAAGAACTTGAAATATTAGATGGGACAACCTTTAAAACACATATTATCTCTAATGTAGCTAATCCAATATTAATGCCAGATTTGGGACTTGTTTTCTACTTAGAAACTAACACTAATACTTATAAATTAATTAAAGTGCTACCTAATAAGATTCAAGAAATATGGAGTAGTCCCAATTCATTAATTAACTTTACGAATATCAGTGATGACAAACAGAAACTCTTAATTCAATACAAAGATCTTGAAAAAGGAGTTGAAATTATTGATTTAATTAATTTTAAAAAAACACTAAACAAAGATATCACTCATCCGATTAAACAAGCCAAATGGAGTAAAAAACATACTATTGTATTTTTATTACCAATTTCAATTAGCGATGATAAATACCCTTATCTCACTTTCTATAACTACAAGACTAATAGTAGTGAAAAATGTACTTTAAATGACCAAGTTCATTATAACGATTTAGAATCTATAAGTAATAACAGTTTTAAAATAACACAATTTTATTCGTTAGGACGTAAGCCTTATAATACAAAAGCAATGGAAATTTGGAGCACAAAAGATCGTTTCTTAAGAAATATATTAGCTAACTCAACTAGTGAAACAAACAAGACCGATGGCCATATTATTTTTGATTATGCTCAACAGAAAGTTTATCAACCTGAAGCTCTAGATAATCACGAGTCGGTTCCAATAAACGACAACACACTACTTGTCTATGATTCCAATCAATACTACAATTATTCTTATCAATGGTCTTCAAGACCTAGAGACATCAATCTTTACGATATTAAACATAATAAATTAACGAATATTGTTAAGCAACAAGAATCTCCCTTTAATACAACAAGCTTGTCACCTAGAGGAAACTATTTTATATACATAAAAGATGATACTGTGTATTTTTATAACATATTAAATCGAATAGTTGAAAGCACATTTAAAACTAAACACAATTACAATGGCTTAAAAGTATCAAGGCTCAGAGCTTGGTCTGACAATGAAAGATTCTTTTATTTTGTTTCTGATTTTAACTTAATGCAATATGATACAAAAAATAAAGAATTCAAGATGATTATCAAGAGTAACAATCTTGATTCGCGCTATGAAATTCTTAACACTTCTCTTGATAAAAGCTTATTTAATACAAAAACAGAATTACATTTTCAGTCTGTTCTAAATAACAACAATACCTTACTAATTAAAATATCAAACATAAAAAACAATACTCAGTCACTTATATTAATTGAGAATGGCCAGGAAAAAACCATCGTTAAAAACACCAAAGACTATATCTCGGACATTAAATACAGTGAAAATTTTAAAACAATTACCTATTCTTTAGAGAACTTTAATAAGCCTAAAACGGTTTATGTTTATCAAAATAATAGAACTAACCTTCTGTTAGAGAATACTATGTCCAAATCACTTTATGCTTGGAAAAAACAAAAAATAGTTTTTTACAAAGACCAATATGGCAATAATTTAAAAGGTGTATTGTTTTATCCAAAAGATTTCGATCCTTATAAAAAGTATCCAATGATAACTCATATCTATGAAATACAAAACTATTTAGCTAACAGGTTCTCTTATCCTAGCTATTTCAATGAAGATGGTTTCAATTTAACCCTTTTGCAAAATAAGAACTATTTTATCTTTTATCCAGATATATTAGACACACATCAAGGCACTGGGTTATCGGCACTTCATTGTGTAGAAGAAAGTTTAAGATCAGTTTTAAAAGAAGAAACAGCAATTGATGAAGAGAATCTAGGATTATTCGGATTCTCCCATGGAGGATACCAAACGAACTTTATTATGACTCAAACAAATCTATTTAAAGCTGCTGTAAGTGGTGCAGGAAATTCCGATATTATACGATCTTATTTTTCTTATAATGAAAATTTCACATCTCCATTTTTCTTTCAATTTGAAAATGGTCAATACAAAATGCCTAAAACATTTAGTGAAGATAAAGAACAGTATCTTTTAAATTCTCCTATTCTATTTGCTGATCAAATTAAAGCTCCAATACTAACTTTTACAGGTAAAAAAGATGAAAATATTCATTGGGAACAACAAAGAGAATTTTTTATTGCGATGTTACGCTATAATATTCCGCATGTAGCCTTATTCTATAAAGAAGAAGGACATGGCCTCTCAAAACAGGAAAATCAAATCGATATAACCAAGAGACTATTCAACTGGTTTGATTATTTCCTAAAGGGCGAGAATACACCAGACACATACTGGGTAAAATATAATACTACCTTTGAAGAGAACAGAATGATTAACTAAATAGAAGACGCCCCATGATAAGGGCGTCTTTTTTTTATGGTTTAATATAAAGAGGTTTTGTACATGCTGTTCTACCTAATTTAGAATCAAACTGCATTCCATATAAATTATGAGTTACAGATCCTACTTTCCATGTACATGTTACTGTTCCATCAGTATCACAACTCGCCCTTTGTATGCATTCAATACCTACATTATCTAGTTGTTGATATCCCTGTTCTGCTGCAAATGTGCTTTTCATTGCATTTGTTGCAAATGCTGCTCCAATAGCCATTACAAATACTGCAATTGGCATTGCTGCTGTTTTAAAAAACTTTTTCATCTTGATAAAATTTATTGGTTGATAGCTTATTTTTTAAAGTGAAGCCAAACTTTACTCAAACTTATCTGTTAGTGATTTGGCCATTCGATAACGGACAAGCTTTTGATCAAATAAACCATAGAGATAATGGTCTGTGACAATTAAATCAGTAAGCTTGCTATCCCCTAGGTGATAGATATAAAAGCTAGCTACATAATTGTCTTTTTTAAAGTCGTAGATATCAACAATACTAGCTTGTTTCCAGATAGCTTTGGACTCGTTTTGTCCGAGAGAATTTGATACAATAAACAAGAGATTGTTTTTAACCACTACTTTTTTGTTTATAGCGCTTATAGGTGTTGTCATTTTGTTTTCTCCTGTACTTAGTTTAGAAGAAGTTATAGTTACAGCTTTAGTTGTATCTATAGTGTGCCGTTGACTAATTAAATCCAAAGTTTCACTAATCAAAATGTATTTATTCTTGTAGAAATATGTATAGAGCAACGTTTTGTGTTCTTTACTAAAGCTGAAAATACCGTCACTATCAAATACTCCATCAGAATCACTCTCTAGCAGAGTTGAATTTAAAGAGACTCTTGGAGTAGTCTTCGTATTAATTAGTCCTAAAATATTATTGTAGTCTTCACTACTTTGACTTTTAATGGCAATAGAAGTTGAATCTAAAGGGATATAATCGGTAAAATAGGCTTCTCCAAAACTGAATATTTCTGTAGTCTTGGTCTTTTCATTGGAATTAAGCATCCCTTTATAGACAATTGGAATTGAACCATCTGCTAAATAGAAATTGGGATAATCAGTCTTTAATCGTAAATATCGATATCCAAATTGTGTAGAGTCAATTTGAATGGTGAAATCTTCTCTATTTAGAAGTGAATCAACACTTATAAAAATAAGGGGAGATACACTATTACCTAAATAAACTTTGTTTTTATTATAGCCTGAGAAATAAAAAGTATTTACGCTTAAATCTAGGGTATCATCTTCTACCACGCCATGCGGCAAATACCTTCTAATAAAAGGATTCTCTTTTTTTATAATATGTTCAGAAGATAAAAAAAGCAGGATAACAACTAAACTACTTATAATTGTTGTGAGGATTGATACAAGATAAAATCGTTTTCTTTTCTGATCATGAAAAAATAAAGCAACTAAAGCCAGTAGACTTACAATGATATTAAACCACAAATGCTCAGTCCATCCCATTTTTTCAAGTATTCCCCCACAAGAACAAGGGATGAAATCGCTGTAGTTTAATATCAAATAAATATAGAGAGTAAATGCAACCATAAGCCCATAACTAAGATAAAGCCCTAGGAGTCTTGTTGTTTTAGTACAAAGCAGTAAAGCAAATAATAGTTCGGCTCCTAGCACTAAATAAGCAATGATATTTGCGTAAGCGCTAAGCAGTGGGGACTGTGTTAGTTGAACCTGGAAGGCTTCAAAGGTAATGAGCTTACTTATGGCTGCATATACAAAAAGTAAAATATAGAAGTAGGATATTATAAGGACGTATTTGGCTTTCATGGTGATTGAATTTTGGGATAATCAAAACTACAATTCACTATAATTCAAATCAATACGTATTTTTACTATAAAATTATTCAATTTCTTCTAGTAGAAGATATCCATTAGATAAGGCATACATAAGAACACCTATAAAGCTAAAACTTTTCGTTTTTTCAAGTAATGCTTCTTTGTGTTTCTCTACTGTTCTTGTACTACAACACAAAGTATCTGCAATTTGTTTTGCGCTATATTGTAAGGCAAAAAGCTTTATAATACTCAGCTCTCTTTCAGTAAAATATGTAATACCTTGACTGATGTTACTTAAGTTTTCTTGGATCTTATGATATATTTCTTTATCGTAATAATAGCCTTTTTTGCACACCACTTTTATTGCTTTTTTTATAGTGGATGTATTGGCTACCTTAGAAACGTATCCCGATACATTACGAGCAATCATACGCTTGATATGCCCAATATTAGTGTAACTACTTAAAATGATAATCTTTATGTGTGGGTATTGTAAATTAAGTTCTTTTGCCGTTGTAAACCCATCCATTACAGGCATACTGATATCCAAAAAAACAACATCCACTTCTTGTGTTTTTAAATGCTCTAAAAGCTCCTGCCCGTTAGATACGCTCACAACCAGTTCTACATTTTTTATAGCATCCAGTGATAAGGCAAAACCTCCCCTATACATTACATGATCATCAGCTATGGCTATGCGAATACTCATAATCTGTCTATTTTAATACTTATATCATTATTCCCTTGTTTACTCTTGTGAGTAAACATTGCCTTTATGTGTTTTGTTCGAGTTAAAATATTTACAAGTCCTATCCCCTTTTTCTCCTTACTCAAAGCCATAAAGTCATAGGCAATCCCATCGTCTTTTATCTTTAAAAACAAGTGATTCATATTCCAATACGCACCGATTGTTACCTTAGTAGCATTGCTGTGTTTTAAGATGTTCTGGACAATTTCCTGCAGACTTCGATAGAGTTCAATCTTTTGGGTATTGGATAAAACAAACGTCTGTCTATTGGTGGTGAAATCAATTTGAATCAAACCAACTTTCTGAATTCTGCTAACATATTGTTTTATTATATCAACAATTCGATACTCTTCTATATCGGAAGGATATAGATTATAACATAGATTAAGGGCATTTTGATAGCTACTTTGAACTGCTTCTTTTAAAGAAGTGATTAAATACTCCTCTTTATTTTTGTCCTTTTTATTGTCTAGGTGTTCCATGTATTTTAATACAGCTGCTAGATCACTACAGATTCCATCGTGTATCTCTTGAGACAAAGCTCGCATCTGATGATGCTCAATCTGAATTCTTACGTTTTGCTGCTGTTCTAATTGACGTATCATTCCTTTTTGATAAATATAGATCAAAACTAGTACTAAACTAAAAAGGCAAAGTGTCATAGCAGTACCAAGCCAAAACATCAAGGTTAAATCATTTTCCATACTCCTAGAATTATCATTATTCGAAAAAACAAAGTAGCGATCACATTTACAATCCAATAGTCATATAAATACAGATTCAAACTATAAACGTGTGGCACTAAAACAAAAAAGAAAATTGTATTGAGGTAATACATAAATAGCCCAACAATAAAATAAAATGCAGGGGTATTATAGAGCCTTACAACACTACGCCGGCTAAACAATTGGCCTAGCCAATAAAAAGTTCCAGCAAAGACCAACACACTTACCCCTACCTTTCCAATTGCTTTACTTTTTAATACATCAAAAGGAAATACAAACCAAAAAGTATATAAATACACCAATAAAAAAAGACTTAGATAGACAACTAAATACCTACTAAGTCTTTGATTAAATATGAATTTAAAAAAGTAAAAGATCACTAAAAACTCAAACAGTGTATAGATTTGAAACCAATAATCGCTATTAATCTTTAGAAAATAACTACAAATAAGTTCATAGCCACTTGCCAAAGCCATAAGTCCAATTAATGGGATATACCCCCAATATTGTTTTGTAAAAACTCTGTCTTTACAGAGTGACGCTAGGATTAAAGGTATAAATCCAAGGATAAGGGCGATATAAACTAGAACTTGATAAATCACTTTGTTTTTATTAATTCACTTCTTTTAGGACAGATTCTAGGACATGGAACAAGTTCCTCTAAAAGAGTTCCCCTAGTTAAGTCTTCTTGATTACTATCCACTCCCACTAAAACCATATTGGCTTGTGAGTTATCTGGATCCTCGCCTAAATAAATTCGAAGACCAATACAATCATTTTGTGATAATATCAGATTTAATTTATCTAGTCCCACAAAAAAGGATTTAGTCTTTTCTGGGTGCTCACTTTGATAGGTATGCGTATACTCTATTGCTTGTTCTAAGGTAATTACCTTTCCACTTTGACTGCTGATACTCATAATACTACATGTTAAAATTATGAAATAAATCTCTGAATTAATAATAAAATTCGCAATACGTAATTTCCGCAGTATTAAAACGTAATAATACGTATTGACTAATACGTACTTTCCCCTATACCTTGTTTCACTTCCATTTCTGAAAATCGTGCAAAATAATAACCAAACCAAAATACAAGTGTTATGAAGCACCAAACTTACTTTAATAGCCTACTTACAAGCATTCAAAATCAGGAAGAATCTTTAAATCTTCTTTTACACTCGCAGGGCATCATACAAATTATAAATAACCTTCAGCTTATTTTATATCAGTTAAGCGCATATCTGCTTAATTCAACCTTAACCCTTGAAGAAGAAATCTATTTTTTTAAAGTGTTGAAACCCACTATTCTTGGTAAACTGATCTATTACAATAAAATCTACCGTTTAGAGTCAAGTCTTAACAGACAAATGCACCTGGAGAAAAAGTTCTTTTCTAAAAAACTTACTCAGCTTAAAAATCAAAGCAAAAAGTACATTAGAAAATCCAGTTTTTATAAATACTACATAAACAATCGCACAGACAAAGATCATCTTTATTTTAGTAGAGGAAACATTGATCTAAAAGAAGGTTTAAGCAGTGTGGCTTTTAAAATCGATATGGAATTCTCTACCTATTATGATATCAAGGTAGCTAAAATAATAGCTGATAATATGTTCTACAGTTATCTAAAAGATCAATTATATTTACTAGAACAACAAGAGGTGTATTCTAGCAAATCAAATAAAGTAAAGTCCCAAACTCTACATTGGTCTGAATCTCAAAATGCGCTTATTGAGCTGATTTATGCGCTTTATGTAACTGGTTCCATCGGGCATAGAAGAATAGAAATCAGGAAAATAGCTATTGTTTTTCAAGAACTGTTTCAGATCCCTTTAGGAGATATTCATCATGCTTTTCATCGGATGAAAACAAGGGCTAAATCAAGGACTTGTTATTTGGATAAATTAAAACAGGGGTTAGAAGAGTATATGGATAAGGATATTTAAAAGATATCCCTCTATAATTTAAAGTAAACAATCTTCTGTAAAAAGTTTTTATATGATGTAAAATAATCGAATTTCACTACTAAATCCTATAATATATGTATGTTTATTTCCCCAAACTATATAAATATATATAAGCAAAATAATAATATATGTTCTAAACTAAATAGCATAAAATACATGTAAAAACAAGTAAAGTTTTAAACAATATAAAATCATAAAGTCAGAGAACTATATTACCATTTTGTACGTTTATTTTCAATTAAATAAATCGTTTTTTTTATCTAATCATTGTATTGTTAATCATTTTAAATAGCTACTATACCACTCTGTTATTAAGAATTAATATCCTGTCTGATATTTTTAATATTTTTTTTAAACATATGTAAACTTCTTTAATAGAAAAATTAGAGTCTATTATAAATCAAGTATTTTTTTTCTAAAAAATATATACTATTACACTTATTATTATATATTTGTATACTTTTATACCATTAGTAAATGAAGATAAATCACTTTTTTAAACATTACTATTTATATCAAACTTTATATATTATGAACAAAATTCTATTACTAGTATTGGTAATTTTTGGGCAATTTTGCTTTGCTCAAAATAAGTCTTTTCAATTATCAACCCATATTTTAAATATTTCTTTGGGACAACCTGCCCCTGATGTTGAAGTCGTTTTACAAAAGATGGAAAATGAAGCAAACTGGAAAACCATAAACAAAACTAAAACAGATAGTAATGGCAGGGTTACTAATTTCTTGCCTTTAAGTGATCAAAATAATTATGGAATTTATAAATTAATTTTTAAAACTTCTCCTTATTTCGAAACGTTAAACTTAGAAAGCTTTTATCCTTTTATTGAAGTAGTTTTTCAAATTAGTGATAATAAACACTACCATGTACCCATTACTTTAAGTCCATATGGATATTCAACTTATCGAGGTAACTAATGAAAAAAATAGCTATAATTGGTTCGGGATTTTCTGGACTATCCGCTGCTGCTTACGCTGCTAAAGCTGGTAATGATGTTTCGGTTTTTGAAAAACACACTGTAGCGGGAGGACGTGCTCGACAGTTTACAACTCCAGAAGGTTTTGTTTTTGATATGGGCCCGAGTTGGTATTGGATGCCTGATATTATTGAAGGATTCTTTTGTGATTTTGGTTTTAAAACCTCTGACTTTTTTAAACTAGTATCACTTAATCCTCAGTTCGAAATAATCTTTTCTAATGATTGCCTTCAAGTTCCTGAAAGTTTTGAACAACTTAAAATCATCTTTAATAAGATAGAACCAGGAGCTGCTAAAAACTTAGAAAAATTTATGCGTGTGGCACAATCCAAATACGAAATAGCGATGAAAGACTTTGTTACAAAGCCATGTCATAACTGGCTTGAATTTACTTCTTTACAAATTGGCATACAGGCTTTTAAGTTAGATATGCTGACTAATTTTAGGACCTATGTTCACAAATACTTTCAAAATGAAAAATTAAGAGCGTTAATGGAATTTCCTGTTATATTTTTAGGTGCCTCACCAAAAAATATACCTGCTTTATATAGTTTGATGAACTATGGTGGATATAAATTAGGTACTTATTATCCTATTGGTGGTTTTTATCAATTAGTTTTGGCGATGCAATCAATTGCTGAAAAACAAGGAACAAAATTCTACTTTAATCAAACAGTAGAAAAAATCAATGTTATTAATAATAAAGTAACTTCTTTACTTATCAATGGTAAATTACATGAATTTGATGTTGTTATTGCTTCTTGCGACTACCATCATACAGAAAGTCTTTTAGACAAAGATTTTAGAAATTACACGGAAAATTATTGGAGTAAGAAAACTTTTGCTCCATCATGTTTAATATTTTATCTAGGCATTGATCAAAAATTACCAATTTTACAACATCATACACTGTTTTTTGAAAATGATTTTGACACACATATTGAATGTATTTACACAGATAAAAAATGGCCTGAAGATCCACTTTTTTATTGTTGCTGTCCTTCTAAGACAGATGACTCAGTAGCCCCCAAAGGCAAAGAAAATATTTTTTTATTAATGCCCCTAGCTATTGGTCTTGAAGATAATGAAGAGGTTAGAAATAATTATTTGTCCAAAATGTTAGCTAGAATAGAGCAACACACAGGTATACAAAATTTATCATCAAAAATTGTCTATAAAAGAAGTTATTGCGTTAGTGATTTTATTGCTGACTACAATGCGTATGGAGGAAATGCGTATGGTTTGGCCAATACCTTGAGGCAAACAGCAATATTAAAGCCAAAGTTAAAGAATCAAAAGTTGAAGAATTTATTTTATACGGGCCAGTTAACTGTTCCTGGTCCAGGAGTCCCCCCATGTATCATATCAGGAAAAATAGTAGCTAATCAAATTAATAATTTTAATAAATGATTTGTATGAAACACTTGTTTGATGAACTTTCTTGCTCGATTAGTAAAATCACAACTAAGAAGTATAGTACTAGTTTTTCATTGGGAATTTTAGCCCTAAAACCTTCTATTCGTCCGGCGATATATGCAATTTACGCATATGTAAGACTAGCAGATGAAATCGTTGATAGTTTTCACAATTATGATAAAGCTATGTTACTTTCAAGATTAAAAGATGAAACTAAAATAGCCTTAAATGAACACATTTCATTAAATCCTATTTTACAATCTTTTCAACAAACTGTACATCAATATAATATTGATTATAATTTGATTGAACAATTTTTACATAGCATGGAGATGGATTTACAAAAAGTTGACTACAATTCAGATTTATATAATCAATACATATATGGTTCAGCCGAGGTTGTTGGTTTAATGTGTTTACAGATTTTTACAGAAGGAAATAAAACTAAATATGAAGAGCTTAAACCTTTTGCTATGAAATTGGGTTCGGCATTTCAAAAAGTAAACTTCTTACGTGATTTAAAAAACGATTATCAATTACTTGGTAGAACTTACTTTCCAAATATGAATATGGGTGTATTTGATAATGAAGTTAAAAGTCAAATTGAAGATGAAATTGAAATTGAATTTAAACAAGCACTTATTGGTATACAAAAACTTCCAAATTCATCTAAATTCGGTGTTTATTTAGCTTACAAGTATTACTTGTCCCTATTTTATAAAATTAAAAACAAATCATCATCAGAAATTTTGAATTCTAGAATACGCATATCAAATTCACATAAAGCATTAGTCGCTTTTAAAAGTTATTTAAGATATAAAATAGCTCTCTTATGATTAAAATTATAAAATTTAGTTGTATTCCTTTAATTAGTACTTGAGTTTTAAAATGCTCTCAAACTTCTAGATTATGATGCATTATACCCTAAAAATAAAGAATTTATCAAAATAAATAAAGAAAAACAATCTACTCTATTTTAAGAGATAATATTGAAATAATTTTAAAATGAAATACATTCTATATAGAGAACAGCAATTAAAATGTGATATAGATACGGCTTGGAGATTTTTCTGCTCTCCATTGAATTTATCGAAAATAACACCTAAGAATATGAAATTTCATGTCTTAACTGAATTTGGTGATAAAAAGATATATCCGGGAATGATTATCGATTATATAGTAACTCCCATTCTTGGAATACCGTTGAGGTGGACCACTCGTATTACACAAGTAGATGATGAGAATAGTTTTACAGATTTTCAACAAAATGGGCCTTATAAATTGTGGATTCATCATCATGAATTTATTCCTAACAAAGAAGGTGTTCTTATGAAGGATACTGTGGAGTATGAACTGCCTTTGGGTTTTATTGGATACTTTGCGCACAAATTATTTGTAAAGAAAAAACTTACAGAAATTTTTGATTATAGATACAAAGTTCTAGAAAACATATTCAATTCTAATAAATAAGTCTATGAATATTTTACTTATATTTCTAGTTTTTATATTAATGGAAATAGCTACTTGGCTCATACACAAATACTTAATGCATGGATTTTTATGGATACTACACAAAGATCATCATAATCATTCCAATAAGGGTATTTTTGAAAAAAATGACTATTTTTTTATTATTTTTTCTCTTCCATCAATAGCATTAATGTATTATGGAGCCTTGAATAATTATAATTATTTGTTTTATATAGGATTAGGGATTATGCTTTATGGAATGACTTATTTTTTTGTTCATGATATCTTTATTCATCAAAGAATAAAAGTATTAAAAAATACTAGTAACCCCTATTTATTAGCATTAAGACGTGCACATAAACAACACCATAAACATACCGAGAAGCACAACGGTGAATGTTTTGGATTCTTATATGTACCATTAAAATATTATAAAATGTTTTTAAATAATTCAAAAAAATGATTTCTTTAACTTATTCCACTATATTATTTTTAACTGTAATAATTTGTTTTGTAGCTTCTTTTGATAGCAGAATTCAATTTAATAAGCAATTCCTCCATTTTTTTAAAGCATCAGCTTTAGTATCTGTTCCTTTTATTCTTTGGGATATATGGTTTACTCATTTAGGAGTATGGTGGTTTAATACAAATTATACCATAGGGGTCTCTATAGCTGGTTTACCTTTAGAAGAAATGCTCTTTTTTATCTTTATTCCTTTCTCTTGCATTTTCACATATTTTGTAATTGACAAATATTATCAATTAGATTTATTAAAATCATTTAATAATTTATTAGTTTTTACTAGCATAATTATTCTAATAGTAGTAGGTTTATTAAACATTAATAAAATTTACACCATTACCACCTGCTTAGTTACTGTAGCTACTTTATTTTATCTTCATTTTATTGTGAAGTCACAATGGATAAGTAAGGCTTCTTTTGTTTATACACTACTAATGCTAGGTTTTTTTCCAGTAAATGGTGTCTTGACAGGAACAGGATTGGATAACCCAATTGTAAACTACAATCCAAAAGATTTTTTAGGTATTAGAATGTTTACTATACCTGTAGAAGATATGGTTTATGGATATACTCAATTCCTTTTAATTATTTACTTTTTTAAGTATTTTCAAAATAAATCATTTTAATCTCATTTAAAATTTAATTATTTTTTCACCCAAACATAAATTCTAAATTACTATGAGTTATTATTAGTCCTGATGTTTTACAAAAAAATCCTTTATCAATATTATACAAATAGAGTTATTTAATGTAAATCAAATTAATTCTATAATTGATCAAAGACTATAATTCAATATTCATGTAGATTGGGTTGTGAAATTTATCTAATTTTTGAAGTAAATAGACTAATTGATGCTTTTCTTCTGAAGTTAAATCGCCTGTAATTAAATTAGTTATCTTTTTAATTACGGGCTGTTTTTTCTTTAATTCTTCTAAACCTAAATCTGTTATAGAAACAATTTTATTTCTTTTATCCAAAGAAGAGTCATGCTGATTAATAAATCCTTTTTTTATTAATCTATTGATAATTTTTATTCCAGCAGGTTTTTCTTGAATATTTTTTCTAATAAGATCGATTTTATTCATTTCACCGAAAGATTTTAATGTGATTAAATAAATAAAATCTTCTTGTGAGGTAAAACCAGAATTTACAAGTATTTCTTTAGAATGAATTTTTGCATATTTAGACAAGTGAACAATCAAAGTATTGATTTCACTTTCAATACTACGACCTTTATTTTTGTTTATCCAATCTTGATACTTAATTAGATTTGCAGAATCACTTTTCATACATTTTTTATCATATGCCCAATTCAAAAAGACATCAAGTGATTTTTCTTCTTTAATGCCATAATTATTAAATTCTTCTAATAATTTTATAACATCCTGTAATAGTTTATAATCCATAAACGAACGAGTCAGCTTAATTATTTATTGTCTAAAATATACTTTACTATCTCCTAGAAGTGAGGTGTCTAATTAAGTATTTTTTAGAATTAAAAACACCTCAAAGAGACAATATTAATTTTTCTAAGTTAGAAGATCTCGATTATTGTAAATCAAAAAGTTAAACTTCATATACATTTGTATACAATAGAACAAAAATAAGTGTAAAAATACACAAAAAAATAGAATAAAAAATATTCTATTTGAATAGAAATATATGAACTATTTTAGACTTCCTCATTTTAGGATACCTCTAAATTCGATAAATAATTCTTCATCAAATCTGGGCTTATATTCTTTAGGGAATTTATTTCCTAATGCTTTATGAGGATTGTAGGCTTCCTGTTTTGGTTTAAAGCATTAAATAAAAAAAAATCCGCTCGATTTTAATCAAAGCAGAATTTCATACTTACACATTTTTTTCAATACAGTATCATTTTCTATTCATTTTGAAATTTAATATTTAGTAACAGTCATATTTGTAACTCCCCCTCCCCCCTCTTCCTGTCGTTCCTTGCTGAATACCTTCAAGAGTAAATTTATTATCCTCAAATATTATAGTATAAATAATAGGATACATTTTATCACCTCTTTTTAATTCTAATAATATAGAATATGATGTAAATTCACGTATATCAGGAGCCCCAGATTTAGTCATTCTATACACTCCACGTCCTACCCATAAATCATTTAAATTTTCACTGTTCAAAGGATCCCTTTTTATAAAACCTAAATAATATCTTCCTATAAATAGGATTAATGGTTCCAAGTAAAAACGATCTAGGAATACTAATAACTATTTGCATCGAAGATAGATATTTACCATCTTCCTATATAATAATACAATTATCAGTATTATCCCAATCAAGACTTGCAGAAATATTTGATTCCCTCTTAAAAATGGTCATCTTGTTATATTTACTTAATTAAGATTAAATCACTAAAATTTTTGTTATTAAAGTTATCCTCAAAATAATTACTCAATAGCTTTACTCGTTCAGTATCAAAATTAGAAATATAACGGTTAAACATTTGTTCTGTACCATGCCCTGTTGCATCCATCAACAATGCAGTTGGTATTTTACCATAAAAATTAGAAGCAAAACTTCTCCTGCCAATATGGCTAGTAATTGCATTACATTTATCAATTGTGACTAACTTAGATCTAAATCCAAAACGTTTTCTTATATATACTTGAGTTTTGATACCTGCTAATCGTACTATTTCCTTAATTTGTTTATTATAGGTATCGAGTGATAGTTTTAGAGGAAATCCTTTATTTTTAGAAATTAAACTCCTTACAATTGGATGAAGAGGTAATATTACATTTTTACCCGTTTTCTGTTGCATAAAAGAGATACATTGTCTATTGTGAATAACTTCCAACATGCTGATATTAAAACTCATAAAATCAGAAAATCGTTGTCCTAAATAACAACTTATTACAAGCCAATCCTTAGCAGAGTTTAGTTCTTTAGGAACCTCCAAATCTCTTATTTTTGATAACTCTATCTCTGATAAAATGACAAAATTCTTTTTCTGTTTTTTTTCCTTTGGCAATTCTAACTCATATACAAAAGTTCGTATACCGCGTCTTTCTAAAAAATTAAGTATAGTCCTAATAAAATAAATAGTACGATGTAATGTGCTTCTACTATAAAACTCTTTTTCTCCAAACTTTAGAAATTGTTTTACAAAATCAGCATTAACTTCTTCTATCATATAATTTCTCATCTCATGCCCCTCAAAGCGCTCTATTAAACGAAAAAAAACTTTATATCTTCTATAGGTAATTTGTGATATGATATGTTGTCGAGAATTAATATAATTATTAATATGATTTAAAAGACTCCCCTGCTTATATTTCTGATTTTTACAAGTAACAACTTTTTTAATCCTTCTTGACAAAGAAGATAATGATAAAGCTTTACCACGCACCTTAACTTCTTTAAAATAACTCGCCACAGTAATCCTAATTCGATCTAAAAAAACATTTAATTTCTTGAATTTTTTTAAATAAATATTTTTAGGACGCTCCTTTAAATCATCCCACATGTGCCCCTTAATAACTAAATTAGTATCTAAATGAGTTATTCTTTTCTGATTATCAATAAGTTCAAGAATGATTTTAGCATAAGTTGGTTTATGCTTAAGTATAAATCTAAAGGTCATAATCTAAAATATCTATTGTTTCTATAATTGAGCAAATAAAAACAATAATAGTCTATTTTAGACTACATTAGTCTTTTACAAATATAATATTATTTTGAATTCAAACAAATTATTCATGTGAATTTGAATATTTTATAATAAAAAACAAACAACTTCCTACAGACTTAATAATTAATCATTCAATAAACAATAATTAAGAAAACCTTTGAGCTTGAATAATAAAAATGTTAAATGTAGTCTAAAATAGACTACAAAGATTTTGAACTATCACTCAACTTAATATATCAATCAAGTTTTGAGTCGATAAAACATAATAATTAAAACGAATTATAAAAATTGTAAGAACAAAAAAATGGATATTAATAACAGAAACTTAATTGTATATATATGAAGCTATTCTATACTCATAATTATTTTTATAATAAAAAATTAATGTAACTTTATGCTACTTAATATTGTTTTTTTTATATAAAAAGTAAAGCCACCAAGACAAGAATAACTTGTGGGGACAAGTGTTTATTATCTGATAAATTCAGTTGATTTAATTACTATGTATTCTATTGTCTTATATATGCTAATAGCTGGTGGTTTTACTATTTTAAATAAGTTGAAAAATATAAGACTATCTTATTCAAAATAAATAACAATAATTTTTTCGATCAATCTTGCTGGTAGATTTCAAACAACAGCATCTAGCCCAAAAGGAACTGTACTTTACTACAGTTCCTTTCTTTAAAACTGAAAAAATCATATTAATCAGATATAAAGAAAATCTAAAAATAAATTATTCTCAAATATATTAAGAAAAAAACAAAGGAATTTGATATATTAATATTTATTACAAATTCATTTGAACATTGCATTCCCTCCTAGAAAAATAAATAAATTAGCAATTAATTCACCTATAGAGATAAAATAGAAATAAAGTAATAACACAAATATTTTATAATTTATCAATAAAAGTTTGTTGAATAATTTAAATAATCATTGTGTGTTAAATAACTAATCGATAAAAATATCTATATATCCAAAACCTTAAAATTTTATTAATTACATACTTTAATCTATTAGAATTATTTTATATTTTTACCTCATCTTACTAAATCAAAATAAAAATGTTAGAATCAGCTTTTAATCATTTGAAATTATCAGAAAATGTCGATGATTTTAATAAATTTCTTATTCTCCTCGAAAAAGAAAAGAAACTAGGCAAGAATTATGTTGTCATGAAAAGTATACCAAAAAGATTACACTATCGTTTAATAAAAGAAAATTTTGTTATTAAAAGAGAGGAGTTTAAGATAAAGAAATTCTTCTTCTTAAAAAAAAGTGTTTTTTACTATGTTATAAGACCTACGATATAAGATATAGTTATTAGTAAAACAGAAAAAAATTATAATTAGAAATTGTCGAATATTTTCAATAACTCACTTTTTAAACTAGCTCAAGTTGTTATAAAAAATAAAGCCACTATTAACCAGAATAATATGTGGGGACATATAATAGAATACTTATAAAAATATTCTAAAAAATAAATCATTCAATGGTTTAGCATTAAACTGCATGTGGCTTTATTTGTTAATAAAAGTAATATTTTTTTTGATAATGAAACAAATAAAAAAATGACTATATCGATTAATTTAACCAATATATTATAAACAATACTTTCATATCATCAAAAATAGATATTTAACTTACTTCTTTTCTATTAAATAGAAAAGTGTGATTACATCAAGCCCCCATCAAAACCTTATTTATATAAAATATATTTAACACAAAAAATGGTTTATTGTTTTTTTTATTATAAAAATAATAAATATATTTATCAAATAATTTTGCTAAATTAGCAATTGGGAAATAGTGCTAAAGAAAAAAAGAAAACTACTAGAATTAAGAGCTATCTAATTGATAGCTTTTAATTTTAAAACATAAATGAAGTATTTAAAAAATAATAGTTATATAAAAGTAAACAACAATCTAATTAACTCTAAACAATTCCTATATTAAAAAAGGAGCCTATTAAAAAAAGGAGACCATTAATGTCTCCTTTTTTGTTTAAAATTTAGCACAAGATATAATGAACAAATCAAGAACCACATGTTAATTGTTTTCTTTGTGAAAAATTAATCAGCTTAGAACAAGTACTTATTGAAGTAAATAACAAAAGTTGATATCCATCACAATTCGCTTTATGTCTTAAAGAAAACAGAATACTAATTGAAAATCTCTTTGCCATCCAAGAAAAAGATACTTATTATATTAAGTGAAATTTCAATAGCAAACTTGAAACAAAAGACTATGCCAAGCAAGCAGCAACGGGATTGATTATTTGTTTAAGAAATAAAATAGACGCGTTTATTGTTATATTGAGAAAGATAATCCTAGTTCTCAAAATATTTGTATACAACTGGTTATCTAATAAGAAGGATTATTTATTGGATACATATCTTTTATAAAAAAGGATATTGGATTACTAAAATTTGAAAATACGATTCAATTTGCTATTCTAGAAACAGAATGGAGATAAAACAAATTGCAATCTAATTTTGAAAATAATCTTTTTAATCTTATAACCATATTAACCAACGGACAAACTACTAAACAGGACATAAAAGGAAAGCAAAGACAAAGTTATATTTATTGTGGTCTTGAATTTCTATACAACAAATTTAATGTTACAAAAGAACAATCATACTATTCGGATCCAATCTGGATTCAATTCTTTATTTTCGTTAGAAACTCAATTGTTCACAATGATTCAAAGATTAACAAGGCAATTATAAATCATAAAAATTTTAACATTTATAAAGATTTATTTATCATCAAAGGTGATGCTTTTCGCTTTAATGACATTATAATTATACATCATTTACTAAAAACGTCAAGAACTTATTTTAATTCTTTTGCTCATTTTATTAAATAAACTGAATAGACAAATAGTAAAAATCATCTATCTTTCCAGTTAATATAAACATCAACCTTTTAGCTTTAATTTTATACTTAGAACTTCATCGTGTTTGATATCATTTTTCGTGATTTTTGAATGACAATTTGGGCACAACATCAATAAGTTTTCAAGTTCGTTATTCATCGGGTTTTCATCGATATGATGAACTTGAAAATGTTCAACATCTTCATTTGAACAAATGGGGCAAATTGATTTTATTTCCTTCTGTAATATTGAACGAATTTTAACAGAGATACTTTTTCTTGGTTTAGATCTAGAAACACTTTTACTTCCCTTTTCAAATACATAAAAATTAAATTCTGAACACTCTGAATAATGTTGAGTCTTTAAAATTCTATGTCTAGGTTTATTATAATATTTATCATATTCAGCTGAAAAACAAGCCTTTTCCTTAATAAGAGAATTCATCCAATCAAATAGGTTTACTTCTGGACACATACCTTCAAAATAGTAATGTGAATTGCCCTTGATCCAACTTGGTAGCTCTCCTTATATATCTATCCTTTTTGATACAAAGTCTTTTGGTAGTGTTCCATCTTTGAGTAACGCCTCTTCTATACTTAAACCATAATCATATTTTTCATAATCAGAATTAAAATAAATGGTTATTGCTCTCCTACTACAATAATTTAAAATTGGGCATCTTAATGGCAATTTCTTGCTTTCTCCAACTTGATAATATTCTTTCTCGTTCATATCATTGGTTCTCTTAATACTTAAACTAAAAACTCTGTATGCCCTATAAATAGAAACTGACAAGTAAAAATCTCAACTAATACATACAGACTTAATATGTTAAATATACTTTATTATCTATTTCAATTCACTCAAAATCAGTTGATTTTTTTTAATCAATTCTCTCATGTTTTGTAAGTGAACAGCTAAGATACCATCTGAATAATCTCCCACTCTTCCTTCTAGCTTATTTTCAATAACTTTAAAATACTCTTTTGATCTATTAATCTTTGAGGGACTGACATTGGCTAACTCATTTGCTCTCCTAATTGCTAGTGCAGTTCCAAGTCTTTTTGCATTAATTAATTGTCTTTCAGCTAAAACTTGACGTTTAACTTCATTACTCAGTATCTTAACAACTTTGTTTCTAGTACTAGCGCCTAATTTAGTATTTCCAGCAAAAGACATTATTTTATAGGTTTCTTTAGTTATAGCACTTGCATTAACAGATAGATTTTTACCTTGTTTCGCTAATTTAGCACCTTGAGACAATCCTCGTAAAGCTCCTTTTGTAATTAGACTTCCACCGGGGATTAAACCTGCAGCTAAAACAATTCCATCAGTACCTAAAGCTTGCAAATCATCTTTTTCTTGAATTTTAATTCTTTGCTTTTCATCCTGAGAAAACTCTTTAATTTTTAATAATACCTCTTCACTTAAAATGATGTTGTCAAGATCATAAAATGAGTTTAGTTTCTCCAAACTAATGTTGAATTTTTTACTATAAGCAATATTTAGATCTTCTATTTCACTTACTAATTCAGTATAAGCCAAATTAACTTCAATATCTTTCATTAATAAACTAACTAAAGCTAGATTATCTATTTCTTCTTTATAATTTAAAAATTCAATATCTGATTTAGCGTAAATCTGTTTTTTTTCGTACTCAACTAATAAATTATCATATATCTTTACTTGATCATAAATAATATTAGGTAATACTACCTGAAGATTACCTTCTTTATGTCTAGATAAAATTTCAAGTGCATTTTGACTGTATAATTCTATATCAATACTCTTTTCTTTAGATTGCGTATAATCCTCCGTTTTAACCTGGTCTTTTTTTTCTGAACATGAGTAAAGAAAAAGTATATTTGTAAAGAATGCTACTGCTAAAATTTTTTTATACATATTAAAACTCTTTTATTGCCCCCAGATTTAAAGTATTAACAACCTTATCTCCATTTATTTTATTTGAATAGCGAAAATATTGTTGTTTACCTTCTTTATAAAATTTAGTTGAAAACTCTCCTTTAAAATCTTCTCTAACAATTTTATTATCCTCAAAAACAATATCGTGCATATCTGTTTTAAATATCCCATCACCTATACGTCTAACACTAGTACAATTTAATTTCTTAGCATTGTCAATGGAAAAACTATAGATATAAAAGTTTTCTTTGGCTTTATAAAAATACATAAGGACATCTTCATACTTATAAATTTTTGATCCAGCGTCATCTATTTGAGAATCAATAATTTTATATAAATCTCCATTAGATTCTAAAATATAAGGATTGTTATCTGAGCCAAAAAATTCAAGAACTAACTTATAATCTGGATACTTTGTATTCATATCTGTTATATAGGCTAAGCGTCTATCGTTTTTAACTTCATCAGAATCTATAAATATCTCTTTAGTTTTTATCAAAAACCCTTTCTCTTCTACCTGGTTATCGACAACTTGTTCAGAATCCTCTTTTTTACTTGAACACGATAAGAATACCAAAGCCAAAAACATACCCAATACATTTTTCATATAACCCATAAATTCTTTTAGGAGTTTACTCCTATTATCAAAAAAATATTTAAAATCTTCCTAAGATAATACTCACCTACTAATACAATATTAATCTTTGGGTAAACTATAGTTATTACTTAGTAAAGAAGTCCTATTATAAACTTAGAGACAACCTAATGTTATTTAAATTATTAACTAAATTAAATCTGATTGAACCATTTTTCATCAATGTTTCTTCTGCAGTTACATAAATTACTTCTTGAGGAAATCAACAGCTTTTAAAACCTATTTTATGTATTATTCATTGTAATAGCCTTTAGATTAAGCATGATTATCTTATTTTTCACAGAGGTTTTATTTAAAATACAAAAGTCAACTATATTATTTTTTTGATTAGATTAGCAAATAGTCTTCACTTCGTAACGTTAAAATCGAAAAAAATCGTCTTCGATTCATCCTCACTATTACAAAGTGTCGAAACATTATATAAACATTTTTTCACCCCTATTAATAAAATGGCACATCCAAAGAATCAACATTATGTTCCAAAACTTCTACTGAAAAACTTTTCAAGCAAAGACTCATTTATTTGGACTTACGATAAACTAGCTAAAACCAATAATTGGAACTTTATTAAAGAGAGACCTATCAATAGAGTCGCAAGTGAAAACTACTTTTATGATCAAATCCAAAAAGACGAAAATTTTAGTTTTGAATATGAGCTTGGAAAAATAGAAAGAGAAATCTCTCCCTTGATTGAGAAACTTGTTTTAAATCAAAAAATAAATTCAATAACTGAATTAGAAAAAGAGAAAATCTCATACTTTATAGCTATACAACTAATAAGAACCAAATGGCAATTAAATAGAGTTAAAGATCATGTAACAGAATTTGAAGAAATTATAAACCAATTTACTGGCATGCAACAAGAATCTATCGATCATAAAACTTTATGGTTTTCCCTATTTGAAGCTGCTACAAAATTTTCAACTACAATTCAAAACAAAGTTTGGCTTCTTGGGAAAAGTGACAGACTATTCTTTATTTCAGACAATCCAGTTGTTCTACAAAATACTATAAACCAAAGCACAGTCCGTAGTACCATTGGTTTTGATTCTTATGGAATTGAAATTTATATGCCACTATCAGATTCCTTAATACTTTGTATGTTTTGCGAAAAATTACTTCAAAACAAGCATGAAATTCCAAACCTTTTAAATTTTGATTATGAAAATGTTTTAAATATAAATGCTCTACAATTCTATCAATCAGAGAGATTTTTGTTTTCATCGTCAAATAATTTTGAAATGATAAAGGAGTCAATAGATATTTAAAAACATGACATCAATTAAATGATGAACATTATTCTTTTTTAGATTTCTAATCATATTCCTTGTTTTTGGTCAAAATATCTCAAATCCCAATTACCAATTCCTCACCAAACTCCCCTATTCCCTCCGATAAATCTGTTAAATTTTTTCAGTTGATTTTCGTTTGAATTATTTTGAAAAAAAGTGTTGTACAAAAACATTCAAAATCTGCGTGAACCCCTATGAATGCTAGGATGTGATTTATTGTATCGCGAGGTATAACATTTTACTTCGGTGAAACGATTAAAAAAAACAGATGAATACGCGCCTATTCTATGATAACGAGTTCCTCCTTTTGCTTGTGTATAGCTTATTATCATTCAAAAATACCAAGGAATAGTAAGGGATTATTAAAAGAGTAGTAAGAGGTTGTATAAGGCGCCCAAATCAGTCAATTTGTTTATAGGGATTACCATCCAATAGATAAAGGATAGTGAAAAGGAAGTAATTTTTGGTTGAGCCATTTTTGTTTACATTTCGGTAACCTTTGAGTATTGAATTATCTTTAGCTTCGCGCCTGTTCCTATCACACAATAACGTTGAATAGATCGATTGCAATAAAAACTAAAAATAGGAAGCAATATGTCAGAAAAAGTAAGTCTCAAAGAAATAGTCAAGGTCTTTACAAAATTAGGGATTATTGGTTTTGGAGGCCCTGCAGCTCATATTGCGATGATGAGAGAAGAAGTAGTTGTAAAAAGAAAATGGATGGATGAACAACACTTTTTAGATCTGCTCGGTGCTACTAATTTAATTCCTGGTCCTAACAGTACAGAAATGGCCATTCACATTGGTTATGATAAAGCGGGTTGGAAAGGTCTTATAATTGCAGGGCTATGTTTTATTCTTCCCGCTGTTTTTCTAACGGGTGTATTGGCTTATTTTTATAAAAATTATGGAGAATTACCACAAGTTCAACCATTTATCTATGGAATTAAACCTGCCATTATTGCTATTATCCTTGGAGCTGTATTTCCACTAGCCAAAAAATCCATTAAATCCTTATTCTTAGCCTTTATAGGACTTATTGTCTTAGTAGCTTCTTTATTTGGGACTAATGAGATCATTTTAATGTTTGGAGCTGGATTTTTAGCTTATGTAGTTTTTTATATTAATACTACAAAGCGAAGTACCTTACAAAGTTTTCTTCCATTACCCTTCTTACTTAGTATACAAAATACTCTTTTCACCAATACCAATATGCAGCTATTTTGGATTTTTCTTAAAATAGGGGCTATACTGTACGGTAGTGGCTATGTATTATTTGCTTTTTTAGATACAGAACTCGTGCAAACAGGTTTACTCACCAAAGAACAACTTATAGATTCTATTGCTGTAGGACAATTCACACCAGGACCTGTTTTCTCTTCCGTTACTTTTATTGGTTTTCAAATTAATGGTTTATCTGGAGCAATTCTTTCAACTGTTGCAATTTTTTTACCATCCTTTATTCTAGTAGCCTTACTAAACCCATTGATGAAAAAACTTCGCAACTCAAAAGGATTATCTGTCTTTTTAGATGCGGTGAATGTTGCCTCTGTCGCCTTGATTGTCGCTGTTTGTATAACGATGACACGAGATGTGTTGCTGAACTGGCAAACCCTTGTTATTACCCTACTTAGTGGCATACTCGTTTTTAAATTTAAAAAAGTAAATAGTGCTCTTATTGTTTTAGCAGGAGCTTTGTTGGGTTATATCCTCTTTTAATTGTTCGCTTTTCTTGTATTTATTTAGCCTTTATTACCGATGTATCTTCCTTGTCATGTTCAACCCAAATCAAACGAGATACATCATAACCAATTTCATTAGCTAGTGTCAAGTATTGTTGTTTAATAGCTTCGGGGATACCTTTTTCTCTAGATAAAATCCATAAATAATCAAGATCCTTTCCTGCTATTAGAGCATATTTATAATCTGAATCTAATGCAATGATATTATAACCCGAATAAAAAGGACCGAAAAAGCTAACTTTAAGTGCACCTACATTTTTCTCTGCTCTGAACTTAGCTATTCCTTCTGCTTGTTTCCATTCTTTGGTTTTAACATTAAAACCTCGATTTAAAACCTTGAGATTTCCTTTCTTGTCCAAACTATAGTAAGCTGTGGTATTATTTAAATCTCTTTCAAAATAAAAATCAAACCGAGCAATTTCATACCATGTTCCCAAATAACGATTTACATCAAAATTTTCAACGGGTTTAGCTTTTTCTGGTATTGTACTTGCATTACATGACATAAACAAAAAAGATAGAATAGCAAAAAAACTTATTCTATAAAACACTTGTAAATTCATAAAAAATTAGTTTATCTCAAAAATAAAAAAATAAATGATGAATTGATTTATTCTAGTGATTAATTTAATAGAAACGATTTGAAACGATTTAAAAATAACAATATTTTATCACTTTGCATAATATTTCTTTTTCATCCACAAACTCACTCGTACCAGTAGAATCAACACAGGAACTTCAACTAAAGGTCCGATAACCCCCACAAAAGCTTGGGGCGAATGAATTCCAAATACGGCAATAGCAACAGCAATAGCTAGTTCAAAATTATTACCTGCTGCAGTAAAAGAAATAGCCGCATTTTTATCATAATCCACATGCATTGATTTATTTACGAAGAAGCTGACAAAGAACATCAAGACAAAATAAATAATTAGTGGGATAGCAACTTTGATAACCTGCATTGGTAATTGAACAATCTGCTCTCCTTTTAAGCTAAACATAAGCACAATGGTAAAGAGTAAAGCATATAAAGTAAAGGGGGAAATAAAAGGGATAAATTTGCGCGTAAACCAAGCTTCTCCTTTTATTCTAATGAGATACTTATGACTTAAAAAACCTGCTAAAAATGGAATTCCTAAATAAATAAGCACACTTTGTACAACATCACTCATCTTAATTGAAATAGCATAATCAGCAAATCCAAAATAAGAAGGTAATACGTTGATAAAAAGCCAAACAAAAAAGCTATAAAACAGCACTTGGAACACACTATTTAATGCAATTAGTAAGGCAGCATACTCTCTATTGCCCTTCGCTAAATCATTCCATACAATCACCATTGCAATACATCTGGCTAAACCAATAAGGATCAACCCTACCATATAATCAGGTTCATCACGCATGAAGATAATAGCCAGAACAAACATTAAAATAGGTCCTACAATCCAGTTTAAGAAAAGAGATAAGCTTAAGACTTTTTTATCCCGAAAAGCCAGTGGTAATAGATTATAATCAACCTTAGCCAGTGGAGGATACATCATGATAATTAATCCTATAGCCAGCGGAATATTGGTAGCTCCTATAGAGAGTTTATCCATCACATTAGAAACACTTGGAAATACATTTCCTAAGAGAACACCAATCCCCATCGCCAAGAAAATCCAAAGGGTTAAGTATCGATCTAAAAATTTCATTCTAACTTGCATAACTTACTTTTTAATTTGTGATAAGATGTAAAACATTTCACTTGCAATTTCAAGGCTTCGATTAAAATATCCTGCTTGCTGGTTTTCCGTTCCATCAAATACCTTAGGATCCTCAAATGTAATAGGGATTCTGCGCTCAGCACCTGCTATAAAAGGACAGCCCCCATCAGCTTGTGAACAAGTCATAACAGCTGCAAAATCACTACTTGGATTAAAAGCAGCATCGTACTTCTTAGAAAAACCAATAATAGGAATTTCATTATCACCATACTTTATAGCATAAATAGGATTCTCTCCTTCTGCAATTTTAAATACATCAAGCCCTTGTTCTTTCAGAACTGTAGCAACCATGGGATACATAGCTGTTTGTTCAGTCCCTCCTGAATAACAAGTAACATTTGGAATACCGTAGTAACTAGCCGCTACTTGCATCCAAATCTGAGTCAAATGACTTCTTCTTGAATTATGTGTACAGATAAAATTGATTCGAATTGGAGATTTTGAATCAACCTTAGCTTGAATGTATGCCAGTAAAGGAGCTAAAACTTCTTTTCTATGATTAGTTATCACTCTTGATTCAAGCATAATACTAATTGTAGTTGATAATGTTTTATACATCTTTTACCTTTTTTAAGATTAACAACATCCAGCGTTAGAATCGCAACAACTAGTTTGATTTACCTGATCACTTGGTGTAATTCCACAAGCATCTTCAGCTAAACAAGCAGTCAATGTATTTTTTAATAGAAAGTGAGTTCCATTAAATTCTAAGAAATACTTTCCTATTGTTTCTTTACCTTGAACTTCTACTTCAATATCCGCATCAACAATACCTAATTTTGTTTCTGATAATCGAATAATATTAAGCAATTTACCAGCTTTTAAACGGTGCTGATAATCATCTGCATTCCACAATTGAAAGCTTACTTTAACCTCTTCTCTTATTGTTCCTCCGCAGTCGATAAATTTCTTTGTCACTTGACCTACTTCTGTTACATGGAAGTGTTCTGCTACAAACGTCCCATCTTCAAATTGAAAATCTACTCGATCTAATTTTTCTAACACTACTTTTACTTCTGATAATTTCATATTTTATCTGTTTTAAATTATTTTAATATCGTAATATCACGATGATGTTGAATAAAAAATATTAACAGCAATCCTTTGATTGTATTTTTTGAGCGAAGAAGAATTCAAACTCCTTGAAGAATTCATTCCAAACTACATTGTCAATACAATAACAAACGGATTTACCCTCAATAGTCCCTTTTATAAGTCCACTATTTTTAAGCTCTTTTAAGTGCTGAGAAATAGTGGCTTGAGCTAATCCAAGTTCTTCTACCAAATCATTGCAAATACAAGCATCTTGATTGATAATATACTGAAGAATGGCAAGTCTTGCTGGATGCCCTAAAACCTTAAACATAAGCGATAATCTATTCTTTTTATCACTAAATAATTCTGATTTTGTTACTCCCATTGTTTTATACTTAAATATACATCGCAATATTACGATGTATATTTAAACTATGCAAGTTTAATTAATTTTTATAGCAAATACGATAATATATTATTCTGTAATGTGATTAGACTTCATAAACTTTGAAAAGAAAATACTCACTTCATACAATAAAACTAATGGTATAACCAAAATAACTTGACTCAATACATCTGGAGGGGTAATAATTGCTGATGCAACTAAAATCAAAACATAAGCATATCTGCGATACCCTTTGAGTGTATCTGTTGATAAAATTCCCATCTTGTATAATACTAGAATGACAACTGGCAAAACAAACACAATACCTGATGCTAGTATGGTGGTTCTAACAAGAGAAATATATGAAGTAAGATCGATTTGATTAGCAACAATACTACTAATCTCTATATTCATAAAAAAATGAATAGATAACGGAACTATAATAAAATATCCAAACAAGACACCTATAAAAAATAAAAGACTTGTGATTGTTACAAATACAATACTATATCTTGTCTTACTATAATATAATTTAGGTTGTACAAGTTTCCAAATTTGATACAAAATCCAAGGAAATGAAGCTATTAGTCCAAAGGTAAAACTAGTCCAAATCATAATCTTTAACTGACCATCCATTTTTCGATTTTGAATATCAAAATCAATCCCTTCCATATACAATGATGAACTCAAATTAAAAAAATCTATCAAAGAACGATGCCAAATATAAATAGGAAAATTAGGGTTCTTAGGAGCAAATAATATTTGCTCAAAAATAAAGTTAGTATATAAAAACGCTATGCTACTACATAAAACAATTCCAATAAAACACTTGATTAAAAAACTTCTTAAAAGTCCAACAAAATTCAAAAATGTCTTTTTCTTAATATCTATATCCATATCTTATTATAAGATGCTAAACTACTGCTATTTTAATTATTTAATATCCAAATTAGGGCTTAGTTTTTAGTTGCTCTAAATATAGTTGTATGCGCTTGATTTAGCTCATCCACATAGTTCCACTCTAAAGCTTTATTTTCATTTTCTGCAAAAATAGTAGCTAACTTATTTGTATAGGGAGAAATATCAGAGACATACTATTCTACAAACCAAAACGTTATCCTTACTGACTAATTCACCTAGATCAGCGTTAATATTATCAGTAAATGGTGATTATTTTACTAAATTCAAGAGACAAATGCTAAATAATTAGCAAACTATTCTAGTTCTAAAAAAAAACATACTTAAAAAAAATCTGAATAGGGAGTGTAACACAAACTGTGTCAGTTTCCGTTTCCTAGCTTTGGGGCTTAAGCCCCAAAGCTAGGAAACGGAGTTT
>NZ_JACAGN010000008.1 GCF_030324495.1 Myroides sp. 1354 | reverse complement strand
CAACTACTGGATTTGGCCAAATAGCAAAAGATAAATCTGCTAATTCAAACTCTTCCGTTGATAGATTGTTGAAATCATCACTCGTCACAATTAGAGAATACTCTTGACTTCCTTCTTCTAATTCTCCTTTATGAGACACTCGAATCGTATAAGTCCCTGCTTCTGCTCCTTCTATTTCGATTTTTTCAATATTATCGACATCATTATCTGCTTGTACTGCGATTAGATTATCAAAATCTTTGTTTAATCTCCAAGGAAGATACTCTACTCCATCTTTATATACGCGTAAATCCAAGTCATTTACCAAAGTAGGATTGTTTTTTGCATAGGTTTCGTTCCAGTTATTCCTAGTCACTTCAGCATAAGGATCAGTCCAAGCCAATGTCACAACAACTTTTGCTCCACTTTCTTTGACAACCCACTCTTTTTCATAAGTTGCTCCCTGCATCAATTCATTTTCCTCAAGCATAACCTTGCCTTCTTTCTCTCCCAATAAAACTTGAACTCCTGCTTTAGCATTAATCAATCCCCAACCAAAAATATGGTCTGGTCCTTGTGATGTTCCAGTTTCATCTGCGGTATGTATCATTAACGCACGAACAGAGGCTGATTTTAAAGGCATCTCTCTATTCGCCATTGCCCATTGTTGCCACAAAGCAATAACACCTGTAACCGCTGGAGCCGCCATAGAAGTACCACTAAATGTTGCATAAGCATCATTTCTAGGAGTTCCCAATATAGGATTTGGCAATACATAATTAGAAGAAAAGACGTTAACTCCTTTAGCCGAAATATCGGGTTTTATACGAAAATCATTGGTTGGTCCATTACTACTAAAATCAGCAATGCGAACACTTGCTGGACCTGTATAATTTGTTACTTGGTTTACTGCTGCTACAATAATCGCATTTTTAGCAACTGAACCACCTAAAAGCATATCTACCCCATTTTTAGTAGGATTCAATCTACTATAATAATCTTGATCATTTCCAGCCGCAATAACTTGCTGATAATATTTATTATTTGAAGCTACCCAATCATAAACTTGCGCTGTTCCATCATAGGTTCCAAAATAATTTGGAGCAACATATATACGACCATCATCTCCAATAGCTGCCATACCATACGAATGATTGGAAACCAACAAGGCATTCGTAGATGCCTCTTCATTCATTTCTTCATAATCATCGTCCCAATCATAGCTCACTACCAGTGCTTCTGGTGCTATTCCCTTTGCATTGGAATTAGTACCTTTCGCACTTACTGTTCCTATAACGTGTGTGGCGTGTGATCGTCCTTTAACAAATCTACTCAACGAGGCTTGATCCAATCGCGATAAATCTGGTAACTCATTTTTGAGTGTGATCCTAGACAATCCAGTACTCCCTATTAATTCTACATGTGTATTTAAAGCTGGCGCACCATCCCAAACTCCTACTGTCACACCATTGCCATCGAGGTTTAATCCTAAACTTCCTCCGGGAGCTATATCATTCACTCGTGCTGTTACACGACTTCCTACATTGTTTGTCATATAATAAATATACGTCCCAAATTCATCTATTCGCTGTAGTGAATAAGCTCTACCGTCCTCTGTAACACCTGCTATTGGTCTATTATTGGCTTTCGCTATTTCATGAGCTTCTAATTTTTGAACTGTTAGTCTTTTTGCAACGTTGACATAACCTGTTTTCCTAACATTTTCTTTGTAGCTACTCATTATTTTGCGCTTCTGCTCTTGATTTTGTGCCTGCATACTCAAGCTACAAAATGCAGCAAAACTCAATACTAAAACAATACTTTTTTTCATGATTTGTTGTTTAACTTCTATAGGGTCATCTATTTCGCGGGAGGAAAGGTAAAATTTATATCTTATAAAAATAAATCGTTTGGTTAATTTTAACAAAATAATCACGATATTGCTTCATTTGACCTTTTACAACACATGCAAAGGTGCTATAAACCCAATACTAATACGTCCCGTACTACTATTTACTTGTCCTAATTCAGTTTTTGCATAAGAAGAATAATTATACCAACGACCAACATAAGCTGCATAAAAACGCAAATTCAAATTTTTAAACGGGCTATACTGTATCATCGGACTCACACCATAGCTTGTACGAATATGACTATTTCCAGATTCGCCAACGACACTATGTTGCGCATAAGCATTACTAGTCATCAACGTTAAAGAAAAAGTAAGTTTAGCAAACATTTGATAATCCAACCTTGTCCAATGATCCAGATAAGATACTTCCTCTGCCATAATCGGTTTTTCTTCTTGAGACATTGCACTAATTATTCCACGTTTATCCAATGCATCATGACTATATTGAAAATCGTACATCCAAGTTAGATTTTTATTTTGGTATTTATTTCCTAATGCGATATAATACATTCCTTTATTTTTAGCTTGAGAAAAATAGCTATAACTATAGGAGGTTTGAAATTTGTCATTCCAAAAACTTCCTCTCCAGTTTCCAACAAAAGCCAAGGGCATCTTAGCATCTTTCACCCCTTCTGGAAGAGAAATCACTCTTGTTTGGTCTAATTTATTAGCGCTTGTATTGAGGATCTGCACATTAAAACGATGTTTTGCATTGACTCTATATCCAACACCCGCACCCACTAAATAGTTTTCCGCATGATCGAGAATATCATTATAGGCCAAAACTTCAATTGGATTTAAATCAAATTCATATCCTCCCCAATCTGCCGAAAGCTTACCTATCGTAATATTTAATTTGTCCGTAGCCTTTAAATCTACAAAAGCAATGTCCACCGTCGAGTTAACGTGATCTAATGTACCCGTAGTTGGTGCAGCAGTAAACCTATTTCTGAATCGCACCCCTACTCGATCGTGCACTTTTGCAGTTAAGTCCAAGCGCAACTCATTACCGTTGAAATGACTTGTTGTTAGTTTGTCTTTCTCCAAATAACTATCAAGGCCATATCGCATAAAAAAAACCAAATCAAAATCTTTTAGTAGATTTTGTTTATTAACAGGGATAAGGGGATTGGAAAGAGAATCATTTACATTTATCTGTTGTCCAAAAGCAAACGTTGACAGCCCTATAAATACTGCACACACAAGTCGTTTCATACCTTCTTCATTATTTTAATTTTTAATTCTTTACTTGTGTTTCTCTTAAATAAAGTTCAATTATAAAATTGAATGACCTCTAAAAGAACACGATAAATCAAAAATCAAATAACATGCCGTTTTTTATTTTTAATTGAAAAACGAACTTATTTCTAAGAAATTATATGAATATCATAAAAAATACAGTACAAAACGCAACCTTATTCTTATTTTACGCTTTATTTTTTCAAAAATTTCACTTGATGCTTTTTTGCTGCTCCCGTAATAGTAAGAAAATACATTCCACGCGATAAAAAAGAGACATCTAAACTTTGTCTACTAGCTGCCTGCATTGGGATTGTCGCTATATACCTTCCCGATTGATCATAAATAGCTGCTTCTAATATGGAAAAGACAAAAGCCTGAGGTATTTCAACATTGAGTATTTCGCCTGCAGGATTAGGCCAAACAACGAGTTGTTCTAATTCTTCTGTCTCCTCTTCAGCAGCTAAAACAACTCCGCTATAGGTATTGCTATTTACAATTAAACTATAATCTTGCACTTGATTGACCAATTGTCCTTTATGGGATACGACAACCTCATAGATGCCTAACTCAGGGTTTTCTATATCGATTCGCTCGACATTATCCACCTGATTATCTCCTTGTATGGCTTTACTTCCAACAAAATGTTCCGTTAGCTTCCATGGAAAATAAGTAACCCCATCCTTATATACGCGCAAATCCAAATCATTCACTAAGTTTCTATTTCCGTTTAATTCAGTAAAATTTGCTTCACTATACATCCCTGCTACATCTGTCCAACAAATCGAAAACGACAATTTCTCCATTTTCTCTTCCATGCGCAAGCGAATAACATTCGCTTTTTTATTCAACAAGGTTTCTTCTCTCACAATTGCTTTTTTCTGGCTTGCAGCTTCTAATAATTGGATTCCATTCCAAGCATTAATCACGCCCCATCCTGTTTTTACATTGGGTCCTTTTTCATCATGAAATACGACAGCACTATTGATCATAATTCCCTTCATCGTAGCTGCTTTATAAGGAAAGTTCCTATGGTTGAGTGCCCATTGTTGCCACAACAATAGAATTCCAGCCACTGAAGGAGCTGCCATTGAAGTACCGCTTAACGTAGTATATAAATTATTTTTTTCAATTTCTCCATTAGAGAAACGATACTGATAAGCCGAAGAAAATACATCTTTTCCAATTGCAACGATATCTGGTTTAATGCGGAAATCATTGGTTGGTCCATTACTGCTAAATTCTGTTTCGTCAAGAGCACCTGAAAGATTTAGCCCTACCGCACCAACGACAATTGCATTCTTCGCATTTGCATGTCCCAACAACAAATCCATACCCTTTTTATCTGGGTTAATAATATCTGCATTCAGTTTATCATTTCCAGCCGCTACTACTGGTTGTAAATAAGGATATAAGTAAGTCAATTGATCCATGCGAACAGCATCAATCGTATAAGCTCCAAAATACTCTTTAGGCAAAAGTGGTTGCTTTTGATCGTCAACCGCTGCAATACCATAAGAATGATTCGAAACCAAAACCCCCTGCCTTCCTAAATCTCCCAACTTTGCCATGTCATTGGTCCATTGATAACTAAAAGCTTCGGCCATTGGAGCCATTCCCTTCGCCTCTTTTTTCTTCCCTTCTGCAAGTATTGTTCCAACTACATGTGTAGCGTGATTTCTCCTTCTTTCTATTGCAAGAAAATCGCCGTTATCCGCTGTTGCACTTTCATCCCATTGATCGAGTTTCTTTACACGTGAGTTAGATAATCCGCCAAATTCAATATGTTGTGAAAATGCCAAATCACCATCAATAACTCCAACGATCATATGTTGTCCTAATAAAGTATTGAACGTGGGTTGACTAGAGGCATTCAATTGATCTACTCCACTAACCACTCTCGAAATCACATTATGCGTCTTAAAGTAAATAACTGCATTGCGCTCTATACGCTGTGCTTGATAAAAATTAACCTCATCGGCAAATCGAGCTTTAAATTGAGTATTCTTCTTTTGATAATCCATTAACTTTTCACCTGCTAACATCTCATCACTTTTAATCTGTTGTAGGATTAACTTCGCGCCATCTGTTGTATATTGTCGCTGTAATTCTTTGCGAATAGCAGGAGATTGAGCAGATAAACTCGTTCCTATAAAAACAAAAAGAAAACTCAGAAAGGGGTTCATTTTAAACATAACATCTATTTACAAAGATTAAAAGACCAACACAATTGTATTTTGATTCAAAAGTGAGGTTTAAATTTATAATAAATTAAGTCAATTACAATATATTTTTATCTTTGACATTCATTAAACCAAAAACCATTCTATCCTATGTATGTAAAGAAAGTGATGATGGGCGTTGTATTAGGCGCTGCTGTATTTTCTATCTCTTGTCAAAACCAGTCAAAATGGGAGGAGTCCAATGCCTTTTTTAACGAAAGTGAACTTCCCTACCACACCGCTGATTTTTCAAAAATAAAAAACAAAGATTTTAAACCTGCTCTATTAGAGGGGATGCGCCAGCAAACAGAGGCTATTGAAAAAATAACCTCAAATGCAGAAGAACCTACTTTTGCCAATACCGTTGAAGCCTTAGAACTTTCAGGTTCTCTCTTAACGAGAGTAAGCAATGTTTTCCACTTGTTAACAGGAGCACACACCAATGATGAATTAATCGCGATTAACAATGAAATGGCTCCTAAGTTTGCAACACATGCAGATGGTATTTATTTAAATGATGCACTATTTGAACGCATTAAAAAATTATACGAGAATAGAACAATGCTAGGCCTTGAAGAAGAACAAATCAGGCTAATCGTTGTTTATTACGAACGTTTTGTACGAGAAGGAGCGAATTTAAATACAGAAGACAAGAAACAATTGAAGCAACTCAATCAAGAGATTGCTACGTTGACAAACGAGTTTAGCGATAAATTATTAGCGGCTACAAAATCAGGAGGTGTTAACGTAACGAAAGAAGAATTGGTTGGTTTATCAGACGAGGATATCGCTTCATTTGAACAGAAAAATGGAACCTATACCCTTGCGTTAAGTAATACAACACAACAACCTGCTTTAGGGCAATTAGAAAAAAGGGAGACACGTAAGACCTTGTTTGATGCTTCATGGAGTCGAGCAGAGAAAGAAGATAAAAATGATACGCGTTCTACACTTATAGCTCTAGCTCAAAAAAGAGCTGCTAAAGCGAAGTTATTGGGTTTTGACACCTATGCAGCTTGGAGTTTACAGGGCACTATGGCTGAGAATCCCGAACAGGTTTTCAAGATGTTATCTCAGTTGAGTTCCCATGCAATTCAAGCAGTAGAGGAAGAAACGGCGTTATTACAAGAGGTCAATAAATCTGGATCACCGCTAACTGCTGCAGATTGGATGTATTATGCAGAGCAAGTTAGACAAGAGAAATTCGCTTTGAATCAAGAGGAATTAAAACCGTATTTTGAATTAGAAAAAGTCCTAAAAGACGGTGTTTTCTTCATGGCTAAATACTTATATGATATCTCTTATATCGAACGCACGGATTTACCTGTGTGGCATGAAGACGTAAAGGTTTACGAATTTTTCAACAAAGACGGGAGTAAATTAGGGTTGTTTTATACCGATTACTTTCAACGTGATTCTAAACAAGGAGGAGCTTGGATGAGTAATATTGTGGATCAGTCCCATTTAACCAACCAACTTCCAGTAATCTACAATGTTGCTAATTTTCCTAAACCAGCAGCAGGACAAGCTGCTTTATTGAGTTTGGATGAAGTTGTAACTTTATTTCATGAATTTGGACATGCCTTACACGGTTTATTTGCTGATCAACAATATGCAACCTTATCAGGAACAAATGTATCTAGTGATTTCGTTGAATTCCCTTCTCAATTTCACGAGCATTTTGCCTTCGATCCTGTTATTTTAGATAATTATGCAAAGCATTATAAAACGGGGTATGTAATGCCGCAAGCCTTTGCTGACAACATCAAAGCAGCTGCGAGCTTTAATAAGGGATATAGTTTAACAGAATTATTGGGCGCTACATTTTTAGATTTAGCATGGCATAGTATTGATGCGAACACAACAATTACTGATGTAGATCAATTTGAGATTGATGCGCTAAAAAAATATGGTATTTATACAGAACTCGTGCCACCGAGATACCGTTCGTCTTACTTTAGTCATATCTTTGGTGGAGGATATGCCGCAGGTTACTATTCATATAAATGGTCAGAGATGATTGATTATGATGCGTACGCTTGGCTAATGGAAAATGGGGGTATTTCTTCTCAAAATGGAAATATACTGCGCAAAAAGTTATTCTCTAAAGGAAATACGGTACCCTTAGATAAGTTGTATCGCGATTTCAGAGAAAAAGATCCAACGATAGATGCTTACTTACAATACTCGGGTTTAATCAAACAATAAATAAAACAAAGCTATCCTCACCGGTAGCTTTGTTTGTTTTACTTCCTTCTTTTTCGCATGACAAGAAAATACTACCTTTGCCCCGAATCAATATTTTTTTAGATGAACATCAAACTACTAGCTATCGGCAAAACAGACAATAAAGAACTGCAAACCTTAATGAATGATTACATGAAGCGTTTGTCTTTTTACGTCAATTTCGACATGGAAATTATTGCGGATATCAAGAATGCTAAAAATTTATCTGAAGCTCAGCAAAAACAGAAAGAAGGAGAATTGATTTTAAGCAAAATCGGCCCTTCCGATTTCTTAATTTTACTCGATGAAAAAGGAAAAGAATTCACGAGTGTAGGTTTTGCGGATGAATTACAAAAGAGGATGAATGCAGGCATCAAAACCTTGGTCTTCGTCATAGGTGGTCCTTACGGGTTTTCAGAAGAAGTCTATAAAAACGCGAAAGGGAAAATATCACTTTCAAAAATGACATTTTCCCATCAAATGATTCGCTTGTTTATTATTGAACAGCTCTATCGCGGATTTACGATTTTGCGCAATGAGCCTTATCATCATCAATAGTTTAGTAAATGCGATCTTGTTTTACAAATTGATTGCTAATTTTTAGTTCTTCTAATAAGATTCGCATTTGCAAATACTTTTCGAAATCCAATTCTTTACTGAACCCCAATTGCAAACTATCTTTTCCTTGTGTTGCAGTTGCCACTTGATTTCGCTCTATGGCTTTTCCTTCAAAAAACACATCATTTGAAGCATTTACATAGAGTAAATTATCTGTAGAAGTTGGACGTTCAAAAACGTAATCAAGCGATTTAAAAGGAAAAAAAGACAAGTGTTTGTTTAATGTATCTGCATAACTGTAAAAAACACCTTTCTCATCCAGATGTAAATTCGCTTTGTCGTATTTTTTATTTTTAATTCCCGACACAATTTCCAATACTTCTTTTGCATTGAGTTCTCTCTCAATATGAAAGATAAAATTAGTTCCTCCTATTTTATTATTATCGTTCAAATGAGGGTGAATTCCATCCTCTGCGTATTCGATATAAATTGGCGAGTGATCGTCAATTCCTTCTTCAACAATATAGGCAGCACGTGCTAATTTCATTTCTTTCTTATCACAGCTCATAAACAAGCAAAGCAAGGGTAATACAAACAGTAATTTTCTCATATCATCAATTGGTTTAAAATTTTTCTAACTTCATTTGCTTCTTTTACGTCATGTACACGCAAGATTTGCGCGCCTTTTTGCAAAGCGATGGTATTTAATACACTTGTTCCGTTTAAAGCTTCTTGAGGTGTACAATCCAGGAGTTTATACAGCATTGATTTACGGGATATTCCTACGAGTAAAGGCAATTCAAAACAGTGAAAATGTTCTAATTTAGCCATCAACTCATAATTTTGCTGCATCGTCTTAGCAAAGCCAAACCCTGGGTCTAAGATAACATCATTGATTTTAGCTGCTCTAGCTTGTGCTAATCGCTCAGAAAAATAGTAGCGCATATCCACAAGTAGATCATCGTATGTTGTCATACTTTGCATGGTTTGGGGATTTCCCCTCATATGCATCATAATATAAGGAACTTGTAATTGTCCTACTACCTCAATCATCTGTTCGTCTAATAAACCTGCAGCAATATCATTAATAAGGGCTCCTCCTGCTTCAATAGCCTCTTTAGCTACTTTGGCTCGAAAAGTATCAATGGATATTTTTATCGTTGGAAATTGTTTAACGAGTAAAGACACTACACTTACTAACCGTCGGATTTCTTCTTCTTCACTGACAAATTCGGCACTGGGTTTAGAGGAATACGCTCCTAAATCAATGAAATCTGCACCATCCACAAGCATCTTTTCCGTTTGATTCAAAAAATCAATATCTGTTTTGTATTTGCCCCCATCGTAAAAAGAATTCGGAGTAACATTCAGAATCCCCATAATTCGAGGCGTAGATAAATCAATTAATTCTCCCTTACAATTTATTGTCATACAGCACAATTCAATATTTTATCTTATTTTTATTTATATTTAATTTTCCAAAAGGTGTAACATTATTTTCACCACCATAGTATTATTAGTATTTTTGAAAAATAATCCATTACAAATATAGTTTAAATGAGTACTACTTCTATACAATATGATCAGGTAATTGCTATTTGCAAATCGTTATTCCAAAAAAAGATGCACGATTATGGATGTGCTTGGCGTATCATGCGTTTGAGTTCATTAACTGATCAAATTTATATCAAGGCTCAACGCTTGAGAAGTATTCAAGAAAATACGGTACGCAAGGTTGACGAAGGAGAAGTTCCTGAGTTTATCGGCATTATCAATTACTGTGTAATGGCCTTAATCAATGCTGAAATTGGCGTAGGAAAATACCCGGACTTAACAGCTGAAGAGGTAGAAAAACTATACGACAAGCACGTCTTGGAAACCAAAACATTAATGGAAAACAAAAACCACGATTACGGAGAAGCTTGGCGTGATCTACGCGTTAGTTCGCTAACGGATTTGATTTTACAGAAGTTACTTCGCGTAAAGCAAATCGAGGATAATAAAGGAAAAACACTAGCTTCTGAAGGTATTGAGGCTAATTATCAAGATATGTTGAACTATGCGGTATTCGCGTTGATTCACCTTGAACTAATAAACGAATAAATAACCATCAACCACTAATTATGAAAATTATCACGCAACTGTCGCGCATTTTTGTAGGCGTATTATTTATTTTATCCGGTTTAGTAAAACTGAATGATCCTACAGGTTTCTCTTTTAAATTGGAGGAATATTTCTCGGAAGCAGTTTTAAACTTGCCTTTTTTAACGCCTTATGCCCTTTCACTAGCAGTTGTATTAGTGATTGCAGAAGTGATTTTAGGTGTTGCTTTGTTACTGGGATTCATGCGTAAATTGACGTTGACGTTGTTATTTTTAATGATTGTATTCTTTACTTTCTTGACGTTTTATTCGGCCTATTTCAATAAAGTAACAGATTGTGGTTGTTTTGGAGATGCTGTTCCTTTAACCCCTTGGGGATCGTTTACCAAAGACATTGTTTTATTGATTCTCATTCTTATTCTCATTAAATTCAAATCGTTTATTCAACCTATTTTTCAGGCAAAAACCAATAATCTCATTATGATGATTACTGTTGTTTTATGTTGTTTTATGGGATATTGGGTTTTAAATCACTTGCCTTTAAAGGATTTTAGAGCCTATAAAGTAGGAACTGATATTCAAAAGGGAATGGAAATTCCTGAAGATGCTCCTAAAGCAGAGTATCAAATGACCTTTTATTATAATGTTAATGGTAAAGAAGAGAAATTCACAGATAAAGAATTAGGGAATATTCCAGAAGGAGCGGAATTTGTTCGCAGAGAAGACATTCAATTGAGTGAAGGATACCAACCTGCAATTCACGATTTAACGATGGATTTAGATGGTGAAGAACACTTAGAACAAATGTTACAAGAACCTAAGTTAATTTGGATTATTTCATACGACCTAGAACGCGCAGATGCTGAAGGCTTACAAGCGATGAAAGACTTTGCAAACAAAGCAATTGTCAAAGGTTATGTCGTTGCGGGACTAACAGCTTCAAGCAATGCAATTATCGATGGGGTAATTAAAAAATATGAATTGCCTTTTATCTACTATACTTCAGATGCGACAACGCTAAAAACTATAGAAAGAGCTAATCCAAGTATTGTCGTGTTAGAAAAAGGAGTTATTGTGGAAAAGAAACACTGGAAAGATCGCAATCAGGTTACCTTAAAATAAAGAAATCTTGCTGACTTATTTCATCAAAAAAATGTGTTATGCCTTGCTAACCCTTTGGGGAGTAGTAAGTGTAGTTTTCTTTTTATTTACCATTTTACCAGGTGATCCTGCGCGTATGATGCTGGATCAGAATGAAAGTGCAGAACAACTGTTAGCCATCAAAAAGAAATATGGATTTGATCAACCGATAAGCAAACAATATATATTGTATTTGAATGACTTATCCCCTATTTCTTTCCATAGTACGCAAGCTGAAGACTACAGTTTTAGGCATGCAAATAAGTACAACGGTCTTGTTTTACTTACCATGGGGCAAACGGAGGTGATGCTCAAAGTACCTTATTTAAGAGAGAGTTTTCAAAAAAATGGAAAAACGGTCAGTAGTATTTTGGCTGAAACACTGCCTAATACAGTATTATTAGCCACAGTAGCGATTGGAATTGCCCTTTTTATAGGGGTATTTTTGGGTGTTATTTCTGCCCTCTATGTCAATACGTGGTTGGATCGTTTCATTTCCGTTGTCAGTACATTTGGGATGAGTATTCCTTCTTTCTTTAGTGCGATTTTGTTCGCGTGGATTTTTGGTTACCTTTTACACACCTATACACAACTCCCTATGACGGGTAGTTTATATGAAGTTGATGATTATGGTGATGGTCGTTACTTGGCATTAAAAAACATCATTCTCCCCGCTATAGTATTGGGAATTCGTCCATTATCTGTTGTTATTCAGCTTATGCGCAATTCCTTATTAGACGTATTGAGTTTAGATTATATTCGAACAGCCAAAGCAAAAGGAATGAGCATGACTCAAGTCATCTACAAACACGCGTTAAAAAATGCACTGAATCCTGTTGTAACTGCCCTTTCTGGTTGGTTTGCCTCCATGTTAGCTGGCGCGGTTTTTGTTGAATATATTTTTGGTTGGAATGGTTTAGGCAAAGAAATTGTAGAAGCCCTAAACACATTAGATCTTCCTATTATCATGGGAGCTGTACTTACTATAGCTACCGCTTTCGTAATCCTAACAATTTTAGTAGATTTGATCTATGCTTATTTAGACCCTCGAATAAAGCTAAACGAATAAATATCGATCCATTATGAAGAAAATTTTTATTGCCCTTTCTATACTTGCTTTAACAGCAACAGCTTGTAAGCAACAAACAGAGAAGTTGGAAGTTATTTCAACAGAAGAACCTACACCGACCACTTCTACACCAGAAGAAGCAAGTGTAGATAACACAAAATTTGCACCAGAGGCTTTGACACAAGTATTTCACAAATTAGATGGAAGTGCAATTACCTTCCAGGAAATACTAGCACAATATGCAGGTAAAAACATTTTAATTGACGTATGGGCGGCTTGGTGTCCAGATTGTATCAAGGCAGTACCTGAAATGAAAAAAATCAAAGCTGCATTTCCAGAAGTTGTTTTTGTGAATTTATCGTTGGATAAAACACCCGAAGCATGGAAAGAAGCAATTGAAAAATATGGCATTGAAGGAGAACAATTTCACCTTAACGATGAGAAACGCATGAAAGGAACTTTTGGTCAAGCGATCCAATTAAATTGGATTCCCCGTTATATGGTACTAAATAAAGAAGGAAAAATTGAGCTTTTTAATGCGACAGAGAAAAACTTTGAAGAGATAAAAGCCTTATTAAATACAATACAATAATTATGAGACACTCAATTGTTGCTGGAAACTGGAAGATGCACAAGAATCTTTCAGAAACCCATGTACTATTAGATGAATTAATTGAACTATTGCCTACAGGTAAAGAAGTAGAGGTTATTGTTGCTCCTACTTTTACGAACTTAGCTAGTGCTGTAGATCACCTAGAAGGAACAAACATTCAAGTGGCAGCTCAAAATATGCACCAAGCAGAAGGTGGTGCTTTTACAGGAGAGATTTCTGCTCAAATGTTGTTGAGTGTTGGTGTTGAAACCGTAATTATCGGACACTCGGAGCGCAGACATTACTTTAAAGAAACAGATGCTATCTTAGCAGATAAAGTGAATACTGCATTAAGACATAATATGCGCGTAATTTACTGTATTGGAGAAGAATTAAAAGACCGCGAGAACAAACAGTATCTCAACGTTATTTTCAATCAGTTGAGAGACGGACTCTTCCATTTAACCAAAGCACAATGGGAAAATATTGTAATTGCCTATGAGCCTGTATGGGCGATTGGAACTGGAGAAACAGCAACACCAGAACAAGCACAAGAAATTCACGCTTTTATTCGTCAAGAAATTGAGCGTCAATACGACAAAACGGTAGCTGAAAACACCGCTATTCTATATGGAGGTAGTGTTAAGCCTAGTAATGCCAAAGAGATTTTCTCAAAACCAGACGTTGATGGAGGTTTAATTGGAGGAGCTGCTTTAGTAGCCGCTGATTTTGCAGCCATTGTAGCAGCCATATAATCGAACTTACATTCTATTTATATCCGAGCCTATCTCTTGCAGATAGGCTTTTTTTATCTTTCATTTTTATCTATTTATAAAGATTCTAAATAATTCACTATATTTGTCAGACAAAATAAAACAACATATGTCTTACAATCAAGAAATTATAACCTATAGTCAAGATAAATCGGTAAAAAATGGTGTTTTTTTGAAAGAATTAGCTCCACAAACCTTAGAAGAAGATATTGTAGGATTAACGCATCGAGATGATTACTATGTTTTCATTCTTGTACTCCATGGCACTTTTCGCATTAATTGTGAATTGCAATCTCATGAACTTCACGCCAGAGATTTGTTTTTAATCAAGCCTTATCAAATTCACACGATAGAGGAATATAGCGGTGATTTTTTTGCTCATTTTCTAAGTATCCAAGATTTTCGAATTCCCGATGAATTGACTTATCTACTTTTCAATTTACCGAATACGCAACAGCGCATTTCCCTGGAAACGCAAACTTGTCAAACCTTACTCGAAACAATTCATCTATTGACGAAATATGAAACGCAGAAAGAAGAGTATACAACAGAAATAACCAATGGATTATTTCAGGCAATTATCTATAAAATTAGTTCGCTTTATAAAGAAACCACTCGAGTACCGGAAGTTTCGGCAATCAATCAATCCAACGTTATTACGTCTAAATTCAAACGATTAATTACGACGCAAACACATTTAAAACAACCCTCCTATTTTGCTGATTTGTTGTTTATTACCCCTGCACATTTAAATGATTGTGTCAAAAAAACAACAGGACAAACCGTGAGTTATTGGTTGAAGAAATCAATTATTGATGAAGCAAAACGACTGTTATACTATACAACCAAATCGGTAAAGGAGATTGCCTTTGAATTGGGATATGAAGATCACACGTACTTTTCGCGCTTATTCAAAAAGCACGTCAAACAAACGCCTTTACAATTTAGAGGAGATCTTATTCCCCTTGTAAATTAAGTTTTTTTTGTACCGTATAGAAGTAGGTTTTCATAGGGATCACCTTTCAATCCCAATAGTTTTGCAAAAGCGGGTTCCGTTTTAATTCCTTCGCGTTTTAGTGCAATGATTTGGGCTTTAAAAATAGGCCCTTGTTCCCGTAATATCTCATCCTCTATCAACATATGACGGTAGCCATACTGTGCACTTACTGGGATCGCTTGTGCAAACAATTCAATTGGAAAATCATCAAGTACAAAATTTGCAACATAGGTTTGTTGCTTTCGCATTTCAAATACAAGATCCGAAAATCCAGTACAACTACCGAAATGATTTTGAACAATTGATTGAAACACCTCAACATCTTCCAATTGACAAGCAATATCAATATCACTCGTTTCAATGGCAATATCCAAAGGAAATGTTCCGACAACGACAGGATTAAAAGCAGCCAATAGCTCTAAAATCCGATGGGAAGTTAAGGTGTGATATACTTGTTGTTGAACTTTTGATCCTTGCTGTAAATAAGCAATGGTGTTAAAATCAATTTTCATTTAATGTGCATTCATTTTAGAAAACAAAATTGATAATAACGACACCTAATACAATAAAAGCCATACCGATAATTGCAGGTAAATCGGGTTTTTGACCATACACTAGAATGGCAACTACTGTTACCAATACAATACCTATCCCCGACCAAATAGCGTAGGCAATTCCCACGGGGATTGTACGGAGTGTCAAACTTAGGAAATAAAAAGCCACAGCATACATCGTCACTGTAATTACGCTTGGAACAATTTTGGTAAACTCATGGGAAGCCTTTAAGGCACTAGTTGCAATTACCTCACTAACAATAGCAATAAGCAAGAAAAGAAAATTTTTCACCGTTCACGTCATTAAAAAACAAAGGTAAACTAGATTCTTTAAATAAGAAGTGCTACTCTTATACTTTAACGTAAGGAATCTTTTTCTTTACTCTCTCATATACCAATAGTGATCAACTCCATCTAAATCAAAAGTATAAGCTGCGTGAAAGCCAATTTTACCTAAAACGCGTTTAGAACTTTCATTTTCAACTTCTGAAACGGCAAAAATAGGATGTTGTTGAAAGTGATTCGCAGCATAATCTAAGCACGCTAGTGCAGCCTCCGTTGCATATCCTTTTCCCCAAGCATCAAAGCGAAAGCGATACGCTAAATCTAAGTACTCACGCAGACCATTTAATCCATTTTCAACAAGCTTAAATCCACACCAACCGATAAACTCTCCCGTATTCTTTTCGATAATAGCCCATCGCCCCACACCAAAATCACTGTATTGCTTTTGAATGAATGCTATAATTTCATTTGCTTCTTCCATTGAAGTAATGACCAGGCTTCCCACGTATTTTACTACGCGTTCATCGCTGTCTAGGTCGTAAATTCCCTTGGCATCTTCTTTTGTTATTTCACGAATAATCAAGCGTTCTGTTTCAATAATTGTAGTCATAGTTGTTTTGTTTGTTACTAATTTAATAAAATTATTCTTATAAATTAATGGGTATACTAAAAACTACTTATTCCTCTTTATATAGAGAGAGGAGAGAGGAAATCGAAACGCAGTGAAAATCGAAACGTAGGGGCACAGGGTCCTGTGCTTAATAAAACGAAGTGACTTTTTAAACTAAAATATAAACCTAATAAGATAAAGAAGAGAGATGTTGAATATTCCTAAATAAGATTAGTCGTTTTTAAACCATCATCTCACCAACTCTCTATCTTCAAAAATCACAAAGAATTTACTTCTAGTTTCTTAAAAATAATACTGGATGTATGTCCTCCAAAGCCAAAAGTATTATTCATAGCCACCTTAACCGTTTTATGTTGAGCCAGATTAGGCGTTAAATTTAAATCCTCGCTAATTGTTGGATCCAGCGTAGTTAAATTAATCGTAGGGGGTATGATTCCCTCCATTATACTCTTAATACACAAAATGGATTCGATTGCACCAGCTGCACCGAGTAGATGGCCTGTCATAGATTTAGTGGCACTAACATTCAACTGTGTAAGATGACCTTTAAATAGATGCTCTATTGCTTTACATTCACTGATATCACCAACAGGTGTAGAAGTTGCATGAGCGTTAATATAATCTATTTCCTGAGCTTGCAGTCCCGCGTCAGTTAATGCTTGTTGCATCGCTGCAATTGCACCTTCCCCTTCAGGATGTGTTGCTGCCACGTGATACGCATCAGAAGCTGAGCCATACCCCACCAGTTCACAGTAAATCTTCGCTCCTCTTTTTTGAGCGTGTTCTAATTCTTCCAACAATAAAATACCTGCTCCTTCACCAGCTACAAATCCTGTTCGATGGGCGTCAAATGGACGGGACGCTTGATCTGGATTTTCATTCGCTGTAGATAACGCTTTCATCGCATTAAATCCAGCAATAGCCGATTGACAAATGGTAGCTTCCGTCCCACCTGCTAAGATTAAATCCGCTCTTCCTAAGCGAATTGCATCAAAAGCACTGCCTATTGCGTTATTTGATGCAGCACAAGCTGAAGCTACAGCATAACTAATTCCCTTTAAACCATAACGAATAGAAATTTGCCCAGCTGCCATATTCGAAATCATCTTGGTAATAAAAAAGGGGTTAAAACGAGGTTGAGTTGTGTCTTTTCCAAAATTCAATATCTCTTCTTCTAAGGTTTCCAACCCACCAATTCCTGTAGCGATAATAGCCCCAAAACGATGACGATTAATTAGATCCCAATTCAATTGAGCATCCCTGATACATTCTTCACTTGCTGCTATAGCATATTGAGTAAATAAGTCCATTTTTCTTGCTTCGGGTTTGGTAAAATAAAGCAAAGGATCAAATGCTTTTACTTCACAAGCAAATTTGGTTTTAAAGTTAGTCGCATCAAAATGCGTAATCAATGCCGCTCCACTTTTTCCTTGAATCGCATTGTTCCAAAATGTTTCTACATTATTTCCTAGGGGGGTGATTGCACCTAAACCTGTAATAACAACTCTCTTCATAATTTTATATTTTTTTATACTTACTAATAAGTAAGTAATCAGGTTAAAAAAAATTCACCAATCGATATACAAACGAACTATTGCTCTTTCAACTGTTCTACAAGAGAATAACAATATCCTTTGTAATCGACATACTTATTTACTCTTGCCAATTGTAAACTAGCCACCAAGCTTGACAAGATTACAAAAGCGCGTTGTTTTTCTTCTTCTTCAAACTGAAAAACCCCTTGCTTCTTTCCTTCAATCAGAACTCCAGTTAACCAATTTACGATTAAATCAACAATTTTCGTTACCTCTACTTGTGTAGTTGGAAACAACGTCTCAATATCTGTAGACAAAGCACCAACAATACAAAGTTTTCGCTCTCTTTGACTTTTAATATAGATTTTAATAAAAGTCTCTATTTTTTTTTCGGGGTCAAATTGTAAGGCTTCCATGTTCGCCATCATCTCTTCAAAACGCTGAATATTTGTTTTGACAATACTCGTCCCCAAGTTTTCTTTGCTCGCAAAATAATAGTGTATTGCTGCATTTTTTATCCCCAAAGCCGTAGAAATATCTTGATAGCTAAAACCATTATATCCTTTAGTTAAGATTAATTCTTCTCCTAATTCTAAAATACGTTCTCTAGTGCCCGACATAATTCTTGATTTAATAACGAAACAATATTACTTACTAATTAGTAAGTAAACAATTTATTTAACTATTTTTTTTCATCAGTGAACGCTGAAATATAAATTGTTAACCGATTATTTTCTACCTGAAGTAAAAATAAACCGCCCTATACATCAAAAAAAACCACTCCTACAAAGGAATGGTTCTTCTTTTACTTGCATATCTTCGGTTAACCGATAACCGTTAACGGCTAACTATTTCACATATTTAGGCGGAACGGTTGTGTGATTTCCATCTACATTTCGACTCACAATAAAATGTGGGGATGCCATTTCGATATTATTTTCTGCAAAAACATCTTGAGCATGTTGACGCAAATCAGAATAAATTTTAGCGGTTAATTTTGCTTCTTTGATGTATACATTCAACTGATAATCCACATAAAAATCTCTAAATTGATCTTGTAGAATAAATGGTTTTTGACGTTTCAACACGTGTTCTGTGCGATTGGCTACTTCATATAGCATTTCGTGAACTTTTTGCCAAGGCACATCATAACCAACAGCAATACTTGTATGTAGAATTAGTCCGTGTTCTTTAGCTGATTGAGAATAATTGACGGTATGCGCCGACATAATATTGGAATTCGGTATGGTAATAATCTCATTTTTAGGCGTTTTAATACGCGTAACCAAAGCTGTTTTTTCCAAAACATCTCCGGTATACTCCCCTAGTTTAATGCGATCTCCTATTTTAAACGGTCGCATATAAGTAATCACAAGTCCAGCTACCAAGTTACCAATAACGGAAGTTGATCCTAGAGAAACAACGATACCCGCAAAAACCGAAACTCCTTTAAAAATTTCCGAATCTGAATTAGGTAAATAAGGGAATATCAAAATGAACATGAAGATAAACATCAATCCACTGATAATATTATAGGTAGGAAAAGCCCAATCGGGATAAAAACCTTTTAGGGTAATTTTATTATTGGCAATTTTTTCTGCTAGAGAACGTACAAATTTTTGTACATATCTAAAGATAAATACAATCACCAAAATGGTAAATAACTTTGGCATATAAGCTTTGACGCTTCTACCTACAGCTTTTAATGGTGACATTACATAATCCAACAATTGATCGGAGATGTGTTTCGTAAATGGAAATAATTTAAAGATGGCTAATAATCCAAAATACAAAAAGATTAAAACAATAAAGAAACGCACAACTTTCGCCATGGAAATTGTTGTTAGCATAGCTCTATGGTCATCGATAATACCAAACATGCCTTTAATTTTCTTTCCACGCTGCTTCCAAATCATCACCTTAGCTCTTCTATACCAATAGTAAATGTATTTGATAATAAATATTTCAGCGATAATAATCCCAATCGTTCCCGCTATTTGCAACAACACTTGTTGCCAACTCATACTGTGTTGTTGTTCTTCAACTGATTCAATAATTTTTAGCTTATAATACTGTGCCGCTTGAATTTTGGTTTTATTTTCTTGTGTAGCTTGAATCGTATCCACACTCATCAAAATCTCATTCTCATACATCAGATTGAGATAATTACCTGTATCCACTAATTTAATCGAATCTCTTTCAAACAGATAGTTATCCACTAAAGTTGCAATCTTTCTTTCGATGGATTTCGCTCTTTGTTTAGAAGTAAAAGACCCAATATTTCCATATACATTAAACAATGTATCGTGCATCACGATTACTGGGGTTTTTTCTAATACAATAAATGCAGGTTGAACAGCCTCAACTTTTTCAGGGGTCTGTGTGGTTTTCTTATTCTTCGCCCATGTAGCACCTCCTAAAAGAATAGCTGCAATTAAAACAAAAAAGCGAATAGTCGACAAATCGTATTTCATACGTAAAGGAGTTCTAAATATTATAACAAATTTAACTGAAAATTTCAAATATAAAATCTTATTTTACAGATAATACATCACACTATTTTTATTTTTTAACAATTATAACGACGTATACTTTCTACAAAAATCATTTATTTACTTCTATTTCCTCTCTTTGAGGTGTTTTCAGAAAAACCCCTAATTATAGGGAGGATAAAAAAAAGCAAATGAAGTATATTCGTATACTCACCTAAAATAAAGTTCTCATGCACTTATCTTTATTCCTATTTGGTATTTTTTCTTTTTTAGGTTGTCATCCAACTAAAGAGAACTTAGTTAGTCTACAAGTAAACCAAGAGCTTTATCCATATCTCACCAAAAATCATACCTATATTTACGTTGATTCCCATACTACTCCCGTGATTTCAACTCCTTTTGCTACTGCAGACCTATTCACATCAACGGGTTACGCTGTTGTATCAAATGAAAAAGGGCAATCAGCTATTATCAATAAAATGGGAAAAATTGTAGTTCCCTTTGCGGACCGCTATCTATCCCTTCAAGTTTTAGATGATCAACTCACGGTTGTATACACCCGAAAAAGCTACGCGAAAAACTCGCGTTTTTGGGAATGGGAATGGAATATTTTTTCGGGGTTAAAAACGGAAGTACAGCGCCAAAAATTTGAAGTTTACATCCTAGAAACAGGTCAAGTACTCTTTGCGGAGTCATTGAGTGATAAAGCGTCACTTCCCACGTATATCGCGTCTCTGAATGCTGATCACTTTATCTTTAACAAGACCCTATACAAAAAAAAAGGACAACGCTTAAGCAAACAAAAAAACAACATTATTCACTGGTTTGAACCGAATAAGCTTTTACAGCAAAACGGTTCCCAATTTGCTATTCTTTCACTCGAGAGCAAAATACCTATTCTCGAACACTTGGAGGCTACCAATCAACTAACACTTGAAGTCAATGGCAAAGAACTTCTACTTACAGAAGTTAACAAAAGCAGATACTATTCTGAGATTCCGGAAATACTCTTTAATGCAAAGACGAAAGAGTATTGGATTGAACCTTTATTTGATCGGGTTTTTCCGAAAAAAATTAAAACGCAAAATGAGGCAGATCTCGCTTATCTGCAAAAAGTGAGTTACATCAATACGGTTCCCGATTATCCCTATTTTATCTTGGGTGTTTTTGATTATGAGAATTGGAAATTTCAATGGAAATATTTGGCTTTAGATGGTACCCTTTTGGATCGTATTGACGCTCCCGATTTTTTCGTTGTCGATGCTCTTTCACGCGTACAAAGACCTCAACCAACGGAACTCATTTCAACCGATCAAATTCCACCAAATTGGTCTTTAGAGGCGGTGACAAAGTACAAAGGTTTTTCTCATTTATTTAAAATTACGCTCAAACAAGAAGGACAAAGCAATCGCTATGGTTTGTGGAACACCCAAACCAAGCAATGGGAGCTTCAGCCCATTTATCGCGATTTATACTGGCTGGATATAGAACAAGGTTTATTAGCATTAGCAAAGGAAGATCGTCAATATGTCATTTACAACTACAAAACGAAAAAAAATTTAACCGATATTATCTTCAGCTATATTGATACTTCAGGTTGGGTGAGTCAAGCGAACACAGCAGGAAAAGAGATTCATTTTTATTTGGATTTTGCAACTGCCAAAGCGTATAAAGAATAACGGTAGTAGTTATTCTTCTATCTGTTATTCAATCATTTGAGAAGGAAAAAGAATCTCGTATCTTGCTTTACTTATAGGAGTATAAACAATGAAAAAAACTATTTTATTTTTCTTTTTTGTATTAGTTACTTGGGGATGCACAGATCACCTTTGGAATGAAGACCAATCAACTTCTCCTAACCGATGGAAAGCTCATTTTCGAATTCAAGATCGAGAAGTTCCGATCATTTTTCATTTAGACACTGTTCCATTGAATATTTATGGTTTTCGGGTGCGTTTTGTTGACGGTCCTGGTAAAAATCAAAAAGATATCGTCGAGATAGTAAATGATAGCATCAGCGTTAAATTAGACTATTTTGGAGAAGTAAATTTAAAGGGAGTCTTTGAAAATAAAAAAATTAAAGGGGTATATCGAAATGAAAATACAAATCTCCAACATGAGATTCCATTTAGGGCCCAACAAAGCAATGAGCCACGTTTTACGCCAGTAAAAAAACCAAGCGCTACTAATCCAACAGGTGATTGGGAATTTGTGTTTAAAGCAGATTCTACAAGTCCTAATCTTGGTTTATATCAAAAACTCAGTCAGCTACAACTCTATAAAACAGATTCAACTTTAGTAGCTTCTGGTTATTATTACCAAGGTTTCGAAGGAATTTTGACAGAAAACGGTTTTGTTTTATCATCTTTTTCAAGAGATCAGCCTGTTTTATATGATGCCACTTTTATCAATCCGAACGAAGTAAAAGGCACACTTTACACGCCAATGGAGGTGATTCCCTTCAGGGGGAGAAAGAAAAGCAATCTCGAATCAACTACCGAAAGCAGTAGTAATATTATCGTGACCTTGTGGAATTTATTGAAAGCTTATATTGAATATCCAAAATAGAAAAAGAGCTTAAACAAATGATGTTTAAGCTCTTTTAGCTAACTAATTACAAATGAATAACAATAAATAAATTATTTATACGCGTTGATTTTCACAACATTCCCCACTGTACCATCACCTAGATCTTTGATTTCAAGTCCTTTTGTAAAGGTTGCTGTGGTTCTATTTAACAAATACACATATGATTTAGCAGAAGCTGTAATCGGTACGAATACATCATTTCCTTCTACATAAGGTGTTCCTATTTCAGCAATTGCTTCAGGAGCATCAAGACCTTCAATCCATTTAAAATCACCAGTTTTAGCATTGAATAAAGCTAACTTATTGGCAGGAGCCATGTTCCACGATTGATCTGTATTGGCAAACATATTCAAGATAAACTGATCTTTACCAACAGCATATACCTTATACACTTTATGTCCTCCAGATTTTGCTTCTAAGTTGTGGTAATAAGAAGAATCGAATTTCAAGGTATTTTTATCGAATTTCAATACAGCCGAAGGTTTCGTAGAGAAGGCTCCTTTGTCTTTGCTAATCATAGCAGAAGGTGAGAATACGTAAATATCTCCATTTTCTCCTTTTCCAATTGTAGATACACGACTTGATCGATAACGAGCTACCGCAAAACTCATGCGGTCATCTTTTACTACATTTTCCAATACGACTCTGTTTTCAGGAGCTTGTGACATATCCAATTTAAAAATAGCCAACCAAACGCGATCTCTGAATGCTGAAGTATTATCATCCTCACTATTTGCAGTGATTTTAAAAGGTTCAATAGCCATAACGAATCGGTCATTTCCAATGTCTTCTAGACCAGCAAAGTTGGCATATTCACCCGCTTCTGCTATATTTTCTACATTGACAAATGAAGTAAATTCAATTCCTCCTGTCACTCCATTAATAAAGTTGAAGGCTTGTCCTTTCTTTCCATTTTCCAATTCAATTCCTCCAGTAGTAGAAATCATGAATCGTCCAAATGGTGTAATGAACTCCTCTCTATTTGGTAAATCAACTAAAGTATTCTGTTGTAAACGCAGATCTTTGTTCAACATCCAGCTTTGCATTCCCGAAGGATCTCCTTTTCTATATTCGAAAACATAAGCGCGTAAATCTTTAAACATATAAATGTTTTTTCCTAAAGCAACTTGACCATTTCCTCTTACACTAATTGATCCTTGCTTTAAATCATCTACTTCTAACAATAAGTTTGTTTTTGAAGCACTTGCCCCCAGAATATATTTTGTTCCTATTAAATCCTCCTTATTTCTTTCCCCATCATCAATGATTTCATCATCATCATTTCCTCCTGGTTTTGAATTATCGTCACTTGAACAGCTTGTCAAAGTAAATGCACTAACTAAAAAAGCTAATACCACGGTAGATAGAACTCTTTTTTTCATTTTATTTATATTATAGATTATTATTATTTTTAGATTAATAGCTATAGCGTATTTTAAACATGAAGCTTCTTCCTGGTTTTTGGAAGCTATAATTATCATAGGCTAATTTGTCGAATAGATTATTGGCTTCTACCGTAAGGTGTAAGGCATTGTTGAATAAGCTATACGAAGCACTTATGTCGTGTACCACTTGAGAGGGAATCCAAATGGGTTCTGCCCCAATACTACTAAAGTCGTAGCTATAGTGATCAATGTATCTCAGGTTGTATCCTACATTTAAATTATTGCCTTTTTGAATCAAATCCTTGAAGAGAAGTCCTGCATCAAGAGCTCCGAAGAAATAAGGTTCATTGGGAATGCGTTCATTGTAATAGGAATTGGCCACATTGGTTCCGATAGCGTATTTCTGTTTACTGCGAATACTCTGTGTAGTTAAACTTCCACCTAATTGCAAGAAATCGTTGTATACATAACGGGCTTCAACATTTAAACCAATGCTTTCCACTCCACCAATATTCACACTAGAAGCTCTAGAACCTGATCCATAGGGATTACTGCGGATGTAATCCTCTGTTTTTCGGTATACAAATCCAGCATCTGCAAAAACGGCGTGCACTTGATCCAATACTTTGGAATAACTCAAATTGAAGTTGTAATTATTTCCTGCTTCTGGTTTTAGATCCGTATTTCCCCATACCATATCTCCATCACCAAATAATTCACTGTCTGTAGGTAAACGATAGGTTTTTTCAAAAGAGGATTTTACTTGAAAATCTTTCCATAAATAAGTGGCCGCGATTCCATATCCACTTTTATCCACACTCGTACTTTCACTTAAATAAGTATGTTTGATGGAATAATGTTTTCCGAATACAGATACATTGAAATTATCGAGTATGTTGTATCGATAAGATAAAGCCGTAATATTCTTTAAGCTTCTACGTGTTGTTTCGCTTTTCTTCTCACTTTCCGTTTCTTTGACTGCTAGTGGATCCTCTGTTTTTCTGTTGAAATAATAAATGACATTATTTAAACTAAAAGCATGTTTATCATTTACTTTATAGCTCACATTGGCTGTAGTTGATCCATTGTGATCAAAAAACTTCACTAAAGAAGGTCCTCCTCCAGACTCTCCTTTTTTCATTGTTTTGATGCGCTCTCCTGCCCAATTGTATTTATATCTCGAGGTGTCGATATTTTGATTGTACCCTGCATTGTACGTTGATGTTATTGCGACATCCAATCCATCTGTGAATAAATTGCGTTTACTGTATTCTAAAGAGGGCATGATGGTCACAGAACGACGCTTTTTCTGACCAAACACCTTTTCCATAATCGTTCCGGTCTGTACCCCTTTCTTTCCTTCACCATAGGTAAATCCAATTAACAAACGATCGGCATATGATTTATCTATCACTCCTACTTTGGTGACAACTGTCGCGGTTTGAAAGCGATCATTGAATCGTTTAACCAATTGTTTTTCTTTAGAATATACTCCTGTTTTTAAATTAGCTACAGGTACGTAGACTTTGTAATTATTATCGGAATAATTTTGAAAGGCATTCACCTGAAACGTCATGCCGTTGTCAAATACTTTACTGACATTCAAGTGACTTTTATAGGTATTGAATGACCCCATAGCAAAAGAAGCGTCAATCTTTGTTTCTTTTGCTTTATTGGTGATGATATTAACGGCTCCCCCTAAAGCATCCGATCCAAATTCAACTGGAACAACCCCTTTGTACACTTCAATTCGATCCACCATGGTAATCGGGAGATTGTTGATTTTAAACTCACTTCCAAAACCCTCCATCGGAACACCGTCAATAAAAAATCGAATATGACGTCCGCTGAAACCGTTCATTGAAAACGTATAATCAGAACCTTCGGCTCCATCTCTTCTCACTTTCACTCCCGAAACACGATCTAGTGCACCTGAAACATCCAAAGAAGAGTTATACAGTGGTTTCGCGTCAATCGCAATCACATTATAAGCAGACTCTCTCACTTTTTCAACGGGACTTTTTACCTTTAAAACAACATCATCTAAAATCGACGCTTTGGCTTTTAGTGTTATGCGTTTTCTCAACTGCTCCCCTTCTTCTACTTTCACGACCATTGAAGTAGTTTCATAACTTATATGTTGGATTTGTAGCTTATAGGTACCTCCTGTACCCATTTTTAATTTAAACTCCCCTTGTTCATTCGTTAGATCACTTTTCTTAGTATCAACCAATACAACCGTAGCAAAATCGATGGGACTTCCCTTTTCATCTTGTATGACACCTGAAATAACAGTAGGTTTATGTTGCGCATATGTCCCACATAAAGAACCTAAAACACATGCTGTTAGTAGTAGAAATTTTCTCATTGACTAATGATATTGTAGCAAATTACAGCTATATTTTTATTTAGACTTATTATAAACAGAAGCAAATATATAGACTTTTTTAACATATATAAAAATAATTTAGTCTAAATTTAAATAAGCTATTTTTAGTGTGCGAGATATTCGGACTGTATGATCCTCGGAATTAAAAAAAAACAGAAAAAAGAAAGGGAATTTTAAGGATGTGATAGGTAAAAACAAAAAAAGAGAATTAAATAATTAATTCTCTCTTCTTCTTGAAATTCGTTCATTTCGCAAGGTTGGACCTGCTTTTTTGGAATTGTTTCGCTCTCGGTCGAACTTTTTCTTGGGTCTTCGCTCGCCTTGTTGGGCGTTATATTCAGTTTGTTGATTATTTTGACCAACTTCTTCTTGTAGTCTACTTGCTTCTTCTGTTTTACTTGAAGGTTCGATTAAGCGATTTAATTCGGCTAATTCTACTGGGGTAATTTCGCGATATTGTCCAACTGGGACATCCAGGCTAATATTGATAATTCGAATGCGTTTCAACGCAACTACGTCATAATCAAAATACTCACACATACGTCGAATTTGTCTATTCAATCCTTGGGTTAGAAAGATACGGAATACAAATCGACTGATGCGTTCCACTCTACATTCTTTGGTGATTGTGTCTAGGATAGGTACACCTAATCCCATACGCTGAATAAAGCGATCGGTAATGGGTTTATTAACCGTAACAATATATTCTTTTTCGTGGTTGTTCTTTTGGCGCAAGATTTTATTGACAATATCTCCATCATTGGTCATGATGATTAAGCCTTCACTGTCTTTATCCAAACGTCCCACAGGAAAAATGCGCTTGGGGTAATTAATATAATCTACAATATTATCTCTTACTTTCTTATTGGTGGTACATTCAATCCCTACTGGTTTATTAAAAGCTAAATAAACAAAGTCTTCATCGGTTTGACGAATTAGTTTGCCATTCACCCGAATTTCATCTGCATCCGTAACCTTCAATCCCAATTCGGGTATTTTTCCATTGACTGTAATGCGTCCTTCTTCGATTAATCGGTCCGCTTCTCTTCTAGAGCAAAAGCCAACTTCTGATAAATATTTATTTAAACGCGTTTCTTGATTTTCCATAGCGCAAAAGTAAATAATAAATTTCGTTACTTATAAAAAGAAATACGTTCTAGCTAAAAAACGCTTGAATTGTTTTAAAAACAGCTTCATCTTGTAGGCTATGTCCGAGGTTTGTTGTGGAAACGACTAAGTTCTTTTTGTGCATCAAAGCCTGATGAAAGCTTTCTGCTTCTTCATAAGACACTTGGGGATCGTGGCGATCGTGTATACACAAAATAGGGATCTCGACGAACTTGACAGCTTCTGTACTACAATAGTTATATAAAGGTTTATTGATTAGGTGTTCAATATAGTTGTGGTAAGCTTCTCTTACGCGTTTAGAGTATCCCAATAGGTTATAGTAATGGGATAAAATTACCTCAAACCGATCAAAGGCTCCCATGATGACGGCCTTTTTAATCCAAGGATAATCTCCTTCGCTTAATTGTTGAAAAAGAGCAAATGCACCTAGTGAATGTCCGATAACAAATTGAGGTTTGAAGGTAATCAAAGCCAGGTCTATGACATCTTGGTAATTTTTTACACTTAAATTTTTACCATAACTCATTCCTAAACTAGGCGCATCTACAGCAACAAATCGAAATTGATTTCCTAGATAAGTATACAATTCTTCCCAACGCCCACTATTACTCTCCCAGCCGTGAATGAGTAAAAGCAAAGGTTTATCTGTAGCCTCTTTGTTCCATTGATAGGTATAGACTTTCTCATTTTTATACCAAAAGAAGTCTAGCTGTGCTTGTTGCAAAAATACAGGAAGCTGTTGAGGCTTGAGTTTTCCTTTTCGCGGAGTGGCAAAAAGATTATGCACCCAATGCAAGGCTGATTGCATGGAGCATAAACTAAATATGTTTACTAAAGCGCCGACTACCTTTTCCATATAAAAAGAAAAGCCTCTAAAAAGAGGCTTGTACTATTATTTTAAACTTGCAATGATTGCATCGATTTTTTCTCTTTCTTCTTCAGCTAAAGCGCTATCAACAAGAATACGTCCACTGTGCTCATCTGTGATGATTTTTTTACGCGCAGCAATTTCTACTTGCGTTTGTGGTGGAATAGTGAAGTAAGATCCAACAGAAGCACCTCTTTCAATAGAAACAACTGCCAATCCATTTTTCACTCCGCCTCTAATTCTCATATAAGCATTCAACAAACGATCTTCAATATCTTGTTTGAACTCGTCTGATTTCGCTAACAACGTTTGTTCTTCGCGTTCAGTTTCTGACATAATGTTTTTCAACTCAGCTTCAATATGAGTTAAATGCTCATTACGCGCTCCTAAACGTTCTTCTGTTTGTTCAATGTTGTTCTTTTTATTCTCGATACTTACTTTCATTTCACGGATGTGTTTTTCAGCAAGCTCGATTTCTAACTTTTGAAATTCAATCTCTTTCTCTAAAGAGTTGAATTCTCTGTTATTTTTCACTTCGTTTTGTTGCTCCGTGTACTTTTTAATAGCTTCTTTAAACTCTTCAATGGCATTCTTTTTGTCTTTAATGCCAGCTTCGATGCTATTTAAATCTACATGAAGTTTCTCTAAGCGTTTGTTAAGTCCAGCAACTTCGTCTTTTAGATCTTCAACTTCAAGAGGTAGCTCTCCTCTCATATTTCTGATTTCATCGATTCTTGAGTCAATCAATTGTAAGTCGTAAAGCGCTCTTAATTTCTCTTCAACCGTTAATTCTTTTTTCTTTGTCATCGTTATAAGTAGTTAACTGGATTCGTATTTACTGTTGATAAAATAACTGCAAAATTAGGCATTTTTTTTGAAAGAAACTCAACTATATAATTTTTTGTATATCTTTCACTTTCAAAATGACCAATATCCGCCAAAACAAGCTGATTTTCAGCCTCATAAAATTGATGGTATTTTAAATCTGCCGTGATAAATGCATCTGCTTTTTGTTGAATAGCCGCTTTTATAGCGAAACTTCCTGAACCACCTAATACAGCTACTTTCTGAATAGGCTTATTTAACAAGGCACTGTGGCGAATTCCTCCTGTACCTGTTTGTCGTTTTACCAATTGTAAAAACGTCAATTCATCCATGGGCTCTTTGAGTTCTCCTATCATACCCATTCCGACATTTTGCAATTTATTTTCGAGGTTGTAGATTTCATAAGCCACTTCTTCGTAAGGATGAGCTTGAAACAAAGCACTTAAAATTTTCCCTTGTAAGTGTTTTTCATAAGTTACCTCTACTTTATGCTCTGCCACAATCTCTTCTACTCCCGCTTGTCCAAGTACCGGATTGCTCTTTTCATTGCCTTTAAAACTTCCCTTTCCTTCTGATACAAAACTACAGTGATCGTAATTGCCAATTGCTCCTGCTCCAACGGCAAACAACGCCTGACGCACTTTTTCTGTATCTTGTATAGGTACATAAGTGACCAACTTCTGAATGTAATTGGCTTTAGGAATCAAAATACGGGTATTTTCCAATCCTAAGGTGTTGCAAAATATTTTGTTTACCCCTTCTTGGTGATTGTCCAAAGCGGTGTGAATCGCATAAATAGCAATGTCATTTTTGATTGCTTTGATTACTGCACGTTCAACGTAGTTTTTTCCTGTAATTTTTTTTAATCCCGAAAAGAGAATAGGATGAAAACAAACAATCAAATTACATTTCTGTGCTATAGCCTCTTCCACCACTTGCTCTAATGCATCGTGACAAACCAAAATTCCACTTACTTCTTGTTCCATAGTTCCCACCAACAAGCCTACGTTGTCAAAATCTTCTGCATAGCTCAATGGCGCTAACTCTTCTAAAATGGGAATAATATTTTTTACTTTCATATCAAATTACAAGCTGTATCGTTGTTTATCTCTTTCCAAAGATACAAAACTCATCACGAAGTTGAAAATTTCCTATCTAATCCAAAAGAACAACATAAATTATGTTAATACAAATAAAATAAGTTACTTTCGTGTGTTACAATCACCACTAACCTATTAATTTTTAGCTTTTGAAAAAATACGAAAAGATACTCTTAACCCTACTTGGAATACTTATCCTAGCCACTCTACTTTTATCTAATTCTATTTATTTATTTGTTTCTTACTTTTTTACGATCTGGCTCCTTGGTCTCTCTTATTTTTTAGGTGGGCATTCTCTATTTTATATTTCCAAAGAAAAAGAAGCTTATCTTCCTTTAATTTCAGGACTAAGCTATGGGCCAGCGGTAGTTACACTATCTCTATCAACCAGTCTACAAGCACCTGATTATTTTGTTTATTTTCCTATACCTACTCTTTTACTTACTGTGGGTTTAGCAATTTACATTTTATCCACAAGAAGAAAAGGAAGAATTGACACAGAGATACGAATGATTTTTTATCGTGGTTTAGTTCTTTCCTTGGTTAGTTCCTTTTTCTTGTATACACCAGAGTCTTTCAAACCCTATCGAAAAGTACTCATTCAGTTAAACAAGGGAAATGAATTTGTGACTAATAATCTTTTGATGATGGATAATACTTATGAATCAGAAGCCGCTATTGACGAAAACAATTGCGATATTGCGATTAACTATGCTTTAAAAGCAAATCAATATGGCAGACTGCTCATCGAAAAAACAGAAATGGAAGAGCAAAATTATCAAACAAGAGAATTTATTTTCCACGATCTTCTAAAAGAAAACATCGAAACAATTAGTATCGAAACAATTCAAATGCTGTACCAATACGAAGGTGAAGAGCATCTATATCCCATCAGCAGAACGTATTCGACGCTCTTCAAGGCCTATTTTTGCAAGGCGGAATCACTTTATAGTGCTAAACAATATAAAGAAGCACTCTCTCACTATCTACAAGCTTATAAATATTTGACAATTCCAACGATTAAATCTGTTTACTGGCAAGAGCAAAAATCAGATGCCTTAAATATGATTGGACACTGTTACAGACAATTAAACAAAATTGATCTTGCAGGTTACTTTTACATGAGTGCTTTCGCCAATTACAACGAAGCAACAAATAAAACAGAAATTGATCTAACTTCATCTTCTTATCTAGGTAATATGGCTTTTATGATGAGTGCTCAAAACGGTTTTACTGAGTCAAACGAACTATTAGAGATGATTAATACTGCACTACTTAAAGAAGTCCAAACACCTGAACACAGCAAAATCCTTTTAAACAATTATCAAGGTCAAATTTACAACTATCTAGCTATCGACAGTTTACAGCAAGCATTTACCTATATTACTAAAGCACAAGAGCTAGTTGAAAAAAACAGTTCGCTATCTTGTAGCATACAGCTTAGTCTCGCTTACTATCAGTTTAAATCCAATCAATTTAAACAAGCAGAAACTACGGTTAAAGCGTGTCTTCGCTGTTTTGAGGAAACATCATCACCAAATAAATTAAAAATTCTTGAGGCATACTCTATTCTGGGACAAATTCAGTATGCGTTAGGTCAGTTTGAAGAAGCTAAAGAACAAATAACGTTAGTCTTGGATATGACAACAAAATTGATGGGTAACACGAATGAACTATTTGCTTACAATTCTAAGATGCTTGGCGATGTGAATAAAATGCTTGGCAAGTATTCAACTGCCACTCAAAACTATCAAACTGCTTTAGATTTATACAACAGTGGACAAATTACGCAAACACATAATATTCCGTTAGTATTAGCGGGGCAATCAGACCTTGCGTTACTTCAGGGTAATCTTGTAAAAGCACAATTATTAATTGATGAGTCACTTGACTTTGCTTCAACATCCATCATTCCCAATTCAGTAAATATGGCCACTTTGCACAGTCATTCTGCTCACGTTGCTTACCATCGAGGCAACCTTACAACGGCAGATACTGTATATCAAAAAGTTATCCTCATTGCTGATAATTACAATCTTTCCAATTCTTTACTCAAAGCAAATGCCCTCAATGGCTTAGGTCTTGTTGAAATGAATCGAAAAAACTATTCAACTGCAGATCATTATTTTAGAGAATCATTCCGGATGCATCAAAACATTTTATCAGATAAAAGTCCGTTCACTGCTCAAGTATACCTAAACTACGGTATATTAAATATACGTGAAGGTAAATTAGCTGAAGCGAAAGAGAAATTAAATCAGTCGTTGAATATTAACCGAGAGTTTTTCAAAGCCGACCATCCTATTTTTGGAGATATCGCAGTTGCCTTGGGTGATTTAGCTGTTAAACAAGGAGAGCAAAACATGGCGCATAATCAGTATCAAAAAGCCTTGACTATTTACCACAAGTACTTTGATGATACCCATTGGAAAGTAAGAGAAACCCAACAAAAATTAAAATAAGAGAGGAAAAATTGATACTTTCGTAGGATGAAATTACTGCGTATCCTTCTTTTTCCCTTTGCCCTTTTGTATGGTTTGATTACCAATATACGAAATTGGTTTTATACAATAGGTATCTTCAAGCGTACCTCCTTTGCTATTCCTACTATTGTAGTGGGAAACCTCAGCGTGGGAGGAACAGGAAAGACACCGATGGTGGAGTACATCATTCGCTTGTTAAAAGATCAATACCAAACCACGACTTTGAGTCGAGGATATAAAAGAAAGAGCGAAGGTTTCTTTTTGGCTGATGCAGATACAACCATGGAACAGATTGGCGATGAACCTTTTCAGTACCACTGTAAATTTGACAATATCAACGTTGCTGTGGATGCCAAACGCGTGAACGGGGTTGAAAATATTTTGCAACGCAAGCCTAACACAGAAGTAATTGTGTTGGATGATGCCTTTCAGCACCTGGCCTTTCAAGGGGGATTATACATATTACTCACCACCTATGACGATCCGTATTTCAAGGATTTTATGTTGCCTACGGGAAATTTACGCGAATCGAGAAAAGGAGCCAAACGCGCCGATATCATCATCATTACGAAGTGTCCCAAAGACCTGAGCGAAGCACAACAAAAAAGCATAACACAAGAATTACATCTAAAGCAAGGACAATTGTCTTTTTTTACGTATATTGATTTTAGTAAAATTGCATATTCAAAGTCTGATTCAGTGGAGGTTACTCGATTAATTCAGGACGACTTTATCTTAGTGGCAGGGATTGCAAAACCACAATCCTTTTTTGATCACCTCAAAAAAGAAGATACATTGTGTTTAACTTTTCCTGACCATCATCATTTTTCGTCTGCAGATCTTGAACTAATTTTGAATAAAGCGCAAGGAAAGAAAATCATCACTACGGAAAAGGATTATGTTCGACTCCAAGGTCTTCTTCCTGAGAGCCAATTATTTTATTTACCTATTCAAACTGCTTTCTTAAACAATAGCGAAGCGTTTGACACTAAAATTTTACACTATGTGGGAGAAAGTACAAGAAACCGTTCAATTCATCATTGAAAAAACAAATTTTAAACCTGAAATCGGTATTGTTTTAGGTTCTGGTTTAGGGAATTTAACTGCGGATATCGCCATCGAACATGAAATTTCGTATGCAGATATTCCCAATTTTCCAGTATCAACTGTTCAAGGGCACAAAGGTGCTTTGATTTTTGGAACTTTAGGAGGTAAAAAGATTGTGGCTATGCAAGGTCGCTTTCACTACTATGAAGGATACGACATCAAAACTACGGTGTTTCCCATTCGCGTAATGAAATATTTAGGTGTAGATACTTTAATTGTATCCAACGCTTCAGGCGGGGTTAATCCTTCGTTTAAAGTAGGTGATATTATGATTATCAAAGATCACATCAACGCTTTCCCAGATCATCCTTTACGCGGTCACAACGATGAGCGTTTCGGCCCTCGTTTTGTCAATATGAACGAAGTGTACACTAAGAGCATTATCGAACAGGCGAAAGCTATTGCGAAGGAAAAGAATTACGATATTAAAGAAGGTGTTTACTATGGTTTACAAGGACCTACTTTTGAAACATTAGCAGAATACAAAATGGTAAAAGCGGTAGGTGGAGATTGTGTGGGAATGTCAACTGTACCAGAAGTAATTGTTGCTCGTCATATGGATATGAAAATTTTCGGTATTTCTGTTATTTCCGATATGGGGAATGAAGAGGGAATCGCCGATGTAAACCACGACGAAGTTTTAAAAGCAGTACAAGCTGCTGAACCTATTGCTCGCGATTTAATCAACACATTGGTTTCTAAATTGTAACAAACTAATTATTACATAAAAAAAGGCTCTTCATTACAATGGAGAGCCTTTTTTGTTTTTTTGCAAAGTTTATGTTTGTCGTTTGGTGTTTGTCATTTAAAGAAAACATCTCCTATTTCAGAAAAACCTACTGATAACAGATTTCTGATAACAGATAACTAACTATCAATAATCTGCATTTTCTTCATGATGAAAGTTGCATTTTTATTTTGGCAAATTCCATCTCTTATTTTGTAATCGAAATGTAAATCATCATTTTTAATTTCTACTTCGAAGCACTTATTCATCAAAATTTCAGGATAATCGTTCGTTGTATTACACACCTCTAAATCGTGAGTCGCAATCATTCCATAGGTTTGTTCGCGAATTAATTTGAGAATTACGCCAATGGTTCCACTTTGTTTATCGTCTGAGTTTGTTCCTCTTAGAATTTCATCCAACAAAACAAAACACGATTCGCTTTGCACTTGTTCGATAATCATTTTTAGGCGTTTTACCTCAGCATAGAAATAAGACTCACTATCTTCTAAAGAGTCAGTTAATCGCATAGAAACGAGCAAAGGCAGTGGAAAGAAGGTTGCTTTGGTCGCACAAATCGGCGCTCCTATTCCCGCTAAAACTAAGTTCACTCCTATGGTTCTCAAAAACGTACTTTTCCCAGACATATTGGATCCCGTTAAGATTACAAAACGTTGATTAGAAAAATCAATGTCGTTGGTCACGCGTTTCTTCGCATGGATCAAAGGATGTCCTAAATTTTGGAAGGACATTTTTTTGGTTTCATTCAACACAGGAAACGTATAACTTCTGTTGTTATAGGAATAATTCCCCAGGGAGTTAAATGCTTCTACTTCTCCGACAATATCTATCACGGTAAGAACTAATCTTCCTTTTTCTTTCTTCCATTTCAAGAATTTGTGTAAGACGTGTACGTGAAATTGAAACAAGCCATTAAACAAAATTGAAACAAACAAGTTTGCTACTGTTTCCAATTGCTCAAAAAGGCGGGATAATTTTTTCAGCTCCGCACTCGCTTTAAAAGAATCGCTTTTGATTTCTTTTAAATATTCTTTCATGCGTGCTGTGGCAAATTCTTCTTTTTCAATGCGCTTGATAATCGAACTATAACTCTCAATAGTTTCGTGTATTTTTTCTACTCCACCTAATTCCACTTGAATGGCGCGGACTTTAGACAACGCACAGATTAAATTGAAAGAAAAAACTGTCGATGCAATATACCCCCAAACAGCATTAGTGGAATCGATAAAAAATCCAATCGAAGCGAGGACAAAAATCAAAGGCAATACATAAGCGAGCACTAAAGAAACCTTACTCAATTCATTGACCTTGGATTCACTCCATGCTTTTAAACGCAGATAAACGTCTTTACTCAAATTGGACAACTTACTATAGGCATAAATCTCTTGTCTCCATTCGACTTTTTGAGATAACTCTTTAATTACCTCTTGATTTTTGAGTATATCCGCTTTATTACTTCTGCTTTTTAAAAGGGTGGCTAAATATTCTTTTCCTTTATAAGAAGCAGTTCGATTGAGGTATTGATAAATGGATTTAGGTCCAAAAATATCCAAATCATACGCATAAGAATGGTCAGGGGTGTGAAATTCAGCACCATCTTCAAAGTTCCATTGATCTTCTTTTATGAATTGATCCTCCTCTTTATTAATTTGCATTAAGGCTTCAGCATAGCGCATTTTCCATGAATACGAAGCGTGTATACGCAGAAAAATCAAGAAGACGATGACAAGTCCTCCAGTCACATACAAATACTGGTAATCTCCACGAGAAACGGACAAATAAAAACAGTAGACAATACCTAAAAAAGCAATTAAACGCAAAGCGCCTATTAATTTGTACTTTTTCCTAATTTCATTGTATTTCTGTTGATAAAGAGCGTATCTCTTAGCGTAAATTTCCATGCTGTATTTGTTTTAATTGTATGAGGGGGTCAATTCTTAGATTTTAACAAATATACATAATAATGCTAGTGGAGACTTGATGCAGAAGGAAAAGAATCACAAAGAATTTTATACCTTATGGAAATAGTGTACTTTTAATACTTACTGAATGCTACACCTATGATTCAACTCAATTCTTATACTACGGAGGGCTATTTATATATTCCACAATTTTTTCAATTGGAAGAATTAAAACCAATAGAACCGATTCTCACAAAGTTTCATCAACAATGGTTAATCGATTATCAAGAAGATTATCGTACTCGATTAATTAATAGTCACAGTTTAACATCAAGTACATCCTTATCCGAAGAGGAACGTATGCTTTTATTTCAATTTATAGCTGGAAATCATTTTCAACCGCTTCTCTCTACCCTATTTCCAGCGAAGTTTCTTTTTCTAAACACCCAATTATTCTTTGATCCTTTTAATACAGAACAAAAAAATTATTGGCATCGGGATATTCAGTATACGGGTATGTCGATTGAAGAACAACAGAAAAGTATACTGACACAAAATGTGCTTCACTTCCGTATTCCCTTCCAAGATGAAGAAGGCATTGAACTAATTCCAGGCACTCATCGCAGCTGGGATTTAGAAGAGGAACAAGATGTTCGTTTGGGTCAAAATGGAAAAAAACCGAGTGATGCTTTGGTTCGAGGCAAACAAATTAAACTCAAACGCGGTGATTTGCTCATTTTTTCTGCCAATATGATTCACCGTGGACTGTATGGAAATAACCGCTTTTCCTTAGACCTTCTCTTTGTAGATGATAGTCCAATCCTTCGTCCCTTTATTGATTCGAAAAATCATCCTACATCTAAGGAAAAAAAACAGTTAAATTCAACTTTATTTCTATAAAAAAAAGCTTCTTGAAGAAGCTTTTTTTAATCCCATTGATGGGTCGTTGATACTGCATACTTTCCACCACCAGTGAAGAACAAACTCACGGCAACTAATGCATACAACATCAAAAGTTCAATTTTCCAACCACCATTTTCATTGAGGCTAAAGATGTCCGAACTTTGAACCAATAGAATTGCCGTCACACAATTGATGGCAAAAACAGCTCCTGCCAAACGCGTTCTCCATCCCAACAACAATAGTAGAGGAGCGATTACCTCCCCTACATATACGCCATAACTAAAAAAAACGGGCAAGCCTTTATCCACTAAGGTTTGTTGAATAAATCCAATTCCGTGTATCAATTTGCCAATCCCGTAAAACAACATGGGAAATCCAATGGCAATTCTGCTCAATAGCAGTCCAGTGTCTACTTTTCTATTCATCTTATATCTAATTATAAATTTACTTTTACAAAAACTCCGTAATTTTCGAAGTGATCCCAGCTCATATTGAACTGCTCTAAATTCGCAGCTACCCCCATCGTAAGATTATCTTTCTTTACACCTATTCGAATATGCTGAAATCCGCGGGTATATTCGTATTGATTGACATTTCCAACGGCAGACAGACGAAATAATCCCTGCCATTGTTCCGTTAATTTGGGGGTATATTCGACCAATAGAGACTGTTCTAAAGTGAATCCCTTTTGATAGGTTGTTCCTATGCCATAAACCAATTGAAAATCTTTTTTCTTCCACTGATATTGGAGATATACACTGGCAAACTTCCCGGGATTTTTCACGCCAAAACCAGCATTTAAAATGAAGTTTTTAGGCAATTTATACGCAACTGTATTGCGGATAAAAAAGATATTATGGTTGTCGTCTTGATATTCTGAATCGAATAAAACGAGATTTTGTAAGGTAATCTTATCAGACAATTGATGACTGATGGTATGCGTATATCCATACGATCTATTTCCGACCATCAGATCAGGAGTATAAGTTGTTTGCTGTCCAAAAACAACAAGAGGTAAGAGTCCGATTAGGACCATAAAAAAACGAGCTAATTTCATTTGTCTATGCTTATTTACTTTCATAGGACAAATGTATTAGCTCGCTCTAAGGTGGTTCTTAAGATATCTTAAGAAAGACTTTCTATGTTTTTCTTCTTGAGATAACTCAGAAATTCGGGAGTAACGCCCAAGTATGAAGCAATCATATATTGTGGCACTCGCTGCTCAATATTGCGATAATCCTTGATAAATCGCTGATAACGCGCATAGACTTCTGTGCTCATATTTTCGATGGTTCGCTCTTGTAAGGCGACATAAGCACTTTGTATTTTTAATCGAAAGAAAGTAGAAATTGCGGGAATTTCCGTGTATAGTAGCTCGAGATTCTCTCTGCTAATCTGAACAATTACAGCAGGTTCAATGGCTTGAATAAACAATTTTGATTCTTTTTGCGTCAAAAAGCTATACAAATCATTAATCCACCACTCTTCAACTCCGATTTGCAGCGTATGTTCTTGTGAATGTTCATCGAGATAATAACAACGCGCACTTCCTTGAGCAATGAATCGCATATGCTGAGATAGTTGCCCTGGTTGTAAGAGCAATTCTTTTCGCTTGAGCGATACAATTTCTACTACCTCACTAATTCGCTGTATTTCTTGTTCATTTAAAACAATAGTCTGCTTTAAATGAGTTACTAGCACTTCTACATGATTTTCTTTCACCTTTTTTTCTTTTTTTACCAACGCCATACTTGCGGTTCATCTTTCCATACAAGCAAGCGAAATTGTTCGTATAAAGGACGAGTTCCAATGGTATGTGTATCGCGTATGGCTTTGTCTAGTTCTAATTTGTGTAAAGCTCCTGCATAGGTCCCTACCCACAGTACTGTCTCATCTTCTGACACCGCCATTCCACTTATCGTTCCGCCAAGAAAAAATTGACCAATATCTTCTCCTGCTTTATTGATGAAGCGAATATATCCATAGGCATCACCTAAAACATAATAATCTTGTACTGCAACCCCTTGATACACGCGCATTCCTTCATCCATATACATAAAGTCATCGCTTTCTTCATAGGCTTCTACCTGCATGCCTTCTAATTTCGTTGCATCTACTCCAATGGTAACTCCGTTGTAGAAGTGACAAGAATTGGTAATTAACTGTTGATCATCTTTGGAGAACAAACAGAAATGAGGATAAGACGATTGCGGTCCTACGCTTCCCACTTCCTTTCCATCGATGTGCAAAATGCGGTGATCGCGATCTTGATCTCCAACAACAATGTAGGTATTATCATGAGATAGAGTTGCATTTTCCATATCAATATAGAAATCATACCCTTCTTCTTCCGCTTCTTTTTGCTCCTCTTCAGATAAAACAGGGTGAATGAGTTGTTGTTTTTCTTCTTCCAACAAGTACACTCCTTCTGATGTTACAAATAGAATACGTGTTCCATCGTTAAAGGGAATTAATTTAGAAATACCCAAATTCGCCAATTCACCTAATTGAAAAGTAGCAATTTCAGGACCATTCCACCCTTGATACGTAACAAGGGTATCCGCATAAGCAATAGCAAATACACCATTGCGCATTGACTTCCCTAATCCTTTAATTGTATCATCTAGTATGTGAACCGTTGTACCCGAAAGCAAATAAGCAGTACGCGTTTCATAGGAAGTACCTGCTAAAAAAGCAACGCTATTAGCTTCAATGGCTACTAAATCTCCTATGTATTGTGATTTTTCCTCTAAGAATGGAATTAATGGCGGATAAGCCGGTGGAAATGCTGCTCTAAATGCCTCTACATTTCCTTCCACATTTGCCTGTTTTAATAAATCGAGAATCGCTTGACCTAAATGTTCTCTTTTATCTTCTGGTTCTTCGCCTTTCCAATTTTCCCATCCGTGTTCTTTTCCAAAAGCAACCATGTCATTGATTCCTTTGGCATATTCTTCTCCTTTTAAAAGCCATTCTTGTTGAAGAGCTGTATGGTTGTTTTCTATTTTCATATCCATCTTCTTTATAGCTATAAAATTACGTTATTTTACTAGCTCACCTATCCCTATTATTATGGATATTTACGTAGGAATAATGTGCGAAATATAACGCATAAAGCCTAAAAAACATCCATTATGAATGATATATCATACAATAGGCTCTAAACTAACTGTATTGCTGAATTAGTTTTTCTAAAGCTTCTTGTATATTGATTTCAAGAATCCCGCCGTGATAACAGATAATTTTCTTCGACTGTAACGCTTTGATCTTTTGAACAGATAGAATCGCTTGAGGTAAATCTAAGGTAAACTGTGGATTGGCAATATTGAGTTGTCCTTCTTCTACTACCAAAGCATCATTGGCAATTAAAACACCATTTGCCACATCCAATAAAGAAATATGACCTTGGGTATGACCAGGTGTATCAATCACTTGTAAACCTTCTAATACAAAATCTCCATCGTTAAAGGTTTGATTGACAGGAAAGCGCTTGATCTTTTTCAGTTGAGCAATAAAACTTTCTGCCCAAGGACGATAGTCTTCTGGTAGATGCGCTAGCGAATTTTCGGCTTGTATCAAGCGCTCTGCTTTGATTTCACCACAAATTGAAGGCTTTTCTATAGTACTACTATATACTTTTATGTTGGGATTTTCTTGTAAGAACAACGCTAATCCTCCTAAGTGATCAATATCATCATGACTGATGAATATAGCTGTAATATCTGTTATCTCAATCGATAGCTTCGCTAATTCACTTCTAAATTGCTCAAAAGTTTCTTCATAGCCACAATCAATCAATACAACTTCACTTGCCGTTTTGATTACTGTGGGAAATAACGAAATGAACTGTCCGTTGATTTCTTGCTGGATTGAAAAGTGTAGTATTTGCATTTTTTTGGGGGTTTGTGATGGTGTAAGGTTTGTGATGGTGTGAAAATTTTCATTAACAACGAAAAATATCCCTTCAATCAGAAAATCTCATAACCGATAACTCATAACCGATAACTCATAACCGATAACTCATAACCGATAACTCATAACCGATAACTCATAACCTTACTTTTACGCTCTCCTAAGTCTTCGATTAAGCGCACTAAATAACCATCGGGATCTTGCACTAAGAATTGTTGCTGTCCAAATTCAATATCATCGGCTCTGTACCAACGTTCTTCTAAAGGAATAAACAAGGGGTACTTGGCTTGTTGCAATCGCTCCAATATTGGAGCTACCGCTTCTACTTCAATTTGAAAATTGATACCTCTACCATAGGGTTTTTCCATTGGTCCTGTTTCCCAACTGCGATCGGTTGGGTCATATTGTTCTAGCATCACTTGAGCTTCGCCTAATATCAAATAGGCAAAGAATTCTTCTGGGCGATCATATAAAATAGCAAAACCAAGATAGTCACACCAAAATTGTAAACTCGTCTTTATATCCGAAACAACTAATTCAGGCACTAAAGCTGCCCATTTTATATTTTCGCTTTTCATGTTTTCTATTTTTTATTCATCTTTATAATCCCAATCAATAAAATACATATCACCATTATTCTCCAATACGGAATTATAAAAATTTACTTTTGAGTTCTTTCGATTCATTATTCTTAAAATTCGTATTTTAACACTTTCAGGAGTATTTACACCAAAATATATTCCTGTTAACGCTTCAACAGGATAATAGTCTATTCTCTCTTCTGATTCTAACTTTCTATCAAAATTAATTCTAACACTTCTCCATTCTTTTTCATATTCCCATGCTTTTGTTTTTACACATAACAATCTTTGCAGTTCTCTTGCATATTCATGTGTCCAACTTTTAGATAATCCGATTAAATCACAATTAAATTCATTTTCAAAAACTGCTCTAAATTTAAAAAAATTCACATATGACTGTTCATTAGAATATGCTACCTTCCAAATCTGATCTTTATAAATAATAGATTTCATATCCCATTCAGACGCTCTCTCAGCATACTTTTTAGCATTCGGATTTCTTAACTCTTTACTTTCATACGCAAAGTCTCCCCTATACTCAGAACTAAACTCTAAACAAATTCCACTATGACTACTTGAATAATGTGACCACATTAAATAATTATCATTTGTTTCTGAAAAACATGTGACATAACTATTTTGAAAAAATTTACTTGTTAACCTTTCTAGTTCCTTGGTAAAGGAAGAAAGGTTAAATACTACATTTATTCTAGTTTTTTTAATGGCTTTTTGAACGATATCGATTATTTTATGTACATAGATAGGTTCCTGTAAATTTTGAACATTTTTGTAAATTTCCTCTTTCAATTGATGAAATAAAACATCATCATTATAAAAGTTAATTAAATTTATTTGAACAAGTTTCTCACTCTCATTATCTATATCCAAACTAGTTTTAAATAAAAACCAAATTAAATAACTTACATCTTCTTTATCAGTAATAGTAAATTCTAGTAGTAAACTTAAGTCAAGTGGATCATTTAACTCAGTATAAGATGCAAAATATAATTCTTGATACAATAATTCTTTAAACAAAAAACTAGAAAGAGGGCGATACTTATATATTTTTTCCAAACTAACAGATTTTATCAATTACTAAAATATAAAATAATTTTAAACAAAAAAACCACTGATTTAACAGTGGTTTTTCTAAATAACTTATATTAAATCAAACAGATTTTCATTCCTATTATTCTCCCTTTTTCGCTCTTCTTGAACGAGCTAAAAGTGTATTTTTCAATAGCATGGCAATAGTCATTGGACCAACTCCACCAGGTACTGGGGTGATGAAAGATGCTTTTTTGCTTACCTCATCAAAATCAACGTCTCCAGCGATTACATACCCTCTTGGAGCGTTTGCATCTGGTACGCGTGTGATTCCCACGTCAACCACGGTTACACCGTCTTTAACCATATCTGCTTTTAAGAAGTAAGGCACTCCCAATGCAGAGATGATAATATCCGCTTCTCTTGTAATAGCAGCGATATCTTTAGTACGGCTGTGTGTTAAAGTTACTGTTGCATCTCCAGGGTATCCTTTTCTACTCAACAAGATACTCATTGGACGACCTACAATATGTGAACGACCGATTACCACCACGTTTTTACCTGCTGTTTCTACTTTATAGCGCTCCAGTAATTCCATGATTCCATAAGGAGTAGCGGGTAAAAATGTTTCCATTTCCAAGGCCATCTTTCCAAAGTTTGTTGGATGGAATCCATCCACGTCTTTGTCTGCATCTACAGCCATTAGGATTTTTTGTTCGTCAATGTGTTTCGGTAAAGGCAATTGAACGATATAACCATCGATTGCTGGGTCAACGTTCAATTCTTTAATTTTCGCTAACAATTCTTCTTCTGTCGTTTCTTCAGGTAAAGCGACCAAAGTAGATTCAAATCCAATTTGCTCACATGATTTTACCTTACTTCCTACATAAGTTAAACTTGCTCCGTTACTTCCCACAAGCACTGCTGCTAAGTGAGGTACTTTTTCACCGCGAGCTTTCATTTGTTGAACCTCAGCAGCGATTTCATTCTTGATATCTTCCGATACCTTTTTTCCGTCTAGTAGTTGCATTAAATCGTAATAATTAGTGTGTTGTTGTATGTAAAATAAAGAAGGTTTAAACTTCGCGTTGAACCTTAAACCTTCTTTTTATTATTTATTGCATTCCTTTCATTTGTCCCATCATTCGCATCAAATTCTTTCCTTTTGCTCCTTGCATCATCTTCATCATTTTACTCATTTGATCGAACTGTTTCAACAATTGGTTGACCTGTTGGATATCCGTTCCTGATCCTTTGGCAATACGCTGCTTGCGTTTTGCGTCTAAGACAGAAGGCGTAGCTCTTTCTTTGGGTGTCATCGAGTGGATAATCGCTTCGATGTGTTTAAAGGCATCATCTTCAATTTCTACGTCTTTCAACGCTTTTCCAACTCCTGGTAACATACCTACTAAGTCTTTCATGCTACCCATTTTTTTCACTTGTTGAATTTGCGATAAGAAATCGTCAAATCCGAACTCGTTTTTCGCAATTTTCTTTTGGATTTTACGCGCTTCCTCTTCGTCATATTGTGCTTGTGCACGTTCAACTAAGGAAATAACGTCTCCCATTCCCAAAATACGATCAGCCATACGCTCTGGATAGAAAACGTCGATTGCGTCCATTTTCTCTCCTGTACCAATAAATTTAATTGGTTTGTTTACAACTGATTTAATTGAAATGGCAGCTCCACCTCTTGTATCCCCGTCTAATTTTGTTAGGATTACCCCGTCAAAATTCAAACGATCGTTAAATGCTTTTGCAGTATTTACGGCATCTTGTCCCGTCATGGAATCCACAACGAATAAAGTTTCGTGTGGTGTAATTGCCTTGTGAATATTAGCAATCTCCGTCATCATCTCCTCATCCACAGCCAAACGACCAGCGGTATCGACAATCACAACGTTGAATCCATTTGCTTTTGCGTGTTTAATTGCGTTCTCTGCAATTTGAACTGGATTGTTATTTCCTTCTTCCGAATACACCTCAATACCCAATTGTTCTCCAACAACGTGTAATTGATTAATAGCTGCAGGACGGTATACGTCACACGCTACTAATAAAGGTTTTTTATTCTTTTTTGTTTTTAAGAAGTTAGCCAATTTACCAGAAAAGGTTGTTTTACCTGATCCTTGTAAACCTGACATCAAAATAACAGATGGATTTCCAGATAAGTTGATTCCAGCAGCTTCACCTCCCATTAACTGAGTAAGTTCGTCTTTCACGATCTTAATCATCAATTGACCTGGTTGAAGCGTAGTCAATACATCTTGTCCTAGGGCTTTATCTTTTACTTTACTCGTAAAATCTTTGGCAATCTTAAAGTTTACGTCGGCATCTAAAAGGGCTCTACGCACTTCTTTTAAAGTATCTGCAACGTTTACTTCTGTAATCTTACCATGTCCCTTAAGAATATGAAAGGCTTTATCTAATTTATCGCTTAAATTATCAAACATATCGGTATTATTTAATCCTTTGAAGCGCCAAAGATACTATTTAACTCCTTAAGTCACAAAAAGCAAAAGCAGGAAAATAGTCTTTTTTAAAAATAATCTTGTAATTGTGATTTTTACTGCCGTTTTTGAAAGTGATATTTTCCTTTATCAGTTGAAATTGTATCTGAATTAAGCCAATTCAAATTCCACAATCGTCTGTCGATTTCCATCTTGGTTGACAACGTCGATTCCAAAGAAATCAAATCCGTTGCGTTTCAATTCTTCTGGTGCAATAACAGCCCCTGAAAGCAACTCAATTTCATTGTTTTCATTTAGAAATTCTTCCATTTCTTCCTCATAATCGATGTTGTGATAGGCGTAAGCGATAATTTCAAAGGTATGCTCTCCTCCTAACTCCAATTCTTGTAATTGCCCATCCCTTTCTTGAAGGATTTCTTCCTCATACTCCTCGCAAAACATCGCATCATAACCGTGCTTTGCATAGTCAAAAAGCAAAATTCGCTCTTGTGTTTCTATATCTTCAGCATAGACTAAAACAGGGTAATCCTCATCATTTACCAACAGATTAATGTCGGTTGCATATTCACCACAATAGTGAATTTTAAACTTTTTCCCTTGGGAAGAAGACTGTAGTTGCCCACGCCATTCAATCGTTATCATTTCTTGAAAATACGCTGAATTTTCATAGGATACAAAAGAGGTTAAATGCGTAGGTGCTTGATAAGTGGAAGGATTTTTCATCTCGTTTATTTCAAAGGGACAAGATACTTCTTTTAACATAAAAACGGAATATCTTTATTCCAAAAATTCCAATTGTTCCTCTGCGAATAATCCGTAATTTTGTGGCAATCAAATTCAAACCCATGTCGATTCCTGATGTAGCTTTTAGACAATTTCAATCGGATATTTCACTAATCAATAAACCAAAAAAATTCACGTTCCCGTTTTATTATGAGCCTCATCCCTTGAGTATTGTGGCCAGTGAAGAGTTGCAACGCGAATTGGAAACGCATGTTTTAATTTCCCCTTTATTCGATCCAACAAATTCGCAGTGTTTAGTTGCTGGTAAAATGTTTGGGGTATTACTCGTAGAAAATTCAAAAGGTGAATTGGGTTATTTATGTGGTTTTTCTGGGAAATTGGGAAATTACACCCATTTGGATGGTTTTGTTCCTCCTGTATTTGATTTGTGGAACAAAGACAGCTTTTTCGCTAAAGAAGAAGCGGTTTTGAATGCCATCAATGCTAAAATTGAGAAACTACAACAGGACAATATTTACCAAAATGCCAAACGTCTTTTACAAACACAACGAGTAGAGGAAAAAGAAGCATTAGCACAGAAAAAAGAGGCACTTAAACAGCTCAAACAAGCGCGTAAAATAGAAAGAGAGACTCAGATTCTCTTGCTTAGCTCTACTGATTTTGAAATTTTCAATGAGGACTTAATCAAACAGAGTTTACGCGACAAACACGAATTGCGTGTACTAACTGTCTACTGGCAAGAGCAAATTGCTACAACCCAACAGCTCCTTGCTGATTTTGACCTTCATCTTTCTAATTTAAAAGAGGAGCGAAAGCAAAAATCCAATGCTTTACAACGCAAGTTATTTCAACAATATCGCTTTCTTAATTACAACAAAGAAGAGCAAGATTTATTGGATATTTTTGAACAAACGGCTCTACAGCAACCGCCTGCAGCAGCAGGTGATTGTGCTGCACCAAAGCTATTGCAATACGCTTACCTCAACGGTTATACACCTCTTGCTATGGCGGAATTTTGGTGGGGAGAATCACCGAAATCTGAAATTCGCAAACACCAACACTACTACCCAGCTTGTCGAGGTAAATGTGAACCGATTCTCGGGCATATGTTGCAAGGACTAGAGGTAGATGATAATCCGCTACTTGTCAATCCCGAATTACAACGTCCGATTGAAGTGATTTACGAAGATGAAGATTTTGCCATCGTCAATAAACCCGAAGAATTTTTAAGTGTTCCCGGTATCTATATTCAAGATTCAATCTACGAGCGAATGAAAATCCGATATCCTAAAGCGACTGGACCGATTATTGTTCATCGCTTGGATATGGCCACTTCAGGTATTTTAGTCATTGCTAAAAACAAAGAAGCGCATAAAGCACTACAAAGTCAATTCATCAAAAAAACAGTAACCAAGCGCTATGTTGCGTTATTAGATGGGCTTATTCAAGAAGATGAAGGCTATATTGAGCTACCGCTACGCGTGGATCTTGAGGATCGCCCCCGTCAGATGGTATGCTTTGAACACGGTAAACCCGCAAAAACCAAATGGGAAGTCATCGAACGAAAAGACGGAAAAACAAAAGTATACTTCTACCCCATTACGGGAAGAACACACCAATTGCGCATGCATGCCTCTCATCCTCTGGGATTAAATACCCCTATTGTTGGGGATGATTTGTACGGCACAAAGAGCAGTCGCTTATTTTTACATGCAGAATCTATAACGTTTAAACACCCCAAAACCTATGAAACGGTTTCCTTTCAGGTGAAAGAGCGATTTTGAGCGTGATTGTCGTTGGTTGTGAGTTGTGAGTTGTGAGTTGTGAGTTGTTTGTTGTTTGTTGTTTGTTGTTTGTTGTGAGTTGTTTGTGAGTTGTTTGTGAGTTGTTTGTCGTTTGTTGAAGGATTTCTTCATTAGAAAAATCATATCTTTAGTACTAAATCATGTTTAAAAAACGGTCAACCGTATTTAGGGATGTTCAACTGATAACTGATAACTCATAACTGATAATGACAGATAAAAAAGCTCAACTTCAACTACACAAGCGAATTGCCACTGGATTGTTTTTACTCATGGCCGGGATTTACCTTGGGATGGTATATGCACTGAAACACAATCCAGCCAGTTGGATGGGCTATGTCAAAGCTTTTTCTGAAGCAGCAATGGTGGGTGCTTTAGCGGATTGGTTTGCCGTTACCGCTTTGTTTAAACATCCGATGGGGATTAAAATCCCTCATACGAATCTAATTGAAAACAAGAAAAATGACATTGGCGATAATCTCGGTTCTTTTGTAACGGATAATTTTCTTACCCCTGCTACCATACGTCCTTATATTGACAAGCTTCAACTCGCTCATTTTCTATCTACTTGGTTGAATCAACCCAAAAATCAACTACTCCTAGAGCGAGAGCTCATTTTTCTACTTCAATCGATTGTTAAAGATTTAGATGAAAAACGAATCATCGATTTTCTAACCCAAAAAGCCCAACAAGGCATCGATCAAATCAATACTCAACAGTTGCTTGCACAAGGGATTCACTATGCGGTAGAACAAAATGAGCACAATCGACTCATTACTTTAGTTCTCCCTAAAATCCAAGTATACATTGACAATCATCGGGAGGAAATTTACAATCAAATTGTGGAGAAAAAACCACTGTTGGGATTAGTGGGTGGCAAAACGGTTACCAATCAATTAATTAAAGGACTACACGCTTTCTTGGAGGATATTCAGACCAATGAACAGCATAAAGTAAGAGAAGAAGTTACCTTACAGTTAACACAACTTATCCAAGAAATAGCTACTTCTCCCACTTGGAAAGCAAAATTACACGACTTGCTTCATCAATTTGTAACAGCAGAAGTCATCCATCAATACCTCACTGATTTTTGGCAAACCTCTAAAAAAACGTTACTTGATCAACTGCAAGAAGAAAACTCTACTTTGCGCATTTATATCAAAAATTCCATTCAATCCCTTGGTCAACAGTTGGAACAAGATACAGATTTACAAGAGCGCCTTAATCAATGGACACAGGTAACGCTCTATCGATTAGCTTTACGCAATACACAGGAAGTAAGTACCTTGATTCGCAATACGGTGGATCAATGGGATGGTCGAGAACTCAGCGATAAACTCGAACTCGAAGTGGGTAAAGATTTGCAATTTATCCGAATTAACGGCACCTTAGTGGGTTTATTGATTTACTGCCTAACTCAGTTCTTGTAGGCTTACGAAACGACTGCGGATGTGATCCGTCAACATTTTTTGTACTTGAGGATCAGATTCCGTTTGCTTCAAGAAATCGAAATGGGATAGTATTTCATCTGTTCGCTCTGGTGAAAGTTGAATATTAGCTGTACTCAAAAAGGTATCAAAGGAAATATGCGCCGCACAGATGTAATCAAAAAGATAGTGTTTACCTCCGCGTTCTAAGAGTTCTTGGGCTAAAATATGGTAGTTTTTAAAAACGGAAAAGCTCACCTGAGCTGCTTTACCTAATTCAATAAATAAGTCTCGTATCAAATCGAGATTCACCGTGTGAATCTGATCGCAAACGATGTTTGCAATCTGTTGCCTAAAGATGTAATTCTCATCTTTGAACTTCGCACCGAATTTTCCATTCCATTTTAATTCCAACCAATCGCGATCCGTTGCCTTATAATTCTCAATAAAATCCTGTATTCCAACATTTTCTACCGACATACCCCCTTGTTTTAATTCTTTTTTTCCCTTTTGCTAAGGTAAGACATAAATTTTTGGGTTGTTTTCTGTTTAGAAGTTATTTTAAAAAAAATCAGAAGTGATTATTATTTTATCTAAAAAATAAAAAACACATAAAATTTAATTTATGTGTTTTTATATACAATGCTATCTTTTTTTAATTATTAATGTTCGTTGATTCTAATAAATAATCAAGCACAACAGACCTTAATACCTTAAAACATAATCTGTATATTCATTCTAATATCAATTAAATACTCTATACTAACTTATTATTCTTCCATTTACTCTGAGTACTCCATTTTTTATATTTAAATCTCCGTTTTTTATGGTCATGCCCCCTCTCTCAATTAAAATAGCATCTACAGCATGGGCAACCGCTTGAATCCATAAAGCAGCCTTATAAGTCTCATTTCGATATTTTCCAGTACCAAATATTTTCATGTAGTAATCAACCCCACCGGTTTCAATTTCATATCGAACATTGTGATTATTACCAATATTACACTGCATAAAACCACTTTCATTTTCAGAACAGAACATTCCATTATACCAATCATCATTAATTAATTTAAGTCCATCTCTATCAAATCTAAAAAATTTTTGATAAGCCTTTGCTTGCAGACCTACAATCCTAAATCCTTGCTTATTGTATTCCAGTCCTTCATTAATATTGAATTCTCCGATTTGTCCTTTCATCGCTTTAAGCTGTCCATTAACGCCATCAAGAACAAGATTGGGATTGGCGGGAGTAGGCGATTGAGAAACCATTTGTTGATCTTTAAAAACAAAGCCAGCGATATTTGCATTTTCTACAATCAACAAATTAACCGCTAATTGCTCCATCGAGTTCAATCGGATGAATTCATTCGTTGGATTGATTTGAGCAGTTACATTGTTGTAACCAGATTTTAGCTTCCACCAACTATCTGTTGCACGATGATAGATGTAATCAACCACTTCATCATTGTTTCGATAGGCATCACCAGCCACCCATTCACGTTGAATAGGTAGTTGACCTGGACGTCCTTGAGGACCATCTACAACTTTAGAAATAGAAATTACATCTTCATATTCTTGATTTTGGTTGTTTTTCACCACTACGCGATAGGTTTCTACTGTTGTAACTTGCGTATTGGCTACAATAAAATTTTGATTCGTTCCAACCACAGTCGTTCCCGTTCCTTTATACCAAGCATAACTTACAGCAGTAAAATTATAGGGTATTGCCTTTAATGTAATGGTAGAAGGCGTATTGTTTTGAAACTGCGTTGCCGTAGCTTGAATGCGCACCGATTTGATGCGCTCTCTTAGCCGTATTGTTCTAGATCCATTAACTTGTCCCATATGTTTTAATTTTCAGTTGCCTCAAATAGCACGCTTATTTCATCCACTGCTGCAGCTTCAATATCTGCATATCGGATGGTTAATGAAGCTCCTGTTGTTTGAGCCCCTACGTTTGTTCCATTGAGTTTGATTTTTTGGTATTTGTAAGTCCATACACCTGAAGCTGGCGTTGTGGTTCCTCTGTATACTACTTTAGGAGTATATTTAATAGATCCTCCTGGTTGCAAATCATCTTCAATTCCTTCCACATTGTACATTAACTCCAACGAATCCGTTTCATCACGTACTGACATCATCGCCGTTTTCACCAATTGTCCACTTTCAAAAATATCAACCAAATAGGTATCATACGTTTGAATATCCGCCGCCGTTAAGGTCAACGTTTGGGCTGTTTTTCCAGGTAACAACATGCGATTATCAGCAACACTATCATTCGCTAAATCCAGCGATTCATCTAAGGTTGATTTATACCATTGATAGGTAATTCCCGTTGTTAAGGCAATACCTCCCTTTTCTAATATTGCCTTTAAGGCAACCGTTGGATAGGTTGTTGTAATAGTAGCCCCACGTCCATTAGCATCAATAATATAGGCGCTATAGGTGTTGACGCTAATATTCTCCTTCATCACATTGATAAGGGCAGTGATTGCCGTGGTGTATCCACCTGTATACGCATTAGCATTGAATTCGATTGAACTTGTCGTATCAATCCCATTCATAATGTCTGCTTTAATTTTCAATGCCGGTACTTGAATTGATCCAATACTATAGGTTGTCTTTTCAAATCGCGCATCCGTATTGGCGATGACTTGCCCATTAAATTTCCAAACTACAGCAGTTAACTGTGTCGTTGAAAGTGGAGTATTGGTCAATGAGGTTAACACTTGTGCGTAAACGATACGATTTTCAGCTGCATTTGCCCAACTTCCAACGGCTACATTATTTTGGTATTTGGCTACCAATGGTTTATCTGCAATTAACGAACTGGAGATGGTATCTCCTTTTTTCCCCAATTTAATTGTTCTCGATCCTCTTACTATTTCCATGTGTCAATTTTATTTATTGCTTGCGCCGTTTCTAATTCTTCATATTCAAAATCAATGCTATGTCCTTGCTGACTGTGAATGGTCAATAGATCTTTTTTAAAAATCACTTGTTCATCATTTGTTGGAAAATAGTGACCTTCAGGAATTATTCCCTTTGCTAAAGCCTGAGCTTCCTTCATTATAATGTAAATCACGTCTTATGCTTTTAATGTTAAATCCTCTCTTAATTCGTAGTCCAATTGTTTGTTTGCCTCATTTAATGCTTTAATATCTGCAATGGCAATTTTCACTTTAAACCCTTTGTATTTAAAGGTTCCATTGGCTTGTTTGAGCCATCCTACAGAAAAGAAACGCTCGGGTTGTTTGATAATACCATCACTCGTATTTAAAACCATTTCCACTTGGACTGTTGTGGAATCAGGCGATACGGAAGTCGGATACAAAATTTCCTCTTCGTACTTTGGAAACTTTTTCATCAACATAAATGTGTCCGTATACAATTTTGTTGGTTTGGGATTGGGACGATAGTTTTCCGGAAGCGACGTATTTGATTTATACTGCGCTGTTTTTTTATCTGTTAAATCTTGTAGATCTTTTTTAGATGGTGACCAATTAGAAAAAATATCACTTTCTTCTAATTTAGCTTCTGAAAAATCTAATACAGTCAACGAAGTATCTGATAAAGGAGTATTTCTGCGAATAACAAATTCTACGAAATAAGTCTCTGGTCCAGTTTTTACTGTCACTCTAGTAACCCCTTTACTACCTGCAGGAATTATATTTCCATTATCACTCTCTTTAATTCGTATACCATCTTTCCCAACTTCAAAAATTCGAACCGTCATATTTTTATCTGAATTTTGAACAAAATAACTTGCAGTATAAAAAGTATTTGGTTTTGCTACACTTCTTGAATTATAAGCATATAAATTCCATCCTTCAAATTTAACTGATGTAGAACTTTTACTTGTGCCTTCGAGTATATTCATCCCTCTAGTTTGATATAAGTTTCTCCACTCAATTACTTCAGTATCCGCTTCTACTTTTTGTTGAACTAACCCATTGAAATACTCCGAACAATCCGCCACTTCACATTTGAAAATATCTCCCTTTGCTGTTAGAGCTGATGCGGGTACAAATAATTGATTTTTGGCAGTTCCTTTGTATCCATTTGCCTCGGTAAGTAAGGTGGTTCCTTTGTACCACCAGTAAGCTGCAGGTACCTTTTCTTTGCCTTGGTATAAATCCGCCTGGCAAATTAACCCCTGATTATTTTCCGTTGGAAAGAGATTGTATCCTACTGGTGCAGCTGTTTCAATCGCTATTGGCGCTTGAGCAACAGGCAAGGTTACCAGATTGAATGACTCTTGAAAATTTACGACACGTTTTGTTGTCGCGTCGATAAAACGAGCCGAAAACAGAAGGGTAACGGGTTCAAGATCACTTACATTTTTAAAGATGGTGATTTTTCCTTTTTCATCGCCAGTACCAATCTTGAATTCCTTGTCTGTGGTTAAAATTTCTTGATAGCCCGTAGCAGATGATATTTTCCAGCTCACATCCGTTAAACTACTATTAACCAAACCACTGACAATCTTATGTACGTCATTTACCCCACATTCAACCCATACAACATAAGGATCAATCCTTCGATCTGGTTCGAAATAACGCGTATTTGCATTGTAATTCTGCCTTGTACTCCCACTCATTATTTTTGCGTTTTTATACGTATTGAGTGGTCTATAATCTACTTTTATATTTAAAACTCCCTTTTTCATTATCCTATCTTTGTTTGAACAATTAAACGTTGATTGTGCACCATCGCTTGACAGACAAATACGATGGGTCTGAGGTGAATGTTCCCTGTAAAATCCTCTTCTGTTAGATGAATCATTCGCTCTGTTTTTCCCTGACTCCAAATAGCATCGGAATCGCGGTCTTCGACTGAATCTCCTGATTCTCGAAACCACTGCCAAGACACCACCTCATCACTATAATCGTTAAAATATCGTTCTACTGTTGCTGTTAGTGTCGTTTGCATATAATCTGCCGTTATGCTTTCTCCTGCTGAACTATCAATGAATAAGTGAAGAGCATCTGTTCCGATAATTTCCTCAATTTCTTGAGGTACTGATTTCTGCTTGTTCATCCTCTCCACAAGTTCATTTGTCTTAGCGACCAAGTCATTAAACTCTTCCGCACCAATCGTCTCTTCTGAAGCTATAAACTGACTATCAATCAGTCTTTGTTTTACTTCATTATCAAATTTCTCCTCTATATTCAGCTTTTTCATCTTACTTTAATCTTACTATTTGCCATTGTACCATTGGTGATTCCCCAGGACTTAATGCCATACTTACACTAATAAGAAAATGATCAGAAAAACGATGGAGCAAATTATGGCTAGCTCCATTTAAATAGGATGTATTTTGGTTGTGTCTCGTCAAAGTGTAAATAATCATTGTATTCGCCAATTCATCCTCCGTTAACGGTTTATGATCACAATGAATTATTCCATCAAACACGCCTTTCCATACATCTGGTTCGGTTCGAATAACTACCCCAGAATCTATAACGACTTGTTGTTTATATCGCTTCAATGAAGCGACTGAAAATGTATGAATCCCTCCTGTTCCTATACTCCCTACCTTACTACTATAAGCCGGTAATGTTTCAACCGCTGTTAAGGAATTGGGATTAGTATTAAAGGTATCACTGTCAATCCACTCATTAATTGTTATAGTAGGATCTATACCTAATACACCTCCTGTAAAAGGGATGATTTCTCCATTATAAACAAACGCTCCATCACTGATACGAGTCTTTGTTAGATTGAGATTCATCCCCCAAATTACCTCGTAATTTACTTTTGATTTAGTAAAGGCTGCAACCGTATTCAGGGTATTATCTTGAAGGTATTCCAGTGTTTTTATGGATACAGGATACCCAGTACCTGAGAATATTAATTTTTTCATTGTGTTACAATTTTATAGTTTTTTGAAAACAGTTTATAGTAATTGATTTGTGCTTGCATCTGAGATTCAGATTCAATTAGATCATTGGGAATTGATACGATAAAATCAAATTCATTGTAATAATGTCCACTTCTAAAAAAATGCTTCGATTTTCCCTCTTCAATATGATAGGAAAACAACGGTTTAGCATCTTCCACATAATACAACCTAAGCGGTATAATTGGTTTTACATTGTCTACTTTTATCCGTCTTTCATTCTTATCGAATTTATCATTGAGCATTTTTTGTAGATAAACAACTTGTCCATTGTGTTTTAAAATGTATTCTGTATTCTTTTTAAAACTTAGAAATGCGATATGATTGGCTTTTAAAGGTAAAACAGCACTATTGATAAAGGTTAGTATCAATGTTTTTCGCAAGACTTTGGGAATAAAGAAAGTGGTTAATCGATTCCAATTGAGATAAAAAACATTATTCATAATCCATAAAAGCTTTGTAATTCACTACTGTATTGGTTTCATCGAGTTTCATATAACCCGCATCCGCAATTCTCACCTCATTAATAAGCCCTACATTGGGATTTTCTGTTGATTCATAGCCATAAAAACCATACTTAGACCAAGCTCCTACGATTTTAACCATAGAAACTCCTTCTATTTTCTGAATCTCATCCATCAATTTAGTTTCTACAAAAGCCCCATTAAAACGCAAACTCTTCAAATAACTATTCATTACGTCTATCACGGGTTTTTGAACTGTTCCATCCAAACGAGATCCATCTTGAGCCAAAATCATTTCATTGTAATACACATCTAAATGCAGTTTCAAATCATCCGCAGCATTCGTTGTTGGAACCACGTAGGTTCCTGCATCCGTTACTCTATTCATATAACTTTCAAATGCTTTTAATTCTGCAGGCGATAAAGGGTGTAATTCCTCACCTTTGCGCTTAACCACTTTCATTCTCAAATACCCTTGCATTTTAACTGGAGCAGCATTGGCAATAATTTTCGCTTCCTGAATTTCCTTTTCGGTTAAATCCGTTGTATCGTAACGATCTGATTCTGTTAATGATCGACCAAACATAAAGTCCAGCGCTTTTTCTCTATACCATTTTTGATTGTGAATACGCGATTTGGCAATTTCCTCATTGATATCCACTTTATTTTGATCCAACAACTTCTCAAACAACCAAATTGCAAATGCAAGGGTATCAAACAACATATTCTCAATAGAAACCTTGCTAAATTGCTGTTCAAAAGTTTTTACTGGATCTAAGTTGTATGTTTTACTAACAGCAGCATTTGCGATATAATGATCGGTCATCTGCTTTTTTATTTCTCTTATTTCTCTAGCCATATTTATTGTATTATAGTACTGGAGTTATCCCTTTCAAAAGGAATTCCTCTAAAGGGATTTCATCATTTTCACCATCTACTGTTGCCAATTCAATATGCTCTCTGTGGTAGTACTCCAAAACACCTTTTGCAGTGTATTCACTTTTGGGTAGTTCGAGCATCGTACCTACTTCAAAAAGATCGGTACAACAACTATTATTGGTTAAAGCAATATCGAATACGGCACATACATTACCATAGGTTTGTAGGGCGAAATCAAATAGTGATTGGTTATTTTTTATAGTTTGCATCAATGACAAAGGGTTTATTAGGGAATAAGTCCAAGCGATAAACGACCAACTCATCTAGGGCAAACTGTTCGCGTATGCGATGTCTCCACGCGAGGTAATCGTGATCCAAGAGCATATTACTCAATCCGACACCCAAGGTTGGATTCATTTTCCACTCGCCTGGATGTGTAATCAAAAGCAAGGATTTATTTTGCTCCACGATATCATTCACGACGATTCCTTGTATAATGAGGCCTTGTTGATCTCGTTGCACCTCAACGTGCAAGTCCATGAAAGCAGGATGTTCCTTATCTCCCTGAATCTGTATTCCAATATTTTTACTCATTTTATAGTTCCTTGTATAGTTCCTGTTACTGCACCACCCGAATTTGCCAATCCGCCTAAATACTCGATTTCTCCTTCTTTGACATATGTATCAATCACCGTCGCCAAGCGGTTCGCAAATTCGTCAAAAGAGTTTTCTTCTCTTTTCATCATATCTTCAAGCAATTGCCTGATTCCCGTTTCTAGTTTACTCTTATCTAAAGCCATACTTTATCCTTTTACATTAGTTAAACAATGTTTTTAAATCGCGTTCTAACTGTTGGATTTTTTGTTGCGTTGGTGGTAGGGGCGTTCCGGAAGGACCGGTTCCCGTACTAACAGTCAGCGTTTTGATCGCCTCACATAGATTGGCCAACGTTTGTCCGAGATCCACGCCATCCACTACGATACTCACCTTATCTTCTAAGGTAATTTGCATTGCCTCATTTACAAGTTCAATTTTATCTACTTCATTGATTTGCACAACAAATAAATTGTTTAGGTCCCCACTTTGAGAGAAAACAATTACATCACTGCCAATTCGAGGCGTAAGCAATATTTTTTGTTCCTCTCCTGTTTGAGTTGCCTTGAGCCTGACGCCATTCAATTCCAATCCACTAGCGAGTTGAATGGAGCAGGTCTCTCCTTTTATTTGCGTAACTTTTGCTGTAAATGGGAGGTTCCACATATCTCCAACAATCTGTTGGATGAATTGTCTTACATTTTTTGCACTCATCTATCCTAATTTTATTCCAGGTTCAATCGTTCTCACTCCCCCAGCATCACTAAAGCTAGTTTTTACACTTGCAACATAGTAGGATCCCCTTCGTTCTGGATATTCTTGATCAATAATTTCTACGGTAAACCCAGGAGACACAAAAGGAACCAACCAACTTGTCAAGGATCCGTTTAAGCGATCTGCTTTCTTTTTTTCATAAATGGACTTGGCTAATTTTTGAATATCCTTCCCTTTTGCATTTCCAATTTTTAGCGAAAACTGCTCTCCTCCATGCTCTCCTACTTTGATTTGTTTCGCTTTTCCATTAGCCTCCATAATTTCCACAATAACCTCTACTTTTCTATCTTCTCCTGTAGTGTATTCCAAAGTAGAAGATTCTATATTTTGATGTGCAGAGTATTTTACTTTTCCCAATTTATCGGTGTAAAGCAAGTGAACATGTAGCATTTTCTCCTTTGTATTAAACCAAACATTCGCAGTGAGGTTATCTTGAATCTCCTTCAAAATATCGTATCCTGTCTTATTGTTTAGGGTATAGGTTTCATAAGTAAATTCGTAATCACAATCTATTGTATAGGTAGGATCTATTTGTTTACTGATATGAATAAGTAGATCTTTCAACGTAATTTCCTGGAGTTGTTCATTTTGCAAACTCTTTCTAAACAAGAATAATGCATCTTCACATTCAATTACAATGGAACTATTGTTGTACACAATCTTAGTTACATAGCCCCTAAACTCTTCTTCCAACTGATTATCATACCCCAAGCAGACCGTTACTTCCGTTCCGCGTTTAATATCCTCATGGACAAACAAGGGATTGTTATAGCGAAAAAGAGGTAAGGTAATGGTACAAGTAGCCGCTAATTTTTCCACAGACTTCTCAATTTCTACTGCATGCAAGAGATTGAGGTTATAAGTCTTTTCTTCCTCAGTTTTAAAACTGACTTGATAACACATGGTAACCATCTTATTATTCAAATAATTGTAGTGGTACATCAGATAAGGCTTTTATTTCATAAGCCAACACATTTTCACCTTTTACGAAGGGAAAGCTAAAATCTTCTATAGCGATATAATGAATACCCATGATTTCAAAAATCGGGGAAGTAACAGCAATTTCCTTGCCTTGCAACAAATAATACTTTAACGATTCGAAGTCTTCCCGAGGAAAGGCTTGATCATAAGTTCCCCTTTCATTTTCCCCTAGTAAAACACCTGTAATTGAAATTTTATAATCATCTGTGCTCCAACGTTCTTTCACTGTACCATATGTACTTCCAGAAAATTGTTCGTTATACTTGAGCACCGAGCGTTTTACTATACTATTTTTTCCCTCAATACTGATTAAAGGTTCGTAGGGTAATGTAAAAGCGGTTCCTCCATCTACAGACAAAGTCAATGGAAAAAACTGTTGTTCTTTAGCAACTCGACTATTTACATTATTCCAAGAGGGGTCTGAATTATGAGAGACTACCGAAATACCTAAAGCTTTTTCTAGCGCTATAAAAGGAGGTGCTTTTTTAATAATCTTACCTCCCATTAACGAGCTCAATATCATATCATTCATCTTAATTTCCTGCATTTACAGCGGATCCCAATAGACGAAGTAAAGCATCGGTTACTTCTCCTTCCATGTCTTCTACTGATTCTTGGAATCCAGCTTTGTTAATATTGACAACTCCTATTAAATCATTTAAACTAATGGTAATATAGTTGTGTTTTGTTCCTCCATTTGCAGTGGTTGCTGCTGCGTTTGAGTTGTTTTGAGCTCCTTGATTGGTGTTAATCGACGTATCTATTTGCTGTTTACCAAGTATTCCTTTAGTATCGGCAATACCAGAAGTCTGTTGATCTGTGATTTCTTTTAGTAGAGCGTTATCACCGAAACCCATTTTTGATTTGATATCATTCAACATCCCCGCCTTTTCCTCCGTTTCTTCAGGAGTTACTAAATCCCATTTCTTTCTTAGTTCCTCTACTTCTTTACCTGCATTCTTTGCCCAATCCCAATCTGTTAATTCTCCTATCCATCCTAGGACGCGTTGTATCGGATGCAAAAGCGTATCTAATAACACTTGTCCTATTCGCTTAAATCCTCCGAGTATTCCATCACTTTTAAACGCTTCTGTAATACTATCCCAATGTCTACCTATTAGAACAATAGCATTAATCAAAGTTCCCACGGGTCCCAGCATAGTTAATATCGTAGAACCCCAAGTATCGAAGTAATAAATAGCGGATGCTACTAAACTAATTACAAAGATGAAAGCCGCTATAAACAAGGTAATGGGATTAGCTAACATAGCTGCATTCAATTTCCACCAAGCTAAACTAGATAAATTCGTTACCGTAGTTAGAGCAGCTTGCCCTATAGCTGCCAAGAACATTCCCGTTTTCATAACCGCAAGAGCTAACATAACGGCACCTACTGCTAAGGCAAAACCCAATACCAAAGGATTTCCTTCTTCGATTTTATTTACAAGCCATTCTAAACCATTTGCTACCGCATCAAATGCCCAACCTCCAAATTCGATCAGTTTTTCTACGACTGGCCCAATTACTTCATACATTTGAATCAAGCCTCCATTTATTTTACGCATAAAATCCTCCCATTTACCTCCTAATGTATCGGCCTGCTTTTCAAGCATATTATGAAATTGTCCTCCTTCTCCTGTTGCGTCAAAAAACGCCTGCTTCAACCTATCAGTAGAAATCAACCCTTGATCCATTTCTGCTTTTAGCTCTTCCATAGATTTTCCAGTAGATTGAGACATTTGCAACAAAGGATTAAAACCAGCGCCAATGAGTTGATTTAATGTCCCACTTAATAGTTTCCCCTCATTATTCACTTGGGTGTAAGCAGCGGCTAAACGCCCCAAAGATTCCCCATCTCCTCCTGAAATATCTCCCATTGAACTTAATAAAGGAGTGACGTCTTTTTGATCTACTCCCTGTCTCAACATGCCCTCAGCTGCACCTGACAAAGCGCCTTGATCCATTTTGATTCCACTGAGATCTTGCATCAATTTTTTTGCTGCTTTCTCCGAATGAAGTAGGACTTCGAAACTGACCTTATGGGAATCATTTTCCATTCCTGCACTGAGTGTTTTTTGAAGCAATAACAACGGATTATTGAGCATTTTTCCAAAGGAAGATTCGTTGAATGTTTTTTTAAACCAGGCGCCCAATTTATTTTCCGAGGTAATATTTTCAAGCTTACTTATTTGTTTTTCCAAAGCATTTACTTCATCGTTATAGGCACGAAGAGTCGTTAAATCCTTGGAATTGACTAATGCACGTTCATTTTTAAGTTTACCCTGGCGCTCCTTTAGTACATTAAGTGTCGCTCCTTTCTGGCGCAATTGCTGTGATTCTTGTATCGAATCATCCCCATTTGCATTTGTACTATTCAGTTGATTTGCTCCCAATCGTTGCATTCCACTAAATGTATTCTCTCTTACTTCTTCTATATATTCTGATAAATTAGCCATGTCCTACTTTTGATTCTTCTTTTCTTATCCATTCCAACTCTCTAAATCGATGCGCCCATTCCCATAATTCCATATCATAAGGTTCTAGCTTCAAATAATACCGAATAGCTCCATGTATCTTTCGAATACTACTGATCCATTGGTCTAACGCCTTGTAATATTCTTCCTGGGTTAGTTGTTTTCCTTTTCCAGAAGAAGTAGGAGAAGTCGTTCGGCGCTCAAATAGTGCTTCTCCTAAAGCTTTTCCACCTCAACGCGCTCAATTTCGACAACCATCATCATCTGAGAAGCAAAAGCATTGACTTTATACTCATCTTCTCGGATATCTTCATTAAGTGCTAACAAACAAGTATCAAAGAGATGTTTGTTATAAGAAATGAATTTATTTTGTGCCAACATCGTCTGACCGTATTCGATTTCTTTCATCGTTGGTCTGCGAACAATAGCATACACGCCACTGTCTGATTTTAATTTATGCACAACCTTATGTTGCTGTTTAAACATTTCCACTTGCTCAGGAGTTACTTCTCCAATAAAAACTTTACTCATTTTTTTTGTTTTTTAAAGAAAAGCCTCCTCTTTACGGAGGCTTTTTCAATTGATTTTTATTCTATTTTATACTCCACTTACTACGCGCAGGGCTAAAAATGGCAATGTAATTTCAGCGCGTTTATCGCCTTGTTTCCACTCTCTTACATCTTCTGTAAATCGAATACCGATAATTCGATCTGTACGCATAGCTTCACCTTCAGATGGATTACCATAATTCACGATTGCGTCCAAATTCAAGGATAATAAGCTTTGATTTACGCCTGCTTTCTGTAAGGCAATTACCTCGCTTTGCAGTAAAGTAATCTCCCCATCGACAGCGATATTTCCACTTTGAATGGAATGCGCATAGCGTCCTTTACCATAGCTCGCTTCGCGTTCTATTTTTTCTCCATACTTAATTCCTGTAATCCCTACTACTTCACGATTACCCAATACGAGTGAAATATCACCCCATTCATACTCACGGCCTCCTACAACTACCATATTACTTTTGATTTACGGGTACAAAACCCAATTCTACATTGATAAAACGATTATACCCTACTGGGCGAACTTGTACAGTCATCTTGATTTGTCCTGTACTAACAACATTGTGACTTAAATCTACTTGGCAAACCACCCCTCTGTCATTTGGATTTGCTCCATCTACGCTCAATTCTCCAGCAGCTGTCATCGCGTTGTTAATCGTCGATTCTACTGCATTTTCAATTGTTTTAGCATAAATAGGGCTGATTGTTCCATCGGGCATTACATTGCTATTGTCTAACAAGAAATCAAGCATAGCGATATAAACAAGGCGGAACGCTTTATCGATGGTTCTTCTTCTGGTGATATTGCGATAATCATCAGTTTCACCTGTTGCTAACACATCGTCAATCATGAAGTACCCTGCTTTTCCTTGGTGGAAACGGAAAGAATTATATCCTTTGTCATTCAAGGCTTCTACGTCATATTGATCCACCACTGTATTGCCAATAAATAAGGTTAATGGCTTTAATGCCCCATCGCGAACACGTCCCATATTCACTTGTACTCCAATTGAAGCTAACCTTCCCATTGCAACACCTACTGCCGCTCCTTTACTCCCTTTTTTTGTATCTCCTAGTAAAACTGCAATGCGGTTGAAATTTTTCTCTGTTAGGTTTTCTAAGGCAACTTTATCTCCGTCAAAAGCATATCCTTCTACTAAGACAAAGAAAGGAGCATATACGCGTTGGGTGTATTTTTCAGCTAGCTGTTGAGCCAACGACATAGCTACAACAACATCCTGATCCAATCCTTTCGCTACTGTAATTTCAATTGTAGCATCTGGATCATAAGCCGTAAACAATCCTCTCAACTTACCTTGAGCTGCATTTAATAAGGTTTCTGCTAAAACAACGCCTTCTTTCTCATCAAACCAGTCCGACAATTTTGTTTTTTTATCGATTCCCATCAACCATAATTCCACACCATCACCAGCTTCTGCATAGAATTCTTTTGCTGTTTTGTGTAATTTGCTATTGGCTGAATCCGCGGAAATTCCAAGCGCTGCTACATCGCGCATTGATTTTACTTGATAAGCCTTATTTAATTCGAATGTATTGGCTACAGCAGTTGCAGAAGCTAATAACCCGAAAACTCCATCGGGAGAAGAAACCACTTGTCCTAGGTTTCCGTTTTGAAATTGTATATTAATCTTTGGTAACATAACTTTTGTTTTTCTTATTTCTTTCTATTTACTACACTCTTCATTTTGTGTTTATTATAAATCGTGTAGTACCCCTTTTTGTTTCAACAGCACCTTTTAGCCGTTCATCTTCCTCTTACTTTTTCATTTCTACCTATTTTATCCACAATCAAATGCCTTTGCTTACCTTCTGGATTGAACAAAATACCCTCCACCGCCTACAGCGATCAACAACAAGAAGATTCGACCTAACCATAACTGCGTAGATTGCCACCAGGATAATTCAAGAGGTACAGGCACGGGGATTCTCACTTCTTTCACCGTTTTCTCTTGGATGTACTGATCTTTCCATTCAAAAAACAGTCGTTGAGCCTCCACATAACAATCGACAATCAACTTATTTCCATGGATTTGGACGGCTGGTGGTTGCAACACCTTTTGTTTACTGCGCTTGATATTCGCATCTTTCACAATGATTTTATTGCCTTGTATGCCAAGTTCCGCTACATATTGACTCTGATCTGCTTCTACTTGCCATAGCGTGTCCCGTTTTACTTCTTCAACTGTTCGCGTTACTTTTTCTGTGGATGTAGGTTGGAGATTGATGGCTCTCTTGTTGCTGGAACAGCTGACTATTCCCATAGAAAGCATCACTACACTCACCACAAACAGATTTCGTTTACTCTTTTTCATGGATTTGCAATTCTTTAAAAAGGGCGGATAAACCCTTTGTTGATTGAACTAATTTTTCTTTTCTTTTCTGCCACGATATAGCCTTCTCGACTAGCCTCATCATTCGTGTTTCCCTCAATGGTCAGAATGGAATCCCCGCGTACCTCTACCACAATTCCTGTATGCCCCATTCCCTTTCCAAAATCCATAATAAATACATCGCCTGGTTGGGGAGTTGTCACGCGCAATTTTTCGCGTGAGTTCCACTGATCCAAAACGCCTCCTGTTTTTTTTAGGGAATTTGACACACCGTAATCTCGACTAACTTCTTGTACACACCAGTAAACAAAAGCCATACACCAAGCATATCCCTCACCAAGACCTACGCTATTTAAATACTTTTTCACCCCTGGACCTTTATTGTTCTTCAATGGCCACTCTTGAACGTTTACCTGACTCTTTGCCTGTACGATTAATTGCTTGGATGCTGTCATTCTCGCTTTCCGTTTAACTGTTTATACTTCCTTAATTCAGCAATCAGTTCCCTGTTTTGCTTAGCTAAAATCTCGAGTCGCTGCTCTAAATTTTTAATCTCTAGCCTTGCCGTATTTAGCTCGTCAATCGCTTCTCGGTGCAAATGAGAGGTATTGTATAATTGAGTCGTTGCTTCCTTCAACTTATTCCCCAAATCATCTACATATTCTCTATAATACTTTAGTGACTTCTCTACGTTTTCCAATTCCGAAGCTTGTACTTCTACTTTCTTCTTTTTTCGAGTGGCCCACCAAGTTGCAATAGAAGAAACCAAACCAACAACTGCTACAATCATAGTCTCATTCATACCTGAACTGTTATTATAGTTGAGACAAATCAGACGGATAAATGAAGTACACTAGATTATTCGTATCATGAATTTGAAAATCTACTATGGGCGTTTTACTCTTTTTTTATTGTACTTTTACTTGTTATAAAACTCCATGGATTACAAGTACAACTCCGATTTTACTTCCTAGTACTCGGTTTTACCCAAGTATGATATCATCTAGTTTTTCCTCTCGGACAGCGTATGCTTTTCACCCTCATTTGATGTATACAGCACTTATTTCTTCATCATCTCGAGAACAAAATTGCAGCATTTTAGGCAGGTGTTCAATTCGTTGTTTGGCTTCCAAACACAAGTGTTCAGTTTCAAAACACAAGTGTTCAATCCCATACTTTTCTCCCCCTTACACTCCTCTTTTCAAAAAGAAAAAAATCAAAATAGGATACCCTTGCATACGGTATACTTTTTCTGTTTTCTCAAAAAAACTCATAAAAAAAGAGAGAAGAATTTCTTGGATTACTACTTCTAGTAACGCAAGAAATTCTTCTCTCTATCCTTTTTTTAAACCGCCTTATTTCTCCTAGCCGTTCTTATAATAAATTCATCTGTTTACACTCTTCTTCTACACGTGTTAACTCTTTGTGCACGGCTGTTCCTAAAACTTCGTATAAGGTTGTACGAGAAATAGGATAAACAGGATATATATATTTACGCCATACTACACTAACAGGTATATCTGGCGTTTTGTGTTCATTATACAAATTTAATATGAGTTGGTATCGACGCAACTTATTTAATCTACGTCCTAATTGTTGTGACTTCATACAAACAAAATCTTTTTTAGCATAAAACTCCATGGCTTGTGTTTTACACCCATTAAACATTTTTTTCTAATTAACTGTACAACTCGATACTCTCCAACATGAATCCTACAGCCTTTTCTTTTTACTTTTACTTTCTAAATCCCCAAAACAGTAAAAGTAAATTGTAGTGTTTGTCTCCTCTATACTCCATTGATTTCTTTCTTATCATAGGTCTACTCTGTATAGAGAAACGCTTTTTCGTTATTTTTTAAGTGCCTGCACTTTTGCTTCAATGGTGGCATCTAGTTGATAAGGTCGCAATTCTTCTTCTGACCCTATACTCAGCAAATACCCCCTTTCTTGATTAATCTGTATGCGTTCGCCAATGGTAAAATACCCAGTATTTGCTGTAGCTTTTAATACTTCATAAAGCTCTATTTCTCGTTCAAAGTTTTGATTCATTTTCTCGTTCTTTTAATTGTTTTTCTAGCCTTTGTTTGTCTTGTAAAACAAGAGAATAATTGGGATGTACCCCATTTGATTTGAGCCACAGCTCTAATTCTCCTAGTTTGCCTTTCAGTTGATTTACGGTCATCCTACTAGTTTTTGATTACACGGAGCATTTAAATACATTGCGAAATAAATCGCAAAACCAGATGGTTCTAACCCATATTTTCGCATCAAAGTGGAGGCTTTTTTACCGTTTGCGGGAAATTGAGAACGAAATTCTTCGTTAAAACGCATTGAAGTGTTGATTTTTTCCATATATTTACTCGTTTTTAGGTTTGATCTTCTTGTACAAGACAAATATGCGACAATTTTAGTAAAAAACAAATATTTTTGCGATGAATATAGTAACAACAAAGGAAAGAATACTACAATACATTGAATACAAAGGAATTAACATCAGTGAATTCTTAAGAAATACCGATATAAAACGCGGTTTTTTGGATGCAGACAAACTTAATTCTGCGGTTTCAGATGTATTTGTAGCGAAAATAATCGCAACTTACAGTGATTTAAATTTAGAGTGGTTGATTACAGGGGAAGGTCAAATGTTAAAAGAAAACAATGGACAACCCGATGATCTCGTTGCAGAACCAACCGTGTCCTTCCGAAAAACAGTGGATCCCATCAAGGATTTTCAGAAAATCCCATTATTTAATTCCATGGCTACTATGGGATTATTACCTAAATCAAACGGGGATTTTGATGATGAATTTATCGTCGATTACTTAAGTGTTCCCAATCTTCCAAGTGTAGATGGAGCCCTTTATGCTACGGGAGACTCAATGTATCCCCTATTAAAAGCTGGGGATATTGTTGCTTTCAAAAAAGTAGATGTCGATATCAACAACATTTTCTTTGGCGAAATTTATATCCTATCCATTTTTATTGATGATCATTCTACGTATAAGACGATTAAATTTCTTCAAAAATCAGAAAAAGGAGAGACTTATGTTCGCTTAGTGAGTCAAAACCAACATCACCAAGACAAGGATATTCCTTTAAATAAAATCGCAGCTATGGCTCTCGTACGCGCTTCTATTCGAATTCACAATTAAAACAATATACCTGACAAAAAAAGGAGTAATAACACTCGTTTATTACTCCTTTTTGTATTTAATCTGGTACTTTTTATTGTACCATTGCTTTTAATTCTTCTAAGCTCACCGTTTGTTGTTCTCCAGAAGCTAAATTCTTCACCGTATACTTTTGTTGTTGAATTTCTTCACTTCCTGCTAATACAGCAAATGGAATGTTTTTCTTATCAGCAAATTGGAATTGTTTCCCCATTTTGGCTTTATCTGGATAAATTTCTGTTTTAATTCCAGCATCTCTCAATTGGGCTACTGCTTGCATCGCATAACTCATTTCTTGATCACCAAGATTTAAAAACATCACCTTAGAAGACGCATTTACCGTTGCTGGGAATAAATCTAATTCTTCCATTACCAAGTAAATACGATCCAATCCAAACGAAATTCCAACCCCACTCATGTCTTTCAATCCAAAGATTCCCGTTAAATCGTCATAGCGTCCACCGCCTCCGATGGATCCCATTTGAACCGTTTCAGGAGCAGCAATCTCAAATATAGCTCCAGTATAATAATTTAATCCACGAGCCAAAGTAACATCTAGATTTAGCGCAGCTGTTGACAATCCGATTTGAGCAATTTCTTTTCCGACAAAAGCCAATTCTTCTACTCCTTTTGTTCCTTGCTCAGAATCGATTAATAACTGACCTAATTTCTCAATCTTTTCTTCAAAGCTTCCCGTAAAATTAAACAACGGTTGAACTTTTTCAATTGCCGCCGCTTCGATGCCCTTTTCTATCATTTCCTTCTTCACTCCATCTTCGCCAATCTTGTCTAATTTATCTAGGGCTACAGTAAAGTCAATCAACTTATCACTAGCGCCAATAACCTCAGCAATACCCGCTAAGATTTTTCTATTGTTTAACTTGATGGTCACTCCATTAATTCCCAATGCAGTAAATACACGGTCATATAAAAGTACTAATTCTACTTCTTGCCACAGGGATTTAGACCCCACCACATCAGCATCACATTGATAAAACTCTCTGAAGCGACCTTTTTGAGGGCGATCTGCACGCCAAACAGGTTGCATCTGATAGCGCTTGAATGGAAAATCCAATTCATTTTGGTGCATCACCACATAACGAGCAAACGGCACCGTTAAATCATAACGCAACGCTTTTTCTGAAATTTGATTCGTTACTTTTAAACTATTTTTATCCGCCAAAAGTGCTTCATCTACCTTACTTAGATAATCTCCTGAATTTAAAATCTTAAAAATCAATCGATCTCCTTCTTCTCCATATTTCCCCATCAAGGTTTCTAAATTCTCAAAAGAAGGTGTTTCAATTGGATGGAAACCAAAATGCTCAAAATGATGACGGATTGTTTGCATAATAAATTGTCTTCTTGCTACTTCAATCGAAGAAAAATCTCTTGTCCCTTTTGGAATACCTGGTTTCTTTGCCATTTTCAATTAATTTTCAAATTATTTAATGCTACAAAAATAGCTATTTTTTAATTAGAAAGGGGAAAGAAGAGAGAAGAGAAGGGTGAATTTTCTTGTAATCGAAAAAAAACAACTTTTTTGTGTTTTTGCTTTTTTGTTGGTTGCTTTTTTGTGTTTTTGTAAATCTCCGTTTAGACAAAACTATTTTTAATTAGAAAGAGGTGAGAGGAAAGAAGAGAGGGGTGAAATTTTTTCTGATTTAAGGATATTTTTTCTTTAATCGGTAATCTGACAAAAAAGCAAATCTAAAGATTATTGGTTAGGTAGGTTAATCGTTTAACCTCTTCTCATCACCTCATCACCTCATCAACTATCTCACCTAGTTTATATTGGTTTTGGTGTTCGATGAATCTTCACTGCGTTTCGATTTTCCCTGCGTTCCGATTTCACCACCTCCTCTCCTCTTTCCACCTTTCGCAACTTTTTCCTATCTTTACTTGTAACACTTCACCCCTTTCAGCTACTAATCAGACATGTGGAAAATAACGCTTGAGAATATTAAAATCGCGACGACGAGTATCAAAAGTCAATTGCTTCGCACCTTTATTACGGTGTTTATTATTGCTATTGGAATATGGGCCTTGGTGGGGATTTTATCTGTAGTAAGTGCTTTAAAAAATACTATTTTAGCTGATTTTTCCTCCATGGGTGCCAATACTTTTACGATTAGTCAGTACGATTCCGCAGGAAGAATGGCCAAAAACCAATCCAATCAAGTAGAAAATCCAGTGATTACCTATGCACAAGCGGTTGATTTTAAAGAACGCTATCAGTATCCTTTTGCTACAGTATCTCTTTCTTTCGATGCAGCAACGAATATTGAAGTCAAAAATGATTACGTTAAAACCGATCCTCAAATCAGCATTGTCGGTTGTGATGAAAATTATTTTTCCAACAGTGGTTTATTCATCAATCAAGGAAGAGGATTGAGTTATACCGATTGTCAAAACAATCACTTTGTATGTGTGGTAGGGTCTGATTTTTCCAAGAATATGTTCAAAGATCAATCGCCAATTGATCAGGTTATTTCCATTCGCGGTTATAAATTCAAAATTGTGGGAATCCTCAAAGAACAAGGAAGTACCTTTGGCAAAAATGAAGATCAACGCATTTTTATTCCCATCCAAATTGCGCGAAATATATTCAGTACAGCCAATATTAATTATACCATTAAAGTGGGGATTCAACAAGAAGGATTTCTAAATCAGGCGATTGATCAGGCTATGCTTGATTTTCGAACAAGTCGAAACTTAGCTGTTGTCAACGAGTCTAATTTTGGTATTGAACGCAGCGATGATATGTTGAGATCCTTAGAAAAGCAAATAGGCATGTTAAATATTGCTGCTTGGCTCATTGGAATGATTACCATCTTAGGATCTTCGATTGCGTTGATGAATATTATGTTAGTCTCTGTGACAGAGCGAACCAAGGAAATAGGCATTCGCAAATCACTGGGTGCAAAGCGAAAAACTATTGCCCAGCAATTTTTTACGGAAACACTCATTATTGGACAATTAGGAGGTTTAATTGGAACCTTGTTAGGCGTTGGAACGGCATATTTATTGACTGCTATGTTGCATTTTACTTTTGCTATTCCTTGGTCTGCCATCCTAGCGGCTTTTATCACTACCTTAGTTGTAGCAGTTATTTCGGGCTTATATCCAGCAATCAAAGCCTCTAAATTAGACCCTGTCGAAGCACTTCGTTATGAATAAGTTAATTCTTGACACAAAATCGAAGGTATGCTTATTTTTATGCTAGTAATACAATCAACATGAACAGAACCTTACCTGAACACATTGCTGAACAGTTTGTCACTGGCTGGAATCAATACGATGCGAAGCAATTAGCCGATATTTTTGTAGAAGACGCCGATTTTGTGAATGTAACAGGACTATGGTGGCAAAAGAAAGAAGAAATCTATCAAGCCCATGACTATGGCTTACGTGTTATTTTCAACCACGCTAAATTGGAACTAAAACGCACCAAAGTTCGATACTTAACCGCCGACATAGCCACCGTCCATGCGCGAATACGATTGAGCAACCAAACAGCGCTAACTGCAAACGAAGTACCCCAAATTCGAAATACCTTATTTTTATTTGTCGCGCAAAGAATCGAGGGAATCTGGTTTTGCATTGCCGCACAGAATGCAGAAGTGCAAAGTGGAAAAGAAACCTTTATCAAAAAGGCAGATGGCAGTTTTGAAGCCGTTAACTACGGAAAGTTCAAGAAGTAATAAGCACTCATCTCCTCTTAAATAAAAAAACTACAGTTTAGCAGTGATTTTTGATGTAGATTCATCTTTTTTATTTCGGCATAAAACGAGTTGGATCTTCTGATTCTGGACGTTTTTCCCAACTAGAAGACTGTTTCTCGACTGAAGGAACCTTACTTTCTTTGGTCACTTGATGCGTAGAAACATCGCCTATTATCCTATATTTTATTTTTTTGTACCCCATCATTACAATCGCAAGTATGGCTACTGCAAGACCAATCCATACATGCTTCGTCAAGGAAATTAGTACTCCAAGTCCCACAAATAACACCCCCACATATTGCATGGGAATCCAAAATAAAGTGTGATTATTTTTGGAACGATACATTTGATTTTCACTTTCTTTATAAAAAAATTCTTCGGCATTCCATTGACTACCCAAATACCAAGTCAACCATCCACCACTAACAAAACCTAGGCTCAATCCATGGATATTATATTCTTCAGGAAAAAGGAGTACAAACAAAACAGTAAATAAAAAAACACAAGCGATGACAAACAATATACTCAAAATACCTCGTCCAGACCAAATTATCATATTAGTAAATATTAATAGTAATAGAACGAATATAATAAAAAAAATTAACTTAATTTTAAGATTTTAAAAAAACTTACTACTAGATTAAACTCATCATTTTTGGGGAGTACAACAAAAATACTTATTCACTACTTTTGTAATCAACTAACCATCTTTCTATTTATGAAGAAGTTTTTATTAGCCTTAGCCCTTGGATTAAGTACATTTATCGTAACACAAGCACAAGAAGTTACAACAAAAAACATCTTGATCAAACAAGGGAACACTACTATTGTTGTTGATCAAAAAACACAAAACATCACCTTAAAACCTGAGCGCTTTAGCATTGAGTTTTTAAACAAACCTTACCAAGATAAAAAAGAGCTCTTTTACTCGGCAAAGGCGTTATTAACGGACAACAGTCAGTTTACCAATATGTATGAATCAATGGCCTTTGACGACATTGAGTTTTTTAGCCCAGGAACGGGATTTGCAGCTCCTTTTGATCAAAATCAGTTCTTTCCTAATTTAAGCGAAGAAGGACATCAATATTTATATTATGCCTCAAATAGCGATCATCGCATCAACAAAATAGGTAAGCAAAAAGAATGGGACATTTATCAATGGAATCTCGATGGGGTGAATATTGATGGAAATGAAATTACTTGGAAAAACTATCGCATTGGTGAATTGTATCTTTATTTTGTTGTCGATCGCAATTTAAACGATGTCATTGATCCCGATGAACATCATTTAATTCGCATCACATTTAAAAAATAACGAACTTCGCCTATACCTAAGTATTTATTCATGTTTCATTCTTTTAAATCAACCTTATTTCTTCTCACTATCTTTTGGTGCATACTCTTTTGTACCTCAACTGCTGTATATGGACAAGAAATATTGACGACTTACAAAGAACAATATGACAAAACAAGACCTGGTAGTCCTGCTCGTTTTGAACTTGTCGGAAAATATGCTCAAGCACTTTTTTTTCAAGAAAAGCAACAAGAAGCTACTCAGCTATTAAAGGAGAACATTAGCATCGCTGAAAAACAAGAGGACAAAGCCAATGCTGCCTATCTCTACGCTATTTTGGCGATGAATGCTCAACTCAACGAAAATGTAACAGAGGCAAAAAAATCCATTAAGAAAGCCTTAGACTATGTGCAACAAATTGACGTAGATGAAATTAAGGCCTATGTTAATTATTGTCATGGATGGATGTACGTGCGCGACAATCAAGAAGCCAAAGCTGTTCAATCTTTACTAACTGCAGTTTCCTACTATGAAAAAGCGCCTCAATCGCCCACTAAATTAAGTCGTTTATCGGCTACCTATAAAGAATTAACAAGTATCTATGCCAGCTGGGACGACTACGAACTACAAGAAAAATACAGCAAACTTACCTTAGATATCGCCATCAAACAAAATAATCCCAATGCCCTTTTTGATGCTTATATGATGATGGGGTACCTCTATGAAAGCGAGTTTGCTCAAAATACCAATAATATTTACGCACGTGATTTAGCTGAAAAGTATTACAAAAAAGCCATTAAAACTTACGAAAACAATCAGGAAGTAATTCCTTTTCGTTCGGATTTAGCCTTTGTTGCCAATAATTTAGCGAGTCTATATTTGCGTGCCTTTCCAAAGCAATACAACGAACAAGCGACCTATTATGCCAACCTGGCTTTGCAACAGGCCCAAGAGACACATCAGATTAATTTTCAAGCGTCCTCTTATGGGATCTTAGCTGAAATTGCCTTACAACAAGAGGATTCAAAAGCAGCAACATCCTATTTACTTTCAGCCTTATCTGCAATTAACAGCACCCATTTACCGGATAAAAACACCCTGCTTTCCATTTATGAAAGTTTAGCTCAGCTCAATGAAAGAGAAGAAAACTATTTAGGTGCCCTACACTTTCACAAGCTTTATTTGCAAACCTATCAGTCTATTTACAATCAGGATAAGCTCGAAATTAGCAGACGCCTAGAAGCACAATACGAAAAAGAGCAACAGAAACAACAATTATTGACGTTGCAGTTGTCTTCGGAGAAAAAAGAACAACAAATTCAACTGATGAAAACCTTAGGTTTACAACAGCAACAAGAATTGGAGAATCTAAAACTTTCAGAGGAAAATCAGCGAAAAAAACTAGAAATCAGTCAATTGGAAACTGAGACACATGCACAAGCTTTGAAATTGTCTCAATTGGAAAATGACAATAAGTTGTTGGATATCCAACACTTCAAAAAAACACTTTCGTACCAAGAAAAAGTCAATTCTTATTTTCTAGCCTTGGCTCTTGTCTTTGCGATACTACTCTTTGTTTTGCTTTATGTGTATAAACAACGTACAAAGAGCATGAAACAACAAAAAGAATTGTATAACCTCGCGTTGGAAAAAGAAAAGCAACATGCAAAAATTGCAACCTTAACAGCCTTATTGGATGGGCAAGAACAGGAACGTGCCCGTTTGGCCCGCGATTTACACGACGGCTTAGGTGGTTTACTTTCTGGAACAAAAATTCAACTGAGTACACTCCAACATAAAATCACAGACGCCAATAAAATAGAAATGACTAAATCTATTGAACACCTGGACAATGCAGTGGATGAATTAAGACGAGTAGCCCATAATTTAATGCCTGATTTACTGTTGAAATACGGATTGGAAGAAGCTTTAAAAGAATATGCCAATCGCATGTCGACCGATCAATTGGATATTGATGTTCAATTTTTAGGGTATACCCATACCTTACAACAAGACAAACAGCTATTAGTTTATCGCATTATTCAAGAGTTAGTCAATAACGCCTTGAAACACGCGAGTCCACAGCAAATTATTATTCAACTCGTAGAAAGCGACAATTCGTATATGGTGACCATTGAAGATGACGGTTGTGGTTTTAATCTTGAACAAGTACAGCAATCCAAATCTGCTGGTTTACATAACATTCAATCCAGGGTACAATTTCTCAAAGGAGAATTCCACATCCATTCGGAATTTAACCTTGGAACAAGTATAGATTTTCAATTTCCTAAATAAATATACATGATAAAAGTAGCGCTAACAGACGATCATCCTTTGCTATTAGAAGGATTAAAAAACATATTAAACAAGCAAGAAAACATTCAAGTAACAGGTTGTTACCCTTCCATTGATAGCTTGCAGAAGGGATTAAAAAAGAATCCCATTCACATTTTATTACTCGATATCAATTTAGAAGACATCAATAGTTTGGATTGGATCAAAGCCTTGAAGAAAAAACATCCTGAGATGCAGATTATCATGTTGAGTGTACACAATGAATATGCTGTCATCAACAGTTCCCTACAAGAAGGAGCCTCAGGCTACATTCAAAAAAATGCCTCTGTAGATGAGATTGTACAAGGAATTTACACCGTTTATAATCAACAGACCTTCTTGTGTTCGCAGACGCAAGTTGTTTTAGAGAAAAAAAATAAAAATGGCTTAAATACCATTCCCAAACTCACGCGACGAGAAAAAGAGGTTTTGATAGAAGCGGCACAAGGCTTTACGACACAACAAATTGCAGATCGACTTTTTATCAGTACCCATACGGTAGATAGTCACCGCAAGAATTTGATAGAAAAATTTCAAACGTCCAATCTAAGTTCCGTGATTACATTGGCTATTGAATATGGTTTAATTAAAAAAGCCTAACAAAAGAAAAACAGCAAAGAACCGATTTGAAATTCTATTTTTTAATACAAAGAAAGATTTTTAATTTTCTTAACAAGAAAAACAGTTTTATGCGCTACAAAACACTGTTTTTAGGTCTAAAAAAAAATATTTTTCTTATCTTTGATGCGATGACTACTTATTTTCTCCTTAGAAATAGAGATTAAATAAGTCATAATCGCAAGTTTCTAAAAATATTTTACAAAAAGACTTTGTAAGAATCAAATGACTTTATATATTTGCACTCGGTTTTGGCGCAAGTATATCAAAGCTAAAATTTTTGAGAAGTAAAATACTAAGATTTAAAGATAAACGCAATGAGCAAGAGAACGTTTCAACCTTCAAATAGAAAAAGAAGAAACAAACATGGTTTCATGGAAAGAATGTCTACTCCTAACGGTAGAAAAGTATTAGCTGCTAGAAGAGCTAAAGGAAGACATAAATTAACTGTTTCTTGTGAAACAAAACATAAACATTAATGTTTTGATTAAAATATAAATAAAGGTGTTACTCATTTGGTGGTAACGCCTTTTTTTATACTTTGTCGGAAGCATCACAATACAATCACACACACTATACTTACTTTTTAAATAAAGGAGTACATAATAAACAACACAAGAAAATGCCTAAAGACACTTCTATCAAGACCGTATTAATCATTGGTTCAGGACCAATCATCATCGGACAAGCTTGCGAATTTGATTACTCAGGTTCACAATCAGCAAGATCATTAAGAGAAGAGGGAATTAAAGTTATCTTAGTTAACTCGAACCCCGCAACAATTATGACCGACCCTTCTATGGCGGATCATATTTATCTAAAGCCATTAACTGCACGTTCAATTATTGAAATTTTAGTTGCGCATCCAGAAATTGATGCTGTTTTACCAACTATGGGAGGACAAACAGCGTTGAACTTATGTTTGGAATGTGATGAAAAGGGAATTTGGGCAGACTTTGGTGTTCGTTTAATTGGTGTAGATATTAACGCTATTAATATCACTGAAGACCGCGAACAATTCAAACAATTATTAGAGCGTATTGACGTACCTGTTGCACCAGCAAAAACAGCTACCTCTTACTTACAAGGAAAAGAAATCGCTCAAGAATTTGGTTTTCCTTTGGTTATCCGTCCGTCTTTTACCTTAGGAGGTACTGGTGCTGCTTTTGTACACCACGCTGAAGATTTCGACGATTTATTAACTAGAGGTTTAGAAGCCTCTCCTATCCACGAAGTTTTAATTGACAAAGCTTTACTAGGATGGAAAGAATACGAATTAGAGTTATTACGCGATAAAAACGACAACGTAGTTATCATCTGTACGATCGAAAATATGGACCCAATGGGAATCCATACAGGAGATAGTATCACGGTAGCACCGGCAATGACTTTATCGGATAGAACTTTCCAAAGAATGCGCGATCTATCGATCAAAATGATGCGCAGTATTGGAAACTTCGCTGGAGGTTGTAACGTACAGTTTGCTGTATCTCCAGACGAAAAAGAAGACATCGTAGCGATCGAAATTAATCCACGTGTTTCACGTTCATCTGCTTTAGCTTCTAAAGCAACGGGATATCCAATTGCAAAAATCGCAACGAAATTAGCTTTAGGATATACTTTAGACGAATTGCAAAACCAAATTACAAAATCTACTTCTGCTTTATTCGAGCCGACTTTAGACTATGTAATTGTAAAAATCCCACGTTGGAACTTTGACAAATTCGAAGGTGCAGATAGAACTTTAGGATTGCAAATGAAATCCGTAGGTGAGGTAATGGGTATTGGACGTTCTTTCCAAGAGGCACTACACAAAGCAACTCAATCGTTAGAGATTAAACGCAATGGTTTAGGAGCCGATGGAAAAGGATATACGAACTATGACCAAATCATCGATAAATTAACGCATGCAAGCTGGGATCGCGTATTCGTCATCTATGATGCAATTCAACACGGAATTCCATTGAGCAGAATCCACGAGATTACAAAAATCGATATGTGGTTCTTGAAACAATACGAAGAACTATATTTATTAGAGAAAGAAATTTCAAACTATACCATCGAAACTTTACCGAAAGATTTGTTGTTAGAAGCAAAACAAAAAGGATTTGCTGACAGACAAATTGCTCATATGTTGAAAACACTAGAGAGTAAAGTACACGATTTAAGAGATAAAATGGATATTCAACGCGTATTCAAATTAGTGGATACTTGTGCGGCTGAATTCCCTGCTAAAACACCATACTACTATTCTACTTTTGAAGCTGACATTCAAAAAGCAGATGGAACACGTTATGTTTCAAATGAAAGTATTGTAACAGACAAGAAAAAAGTAGTGGTATTGGGTTCTGGACCAAACCGAATTGGTCAAGGAATCGAATTTGACTACTCTTGTGTACACGGAGTATTAGCTGCAGAAGAAGCAGGATATGAGACAATCATGATCAACTGTAACCCGGAAACTGTTTCTACTGATTTCGATACGGCGAATAAGTTGTATTTCGAACCAGTATTCTGGGAGCACATTTACGATATCATCCGCCATGAAAAACCAGAGGGAGTAATCGTTCAATTAGGTGGTCAAACGGCTTTAAAATTAGCAGAAAAATTACACCGTCACGGAATTAAGATTTTCGGAACAAGCTTTGACGCTTTAGACTTAGCAGAAGATCGCGGACGTTTCTCTACTTTATTAGAAGAGTTAAACATTCCATTCCCTCAATTCGGTGTGGCTAAAACTGCAGATCAAGCATTGCAATTAGCAGATAAATTAGACTTCCCATTATTAGTTCGTCCATCGTATGTATTGGGAGGACAAGGGATGAAAATTGTCATCAACAAAAAAGAATTAGAAGAACACGTTATTGATTTATTAAACCAAATTCCTGGTAACTCACTGTTGTTAGACCACTATTTAGATGGAGCTATCGAGGCAGAAGCTGATGCAATTTGCGATGGTGAAAACGTGTATATTATCGGAATCATGGAGCATATTGAGCCATGTGGAGTTCACTCTGGAGATAGTCACGCCATGTTGCCGCCATTCAACTTAGGAGAATTTGTATTAAACCAAATCAAAGATCACACAAGAAAGATTGCCGTAGCATTACAAACAGTAGGTTTAATCAACATTCAATTTGCAATTAAAGACGATATCGTTTACATCATCGAAGCGAATCCAAGAGCTTCTAGAACGGTACCTTTTATTGCAAAAGCGTATGGTGAACCTTATGTAAACTATGCGACTAAAGTAATGTTAGGTGAAAATAAAGTAACCGATTTTACTTTCAACCCACAGTTAAAAGGATATGCAATCAAAACGCCTGTATTCTCTTTCAACAAGTTTAGAAATGTGAATAAAGCTTTAGGCCCAGAGATGAAATCAACAGGAGAAAGCATCTTATTCATCGACAACTTAAGAGATGATCAGTTCTATGAAATCTATTCTCGTAGAAAAATGTATTTGAGTAAATAAAATCCATTTACCCTCATAACAAAAAGGTTAGCTATTCATTTAGCTAGCCTTTTTTGCTATAAATAAGGACAACTTAAATACAAGAGAACCGCTCAATATTCGCTATTTTTGAGGGATATTCAAATGTTGTACTATGCCGCAAGAAATTACTTTTGGACTTTTGGTCCTTGCTGTTTTAATCATCGTTTTTCTCCTTGGAAAAAAGACATCCAAATCATCTTCAACTACCGCTGAGACTTTGCAACTGCTAGCTGAAAAAGAATTTCTTACTCAGCAAAATCAACAGTTACAACAAGAAAAGCACAAACTAGAAGAACAAACAGAACTAGTAAGACAAGACAATCAAGAATTGATTGCCCGTATTTCCATTCGAGAAACGGAGATTGCTAACTTCAAAGAAAAACTAGAAGTACAACAAAAACAAACCCTGGCCTTGCAAGAGCAATTCACCACACAATTTGAAAATCTAGCCAACAAAATCCTAGAAGAAAAAAGTGATAAGTTCACTCAACTCAACAAAGTCCAAATGGAAACAATTCTTACTCCCCTACAAGAGAAGATAGGCTTGTTTGAACAGAAAGTAGAGCAAACGCACAAGGAGAGTATTGATCATCATGCCGCTCTACGTCAACAAATTTTTGGTTTGCAGCAAGTGCACGCTAAAATGAGTGAAGAAACCCTTAACCTGACCAAAGCTTTAAAAGGCGATAACAAAATGCAAGGGAATTGGGGGGAGATGATTTTGGAAAGTGTGTTGGAAAAATCAGGGTTAGAAAAAGATAGAGAATATAAAACCCAACAAAGTTATACAAGTGATAACGGCAATCGCCTCCAACCGGATGTTGTGATTTATTTGCCTGATCACCGTCATTTAGTCGTCGATTCTAAGGTTTCTTTGGTTGCTTATGAGCAATACATCAACACAACCGAGAAACAGGAGCAAAACCGCTATTTACAAGAGCATATTCTCTCGATTAAAAGGCATATCGAAAACTTATCGGATAAAAATTACTACGAACTTTATAAAGGTACTAGTCCTGATTTTGTCTTGTTGTTTATTCCAATTGAAACCGCTTTTTCTATAGCAATTAATGCTGATAACACACTATATACCAAAGCTTTTGAAAAGAATATTGTCATTGTTACTCCTTCTACTCTACTCGCTACTTTACGCACGGTAGAAACCATTTGGCGTCAACAAAAACAGCAAGAGAATGCCTATGAAATTGCTAGACAAGCTGGTTTGTTACACGATAAATTTGTAGGATTGATCAACGATTTAACCAAAATAGGTCGAAAACTGGACGAAACAAGAAACGAATACGACAGCGCATTTAACAAGCTGAGTCTAGGAAAAGGAAACTTGCTGACTTCCGTTCAGAAATTAAAAGATATGGGCGCTAAGACAAAGAAAACGATTGATCCTGATTTACTTCAAGAATAGAGAGTGGGTTAGCAGAAATCAGTTAAGAGGTATCGGTTGGTTTTACTGAAATAAAAAGGTATTTACTTTAAACAAAAAGGCACCATCTATCTCACCTATTTTATATTTATTTTGGTGTTCGATGAATATATCTCACCTATTTTATATTTATTTTGGTGTTCGATGAATCTTCACTTCGTTTCGATTTTCACTTCGTTTCGATTTTCACTTTGTTTCGATTTTCACTTCGTTCCGATTTCACCAAACACCAAACAACAAACACCAAACAACAAACACCAAACACCAAACAACAAACAACAAACAACAAACACCAATCAACAATCAACAAACACCAAACACCAAACACCAATCAACAAACAACAAACAACAAACACCAATCAACAAACAAAATATAACCTCCTCCTAACTCCTAGTCTGCTTAATTTTGTTTAACTTTATTATTAGAATATGATTAGAAATTTTAATTTCCTATATCTAAGCTTTACTTTTGCATTCGAATTGAAAAAATGATTGTTAAACACTTTATAAAAATCTAACTATGTTTTTTAAAGATATGCACCCAGCCGACATTGCTGAAGCTATTTCAGAAATGAGAAGAAGAGAACGAAATCTCCATTTCTTAAAACTCTCCCCCGAGCTGAAGGTCGAAGTGTTTTCATTTTTAGAGATTAATATTCAGGAAGAGATTGTGCGCAGCATGACGCGTGAAGATTATGCTGAAGTATTAAATAATTTAGAGCCAGATGATAGAACGGAATTATTAGAAAATTTTCCTGATGAATTAATCAAGTATTCGATCAACCTATTAAACGATACAGAAAAGCAAATTGCTTTGAATTTAATAGGATACAAAGAAGATAGTATTGCGCGTTTAATGACGCCTTTATACATTCAGACCAAAGCAAATAAAACCGTTAAACAAGTTTTTCAACACATTAAAAAATATGGAAAAAAGGCAGAAACGTTAAACTATATTTACGTTGTTGATGAACACAATGTTCTGATTGATGACTTAAAAATCGGACAATTATTAATGGCGGACGAAGAGACCTTAATTGCAGATCTTATCGACCATAACTTTGTTTCTTTAGTCACAACCACTCCAATGGAGGATGCTTTTGATGACTTTGAGAAATACGATCGTTCTGCTTTACCTATTATCACAGAAAAAGGTGTTCTAGTCGGAATTGTAACTTTTGATGATATTTTAGATAAAATTAAGGAACGTGATACGGAGGACATTCAAAAGTTTGGGGGGATGGAAGAATTAGATTTATCCTATACGCATACTCCCCTATTTGAATTAGTAAAAAAACGTGCCGGATGGTTAATTGTTCTATTTTTAGGTGAAATGTTAACCGCTTCGGCCATGAGTTACTACGATCAAGAAATTGAAAAAGCGGTTGTCTTAGCCTTATTTGTTCCTTTAATCATTTCCAGTGGAGGAAACTCTGGTTCACAAGCGGCCTCTTTAATCATTCGTGCCATGGCATTGGGAGAGCTAAAACTCAGTGATTGGTGGTATGTTATGCGCAAGGAAATTGCTTCTGGTTTGATGCTGGGAGGTATTTTGGGAATCATTGGTTTTGTGCGCATTTTCATTTGGCAAGAAACGGGAATCTACGACTATGGTGAATTTTGGTTGTATGTCGGCTTAAGTGTTTCGATTTCACTCTTATTCATCGTGTTATGGGGAACCTTATCTGGATCTATTATTCCTTTTGTTTTGAAAAAGTTTGGTATGGACCCCGCAACGGCCTCTGCCCCTTTTGTTGCAACCTTAGTAGACGTTTCAGGATTGATAATCTACTTTACCATTGCAGCCTTATTCCTTACAGGAAAACTATTGTAAATCACTTCTATTCATACAAAAAATCCGATGCATCAAATGCATCGGATTTTTTTATAGTGTAAAAACGCTTATATTTTGAAGTAATAACCTATTCTTCTCTAAAAGTAACTTTTTTCATATTGGGTAAAAAACAAGCAATAATACCGATCAATGGTAAATACGCACAAACGCTGTAGATGTACTCAATCGAAGTATGATCGGCCCACCAGCCTAACAGCGCAGATCCTAATCCTCCCATTCCAAAGGCAAAACCGTAAAACAACCCAGATACCATCCCGATTTTCTTAGGTAATAATTCTTGTGCATAAACTAAAATAGAAGGAAAAGCAGAAGAAATAATAAACCCAATGACAACAATCAAAATACCTGTCCAAGCTAAATCTACATGAGGTAATAGCAACGTAAAAGGCGCTGCTCCAAGAACAGAAAACCAAATAATGTATTTACGTCCTACCTTATCCCCCAAGAAACCGCCAATTAACGTACCCAAGGCTACGGCAATTAAAAAGTAAAATAAGTATACTTGAGCTTGTACTTCTGTAATTCCAAATTTATCCATGGTATAAAATTGGAAGTAACTAGAGATACTCGCTACATAAAAATACTTCGAAAAAATCAAGAGTAAAAGCACAACAATAGCACTATTGACTCTGAATGAGGATAACGCGGGAATTAGAATTTTCTTTTTTTGTTTAGTAGCTGCATGACTCAACACTCCCTTATACCACGTTCCTATTGCATAGTAGACAAATTGAGCTACAATGGCAATGGCAACGAACCAAAGCAACTGTTGCTGTCCTGTCGGTAAAACAATCCAAGCCACTAACAAAGGCGCTAAAGCGGTACCCGTATTTCCTCCAATTTGAAAAATGGATTGGGCTAAACTTCGTTTCCCACCAGAGGCCACATACGAAACACGTGACGACTCGGGATGGAAGATAGACGAACCTATTCCAATACAAGTTACCGCAACCAATACCCAGAGGTAACTTGGGGCAAAAGCTAGTAAAATCACTCCCAATGTCGTACACAACATACCGTAAATTTGAGAATACGGTTGAGGTTTTTTATCTGTATAATTCCCCACTAAAGGTTGTAATAAAGAAGAAGACATTTGATAAAAGAAGGTAATCAATCCAATTTGTGCAAAACTCAATTGATAGTTCTCTTTTAATAGTGGATACGTTGCAGGAACAACTGCTTGTAATAAGTCGTTACACAAGTGTCCGAAACTAATCGCCAGTAAGATTGGATACACCGTCTGATGCGATACTGTTTGCTTATTAACCTTTTCCAACACTTTATGTTGGATACTTAAAATTTTGTTCATACCCTAAATTTTCAAGTACACAAAGGTAGGGAATTTTAACCCTTTCCTCCTTTTTTAAGGTTTCAAAATAGCATTACTACTAAAAGCGAAATCTTTTATTAGCAATCGTTTTAATAGTTAAAATAATACACTGAAAATCGTACTTAAATGCATCATTTGCACTAAAACACAAAGTACAAAAATCCACAATCCGCATTCAAACCGCATAAAAGAGTAGTTTTACTGATAAATTAATACAAAAAAACAGCGGTGAAAGAGAATTCTTTACCGCTGTTTTGGACTCTTGATTCAAAGGAATTAGTCTTCTAACTCTTCTGATTCTACATATCTTGCCATTTCTCTTTCGTAGAATTCTCCAGCTTGTACCACTAAAGCTTCCATTTCTGCTTCTACTTCTGACTCTTCTGACTCTTCAATTGTTTCTAAAAACTCAATTTCATCTGTGTTTAAATTGATGATAAAACGAGGAAACTCTAAGTGTATAATAAAGATATCATCTAAATGATCTGTATTATCTGCTAAAACAAATTTTGGTAATTGCATTATATAGTTAATTTAAATTATTATTAATCAATCGATTGGATATTTGGTAAAAACGTGCGTATAGCAGAATAGCGGCAGCAGTTAATCCAGCAAGTAATCCAATCCAAATTCCAGGTGTACCAATACTCGTGTACAGACTTAAATAAATAGACAAAGGAAATCCCACAATCCAATACGAAACAAAAGTAATAACCATGGGTACATTTACGTCTTGTAATCCGCGTAAAGCACCAAGCGTTACGACCTGCATACAATCAGAAATTTGAAAAATAGCAGCTACTAATAACAGTTGTCCGGCTATTTTGATTACTTCCTCATTCATCAACGCATTCGCTGCATCTTTAGCATCCAAGAAAAGCAGGGGAATATAATTGTGGAAAGCAACAAACAACAACGCAAAAAGAACATAGATTCCCAAAGCCATCAACATAATTGAACGAGCTACCGTTCTCATATGCGTATAGTTCTTCAATCCCATCTGATTTCCGACGCGAATTGTCGCGGCTACTCCCAGACCACTGGCAAACATAAAGGTCATGGAAGACATGCTTAAGGCAATTTGATTGGCTGCTTGAGAAACTGTTCCCAACATTCCAGATAACCAAACGGCTCCTACAAATAAAGCTACCTCAAAGAAACTCATTAATCCCGAAGGTACTCCTATTTTTGTAATCTGCTTTAGTACGCTTTTTTTAATTTCGCTCAAACTCAACTTACTCATATACGGCTTAAACATCTCTTGTCTTTTCAAGGCAAAATGCATGTAAATAATCATCACAATGCGAGAAATTAAAGTTCCATAGGCTGCACCTAGCATGCCCAGCGTTGGGAAAATCCAAATTCCATAAATCAGTAAATAGTTAAACAACAAGTTCACTCCATTACAGATTAACGTCGCGTACATGGAGTTTTTCGTTTGTGATTTTCCATCTGCAAATTGCTTATACCCTTGATACATGACTAAAGGAATAATCGATAGTGCTACAATGTCTAAAAAGGGTTTAGCCAATACCGTTACTTCCTCAGGTTGCCCCATATAAACCAAAAAGGGTTTTGCTAAAAAAATAATTGAAAACAGTACAACACCTACTACTGTACATAGAAACAATCCATTGACAAAAGTAGATCGTCCTTCTTCTAAATCATGAGCGGCATCACTCTTCGCTACAAATGGTGTAATAGCAGTAGAAAATCCTACTCCTAAAGAAATTGCAATAAATACAAAACTATTAGCCAATGAAGCGGCTGCTAATTCTGTTGGTCCAATTTTTCCTACCATGATATTGTCGATTACCCCAACCACAGTATGTCCTAACATGGCTAAAATAATCGGATAAGCTAATTGAATATTGTATCGAAATTCTTTGATATAAATAGAAAGATTCATGTACTAAAAATTTGTGCAAATATACTGACTTGAAAATGAAAGAATCAGTCAGGTTAACAAATTCTTTATAAAGAATGACGAAAGCATGCTGTCCTATCTCCTAAGTTTCATAAAAAGAGGAGAGTCAAGCTTCCCTCTTTTTAATGTATAGTTTCTATTCTTCATTGAGCAAACGCTCTTTGTACTTCGACAAATTTTCTTTGATGTCTTCTGGTAATTCAGGCAAACTAACATCGGTCAATCGCTGGGTAATTTCCAATAAAATATTGGCGAAAATATAACGTCCCAATCCTTTATTATCTGCGGGAATCACATACCATGGACATTCGCTTGTGCTTGTTTTTTCGATAACTTCTTCATAATATTTTTGATATTCCTCCCAAAACTCCCGTTCGCGGACATCTTCTGGAGCAAATTTCCAATGGTGTTTTTCCTTACCTAAACGACGTAAAATGCGCTTTTTTTGCTCTTCTTTACTCAAATGCAAAAAAAACTTGAGCACAATCACTCCATTATTACTGATATGCTCTTCAAAATTGCTAATTTCCTTGTATCGCTTCTCCCAGAATTCTTCTCCAATCTCCTCTGTGTTCGTAATTTGAGGCAAGCGCTCATTCAACACAATTTCTGGGTGTACTCGAGAAACTAATACATTTTCATAATGGGTGCGATTAAAAACGGTAAATTTTCCTTTTTCTGGTAGAGCGATATAATGTCGCCATAAATAATCGTGTTCTAATTCAGTAGATGTGGGCTTCTTAAAGCTTTGCACCACCACACCTCTAGCGTTAAATGACTTAAATACTTCTCGAATGAGACTATCTTTTCCTGCGGTGTCCATTCCTTGAATGCAAATCAAAAAACTGTAGCGGTTGTGGGCATACATCAATTCTTGAAATTTACTCAGATGTCTACTTACTTCCTCTAATTTGCGTATGGCTTTTTTGGGGCTCATCTCAAAATCGGGAATTGTCGATAATTTACTCAAATTCGTCTTCCCTATTGCCTTATATTTATTTTCAAAACTCATATCAATTTAATTCATTAAGTAATTCGGATGTATTAAATTTATAAAATTCAATTTAAGTAACCATGAGAAAACTGACATTAGAGTTCCTTTACCATATTATCGGTTTAAGTGCAGCATCAGGATTGTATTATGCAGAAGACAAACTCCATTTAATTGCCGATGATAGTTCGTATCTCTATCACTATGATATTCCATCCAAACAACTAAACAAAACGGCTCTTACTGAAGATTATATCGGCCAAGAAAATATAGCCAAAGCAGAAAAACCCGATTTAGAATCGATGACTTTTGACGGGATTAATTACTATTTATTTGGATCAGGTTCTAAACCCAATCGCAGCTCGTTGTATGAGATTCACAAAATGACAAACGAACCTGTGAGTAAACAATCATTAGAGCTTCTTTATGAATCCATGAAAGCTTTTGCTCATTTAGACGATGCAGATTTCAATATTGAAGGTGTCGTTTACGACAGTGAAACTTGGTACTTTTTCAACCGAGGAAATGGTCCTAAGCAACAAAACGGTGTATTTGTTGTAACAGGAGAGAGCATTTTGGATAACTTTAGAATTACCTATACTCCTTTTAAATTACCCAAACTAGAGAATGTACAAACGGGATTTACGGATGCTGTTTTAGTTGATAAAGACCTCTATTTCATTGCAACAGCAGAAGATTCGGGTTCTACTTATGCTGATGGAGAAATTAAAGGTTCTATTATTGGGCGAATCAACACAAAGAAAATGAAGCTTGATAAAACGAAGACGATTAGTGCCGATCAAAAATTTGAAGGCATAACGGTTTATAAAAACAGTAAAAAAGAGGTTTCCTTCTTTTTGTGTACAGATCCCGATAATCCAGAACTACCGACTTCCATTTATCAATTAACCATACAAAAATAGGATCGCCTTGCGATCCTATTTTTTTTATCTCTCTTGGGAGGGGATTTCCCCTTCTTTTCTTCTCAAACGCCAATTGGTCCAAACGGCCAACATAAAGTAAAACAGGCAAACCAACCACATTTGCATAAATAAATCACTTACATCTTGCAAAGAAGCGCCAAATTGCGTCAAGGCAACAAACCCTTTTGTTCCTATTGTTGAGGGAACAAAGAAGGAAACAACCTTAATGGCTGTAGGAAAAGCTGTTGTTGGCCAGGATAATCCCGTCATCAATAAAGTTGGAATTGAAAACAACGTAATTGTCATAATCGAATCCTCTCTGTGTTTAAAGCAATTCGCTAGCGTCATTCCCAAAAAGGAAACCGCTAATAAAAATGGAATTAAAAACAAGGTAACTTCAACTAAATTACCACGTTGAGGGAACGTAAAAAGATGCATTACTACTGCAAGAACCAACCACATCATCAACATCGATAAAATAAGGTAAGCTAAACTTCTCCCAATCGTTAAAAAGAAATTAGAAAAACGTCCTGTTGCATAAGCAAAGGCTTGACCAAATTTTCGTTTTTCGCGCAATGTACCAGCCAAGATTCCCATTCCATTGAGTTGTAACGTCTGAATAGCAATTAAAAACACAGCAGGCATCAAAAATGTAGCATAGCCTCCATTAATATTAAACAGTGGCTTAGCCGTTACATCAAAAGGACGTCTCGTTGCTGCCGCTTGTTTCATAGGCATTCCTCCTGCCATCATCTTATTGACCTTGACTTGTCCTCCTAAAGTACCTGCAGTAACCATAACAGCTCCTAGTGTTTGTTTGTAATACAACATATAAGACGCATCGCAATAAGCGCCTAATGTTGGTACTTTTCCCTTTTGTAAATCTCGTCCGAAATGTTCTGGAATTACGATGATTCCCTTAATCTTTTCTTGATAAAAAGCTTCTTGAGCCAAATCCATACTTGCTGTGCGCAAATCGACTTTTAGTTGAGGTGTAGCGTCTAACATGCGGTCAATTTGAAAACTCATTTTCGATTGATCTTGATTGACAATAGCTACGGGCAATTCTGTAATCACCTCTTTCGAATAAACATAAGAATACACAAAAGCAACTAAGAGTACACAGACAATATACGTAATCACAATAGCAGAATCCTTAAAAATCATTTTGATTTCTCGCTTACAAGATTCTATAATTAATGCGAAATGTTCGATTAAACCTCTAAGCATCATAGCCTCCTTTCTGTAATTTTTTATAATAAAAAGGGATTCCAATCAATCCTAAACAAATAAATACGGCAAAGGCAATTAAGTACCCCGCTTGTTCGGCGTTAAAAGAAATACCGCGAATGGCGTAATTCACAACAAAACGCATATAGGAGTGAAAGGGAAATACGTAGTTTACTCCACGTACAAATCCGCTCATTCCTTCTGGTGGAAAAGTATAACCAGCAAAAGAAAAGGCAACAGCAGCATAAGCTCCTCCAATAGTTAGCGCAATTCTCAAGCTATTCATTACCGAAGCTAAAAAGAAGCCCATACTTTGACACACCAAAATAAACAGAAAGAAAAAGGCATTTAAAACAAAGAAATTTCCTTTAAAGGGCATACTTAATTTATAGAATACATAAGCATTCATATAAAGTCCAAGTATCATAAACACTAGTGTATAGGGCAAAATTTTAGCTATAGCCACCATCCAAACCTTATTGTTTGTGCGTTCGAGTAATTCTTGTCCTTTTCTATATTTTAGATCTACACCAAAAACATAAATCGAAACCACCAACATGATAATTTGTAAGGCCATGGGCATAAATGCTAAGCCCAAATAATATTCATAGCTGGTATAGGGATTAAAAAGGACGTGCTCTTCTACCTTGATTGGCGCTACAGCCGCTAAAGCTTGATTAGGCATTAAACCACCTTGTTCTAACGATATAGTGCGAACTCCTGCAGCTAAATAACCCGCAGCCGTTTGAAAATCGCGCTGAATTAAACCTGCGGGTAGTAAATATTGCCCGTTGTAATAACAAGTTACATTGGTTTTTACTCCTTTTTGTACGTTTTTCTGAAAATCCTTAGGAATAATGATTAACGCAAAAGAATCTCCCCTGCGCACTGTTTTTTGTCCTTCTAACTCATCGTTTACTTCATAAACAATTTGCATGGCTGAACTCGCATCGATAAAACTCGCTAGTTTACGTGAAGTACTACTTTTATCTAAATCGAGGATTGTTACGGGCAAATCTCGAGAAACCCCTTCTTGTAACAATGCCCCATAGTATAGAAATAGCAATAAAGGAATGCCGAGAATCAACACCAAAATACGCGGTGTTGTCAGCATTCGCTTAAACTCTTCTTTCAATAGGGATAAAAAACCTTTACTCACGTTATTTTATTTTTACTTCAAACTACTTTCTACGACTAAAGCACTCATACCTGGTCTTAATCCTTCCACTTTTTGCGTAGGATAGGCCTTGATTAAAAAGGTTTTCATATCGAAATCTCCTTTGGCTTTGGTAGCGCTCCAAGTAGCATAATCTCCTTGTACGGCAATATATTGTACTTCTAATTCAATTTCTTGGTTGCCTAGAGCGGGAACCTTTGCTTGGAATTTAGTATTCATTTTGAACTTGCTCATCAAGTCTTCTCGAATATTAAAATTCACCCATACATCGTTTAAATCGACTAAATTGACAATTGGATAACCCGAATTAACAATTTCACCTTTGTTGGGCATGATGGTATAAACCTCTCCCTCTTGAGGTGATTTTACTGCGCCTTCTCCTTTGTAGATTAACACTTCTTCAACGGCTCCTTTCGCTTGGTTAAACACCGCTAAAGCTGCAGCCTTATCTTCTGATCTCGCTCCGCTTTTTGCCATTTGATAGGTTGCATGGGCTGCCTTTTCAACCTCTTGAGCAGCAGTATATTTAGCATAAGCTTCATCTTTTTGCTGAGCTGGAATTACTTTTTCCTTGTATAAGTTTTCTACTCTTGCATAGGTTTTTTGAGCAAAATCAGCTCCTGCTTTCGCTTGTTGCCACATATTATAAGCCGCTTGAATTTCTTCTTTTCGCGCTCCTGTATTTGCCTTAGCATCTTGTGCTTGAGCAGCAGCTTTTAAAGCCTCTACTTGTTGCAATTTGGCATCTATCTCAGGCGTACTAATCTGAACCAATACTTGTCCTGCTTGTACTTTATCTCCTTCTTTGACTAGAATAGCATCAATCCTTCCTGGAATTTTAGACGATACATTAATTTGAGTTGCATCCACTTGCCCTTGTATATAACTCTCTTGTGGAGCACTCATATACCAAATAGAAACAGCGAATACAATCGCTACAACTACAATTCCAACAATAGCACTTATTACTTTATTTTTCATCTTACCTTCAATTTATTTTGCAAATTGGACAAATTCATTACTCAATCCTGTGTATTCAAATAGAGAAGCTACATTGGCTACATAATTAAAATGTGCTTGTAATTTCTTTAATTTCACCACAGACAAATTTAATTCAGCGTCTACAACTTCTGTTGACGTTGCGAATCCTTCGACAAAAGCTTTGTTACGCACTCTGAGATACTCCGTTGCCATAGCTTCTTGTGTCGTTAAACTCTCGATTTGCTCTTGCTGTTTTTGGATATCTTGGTACAACTTTGCCACTAACATTTTGATATCGGACTTTGCCTTTTCTTCAAAAAGGGCTACGCTTTCTCTCGTCGCTTTGGCTGCTCGTATTTCATTTTTATTTTTAAATCCTTCAAACAACGTATAAGTCACACCTACCCCAACGGTCCAAGGTTTATTATTGTCATACAATACATCTAAACCACTAATTGGATTATTATGTGCTAAAATTGTTTGTCCGAATGCTACTACAGTTGGATAATTGGCTGCTTGTTTTGCTTTCACTCCTTGATCAGCCAATTCTTTTTGTAAGGCTACTTTTTGCAACGCTGGGTAATGATCCGCTGCAGACATTTGGTAGTAATCTAAACTTTCCAATTGAGACAACACAAAAAAGTCACTGCTTAGATCTGCTGTAACTTCTTCCACTTCCATCGTATTAGCTAGGGCCAAACGCGCAAGTGTTGCATCTTTCTTAGCGGCCTCAAATTCGCGATTTGCATCAGATACAGCAACATCTGCCGCCATGCGTTGCACAGGAGCAATCATGCCGTTTTCTTCTAATTTCAAAGCATCATACTGATGCTTTTGCATTCCAGTTAAAACTTCTTGACGTACCACTAAGGCACGTTCTGCTAATTTTACTGTATAATAGCGAACAGCGAGTTCTGATATTAATTTGTGCTTGGCTTGTTCCAAATCTTTTTCTCCAATTTCACTTTTTAGCTTTCCCGCTTTTACCGCTGCATTAATCTTTCCTCCTGTAAATAAAGGCCAAGTAGCCATGAATCCACCAAAAGCCATGTCTCGTTTATTGAAATCTACCGACCAATTCCCCAATACTTCGGAGTTGGGTAAATGTACAAAATCACCTACCTGGTTTCGAAGTCCATTGAAATCTAACCCCAATGAACGATCCATGTAAATGCCCATTCCGAAAGCCTTAACCGATGGAGAACGCAAGCCTTTCATAGCCTTCCATTCATATTGGTGCACTTCCTCTTGTTTTTCCATCGCTTTAATTAAACTATTTTCTTCATTCATCACCTGCATCGCATCAGTAAAAGACAAACTTTGTCCATAACTAATCCCCGACATAGAAAAATAAAGGACTGTCCCTCCGATAAGCAGAAAAAAACGTTTCAAGTTTATTCTTTTCATTCACTTAATGTTGTTAATTACACACAAATGCTTCAATAAATATACAACCTTTTTCATTTTATGAAGCACTATTTTCAATCGTTTTACAAATATAATATTATCCGTTAAGAGAGAAAGAAAAAGGCAACTTCTTTGATTCTTACAACTTCTAAAATGGAGCCCTAGTATTAAAAAACAAACTCCCTCCCTTAAAAAACTTAACAAAACACATGCCAATTAGTCTTTTAAGAGAAGGAGTTTTAAAAATCCAGCGAAACGAGAGGTTTATTTTTCGATCTCGCGTAAGCTTTCCATCTTTTTATGCGCCAAGAATCCTTTGATATCTTCGAAGTGTTCTTTCACGCGTTTATTTCCAAATTCGAATACTTTTTCTGCTAATCCATCTAAGAAATCACGATCGTGAGAAACGAGGATTACCGTTCCTTCAAAATCTTTCAATGCTGCTTTGATGATGTCTTTGGTTTTCATATCCAAGTGGTTGGTTGGCTCATCGAGAATTAATAAGTTGTAAGGTTCTAACAACAACTTCACCATCGCCAATCGGGTCTTTTCTCCACCAGAAAGCACTTTCACTTTCTTTTGAATATCATCACCAGAGAACATAAAAGCACCTAGAATATTTTTGATTTGCGTACGAATATCTCCTTCTGCAATGCGATCTACGGTTTCAAAAATCGTTAAATCTCCATCCAACAAAGAGGCTTGATTCTGTGCAAAATAACCTACTTGTATATTGTGTCCTAACTCAATCGATCCTGTATAGTCAATCTCTTTCATAATCGCTTTAATCATGGTAGACTTACCTTCCCCATTCTTTCCAACAAAAGCTACTTTTTGTCCACGCTCCACAACCATATTGGCATCTTTGAATACCACGTGATCACCATATGTTTTGCCCATTTCAGCAACGGTTACAGGATACTGCCCTGAACGTGGTGCTGGTGGAAACTTTAAGCGAAGTGCTGAATTATCCACCTCATCCACTTGAATGATATCTAACTTTTCCAACATTTTCACACGAGACTGCACTTGTAAGGTCTTCGAATAGGTTCCTTTGAAACGCTCAATAAACTCTGTGGTTTCAGCAATCATTTTTTGTTGCTCTTCATACGCTTTCAATTGATGTGCACGACGATCTTGACGCAATACTAAATAATCAGAGTATTTTGCTTTGTAATCGTAAATTTTACCCATCGTCACTTCAATCGTTCTGTTGGTAATATTATCAACAAACGCACGGTCATGGGAAATCACCATTACCGCTTTGGCTTGTGTCAATAAGAAATCCTCTAACCATTGGATACTTTCAATATCCATGTGGTTGGTTGGCTCATCCAATAAAATTAAATCGGGTTTTTGCAAAAGGATTTTTGCTAATTCGATACGCATTCTCCATCCTCCACTGAACTCAGATGTCGGACGTGTGAAATCCTCACGCAAGAATCCCAACCCTTTCAATACTTTTTCTACTTCCGCTTCGTAGTTTACCTCTTCAATCGAGTAAAACTTTTCACTTAGTTCTGATACGCGTTCGATTAATTTCATATACGCATCACTTTCGTAATCCGTACGCACCGTTAATTCTTCATTAATTTGCTCAATTTCATTCTTCATCGAGAAGATTTGAGCAAAGGCTTTCGATGTTTCTTCAAAAACGGTACAATCATCCGCAGTTAATAAATGCTGAGGTAAATAAGCAATCACCGCTTCTTTTGGTGCAGCAACAGACCCCAAAGAAGGTTTGTTTACTCCTGCAACAATTTTAAGCAAAGTAGATTTACCCGCACCGTTTTTCCCCATTAAGGCAATTTTGTCATTTTCATTAATCGAGAAACTTACGCCACTAAAAAGCGTTGTACTACCAAATTGGACAGCAACATCATTAACTGTTATCATATTGTATTTTTATTAAACCGGTGCAAATATAGTATTTGTTTATTTTAGATGGGGATATTTTATGCTAGCTAAAGATCAAAAAAATAAAACATTTGCGTTTTTCATTTTATACCTTATTATATATAGGAGAAATCCTTCTTTCTCCAACTATCTCCTTTCTCGTTTTTTATAGGCAACAAAAAATACAATTCCCGTTATCAGCAAGAGAAAAACCATAATTATCGTAGCGTTTAAATGCCCTTGTTCACTATTAAAATACGCTTGACCGACAAGACTTACCCCTAAGGCAATACTCAACTGTTGCAAGGTGAGATACAAACTAGACCCTGCGCTAGTCAAAGTAGTTGGTAACCCACTCAACGCATAGGTAAACATGGCAGGTAAAACAATACCACATCCTAATCCATATTCAAATAATAGTATAGCCACCCCTTCAAATTTAATGTGTCCTTGATGTAACAATACATAGTGCAGGATTAATCCAATCACCATAAGCAAGAGTCCAAAAATCATAAAACGCTCTTGAAAACGAGATAAGAATTTCAAGGACAAAAAAGAAGCTATCACATAGCCTACTCCTTGAAAAGCAAATAAAATTCCAGTTTGTGTAGCCGAATAATGTAATTTCATTTGAAAGTGATTCGCATAGACAAAGAAATAAGAATCTTGTACGAGGGAATAAAATACAAGAGCTACTAGCGCAACAGCAAAAATCTTATGCGTAAACGGCTTAAAATCGAGTAGCGTTTCTTTTGCTTGCTTGTATTTTCTAAACTGAAAAATTAAAAACAAAACGATTCCAATCATTGCGCATAGCAAGGAGAAAAACAAAGTGGGTGTCCATCCGTGATCCGCACCAGTTACTAGACTGTACATTAGCACAACCAACAAGAGAATGAGGATCAACTGAGAGAAGAATTGAATTTTCATTCCGCTCTTGCGTTCTACCTCTACTAATACTTTCCAAGATACTATACCGACCACTAAAACAATGGGAACATTAATTAAAAAGATGAGTCTCCATGCACCAAAAGCAAAATCTAAATCAGGGAGAACTCCGCCTAATATCTGCCCTAACACAGAGGATACACCAGCAATCGCACCATAAATTGCATACGCTTGACGTCTCTCCCTTTCCTCGGTGTAAATGTAAGATAAAAGCGTAACCCCTTGCGGAATCATAAAAGCGCCACTAGTCCCTTGAAATAAACGATAAATATTCAAAGTATGTACATCGGAAGCAAGCCCACATAACAGAGAAAATAGTCCGAAGCTAAACATCGAGAACACAAATACTTTTTTATGTCCGTATTTCATTCCCATCTTGGCTGAAGTAATGAGAAAGGCTCCATAACCAATCACATAATAAATAATAACAAGTTGAATATCCGCTACACTTGCTTGCATATCCGCTCTAATTTTAGGGATTGCGACGTTGACAATAAACAAGTCTAACACAGATAAGAAAATGGACATCGAGATGAGAAACAACATGATTCTCTTTTGATTTATTGTTGCATTTGGCATTTTTTACTTCCTATATTTTATAATTATCTTTACAAAAGTGAATAATAGCTTGCTTGCAATCAAGTAGGTAAAAAATCTAGACTAAGTATGAAAAACAGTACTAATGGTGGAAATGAGTGTACTACAGTAGAAAATAAATTGATTTATTTTGAAGATACTTGTGTTGCTCAACACGCATTAAAGACAATTACGGGAAAATGGAAGATTTCAATCATCAAAATTATTGCCTCTAATTGTCCGAAGCGCTTTGGTATGCTAAAAAAAGATTTAGACCATATTGCACAAGGCACACTAACAACGGTTTTACGCGAATTAGAACATGACGGTTTAGTAGAAAGAGAAGTTTTTGCTGAAGTCCCACCCCGCGTGGAATACAAACTCACGGATAAGGGAATCAAACTGCTACCGATTTTAGTAGACTTAGAAGAATGGTATAAGAATGAGTAATGATATAAAAAAAGCCCACGTTAGACGTGGGCTTTTTTAAAAATATTTCACTTCTTTTATTTAAAAACATAGAGCTCCTACTATAACGCTGGCTCATACTTAGCTAAATGAATCTTATTTTCTTCAAATTTATTTTGCGCAACTAATAGGTCATACTGCATTTGTAGTTTAAGCCAAATATCTGCAGTTCCACCAAAAACTTGGCTAATGCGAATGGCCATACTAGCACTTATACTCGTTTTTTCATTGAGAATATTAGATAAATTCACTCGAGTTACACCTAAAAGTTCTGCTGCTTTTGTTACAGATAGTTGATTTGCTTCTATTACATCCTCTTTTAAATATAAACCAGGATGTATAATAAGATTAGATTTCATACTTGGGCTTTTTATTTTGACAATTCTTTCATTCTTGTGTATTAATCATAAAAAGTTAATTCCTAACTCTTTATTTTGTGTTGTATCTTTTTTAGATAATTACAATGATGCATTGGTAACAACAATTATAAAATAGTTTCTTCTAATGTGTATCTAGAAAATGTACATTATAAACATTTCCTTTTTCAATTTCAAAAATAATTCTAAAATTCCCCGTCACATCCATTGAATAATAGCCTATATAAGGAGGTGATTTTAATTTATGGATTCGATACGCTGCTCCAAAAGCACCTAAATCAGCAATGTCATCCACTTGATCAATCAAATTGAGAATTTTAGCAATTCTACGAACACAATTTGGAGGTAATCCTTTTTCATTTCCAGTCTCCCAAAAGTTTTTCAAACTCTTATTTTTAAACGTTTTTATCATATAACAGCTATATGTGCATTAAAAATTCGCAAGCTAAAATTGTAAAGTGTAAATTTACACAATACAAAAATATTTTCCAAATGGCTGAACCATTTTAAACAACTATTAATCAATTTTACCCCTTTATAGTAGATCTTTACCCATAAAAAAAGCCCACGTCAACGTGGGCTTTTTCCTGAAAAAACTACAACTGAAAGTAGTGGGTATAATTTTGTAAATCCTTATCCCCCCTACCGGAAAGGTTTACGACTACAATATCAGTTGGCAAAAACGTTTTATGTTGTAAAGCTGCGAGCGCATGTGCGCTTTCAATCGCGGGAATGATACCTTCTAATTTACACAGGTTCAAACCTGCTTCCATCGCTTCGGAGTCTTTAATCGCGAAGAATTCTGCTCGATTTTCTTGTTTCATTAGTGCGAATAATGGACCAAAACCAGGATAATCCAATCCCGCAGAAATCGAATAGGCTTCTAAAGGTTCACCTGTTTCATCTTGCATGAATAGCGTTTTACTTCCGTGTAGTACACCGGGTTTTCCGATAAAAGAAGTAGCCGCCGTTTGATTCGTTTCTACCCCAAATCCTCCTCCTTCAGCCACAATAAGCTTCACACTTTCTTCCTCTAAAAATTCGTAAAAAGCACCAGTTGCATTACTTCCACCCCCAACACTAGCAATCACATAATTGGGTTTATCGACTCCTTCTTTCTCCAGCAATTGTTTTTTAATCTCCTTTGAAATAACCGATTGAAAACGCCCCACCATATCGGGATACGGATGAGGTCCAACAACAGATCCGATTAAGTAGTAAGTATCCTCTGGGTTTTCAATCCAGTAAAGCAAAGCCTCATCTACGGCTTCTTTTAGGGTTTGTGATCCTGTTTTAGCTGCGCGAACCTCAGCACCTAACATTTTCATACGCGCTACATTTGGTGCCTGACGTTCAATATCTGTTGCCCCCATAAAAACAACACATTCCAATCCTGCTAAAGCACAAACGGTGGCTGTAGCTACTCCATGTTGTCCTGCACCTGTCTCTGCAATAATCTTCTTTTTTCCCAAGCGCTTCGCGACTAATACTTGCCCAATGGTATTGTTGATTTTATGTGCACCTGTATGGCATAAATCCTCTCGCTTTAGATATATTCTCGTGTTGTACAAAGCTGATAGTCGCTCTGCAAAATACAGCGGTGTAGGTCGACCTACATAATCTGCCAATAGCTTTTGATATTCTTCTTGAAAGGTTGGTTCTTCCATTATTTCTACATACATCGCTTGCAATTCCGCTACGATAGGTTGTAAGTTTGAAGGTATAAAGGCGCCTCCAAAATCGCCATAAAATCCGGCTTGATCTACTTGATACTTCATATGTGTTTGTTTTAAATTTGCGATTGAGTTAAAAAATTTTGAGCACAAAAAAAGGGCTTGTCGTGATGACAAGCCCTTAGAGGTGTAGGAATAATATACTCTTTCCGTTATATTTTTTCTTCATACATACCAATAGTAGGACAGCTCACGACGTCTTGACGTAAGTTGCTCCACCACCAATTATTTGCATGTACAAAATTCATTTTTCTTTGTTTTGAAGGTGTAAAGGTAGAAATTATTTTTTATCTACCAAATAAAATGAGAAATCCTTAAAATTTCAATCTTGTGTAACGCTTCGTTTCATTGTTACTTTATATGGCTTGGGCAAAGTGACATAAAAAAAGGCGGTCTAAAACTAGACCGCCTTTTTATACTTTTACAGCATTACTAATGCATTTTTTTCTGGATCAATTTCTGAAACATCATACCCACTAAATTTCTTCAAGTAGGTCTTGATTGAAGTTCCGTATCCATCGCTAAATGAATTAGCTCCATTACTTCTTAAATATTTTCTCACAGATCCCGCTCCACCTAAGTGAGCAGCGGCTAATATCCCCGACTCTGTGATTCTGATCCCATCGATTCTTCGTCCTTCGAACGCTTTAATCTCGTTTCTAAGAATCCATTTGTTTTTTGCAATCAAAGCATCAAATGCTTTTTCTTGTAATTGCGGATCATTCAAAAACTCTTCAGAATCAAAAATTCCTATTGATCTTAGAGCTAACCTTCCAAATTGGTATTTTCCTATGTAACCAAAAGAGTTGACAATTCGGTACAAACCATTAGATTCACGTGCACCTAAAGCTTGTTTAAAACCAATATAGGTTTTCCCTGTAAATGGTATTACTGCAGTTTCTTCAGCCTTCTCTACTTCCGTAATTTTTTCTTCCGGAAGATGGTAAGAAAGCTCTTCTGTTGGTACAATTTTATACTGTTCTAGCAGTATGACTTCATACTTTTTGAACCCCGAAAAAACCCCACCTAAAAGCAGTAATAAGCCAATAAAAAAAGAACATTTTTTCCTCATTAAAATTAATTTCTCAAGCCCTGTCACCACTTGAAATTTCACTCCGCAAAGTTACCCTCTTTTTTAAATTTGCCTATTTTTTAATCGTTAAATTACATTCCCTTAACCTTCCATTCACACACAAACCCTGATTAACAAAGAGATACAATGAAAAACTTTAACATTTTAACTCTTGCTAAAATCTTAAAATTTCACTATATTTTATAGCTTTATTTGGTTTTAAAAACAAAAAAAAAGAGAGTGAATCCATTTTTACACCCTCTTTTCTTCAGTTTTTACATCTTTAATTACCCTTCCATTTTGGCTGATAATTCGAACCATTTTTCCTCTTTTTCTTCGAGTTCTTTTAATATTTTTTGAAGCTGATTTGCTTTCGTTTCAATTTGATCATCGCCTACTTTTCCATCGGCAAATTCTTTCTCAATCACTTGCTTTTGTTCTTCTAATTTGGCCATTTCACGTTCTGTCTTTTGCAATTCTTTTTGCTCCTGAAAAGTCAATCCGTTTTTTACTTGACTTTCTTTCCAATTTACTTTTTCTTTCGGAGCTTCTTCTTTTACAGGTTCAATACTGTCTTCATAAGCTCTAAAATCTGAATAGTTTCCTGGAAAATCTTCAATTTCTCCCTCTCCTCTAAACACAAATAAATGATCGACAATCTTATCCATGAAATAACGGTCGTGAGAAACCACAACCAAACAGCCCGGATAATCCAATAGGAAGCTCTCTAATACGTTTAAAGTAACGATATCCAAATCATTCGTTGGCTCATCGAGAATCAAGAAATTGGGGTTTTGAATCAACACTGTACACAAATACAAGCGCTTTAACTCTCCTCCACTTAGTTTTTCTACAAAATCATGTTGCTTTTTACGATCAAATAAAAAGCGTTCTAACAATTGTCCTGCTGAAATAGAACGTCCTTTCGCTAAAGGAATATACTCTCCAAATTCTTTGATTACATCAATAACCTTTTGTTCGGGTTTGATTGTAATTCCTCCTTGCGTATAATACCCAATCTTAATTGTATCTCCAATCACAACTTTTCCTGTATCGGGTTTCATCGCTTGCGTTAGAATATTTAGGAACGTCGATTTACCTGATCCGTTTTTTCCGATGATTCCAATGCGCTCTCCTCGATTAAACATATAACTAAAGTCGTTTAAAATCACCTTTCCATTGAATGACTTATTCAACTTATGCAATTCCACAACTTTACTTCCCATGCGTTCCATATTGATTTCCAGCTCCACTTGGTGCTCTTTTCTTCTGCTATGGGCTTTTTCTTTAATCACATAGAAATCGTCAATACGCGATTTCGACTTCGTTGTACGCGCTTTCGGTTGTCTGCGCATCCACGACAATTCTTTGACAAATAGATTCTGAGCTTTATCAATACTCGCGTTTTCAGCGGCAATTCGCTCTTCTTTTTTCTCTAGATAGTACGAATAATTTCCTTTATACTGATAGATTAATCCATTATCTAATTCAATAATCTCATTACACACATTTTCTAAGAAAAAACGGTCGTGTGTCACCATGAATAACGTAATATTTTCTTTGGCGAAGTAATTCTCCAACCATTCAATCATTTCCAAATCTAAGTGGTTGGTTGGTTCATCTAAGATTAATAAATCAGGTTTGTTAATTAAGATGATTGCCAAAGCCAGACGCTTTTTCTGTCCACCAGATAATGTTTTTACTTTTAGTTTTAAATCGTCCAATTTTAACTTGAACAAAATCTGCTTGTATTGGGTTTCAAAATCCCAAGCATTGTGAATATCCATTTGCTCAAAAGCTTTTTGATAAGCCTCTTGATCCTCAGGATTCTCCAATGCTTTTTCATAAGCTTCTATTACCTTTAGAATTTCATTATCCGAAGCGAATATACTTTCTTCGATAGTCAATTCATCTTGAAGATTGGGTTCTTGAGATAGAAACTCCATGCGAATGCCTTTACGCATCACCACCTGTCCACTATCTGGATGGTCAGATCCCGTTAAAATTCGCAAAATCGTCGTCTTTCCCGATCCATTTTTTGCAACAAAAGCAATCTTTTGATCTTTATTAATACCAAAAGACACATTTTCAAACAAGTTATGTGCCCCAAAAGATTTCGATATATTTTCTACTGATAAATAATTCACTTCAACAAAATTTTGACAAAAATAACCTTTTATTCTCCATTAAAAAAAGTCTAGGGTTTTAACCCATTACTTTCTCGTTTTTTCTCTTCGAATATAGGGTGGCAATCACGTATTCAGACTGTGTCCCGATACGGTACCTACCTCCCCATATTCCCAATCCTGAACTGACATAGTACTGTGTACGCTCTTTTTTGAGATAGCCGTGAGATTGTTCAAACAGATAATCCGTGATCCATGAAAATGGCCAAACTTGTCCGCGATGTGTATGTCCTGAAAACTGAAAATCGACTTGTTGCTCTGCAGCGACTTCCAAGCTATAGGGTTGATGATCCAATACGATTTGCACTACATGGGGATTCGGTTGAACCAAATCTTGCAATGCCTTTCGATGGGGATTGGTTTTATCATCTCTGCCAATCAATTGAATTTGTCCTCCTAAGATTTCAATAACCTCATCTCTTAAAACAGTAATATTTGCTTTGTGCAAAAACGCTAAACTCATTTCTACATTTGCTAGATACTCATGATTTCCCAAACAAGCATATACGCCATACTTACTTTTAATTTCACGTAAAAGCTCGTCTAATTTATAATAAGTCAAAGGCAATAAACTATTATCAATAACATCCCCTGCAAATAAAACGACGTCCGCTTCTTGCTCATTAATGAATTCTACCCATCGTTTTAGTTCTTTTCTACTTATCGCATGCCCCAGATGCAAATCACTTAATACAACCATCTTCAAAGGTTGATCTAGTGGTTTTTCTGTTTCTAACTGAAGTCTTACCACCTTCTTTCGATAGTAATTGATATTTCCTATTATGGCAATACCTATCGTTCCTACGAGAATAAATCCGGCTTGAAATTGAGGGGCACTTACAACTAAATTTGTTGCTCTTTCTATGAAATCTCCAGTAAATAGAAGAAGTAAATCAGACAACAACGCCAAGAGAAAAGAATAGGTAATCAACATCAACCACCCCGTTCCTACCTTATACAACAGCGCTGCCTTAGGTACGCTAACGCGTTTTCGAAAAGCAAAAAACAAAATAGGTGATACAACTAAAAAACCGACCAACACAATATAGAGCAATTGAATACTCCAAATGGGTGTGGCAAACAACGGATATACGCGGATTCCCAAATAAATATTAGCTAAAAAATAAGCGATAAAAATCCCTACAAACAACAATCGTCCTTTCATAAAACTCGAATTAAATCAGCAAAATCCTCTTTCTTGAGGAAATACAATTGCTTAATCACAATAATACAATGCTTTCTGTCATTCCTCCGTTTTATTAACAAATAATTGACGTGATTTTATTTGATTTCTTTAATTCAAAGCCTGTTTCAAAACCAGTCGAACACGGGTACCTTCCGTCGTTGATTCGATACTAATGTGTTCTTCTAAATATTCTTGAATCATTTTCATGCGTTCTTTAACTAAAAACAATCCTTTAGAATCGTGTTTAGACAGTGACTGTGGCATTGTTTGCTTCCCTATTCCATTGTCTATGACTTCGAGAATAACATCCTGTCCCTCTAGATATACGTTTACCTTTATTTTAGGATGCTCAATGCTCTCAGGAAAGGCATGTACTAAACTATTTTCAACAAATGGTTGAAGTAATAAAGGAGGAATCATGATATGGTACTTATTCACTTGTGGATCTAAGTCGATTTCCAACTGAACGCGTTCATCCAAACGCATATTTTCCAATTCAAAGTACCCCAAAATATAATCGAGTTCGTCCTTTAAACTCACTTGTTCCACCATGGATAGATTTAGTGTTTTTCGAATTAAAGAGGCAAATCGTTCTAAATAATATAAAGCTTCCTCTTCTTTGTGGGCGATAATAAAATATTGAAAAGAACTTAATACATTAAAAATAAAATGAGTATTCAGCTGACTTCGAACCGAAAGCACCTTTAATTCAGCCACTTTCTTCTCATAACGCAACTGTTTATCCTTAATTTCTTGTCTGCGTTTCATTCGCTGTATAACTAAGACAACGATACCAATACCCACCAAAACAAGCATACTAAAAAACCACCAACTATAATAAAAAGGAGGCATAATGGTCAGATCCAATAAGGCTTTTATTTGTACAGTTCCCTTATCATAATCGTAAATCTTAATTTCAATGGGATATTCTCCACTATTTAAATAATTCAATGACAACGTACTTTGTTCTAATTCCAACCATTCTTCTGTTGGTTTTACGCGATATTGAAACCTTAATTTTTCAGGATACTTCGCTCCTAAGAGGACAAAGTTGACAAAAATGGAATTTTGATCATAAGGTAATACTAACTTTCTATTTCCCTCATACCCTAGGGATTGCAAATCCAGTTTTGTTTCATTCACCTTAATCGACGATACAACTAAATCATACTCCTTTAATTGAGGTTTAAAATAATCTAAATCTAAGGTATATAACCCGGCATCTGTTCCTAAAATTAATTGATTTCCTAAAATTGCACTGCTTTTTACGTTGTAGTTATCCAGCCCTTGTTCCGTATCAAACAAGAAGGTTCCCTTTGGATCTAATACTGTAATTCCTCTATTTGTTCCAATTAATAATTGATTTTTACAATAATGTAAAAAGGTTATTCCATGCCCTAAGATAGCTTGTTGTGGAATTTTTTGAATAACTTTTGGATTTTGACCACTAACATCTAAGTAGTAGATATCGCCAAAATCTGTAGCTACATATAGCGTTTTTCCTTCTCCTTTTGCAAGAAACTTCAATCGATTTTCAGCAAATACTCCTTCACTTAACAAGGAACGGAATTGATTATTTTCATAGATATACAATCCATCCAAAGCACCTGCCAAATACATTTTATCTTCAATAGCTTGCATGGCAACAATATCACGTGGGACAAAACTTCCCTCCTGACGATCGAGGAATTTATATTGAAAATCAACAATACTTTGATAGAGTCTTACTCCTCCATAAGGATCAGTTTCCAAGAGCTTGTCTTGAATAAAATCGTATTGATAGGTGTGAATGCCAAAGTAATTTTCAATACGTCCTTGAATGCTTAACTGAAACAAGCCAATATTCGTACTAACCCAGATAGAATTTGCCCCTTGAATAGCTTTGTAAAATTGAATTTGTTCTGCTGGAATCTGATGTTCTAGTTCAAAGAAATGATTCGCTCGAGTGGTCAATCCGATAAACTTTTTATTATGTGCCAATTGATAGGCTTTAAACACCGCTTTATCAAGGGTATGTGTTATCTGATTGTCCCGTACCAAACAAAGTCCCTGTTGACCAAACACATAGACAGTATTTCGATATAAAGTAATGGCTTCTATGGGGCCAAAACGGGGATCAAAACGCAAAGGAGAAGTAAGATCGACTTGAAACAAACCTTGTTTCTTACTGCCTACATACAAAAAATTCCGTTTTGCATCATAAGCTAAGCTATAAAGTTCTGCATTAAAGATGCCGTACTTCTGGTTGAGTTTTTCAACTTGTTTTCCATCCCACGCATAAATTCCACCTCCTTCATTTAAGATATCTGCTCCTACCCAATAGACTTTATCCTCTACTTGTTGAAAGAAGCGAGTTCCTTTAATACTGTGTTTCACCATGGCTTGATCAGACTGAAGCTGGTGAATTTCTAAATCAAACTTCAATCCCAATACCAATGTTTGGTGTTTTACATCAAAAATAGAAGCAACTACTTCTTTATTTTCACTGATTGGGATTAATGCTCCTCTTTCTACTTGAAAAACCCCGTGATTAATCGTCGTAGCAAAAACCGTTTGGTCAATTTGATAAAAACTAGAAACTGGACTTGGAGTGGTAAGGATATTGTTCGGTTGGTATTTCTCCATTTCCAACGTTGGAATATCAATCTTACAAATTCCCTCAGAGGTACCAATATACAAGGTACGCCCTGAAACAAAAAGCGCATTAATTCGAGTGGAAAATAATCCTGATTTCTCGTTAAACAAAAGCGTTTTTTTTCTGCCTTTGTACAAGATTCCCTGCCCATAGCTACCGATCCAAATTCCCTGATGCTGATCTTCTACAATACTGGTAACATTCGTATAGCGATACTGTAGGGATTCATTGTCAATGGCAATTTTACCCTGTTGTCGAACGCTTAATCCGGCTCTAGAACCAATCCAAAGTACCCCTCTAGAATCCAACAAAAGTGCTCGAACATCATTGGCAATCAGCCCATCTTCCGTTGTATAACGTTTGGTCACCGTTGTTTGTCCATAAAGCAAGGGAAACGCCAAAACAAATAGCAGAAACCCAAACCAATTCCTCATATTTCAAGCCATCTAAGTTCTTTCATTTTAGTAGCTGAAACTACAATATCATGATGGATCTCTTGCTCATTAATAATAACTTTATCCTTAAAAACAATGCGGTTTGTTCCCATTTCAATATGTTTAATATGCTTCATATTAACCACATAAGAACGCCCAACGCGATGAAATTGAGGGTGTTGCAACTTCGAAGACACTGCTCCTAATGTTTTGGATATCAAATATTTCTGATCTTGTAGATAGATTTCACAGTAATTATCGTCTGCTTTACAATAGAGGATATCCTCCACAGCTACAACCTCTCGTTTTTGGTTGTTTTTAATTAACTTAATGAAAGACTGCTGTCCTTCTTTCTCTACAAATTTGTCATACGCTTGCTGTAAATTATCAACCGCTATTGGTTTCAACAAATAGTATAGACAAGCATGTTCATTCAATACTTCTAAGGCGTATTGACTATAGGCATTAGTGATTACCACTTCGAATGAAAGTGGTTGTTTAAAGTAGTCAAACAAAGCCAATCCATTTTCTTTAGGCATCTGAATATCCAAGAAAACTAAATCTGGCATGTATTGATCAATCATTTTTACTGCTTCGGCGACTGATTTTGCGGTATAAAACACCATTTTGTGTTGGGTTCGAATGCTGTTGAGCAATCGATGTTTTAATACTTCGGCAACTTTCATCTCGTCATCCACAATTAGAACGACTAACTCATTCATAATAATAACTCGTGTGTAAGGTTGTATTCAACTAAATAGAGTATCTTATTGATACGCTGTAAATTCAAAGATACTATATCTAAAAGAATTCTCTAAGAAAAGAAAAAAAAATTTACTTTACTCTTTTTTTACTTTTTTTAGAAATAAATTATTCATGGGGTTTATTCCCAGTTGATGAATATCTTTTCGGCTAAATCGAACGGCTTGATCATAAAAAAGAATGAGTACTGGTACCTCTTCAGCTATGAGCTGATCCATTTGTTCGTACAACTGTTCTCTATCGCGATCATTTGTAACCTGCAAAGCTTTCTCATACCATTGGTCATAGGTTTTATTAGCAAAGAAGGTGTAATTAGGTCCGTTAGGCGCTTTGTTTTTACTATAAAAAAGAGAGAGATAATTTTCCGCATCGGGATAATCCGCAATCCAACTTCCTCTAAAAAAAGCAATTTTTCCAGAAGCCATTCCTTGCCTCAAGGTCGCAGGTGGCATAACGTCAATTTCGACAGTCAAGCCGATTTTTTGCCACTCTCTTTGCAAATATTCAGCAATATCCAAATAGCCAGCATTGGTTGCTAGTGGAATCACCACTTGTGACAATTTATATTCCTTTTTATATGCTTCCACTAAGGCTTTTGCTAGGGGTATGTCATAAAGTGTTGCCAGTTGAATATTTCCCTTAAGTCCCTGAGGTATAATCCCTCCTACTTTTGTTGTCCCCATTCCACTTCTTAAGTGTTTGAGCATTTTTTCGCGATCAAATCCAACATTCAATGCTTGTCGAATTCGCTTATCGCTTATCGCACTTTGTTTATCTCCCATATTGAATCCCAAATACTCTGTATTGAGATAAGGTCCAGTTTCCATTTGTACCAGCGATTGATACTTTTCTTGCAACTGCCCCTCTAAAGTGATTAAATCATCTTTATAGGAAGGATCTAGTCCCGAAATAAAATCGAGTTTCCCTTGGATAAACTGTAAAAACGCACTTTGTTTATCTGGAAGAAAAGTAATGGCGACCGACTCTAGATAAGGCAATTGCACACCTTTATCATCTTTTTCAAAATAGTTGGGATTGCGTCTCAAAACCAATTTGACACTCTCTTCCCAAAATTTAAAATAAAAAGGTCCCGTTCCGATAGGGTGAGTTCTAAAATCATGCTGAGAATCTTCCACCACTTCACGAGGTACCACAGAAGCATAGCGCATGGATAACAACCCTAAAATAGCGGGAAAAGACTCTTTGAGTTCCAAGCGAAACACCGTATCATTTACTGCTTCATAGCGCTTCACCTTCTGCATAATCCAAGCTCCTGGAGAGGCTACTTTAGGATCTGTTAATCGATCTAAACTATAAACAAAATCACTAGCTACAACTGTTCGAGTTTGCGCTGATCCGAAAGCAGGGTGAGGATGAAAATACACCCCTTGACGCAAAGTGAAATCATACGTCAATCCATCTGCAGAAGCCTGCCATGATTGAGCAATATCTCCAACTATATTCAATTGATCATCGAGCTGAACCAATCCATTAAACAGCTGATTACACGGCCAAATAATCGCCATACTTCGCGCAAAAGCAGGATCAAGTGTTTGAATATTTGAACTTTCATTGTATCGAAATACCGCACCTCTCTCATTTTCATCGCTTTTCTTTTGACAAGAATAAACTGTGAAGACAACACAAAGAATTGATATATAATAAATTATTGATTTCATCAAACCGAATTTTGTACGTAAATTTGCACGCTTTGTGACAACAAAGAGTAAATATACTTCAAAGTTACTACTCATAGTAAAGAATGATTATGGAAAATAGAAAAAAAGTAGCTTTTTACACCTTGGGATGTAAGCTAAACTTTTCTGAAACCTCAACAATAGCAAGAAGTTTCGTAGATGAAGGTTTTGATCGTGTTGAATTTGAGGATGTGGCAGACATTTATGTAATTAATACGTGTTCTGTAACCGAAAATGCAGATAAACAATTCAAACAAATAGTAAAAAAGGCGCAAAAGAAAAACGACAAAGCTTTTATCGCTGCTGTCGGTTGTTACGCCCAATTAAAGCCCGCTGAATTAGCGAATGTAGATGGAGTTGATTTAGTATTAGGTGCAACGGAAAAATTCAAACTAACCGATTACATCAATGACCTTTCTAAAAATGAAATGGGTCAGGTGCATTCTTGTGAAATTTCAGAAGCCGATTTTTACGTAGGTTCCTATTCAATCGGAGATCGTACAAGAGCTTTCTTGAAAGTGCAAGACGGTTGCGATTACAAATGTACCTACTGTACAATTCCATTAGCTCGAGGAATTTCTCGAAGTGATACCATGGAAAATGTATTGAAAAATGCAGCAGAAATTTCCGCTCAAGATATCAAGGAAATTGTCTTGACTGGGGTAAATATTGGCGACTATGGAAAAGGTGAATTTGGAAATAAAAAACACGAACACACTTTTTTAGAATTGGTTCAAGCCTTGGATCAAGTGGAGGGAATTGAGCGTTTGCGCATTTCTTCTATTGAACCCAACTTATTGAAAAACGAAACGATTGAATTCGTTTCTCAAAGTAGAACCTTTGTTCCGCATTTTCACATTCCGCTTCAATCAGGAAGCAATGACATTCTAAAGAAAATGAAACGCCGTTATATGCGTGAATTATACGTAGAGCGTGTGGAAAAAATCCGTTCTGTTATGCCTGACTGTTGCATTGGTGTAGATGTTATTGTTGGTTTTCCTGGAGAAACAGACGAAAAATTCTTAGAAACCTATACCTTTTTGAGTGATTTAGACATTTCGTATTTACATGTATTCACCTATTCCGAACGCGACAATACAGCGGCTATTGACATGGCAGGTGTTGTTCCAATGGAAGTGAGAAACAAGAGAAGTAAAATGTTGCGTGGTCTATCGGTAAAAAAACGCCGAGCGTTTTACGAATCTCAACTAGGAAAGGAAAAGACCGTTTTATTTGAAAGTGAAAACAAAGAGGGATACATCCACGGCTTCACAGAAAACTACGTCAAAGTAAAAACCCCTTGGGATCCAGCATTAGTGAATACTTTACGTCCAATTAAATTAACAAAGATTGATGAAGACGGTATCGTTCGATTCGATTTTCTAGATTAAATTAAAAAACCTGTTTGGATTGACATTCAAACAGGTTTTTGTTTTTTTCACCCTTTTAAGGGGGTATGTTGTGTATGTTATAAGTGGGTTTTAAATTCTCACAGGATTAAATTCTTATCCCTGGAGGAAGCATTTCTTTGTAAATAGGGTTTTTCCTAAAGAAAGAAACAATTTTTGGGTGTGTAGGAACAACTCTCAATCGTTTTTCTCTAACGATGTCCAGTACTCCTTTTAAGAAATCGATGGATTGTGCTTGCACTCCTTCTTCGAATCCTTTTAATTTGGTAAGAAAGATTTTTCTCTCTTGAAGTGAATACTCCACGCTAAGCAAACCTTGATCGGTTTCGAGCTCAAACTGACGAAGTAGTTCATTGTCTTTAATTTCCATTATACTAAAATTTTATATTTTCAGGTTAGGCATATGTCTTTTTCATAGCAAAAAAAGAATATAGACACAAAAGCGTCCTTCCATAACAAAATGATATCCTAAGAAATTTTTAGCGGATTTATACAGTGGATACAAAAAGTTTTATCCCTATATTTATCAAAGTTCGTCATTTTTTTCCACACCACCCCCATTAACTATGTTAATTTATTTAAAATGAACAAAATACCTATTTTTTTCTTTCCTGGAATGTCGTCAACCTCCCTCATTTTTGAAAGATTGGAATGGGATACTTCCCGTTTTGAATTACATTTTTTGGAATGGTTGCCTTGTGAAAAAAAAGAAAGCTTAGCCGATTATGTACAAAAATACATTCCCCTTATTCAACAGAATAATCCTATCTTGGTAGGCGTTTCATTTGGAGGGATAATCGCACAGGAAATCGCCAAGCGAATCAACGTTCAAAAAGTAATCATTATTTCCAGTGTACGCTCAAACAAAGAATTTCCCAAGCGTTTTAAATGGGCTAAATACACCAAAGTGTACAAGCTTATTCCGACGCATGGAGTTGAATTTTTATTGCGTATGATTGAACGCTATGGCAATGACAAACAGAAGAAACGCGTAGCCATGTACAACCGCTACTTGTCTATTCGAGATCCCCATTATTTGAATTGGTGTATACAAGCCGTTCTGACTTGGGATCAAAAAGAAGAATTAAACCACGTCGTTCATATTCACGGTACAAAAGATGAGGTATTTCCTTTTAAAAACATACGAAATGCAATTGAAGTTCCAGGAGGAACACACGCTATGATTATTGTCAAATACAAGTGGTTTAACCAACATTTAGAAAAAATTATATTGAAATAACGATGAAAAAGAATCTCAAAAACGTGCTTTACACAACGGCAGTTGTCGGCATAGCCTCTACGTTTATTTTTGCAACAGCACATGAAACTGCTAATCCAGAAGATACCAAAAACCCAACGGATCATCATGTACCACTTCCATTAACCGCAAATTTTGCTGGAGAAAAAACACCCCTAGACATCCTGGATGTCAAAGAGCGTTTTGATCGAGAGATGATTATCAATGCGAATCTTCATTCATCGACTACCTTGGTCATCAAAAGAGCAGAACGTTATTTCCCCATTATTGAACCCATCTTAAAGAAAAACAATATTCCCGACGACTTTAAATACCTCTGTGTTATTGAAAGTACGTTATCTAATGTCGTTTCTTCTGCGGGAGCTTCTGGATTTTGGCAATTTATGAAGGGAACAGCGGGAGAATACAACTTAGTAGTAGATGACTATATCGATGAGCGTTATCACTTAGAAAAAGCAACAGAAGCCGCTTGTAAATACTTTAAAGATGCTAAGGCTCGTTTTGGTTCTTGGACCATGGTAGCAGCAGCGTACAACCGCGGCATGGCAGGTATGACAAAAGCGATGAACTCCCAATACGTGGACAATTACTATGATTTATTTTTAAATCAAGAAACGTCTCGTTATGTATTTCGAATTCTAGCGATGAAAGAAATTATGTCTAATCCACAAAAATATGGATACGACATTCCGAAATCAGAGAAATATCCTCCAATTCCAATGCGTACTATTACCTTGGATAAAGATGTTGATGATTTACCAATGTTTGCTATTGAACAAGGAGCTAACTATAAACTATTGAAGTTATACAACCCTTGGTTGGTGAATACCAGCGTAAAAACAAAAGGAAAAACCTATACCATCGAGTTACCACGATAAGTAAAAATAGCCTCATCCCTTACAAAATGAGGCTATTCTTTTTGTCTCTCTTTTATCCTCCAAATGATTTTATATCTTTGCTCCCGATACAACAAACACAATGGATAAAGAAACTTATATCAAAACCGCCCTAGAAACCATTAAAGCGAAGAATCTTCAAGTGCCCTTTGAATTGGCGCAAGGCAGTGTAATTACCAATTTAGATCAATACTTAAATAGTTTGAAGTCTTCGTATTTACAAGCCAAAGATCCTCGAATTGAACAATTGTTTTTAGATAAAATTGAACATTTAATCAACTTATAAGTACCGATTTAAAAAGGAGATAATCAATGCTAAGGTTTTCTCCTTTTGTTCTTTATGCGGGATATGTCCGACTTGTTCAAAGATGTATTTTTCTGCCACTCCGCTTACGTGACGAATCGTTTCTTCTACTTGTTTTAAGGTTCCGTATTCATCCAAATCTCCTTGTAAGAATAATAAAGGAGAGGTGATACGATGCAATTCAGGCACCATGGTCCAATTGCGATAAGCGGGATCCAACCAAATATCAAACCAGGCATAACACAGCTTTTCAACGCGTTCGCCGTGATATTTTGCCAAGCGATGCTTTAAGTCTGTTTCTTCATACGCCTTTTTTGCATCAGCTACTCCTTGCAGTGTAACCTCTTCTACAAAAACATGCCCTGCTTCAATGACCATAGCTCTTGTGTTTTCAGGATATAAAACACCATACCACAAAGCGATAGATGCTCCATCACTATGTCCAAATACAGCAATCTTTCCCAAGTTCAAAACCTGACGCAAACGCTCTAAAAATTCACCTTCTTGTTCTAAATAATCCTGAGCTCTATACGAAGTGTACAGGGGTTGTGATTTTCCATAGCCCACGCGATCATAAACCATAACATCACATTGCAATTGCTCAGCTAACAACTTCGGCCAATCACGCCACAATTCTACGCTGCCCAGTGAATCGTGCAATAAAACTAAAGTTGTGTCCGTTTTGGAGTTCTCACAGGCATACAAATGCACAAATATAGCTTGGTCATCCACTTGAACGATTTGTTCAGTCAATCTAATCATTGTTTTTAGCTTTTCTCAAAAATAAGATTTTTGTTGGGGATTACCGTGCGTTTTATGTTGATAATTGCCCTTCTTTTTGTCAAACATTAGGTAAACACCCTTTATCCCCTTATCTTTAGTCTTTTATATATTACATTCACGATGAGAAATCTACTTGTTTTGCTGTTTTGTATCAGCAGTGTATTTTGCACAAAGGCTCAAACACCTAATTCTTCGCAACAGTTTATCCAAAACCTCGCACAACACTGTGGTAAGGCATATAAAGGAAGTATTGTTTCCTCTCCTATTCCCGCCGATTTTGACAATAAGGAATTAATCATGTATGTAGCTGCTTGTGACAAACGAGAAGTGAAAATCGCTTTTTTTGTTGGAGACGATCTTTCTCGTACTTGGGTCTTTACCTTAAAAGGGGATCGAGTTGAACTCAAACACGATCACCGTCAACCCAATGGTCAACCCGATGAAATTACCATGTATGGAGGGACAACAACTAATACGGGAACCGAACATATTCAATACTTTCCTGCAGATCAAGAAACAGCACTAAGCATTCCTGCGGCAGCTTCTAACCTTTGGTGGGTAACCATTGACGAAAAAGCATACAGCTATAACTTACAACGCGCTGGTTCTAAAACGAGTTTTAATGTGGTGTTTGATCTCACAAAACCGATTACAACCGAAAAAAGAGCTTGGTAGATTTACCCTTCCTTCCTTTTTAAAACAATCATCCTACTTCAACTTACCCTTACGCTATAATTTAGCTTTTTATCATAGGATATAATAGCATGTTGATAATTAACTAATCAAATCAATACTTTAAAAAAGTATAAAAATAAAACACAACAAGCTAAAAATCAGACAATTATTAAACAACCCTATTGTTTTTATAAATGCATCTATGTATCTTTATATTCGTTTTTATATAAAAAACATCATGATTTGCAAAATAGTTAATTAATCAAAAAAAACGAATGAGTAGTTTAATTTTAAAAATAGAATCTCTTTTTGACTCACTCTTCCAAAATATTGGAGATAATTTCAATGGAGCATATCAATCGGATAATAAAGAAGTTATTCAATTGAGAAAAAGGTTGAGGGAAGAAAATCAAATACCCACAACTAAAGACGACAGACATAACCTTAGCAATGATGCCCACAACATAGCTAAAGATTATAAAAAGGCGTTAGCATACTACCCGAAGGAACGTTAATCTTATGGCTAAACAACAGAGAACACAAAAGCAAACAACTGTTGATCATAAGAATGGAAACGGATACCAGCAAGAACACACTGAGGTTTTTGATGATAATTTACTACCTGATGCTACTGAAATTCAAAAACTAAAAGAAATGGATCCTGAAATTATGACCTGGTTAAAAGCAAGAGCTGAAAAAGAACAAGATTTTAGACATGCTGCTTTCAATCATAGGACTACTATTTTAGAAAGTGATGTAAAAGGTAGTATTAGAATCAATACTATGGGAACTATATTTGCTTTTATTATAATCATGAGTGGAATGGCTTTTTCTGCTTTTCTAGTTCATTACGGTTCAATTATAGCTGGTACAATTTTTAGCGGTCTCACCATAGTGTATGCCGCTTCTCTTTTTTTAAGAAAGAAAAGAAACATGAGTAACGAAAAATAAGAAGTTTTATTTTCTAAATACAAGGGTGTCCTAAAAAGGTCACCCTTTTTTGTTTTTAAATCGATTCAATCACTTCCTCCAAAGCAAAACGAGACTTAGGTAAAACGCTTGGATGCATAGGGTCCGTTAGATCAGCATAACCAACCGTAACCGCAAATAAAGGAGCATATCCCTCTTGTTTCAATATCGTTTTATACTCTTGACGATTGATTCCTTCCATCGGCGTTGCATCTAGTCCTAAACTCATACAAGCAGACAGAAAATACCCTAAGGAAAGATACACTTGATTTTCCATCCAGGATTTTGTGGCTTGATCTCCACGAGATCGAACCAAAGGTTCATAGAATCCCTTCACCCAACCTTCGGGTAAAACAGAAATATTGTGCTGTTCAAAGTGCTCCAAATCGTCCATCACACTAAACACAACAACTAATCCAACCGTATTAATGGAATTTTCATTGGTATACGACTGTGCAGCTAATTCAGCTTTTACTTTTTCATCCGTAACAAACGTAAATTTCCATGGTTGACTATTAATGGAAGACGGACTTAATCGAAGGATATTTTTCAATTCTTCTATTTGCTCTGGTGCAATCTTTTTTGTCACATCATACTTTTTCGTAGCATATCTGCGTTGGGCAAGATCTAAAAAATTCATATAAAATGGATTTAGAATTAATACTATACTTTTTATAGTTGCAAACTTATGTATAGTAAATTATCTTTGCAAGAACGGTCAAAAAGGATAGTAACAGATGTATACGATAGACAATCAAGAATTCCCTTGCAGTACAAGCTTAACAATGAGATACATAGGCGGTAAATGGAAAGCGGTCATACTCATTCATTTAATAGAAAAAAAACGTTATAATGAATTGAGAAAGGCCATTCCCATGATTACGGAACGCACCTTGAGCTTACAATTAAAAGAAATGGAAGAACATGGCTTAATCAATCGTACCGTTTATACCAATAAACCGCCTTTAAAAGTAGAATATGAATTAACTGCTTTTGGACAAACACTTATCCCTTTACTTGAGGCAATTGCAAAATGGGGGAAAACAACAGGTACGACAAAGAAAGAAATTACGTATACACCAGAAGAAACAATCTGTTCCATTTTGGAATAATACTAAAAATACAAAAAGAGTCTTCGATTTTTGAAGACTCTTTTTGTGCGTAATACGTTTCTATGTCATCGCTTATAATAGGCTATAATACTTGCTTTTGCTAAGGTTTGATTCCACAAATTAAAACCAACATAAGCTGGGTTTGCATTCGAATCAAGTCCCAATGTAGCTGTTTTTAATGCATAAACGGTAATGATATATTGATGAAACCCGTGTCCTTCTGGTGGGCAAGGTCCACCAAACCCTTTGATTCCATAATCGGTCGTACTTTGAATAGCTCCTTTAGGTGCCAAATTCAAACTGACATTTCCTGCATTGCCAACTAATTCATTCACATTTGAAGGAATATCAAATACCACCCAATGCCAAAATCCACTTCCTGTTGGAGCATCGGGATCATACATCGTAACCGCAAAGCTTTTCGTTCCTTCTGGAGCATTTTCCCAACTTAATTGAGGCGATTGATTATCCCCTGAACAACCGAATCCATTAAATTCCATTGTTTTAGTTCCTGAACCTCCCAAATCTTTACTCGATAAGGTAAAGGTATTTTGTGCAAATCCCAAGGTTGATACTAGTGAGATTACCCATACAATTAACTGTGTTTTTTTCATTTTAGCTTACTTAAAAATTTAAAACAAAGGTAATCTGGAACCTAAAGGAAGAGTTTTGACATTCATTCAAAAACTATTGCTAAAAGCTCAATTCTTCTGATGTTGTTTTGGGGTAATTCCATACTTATTTTTATAGGCTTGAATAAAACTAGACAGGTTTTCATATCCCATATCTAAATAAATCTCTGTAGCCGTTTTCTTTTCAAAATGCAACAAATAATGTGCATATTCCAATCGCTTGTTCTGAAACCATTTCATTGGAGATTCTCCATATTGCTTTTCAAAGGTTCTTTTGAAAGTCGAGATACTCATATTGCACAAAAAAGCGAGTTCTTTGATAGTCAGTTTACAATGTATATTACTTTCTATGGTACGAATAAACTTTAGTGTACTATTATCATTTGTAGAGAGCAAAGAGTAAAGCAATCCCCTTCCATACTTTTCAAGGAGATACCACATAATTTCTTCGAATTTCACTTCTAACAATCGCAGTTGAATTTCTTTTGATAATTTATTTACATCGAGTAAGCTTTTTACAAATCGACGAATAAAATCATCATATTGAAAGGAATGAATCGACGGATACTCAAAAGACGGATTGGAATCTAACTCCACTTTTTGAACAAACTTTTGAATGGCCTCATTAGAAAAAAACAACAATACACTGCTATAATTTTTGCCTTCAGATAACTTCTCCGTCATTAAACAATGTCCAGATTTCATCAAGAGAAAATAAGCGGAATCAATAGCTTGTACTCCATCATCAAATACTACTTCTTTGATTCCTTCAAGCAAGAAACTGAAGGTATGCTGATTCAATACGATTTGTTGACGATCGATTTCCATGGAACTGCGATAATCAAAAATTTGAATGGGTTTAGATTGATCGAGATTCAGGTCAGTAGGAAGTGTTATTATATTCATCTGGACTTATTCGTTTAAGACAAATCTTATTGCTTGAAGGTATGCTATCTCATGAAGACTTCTCAATTAGAGCAGGATAAAGGTACTATTATTTCTTTAGTCATTCCCCTTACTTTGGAACTTGACTGGGAAATGATTAACGGTTTGGCCTTTTTCCTATGTAGACTATCTAAACTTTTGCATAGTCCTCAACTTTTGAACTGATCCAAAAAAAAGATTTACTCAAAAAAGCAAAACAACAAAAAAAGCCTCAGCATATGCTAAGGCTTTTTATGTGATCCAATCAGGATTCGAACCTGAGACCTACTGCTTAGAAGGCAGTTGCTCTATCCAGCTGAGCTATTGGACCCTACACTACTTGTAGTGGTCGGGGTGGCAGGATTCGAACCTGCGACCTCCTGGTCCCAAACCAGGCGCGATGACCGGGCTACGCTACACCCCGAAGAAGCGGAGAGACAGGGACTCGAACCCTGGCGACCGTTACCAGTCGACAGATTAGCAATCTGCTCCGTTACCACTCCGGCACCTCTCCGTTGCTTTAAAGAAGAGTTATCTTCTGTATTGCGGATGCAAAAGTAGCACGAGTTTTCGTTGTTTCCAAATATTTATGCGAGAAAAATTTAAAAAAAACAGACCCCCACAACAAATCAATTATCTATCAAGGAGATACAACCTCATATTTTTTTTATTTTTTTCAATATAAAATGAAAAAACTTTTCGAAAGACCTCATTTATCCTCCAACTTCTGCTTCTCTACCCCCTTCATTCAAATTCAAAAAAGACCTTTTCTCTCGATTAATGTTAATATACCCGATTATTTCCTCCAGACAATTCGACCAAATAAATTTATAATGTATATTTGTCCTTCACATAGAATCAAAAAATATCTAACTAATTATCCGCAAACGCGAATAGCTTGTGTGACAACATTACCACAATATCAAATTGTCTGTATTTCTAAGTTGTCATCTAATCTATCGTTAGTAGAGGATTGATAAACACTATTTATTATGAGTAAAAGAGTAGTAATTGTATCTGCTGCTAGAACACCAATTGGGAGCTTCTTAGGTTCATTATCTACAGTTCCTGCAACGCGATTGGGAGCTGCTGCAATTAAAGGCGCTATTGATAAAGTTAATTTAGACGTAAATTTAGTTGACGAAGTAATCATGGGTAACGTTGTTCAGGCAGGTGTTGGACAAGCTCCAGCTCGTCAAGCAGCTATTTACGCTGGATTAAGCAATAATGTTCCTTGTACTACAGTTAATAAAGTTTGTGCTTCAGGAATGAAAGCCATCATGCAAGGTGCACAAGCGATTATGTCTGGAGATGCTGAGGTAGTTGTTGCGGGTGGTATGGAAAACATGAGTTTAATTCCACACTACGTACACATGAGAAACGGGCAAAAATTTGGTCCTACAACATTAGTTGACGGATTGCAAAATGACGGTCTTGTTGATGCGTATGACAACCAAGCAATGGGTGTAGCTGCAGATAACACAGCAAGCGTACACAATATCACAAGAGAAGAGCAAGATGCTTTCGCTATTCAATCGTATGAGCGTTCTGCTAAAGCTTGGGAAGAAGGAAAATTCGACATGGAAATTGTTCCTGTAGAAGTTCCTCAAAGAAGAGGAGAACCAATCATCGTTTCGAAAGACGAAGAATATTCAAACGTAAAATTGGACAAAATCACAGGATTACGTCCAGCTTTCACCAAAGAAGGAACGGTTACTGCTGCTAATGCTTCTACCATCAATGATGGTGCTGCTGCTGTAGTATTAATGAGTGAAGAAAAAGCAAAAGACTTAGGATTAAAGCCACTAGCTTACATCAGAAGTTATGCAGATGCTGCACAAGAGCCTATTTGGTTTACAACTGCACCTGCAAAAGCATTGCCTATTGCATTGAAAAAAGCAAACTTAGCTATTTCTGACGTTGATTTCTTCGAATTCAACGAGGCTTTCTCTGTAGTAGGATTAGCAAATGCTAAGCTTTTAAATTTAAGCACAGACAAAATCAACGTAAACGGTGGTGCTGTGTCTTTAGGACACCCTCTAGGATGTTCAGGAGCGCGTATCGTTGTTACTTTATTAAGCGTTTTAGAACAAAACAATGCGAAGATTGGTGCTGCAGCTATCTGTAATGGTGGTGGTGGTGCTTCTGCTATTGTGATTGAAAGAGCTTAATTCAAGATCAAGATTTTTAATAAGATTAATAAAAGATGGGTTTGATTTCTTCAAACTCATCTTTATTTTTGCACTTTAATACAAATACCCTATATGATGTTTGCTTATTGTAACCTTTCGATTGTTCCCCTACGCGCAGAACCTAGTGATAAAAGTGAATTGGTATCTCAACTGCTGTTTGGAGAATTGTTTACAATACTCGAGCAAACCGAGAAATGGTCTAAGATTGAGCTGGCTTTTGATCAATACCAAGGATGGATTGACAACAAACAATTGCAAATCATTTCCAAAAGTGAATACGATACATTAAACCAAACCGCTCCAATTTACGCAGGTGATTTTGTAGAATTTTTACATTCTTCAGACAATCAACTGATGTCTATTCCACTTGGGAGCAACCTCAACGTCTTAAAACACGCTTCCACAAACCCTCTAAAATTCGCCTTTGAAGGACGCTCCATTACAGGAACTTTCACCAAAAGTCAATTTGTAAAAACGGCCTTTATGTATTTGAATGCGCCATACTTATGGGGAGGAAAAACACCTTTTGGCATTGATTGTTCTGGTTTCACGCAGATGGTATATAAAATCAATGGTCATATAATTCCACGAGACGCCTCTCAACAAGCAACCATAGGAGAAGCCTTGAGTTTTATTGAAGAAAGTGAAGCTGGAGATTTAGCCTTTTTTGACAATGCGGAGGGAAATATCATCCATGTTGGAATTATTATGGAAAACAACTACATCATTCACGCCCATGGTAAAGTGCGCATCGACCGCTTAGACCATTTGGGAATTTACAATGTAGATTCAGGAAAACACACCCATAAATTACGTGTCATCAAAAAAATTCTGTAATTTTTTAAGGTTGTCCTTTATCCAATTGTATTCCAATACTTACTACAAGCATAAAAAAACGTATCTTTGTCCAAATAAGATATTTTATGCATACTTTCGAGCAATTTAATCTACCGAAAGCTTTACAAAAAGCCCTAGATGAGCTTCAAATTACTACGCCTACGCCTATTCAATCCAAATCATTTCCTGTTATTTTATCAGGAAGAGATGTAATGGGGATTGCACAAACAGGTACAGGTAAAACTTATGCTTATTTACTTCCCATTTTAAAACAATGGAAATTTGCCCACGTGGACACTCCACGCGTTGTTATTATTGTACCAACTCGTGAATTAGTGGTTCAAGTTGTGGAGGAAGTGAATAAACTAACGCAGTATATGTCGATTCGCTCTTTAGGCGTTTATGGAGGAACTAATATTAACACCCAACGCAAAGCCGTTTATGACGGGGTGGATATCCTCGTAGGAACACCAGGTCGTATGATGGACTTAGCCCTTGATGGTGTACTGCGTTTTGACAATTTACAAAAGCTAGTCATTGACGAATTTGACGAAATATTAAACTTAGGATTCAGAACTCAACTGACTTCCATCCTTGCGATGATGCGCAGCAAAAGACAAAATATTTTGTTTTCTGCAACCATGACTGAAGAGGTAGATGAGGTATTGGAAGACTTTTTCGACTTCCCTGAAGAGGTATCTTTAGCTGCTTCAGGAACTCCTTTAGAAAAAATTGATCAACAAGTTTATCGCGTTCCCAATTTCTACACTAAGATGAACGTTTTAATTCACTTGTTGAAAGATAAGGAAACATTCAATCGCGTATTAATTTTCATCAATAGCAAGCGTTTAGCTGATGTTGTTATGACTCAATTAGAAGAAGCATTCCCTGATGAATTTACGGTGATTCACTCCAACAAATCGCAAAATTTCCGTATGCGTTCCATGGCGGAATTTCAAGCCAGTGAATTAAGAGGATTGTTAACCACCGACATTATGTCTCGTGGTCTTGATATATCAGATATTAGTCACGTTGTCAACTTACAGTTTACTGACATACCTGAACAATACATTCACCGTATTGGGCGTACAGGACGTGCAGACAAAAAGGGTATTGCCATCTCTCTTGTTGATCCAAAAGAAGAAGAAATGCTTTTAGAAGCAGAAACGCTAATGGAAAAAGAACTAAGAGAAATTGAAATTCCTGCAGAAGTTGAGATTTCAGATAAACTAATGGAATTTGAGCAATCGAAACTAAAAGCAAAGCAATTAGTTAAATCGAAAAAACCACTTGAAAAAGGAGCTGCTTTTCACGCGAAAAAAGAAAAGAATACCAAAGTTAATCTTGGTGGACCAGGAAAGAGAAAACCGAGAAAAACAAAACCAAGAAATCGCGCTGTTGACGCTAAACGCGCAGCTAAGAAAAAGAAAGATAACTAAATAGAAAAAGCCGAAGACATCCTCTTCGGCTTTTTTATTGTATTTTATTTTATTTCTTTGATTTACCTGCCAAACTCAGCACGATGAATCCCAATAATCCCCCTAGACCAGAAGCGATTAAAATTCCCAATTTTGCTTGACCAGGAAACTCTGGATGTAGATTGATATCAAAGGCTAATTCTGTTACGAATAGAGACATCGTAAAACCAATGGAGGCTAACAGTCCTAAACCGAATAAGTTTTTATAGGTCATTCCTGTTGGCATTTTTGCCACACCAAATTTGATAATTAAAGCTGTTAGGCCAAAAACACCCAAGACTTTTCCTACCAACAAGCCTAAAGCAACCCCTAAAGTTACGGCACTTACTCCTTCACCTCCACCCATACTAATAGGAATAGCAGCATTGGCTAAAGCAAATACAGGCATAACAAAGAATGCTACAAAATTGTGCATGCTGTGTTCTAAGCGAATCGCTGGCGGTAAACTATTTTTAGCTAAATCTTGTATCTCACCTACACAATCCATCTGATCTCCTGTCAAGGTTGGAATCTTATCATCTGGATCGATGCTGTTGAATTTATTTTTTAGTTGTTCTAATTTTTTGCGGAAAAAAGGCTCGTGAATTTTAGCTGTAGACGGAATCGCAAAAGCAGCTAAAACAGCAGCAATCGTAGCGTGAACCCCAGACAACATAAAGGCTAACCAAATTCCACCAATACCGATAATCGCATAGTAAATCGTATTGCGAATTCCCAGTAAATTACTGATAATCAATAGTCCAAAAAAGCCCAATCCAATACCTAAGTTAATTAAGGATAATTGCTCTGTATAAAAAATAGCAATCACTAATACAGCTCCTAAATCGTCTGCAATCGCTAGAGCTGTCAAGAAAACTTTTAATGAAGTGGGTACCTTATCTCCTAGTAAATAAAGCACACCCAAAGCAAAAGCGATATCCGTTGCCATGGGAATTCCCCATCCATGAGCAGCATCTGTTCCTGCATTAAAAATAGCGTAAATAGAAGCCGGAACAACCATTCCTCCAATAGCAGCAATAATAGGCAACATTGCTTTTTTAGGAGAGGATAATTCCCCTGTTGTTAACTCTCTTTTCAATTCCAAACCAACAACAAAGAAGAAAATAGCCATCAATCCATCGTTCACCCAATGTTTTAACGAGTGATTCAATGAAAAATCATTAAATGAAAAAGCGATGTGATTTTCTTCCCAAAAAGCATTGTATTGATCTGCCCAAGCAGAATTAGCCATAAAGATGGCAATCAAAGCAGCGATAAACAATATAATCCCACCTGATGTAGATTTTTGCATGAATTTACTAACAGGAGCAATTAATTTATCTGCTGGTGTTAACTTCAGATTATCTTCCATTTCTTTTACGTTTGTATAAATATTTAATACCAAATATAGGTTTCCTCTATCTTTTAACCAAGCAAGCCTTTTATTTTTTAATATTTTCTATTTTTGCGCTTTGATTTTTTTAGTTATAAAAACATCGTATCCCTAGGTATTTTTCACTTTTACCCCATATTGCACAACATTATTTCTCTTTTATTATCAACCAATAAAAGAGACTTGCATTTCTCTCCTATTTCAATAAAAACACTTTTGCTATTTTTTTATTTGAACTAATAGGAAAAGAAAAACGCCATTCTCATCCAAGAATGGCGTTTTGTATGTTACATCTCTAATTTCAACGTTTCTCCTGCTAAGAATACGCCTTTAGAAGAAGTAATATTAATCTTTTGTTCTGCCGTATATCCCAACGTTTCACCATGTTTAAATACGACATCACTCCCTATGACATAAGAACAAATATTCACTAAGAAAGAATACAATTCCTCTAATTCTAGTGTAGAGTTAACCACTTCTAATTCTTGTTTACCAAAATCAGACAAACCATAAGTATAAACACTATTCCCCTCTTCTGTACTGCGTACTCCAATATATACCCATAAAGGAACAACTACTTTTCCTTCTTTCAATTCGTCATAATAGTCTAAATACTGCTCACGTGGAATAAGCAAGGTTTGACTGCCTTGATATACTCCAACACAGTTAGGCGTTGTAGCTATAATGGCATATAAAATACGAGAAAGCAGCAAATGTCGCGCTACATTATCCATCGGTCCGCTCAATACAGAAACAATGGCATGACTATCGACATCTTGAATATCATCTAAAACCGTCTTCCAGTTATACGCATACTGGGCTGTATTTTGAATATCTTCTGCTGGAATGGCCGCTGGCATAAAAGCAATAGCAAACATGGTTCCATCTACCGTCAATACAGCTGTTGTATCATCATAATCTGTTCCTTCGACTTCATATCCCCACTCCTGGTGTAAGTTATTCAATACAGCCTCAATACTGTACTTCGCCCCCCTTTCAAACATAGGCATCGCCAATAAAAGGCTATCCTCTTTTTCTGTTGAAGTTGGTGTTTCTTTTTCTGGTTGAGGCTTGTCTTTTTTCAGCCAATTAAATAATCCCATAGCATTCTTTTATACACTCAAAAGTACACATTCGAGCGTACATCGCCATAAAAATTTGATTTTATTCTACTCTACTTTGCATTTAATTGGAATATTTCATCAAGAATATCCTCAAAAAACAACAAGAAACCCAAGTGTATACTAGGAATCCAATCCATTTTATAATTCCGAAAAAACCAAAGATAAAAGAGAAGATTTCAGTATATTTGTACTTTGATAAAATGAAAGTATGGATACAATCTTAGACAAAAATATACAACCACAGGCCAAACCGAAATGGTTACGTGTAAAATTGCCTACAGGTAAAAAATATACTGAATTAAGAGGATTGGTGGATAAGTATAAATTACATACCATCTGTACCTCGGGTAGTTGTCCGAATATGGGAGAATGTTGGGGAGAAGGTACAGCTACATTTATGATTTTAGGTAATATCTGTACGCGTTCATGTGGTTTCTGTGGAGTAAAAACAGGGCGTCCAGAAACAGTGGATTGGGATGAACCAGACAAAGTAGCACGATCTATTAAGTTAATGAATATCAAACACGCTGTAATCACAAGTGTTGACCGAGACGATTTAAAAGATGGAGGATCTATCATTTGGTCTGAAACAGTGAAAGCCGTTCGTCGTATTAGTCCAGGAACAACAATGGAAACACTAATTCCTGACTTCCAAGGAGAAGAGCGTTTATTAGATCGTATCTTAGAAGTGGCACCAGAAGTGATTTCACACAATATGGAAACCGTTCGTCGCTTAACGAGAGAAGTTCGAATTCAAGCTAAATACGACCGCAGTTTAGCCGTGCTAAAATATTTAAAAGACAATGGTGCTAAGCGTACTAAATCGGGAATTATGCTTGGATTAGGTGAAACAGAAGAAGAAGTTATTCAAACCATGCACGACTTAAAAGGAGTTGGATTAGATGTTTTAACGATTGGTCAATATTTGCAACCGAGCAAAAAACACTTACCCGTAAAAGAATTCATCACACCTGAACAGTTCAAAAAATACGAAGAAATCGGATTAGAATTAGGATTCAGACACGTTGAAAGTGGTGCACTTGTACGTTCATCATACAAAGCTCAAAAACATATTTTATAATTATAATATTGATGGTCGCTGTTTGGCGACCATCTTCTTTTACAACCAATGAAAAAAATTAAAGTTGCAATTAATGGATTTGGACGTATTGGTCGAAATCTCTTTAAATTATTGCTCAATCATCCCGTCATTGAAGTTGTTGCTATAAACGATTTAGCGGATGTGCAAACCATGGCGCATTTAGTCAAATACGACAGTATTCACGGTATCTTACAAGCGGATGTTTCGTGTGATGACAATCACCTAATTATCAATCAACAGAAAATACCTTATTTCCGTTCAAAGGCTATCGCAGATTTGCCTTGGGCTCACTTAGACATCGATTACGTTATAGAAGCAACAGGTAAGCGAAAAACTACGGCACTCTTAGAAGAGCACCTTAAACAAGGAGCAAAACGCGTCATTCTATCTGTACCACCTGAAGACAATGAAATCAAAACCATCGTTTTAGGGGTTAATGAGCAGATTTTAACTGGAGAGGAATTGATTATTTCCAACGCAAGTTGTACGACAAACAATGCTGCTCCTATGGTGAAAATCATCCAGAAACTATGTGGGATGGAACAAGCCTATATCACCACAGTGCACTCGTATACGACAGATCAAAGTTTACACGACCAACCACATAAAGACTTGAGAAGAGCACGCGGAGCAGCACAATCCATTGTTCCAACAACCACAGGTGCTGCCAAAGCCTTAACGAAGATTTTCCCGGAATACGAAGGAAAAATTGGGGGTGGAGGAATTCGCGTTCCCGTTCCCGATGGATCCTTAACAGATATTACTTGTTATGTCAAAAGAGAAATCACCATTGAAGAAATCAACCAAGCCTTCAAAGACGCAGCAGAAAATGAACTAAAAGGTATTTTAGCGTACACAGAGGATCCTATTGTGTCGGTAGATATCATTGGCAATACTCACTCTTGTCTCTTTGATGCCCAGCTAACTTCTGTGATTGATCGCATGGTTAAAGTCGTGGGATGGTATGACAATGAGATTGGATATTCCTCTCGATTAATTGATTTAATTTTGTATTTTGACTCAATTAAAAAGAACTAATGATGCAATGGGAAGCTGAACTTAAAACGATTGAAGCCCTCTTTCAAAGTATGGATTTAGAAATGCGGTTTAAATGGGGAACGAATATTTATTACCACAACAATGAAATGGTCGTTGCAGCGGGTGGTTTTAAAAATTATTTCAGCATTTGGTTTTACAAAGGGGTCTTTATGCAAGATTCTCATGAGAAACTCATCAATGCGCAAGAAGGAAAAACCAAAGGATTACGCCAATGGAGATTTACCTCAGCAGCTGAAATTGATGTAGCCTTAATCCAGCAATATGTAGAGGAAGCCATCGCCATTGCCAAGCAAAAACGCAGTTTACCCAAAGAGGAACCGCAGACTATCTTTATTGAGTTATTCAATCGAAAATTAGAAGAAGATGCCGATTTAAATACAAAATTCAATGCGCTAACTCCTTATAAACAGAAAGAATACCTTCAATATTTTAAAGAAGCCAAAAGAGAAGCTACTCAAATCAGTCGCATTGAAAAGGCCATTCCACTAATACGAATAGGTGCAGGTCTCCACGATAAATACAAAAAATAAGGCATTGCTTTCGCAATGCCTATTTTATTATGTATTATACGTCGTATAATTATTTTTTCTCTTGAAGTTTTTGACTCATTTCCATAGAAATAGCAGAACGCTCCATTAAAAGTTTTCCTGCCATTGTTTCTACAACAACTGTTAATTCATTTAACTCCCCAATTCTTCCGTGTAAACCTGATTTAGTTACGATACGATCTCCTACTTTAAGACTAGCCTCGTATGCTTTTTCTTGTTTCATTTTCTTTTGTTGCGGGCGAATCATAAAGAAATAGATCGCAACAAAGATGAAAATCATAGGTAAAAATTGTTGTATACCTTCCATAAATATAAGTATTAAAAAATTAGTTTGCTGGAGAAACGTTCGCTTTGATTGTCAATAACTCTTCTCCTTTTTCTGTATTCGTTGTTAAAGTAACTGTTTTTTGTTGTTGTCCAACTGCTCCAGTTTGAAATCTAACTTTTAATTTTGATTTTTCTCCTGGTTTAATTGGTGTTTTTTGGTATTCTGGCACAGTACATCCACAAGTTGCACGAGCATCAATAATAACTAAATCTGCATTTCCTGTATTTGTAAATTCAAATTCTGTCTCTACAGCCTCATTATTGCCTATTGTTCCAAAATCATGCACAAGTGACGTAAATTCCATTTTTGAACTACCTTGCGTTTTTTTATCCATAGCCTCTTGTTCTACTTTAGCTATATTATCTTCACTAATACGACTTGACGCATCATTCTTTTTACAAGCTGTCATCGTTAATAAAGCAACGCAAGACAACATAAATACTTTTTTCATTCAATTATAGTTATTATGGTTAATTCGTCTTATAAAAGTCCTTTCCCAATTTTATTCAATCGCCCTTGAGCTTCAAGTTCTTTCGAAATATTATCAAGGATACCGTTGATAAATATACTACTTTTTGGTGTAGAATACTCTTTCACCACCTCTAAATATTCATTTATTGTCACTTTTACCGGAATAGATGAGAATCGCAACATCTCACAAATCGCCATTTTTAAAACGACAATATCGATAGCAGCAATACGCTCTGTATCCCAATTTGGCGTTTTACCATCGTATTCTTTCGCTAGTTCACTACCATTTAAAAACGTTCTACGGAACAAATCTTGAGCAAAATCTTTATCTTCTGCATCTTTGAAAACTTTAGGAACAAAAAAAGCTTGTTCTACATTCTTCAACTGTCTCAATTGCTTCTGAATCAATGTATTTACCACTGGTAAATCGTCTACCCAAGTTAATTTTGTATCTTCTAAAAAGTCATACAATTTCTCATTTGGCGCAATGATTTCCGTGTAAACATCTACGATAAAATCTTGATCTGCTTGAAAAGAACGCGTTGTTGATTTCATGTAATCGTTGTACAATTGACTCGCTTTGATTTCATCCAATACCAATTGAACATAGTGATCTTTACGTTGCCAATACGTCATATTGCGTTCTTCCACTTTATTGCTAATAGAAGTAGAATTACTCAACAATTCGAGTACTTGGTTTTCGATAAATTTCTTGTTTGGATTGCGTTCTTCGTAAGTAGCTAAATGTTTTTTCTGAGAAATTTCGATATATTCTTCTTCTTTTTTTCGAATTTCTATCAGGAGGGTTAGCATCAATAAATACAACTCTTGTATACTATCCATGCTGTGGTTTAAAAATTTCTCACCCGTTTGAATTTGGTCAGAATTACTTTGGTGCAGTGCATAAAGCGTCTGCATAACCTTGATACGAATGTGTCTTCGATTTAACATGCTACTAAAGAACTTAAAATGATTTGAATTTTTATTTCAGCCGACAAAGGTAAGAAATAATATTTCTTATCAAACTAAATAATTTAATTCATCTTGTAGATTTAACTTGATTTTAAAAATCCATTCCTTCAAAATGCGATAAACAAAAAAAACGAGGGATATTACCCTCGCTTTTCCGATTTAATTAAAGGTATTGAATAGTGAATTTACCTTTTGTAATGACAATAACAACATGTATGGAGTATTGCATTTTATTGTTAGTCTAAACTTGCTTTTTCAGCACGACGATCAGCTTCGGACACATTTTCTGCTTTTCCAAACTTCCAGTAAGAATACGCGTACAACTCGTCTTTCGTCCAATTTTTCTCTTTGCGCAAATAGTTACGCAACAATTTTACATTGGAAAATTCTGCCGCTACATAGGCGAATTTGGATTCCATTTCGCCTTGTTCTTCAATATAAGCCAATGCTTTTTCTGCTAATCTTGTATTTTGACCTGGTGTTGGATTAATAATCCATTCAATATCAGATTGAGCTTTTGTTTCTAAAGACTGAATATCTTCTTGTGTCTCTACTTCAATAAAAGCTTTTACCTGCACATTGGCTGGCAAATCTTCTAAAATCGAACCCAAAACAGGAATTGCAGTGGCATCTCCTACTAAAATATAACGAGCAGCTACAGGATATAATTCAGAAGGTTCTGTTCCCATTGCCACTCCTAATTCTGCACCAATGGGTGCCTGAATAGCCCATCTCGATGCAGGTCCTTCATCTCCATGTGCAACAAAATCAACATACAACTCATTTTTTTCTAAATCTATTCCTCGATGAGTATAGGTTCTAACACTCGGACGAATAGCCTCATCCATCGGAACCCATTGTCCTTTCTCAAAATCAAATTCAGGTAAATAAACGCGATCGCATCCCTCTGGAGCTAAAAATATTTTATTATTTACCCCTATGGTTGTGCGGTCAAACTTTTGAGTATCTTTTCCTTCTAAGGTAATGCGTATATAATGTGGAGTAATATACGTTCTTTCTTTCAGCGTAAATATTCCTCGATCTACCGTTTTCTTCGCCATATATCTCTATTTATTTATAATAAACTATTGCTTTTGTCTTTTGTTGAAGAACAAATATAGCTTTTTTAAATTAGATTAAGTATAAATAACATTATATACTGTCATTCATCCAATACAATCCTTCTTTTATCCCCTAAGGTCTTAAGTTCCTCTGTTTTTTGCTATAAAAAAGAAGAACTAAATACGAATCTCAAAAAATGTTTTTCCCCTCTTTGATTAATGTTTATTTTTGCTGAAAATATAGAAGCAAACATGTTAATTATTGGAATTGCAGGCGGTACAGGAAGTGGAAAAACTACCGTAGTTCACCAAATCATGAACGAACTACCTGAAACAGAAGTAGGTATTATATCACAAGACTCGTATTACAAAGCGACAGACAATCTTAGTTTAGAGGAGCGAACTTTAATCAATTTTGACCATCCGAGATCTATTGACTTTGATTTATTGGTTCAACATTTGAAAGACTTAAAAGAAGGAAAAAGCGTAAACCAACCCGTGTATTCTTTTGTCAAACACAACAGAACAGACGATTATGTATTGACTCATCCTCGAAAAGTAATGATTGTAGAGGGGATTTTAATTTTGTGTAATCCCGAATTACGTGAATTATGTGATATTAAGATTTTTGTTCATGCCGATTCTGACGAGCGTTTAATTCGACGATTAAAACGCGATATTGCGGAACGTGGACGCGATATGATTGAGGTTTTAAACCGCTATCAAAATACATTAAAACCCATGCACGATCAGTTTATTGAGCCTTCAAAAGCTTATGCTGATATCATTATTCCCAATGATACGTACAATACTGTAGCAATTGACATTGTTCGTACTGTAATTAATGAGAAAATAGGTTAACTTTATACCATTAAACAACAATCAAGCCAATGGATTCAAAAAGCATGCTTCGCAAACTGAGATTTATCCGAATAGTGAAAAACCCGTTTTTTTTAATCACTGTTGGCTTTATTGTTTGGATTATTTTCTTTGATAGTTACTCTCTTATTGAACATCACACCATTGATCAAGAGATAGACAAATTGGAAGAGAGAAGGGACTATTTCCAAAGTGAAATAGACAAGGATAAGCAAGCCATCAAAAATCTAAAAGATGGAGATGCAACAGAAAAATACGCGAGAGAAAAATATTATATGAAGCGAGATAATGAAGATATTTTTATCATTGAATTTGATACCTTATCTTCTCAATAAACCTGACGTCTTAGTACTATGAATCATCAACTTTTCGAGCCATTTTATTCCATTCCATCCAAACAATGGAAAAATAGAATACAATATGAACTTCAGGGAGCCGATTATACTACAACCCTAGTTTGGGAAAGTTTGGAAGGCATTAAAGTGCGTCCTTTTTATCATGCAGAGGATCGTGAAATGCTGACTATTCCTACACAAACAACACAGTGGAGCATTCTACAACCGATTTACATACACGAAGTAGAAAAATCAATCCAAAATGCGCTAACCTCTTTACAAAAAGGAACGGAAAGTCTTTATTTTACAGTTCCTCATGCCGAGATTGATTTGATTCAACTACTTCTTGCTCTACCTCAACAAGGGGTTTATTTTTTTAGATGTGCCTTTTTAGATGAAGCCTACCTCAAACGCATTGCCCAATGGGCTGAGCAAAAACAATATCATATTCATTTCCTTGTTGACCCTATTCATCAATTAGTTACAGATGGTAATTGGTTTCACAATATCACTCAAGATTTCAATAGTGTTGAATCACTTATTCGCACACATCAATCGGTACAACTCGTTATTGATACTCAGGTCTATCAAAATGCAGGAGCGAATCACATACAACAAATAGCCTATGCTTGTAGTCATTTGAATGAGTATCTCAATCGACTACCTGTCATCAAACAGCCAATTTTTGTTGAGGTAGCCTTGGGATCAAATTATTTTTTCGAAATAGCCAAACTCAAAGCCATGCGTTTACTTTTTGATTTAATTGGCCAGGAGTACGAGGAACATCAGCTCGATATTAAAATCATTGCAACACCAACCAAGCGAAACAAAACCATTTACGCTTCAAAGATGAATCACATGCGCACAGCATCAGAGTGTATGAGTGCTATTTTAGGTGGGGCTGATTATATTGCTAATTTACCTTATGATACTTTGTATCGAAAAGACAATTTTTCCAGTCAACAAATGGCTAGAAATCAATTGTTAATATTCAAAGAAGAAAGCTATTCTCATGCAGTGGATAATCCTACTGAAGGATCATATTACCTGGATTATCTCACAAAGCAAATGGCAGAAAAAGCATTGGACATTTTCAAACAAATTGAAAAAGCGGAAGGTTTTATCACCTCTTTGCACCAAGGAACGATTCAGCGTAAAATCAATGAATCAGCAACAAAGGAACAAGAACTCTTTCAAATTAATCAAGAGGTATTAGTTGGAATTAATGTCTTAGCAAGTGCTAAAGAACAGCTTCATACTCAAATAGAATTATATCCTTTTGTCAAGCAAAACCCTCGTAAAACGCTGATTGTACCACTAATTGAAAAACGCTTAGCTGAAAACATAGAACAGAAAAGATTAACAGAGGAAACTAAATAAGTGTCACACGTATGAAAAGAAAGGATTTACAACATTTAAACTTGGATTCTGTTTCACTGAGTACAGCATCAACTTCCTCTTCGACCACGACCATAGATGGCATGGTCATCCAAAAAAAATACACAGAAGTAGATGTTGAAGCTTTAGAAGCTATGGATTTTGCTGCTGGTTTTGCTCCTTATGTCAGAGGAATATCTCCTTTGATGTATGTACTACAACCATGGCAAATTCAACTGATTCCTGCTACAAACCAAGTAGAAACTGCCAATAGTTCTTATCGCAAACAGATAGCACTCGGTCAAAAAAATCTTCTTTTTGATTTATCGTCTTCTACTTCTGCAGGTGGACTTACTATTTACACTGTTGAAGATGTAAAAATACTCTTCGATCAACTTCCTTTACCGGAGATATGCGCAACGATTCGCACCAATGAAGCCTTGTTACCACTATTGGCTATGTATATTGTTGCTGCACAAGAACAAGGCATAGAAACAAAGCTTTTACGCGGAAACTTACAGTACGATGCACTCGATTTTACCGTTGAGTCAACACCTTCTTTACAAAAAGCTATTCTTGATAGTTTAAATTACACCTATCGATATATGCCTCATTTTAAAGTATTATCTCTTTCGAATCAACACTTAAAAAAGGGGAATTTTACGGCAGATCAAGAAATTGCGTATAGTCTAGCTCAAGGGCTAACTTATATTCAAACGGGAATAAATAACCAAATTCCCATAGACTATATTGCTTCACAATTTACATTTTCTTGGTATGCAGGTGTCAATTACTTCATGGAAATAGCCAAGATGAGAGCGACTCGTTTGGTTTGGTCTAGGTTGATTCAATCTTTTCATCCAAAGAATGAACAATCCCTAGCCTTGAAAATTCAGACCCAAACGGAACTTTGGGGAAAGGAGATAAACAACGATTTAACACGGGTTACGACAGCCTCAACTGCAGCCATTTTTGGAGGAACACAAGCACTTGCTATCGCTTTTGATCACCCAGCTTATGGTGAACATACTGCTTTACAATTACATCAATTTATCCAAAGCGAAATGAAAGCAACCAAGACTGTAGACCCTTGGGCAGGAAGTTACTATGTAGAACACACAACACTAGCACTTGCCGAGAAAGCTTGGAATATACTAGAAGATATTACCTCTATGGAAGATATTACACCTCAAGAAGAGCAGGACATTCAAAAACAAAATACCCAGACAACAGCACTTGCTGTTGATGAAGAACAAATAAAACGCTTAGCAATTACAAAAGCACAACGCAATACGCAAAAAGTAGAGGAAACTTTAACTCGTTTGACGGAAGCAGTTGCAAATCCGAGCAGTAATTTATTAACTTTAACGATTGAAGCCGTGAAGGAAAGAGCAACCGTGGAAGAAATTCAACTCGCCTTACTCTCCAATCCTAGTTAATAAACTAACAAACAATAATTTAATCCTATTAGTTCTACCTTTTTAAGACGGTATTTCGCTAGTTCTCTTCAAATCGCGTACCTTTGCAGGATATAATAAATAGCGATTATGACATTTGAAGATTTACAGTTAAATAAAAATATTCTACGCGCCATTGAGGAACTGGACTATCAATCCCCTACTCCTATTCAAGAAAAGGTAATTCCCTTAGTCCTACAAGAAAAGGACGTTATTGGTTGTGCCCAAACAGGAACGGGAAAAACCGCCGCTTTTGCCATGCCTATTTTACATTATCTTCATCGCTTAGGCAATACCAAACGCACAAAAAATGCTCGTGTATTAGTAGTTACTCCTACCCGAGAATTAGCACAGCAAATTGCAGATAACTTTACACTTTACGCCAAATACACCAATGCAACGCTCATGACCATTTATGGAGGTGTATCGAGTAAACCTCAAATTGAACAATTAAACAAAGGAGCCGATATTATCATTGGTACTCCAGGGCGTTTGTTGGATTTATACAAACAAAAACACCTCAATTTAGATCATGTGCACTGTTTGGTCTTAGACGAAGCAGATTTAATGCTGGATATGGGGTTCATTGACGATGTAAAAAAACTCATCCAAGTAACACCAGACACCAGACAAACACTCTTGTTTTCGGCTACTATGCCCCTACCTATACGAGAATTAGCACACAACTTCTTGAAAAAACCAGAATACGTAGCTGTTGATGCTATTTCATCTAGTGCCAAAACAGTCAAACAACAAGTGTACTTTGTAGAAAAAGGAGAAAAGAAAAAATTATTATATCACCTTATTCGCAATCAAAAATTAAGTGATGTTTTGGTTTTTACTCGTACCAAACACGGAGCTGATGCTGTAGTAGAAGCCTTGGAAAAAAACGGCGTAAACGCAGCTGCATTTCACGGAGATAAATCGCAAAATTTAAGACAAGAAGCCCTAGATAGTTTTAAGAAAAAAGAAACAAAAGTATTAGTGGCTACAGATATCGCAGCAAGGGGAATTGACATTGATTCCTTGCCTATTGTTATCAATTACGATTTACCGAATATTCCAGAAACTTTTGTGCACCGTATTGGGCGAACAGGACGAGCGGGTAATGAAGGATTAGCCATTTCTTTTTGTGATAAATCAGAAAAAAAATATTGGGAAGATATCGTAAAATTTACGCGTACTCAACCTAAAACGGTTACGGATCATCCTTTCCCTTGGAAAGAAGATCCCAAAAAAGGAGAAGCTGCCCCTAAAAAAGACTATCGCAATAAAAATAAAAACGCCAATTCTCGTAAATCAGAGAATTCAAAGAAAAATAAAAAACGTTGGTATTAATCTTGTAGTAATCTTAAACCATGAAAAGACTAATTCTGGGCATATTCTTATTGGGAATTTTCCTATTTGCCTTCATTTGGTGGGCGAATACACAGGTAACATCCAGTACAAAAGATCAGATTTTTGACAAAATAAACAGCATCCCACATCATAAAGTGGGAATGGTTTTAGGAACTTCAAAACATCTTTCTGGTGGGCAACTCAATTACTATTTTACCTATCGCATGGAGGCGGCAGCTCAATTGTATCACGCGGGAAAAATTGATTTTATTGTCGTTAGTGGAGATAATAGTCGCTCAGGTTATAACGAACCTAAAGATATGGAAGAAGCTCTGATTGAGCGCGGGGTTCCCAAAGATCGAATTTATTTGGATTATGCTGGTTTTAGAACGTTGGATTCGGTCTATCGCATGCAGGCAATTTTTAATGAAGACACTTTTACTATTATTTCACAGCCATTTCACAATGAAAGAGCAGTTTACATTGCCAATCATTTAGGCTTAAAAACTGTAGGATTTAATGCCCAAGACGTTACGCGTAAGTATGGTTTTAAAACCCTGTTACGCGAAAAATTTGCGAGAGTAAAAGTATTACTCGATCAATTGATTGATAAAAAACCAAAATATTTAGGTCCACAAATTCTTATAGGAGAAGGACTAAAACAAGAAAAAGTCGAGTAAATTACTCGACTTTTCTATTTATTTTTTAGGTGAATAACTGCCAAATTTGGGTTACTGTAAAACAGACAATCAAGCCAAATACAATCGGTAAAATTGAAGCTACAGTTGTCCATTTTACGCTATGCGTTTCTTTGTAAATGGTATAAATAGTTGTACTACATGGATTGTGCAATAAGCTAAACAGCATAAGGTTCACTCCCGTTAAAGTTGTCCAACCAGCCATTTGTAGCATTGTCGCAATTTCTCCATCTGACACCTCAAACATAACTCCTGCTCCCTCTCCTAGTGTTGCATCACCTAACACCATGGCAGTAAGCATTAAGATTGTAGGAATTACAATTTCATTGGCTGGAATTGCAACAATATAAGCCAATAAGATTACGCCATTCAATCCGATGAGTACCGCAAAAGGATTCATTCCTTCAATCATCCAAAGCGCTACGCTTTTATCTGCAATATCGATATTGCAAACCAACCAAATGATGGCTCCTGCAGGAGCAGCGAACACAACAGCTCTCCAAAGAACGATTAACGTACGATCAATCAAAGAAGTATAAACCGTTTGCCATACTCTTGGAGGGCGATACGGCGGTAATTCTAATGTAAAAAAAGAAGATTCTCCTTTGAGCATGGTTTTGGACAACATCCAAGACGTGAAAAATGTAAAGGCTATTCCCAAAACCACAATCCCAACTACAGCCAAAGTAGAAATAGTTGGAGCCATGTATTTGGGTACTAATGCTCCAATGAAAATGGTTGCCATCAAAATTTGCGTAGGCCAACGTCCATTACACAAGGAGAAATTATTGGTAATAATTGCTATTAATTTTTCACGTGGACTATTGATAATTCGCGTGGCTACAACACCAGCAGCATTACAACCAAATCCCATACTCATTGTCAGTGCTTGTTTACCATGAGCTCCTGCTCCCTTAAAAATTCGATCGAGATTAAAAGCTACACGAGGCAGATATCCAAAATCCTCCAATAAAGTAAAAAGGGGAAAAAAGATAGCCATTGGGGGTAACATCACGGCAATCACCCAAGCTGTTGCTAAATATACCCCATCAATCAAGAAACCTGTTAACCACCAAGGAAAACTCAAACTTATCGCCCCCTCTTTCAAGAAAGGATACAACTGATCCAGCAGCAAATAAGACAAGGCTTCCGAAGGGTAATTCGACCCGACAATCGTCAGCCAAAGTACTCCGCCAAGCAATAGAAGCATCAGTGGAAAACCTAAGCTCTTACTTGTTACTACGCGATCAATCATACGATCTATTCGAAATGCGCGTTGATTTTCATCTACCTGAACACGACCTTTCACGATCTTAGACACTTGCGAAAAAATAGCACTAGCTACGTTGTCAGAATAATCTAATCCCAGCGTTTCATTGTATTTTTTTGCCTTTGCAACAAGAGGTTCTACTTGTTTTTCCGTTATATTCGGAGATAAGGTTCCACTAGCTAAGGCTGTTTGAATACTAGTATCTTGTTGAATCAAACGCATAGCAATCCACGATATACTAGGTAAATTAGGATCTAAGGTTTTTAAATCCGCTCCAATATCCTGAACTGCTTTTCTCGATTCACCCGTAATCCCTGTTATATTCTTTTGCTCAGCAACAAATTTTCCTGTAGCGACTTGGTCAATAGCATGTAAAAGATCGGTGATTCCCTCTTTATTTCTCGCTGAGGTTGGAATTACAGGTACACCTAAATCACGGGATAATCCACGGACATCAATATCAACTCCATGGCGTTTCGCTTCATCCATTAAGTTCAAACAGACGACTACTTTAGATGTAATCTCCTGAATTTGAACTACCAAACTCAAATGACGTTCCAATCTTCCAGCATCTACCACCACCACTGTCACATCGGGTTCACCAAATAGAATATAATCACGAGCTACTTCCTCATCCTCAGATGTGGACATCAAAGAATAAGTTCCAGGTAAATCAACTAATCGATACGTTTGATCTCCATAAGAAAAACTTCCTTCTGCTCGAGTTACTGTTTTTCCAGGCCAGTTCCCTGTATGTTGTTTAAGTCCTGTAAGTGCATTAAATAAAGTGCTTTTTCCCGTATTGGGATTTCCTGCCAAAGCAATCGCATAATCGTATTTACCTGATAGGTTTCCCAATTTTTTTAAATCAGCAGCTTTATTTAAATCACATAAGTCACAGGCTGAATGTGTCATCATATGCTTTCCTTTCTTCTAAATTAATCCTCTGCATCCAACACTACCATTTGTGCATCCTCTTTGCGCAAAGAAATAATCGTATTATAAATAGAATAGGCTATCGGATCTTTTAGTGGACTAATACTATGCACAGCAATAGTTGCTCCAGCGACAAATCCTAAATCGAGAAATCGCTGGTGTACTTCTTTAGGGCAATCTTTTGCAATTCCCTTAATCGTGCCTTTACTTCCTACTTTTAAATCCGATAAATTCATTCTTCTCTTTTTGTTTAGATATACAAAATTACAAAATTAGACAAGCCTAACAATAATTTTAGCGTAATTTATAATTTATAAAAATAAAAAAACATAAAATCCCTGAACGAAAGCACACACGGAGTCTATCATCCTCATTTTATTCGTCATATAGAACAATCAAAAAAGTAAAAAAGGGTATTTAAATGGCCTTAAAAGCGTTTTCAAAGGGAACACGATGAACTAAACTGCGTCCTAAAGTAACTTCATCTGCATATTCCAACTCATCTCCAACGGCAATTCCTCTCGCAATGGTAGAGGTAATCACATCATAGTCTTTGATTTGTTTATAGATATAAAAGTTAGTGGTATCCCCGTCCATGGTTGAACTCAAAGCAAAAATTAATTCTTTTACCGCTCCACTCTTTACTTTTTCTACCAAAGATTGGATATTCAGTTGACTCGGTCCAACCCCATCAATAGGAGATATTTTTCCTCCCAATACATGGTAAATCCCCTTAAACAACTGGGTGTTTTCCAAAGCCATCACATCGCGTACATCTTCCACTACACAGATGACTTGATGGTCTCGGGAAGGATTAGAACAGATTTCACAGATTTCTGCATCTGATATATTGTGACAACTCGCGCAATAACTAATTTCACGACGCATCTTATCCAATGCTTGAACCAAACGCGAGGTTTGTTCTTCGGGTTGTTTTAATAGATGTAAAGCCAATCGCAAAGCGGTACGCTTGCCAATTCCAGGCAGTTGAGAAATTTCTTCTACTGCTTTCTCTAATAATTTTGAAGGGAAATCCATGAAGGCAAAGATATAAAATATACAAGTATTTTCAACGTTTTTATACTGACCAATCTACTTATACGCTTGCTCGTCTTTTGATTTTACAAGCTTTTTTCAGTCTCTTATTTAATGTTAAACAAGTAAGAGTGAATACACAAAATTTACTTACTTTTGATTTTCATGAAATACAAATAATACATTAACCATGACGCCAATTACTATCATCATCATTATCGCTATTTACTTTGGATTGCTCATTGGAATTTCCCAATTAACAAGTAAAAAAGACAGTAGCAATGAGGCTTTTTTTAGTGCCAATAAAAATGCAAAATGGTATTTGGTAGCTTTTGGAATGATTGGAACCGCCTTATCTGGAGTTACTTTTATCTCAGTTCCAGGTGAAGTAGGGTCGCCCAATGGGGAACAGTTTAAGTATTTTCAATTCATTCTGGGAAATGCTGTTGGTTTTATCATCACAGCCTCTGTTCTACTCCCCTTGTATTACAAGTATAATTTAGTATCTATTTATACCTATATCGAAAAGAAATTGGGATTTTATAGCTATAAAAGTGCAGCTTCTATTTTCTTACTCAGCAGAACCATAGGCTCTGCCTTTCGTCTCTATCTCGTAGTTATTGTTTTACAGCGTTATGTGTTTGATTACTTCGGTGTTCCCTTCTTTGCAACGGTATTAATTGCACTTTTGTTAATCTACGCTTATACCTATAAAGGTGGCTTAAAAACGATTATTATCACGGACTCTCTTCAGACATTTTTCTTGGTTTCTTCTGTTATCTTGACGATTATTTTTATTTGTCATCAATTGGATTTATCAGCGATTCAAGCCTTTGAAGCAGTTAAAAACAGCAACTATTCCAAAATTTTCTTCTTTGAAGATTTCATGGGTAGTCGTTATCACTTTTTCAAACAATTCTTGGGTGGTGTATTCGTTACAATTGCCATGGTTGGTTTAGATCAGGATTTAATGCAAAAGAATCTAAGTTGTAAAAACATCAAAGAAGCACAAAAGAATATGTATTCTTTTACGGGTATTTTCGTCATTGTTAACCTTTTATTCTTGGGCATTGGGGCTTTACTCTACATTTATGCCAACAATCAAGGCATTGAGGTTCCTTTGGATACGATCACCCAAAAACCTCGTACGGATTTACTATTCCCTGAAATAGCATTCAACCATTTAGCTCTTATCCCGGCTTTGGTATTTTTATTAGGATTAACGGCTGCTACTTTTGCTACAACAGATTCAGCCTTAACGGCCTTAACAACCTCCTTTTGCATTGATTTCTTACACATGGACAAAAACAAAGACAATCCCTCTAACGTCTGGAGAAGAAAATTAGTTCACTTTGGATTCTCTATTCTGATGTTTTTGGTCATTATCTTATTCAATGCTATCAATGATGCTTCTGTAGTCAGTATGATCTTTAAGATTGCTTCTTATACATACGGTCCACTATTGGGCTTATTCAGCTTTGCTATTTTTCTTAAAAATAGACAAGTCAAAGATAAACTTGTACCCTATATCTGTTTGATTTCCCCTTTTGCCACCTGGTGGTTTAGCAACAATGCAACTGATTTACTGAATGGTTATGTTTTTGACAATGAATTAATTGTAATCAACGCACTCATTACCTTTATATTATTAGTGGGTATTAGCTCTAAATCAAAACTGATTCGTACGCAAGAGAACTAGTGTACACGCTTCTTCGTATCCAATATTATGACGAATTAATCGCTTGTATAAATCAGGATTTTCTGTTCCTGGATTAAAAATTACACGATTGGGTTTCAATTGAATAATATACTCGTAAAACTCTTCTTGTCTTTGCGGATTGAGATACAAAGAAACCGTGTCTATATCGGAATACATCTTCAAATCCGTTTGAATCTCCACATCCCCTACTTGTCCTGCTCTCAAACCATGAGCTACGACAGGATGACCATATTCGCGCAACATTCGAATCGCTTGATTTGAATAACGCTCTTCTTTTAAAGAAGCACCTAATACAATTGTTTTTTTCATTTTATATAGTATTATATTTAAAATTAATAAATTATCTTAAATAAAAAAAATTCCCAATAAGTTAGAAGTTTGTCTAAACAAAAATACAACGCTATGATAAAAATCATGTTTTTCTACTAAAACAACCGGTACTTTTGTTAAAGTATAATTGTAATACAGAAAACTATGAAAAAGCTATTTCTATCCTTATTAGGAGCTGTTTTATTAATGGGTAATACAGCAACTGCTCAAGAAACACCGACAAACGAGAAAGAATCGTACAAATGGCAAGTACGCTTAAGAGGTGTAGGAGTAATTCCTCACAACAGAGCTGATATTAGCACTATTGGAGGACAAATAGATGTGAATAACAACTTTATTCCAGAGCTTGACTTTACGTATTTCTTTACAGAAAACATTGCTGCTGAGTTAATCTTAGGTACTTCAAGACATACAGTGGGAACTTTAGGTTCTGACTTAACTGCTGTTGATGGTCCTTCAAGTGCTAATGTGGATTTAGGTAGTGTTTGGTTATTACCTCCTACGTTAATGGTACAATACCACTACCCAGTAACCAATAACTTCAAACCGTATGTTGGGGTTGGGGTAAACTACACCATCTTCTACAACGAAAAATCAGGTGCTGCTAAAAGTATCTCCTATGATAATAAATTTGGTTGGGGATACCAATTCGGATTTGATATTGACATCACAGATAAATTCTTTATCAACGTTGACTTCAAAAAATTATTCTTGAAAACAGACGTTACAGTAGATGCTACAAATCTAAATCCTGCTGGAACACAATTAGATATTCCTGCAAAAGTAAAAATTGACCCTATGTTGATTGGTTTTGGTGTAGGGATGCGTTTTTAATCATTCAATTAATTTTTTTTAATAAAATGTTCCTAGTCAGTAGTGATTAGGAACATTTTTTTTGCTCTTTGTTTTTGTCGACCTTTGTTGGGATTAGTTTAAGGAAGACAATTACATGAACCCATCCATTACCTTTAAAGGAATAAATAAACTCGCTATACCAGCCATATTTTCAGGAATATCCGAATCAATTATTACTTTAACCGATATTGCCATTGTAGGAAATATCAAAGAAAATAGTGTGGAGGCCTTAGGAGCTGTAGGATTAGTCGGTTCATTCTTATCTGCTATTATCTGGGTTGTAGCTCAAACCAAAACATCTATATCTGCTACAGTATCACAACATTATGGATCGAATCGATTAACGGTAATCAAAACCTTAATCCCACAGGCTATCCTTTTCAACTTTGCATTGAGTCTTTTTTTATTCCTGACAACCACCTTTTTTGTACACGAAATTTTTACCGCCTATAATGCTGAGGGATTACTACTTACCTACGCTAAAGAATACTATTTAATTCGCGCTTGGGGTTTTCCACTGACCTTAATCACCTTTGCCTTATATGGAGTTTTTAGAGGCTTACAAAATACGATTTGGGCCATGAAATGTAGCCTAACTGGAGCTGCACTCAATGTTGTTCTCACTTATATTCTCGTTTATGGAATAGAGGGATTCATTCCTGCTTATCATATCAAAGGTGCTGCCTATGCTAGTGTAGTGGCTCAAATAGTTATGCTTGGAATGGCTTTTTACTACTACTTTAAGTATACACCTTTTACGATGCGCTTTAGCAAAAATATTAATCCTACATTAAAGCCCTTTATCATCATGAGCTTTAATTTTATTATTCGTACGGCAACTTTAAACGTCGCAATCTATTTAGCTAATGCTTATGCAACTGGTTATGGGAAAAGCTTTATCGCTGCTCAAAGTATTTTAATGAACATTTGGTTGTTCTTCTCCTTTTTTATTGATGGATATGCTACAGCAGGCAATGCCATGGCTGGAAAACTATTAGGTGAAAAGAACTATACTGTTATGTGGCAAATGAGTAAAGCTATTAGTCGATATGCCATCATGATCTCTCTTATTTTAATTGCTATTTGCTTTACTTTCTACGAACAAATTGGTTTATTATTTAATCAAGATCCAGATGTAATTCGCGTATTCACTTCTGTGTTTTGGATTATTCTATTGGTACAACCCATCAATTCCCTCGCTTATATTTACGACGGAATTTTTAAGGGAATGGGGGATGCTAAATTCCTGAGAAACAATTTGATATTCGCTACCTTTTGTGGCTTCTTACCGACACTCCTCCTCCTCGATTATTTTAATTTTCAATTATATAGTGTGTGGATCGCCTTTGCGGTATGGATGTGCTGTAGAAGTTTCCCTTTGATGTATATTTTTAAGAAGAAATACGTAGAAAAAAGTTAACGGTTTACAGCTGACAGTTTACAGAGAAAGATAAAGGACACACTGTAAACCTTATTCAAGATAATAGGCAAATTGCCATTTGCTCCTACTTCCTCTTTCTTCTTTCTCCTCTCCTCTTTCCAATAATGTAGCAGTGTTGCAAACTTGATGCCCCTCTATTTATATTGTAACGAAGTACTTAACTTTGTATGTAGAATAAATATAAATAGATATGATACATCAAGATAAAGACAGTTGCTGCAATTCAAAACTTGAATTCAACAAAAAACCAACCTCCAATCACAATCACGAAGGCCATGATCACAGTCACGACGACCACGATCACAACCACGGGGAGATGAATAGTAAATACGCGATTGGTTTTAGTATTGTGATGTTCTTTTTGGGCGTACTCTTTGCCAATATACTTAAAGCTGAATGGTTCTTAGGAAATCCTACACTACGTGTTTTATGGTATTTGGCTGCTTATGTTCCAGTGGGATTTCCTGTACTTAAAGAAGCCTTTTCGCTTTCACTGAAAAAAGATTTTTTCAATGAGTTCTCCTTAATGGGAATTGCCACATTAGGTGCTTTTGCTATTGGTGAATATCCCGAAGCTGTAGCAGTAATGTTATTCTATACCATTGGAGAAATGTTTCAAGAATCAGCAGTAAATAAGGCTAAAGGCAATATCAAAGCTTTATTAGACATTCGTCCAAATGAAGCAAATGTATTCCGAAATAATGCCTTTAGTGTAATCAATCCCGAAGAGGTTCAAATAGGTGAACGCATTCAGGTGAAAGTTGGGGAGAAAATTCCTTTGGATGGAATATTACTTTCAGATAAAGGAAGTTTCAACACTTCTGCACTAACAGGAGAAAGTAAACCTTCTACCTATAAAAAAGACGAAACCGTATTAACGGGGATGATAAATTTAGATCAAGTTATTGAAATTCGCACGACAAAATTGTATCAAGACAGTTCCCTAGCTAAAATCTTAGAAATGGTTCAAGAAGCTAGTACAAGAAAAGCACCAACTGAATTGTACATTCGCAAATTTGCTAAAGTCTATACGCCAATTGTTTTCTTGTTAGCCGTATTATTGACCTTTGTTCCTTACTTATTTTTAGGAGATGGTTATGTCTTCACCCAATGGTTAGAAAGAGCGTTAGTATTCTTAGTAATCTCGTGTCCTTGTGCCTTAGTAATTTCCGTTCCTTTGGGTTATTTTGGAGGAATCGGTGCAGCCTCACGCAACGGAATTTTATTTAAAGGATCAAACTTTTTGGAGTTAATGGCTACACTTGATATAGTTGTCATGGATAAAACAGGAACACTAACTGAAGGAGTGTTTAAAGTTCAAAAAGTAGAAACGACTTGGCCTCAAGAGCAATTCGTACAAGTAGTAGCTGCAATCGAAAAACAATCCACCCACCCTATTGCCAAAGCTATTGTTGAAGCTTATCCCACTACTATTGTTGCAGAAAATGTAAGAGAAATATCTGGAAAAGGATTGGTAGGAACCATTAACAACCAAGAAATACTTGTGGGTAATACCGCTCTATTAACACAACATACGATCAACTATCCAACAGAAGTCAATGAAATTGTAGAGAGTATCGTTGTGGTTGCCATTGATGGTCAATATGCGGGCTATATTACCATTGCTGATCAGATTAAAATCGATGCTAAAGATGCTATTCAATTGATGAAATCCATAGGGGTTAAAAAAACAATTATGTTGAGTGGGGATAAAGATACCATCACCCAAAAGGTAGCTAAAGAAACGGGTATTGATTTTGCTATGGGAGGTTTATTACCTGAAGGGAAAGTAGAACAAGTAGAGCAATTAAAAAAAGACAATCCAACGAGTTCCATTGCCTTTGTAGGAGATGGAATTAACGATGCTCCTGTATTGGCGTTAAGTGATGTAGGAATTGCGATGGGTGGCTTAGGGAGTGATGCTGCCATTGAAACTGCGGATGTTGTAATTCAAACTGATCAACCTTCAAAAATTGCAACGGCCATTCATATTGGTAAAGAAACGCGCAAGATTGTTATTCAAAACATTACCTTAGCTTTAGTGGTAAAAATAATTGTACTCATCTTAGGCGCCGGAGGTATTGCCACTATGTGGGAAGCTGTTTTTGCAGATGTAGGGGTTGCCCTACTTGCCATATTAAATGCAGTAAGAATACAGAAAATGAAATTTATATAAACATAAAACGTCCTAAATATTAGGACGTTTTTTTTTATTACTATTGTTTATAAGCCATGTAAGCTCCTATAAGCAGTCCTGCAATAAATAGTTTATATGCAAAACGAATACGATCTTTTTTATTCATCATCTCTTGTTGTATTTTCATAAACAGGCTCCAATTTTAGCTGTTTTAACTACTTGTTTATTCTTCTGTCACTGCTTTAAATTGATCTAAGGTTTCTTTTAATTGCTTGAGATAACGTCCATATAAACGTTTAATCCAAAATCTAGCAACCCAAAAAGTAAATACACATAAACTAATAAAATATGCTACAAAAATTCCATTTGTAAAAAGACGTCCTATTTTATCTAAAGTAAATCCCATAAAAAACGGAATGAAAAAGATAACAAAAGGGGCAATAGAACAACAGAAATTTTCATACAATTGCACATACATACGCGCGTGAAAATAAACCTCATACAAACTATCTCTGGAATTCATATCAAATGTACTAGACGTACGGTAGAATAAAGCCATTTTAATAATGTAGTAAAATGAGACAAAGGCAAACAACAAGTAAACTACATAAAAGATGAGCTTATTTTCTTCTGGCATAGCATATAACTGAGGAAAAAAAGCAATTCCAATAATACTAACTGTTTGTAGAAGAATATCTTTCAATGCATTTTTTCTGATGCGATCTAATGGTAAGCGATCAATAGATGAAACCAATGATGCTTCTGTTAATTTAGGCGTACTCACTTCTTGAGTGTCCCAAGATTTTTTTATATCATCAAAATTCATAGCCGTTTACTTTTATAATTTCTTGTAATTTACTTTTTGTTCGATTTAATTTTACTCGTGCATTACCTTCTGAAATACCGAGATTATCCCCAATTTCACTATGAGAAAATCCTTCTAAATAAAGAAAAATTAAAGCTTTTTCTACATCATTTAATTCGTGAATAGCTTTATAGAGATAATCTACTTGACGTTCTATTTCCCAATCGCATTCTTCACTGTGTAATTGATACGCTACAACACCAAGAGAATTGGTTACTTTGGATATTTTACTATCTTTTTTAAAATAGGTAATTGCCGTATTTAAAGAAACGCGGTACATCCAGGTAGAAAATTGACTATTGCCTTTAAAACTTGCATAGGACTTCCACAATTGACAAACCATTTCTTGATACAAGTCTTCCTGGTCATCCTTAGTATCCATATACAATTTAGCTACCTTAAACAAGATACCTTTATGGTCGTTAATCCGTTCTAAAAACTCTCTTTCTAAATTGACTCGCACACTACTTAGTTTAAAACTGCTGTTACCGTAAATCCAAGGTTTCTCAACAATTGAATAACTCCTTGATTACCTGCTAAATGTCCTGCTCCTACTGCAAATAATGTGGGTTGTTTAGACATCAACACTTCCATTTTTGCGACCCATTGTATATTGCGTTCGTCTAGTAATTTCAATTTGCCCTCAGCAGATAAAAATTGCGGATCCGTTGCCGATTCATACAACGAAACTAGATCTTCCTCCTGAAAAGCACGAGCCATTAATTTATAGTTCGCCTCAAAATCATCTTCTACCTTCAACTGAGCTAAAATCTCTTTTGCAGTATAAAAAGCTGAAGTAATTTCAATCTGATCTTTAAACTGTTCTAATCCTATAATCGATCTATTTTTGCGCAATCCTTCTTCCATAACCTCCATGTCATACCCTTTAACCTCACATGGAATGGCCTTCATCGCCATCAATCCTAATAAACCAATAGGAGCTAAGTAATCCACTGTAGCTAAATCCAGGTTATACTGTTTTTTCAATAATTCACGAAGTTCCTTTTGTTCCTCTTTATTTAATTGAGAAGATAATGAAGTAGTTGCAAACATCAATTGCTGTAAATCACTCATCTCTTGGGGATCTGTAAGATTTACTTCCAAAGCTATTTGATCAACTACTTCTATGGCATTCACAACCTTATCTGTTAACCTCAAATCCTCAACACAAACCATGTGAAAAGTTCCCAATAAATAAGAAGGTGTCTTTAAACCCTTCCCTTTAATTTCCCAAAGGAGGGATTTTTCAAGATTTTCTTGCGCCCAAACCGGACTAAAAAAGAAGATTAAAAAAAAGATAATCAGTAATAAACGTTTCATAAGTAATGTGTTAATGCATATTGCTATAGTTAGTATGCAAATTACAAAAACGTTACATTATTTTGATGATTAATTATCCGTGATTGATGGTGAGAGGGTGAGTTGTATGTTGTATGTTGTTTGTTGTTTGTTGTTTGTTGTTTGTTGTTTGTTGTTTGTTGTTTGTTGTATGTTGTTTGTTGTTTGTTGTTTGTCGTAAGGTGTTTGAATATTCTTAGAAAAGGCAGACCTTCTTTAATCGACAATCCTCTCAACAAACCAACAACGAGCAACGAGCAAAAAGTAAATATCCTTAAAAAAGGAAAACTATCTTTAATCGAAAAGCCTCTCAACGAACAACGAACAAAAAACCAAAATAACATAAAACAAAAAAGCCTGACTACTTGCGTAATCAGGCTTTTCAAAAGAAGGGCGACGACATACTCTCCCACCTTACGGCAGTACCATCTGCGCTAGCGGGCTTAACTTCTCTGTTCGAAATGGGAAGAGGTGAGCCCCGCCGCAATAACCACCCTAAAGCGGTTGTTATAAATTCCATAAGGATCCTATAACTAATATTGTATATTATAACGCAACAAATACTTACTTTTAATTTAGAAAGTTGCCCTCCCTCTCTATTAAGAGAGGGAGATTCACATAAGCTTACGGGCTATTAGTACTACTCGACTTTGACATTACTGCCTTTACATCTATAG
>NZ_JACAGN010000007.1 GCF_030324495.1 Myroides sp. 1354 | reverse complement strand
TTGATGCGCTTTACCTGTCCTGATACGATGAGTCCCTTTGGAGCGGGTGGAATCAATGCTTACGCCTACTGTGTGGGGGATCCAATCAACTTAATTGATCCGACGGGACACTATGTCACTGGAGGCGTGGCTAGTATGGCCATCGGTCGATATGGAGGAGCAACAGGGGGAATCATATTGGGATTGGTAGGAATTGTCACTTCTATTGCCACTTTTGGAGCTTCTGTGGCCGCCATGGGAGCGGTTGCCGCTGGTGTTGCTTTAGCCCTCAGCGTGACTGCAGAAATAACGGGAGTCACGAGTATTGTTATAGGAGATATAAATCCAGAATTATCGGCTAATTTAGGCTGGGCTTCGCTGGGATTGGGAATTGCAGGCGCAGTAACGGGAAGTGTAGGATATAAGAAAAGGCCAACAGCTATAAATTCAACAAGAAATCGAATGCGAATTATGGAAAATCCTCTCTTTGTAGATGATTCGCCTCAAGATTTTCGTAGAGGAGATCTTCTAGAAAATCCAGCACTTCCAGTGCTAGCAAAGCAGAGAGAAGATGTTGATTATCTACTTGATGGAGGGAAAGAATTCAGAGGTACTTATATAAGAACTAATAATCCTTTAGGGGAAAATAGTCTATTTATCACTGCGCATGGTGCTCGAAGTGGAGGAACTTTTACTACCGATAGAAATATTACACTTCTAACTCCTCTAAATACAAACTTAAGGAGCAGACAAGTTATGAACTATCTTGATGGAGGACCAAATAATTTTAATTCAACAACTTATAACGCAGGTACAGAAGTTCCTAATTTGAGGATATCAGGGCCTATTTTACCTAATCAGACCTTAGATGATTCAATAAATTTGTATCAAGATTTAATAGCACGCAATTTTCCTCACACCTTTTTTGCAATTAGTTCACCAATTGAATATGTGAATCTTAGGGAGCTATTAAGGGGATTGCCAAGACAATATCCAGATGTATTTTTAGCTTGCTGTGCTTCATTTCCGAGAAGAGCGAGCGTGTAAAACAAATTATAAATGAACTTCTCAAAGAATTTTATTGTTATTATTGATGAGAAAAAAATCCTACAGCAAGACTTATCTTGTTGTAGGATTTTAATAGTAGAAACGAATAGCTTAATTTAAGCGGATTCTACCACTTTAAACTGAGATTCATATAGGTTTCTATAGTATCCGTTATCATAAGTTAATAACTCTTGATGCGTTCCTTTTTCTACAATTTTTCCTTTATCCATGACGATAATCACATCTGCATTTACAATCGTAGCTAAGCGGTGTGCGATAATGATAGAGGTTTGATTGTGTGTTAAGTAATCGGTTGCCTTTTGTAGTAATTCTTCCGAGTGAGAGTCAATTGAAGAAGTAGCTTCATCCAGAATTAAGATGCTCGGTCTACTTACATAAGCGCGTAAAAAGGCGATTAATTGTCGTTGTCCTGATGAGAGCATTACCCCTCGTTCTTTTACGTCATAATCATAACCACCTGGCAGATTTACAATGAAGTCATGTATGCCTATTTTCTTAGCCGATTCAATGACAAATTCTCTCGTAATATCAGGGTTGTGAAGGGTGATATTATTCATAATGCTATCGCTAAATAAGAAAACATCTTGTAAAACAATGGCAATTTGTTTGCGCAACGAAGCTAATTCAAAATCGTGAATATCTACATGGTCAATTTTGATTGTTCCTGCATTAATATCGTAAAAGCGATTCAATAAATTGATAATCGTTGATTTTCCTGCACCTGATGATCCTACAATCGCAACAGTTTGTCCAGCTTTTATTTCTAAATCAATTCCCTTTAATACTTCAACACCAGGGATATAACTGAAATGAACCTTTTGAAGTGAAATATCGCCTTTGAATGCAGGCGCTTGAATCCTACCGTTATTTTCAATGGTTTCATCCATTTCTAATACTTCAAATACGCGTTCTGCAGCAATGATTCCCATTTGCATCACATTAAATTTATCCGCAATTTGACGCAAAGGGTTGAATAACATACTGATTAACATGGTGTAGGCAAATAAATCTCCAAAAGTTGTCAAGTTATCTCCTTGTACAATAGACATACCTCCATACCAAATAACTAGTCCCAATGTTAAAGAGGAGACAATATCCGCAATAGGGAAAAAGATGGAGTTATATAAGATATTCTTTAGCCAAGCTTGGTTGTGTTTTTCGTTAATCTCTTTGAACTTTTCATATTCAATTTCCTCACGTGTGAAGAGTTGAACAATCTTCATTCCTGAAATGCGTTCTTGTACAAAGGTGTTGAGGTTGGCAATTTGTGTACGCACCTCTTGGAACGCATCTTTCATTTTAATTTGGAAGATACGTGTGGCATATAGTAAAATAGGCATGGCCAATAAAACAATACAACTGAGTTTCCAGTTCATGTAGAACATAATCCCTAAAACAACCACCATTTTCAATAAGTCACTGACAATCATAAATAATCCTTGACTAAAGATACTGGCAATTGATTCGATATCTGATACTGAACGGGTGACTAATTTACCAACAGGTTCATTGTCGAAATAACGCATGCGAAAAGAAATGATCTTTTTGAATAGTTGTTCGCGAATATCTTTGACGATATCTTGTCCCAACCAACTTGCCCAATAGGTAAATAGAAATTGAAACATCACCTCCAGAAAGAGTACAATTCCCATTAGACCTACATAGAGTAATAAACCATTTTGATCTTGGGGTTGTACGTAACTATTTACGGTTTCTTTGACCATATACGGACGGGCCGCGGCAAAGATGGATAGTGCAATAGCAAAGAATACCACCCAACGAAATCTACTTTGATAAGGTTTGGCGTATGCTAAGGTTTTGCGTAAGGATATAGAATTTAATTTTTTCATAAATAAGGGTAACCTACTTTTGTTAAAAATAAGCCTTTTCCGGGAACTGAAAAACCAGCCTTTCCTCGGTCTTTGCTTTCGATGATGGCTCTGAAATCATCGAGGGTAATTTTGTGTAAACCAACATTGATTAAGGTACCTACAATAGCGCGTACCATATTGCGCAAAAAGCGATTGGCACTAACGGTGAAAACCAGTTGATTGTCGTTTAGCATGGTCCATTCTGCTTTGTAAATGGTGCAATTGAAGGTAAAAACATCCGTATGCGTCTTAGAAAAACACTCGAAATCTTCGTATTCAAATAGAATTTGAGCGGCTTGATTCATCAGTGTAATATCCAAAGGACGGTGATGGTAATAACTCAACGGATGAACAAAAGCATCTTTAAATAGATGCATATGGTATTCATAGGTGCGATAAGTAGCATCAAATCGAGCATGAGCCTCTGCATCTACAGAATGAAATTGATAGACCACAATATCGGCAGGTAAAAAGGAATTCATTTTTTGAATTAAACTCGAAGCATCCAAAGGCAGATCATAATCGAAATGAGCGTACATTTGCTTGGCGTGTACCCCTGCATCTGTTCTTCCTGCACCAACTAATTCAATCGGTTGACGCAATAATGTCGAAATAGCCTCCGTTAAAGTCTGCTGTACAGTAGGAGCATTCGGTTGTAATTGCCAACCGTGATATTCCGTGCCGTTATATGCAAATTCGATAAAATATCTCAAAATAAATTCAGTTTATAAGGCTACAAATATACTTTAAAAAAGTGGAAAACAGTTAGCAGAAAGTAGTAATCGGTTCGGGAGAGTTTTAGCTAAAGTTAGATGATATCGTCTTTAATCGAACATACACCAAGCAACAAACACCAAACAAATGCCAAACAAATGCCAAACAAATACCGAAATAATCCTATTTTTACTTTTTGAAAAGAAACGATATCATGAGAAAGATAAAAAAACTAGCCTTAGCATTAGTACTAGGAGGAATGTGCACAGCAATGCAAGCCCAAGATTTTAATCAATATTTTGAAAATAAGACGTTGCGCTTGGATTATATTTTTGGAGGAAATGCCAGTCAACAATACATTTTATTGGATGAATTGGTTCGTTATCCTAGCTGGGCAGGAAGACAGCATCATTTAAGTGAAAATGCTCTACGTGGAAATGGACAAATTCATTTATATGATGAGGCTACGGATCAACTCATTTATACTACAAGTTTTAGTACCCTTTTTCAGGAGTGGCTGTCCACAGAAGAAGCGAGTACAACAACCAAGAGCTTTGAAAATGTCTTTTTAGTTCCTTTTCCCAAACAAAAAACGCGTATTGAAGTGGTGTTGTTTGATGAAAAAGGCAATGAAAAAAATAAATTAGTACATGTTGTACAACCCCATGATATTTTAATTCACGACAAAGGAGGACAAGAGGTTACTCCGCATGAATATATCCATCGCGCGAAAGACAATGCCAAGGCAATTAACGTGGTGTTGATGGCCGAGGGGTATACCTCAGAAGAGATGGGGCAATTTATGGAATCTGCTCGTTTGTCCGTAGGAGAAATATTCAAGCACAAGCCTTTTGATCAGTTTGGGGATAATTTTAATTTCATCGCAGTTCAAAGTGCGTCTTTAGATTCAGGAGTAAGTGTACCGAGAGCGGGAGAATGGAAGAAAACAGCCGTAGAATCCAATTTTGATACGTTTTACTCTGAGCGTTATTTAACGACGAATCGCCTCAAAAAGGTACATGATTTACTTGCGGGAATTCCTTATGAACACATTATTATTTTAGCTAATACAAATGTATATGGTGGAGGAGGAATCTATAATTCGTATACATTGACTACAACAGGACACAAAGATTTTAAACCTGTGGTTGTTCACGAATTTGGACATAGTTTTGCGGGTTTGGCAGATGAATATTTTTATGAACAAGATGTATTAAGTGATTTCATTTCCAATCAAACGGAACCTTGGGAGCAGAATATTACAACATTAAAGGATTTTGATTCTAAGTGGAAGAAGCAATTGAAGAAGGGAACACCAGTTCCAACGCCTATTGAACAAGCTAAAAAATATCCACTTGGTGTTTATGAAGGATTGCCAGGGAATGGCATTTACAAAGGCGCGATGGAATGTCGTATGCGTACCAATCAATACGATAAATTTTGTGTTGTTTGTCAAAATGCAATTGAGCGCTTGATTCACTTTTATATTGATTAACGATTGTAAAACAAAGGAGGATTTAAAAACATTGAAAAAGATATTATTGTTATCCGATACACATAGTTGTATGGATGAATCGATTTTAAAATATGTCAAACAAGCGGATGAGGTTTGGCATGCTGGAGATATAGGAAATATTCAGGTGACAGATGAGATTAAAAAGCATGTGCCATTGCGTGCGGTATATGGAAATATTGACGATACACAAGCGCGATTGGAATTTCCAGAAGAGCAGCTATTTGTTTGTGAGGGAATGAAGGTTTATATGATTCACATTGGAGGATATCCAGGAAAATACAGGACTCAGGTGAAAAATCAATTGACGAAGGAAAAACCAGGTTTATATATTTGTGGACATTCTCACATCTTAAAAGTGCAATATGATCCACAATATAGTGTGTTGCATTTGAATCCAGGAGCGGCGGGAATCAGCGGGTTTCACCAAGTTCGAACGATGCTTCGATTCGTGTTAGATCAAGGGAATATTAAAGATATGGAGGTTATCGAATGGCCTAAAAACAAAAAAACCGAACAACTCTAGTTGTTCGGTTTTTTTTACGCACTAATAAACTAAGATGTTAGGTTTATCGTAAGCGATCCACAGATTTTACAAGATCTTCATCCTTCTTGATGGCTTTGTTTGCTAATACAAGCAACACGATAGAAACAATAGGGAGGAACATCCCAATACCTTTCTCAGAAACGATTTCTGACGCTTCTCCAGATACAGTTAGTGTTCGATAAACAAATAATCCTAATAGTATAACGTTTAATATCATAGTCAGTCTGTTGCAAACAAACTGTCGTTGTCTATTTTTGTAATTCAAGATACTTACTAAGGTCAATGCAGTACATATACCAAAAAGGATGGTATAACTAGGAACAAACATAAAGTAGATTTCTTCTTGTTGGGCATTGTACCATAATGGAAAAACAAAGGGTAATACGCCAAGCACAATAAGTGCTAAAATCATATATACGGTTTGAATTCGCTGTAGCATGATGATTGGATTTCTGTAACTCACACAAAAGTAAGGTTTCTTTTTTATAAAAACCTATTAAATATTAAAAATAATTCGTATTATTGCAACAGTTATGTCGTAAGTACTTCATAATACGACACTTCTACTAATAAAAATTCCATTCTTATTTTTAAGACACAACTCATTTATTTATAATCTATAAACATTTATATGTTTGACATTTCCCAATTAGAAAAAATGAAGGTTTCTGACCTTCAGGAGATCGCGAAGGAGGCTAAGCTAACTAAGGTGTCGACTTTAAAAAAAGGAGAGTTAATTGAGCGAATTATAGCGCTTCAAACTCCGACAGAAGCTAAAGCGCCAAAACCTGTTGCGAAAAAAGAAAAAGCAGTTCAAGCTGAAGCGGTTCAAGCTATACCAGCAGAAGCTACTACAGTTGAAAAAGCTAAACGCCCAAGGTTAGCGAATAAACAAGCCACAGAGGTTGAGACAACATCAGTGGAAGGGAAACAAGAAAAGGCGACTGAAACAACAGTGAAAACAAACGAGCCTTCAAAAGAAAAAAGAACAGAGCAAAGAACAGAGAATAAGGAGGCAGCGATAAGCGATCAACCTACTCAACCTCGCGATAATCGCAAAGAGTTCACACCCAAAAAGAAAAATGACAACACCAAGCGCGATTTTCAAAAACGCGACTTTAAAAATAACAGAAAACAACAAGGAGAAGAACAACGTCAAGGGGTTACTCCAGATACTACAAAAAGCGAAACTGAGCCTTCAGTTGTAAGCGACCAGCCTATTGTTGAACAAGAAAACAAAAAACAACACCACAATCAACAAGGCAATAAAAATCAACAACGCAATCAAAACCAATCCAATAACAATAACGCTCAAAAGAATAATTTCAGAGAACCAGATTATGAGTTTGACGGAATTATTGAAAGCGAAGGTGTATTGGAAATGATGCCTGATGGTTATGGTTTCTTGCGTTCTGCTGATTATAATTACTTGTCTTCTCCGGATGATATTTATTTATCTCAATCTCAAATCCGTCTTTTCGGATTAAAAACAGGAGATACGGTAAAAGGAGTGGTACGTCCTCCAAAAGAAGGAGAGAAATTCTTCCCTTTGGTTCGCGTATTAAAAATCAATGGGCATGATCCTCAAAGTGTGAGAGATCGCGTGTCTTTTGAACATTTAACGCCGATTTTTCCAACGGAAAAATTCAAATTAGACGGACATAGAAGTACGACGTCTACGCGTATTATGGATATGTTTGCTCCAATTGGTAAAGGACAACGTGGAATGATTGTGGCTCAACCCAAAACAGGTAAAACCATGTTGCTGAAAGATGTAGCTAATGCAATTGCAGCCAATCATCCAGAGGTTTATTTGATTGTTTTATTAATTGATGAACGTCCAGAAGAGGTTACAGATATGCAACGCAGCGTACGTGCAGAAGTAATTGCATCAACTTTTGATGAACCTGCAGAACGCCATGTGAAAGTAGCTAATATTGTATTGGAAAAAGCCAAGCGTTTGGTAGAATGTGGCCATGATGTGGTTATCTTGTTGGATTCAATTACGCGTTTAGCTCGTGCATACAATACGGTACAACCAGCTTCAGGAAAAGTGTTGAGTGGAGGGGTAGATGCCAATGCACTACAAAAGCCAAAACGCTTCTTCGGTGCGGCTCGTAATATTGAAAATGGAGGATCGTTGAGTATTATTGCTACAGCATTAGTGGATACAGGATCTAAAATGGATGAGGTTATCTTCGAAGAGTTCAAAGGAACGGGGAATATGGAACTTCAGCTGGATCGTAAATTGGCGAATAAACGCATTTACCCAGCCATTGACATTACTTCTTCAAGTACACGTCGTGATGACGAGTTGTTAGATCGAGATGCATTACAACGCACATGGACCGTTCGTAAAGTAATGGACGACATGAATTCAATAGAAGCAATGACATCGATTATTGATTCAATCAAAAACACAAAAAACAACGAAGAGTTCTTTGCTGAAATTCAAGGATAATTAGTGATTTCGAATATAAGCAGAAAGAGATAGTCCCTTGTGGTACTATCTCTTTTTTTATTTTTTTAATGGAGTGAGGAGATAGTTTGTTATTTTTGCGCATTAAATGATTGCATATCGACGCCTTAGTATGATAAAGATTGTATTGATTTTACTTGTTTTATTAGTGGACTACCTAGGCTATCGCTATGGGAAGTCTCGCCTAGCTATGTCAAGTAGAAAACTTCAAGTACACAGAAAATCACTACAAAAAACCTGGACTGAAAAACGAGCCCAACTCGAAGAAAAAACCAAACAACTCGAGAGAGAACTCAAAGAAGAAGAGGATGAATTTGACGATTTGATTGACAAAGAGACCTTTAACTTCTTATTAGCTGGTGCCATTGCTACGCTCTTGTTTTTAATTGTTGGCTTGTTTACGGGAAATCCGTTATATTTTTATTTGATTATCTTTCTAATCACGACGTTGGTTTATGTGTATTACACGAAAATACAGTAGCAATCAGCAGGTATTAACCCAATCTTCTTTCTTTTTCTAGTAGTAAGAGATTCATTTGTTTTCTTGCGTATTTGCGTCCATTTAAAAACCGCCCTCGAATTGAATCCTCTTGATAATATTCGATAAAGTAATTCAGTTCTTGAAGTGTCATTGCACTTGGTTGTAAGGTGATTTTTTTGAAATTTATTTGATTGATGTCTTTGCATTCAATTGCGTTTTCAATGCGGTGAATCCGATCTAAAGGAAGTATTTCTTCTACATCAATTAAAATATATTGGTTGAGATCTAAATTGGGGAGGTCGATGCATTTTAAGTATTCTTCAATACTTCTATTTTCAAGATAAATAGAACCGCCACCCGAGCGATGTCGATTGTGTTGATTTTTTTTAACTCCTGAAATCCAATACTCATCTCCTGATTCTAGTTCGTAGTAATTTCCCGATAGGCCATTGCCTTGTAAGCTCTGAAAAGCCTTGCCGTCAAAATACAAGGTTTTTCCGCTCTTGGAAAGAGAAATAAGACCAATCCAAGCAGGACCATTATGACTAAATCCCGTTTTTAGTTCAATGTATTTTAGGACTGTTTTCATAAGAGGAGAATATGAAGTGGAGGTTTTTTTTATTTATTTCAAAAAGTTGTCCTTGCATCCAAAGTCTGAAGTTGAAGTCATCTGTAGATTTTGTTTCATAGATATAACCACAGTATACGTTGTTTGTTAATCTAAGCGTAAGAAGAACAGTAAATCTACTAAGATAAATTTAGAAAGAAAAAGTTTATCAGAAAGACAAAAAAAAGTCTGGACTGATAAACTTTTAGTACAAATAATTAGGAAATGACCCCTAATGTGATATGTAATTGATTAGTTAGCTGTTTTGTTTGTCCTATTACCTCTTAATTTGTCAAATAGATAAACAGGGAGTTAATTGAGAAGACAGTTTTTAGTAGTGAATCTTAAGGAACTTGTTTAAGATAAATCACTACATCTGTAGAATTTGTAAGTATACCCACTTCGTAATTACGTCCTTGATAAGTAAATCTATGAGTGTCTGTGTATTGACTATTAGGTTCTATTGTGATGCATATTTCACGCGAATTTTTGTTATAAACTAATCTTTCCCCAAAAAACGAATCAACGTACCCCACATTTGCCCAATTGTTAGGCAAACCATTTTGAAGTAAGTTGTGAGGAAAGTTCATTTTAACAGTAGAATTAGCAACAGGAATTGTTTTGTTTTTTACATCAAATTTGATAAAAAAGAGCTTTCCCATTTTTCCTACGATATCTCTTTCAGCACTTCTTACTGTGCTTCCTGTGTAATTGAAATTGAATCCGTTAATGGTTGGCATTCCAGGGTATTGAAGAGGGACTGCGTTATATGCAATAAAAGTTTGTTGCTGGTTAGGATTTAAAGTGATAGCCTCAGCGGGAATGAAGTTTCCGAATTTTTTACCATTAGTGATAAGGTTAGGCGAATAGTAAATGCTAGATGGGTCAAATATTTTTATATTACTTGAGTTGCTAGGTGAATTTGGCCATAAAATTTCAGGAATATTAGGATCAAAATCAAAAGTACCATAACCGAAGTAAGGAGTAAACGTAAAGAACAAATTAGTACTATTTATTAATTTGTAATTAATATAACCATTAGGAGTAACTCCCATATCCATATAGCCGGACGAATCCGCATAATAAGGGGAATTGTATCCTATACTTGGGTCGATGGTTTGTGTTTCTAACGGTGTGGATTGAATTTCTTTGTCATCTTGAGAACAAGAAAAAAGTAAGAATGCTAACCCGAATAATAGAATTTTTTTCATAAGATTTGTGATTAAGGTTGATCATATGAATTTAATTATTTTTTTTAGTATAATTTAATATAAATTCTATTTTAGGGAAAAGTACAGTTTTTCTGTATTTGTTTCTATGAGAAGGTACTCAAAAAAAGAGAATTGTTTTTTGTAGAAATATAAAGCGATATTAACTAAAGATATAGTTTTTTTGTATTAATTGTTAATTTTATTGTATTAATTTTTTAATAATTTGTTTTATTGTTAAGTTTAATTAACCAATTAAAATTATATTTTATGAAAAAAATGTTAGTATTAATAGTGTCTTTGATGCTGTTTAGTTGTAGTAGTGACTCGGTTACCGAATCAAAAGAAGGTATGGATTATTCTAATGTAAACACTACATTAAATGAGGAAATACAAAAGGCTCGAGCAGATTTTGAAGAGTACTATCGTATGTTTATGCTTGGTAAGGATCCTATGACAAAAGAAGAATTTGTAGATAAACTATATCAATACGCGTATGATTATTTGAAAGCTTTAGATATAGTTCCTCCGTTAGATAAAGAGGAAGCTGTAGGGATGGCTTTTGCTAACTATTATGAAATGAATTCTGTGTCTTCGCCTGGGAAAATGGGAATAGCTAGATCTATTGAAATTATCAATAATACAATACATGATTTGCAGATTCCAGCTTTAGTTGCAGTAGTGACTGATACAAATACAATGTTTGATAATTTACAAATAGCAGCACCTGTACGTATTTCTTCTAATCATTCATTTGTTTTACAACAAATAAATAATAGGTTTGATTTTCCGTTTTGTTCTCCAACACATACGGTGAAATGGAATAATTATCATTATCCTCTTCCTCCTGTTTTAAATGTTGCTTGTGGTGATGTTTTGAATCTTTCAAATGTTGCAGCAATGAATAACTTTATGTATATGACTATGTTTAAAACTGATTTTTTTTATGAGAATACTCAAAATCCTACTGGTTTATCTGGGGCATATGGTTCTGTAGCACGTAATGATAGTCACCATATCATTAATATTGGTGAAATTACTCGTGTACCTGTTGGAATCGTGTCGAATAATGGCGAACAAATGTTGGTATCAGAAGTTGCTTTAATTCTTGGTGGTACTGATGTTCATGTGATTGAAATAAGTATTGAATAAAATAAAGTAAGAAAAAGTTCATCACACGATGAACTTTTTTTATGTCTAGATTAAAGTAGAGAACGAATACTTCTAAGTAAACGGGCTAGAAACTTTTAGATGTATTGATTATACTATGTACTTATGATTCATAAGAAAAAAACTTCTATGCTAAGCCTCTCTCAATTAATCAATTAATCAATAACTTAAAAAAAACATCTATTTTTTCTTTGTTCTAGTTTGGTTTTACAGAATATCGTCTTATATTTGCACTCGCAATAAGCAACAAGGCCACGTGGCGCAACTGAATAGCGCATCTGATTACGGCTCAGAAGGTTGCAGGTTTGAATCCTGCCGTGGTCACGAAATTAAGGCGATGTGGCGCAACTGAATAGCGCATCTGATTACGGCTCAGAAGGTTACAGGTTTGAATCCTGTCATCGTCACAAAAAGGAAAAGGTTACACATTTGTGTAACCTTTTTTTATGGTATTTAGCCAAATTACATAGAATATTTTATACTAGATTTAATTATTCAAAAACGCATTTAAATAAAGAAGTCAGTTAAAATTACAAAATCATTTCAATCAAGATTTACTAAAAACTCTTCATTATTCCTGAATACAGAAAATCCTACTCAGATTTATCTGAGTAGGATTTTCTTTTTATGTTTTATTTACATTTTAAGGTAAAGCTAATATTGCTGCTTCTAATTGTTGATAATTTGTTGTATAAATCAAACTATTAGTCGGTACAATATAGCTTGAATTATTTCCAAGAGGTGTAGATATAATACTATAAACATAATTCCCATTCATTTCAGCTACAAAAATAAGATGAACATCTAAACCGACAGATGCCATATTTGATGAAAATTGAAATGAATTTGATCCTGAATGAAATGTATCCAATTGAAAAAGCGCATTATTTTGTCCTTCTACTGCTAAATATACAGAAGAATTTGATAGATTAAAATTTGATGGTACAGTTACTCTTACATTTGTTTTTTCTCCAGGTAAGTAAATTAATTTATCAACATTACACCATCCAAAATTGCGAGAATTCTTAATTAATATATCATACATTGGTTCTCTTTCTCTCTCATTAGTAAAGGTTTCTCCATCATTTTCAAAAGTTAAATCATTTGAATCTGCAGGTTGCCAAGTTAAATTATCATTTTCATCAATATCTCCATTCCATAAAACCATACCTCTAGGATCTGCATCTGAGTTTCTTGTATCAATATTTACTTTAATAGGGCTCACTATTTCTACTTGCTCTCTTTGATATCTAATATCTATATAAAACTCACCACCTGTAATCAACAATTCTTTTTGTTGATTAATTAAAGCCATTGTTGGCGTATTAGCTAACACCATCTTGCTTCTCTCAAAAATCTCTATATAATCAATGTCTAAAATTCCATTAATATCCTCACCGTGCTTTGTTTTAATTGAATGAGGCGGAATTACAATATTAGATCTACTTTTTGTATAAAAAACAGCCCCTTTTTCGGCATAATAATAAATTCTACCTCCTTGGTTAAGATCAGCTAAAGCCTTTTTTCTAAGGGCTTTTAAATTGCCATTAACCTCTAATGTTGTTTGTGAAGTTGGATTTCCATCGTTAGTATTAACTGAATCCGAACTACAAGAAGCAAGTGTTAATGACAAAGTCAATAACATAAATAAAATTTTCTTCATAATTTAAAATTAAAATTGGTAATTATTTTTTAATTCTACTTTCTATAAGTAAAACTTACTACCCTATCTCCTAAAATATTCCGGACTAGTTTTTAAAAAGATATTACAGTAGTATAAATTTAGTTAAATAAAATTAACTTACAATAAGCAAAGAAAAAATATTTAAGTAAATATGTGGTTTATTTATTCTTTTTTAACCAATAATGCTTGTTAAATCGTCTAAATATAAGGAATTTTGCAATTTTGCTAAACAATAGATATTTATATAATTATTGTTAATTAAATGTTAATTTATTTCATTCTGCTTCACCAACTTCTCATATTCAAAACCCTACTTCATTATTCACTGCGTGGTTTTTTTTATTATAGTGTCAGTCCCGTCCTGAAATAGCGATACATAAAAAATATCGGATTACAGTCAAGTTTTCGGCTTGTATGTCCTCACGCAGGAGAAATCAAAGCGTAGTGAAGATTCATCGAACACTAAAATAAAATAGTAACTCGGTGAGATAGGTCGCATTTCCTAAATCAGGTTTCGATTATCGGATTTCTAAACAAAAAGTTTAGTCAATTTAAAAGGAAAGGATTTGTCTTTTACTTCTACAAACATTCTCCTCAGCTTTTTTTTATTGTTACATAATCGAGTAATGTCATTCATACTTCTATCGTTGTTTTTTTACTATTCTAAAAGAATAGGTGTATAAAAACTGTACATTATGTTAATTATTGATTGTTTATTTTTTTGTTAAATTAACGATATCTATATTTAGGATAACCAATTTTAAAATTATATAGTATGAAAAAATTATTGTTAGGATTAGCATTGACGCTGTCATTAGGAACGTTTGCTAATTCAGGTGAAATTGTTAAAGATGAGAGACTAGAGCAAACTACTAAAAAATGTTATCTGTTGCGATTTGATGCCATTTACTATTCCAATTTCCAAGCAGTTGCGAGTTCTAAAACATACCATGAAATGAATTTTTATGGCACATTTGATGAAGCTATAGTTGAATCAGAAGATTTTAAAGATAGTTTTAATTATTCTCCAATACTAAATTGGACCACTGGAACAGGATGGAGTTTACCAGTTAGCCAACCTCAAGAAGTATCAATAACTAAATGTTTTAATTTTAATTAATAAAAAACAGGCTGTCTTTTTAGACAGCCTGTTATATTCTAATCCTTTCTGTAGGATATAGAGATCCTTTAATGTATTGATAATTCGAAAATTGATTAATTCATGAAGTGTTTTTAAGGTTAATATAAGCGGCTTTAAAATCTTTTGATTTAGAAATATTTCCGAGTGTATGGATAAGCGAAACTAGGGCTTTTTATGCCTGATTTGCGATAGTTTGGATTCGACACAACAAACTTCCAACACATTTTTAAGTTAGTGTAATAGATAAAACTAGCACAGACATTTACGACTTCTTTTGAAAGCATAATACCACAAGTCTTGTTGTTATTGCAAACACCTATCCCTTAGGCGGTACCATTAAATCTCTTACTTGTTCATTTCTTTTTAGATAAGCAAAGTATCTACTTTATTTTCTTTCAAAGTTTCTAGGTGATACTGATGTTTTAGACAAGTTGGTTTTTATTGAAATACTTCAAGGAGCCTTCTCGGATCAGATATAAAAGTTGAGAACAGTAAAAATATCTTAGTATAACCAAGTTTTCGACTCCTATGCCGCCTTGACCTAGGAGAAATCAAAACGTACTGAAGATTGATCGAACACTAAGATAGTAACTCAGTGAGAGAGGTCGCATTTCCTAAATCAGGTTCCACTTATCGGATTTCTAAACAAAAAGTTTAGTCAATTTAAAAGGAAAGGATTTGTCTTTTACTTCAACAAGCATTCTCCTCAGCTTTTTTTATTGTTACATAATCGAGTAATGTCATTCATACTTCTATCGTTGTTTTTGTGTATTTATGTTTTTTAGAATAGGTGTATAAAAACTGTACATTATGTTAATTATTGATTGTTTATTTTTTTGTTAAATTAACGATATTTATATTTAGGATAACCAATTTTAAAATTATAGAGTATGAAGAAATTATTGTTAGGATTAGCATTGACGCTGTCATTAGGAACGTTTGCTAATTCAGGTGAAATTATTAAAGATGACCAAATTATTCATCTAATAAAAACTTGTTATAGATTTGATGTTGATAGAACGAAATGGGTAAATCACAATCCGACAAGTTATACTACAAGTTATACAGAATATGGTATGTATACAGAAGCAGGGGCTTACCAAAGATCTCTGGAGTTGTCTCAATTATATCCGACAGATATTGATCAGAATGGTAACGGATATTTGTCATTACATGCATATAGTGTTTCAAATATATCAAATTGCACTGGACTAATACCAGCTATCTCTTCAGATAATTAGACATATTATCACTACAAATATTAAAAAATATCAGAGTTTAACTACTCTGGTATTTTTTATTTAGGGGGAACTAGGTAGTTTTAATAGTAAAGCTTGGTAATAGTAAAAAGTACATGATTCAAAGAGAAAGATAGAAAATAGACATATTCGACTTTAGATTATAAAAGTTAAGTGGCCTTTCTGTATAACCCCTTAATTCTCGTATTTTTGTTTTTGTAAATAAGAACGAAATACATGATCCTCGACTACCTTCAATTTTGGTTTTCCGCTTATAACGAACACGGCACCCATTCGCCTTTTGTGTTTAATCTCTTGACGCGTGGACTTTATCCTGTTGATGCACGTTGGAAAGGACAGTCTAGGAAAGAACAATTTTTCAATCGCCTTTTGGTGTATTTTGAACCCCAGCAACTCGCTACTTTAGCTGGTAGTATTCCCAAAGATATTAAAACATCAATTTCCACAGTACCCTATCAAGGGAATATAAATAAAGGCTATGATGCGATTCTCTTTCAAGGAGCAGATGCAAAAACGTGGCCTGCTATAGAAGAAGTTGCGCAAACGATGCACAATGATTCTTTTTGGATGATTGATCGTAGAGGAAAAGATGCATCTATTGAAAAATATTGGCAAGAAGTCGTGGCATCAGAGGAAATGATTGTAACTTTAGATTTCTATTATTTTGGAGTGGCTTTTAAGCGAAAAGAACAATTGAAGCAGCATTTTAAACTGCGTCTGCAACCGGATCGCGTTTTTCGCTTGCTGCGCGTGTAACAAAAGGGCACTTCGACACACTTATATGAAAATACGAAGATTATGTCTAAAGAATTAATTATTGATATCAAGGCGATTAAACGCGATTTTAAAATGGGATCCGAAACGGTCAAGGTTTTAAAAGGGGTGGATTTGCAAATTGAAAAAGGGGATTACGTCGCTTTGATGGGACCTTCTGGATCAGGTAAGTCTACGTTGATGAATATATTAGGTTGTTTGGATACGCCTACTTCAGGCTATTATAGCTTAAATGGCAAAGATGTCAGTCGATTGGACGATGATCAATTGGCAGAAATTCGCAACAAAGACATCGGTTTCGTCTTTCAAACCTTCAATTTAATGCCGCGTACTACGGCTTTAGACAATGTAGCCTTGCCGATGATTTACGCTGGACGATCCAAAGAAGATCGCAATCAACGTGCGTCTGATGTATTGCATATGGTGGGCTTAGGGGATCGCATGGATCACCATCCCAATCAATTGTCAGGAGGACAACGACAACGTGTGGCAGTCGCTCGTGCCTTAGTTAATAATCCTTCGATTATTTTGGCTGATGAGCCCACAGGGAATTTAGATACCAAAACTTCGATTGAGATTATGGGGTTGTTTGATGAGATTCACCGCAAAGGCAATACCGTTATTCTCGTGACACACGAAGAAGATATTGCCGAACATGCTCATCGCATTATTCGCTTGCGCGATGGAGTTATCGAAAGTGACCAGCGAATAAAATAGAAAACAAAGAATGGAATTGTGCCTAAAGTATTGTATTTTGCTTCAGTGAAAACATATTATTACAAAGGGAACAATGAAAATATATACTAAAACGGGAGATCAAGGGAGTACTGCTTTATTCGGTGGTACACGTGTGCCGAAAAACCATATGCGAATAGAGGCCTATGGCACGGTGGATGAATTAAATTCTTATATTGGTTTGATTCGCGATCAGGATATTCCCCAACTTGAAAAACAGGCTTTACTCGCTATTCAGCATCACCTTTTTACGTTAGGGGCTATTTTAGCAACAGATCCAGCCAAGGCTATACTGAAAAATGGAAAAGAACGCCTGAATATTCCAAAAATAACAGCAGAGACAATCCTCTTTTTAGAGGAAGAGATTGATCGCATGGAGGAGCCTTTAGCGCCTATGACACATTTTATTCTTCCTGGCGGACATACAACGGTGTCATTCTGTCATATTGCACGTTGTGTTTGTCGTCGATCCGAGCGCTTGTCAGTACAATTAGACCTAGAAGAGGGGGTTGATGCAACAGTTTTGATGTACTTGAACCGACTTTCTGACTATCTATTTGTGTTGGCACGAAAGTTGACTTTTGATTTACAAGCGGAAGAGATTAAATGGATACCTGAAAAGTTGAAATAACCATGGAAATCTGCTGTTTTTTGTTGTGATTAAGCAAGACGTTCTTTAATGTTAGTGAAATACTATGAAAAAAGCTTGCTTATTTCATAATAAAATTTATTTTTGCAATAAAATTTAAAAAAGGTTAAGAGATGTATTGGACATTAGAATTGGCATCTTATTTAAGTGATGCTCCATGGCCTGCTACTAAAGATGAGTTGATAGATTACGCTATTAGAACAGGTGCGCCCCTTGAAGTAGTAGAAAACTTACAATCCATCGAAGATGAAGGAGAAATCTATGAATCTATGGAAGAAATTTGGCCAGACTATCCTACGGACGAAGATTATCTTTGGAACGAGGATGAGTACTAATATAGAAAAAAGCCTTCTTCAAGGCTTTTTTTTGTTTATTTTAGCAAGTAAAAAAGAGTAAAAATATATAAACCTATGAGTCTTATAAATACCATATTAAAGGTTTTTGTCGGCGATAAATCAGAACGAGATATCAAAGAAATAAAACCTCTAATTGAAAAAATTAAAACGTATGAATCGTCTTTATCTGGTTTGTCAAATGACGAATTAAGAGCGAAGACTATCTATTTTAAAGAGAAAATTCAACAATCTAGAGCCGGTCAAGATGCGAAGATTGCTTCGTACAAAGAAGAAATCGAGAAGACTCAAGATATCGATAAAAGAGAAGCTATCTACGCTAGTATTGATAGTTTAGAGAAAGAAGCTTATGACAATACTGAAAAAGTATTGATGGACATCTTACCAGAAGCTTTTGCTGTAGTGAAAGAAACTGCCAAGCGTTTTAAAGAAAATGAAACGGTTGTGGTTACAGCTTCAGAAAAAGATATGGAATTCTCACAAAATAAACCGTATGTAACAGTTGCTGACGGAAAAGCAAGTTGGGCTAATAAGTGGTCTGCTGCCGGTAAGGAAGTTACTTGGGATATGATTCACTACGACGTTCAGTTAATCGGAGGTATCGTATTACACCAAGGAAAAATTGCAGAGATGCAAACAGGGGAAGGGAAAACATTAGTAGCAACTTTACCTTTGTACTTAAATGCCTTAACAGGAAATGGGGTACACTTAGTTACGGTGAATGACTACCTTGCAAAAAGGGATAGTCAGTGGAAAGCTCCTTTGTTTGAGTTCCACGGAATGACAGTAGATTGTATCGATAATCACCAACCTAACTCTCCAGGAAGAAGAGCAGCTTATGCTGCAGATATCACATACGGAACAAATAACGAGTTTGGTTTCGATTACTTGAGAGATAATATGGCACATACACCAGAAGAATTGGTGCAACGTGTACACAACTACGCTATTGTCGATGAGGTCGATTCAGTATTAGTAGATGATGCAAGAACACCATTGATTATTTCTGGACCTGTTCCTCAAGGAGATCGTCACGAATTCAACGAGTTAAAACCAAAAGTGGCTAACTTAGTTGAAATTCAACGCAAATTGGCGAACAACTTCTTGGCTGATGCGAGAAAATTAATCCGCGAAGGAAATACAAAAGAAGGTGGATTCTTATTGTTAAGAGCGTACCGAAGCTTACCAAAAAATAAAGCCCTAATTAAATTCTTGAGTGAAGAAGGGGTGAAACAATTGCTTCAAAAAACGGAAAATCACTATATGCAAGACAACAACAGAGAAATGCATAAAGTGGATGAAGCGTTGTACTTCGTGATTGAAGAGAAAAACAATCAAGTGCAATTGACTGATAATGGAATCAAATTCCTATCACAAGATACAGATGAGAACTTCTTCGTTTTACCAGATATTGGAACAGAAGTGGCACGTATTGAAAGTCAAAACTTATCAAGAGAAGAAGAAGCTGTAGCGAAGGAGCGTTTATTCCAAGATTTTGGTGTAAAAAGCGAGCGTATTCACACGTTAAATCAGTTGTTAAAAGCGTATACTGTATTTGAAAAAGATACAGAATACGTTGTAATTGACAACAAAATCTTAATCGTTGATGAGCAAACAGGTCGTATTATGGATGGACGTCGTTATTCAGACGGATTACACCAAGCGATTGAGGCAAAAGAAAACGTGAAAATCGAAGCGGCAACACAGACGTTTGCAACGATTACCTTACAGAACTACTTCCGTATGTACAAGAAGTTGGGAGGTATGACAGGTACGGCTATCACAGAAGCAGGAGAGTTCTTGCAAATCTACAAATTAGACGTAGTTGAAATTCCAACAAACAGAGGAATTGCTCGTAAAGATAAAGAAGATAAAATCTACCGTTCAGTACGTGAAAAATACAAAGCGGTGATTGACGATGTAGTAGAATTATCACAAGAAGGTCGTCCGGTGTTAATCGGTACAACTTCAGTTGAGATTTCTGAGTTATTGAGCAGATCGTTAAAAATGCGCGGTATCCAACACAACGTATTGAATGCGAAATTACACAAGCAAGAGGCTCAAATCGTTGAAGAAGCAGGAAAACCAGGTGTTGTAACCATTGCAACGAATATGGCAGGTCGTGGTACGGATATTAAACTTTCTCAAGAGGTAAAAGACAAAGGAGGTTTAGCAATTATTGGTACAGAGCGTCACGATTCAAGACGTGTTGACCGTCAGTTAAGAGGTCGTGCAGGACGTCAAGGAGATCCAGGAAGTTCTCAATTCTATGTGTCTTTAGAGGATAACTTAATGCGTTTATTCGGATCAGAGCGTGTAGCGAAGATTATGGATAGAATGGGATTAGAAGAAGGAGAAGTGATCCAACATTCGATGATGACTAAATCAATCGAAAGAGCACAGAAAAAAGTAGAAGAGAACAACTTCGGTATTCGTAAGCGTTTATTAGAATATGATGACGTAATGAATGCACAACGTGAGGTGATTTACAAACGTAGAAAACACGCGTTGTTTGGAGATCGTCTAAAAGTGGATATTGCTAATATGATGTACGATTTATGTGAGCGTATTAGCGAGAACAACAAAATGGCGAATGACTTCAAAAATCTAGATATGGATATGATCCGCAATTTCGGTATTAACGATGTGGTGACAGAAGATCAATTCAATAAAGACGACGTAGTTACGTTAGCAAATAGATTGTATGAAAAGGCATTTACTGCTTACCGTGAAAAAGGACAACGCAGTGCTGCTGAAGCATTCAAGGTAATCAAAAACGTATACGAAAATCAAGATAACAACTTCGAACGTATTGTAGTACCATTTACAGATGGAATGAAAACAATGAATGTTGTAACAAACCTAGAAACGGCATATAGCACACAAGGTATGAGTTTGATTGATGATTTCGAGAAAAACGTTGTATTGTCGATTTTAGATGAGGCATGGAAGAAACACCTTAGAAAAATGGACGAATTGAAACAATCGGTTCAATTAGCGGTTCACGAACAAAAAGATCCTTTGTTGATTTATAAGTTTGAAGCATTTGAATTGTTTAAGAAAACAATTGCTGAAATGGATGCGGAAATAACTTCATTCTTAACGAAAGCGGACTTACCAGTTCAGCCAACACAAGAAGAAGTACAAGCCTAATTTCAGCTTGACAGATACAAAAAAGGGCTCTTTAAGAGCCCTTTTTTTATGGTAAGAGGATGTTAAGACTTGGATTCTTATTTTTCATTCCCTTACTAAATTTGTAATTTTATAGAACAAATAATAATTAGATTAGTATGGCTATTTTTAGCAAACCATTTACGACCAAACATGGTACAGCACCATTTTCTCAAATAAAAATCTCGGATTATAAACCTGCTTTTGATCGTGCAATTGCACAGTCTAAAGCGGATATCGAGGCTATTACGGCTAATCCAGCATCGCCAACTTTTGAAAATACCATCGAAGCTTTGGCTTTTGCTGGAATGGACCTGGATGTTTTAGCGAGTATCTTTTTCAATTTGAATTCCGCAGAAACCAACGATGAGATGCAACAAATTGCACAAGAAGTAGCGCCTTTGTTATCCGAATTGAGCAATGATATTTTGTTGAATGAACAATTGTTCTTACGCGTAAAGGCGGTTTATGAGCAATTGAATCAGTTGAATTTGACAACAGAGCAACAGACGTTATTGACAAAGAATTATAAAAACTTTGTGCGCAATGGTGCTTTACTTTCAGAAGAACAAAAGAATAAAGTAAGAGCAATCGATGCAGAATTGGCAACGACTGCTTTAAAGTTTGGTGAGAATGTATTAGCAGAGACGCATAATTATCAGTTGCATATTACAAAAGAAGAGGATTTAAAAGGATTGCCAGAAGGGGCAATTGAAGAGGCTCATGCTTTGGCACAACAAGAAAACAAGGAAGGGTGGATTTTTACCTTAGACTACCCGAGTTATATTCCGTTTATGACCTATGCTGAGAATAGGGCTTTGCGCAAAGAATTGGCTATTGCAGCTGGAACAAAAGCGTTTAAAGCAAACGAGTATAATAACGAAGCAAATGTTTTAAACATCGCTAAATTAAGACATGAACGCGCCAATATTTTGGGCTATGCTACGCATGCTGATTTTGTATTAGAAGAACGCATGGCTCAATCTCCTGCTAAAGTAAATGCCTTTTTACAAGACTTATTGTTGAAAGCAAAACCAGCGGCAGATGAAGAATTTGCTGAGCTAACTGCTTTTGCTAAACAATTAGATGGTCTGGATCATTTAGAGAAATGGGATGGCAGCTATTATGCAGAAAAATTAAAACAAGAGCGCTTTAATTTAGACGATGAAATCCTAAAACCGTATTTTCAATTGGAGCATGTATTGGATGGTGCTTTTCAAGTGGCGAATAAATTATATGGATTAATCTTTACTGAAGTTTTTGATATCGAGAAATACCACGCAGAAGTTCGCACCTTTGAGGTAACGAATGAAACAGGGGAGTTTATCGCTGTATTTTATACCGATTTCTTTCCGCGTAAAGGCAAACGCAATGGGGCTTGGATGACGTCATTTAAAAATCAGTATAGCTTAAATGGAGTGAATGAAAGACCTCATATTTCCATTGTGTGTAATTTTACCAAGCCCACAGCAACCAAACCGTCTTTATTAACGTTTAACGAAGTAACAACGTTGTTTCACGAATTTGGTCATGCTCTACATGGAATGTTGGCAAATACTACCTATCCGTCTTTATCGGGAACGAATGTATATTGGGATTTTGTTGAATTGCCAAGTCAGATTTTAGAAAACTGGTGTTATGAAAAAGAAACCCTAGCTTTGTTTGCAAAACATTATCAAACCGGTGAAGTGATTCCAATGGAATTCGTAGAAAAGATAAAAGAAAGTGCTTCTTTCTTGGAGGGAATGGCAACAGTTCGACAATTGAGTTTTGGGTTGTTGGATATGGGGTGGCATGGACAAGATCCTACAAAAATCACAAATCTAAAAGCTTTCGAATTGGAACAATTCAAAGCGACGCAACAATATCCAGATGTGGCAGAAAATGCGATGAGTACGTCTTTCTCTCATATTTTTCAAGGAGGTTATTCTTCGGGATATTACAGCTATAAATGGGCGGAAGTATTGGATGCAGATGCTTTTGCTTATTTTAAAGAAAAGGGAATCTTCAATAAAGAAGTAGCTACAGCATTTAAAGAGCATGTGTTATCACAAGGAGGAACGGATCATCCAATGACGTTGTATAAAAAATTTAGAGGACAAGAACCAACGCCAGAAGCTTTGCTTAGAAGAGCGGGGTTATTGACATAAAATGAAAAAGAGTTCCAAAATTATTTGGAACTCTTTTTTACACTTAACAACATCACTTTCTTTTTTCAACTTATCTTTTCTCCTCAAGGGATTTATTTTAACTTGTATATCTCTTATTCATAAGAGAGAAGGAAGATTTAACGAGGGAATTACCTTTTTCGGTTAAATCTATAATTCAAATATAAGTAAAAACTAATTTATTAACAAATAAAAAAAGAAAAAATCATCTATTTGAAATAGGAGTTTTTTATTATTGATTTAAAACTATAAAAAAATAGTTAAATCATTTTGGTTTTTAGAGAAAGCATTCCTCATTATATACATAAGTATCAATAGTAGTAGGTAAATTCTTTGCTTTCTTTAGTTCTTCTTGCAAATATGACAAAGATTCTTCTTGGTCGTCTACAGGATTAGCTTTTAAGTCAGCTAGATCTGCTTGTAAACTTGCCTGTGTATTTTTTTTTGTTTCCATCAATAGTTTCTCTGCTAATTGAATAATCCCTGTAAATGTTAATCCATCTATCTTTTTGAAGTAAATGGCATTCCATTTCTCAAAATCAATATCATCTTCTGCAGTGTAAATATCCACCGTTTCGGCTACATGATTGGATACAATTTGAATGGCTTTTTGCAAGCGCTTTTGATCCATTTCATTCAACATATTCAGCAACTTTTCTTCTGATGCAGCATATAACTCCGTATTAGTACCTACGAGTTTTAATTCTTCTTGCTCAGGAGTTTGAGGTTCAGTTTTCGTTGTTTCTTTATTTTCAACGGTAGTATTTACTGAAGTAGGTTGTTCTTCTGTGTCAGAATTTTTGGAATTACATCCGATAGACAACCCCAAAAGCAACCCCATTATTGCCATTCTTTTACGCATAGTTTTTATTTGCAAAAGTAAAAGAATTCACAAACTGAGAAAATAAAACACATAAAAAAAGGTGTTGCTCAGCAACACCTTTTCGTTATCATTAATTCCAAGTTCCGAATTTACCTGTATTAAAATCGTCGAAAGCTTGTAGCAATTCTTCTTGTGTATTCATCACAAAGGGACCATAATGGGCAATGGGTTCTTTGATTGGAAGACCCGCAAGAACTAAAACAACAGCATCTTCGTTTACTTCTACGGTAAATTGCTCTCCATCATGAGCCATTACCGCTACGTGATCTGTTTGTACGTCAGTTCCGTTTACTTTGATACTGCCTTCTATAACCAATAACAATGTAGTATAGGTTGTAGGAAATTCGTAGGTAACTTGTGCGCCAGTTTGAGCTTTTAAGTTAGACATATGAATTGGAGTGAAGGTTGTAGCAGGACCTTGAACACCTTGATATTCACCTGCAATTACTTCAATAAATCCGAGACCATCTGCTAGCGTATAATGGGGCATTTGTGCATTTTCAATGGCTTGATATTGGGGTTTACCTTTTTTAGCTTCAGCAGGTAGATTTACCCATAATTGAACCATTTGGAATGCTCCTCCTGTTTTACTCCATTCTGTTTCGTGAAACTCTTTGTGCAATACACCTGATGCTGCTGTCATCCATTGTACATCTCCTTCACCTATGATTCCACCACCACCGCTACTATCCCCGTGCTCTACACGTCCTTTGTATGCGATTGTAACCGTTTCAAAACCTTTGTGGGGATGAACACCAACCCCTCTTGGAATTTCACTCGGTCCGAAGTGGTATTTGGAGTTGTAGTCAAACATAATAAAGGGATCCATGCGCTGCATGCTCATGCCCGGTACACCTGGAATAAAATTGTGTACTCTAAAACCATCTCCTACAAAATGCGCAGGTCTTGGTGATACGATTTGTTCAATATTTTTTGTTTTCATATCCTTTTTATTTATACTCAAAGTTACTCCTTTGGATATGGAATATACTTAATCTAAAACAAGAAGTTATCAGTGAACGGTTATGAGGTATCGGTAGATTTTTCTAAAATAAGAAGGTATTTTCTTTAAACAAATCTCACCAAACAAAAAGTTATCAGTGATCTGTTATGAGGTATCGGTAGATTTTTCTAAAATAAGAAGGTATTTTCTTTAAACAAATCTCACCATCTATCTCACCAAGTTTATATTGGTGTTTGGTGTTCGATGAATCTTCACTACGTTACGATTTGCACTGCGTTTCGATTTCACCATCTATCTCACCCAACACCCAACAACAAGCACCCAACACCAAACACCAAACAACAAAACCCCTTACTATAAAAAAAGCCGAAGCATTTGCTTCGGCTTTTTTTATTTTTTAGTAGAACCAATGTGTCTCATGGCATCTCGAACCATCTGAAAGAGTTCAGAAGAATAAACGAAATCCACAACATCTTCATTGTCTGTTTGGATAATTTCCTTGTTGTTTCCCGACCAAGCTAATACACCATTCTTTAAGAATACGATGTGTTCTCCAATTTCTAATACAGAGTTCATATCATGTGTATTGATTACCGTTGTAATGTCGTATTCGTGTGTAATCTCTTGAATCAGGTTATCAATGACGATAGCCGTTTTAGGATCTAGTCCAGAGTTGGGCTCATCACAGAATAAATATTTCGGGTTATTTACAATGGCACGAGCAATTGCTACCCTTTTTTGCATTCCTCCCGATATTTCTGAAGGTTTCTTTTTATTGGCATTGATTAATTTTACGCGATCAATTACCTCATTCACGCGATGCATGATTTCTTTATCGCTTTTGTTGGTAAACATACGCATAGGAAAGGCGATGTTTTCTTCCACAGTCATGGAATCAAAAAGAGCACTTCCTTGAAATACCATTCCAATTTCCGTGCGTAAATCTCTGCGTTGATGTTTATTCATATCCGCATAATCTCGTCCATCAAAAAGGATTTGACCATTATCATGGGCGTGAATACCCAAAAGTGTTTTCAAGAAAACAGTTTTTCCTGAACCACTTTGTCCTATGATTAAATTGGTTTTTCCAGTTTCAAATGTGGTGGTAATTCCCTTCAAAACCTTAGTGCCATTAAAAGACTTTTCTATGTTTGTTACTTTAATCATCTTGTTAATTACTTAAAAGGAGAGAGGTTAGTATATAGTTTGTAAGGATAATAGCCACACTCGTCCATACGAAGGCTGTTGTACTCGCTTTACCCACTTCTAATGCACCACCTTTCATGTAGTAACCAAAGTAAGAAGGAATTGTTGCTAATAAGAAACCAAATAAGGTCGTTTTGATAAAGGCATATGTAATGTGAAAGGGAATGAAGGTATCTTGTAAACCAACAATAAATTGTTCAGAAGTTACGAAGTTTCCCATTACACCACCAAACCATCCGCCTAAAATACCCAAGAACATACTGATACCAATAACAAAAGGATATAAAAGAACCGCGACCATTTTTGGAAATACAAGGTAGTTGAGTGAACTAACTCCCATCACTTCTAAAGCGTCAATTTGTTCTGTAACGCGCATGGTTCCAATACTCGATGTGATAAAAGATCCCATTTTTCCCGCCATAATAATGGAGATAAAAGTAGGGGCAAATTCTAATACAACGGATTGTCTCGTTGCAAATCCAATAAGATATTTAGGAATTAAAGGATTGGTTAAGTTTAAGGCTGTTTGAATCGCAACAACACCTCCAACGAAAAAAGATAAGAAGCAAACAATCCCCAAAGAACCGATGATTAAATCGTCTATTTCTTTGAATATTAGCTCCTTCATTACTTTCCATTTAGTCATTTTACTAAAGATTTCCTTTAGCATAATAAAGTATTGACCAATATTTGTTAATCCAGTTTTTATCATAAAAAATAAATATCGGCTAAATTACCAATTACAAATGATTTTTTAGGTTTATAAGTTCAAAAATGTATTAAAACAACTTAGACTTTATTTTCGTCCAGCGATAGTGGCGGATAAATTTTCCTTGTTCTGTTGTCACTAAATAAGGTTCTTTTCTCGTTTTAGCTTGAAAGTATCCTTTGATATAATCTAGAAATAACAGCGGTTTACCTTTTTTGGAGGCGAGTTTTACACTGGCGATAAGTGTAATTAAAAAACCGTAATGTAAGCGGTAAAAAGCTTCTCCTTGTTTGTAACGTGCGCTTTTGTCATACTGAGCCCCCGTTGGTTTCAGGTGTTTAATTTGCAAATCTTGACGAACAAGAATCTCCCACTTGTAGTAACGACAGAGTAATTCATCTACCGTATCCCATCCCATAGCCGGTTGGAGTCCGCCAATTTGTTGAAAACACGTCTTGCGATAGGCTTTAAAAGCCCCGCGAATATGATCTTTGTCGGTTAGGTTTTCGATAATCCAGGTATTGTTTTTTTCGATAAGGGCCACACCTCCAGCCATACCGAGCTTGGAATTATGCTTAAATTCACGTGCAATGTGGGCAAAATAATCCGAAGGAAGAATTAAGTCAGCATCCAATTTGACGATAAAATCATAGGTAATTGATTCAGGCAAAAAGGATAATCCATAATTAAAGGCTTGAATGACTTTACTTCCCGGCAAGTGAATAGCGGCTGAATCCTTAGTGATTAATTGCATCCAAGGGTGTTGGGCTGTATATGATTCTACAATCGCAGCCGTTTGATCCGTTGATCCATCGTTAATGATCAATACCCATTCAGGAAGTAAGGTTTGATCCGCTAAACTTTGTAAGGTCTTCGCAATATAAGAGGCTTCATTGTAAGCGGGAATAAGGATAATATACTTCATGAAATAGAAAATTTACAAGGGAAGCCTTTTTGGAAATCGAAACTTTGGGCATCCAAACACACAAAAATATAAAAAAATGTAGTTAAGCATCGAATAGCCAGTATATTTGTAGAAACGAATCAAGGAATAAGTACAATGGGGAATGGTATTTCAACCAAACAAGCTTTTTTATTTACGCTAATTAACTATTTAGGCGTATTGATTGGCGTTGTTTCAACGATTTTGATTTATCCTCAAGACAAAGAGATGCTTGGAATTATTCGATTTGTTGATGCTTGTGCTCAAATCATGTACCCTATTATTGTCTTGGGAAGCACGCATGCCTTGATTAATTTTTACCCTCAGTTAACGGAGAGATTACAGCAGAAACTATTTAGTTATAGCTTGATTTCCCTTGCGAAATTAGCGGGATGGGTAGGTCTTTTATTGGTGGTTATTCGATTTTTTTATACCGATACTTCCTTTAAATACCTAGCTTTTGCCTTTCCTCTAGCTTTAGCCATGGCTTATATTGAACTGTTCCGTCGACAAGCGACCAATTTGCAGAAAATATCCTTTCCAACGTTTTTTGAGAAAATTATTCCCAAAATTACCTTGCCTAGTATTTTTTTATTGGCGCTTTATACGACAACGACAATTGATCAAGGTTTGGTGCTCTATATTGTAAGTTACGGTTTAATTACAGCGGTAATAGGCGTCTACATCTATAAAATGTATCCCTATCACCTGAGTAAAAACTACGATGATTTATTCGACAAAGTAAAGAAAAAGGACTATTACGCTTATAGCTTATTTGCCTTTGCGGGTAGTTTTGGTTCTTTCTTTGCCTTTCGCGTGGATTCTTTAATGATTCCGTATTTTATTTCATATGAAGCCAATGGAACCTATAATATTGGCGTTACTTTAGCTTCAACATTGGCTATTCCCGCAACGGGCGTTTTCGCCTTATATGCTCCTGTAATTTCGGATTTAATTAAAAACGTACAACTCAAAAAACTCAATGAAAAATATAAAGAAGTGGCCCGTGTCATGTTTTTTATCGGGATGCTGTTGTTTTCTTGTGTCGCTGTGGGAATTGATCCTTTATTTCGCTTATTGCCAACCTACGAAAAGTTAGCCCCTTCTATTCCTATTATCTATTTGTTGGGGGTGAATGGGGTAATCAATATGGCAACAGGGTTTAATTCAGAAATTATCTCCTATTCCAAATACTATCGCTTTAATCTCATCTCCATTCTTTTTCTAATGGTACTGAATGTAGGGATGAACCTTTGGTTTTTAACCCAAACAACCTATGGTATATTGGGCGTTGGACTAGCTTCATTAATCAGTTTAACCTTATTTAATTTAGGAAAGGTCCTTTACATTTACCTCAAAATGAAACTGTGGCCTTTTGACCTTCAATTCGGTAAATTATTGGGTTGCATGCTCTTGATATTGGGCCTCGGTTTTTATATTCCCATACTCAATCACAGCTATTTTCTAACCTTAGTTGTTCGCGTTGGTTTCATTTTGATTTGCGGGGGAATTTTGATTTTAAAAACCCCTTGGGTGTTTTTAATTCAACAGCGTGTTTTTATGTTGATTCGACGCTATTGGCATTAATTTTCTGGAATTTCTTTCTTCTTTATTTTGGTCAATAATAGAATGGTGAAAATAATACAACTACTTCCTAACCAATCGAGGAATTCAAACTGTACCCCAAAGTAAAAAACGGCGATTAAAGTTGCGGATAAAGGTTCTGCACAGGCGAGTAAACTTGCGCGTTGAGGACCAATATTATTGATAGCATCTAAGAAGATATAAAACGAAATTAGTGTACCAAATAGGATGATAAATGCAACAGCCCAGAAGGTTTCCATGTCCCATATTCCAGGAAAGTGCGTAGGAGGGTAGACAATAGCCATTCCCGTACCTGCAATAAGCATACTCCATCCAATAATAACGATGGGGCTATACTCTTTCAATAAATGCACAGGTAAAATCGTATAAGCGGCTAGGGCAATGGCGGAAATGATTCCCCATACTAAAGCGGTAGGGGTAATGGTTAAACTATTGATGTCTCCGTGTGTAACGAGTAAAAACGTACCCAACATAGCCAAGCCAATTGCTAGTATTTCGATGGGTTTTGGCCATTTTCTCAAGCGAAGCGCCAGATAAATAGCAATAAAAACAGGACCAATATATTGAAGTACGGTTGCAGTAGCTGCGTTAGAGTGAAAGATGGTAATAAAATAAGAGTATTGCACTAATAGCATGCCCAAAAAGCTAAATACAACCAATTGGGAGGCGTATTTTTTGTTCTTCCAGATATGCCATACATCTTTGTCTCCTTTTAAGATACCTAAGGATAGCATAATGCTCCCTGATATGAGGAGGCGAACGGTAACTAGCCATTCGGCATTGAAATTTTTCTCATTGAACAAGAACTGAGCAAATGCTCCTGATACACCCCAAAGTGCTGCAGCAAAAATAGCTGCTGAAAAACCTAGAAACTTATTATTGAGTCCCATAATAGGCAATACGAATTATTTAGACGAAAAAACCGCTTTCCTCAAATAAAGGGAAGCGGCGGCAAAGGTACATATTTCGTCGGAAAATGACTTCTTTTTTCCGTCAGACTATTGTGTTTTTTTATTGAGTTGGACCATGTATAAAATCAAAATTAAAAGACAGATAATCAAGGTAGTATACCGTGTGCTCAACTGAAATTGCGTGTCGATTGCTCCTGACGATGAAATAATAAAACTAGTCAGTGAGGTGATAACATAGGTTAATCCCCCCATTAATCCTCCTGCTGTACCTGAATTATTGGGAAAATACAGCATTGTTGAGGTGAAAAAATTATTGAATATAGTACCTGAACAAATGTGTACTAAAAATAAACCAATCATCAAAAGGTATAAGTTTTCTATGTAATAACTAGCTCCAAGGAGAAGAAGAATCAATCCCAATTGAATGTAAACAGGACGGGTAATGCGCTGTTTAAAGGGAATGTGCATTCTCTTTTTACCAATAATTCCTCCTAACATCCAAGAGAATCCCAATAATAAAGTACAATATCCGATAACAATTGAATTTTGGTTAAAAGTATTTTCAATTAAAAATGGACCTGCAATATTAAAGACCATAACGATAGAATAACTCATTCCTAGGATAAAGATGCCTGTAATAAAGTTTTTGTTGCTCAACATCGTTTGATACACTTGTAGGGTCTGACTTAGGTTGAATTTCTTTTTCTCTGGAATACTTTCTCCACTAATCAATACGTCTAGAATAAAGAGCACTATAGCGTACAGAGAGAGAAAATAAAAATTGGCATGCCATGAAAACAGCGCATCGAGGTATCCCCCCAAGAAAGGCGCTAGAATCGGACCACAAGACCAAACTACTGTAAAGTAGCTGAGGTAATGGATGCGTTGTTTCTCTTCGTATATATCCATGAAAATGGCTCGTGTTGCAACGACTAAGATGGAAATTGCAATTCCTTGAACAATGCGCAACAGACAAATCAAGAAAATATCATTGGTGAAAGCGATTAACGTACTGGATAAAGCGATAAAAAGTAAGGCGATTAAACGGGGCTTATAACGACCAATACTATCTAGCATACTGCCGACAAAGAGTTGTGAAATACCATAACTCAGTAAGTAACACGTGAGGGTAAGTTGTACTTCCTTTTCTGTAATCGCTAAATCATTAGCCATAGAAGGAAAGGAAGGTAGGTAGATATCCGTTACAAATCCAGATAAGGGAATTGAACTAAAAGCGAGAATAGTAGCTAGCTTTTTTCTTTGGTTTGTAGCTTCTCTAAGCATAAAGTGAATTGTTGTTTTACGACTACAAAAGTAAAAGAACAAGCCAGGAGCTATCTTAAAAAAGACAAAGGTATAATTGTAAAAATCAAAGAATTTTAATTTTGATTTCTAAACTGTAAAGGAGTTTGTTCCATGTGTTTTTTAAAGAAATGAGTAAAATGAGAAGGTTGATCAAAGCCTAGGGTATAACCCACTTGTGCAATATCCCAATCGGTGTTCATCAACAAGTTTTTAGCTTCTAGTAAAATGCGATCTGTAATATGCTGGGAGGTTGTTTTTCCCGTTGCAGATTTGATGGAGGAATTTAAGTGGTTGACATGCACATTGAGTTTATTGGCATAGTCAATAGGACGTCTCAAAGCAAGAGGATAAGCGGGAGAATCCAAAGGAAACTGTTTGTTTAATAACTGGTCAAAAAGGCGAAATAGTCGCATTGATGCACTTTGTTCCTCTAGGGCGATATCTTCTACTTTTAATTGAAGCGCCTGATGTAATAATAAAGCCAATAAATTGCGAATAACCTCATATTTTAAAGGGTAGTTCGACTGGGCCATGGTGTACATTTGTTGAAAATACAAATGAGCAATCTCTAATTGAGCAGGAGTTAAAAAGATTAAAGGTTTGCCCCATTCTTTGAATAAAGACGTTTTTTTAAAGGATTCTAAACTTCTGTTTTCTGTAAAAAACTCATGGTTGAACAAGCAAAAATACCCTTCTTGTTGTTTCTCAATACAGGTCCAAGAATACGGTGTTGTTGGACAAGGTAAAAATAGAGCAGGTCGATCAATGGTGATGGAATGTGAGCCATAATGCAATTCTCCACGGCCGATGATTAATCCAACTTTATAGAAATCACGGCGATTATAAGGTGTTGTAAAACTGCAATATTTGCGCATATTAATATTAAAATGCGAAGTACCCGTTTTATATTCATTGATGCTAAAGGCATAGTTACGCGAAAGAGAAGATGATGATCGCTCTTTGTAATAATCGGCTATGGTTTCTAAATCTTTGCTCATAGTGTTTTATCTTGAGTGTATGCAAAATTACAAAAATCAAATAAAGATATGAATGCTAAACGGAAATTAACTGGTATACAGTAAAATGCCCTGGTTTGATCTTAGAAAAGAAAAAAGGAAGTCTTTATGAACTAAATATAGAAAATAGCATAGAAGTAGAATATTTTTTACTGACTGGATTATTTTAAGTAATAGGGTGAAAAGATTTCATTTTGTGTATTTTTCTGAATTAATATTAATTTTTTTCTGATATACTTTGGATTAAGTATGCAATAATTGCCTTAAAGTTTTTAAAAACATAAGAATGAAAAGGTTAGATGGTGGAAAGATTAAAAAAAGTGGAATGTTTTTTGTTGTATTAGAGGAAATTAGTTCAATGCTTTTTAGTTAGAAGCAGAAGAAATGGACCTAGTATACTAGGATAGAAATTATTTCAGGTAAAGGGGAAGTTATTTCAAATTTTGTAAACATGGATAAGTTAGTTAAAGGATTAGTTCTATTAACCACAATGGGACTTGTATTGAATTTGTTTGATTTTTTCAGCTATGGACATGCTGATTTGGTTTGTTATGCACTTTTGATTTTAAGTGGAGTGTATTTTCTCATTAAAAAGTACCGGCTTCGAAATGAAGGATAAATCCAGTTGTTTTATCGTTTCGCTTTTTATATGAATTGGCTTTTTTATTTTAAAGTTTTCAGAAAAAAGCTGTATCGGTTGAACACAAGGCTTTTATAGAGATAATCAAGGAAGTCAGGTAACGATTTGGTAACGGTGCTTATTGCTTTGTTTTTCAACGTGTTTCCGTTAGCTCATAGCAAATATACGAAAAAATTAAAGGATAGGCTTCAATTTATCTATCCTTTAATTATCACTCTTAAATATTTTTTATTTTCACAAAACATATATAACACATTAATTACCAGACATTCCGTTAACAAAAGTGTCTACAAAATCTAAAATTTTATTCAAAATACGATCTCCTGTTTCTTTGAATTTCAAAACGCTAGGTTTTCCATCTTTTCTTAGACTTAAAAGTTCATCTCTTAATGGTTCTCTTTCTGAGAAAAGATAGTTTTCGATAAGCTTTTCCGTTTTGTCGTGGTGTAAGTTCTCTGTATCTATCAACTCTTCGAGTGCCTTTTCTTGCTCTACATTCCAGAATTTTTCAAACTCTTCAGGAATAGTATCTGTATCTTCAATATTTGGTAAGCTCTCTTGAATAAATTTATCAATTAATTCTCTTTTACTTCGTAATGAAACCTCGGTGTTCAATAAGTTGGTAATCTCTTTTTCAATGCTTTCTTTATCTTTCCCGCTGTGTTTGGATTTGAATTTGACCAACAATTGAATGATATATGTTACATTAATTGTATCGCGTCTTATCAATTCCAATTCAAAATCAATATCGTTGAGGATAGATGTTTTTTCGGGCGATGGTTCTGTTCCTAATTTATCTTTTAGATCCAAATACTTACTCGTGTAATCTGCAAATAGTTGCTCTTCGATCTGCAAATCATCCCAAGTAAATTCGGTATAATGGCTCATCTTCTTGTGTAGACGCATCAAAGCACGAAAAGCTAAGATAAACTGTAATTTATCTTCTTCTGAATATAATCCATCAACAGATGCAATTTCTGGAACGATTTCTAATAGTTTTTGTGTGGCTTCATTAAATTTATCGACATAAATCTCATAAGGTTCAACTATAATTTCATCAATCGCTTCTTTATTACTGAACAAAGCAATCGCTTCGTCTGTTTTATCTTTTAAATTTCTGAAACAAACAATATTTCCTTGCGTTTTGTTCTTATCCAATATACGGTTGGTTCGGCTAAATGCTTGGATTAATCCATGGTATTGAAGGTTTTTATCAACATATAAGGTGTTTAGATTTTTACTATCAAATCCTGTTAAAAACATATTTGCTACCAAAAGAATATCCGCTTCGTGTTTTGGGTGTTTCGATTTTTTAGCTACGGCATTGTAATAATTGTAATATCCTTCGTTGTCTTTGATATTTTGCTTTTCACCAAACATCTCATTAAAATCTTCAACATAATTTTCCAATAACTCTCTACGGTGTGGTTTATATCCGTATTCAGTTTGAGGTTCAGCAGCCATATTGATTTGAGCAGCTACTTGTTCTTCCATTTCTTCTTCATTCTGAGCAAAACTGAAAATAGTTGTTATTTTAAGATTATGCTCCCCATTTAATTTTTTACGTTTAAAAATTTCATAGTATTGAATAACCGAATCAATATCTTGTACACACATCATCGCACAAAATTTCTTGTTTTGTGTTTTCCGATCATGATGCTGAATGATATAATCTACGATTGCTTCTTTACGTTGAGGGGCTTCAAAGACTTCTGTTTCGTTGATTTGCTCCACTTTTAAATCAATGATATGTTCTTTTTGCTTAAAGGTCTGAATGTATTCAACCGAAAATTTTAACACATTTTCGTCACGTATGGCATCAGTAATTACATATTTATGCAGACACTTTCCAAAAAGACTTGCTGTGGTTTTCATTCCGTCAGAATTCTTTTCTAAAATTGGTGTGCCTGTAAAACCAAACAACTGAATGTTAGTGAAATAATTTACTATGTTTTTATGCGTATCACCAAATTGCGAGCGGTGACATTCATCAAAAATAAAGACCATTCTTTCATTCTGAATAGCTTTCATTTTACCTAAATTTCTGATTGAAATCGCATTATTCAGTTTCTGAATAGTTGTAACAATTATTCGAACATTCGGATCATTAAATTTTCGAACTAAATCATCTGTATTAGTAGCAGAACTAACAGAACCTTTACTGAAATTATCATATTCCTGATTGGTTTGATAATCTAAATCTTTCCTATCCACCACAAAAACCACCTTTTTAATGGCTGGAATATTAGATAAAATCTGACTAGCTTTAAAACTAGTTAAAGTTTTACCACTTCCTGTTGTATGCCAAATATATCCGTTTTTTTCAATATTATAACCGTTCAGGATTTCATTTTCTTTTACCTTTTTGATTATATTTTCTACTGCATAGTACTGATACGGTCGAAGCACCATTAAAGCCTTTGCGGTTTCATTCAGCACAATGTATTTGCAGATCATTTTACTGATATGACAAGGTTCTAAAAAAGTATCCGTAAAACCATTCAGTATGTTGTTGAGTGGATTATTCTGTTCGTCTGTCCAGTGAAAAGTCTGAAGATATTCCTGCTTGTGTGTTCCGAAATTGCTGAAATATTTGGTATTTACGCCGTTACTGATAACGAATAATTGTACAAAATGAAACAAGCCTTTGCCTGCTCCGAAACTATGTTTTTGATAGCGGTTGATTTGGTTGAATGCTTCCTTCATTTCCAAACCTCTTCGCTTTAACTCAATTTGTACTAATGGCAAACCGTTTATCAACAGTGTAACATCATAGCGATTTTGATATTTTCCTTCCTGTGTAATCTGATTGGTTACCTGATATTCATTTTGACACCACTGTTCCACATTAAGAAATTCAAAATATAGATTATCACCATTATCTCTAATGATATGATGCTTCTTTTCTCTTAATACCTTGGCTTTTTCAAAGACAGATCCCTTATTGAGAATGTTTAATACTTTTTCAAATTCACTCTCGCTAAATTGTATATGATTGTGCTTTTCTAATTGCGTTTTAAGGTTTGCCAACAAAGATTTTTCATCAGCTATAGTAATATATTTATATCCCAATTTTTGTAATTGGATAAGGAGTTGTTCTTCTAAAATTTGCTCAGACTGTTTGCTCAAAATAATTATGAATTAGGAGTTAACCGTGTTTTTTTTTATCTACACAAATTTAACAAAATAAAGTGATCTCAATTCATTAGTACCTCCTAATTCATAATATAAACTTACCTCAAAGCTTTAAACATTTGTTCAATGGCTTTCTTCTTTTGTTCCATATTTGGATGAACATATAAATTTAATGTTGTACTTATATTTGAGTGCCCCAATAAAACACTAACTGTTTTGTAATCACAATTACTTTCAATACATCGGGTAGCGAAGCTGTGTCGTAACCCGTGAAATTTAAGTTCAGGCATTTTTAATTCCTTCATTAAGTTCTTGTAATAGCTTCTATAGGTTCTTGGCTCCGTGGGTTTGGCATCGTTTGTCAATACAAAGAACGAGGGATTAACTATCTTTTTAAATGGTTTGAGTATTCGTAATAAATCCTTACTTATTGGAATCTCACGAATAGAATTTTTTGTTTTAGGTGTATCAAGAATGAGTTCTGTTCTTCTATTCCCATCTTCTATAACATATATACGTTGAATTGTACGATTAACGCTGATTACTCCATTGTCTGTATCGATATCTTCCCAAGTTAAAGCACATAGTTCTCCGATGCGCATACCAGCACTCAGACATATGTAAATACCTAAATTTCTAAATGTAAAATGCTCTTGTATATAGTTCATAATTTTTTTCTGGTCAGTTTTGGTAAGCACTTCGATATTATGCTTTTCACGCTCAGTAGGAAACTGAATATCAAATGGAGTATAGTCCAACCATTTGTTTTTTGCTCCGAATTTGAGAACCATTTTCAAAACAATTAAAATATCTTTAATTGTTTTATGACTTAATCCTGCTGCCAATTTTTGGAAAACAAAATTTTGTACATCCACTTCTTCAACGGCACATTTATCCCCGAAAATAGGCAGTAGATGGTTTTCTATTAATAGCGTATATGCAGAGAAACTTGACTTTTTTACATACTGCTTTTTGTCTATTTTCCATAGATTGATTACTTCTGAGAGTTGTTTTTGTTCATTCATTATATTATTTTTTTAAAATCTCAAAGGAAAGCAATTAAGGACACTTTATCCCCCAGATGGATTTGGAACTAAGTTCCCAAATTTGAGATTTCCTGAGTTTACTGAGGAGTGGGAAACTAAGAAGTTGGGGGAGATTGGTGATGTGAAAATGTGTAGAAGAATCTTTAATGATGAAACTGAACCAATGGGTGATATTCCATTTTTTAAAATTGGTTCATTTGGAAAAGAAGCTGATGCATTTATTTCAAAGGAATTATATTTGGATTATAGAAAGCGATTTTCATTTCCTAAAAAAGGAGATATTTTAATTTCTGCGGCAGGAACAATCGGGAGAACAGTTGTCTATGATGGAAACGACGCTTACTTTCAAGATTCTAATATTGTTTGGATTGATAATGATAATAAAAATATCACAAATGAATTTTTGTATTATATTCTACAAATAGTGAAATACAATACGGAAGGTGGAACAATTCAACGGTTGTATAATAATGTTCTGAAATCAACAAAATTTAGTTCTCCTTCAATCCAAGAACAGGAAAAAATCTCAACATTTCTGTCGCTTGTTGACAAAAGAATTCAAACCCAAAACAAAATAATTGGACAATTAGAAACCTTAATTAAAGGGCTTTGTCAGAAACTAATTCTAAAGCAAGTGCCGAATAAAAAATTAAGTGATTGCGTCTCTTGTTATTCATCATCATTAACAGAATCGAATGTAATTGATAAAAATGGAGTTTATCCAGTTTATGGAGCTACAGGTGTTATTGCATTTACGGAAAATCCACAAATTAATGAAGATGCCGTTTTAATAATAAAAGATGGTTCTGGAGTTGGAAAGGTTCAATACGCATCGGATAAGTTTTCGGTTATTGGTACTTTGAACTATTTAACTGTAAAACCAGATGTTAATTTGAAGTATATTTTTTTCTGTTTAAAATTTTTTAACTTTGAGAAATACAAAGTTGGCTCTGGGATTCCACATATCTATTTCAAAGATTATGGAGAATCATTAATTTTTTGTCCATCACTTGATGAACAAGGTAAAATTGAGAAATTACTATCATCAATTGATGAGAAAATAAAGATTGAAAAGACGTTATTAAAAAAATATGAGATACAAAAAAAGAACCTGTTGCAGAACCTGTTTATATAAATAGGTTCTGCAACAGATATTGTTTTTGACAATGGTATTTATCTAAAATACTTTTCTCGGTTTCAATTTTTGCATCTATCGAAGACAAGAATATGGAGATTTTGGTTTGTTCGTCTATAGATGGAATTAAGATTTTAAACTTCGAAAATTCAGTTTTATTTATAATTGGTAGAGTTGATGAACTTTGGGTTGACTTAATATAATCAGAAATATTTTTAATTGCATAAAATAGAAACTCACTATCAAAACAAGAATGAGGTATTACAGAATTTATTTGTTGATTTGTTACACAAGGGTTTAGAGATAAACTCATTTTTCCAATTGAAGCAATACAAGTAAACATTATGCTCTTTTGAGGAAGAATTTTTAGGTTATCAGCCTTCTTAATTGTCCGTTCCGTTGAATGTTGATATTTATTCTCTGTTATGTCTGTTGGTGTTACAAATTGAATATCTCCATTCCATAAATCTAAATCTTTAGTACTGGGTGTTTTTCCTGTAATTATTTCTCCTATTTCTCCCAAACTCTTCAATTCCCATTCTCTCATAAAACCTTTAAATCTAATTTTCTGAGAAAACAGCTTTTCACTTAGCCCTTTAATTAAGGATTTTATTTCCTATGTGATTACGATTCGCTATCAACTATACGAACGAATTCTTAATCAAGAAAATGAATATGTTCAAGTTAAGGATACTTTAACCTATGAACAGCCAACTAAATATTTGGTAACAAATACGGATTATTCATCTGATATTTCGTTACTTCCAGTTCTAACTGCAAATAAAGCTTTTATATTAGGATATACCGATGAAGAATTTGGTGTTTATGACAAAGGTCAATGTATCATTTTCGATGATTTTACAATGGATATAAAGTTTGTTAATTTTCCATTCAAAGTAAAATCTTCAGCAATTAAAGTACTGACAGCGAAATCAAACGTGAACCTAAAATTTATATTTGAGTATTTGTCATTTTTAAATCTATCATCAAATGAACACAAACGGCATTATATCTCCGAAATTGAGACTATGGAAATGCAATTACCAAATTATATTCAACAAACATATGTTGCAGATTTTCTAGCAAGTATTGACGATAAAATAAAAACTGAATTTGAAATTCATACGCTATTACTTAAGCAGAAACAATACTTGTTAGCTAATTTATTTATATAAATAAATTAGCTAACAAGTATCTCTTTTGTTTTTCAAATTTATGCAATAGTTGGCTTTCAATATCAATCTTTGAATCTATAGATGAAAGGTAATCAGCAATCTTTTTTTGCTCTTCAATACAAGGTAAATCAAATTTAATTCTCGCAAAATTGTCGTAGAAAAGATAATCTCTTACTCCCCCTTCAACATTTCTTAAAACTTCTCTATTAAAAAAATCTGTCTTTAGATATTGATATAGAAAGTTGTCATTTACGGTGTTATCTGTTTTAAAACAAACATACAATGAACTGATAATAATATTCTCTAAGTTTTCACTATAGCCAATAGACCCCACATTAATTCTTGCTGGATTATAGGCAAAGGTGTTCTTGTTAATTATTTTGTATAATTTAATATCGTAGCCTCTATCTTCGCTATCAACTCCCTCGAATTGCTCACTTTGCGGAACGAATCCTAATTTGTTATTTATAGAATAAACAGGAAGCTTTTCGTTATTTTTATTTCTCTTATTTACAAGAGTTGTAACCTCTCCCAACTTTTTAGTATTCCAATCTATATAGTTTTCATTGTTTCCATTTTTAAACCTCAATTGACGTGAGAATAATTTCTTACTAATCGTAATCTTTAATAATTTCAACTCCTCAATTATTTTGTTTTGGGTTTGAATACGTTCGTCAACAATTGATAGAAAAGATGCCAATTTTTTTTGTTCTTCTATAGAAGGAAATGGAACTTTAAATTTTCTTAAATCACTTCCGTTTATTGAATTAATCGTTGCTCCTAAATTTTTATATACAATTTCCTTGTATTCATTTGTATCAAACCAATGAAATAGGAACGTATTAAAAGAGCTTCTATAAATCGACATAAAAGCTCCAAAAGCAACCCCTTCGTTTTCCTTATTAATTAGTGCATTTTTACCAATTAAATTTTTACTACCATTCCTAACACAAATTAAAATGTCGTTTTCTTGAACAGGATTATAATTATCTGTTCTTACATAAACATTATCATCAAAAGCCAAACTTCTATTTTGAACATTAGATGATCTAAGAACTAGCACACCATTTTCAGCGATGTCATTTGGACTATATGTTAATCCATTAACGATTTCTCCGATTTCCCCCAACTTCTTAGTTTCCCACTCTTCGGTAAACTCTGGAAATCTCAAATTTGGGAACTTAGCCACATTTTTATTATCTTTTTGTATCTTGGTCATCGTATTATCTTCTTATTCAGCATTAGGGATTTAATCTATTTGCTTTTTTATTTTTATTTTGTACCTTTGCAACAGCTCAGTAACCATTTCTTTATTGAATGTAAGTGTTAAAGGAGTATAAGAAGCCGTTTAGTTCCGCTAAGCGGTTTTGGCTTTTATATACGTTTCGTATTCTTTTAACAACTTCCTTTTTCTATGTTCTGTTTCAATATAGTAAGCCGTTATGAACATATAATATTCTCCTCTGTCGGTTAAAATCACAATATAATTTTCGATTTCATTGAACAAAACAATACGTTCATCTTTCCCTCTTACATTTTTCCAGATGAGAATTTCCTCGTGTTCAAAGTTTTCTATAACAAACTTTGGAAAACGTATCCGCTCCATTCTTCTAACATCAGGTTGCCTATTAGCTTCGTCTTCTCCTTGGTGCGTAATGTGATAAAATGTACGATGCATTCCGTCCACTTCCGGATATTTTCTAACAGATACTTTTAGACCTTCATAAATAGGCTGTGCTTTGATAAAATCGTTATGAAAAACCGAATAAACAGCGTCAAAATATGTAGAAAAAACTCCGCCATATTCGCCAAAAGATATCAATGCAGGAAACACTAAACTCATACAAAATATGGTTTTTGTGGTTCCCAAATAAAAACATTGAACTTTCGCTCTTTCAATAAAGTAGATTTTGTTAAAGAATATTTAGAGCGATGTTTAATGAGATTGATTAATTCATTTTTAGTTTTACTATCTGATAATCCTCTATTTACATAAGCAGTAGCACCCACTAATAAATCTGCCAATTGCAAAATTTCTACTTCGTGAGATCTTACCTGTTGTACTTTTTTAATAATTTCTTTAGAATAGTCGTATTTGTCATTCCTTAAAACCTGTTCCAGTTTATGAACCTTTTCTTTACTTCTGGTATCTTTAATGTCTATGTAAATATGATGAGAGTTTTCAGGATTCAAGATAGCTTTCAACATTCCAAAATACATTTTATAGTAAAATGTATCGTGTGTATGACTGAACTTTTCATAATCTATTGCAGATTTATTAGATACTACAAGCACCCTAAATTGCAAGTCATCATCATCAAAAAAATAATTGATTACATCTTTGTAATACTCAATTTTTGATTTTGAAACTTTGTTCCATTTAAGTTCATAATAAGTTCGATTTTCATTATCATTCTTTTTATTTTTAGGAATTAGGTTGTGTTTGAGTTTAAAACTATACAATCTTTCAAAAATTTCTTCCTTCTTTTCAATCGGACAATAAACAGCCCCGATAACCATAACAGGCTCTTTGTCATTCTGTAAATGACAACTTTCATCGCAATATATATTGATTGTTGGCTTCATTATAAAAAATTAAAAAACAAGTCCCAATTCTTTGAAATACACATCAATTTCTTTGTCCAATTCCCCTCGCTTGGCTTCCAAAGATTTAATTTCCTGCATTACAACTTGGATATCGATTTCTTCTTCAGCTTCGAAAGTATCTACATAACGAGGTATATTAAGATTATAGTCATTTTCTGCAACTTCTTGTAAAGTAGCCAAATGACTGTATTTCTCAATTTCGGTTCTATTACGATAAGTTTCCACAATCTTATTGATATGCTCTTCACGTAACATATTTTGGTTCTTAACTTTCTCGAATTCTTTACTTGCATCAATAAATAGGATATGGTCAGGATCTTCCTTACATTTCTTAAACACCAAAATACAAGTCGGAATACCAGTTCCGTAAAAAATATTGGCAGGTAAACCAATTACAGCATCTAAATAATTTTTATGTTCAATAAGATATTTTCGAATATGTAATTCTGCCGAACCTCTAAACAAGACACCGTGTGGCAATACAATAGCCATTGTTCCGTTTTCAGCAAGATGATGAATCATGTGTTGTACAAAGGCAAAATCTGCTTTGCTTGCAGGGGCTAATTTACCGTATTGACTAAAACGTTCATTACTAAGATGCAGAGGATTAGCACTCCAGTTGGCTGAAAATGGTGGATTTGCTACAATGGCTTCTGCTAACAAACCTTCGTGTTGAGGATGTTCTAAAGTGTCTTCCTGTTTGATATCAAATTTCAGATAATGTACGCCGTGCAATATCATATTCATTCGGGCAAGATTGTACGTTGTCCGATTCATTTCTTGTCCATAGAAATTATTGACGTCTTTTACTTCTCTTGCTACACGCAGTAATAATGAACCTGAACCACAGGTTGGGTCATATACCGATTTTAAACGGTTTTTACCAGTCGTAACGATCTTTGCGAGAATTTTAGATACTTCTTGAGGGGTGTAGAATTCGCCCGCTTTTTTTCCTGCACCGCTGGCAAACTGACCAATCAAGTATTCATATGCATCACCTAATACATCTAATTCGGTATGTTCTAATTTGAAATCAATTTCATCCAAATGGGTCAACACTTTAACGATGATTTCATTTCTTGCGTCAGCTGTCTTACCTAGTTTAGTACTATTAAGATCCATATCTTCAAACAGGTTATCAAAGTCTTCTTCACTTTGAGTTCCCATTGTACTCAGCTGAATATTCGTCAGTATTTTTTGTAAATCTTCTAATATAAATGCATTGGTATCGCTATTCCCTCGTTTAGCTATTTCACTAAATAATTCAGAAGGTTTTAGAAAATACCCCAATGTTTCCAGTGCTTCTTCACGAATAGCATTAATATATTCTAAGCCTTCGGCAGAAGTTTCGTCAATATTTCTGAATTGGATGTTATCTTCTTCTAAAATAGAATTAGCATAGATTTCCATTTTCTCCGCCAAATATTTATAAAAAATAAATCCCAAAATATAATCTCGGAATTCATCAGCATTCATTTTCCCACGTAATGTATTGGCGATATTCCAGAGCTGTTGCTCTAATATTTTCTTTTGTTCTTCTGACATTGAAATAAGCGTTATTTGATTAGGGATTTTTTATCCTTAAGAATCCACTAAAATAGTAAACTTTTAGATTCTAAACATTAAGCTTGCTATAAAAATGATGGTTATTTAAATTGTAAACTTGCTTTATAGCTTGTTTGAAAATTTATTTATTGTCAATGATAACATCTGTTACCATTTTCTTCCTCTTTTCTTTTTCTTCCTCATCTTATTAGCAAATTGTTCTTCTTCATAATCTTCGCCCTGTGCATCAGATAGCAGGTTAAATAATCCTAAATCAGAATTAGAAGAATGTTCCTGTGAGATAAATTCAAAAAAGTCTGTTGTTGGCAGATTTTCCAATGTATTTGTATTGGAAACAGGACTGTCCTGTATCTTTGGTTCTGGCTTGTTTCCGTTGTTCCACCAATCATTGAATGCATTTGCTGAGAGGTTTCTGTCTAATTGTGAGCCGTTCCAAACGGTACGACCTTCGTGATCGATGAAGGTCATCCCGTAAATTCGCCCTTCATTATTACGTCTCACAACCGTATTAATTCCTTGTTCAGTCAATTGCTTTTTAAATTCTATTTCATTGTTTGTGGTGTGTATAGCCAATTCAATGGTATTCTTTAGGACAGACCTTATAGGCGTGGTTTTCATTTTCTCTTTAGACTGCTCAAAGTGTTTTTGCAGTTGTGCAACGCCTGCATCTTTCCCGAAAAGTGATGCTTTAAATGGATTGCTTGCCTTGTTGCCGTTTTCATCCAATGCAACATAGACCAATCCGTTTACAGGTTGTCCGTTCCGTTCGCCTTTGACTTCTTCTGCTGTGATATTGAAAAGAGAAAGTAACGCATTGTAGCTACCCATAGACGTAAAGCTATAATGCTTTGGCAAATACCGTACTACCGAAGCAATCTGACTTTTGATGTCGCCTTTATGGTAATCTACAGGTTTGAAAACTTTGTTGGATTGTTTGTGCTCCTGTTCAGTTGCCTTTTGCAGATTGTATTTTGTTTCCAAATCCCGACAAATAGCCATTGAGCGTGGATGATCGTAATCATCGGGGATTTTCTTTCCGTCAATAGCTACACAAGTCGAAACAATGTGTATATGCATTCTGTCAATATCCGTATGCTTGAAAACAATATATGGCTGATTGCCGTAGCCCATACGCTCCATATACTCCTGTGCCATTTCCATAAACTGTTCATCACTGACCTTATCCGCAGGATCTGGGTTCAGCGATATATGACGTACCGTCTTTTCAGTTTTAATATTTGCAGACAGATACGGCTCAAAGCATTTATTAAAATAGGCTACAGAATACCTGCCGTCCACCGTGTCGGGTATCTTGTTCAGTAACAAAACCGTTCCGTTTTCCTTGTCCACTTTCTGCTGATTGTAAAGAATTGCTCCGTACATATTGCTTCCCTTTCCAATTTTTGCAATCATATTTTTACTCTTTTTTCAGATACTTCTCTTCAAATTCCTGTGTCAAACGGATGACTTCTTTCGTGATTTTTACCAATTCTATGGTTTCTTTTTCCAATTTAAAAAGGTATGTTCCTGCTTTTTTCTCTGAAAAATTGCGGTACAATATCTTCACAATTTGATTGTAATTTGTTCCGATTGCTCGAAATTGGCTAAAAAATCGGGTCAGTTTTTCGTGATATTCTATGGCATCTATATCAATTTTGACGGTCTTTACCGTCTTCTGAAAGATGCAAGCTGTAATAAAATGTGCCGTTATTTTCATTCCCGACTGGTCAAAGAGGGCAAGAAACTTGGCGTTATCCTCATCATTGAGGTTGAAGGAATACCGATGTACCGCAGGGTCAATCTTCGGTTTTCTTCCTGCCTTTTTAATCTGATTTCTGTTTTTCTCTTCCATAATAAATCCATTTTAATTTTTAAACAAACGGGCGACTTCGGAGCCGTTTCCAGCCCCCTGCAAGGGCAAGTGCTCTTGAGGTACGGAAATTTATTTCGAGGACCTCAAGAGATAACTTGCTCTGAACAGGGGTTCAGAAAATCCGTTTTGCAAACGGATTGGAGTTAGTAGGAAAAACCCATAGCTTCCATTACAAATTTCGGTAAGACTATTTGAATAATAGCTATTTATAACGACGACAATGAACGCCAAATGATGCCACTGAATGCCACCCTGATTAAAATTGGGACTGCTTTTACTTCCTTTGTATATGGTTAGCCAGCTGGTTACCTGTATCGTTAACGATGTAACCAATCAGCATAAATCCTGATTACAAATGAGGGTGACTGATAACAAATCAACGTACGTGGTTGCTGGCTAATTGCATACCCTTAATTAGCTGTTTCGCTAATTAAGGGTATGCAGGTACATAAGTATATATGTTGTTACATAGGTGCAACAGTAAATACAGCTGACTACTTAACTAACCAAACAGTTAATTGGATATAACATTAAAGTTGAGAGATATGATACACGAAGAAAACAAAAATCAGCAACCCGAAACAGAGAATTTTTCTATTGAAAATTTCCTAACTGATGAAAAGAAAGAACCTGAACAAGAGCAGAACACTTTACCGCATAGCGATGACCTTACTGCCATCGAAACAGGAGAAAAATCTGTAGAAGGAGATACAAAACCGATTGCAGGCAATACCAAAAGAGCCGTTTCAAAACCAAAGAAGCTGACGAAAGAGGATTATTGCGTAGCGTTCTTTAAAATCCCTAAAAGGAATGCAAGCAAAGGCAAATCGGTCTATGTACGGCAGGAACATCACGAAACATTTAACAGGCTTACCAACATTATGGGAATTGACAAGCTGACAATTTATGCTTATCTGGATAATATTATCGAATACCACTTTCAGGAGTTCGGAGAGCTGATTAAGGAAATCTATAACGATAAGCACAAGCCGTTGTTCTGATAACGGTTTGTGTAGGCAAAGAGCAATATAATCTTTTGGATATTCATCGCTCATTGTGCCCATGAACGCCAAACAGTGCCACTGACTACCACTTTGGGCAAAGGCTTCGTTTTCGGGATTAAATTCCCGAAAAACGAAAAATCATGCTACACAAAGAAACAGTCAGCAGTGAGATGTGGAAACTTCTCCAGACACTAATGAAAGATGAAATGCTGAAAGATTTTAACCTTGTAGGGGGAACTGCATTAAGTCTACAGATTGGTCACCGATTGAGTATTGATATTGACCTTTTTACAACCAAAGGCTTTGATGAACAGAAGCTATTAAAACATTTAGTCACTAAATATCCTCGGGTATTGATAAACGATATGTTTAATAATACAATCTTACTTGATATAGATAAGATTAAAGTTGATATTCTTTCGCATCAATATCCATGGCAAAAGTCAATTGAAACAAAAGATGGGATACGATTAGCATCCTTAGAGGACATAGGGGCAATGAAACTCCACGCCATCTTCCAAAATGGTACACGGATTAAGGATTTTATAGATATGCATTTTCTATTAGAACACCATCCGTTAAGAACCTATTTAGAAGCATATCAAAATAAATATGGCGGTAATCCTGCAATGGCTACATACGCATTATTGTATCACAAGAATATCGACCACGAAGCAAAAGTTAAGTTGTTAAAAGGTAAAGAGACCGATATGGAAAAAATTAATGAACGCTTAAACAAGGCGGTTCTTAATCCGTCTTTAAAATTTGGACAAATACCCGATCTGCCGAAAAAAGGTAGAGGCTTTAGGCGTTGAAAAATCAATGAACAACTAAAAAAATCGTATCTTTACTATATGGAATTAAGAGAAAAAAATAACGACATTCCAAATCTTGACCGAGTGTTTTTTTGGGATTTCGACATCGAAGCAATGGACTTTAAGAAAGCCTACAAGACTATTATAGCCCGTATCATAGAACGTGGCGGTCAAAATGAAATTGATGAACTTGTCCGTTTCTATGGTCATAGCAGGATTATCAAAGCAATCCGTGACGAAATTTACTTCTTACCCAACTATGCAATTGATAGGGCATTGAGGTTCTTCCCAGAACTTAAAAAGGAAGAAATGTACTGCTACCTGAACCGTAAGGATAAGCCTTACCATTGGATATAAATTAAAATCTTATAGAGGGATAGGTTGAGAAATCAGCCTGTCTTTTTTTTCATCCAACGACTTTTAGCCTAATAGTTCCAACCCCAATAGCGGAGTTCTTTTTGCTTCCTTTTCTTGCTCTGCAACTTGTCAAGAAAAAGAAATTGGGCTATCCCGAACCATAGATACAAGGGGTATCCTGCATATGCTGATTATAGTTCTGAATCTCTCTCTCAAAAAATATTTTCAAAACAAAAAAACAGAAAAAAAAGAAAGCCATTTTAACAAGGCGGACAGGCGAAAAACCAAAAGGAAACGGAATAAGTCCCGAAGGGTGGCAGGGGAACAGATTAACCAGACGAAGCCACCTTTTTGCCCTGCCATTATGCCGTAAGCTTTTGGTTGGGTGGTGCGGTGGCTGTCCGCTTTATCTTTGCGACCTTTTTATTCTTTTTTAATCCATTCCAATCAAAGAAAGGGTACAAAAAATACGTAAGGGATAAGGATAGGCTGTTTTTGATATGCTTTCCTTTATCCGTAGAAAACTCTTTAAATCTGTGAGGGCTTGGCGAGGAAAATTTAAAGTGTTTTAAGGATTGCTTTCTTTGCTATTGTGCCAATATAAGCCAAATACTGCCACATAAAACCAAATGAAAACAATACATTCTCTTGTGTTCTATATTGGGGGAAATTTTGAACTTATGGCACAAAAAGTAAATACCAACAAAGAGCGTAAAGAAAACGAGCTATCCGAGAAGAAAAAGAATGCTCCTTTTATGCAGGTCGATAAGCATAGCGACCCGATTTCCAACTTTATTTCCAACTTTAAACGTCAATTCAAAGATACAAAGGGTTTAGGTCTGGGCAAGTTGTTCGGTGGCAAGCGTGTTGAACAACAAAAACAGACTACCGAACCCGAAAGCGTAATAGGTGCAACAAAAACGGTTATGCGTTCGGATTTCAAAAACGATAGAAAAAGTCAGACTGTACAAACCAACAAAAAACCAGCTTTGAGAATGGATAATGCAATCAAACAGCAACAGGCTCGCCCGAAAAACAATAAACCAAAATTGGGATTGTAATACCGTATTTGGCAACTGTACGCCAAATGCTACCTCTGACTGCAACATTGAAACGCCCTGTATAAGTACCTTATACATTTGAAGTCTAAATTGATTAGAATATGGAAATAACAGTTTTAGACATTCAGATTTTGAAAGCATTGCATAGGGAAGTAAAGGAAGTTTCTTTATTGATTTCGGAAATGACTGCACCCTACAAAGCATTGCAACAGGCAACGAAATGGCTCGACCAACAGGAAGCCTGCCAACTGCTTAATATCAGCAAAAGAACGTTGCAGACGTATAGGGCAAAAGGCATTCTTGGAGCAACGCAAATCAATCGGAAAACGTATTTCAGATTATCCGAAGTGGAGTTACTTATGCAGGGAGAGCGACCATTAAAAAAGCAAAAGAAATGAAACAGATTGGAAATTCAAACGAAGATATGCTTGCCTTGCTCGAAGCTGTGGTAGGCATCAAAAATGAACTGTTGTATATCAGAGAATATTTCCATCCATTACTAAAAGGGGAAATCTACCTGTCAGGCGAACAGGTTTGCGAGATGTTACACATAAGCAAACGGACATTGCAACAGTACAGGGATGACGGACTGATACCTTTTATCAAGCTCGAACGGAAAATCTTGTTCCGTGAAAGCGATATTGTAAAAGTATTGGAAGATAACTATCAGCGTTAGCCGAATGTTTAGGACTGTTTATATCTTATCTGATTATTTTTCTAAATAGGATTCTAGTTTTTTTAAAATTTCATTTACGATAAATCGACTATTTTGGATTGATCTCTCACTCTCATTTGTGACATCAATAAAACCGAGTTTACATTTTTTGCCTAAATTGTCAAAATGAAATGTTCCGAAATTGCTGTCAATTTGATTGGTTTTAGGATAAAGCAATAATGTTTTTTCAGCTTTCCAATGCAGATTATACACGAACATTTGCTTTAAATCATCGTCTGACGGATTATTGGCTTCAATGATTTTCCATTTGGTGTCAATGACGAATGTTTCGTCTTTGGTTTTCAACACAATGTCAGGACGAATGCGTTTGTTCTCCCAAAAATTATCGGAATTTTGAAACGATACTTCGATTTCTTCGGTTTTGTGTTTTTGAAGAATACGGAAAATATATTCTTCCCACAAAGCATTCATATCGAACAAAAGCGTAAGCAAATTCTCGTTTCCGTAATTCAAACTTGGCGAATAATTCAGAATGATAATTTTTGCAATATTAATCGCTTTTTGATAGTCGTTGTTTTTTCGGTCAATAATGATTTTATCAAAGTGCTTTTTCTGAATAGCCAAATTTTCAATATCTTGAAATTCAAATAGCAATCGGTTTAGTTTGTCTTTCAAAGAATCATTGACAAAAGTTTTCAAAACCAATAAACCTTTATAAAGAATCTGATGTAACAAATGGTTTTTATCGTAAACCTGATGTTCACAATAAAAATGCTCTTTATGCACAATATTTTGTTGAATGTTTTGAGCAAAAAGTAATTTGCCTTTTAGTGCATTTTGATTGGATTGTCTTTTTCGGTATTTCTTTATCAAGCCTTTTTTTATCAATCGTTCAATTTCGTTCAAATACAATTCAAAATAAACATCCAAAATCGAATAGTAGCGTTTTTTGAGTTGCGTTTCTGAAATGGATTCAACCTGAATTTTCTTGCAGATTTTCAGCATATTGAGCAATACATTTTGCCATAGATTTTTGTCTGCATTTTCGTTGTTATCGGCTTTAGGAAGAATCTCAATCGTTAATCCACCAATTTGAATCACACCAACATAACTTCCAAATCGGATTCCTTGATGAATAATCGTGAAATATTTGTTTTGATGCAGTTCGTTGAATTTTACCATTGCATCAAAATGATGTTTTCGGAAATCTCCCGAATCATCGTATCGCAATTTTTGATACTCAAAAACCTGTATAAACTTTTTATTCTGCATCAATTAGTCTTCGTAAACAGAAATAAAAGTTTGTTCGTCCCAATTTTCAAAAGGCGTAAAGCGATATACTTTTTTGTCTTCTAAAAAGTCATTTTCATAGCTGAAGTTCTTTGAGAATTTTGCCTTATTTTCTTCTTGATAGATAAAACTTCCTCCCAAAACCAAACCTATCTTTCCGAAATCTCCGTAAAAATATTCTTCCAAAAGCGGAATAATTTTGTCTTTGAAAGTTTGTTTTAAATCTTCCAAATTTTGGATTCCAATAAAATATGAATGTCCGATTTGATGGTCTTTGTCAACCAAAACTTCTATACGTTGATTAATCATTTCTAAAAGTTGTTTCAAATCAACATCTTGATATTCTGAATTGAGTAAAACACTTGGATTGGGTTGCATTTCAACGAATGAAAAACGTCTTCTTAAAGCTGTGTCCAACGCTTCTACGCTTCGGTCAGCTGTGTTCATTGTTCCGATAATGTCCACGTTTTTGGGAACTCCAAACTCTCTCTTTGAATAAGGAAGTTTTACTTTAAGTTCGTTGACTGCACCAATTCTCTTGTCGGGTTCAATCAACGTAATTAATTCTCCGAAAATAGCTGAAACATTACCTCGATTGATTTCATCAATAAAAATTGCGTAGCGATTTTCTGTGTCGTTTTGTGCTTTTAAACATAGATCCTTAAATATTCCGTTTTCAATTTGGTAAGAAATAGTTTCTTTACCTTCTTCCATAACGGGTTTTATTCCTTCAATAAAATCTTCGTAAGAAAATGATTGATGGAAAGTTGTAAATACGTAGTGCTTGATTTCTTTATTAGGATTCGGCTTGAAATTATTAACGGAATCGAGAATATCGTAAATTTCGGGTGCTTGTTCTTTTAATTCATTTTCAAGTAATTCCCATTTTTTATCTTTTGTTTTGTCAAAAATATAAGGCGTTTGTCTTTGCGTGTAATTGACTGTTTTGGATTCAATTATAGTATGAAATTGTAAATTTCCCCATATCGTTGCCCGAACATTTTTTGATTCAGATAAAACCGCTTTTTTAGAAACCCAACGGTTTTCTAAAATATCATTGACTTTACTTGTTCCCACTTCTAAAAGAGCCAAAGCAATGGTTTGCCACCAAGTCAATCCACTCACAATTTCTTCAAAATAAGATTCTGGGCTTATACTTTTTTCAGAAATTGTGTACTTAGGAAAATACTCGTTTCTCAATGTATATGTTTTTCCTGTTCCTGGTGCTCCGAAAAGGATTTGATTTAGTGAAATCTTTTTATCAGAATTTATGTTTTCCATTGGTTTTTCGGTTGTTGTTTGATATTCTAATTGGCTCAAAATTTCATTTCTGAAATCAATATCAAAAGCCATTTTTTCCAATTCTTTTTTATTGTATTTGGAATAACCTGAAATTTGAGTGCGATTCAGTTCGTTCTCAATTGAGTTTAATATGGATTGTTTATTTTTATGAGCTTCTGAAATATTATTCATTTTGCATAAATAAGCAGTTGGACTACCGTCAAAATTCACAAAATTCTTGCTTATTTGTTGCTCTGAGATTGTACGGAATTTATAGTCATCTTTACCGATAGTTGCTGTATTCCAAATATATCTTTGTCCGATTGTAAAAACAATTTTGTTTTTATCAGCATTAAAGACCAATCTTTTGTCGTCTTCTTGAAAACCAAAATTTTCAATTATTGAATCTAAAAAATCGTAGTATTCTTCTAATTGTTTTTTGTCAAACTTTTTCAAAAGTTCGAGTAAATTAAAATCTTTAGCATCTCTGAAAACGACATACAAAACATTCTGAATCATCAAGTATTTATCATCCCAATTTGGTTTTTGATAAAATTTGCGATAGGTATTGATGAAATTATTGTCGTTTAATAAATTTTCTTGAATAATTTGGTTGGCTAATTCTTGCAAATGTAAAAATCTTTCTCCCGATTTTTTCGCTTTTATATTTAGTTGCTCACAGAAATTCTTGTAGTAATCTGCTTTGTACAACATATATTTTTCAGGAAAACGAAAAGCCAAATAAACCGAAATTGTTCGCTCGTCTTGTTGAGTGTTGATGTTCGTTCGGTTTAACGATTGTCTTACTTTGGGAAGTATTTTTTCTGATTCGGTTTGAAAAATTTTGATTCTTTGTGAAATTTCTACCGATTCATCATATAGATTCCGAAACATTTCTCGAACTTCATTAGGAAAAAGTTGTGTTGATTTTTCTATAAATCCCCACGAATTTTGATAAAGTAAATTAGATACTTTACTGAATGAAGATCGAAACATTTGATGAAAATCTTGGGATTCTAAATCCCAATTCTGCTGAAATGTATTTATTGCTAAATATTTATACGCTTCGTTTGGTTCTCCGTTTTCTTCTAAAATGTCAATATATTTCTCAATCAAGTGATAAGTTATGTTTTTTAGGCTTTCAGTCATTGCTTATTAATGATTTAATATATAGCTGACTAAATTACAAAAAAAGCCAATGCTTATGACATTGACTTTTCTTGATTAATTTATAGATGTCATAGTTGTGAAGTAAAAGACCGTCCCATTCCCTTAAATTTATGCGATACCTTTTGCATATCCTTTCCAACTTTCTCGTTGAGTATTTTGGCGTAAATCTGCGTTGTGGCTATGTTTTTATGTCCTAACATCTTGCTTAAACTTTCCAGCGGAACACCCTCACTCAAAAACAACGTGGCAAAGGTATGACGTGCTAAATGAAAGGTTACTTTCTTTTCTTTAAGGCAATCGATTTGTTGGGATATTCGCTTTAGGCTGTTATTACAAACTGTATTTGATGGTACGGGAAATACCTTTCCGTCCTTTGAGAACCCTGCATATTTCTCTATAATCATTTTTGGAATATCCAAGAGCATCACGTTTGATGATGTTGCCGTTTTCTTTCTGCGTACAATAATCCATTGGTTGCCATCAAAGAAATCCTGAATATTACTGTTTCTTAGTCCTTTAATATCTGAATATGAAAGACCAGTAAAGCAACTGAAAACAAACAGGTCTTTAACCAATTCGTCTTTCTTTTTCTCGCAGTTGAACGTTACAAGTTGTTCCAATTCATTCCGTAGCAGATAACCTCTGTCTTTGTCTTTTTTGGTGTTCTTATACTCGCTGAATGGATTGAAAGTAAGATGCTTTCTGCTCATTGCCAAGCGGCAAAGCGTGGTAAATCCAATCATATATAACCAAATGGTGTTGTGTGTCAAGCTTTGGTCATCACGCAGGTAATAATCAAAGTCCTGTACAAAATCAGATGTAAGATCGTTGAATGATAAGTCAGAATATCCGTACTTTGTCAGTGCAAAATTACGCAGGTGCTTTAAAAGTGTTTTGTATTTACTGCGTGTACCATTTACCCGAAGTCCGTTATTGACCTTTTTCTCATAGTCCGAAAGGAACTGTTCATAGAACTTGAAAAAGGTCAGTTCTCCGCTTTCCATCCCAAGAACGGCATTTTTAAGTTTAGCACTGTTTACAGCTCCCTCATTCTTTAAAATTTTGGAATAGCATTCTTCGATACCCAAACGGATTTTGTCGAGTTTGCTGTTTGTGTCTTGTGCTTCTCGGCTTTTACCTAAAACCCTGCCGTACTTCAAATCCCAATTTGTTGCAGAAATATCCAGCTTGGTACTAAATGCAGATTGTTTACCATTTACGGTAATTCTGCACATAACCGTAACTTTTCCGTTTTTCTTTGGGGCGTTCTTTTTAAGGTAGAACAATACCTTAAACGTTGATTTTTTTGTCGTTTCCATACTCACAATTCTTAATGATAAAATTAAACCTATGTGAGCTACGGAACAATATGAAAAACTATGCAGAAAGCTGAAATACAGTATTTTAAACGATTGTTTCTAATATTTAAAAGTAACGTTTTAGTAACCTTACTTTTGCCAAACCTCGCTTTTTACTGCTTTTTACCTCATTACCAAAAAATCATAAAACGGCTGTAAAGTCTTTATTTACAACCGTTTTGACTGTTATTAATCTTTGATGTATTTTTACTGAAACTTTATTTTAAAAAAATCAAAGCAATATATCTTATTGCATTATAATATCAAGTATTTCACATCCCTCTTAGTAAAGGATATATTTTTTTTACTTACTTTTAATGTATGGCTAAGGTAAAAGCATAATATCCTCCCAATTTTACCTATTTAGAATAGAAGTGATTGTTATAAGGTCATTTTTTCTATTGTATTAAGTTTGCTCAATTACTGAGATTTTCAATTTTTTTGATTGCTACCGTTATTTTCCTCCCAATAGAGCAATCGCTAGAACAACAATTTACTATTTAATTAACGCACAGGTAAGCACTCAGGCTGTTCGTGCTTCTCGTTCTATACTTGATTGGATTGGATTATCCGTGAGTATTGCCTGACAGCTGTGTAGAAAGCTTCACTATACCCATTATCTTGATCAAGAATTGACCGAGCGTAACAAGTAATGTCTTAAAACTAAACTTGTATTGATTCACTTAAATTTTATTAATCATGAAACAACTAGAACTCACAATTGAAACTATTGAGACAAGAGAAGTATCCGCATTAGATCCAGTTATGGCTCAAAACTTGGATATCTATGCTTGTTGCAGTTGTTGCTGTTGCTGTTAGTAACTCAGACTAGTAATACCAATGAAAGTTGGTGTTACTAGTTTTTAATTTACACATTTATGAAGAAGAAAAAATGGAAAATTATTCAAACGGATCACAATGAATATATCGTATTGTCTGATTCAAATTCAATTAAGAAGATTAAAGGAAAAGATGCAAACGATATGATTGCTGTTCTTGCTTTAGTACAAGAACAAGTACCTATTCCTCCAGATTTTACATTTTCTTATCCCTATGTCTCACAGAAAGATAGAGTTAATGACTTACTATCGTGGTTGACTATGCACCAATTTATCTACCCGGATATTGAAAAAAAAATGGAGATGAAATTAGATATTATTGGAGAATTTGGTGTTCATTCCAATTTGTTGCAGACTTTCATAAAGGGATTACCTGATCAAATCAAAGTTTCTAATGTTTACAACATATCAGAAGAGAATATTGTTCTCCAACCGGCTGCTTCATCGGCAACTTTAACGCTTCTTGTAGGGCCTTACTTCTATAATGCAAAAACAATTCAACAGATTAGCTTAGTACAACAAACTACCTCCACAGATTTTTTATTTGTTGAATTATTTGAGAATGGGATCCTATTAGGTCCTTTAATGAATCATCAGAAAGGAACCGTTTGTTTGAATTGTATTGAAATGAGGAAGATGTTTAATGCAACGACACCAGCTATTCTCATGGAGCAACTTTTAGAGAAAGAGAGGATTAAAGATCACCCATTTTCAGTATGGGAAATTGGATCATTTTCAATCAATACGGCTTTTATTTACAATGAATTGCATAAAATTATGATTGAAGGAGATAAAACACGGTATAACAAAGCAGTGTTTGTCGATTTTCATCGTTATCACAATCAGTATCTAATGGTGTTAGGTGATCCTTCGTGCGAGTTTTGTAATGACTTATCTGTTTATTGTCCCTTATGATGCACAGATTATACGGAAAAATTGGGTTTTTAAATAATCCCAAGTTAAGGGTAGCACGAAATTTATATTTGCCCGCTAATATGTGCGAAACTGTGTGTTTTTCAGATCATTTATACGTGATGAAAAACAATCGAACCACTATTTATGGCGGTGGAATTGCGCTAAATGAGCAACAAGCAGATGTGGCTGCTTTAGGAGAGTATTTAGAACGGTATGCTTCTAGTTTTCAATTGAATAAAAAATTGATTTATGGGGCATATGATGAACTTAAGAGCGTGCACACCTGTTATCCTCCGCATTGCATACGTTACTTTACAACTGAACAATACAATCACCCCAACTTTGAACTTCATCGCCTAGACGAACACAGTCAGACCCATTGGATAAAAGGATATAATTATAGTACGCAAGAGGAAATTTTGTTGCCTTTTTTTATGGTCAATGTAGAGAATATTAAAGGGGATGGCTTATACCATAAAAATACATCTACAGGAACAGCAGCACATACGAATTTAGAACTGGCTATTCAGGGAGGATTATTGGAATGCATAGAAAGAGATGGTTTTGTAAAATTTTGGTATAGTCAACACCATCAACAGTTTAAAAAATATGACCAAGCTTTTATTCTGAAACAGTTTAAAACAGATCAGCAAATTCAACAATTATTTGACAATAGTAAGGTGAAAATTATAACCTATGATCTGAGTGAGCACGCTTTTTGTCCAACTTTTGCTGTTTTTATCTTGTTTAAAAAAGGGAATAAGGTTTATCAAAGTGTAGGAGCTGCGGCCAGGTTGAATAAAAAAGAAGCAATTGTAAAGGCAGTTATTGAAGCCTATCAAGGAATAGAGTATACCGCATTTACCTGTGAGCAATTTAGAACGGTATTATCTCCTGAAAAAATGAGAGCTCTTGATTTTTCTCAAATCGATTCTTTTAAGAAACACTACGCTTTATACAATCTCTTTCCAGAGCTGATTGAACATGTTCCTCTTTTACAAGATGTGAGACGAGAGGGTAATTACACGCTGGATTGGCAAGAGGTACATTCCCATCACATCGTGAACTTAACTGCCAGTGAGCTGATGGATAAGGGAATACAAGAAGTGTATTATGCAAATTTGAGTACGAGAGATGTTCAACAATTGGGTTTTGAAGTGATTAAAGTAATAACTCCACAACTCAGTTTGTTAACTGGTGATTTTAATTATCCTTATCTGGGATTGTTTGATTCAAATGAAAATTGGTTTACCCATTTTCCTCATCCATTCCCTTAACTAGACATACCATGAAACAATTAAAAAAATATATGAAAACTAGTCTATTACTCAGTATCATGAGTATCTGTTTCTTTTGTAGTTATAAGCCTAAAAGCAGTGATGTGCTACCTAGTTCAGTTCAAGAGGAACCGATTGATTTGGTTTATTTTCCAACGGATATTTTTACAAAACAAACGTATCAAATTCGAATGGATAGTCTTGTAAAGAAACTATTTAAAGAGAAAGATCTTCATCTTGTTGAAAGTGAATTAAAGCGTATAAATCAAATTCACACCCGCTTTTACGCGATGTATTGGAAAGCGTACTTACTTTATTATACCGCAGTTTTTTATCAGAACCTTCGCTCAGAAGATGATTTAGCTGCGAAAACGATTGCGCAGTCACTCCAAACGCTTCAAGAAAGAGAATATGAAAATTCAGAGTATTATGCGCTTCTGGCTCAGGTTACTTCTTTTTCAATTCAATTTGCAACTATTACTCAATTAGCAAGAGTCTCAACGGCAGTTGAAACAGCAGCTAATCATGCTTTGGAGCTGAATAAGAATAACCTTCGAGCTTATCTCGTATTGGCTTCTCACAATTTTCACACGCCTAAGATGTTTGGTGGGATGAAAAAGGTAGAAACTTATGCGTTGAAGGGCTTAGCATGCCCAGATGTTATTGAAAATACAGAGTATAGTCCTACTTGGGGAAGGAACCAACTGTATCATTTATTGGAGCAGTATTACGAACAAGAAGGAAAGACAAAAGCTTTAGAAGAATTACATGAGAAGTATAATGCAAGACAATCAACCCCATGACTAGAGAAGAACAACTGAATGTATTGTCAGCACATCAATTGAGTGAGCATACTCTAGATTTTTTGAACAGTATAAAATTTAAAAAATACGATAAAGAGTCGAGGGATAAATTTAAACGAATGGCTTACATCAACAACAGTCCTGAGATGATGAAAAAAATAATGGACGCTAAATATGAAATGGGCTTTTGTGAAACTTATGTGTTGCAGTCCATACCTTTTTCCTCTCAAAAGGCACGGTGCTTAGCCGAATTAAACCAAGAGCGAAAAAGCGTAAGGCGATTTGGAAACGATCCGATTAACCTGAATCAAGTTAGTGCCTTTTTTAATTTGTTTTATACGGTAACAGGTCAAGAAGAATTCGATTTCAAAGGAGTATCATTAACTCAGATGAAGAGAAATATTGCCTCAGGAGGTTCTTTGTATCCCACAGAAATTTATTTTGTCAATCATCGAATCACTGAATTGCCATTAGGGGTTTATCACTATAATGTATTTACGTTTAGCTTGGAATTAATTCGAGCTTTACCTACTGCGGCAGAATGGGATTTTTTTTACGAGATTATAATGAAGGCAGATTCTTCTTCCATTGATTTTGATCAAGCTTCTGCGTTTGTCATCTTTTCTTCTGTTTTTAATAAACAATCCTTTAAGTATCAAGATTTTGGAGTCGCTTTGTCTTTGGTTGAGGTTGGAGAATTTATACATGCTGCTTACCTAGCTTTAGCAGCATTGGAACTGAGAGGTTGTGCATTTGGTGGTTTTTTGAGCAAGGAAATGCATCAGTTTCTTGCCCTGAAAAACAGCTTACATCAACCCTTATTTTGTATGGCTATTGGAGATCAATTAAAATAAGAATGATGAAGTTAAATGAAAGTATTTGTATAGAAGAACAGCAGGATCAGTTGCTATTGAAAATTCGAGATGAAAATCATTTAGTGAAACTTTCTAAAATTGAATATGAAATCATTGCGTATTATTGTCAGGTGTTGGATAAACAGGCTGTGATTGCGTTTTTTAGCGCTAAAGTAGAGATTGGAGCGCAACAATTGGAAACACTCTTAGATCTAGCGAAACAGAAAGGAATTTTAGTAGAGAAAGTAGCGGAGAAGAAATCGTTTTTTCAATTGCGTTTGAAGAGACGAAAAGCAATATTCGAATTATTATTCTTGGACTTTACCGGATCATTATTTGAGCGATTAGTAGAAAACAAAAAGTTACGGATGTTGTTATTTTGGTTATGGATAGGTCTGACATTGGGTGCCCTTTGTTATTTATTTGGGTACCCCCTAGCATTTATTGAAAACTATAAATCGACCTTGTATCTTGTTCCTTATTCTTTTAAACAATTGATTGTCTTTATTTACTTAGGGGCTTTTGCAAGTATTATTATACACGAATGGGGACACTATTTTTTTTATAAATTATACAAGGGGAAATGCTCCATTTTTGGTATAGGTTTGTTGTTGTTTGTGATTCCTGTGTTTTATAACAAATTGTATATTCAGCAAGTTTCTACTAAGAAACATCGTTTATGGATTTATGCTGGCGGAATTCTATGGGATATGACTACAGTCGTGTGGATACTTTTGGGAACGATAGTTTGGAAGGATACCCATCCTACTCTTGTTTTTATAGGATACTCCATGCTACTCTCTATTGGAATACGATTTGTTTTTAATATAAATGTGTTCTTACCTCAAACAGATGGATATTTTATACTCAATGATTGGCTTGGAAAAGAAAATCTTTGGCGGGAGTCTTATCTTGTTGCTTTACACTTGCGTAAAAAGCCGTTTACGGTACAGAGGTTCTTGTATTTGGTCTATTTTATTTTCAGTTGTCTAGCCGTTGTATTTGCTTGGGGGTGTTTCACTATTCCTTTGTTTTTGCTTGTTTTATATGCATGCTCTTCTTAGTCATTTTGTTTCATCTGTAGGTTTTAGTCTTATTGGTATACTAGGGTATGCACAGGAAGTAAAACAAGATTCAACGTCTCAGCCGTTGCACGAAATTATTATTGTCAATAAAAATCCAATCGCAGAAAAGTTCTCGAGTGTTAGCCTGAATCGTTTAGATATTTATTTTAATCCTGCTTCTAGTGGAGATCCACTTAAGGCGATCAGTCTATTGCCTATGTCAACCTCTAGTTCAGAAACAGCAAATCCTGTACTAAGGGGGGCATTAGCAGATCAATCTAGGGTATATGTTAACGGTGCTCCTGTTGTAAACCCAGTTCGAAATACACAAGAGAATGGATGGGGGAATTTTTCTATTTTCAATACAGAAATGTTGGAGAAACAATATGTATACGCAAGCAATCCTCCCTTGAATTACGGCAATTCAACAGGGGGAATGGTGGAAATAGAAACGATAAAGCAGTTGAACCAAGATTCTTATCAAGTGATTTTGGGATTGTCTAATCTAGGTGCTCAAATAAATAAAAAAATAGGAGAAAGTGCTTTTGTTCAACTCTATTCTAATTTTCAATTTTCGAATGTACTCCAGCAAGTGAACGCACAAAGTTTGACAGATTTGAACGCTTTTCAATCCAAGGATGCGGGACTGCATTTTCGGGTTAGGTTGTCGAATCGTTTGAATTTGTCAAGTTATACGTATTATTTAAATGAGCGTTACGATGCTAAAAATTATCATTTACAGTATATAGGAGATGCCCTTGCCAAACAAAAGCGATTTTTTACCATTCAGTCGTTAGAATACAACAGTGATAGATCTTTGTTTAAATTATCTACGTTAATGGATCAAAGTAGGGGAGCTTATACATTTGCTAATCTTGATGCAACTGCCACTTACGTACAATATTTTCTGACAGTGTCTCATCGCTATCGAATTGGCTATGCATGGCATGTACAATATGGAGTAGATTATACGACTACCCAATATAAAAATGAGGATTTTCACGGGGAGTTTTTTTATGCTATGCGTCCACAAGATCCTGTTATTTATCAAGAAAAACGAATGAAATTTACAGCAGTGGAGGCGTATTTATATACAGATTATAAGGTTGGTAATCATTTTGGATTATCCTTAGGTCTTCGCAAAAGTATGTTGGAGCAAGCGAATCAGTTTTCATTTTTAAGCGGGCAATTTTCAACCTTTTATAAACTTAATACACAGCATCGATTTATTTTTAGTCTAGGTAATTACAATAGTTATATTACGCCCAATTCTTACAATTACTCCCTTGGAATGTATAACAGCAAGCAAGTGGCTTTGGATTACTATTGGGAAACAGAAAAAGACGAAGTAAGTGGTGCGGTATATTTTAAAAAAGATAAAGGAAATGTATTCTTGTCGAGGTTAGAAGAGTTTTCACATCGACAAATATGGGGAGCGGAAGGCGCTTATAAACATCTATTTGGTCGGTATTTATCTTTTGGAGTATCCAATACACTATTGTACCAATCGGTTGATATTAATAATACCCCAAATACGCGTTGGATGTATTTCTTAAAATCACAATTAACCTATAATAACCCTCGTCTATTTACAGCATCTTTGGTGGGGACTATGCATTCAGGAGAATCTTATCCTTTCATCCATTCTACTTTTTTTGATGCTGAAAATGAACTTTTTATTCCTTCTTTTAAAATGGATAATCGACAGTATTTTAATACCTATTTTAGAGTGGATTTTACGATCAATAAAATGGTTTCAATTCGCGATACATTCTTGATTGTATATGCTTCGATTACGAATGTATTGAATCGAAACAATGAGAAAAAAGCATATTATTCGACAGATTACTCCCGTGTTTACTTTCAAAATTTTCAGGGGAGAATTCTATATTTTGGTTTACAATTTAAATTTTAAATCTACTTGTATTGTATCACTTACTAAAGTGAAAAAAAAACGCCATCGATTTCGATGGCGTTTTTCAATTATATTACAGTGAATTAATTTTCAAGATAAGCTTCAATTGGAGCACAAGAACAAACTAAGTTTCTATCTCCATAAGCGTCATCAATACGACGTACAGTAGGCCAGAATTTGTTTTCAGCTACGTATTCTAATGGATACGCTGCTTTTTGTCTTGAGTAAGGAAGATCCCAATTATCTGCAGTTAATAAAGCTAAAGTATGCGGTGCATTCTTTAATTCATTTACTGGGTTTTCAATTGTAGCGTTTTCAATTTCTTGACGAATAGAAATCATTGCATCACAGAAACGATCGATTTCAGCTAAGCTTTCACTTTCTGTTGGTTCGATCATTAAAGTACCTGCTACAGGGAAAGAAACCGTTGGTGCGTGGAAACCGTAATCGATTAAACGCTTAGCGATATCAGTTACTTCAATTCCTTTTTCTTTGAATTCGCGAACGTCAACAATCATTTCGTGTGCTGCACGTCCTTTTTCACCTGTATATAAAATAGCATAGTGCTCTTCTAATCTAGACTTCATATAGTTCGCATTCAAGATTGCTGTTTGCGTTACTTTTTTCAATCCTTCTGTTCCCAACATAGAGATATAACCGTAAGAGATTAAACACACTAATGCAGAACCGTAAGGAGCAGAAGAAATAGAAGTAATTGCATTTTTACCACCTACAGCCACTAATGGGTTAGAAGGTAAAAATTCTACTAAATGCTCAGCCACACAGATAGGTCCAACTCCAGGTCCACCACCACCGTGAGGAATAGCAAATGTTTTGTGTAAGTTTAAGTGACAAACGTCAGCACCAATAGAAGCTGGGTTAGTAAATCCAACTTGAGCGTTCATATTCGCACCATCCATATATACTTGTCCTCCGTTATCGTGGATAATTTGTGTAATTTCCATGATTGCAGATTCGTACACTCCATGAGTAGAAGGGTAAGTAACCATTAAACAAGAAAGATTGTCTTTGTGTAATTCTGCTTTTTCTCTTAAGTCAGCCACATCGATATTTCCTTCAGGAGTTGTTTTTGTTACTACCACTTTCATTCCAGCCATTGCTGCAGAAGCAGGGTTTGTTCCGTGAGCAGAAGCAGGGATTAAAGCAATATTTCTTTGGAAATCACCTCTTGATTGGTGGTAAGCGCGAATCGCCATTAATCCAGCGTATTCTCCTTGTGCACCAGAGTTTGGCTGTAATGTTGTTCCAGCAAAACCAGTGATAATATTTAATTTATGCTCTAAGTCTTTCAACATTTCGATATAACCTTGTGCTTGATCTAGTGGAGCAAAAGGGTGGATGTTGTTCCATTGACCGTTGCTTAACGGAAGCATTTCAGCTGCCGCATTCAACTTCATGGTACAAGATCCCAATGAAATCATCGATTGGTTTAATGCTAAATCTTTGCGCTCTAAACGCTTGATGTAACGCATTAACTCTGTTTCAGAGTGGTAGCTATTAAATACGTCGTGCTCTAAGAATTTAGAAGTACGTTTTAATTTTGCTGGGTAATTTACTGCTTCTTCATTTAAAGCTGTAATAGTAAAGGCTTCTTTACCTACTGCTTGAGCGAAGATAGCGATGATTGTATTGATGTCATTTACATTTACTGTCTCGTTTAAAGAGATTGAAATTGTATTGGCATCGATATAGTAGAAGTTTACTTGGTTTGCTTCAGCGATAGGTCTAACTTTAGCAGCATCTGCTTTTACAACGATGGTATCGAAGTAAGCTGTATTGGTTTGCTCAATACCTAATTTAGCTAAGTTTTCAGCAACCGTATTTGCTTTTGCATGTACTTGGTTTGCAATAAAACGAAGACCATTTGGTCCGTGGTAAACCGCGTAGAAACTCGCCATAACAGCTAATAATACTTGAGCGGTACAGATATTTGACGTTGCTTTTTCGCGTTTGATGTGTTGTTCACGTGTTTGCAAAGCCATACGCAATGCTCTGTTTCCGTCTGCATCTTTAGAAACACCAATGATACGACCTGGCATACTGCGTTTGTACTCTTCTTTTGTAGTGAAGAAACCAGCGTGAGGTCCTCCAAATCCTAATGGAATACCAAAACGTTGTGTTGTTCCAACAACAACATCAGCTCCCATTTCTCCTGGAGAAGTTAAAGTTACTAATGACAAGATATCTGCTGCAACGGCAACTTTGATATCTTTTGATTTAGCGGTATGAATGAAGTCAGCATAATCATATACTTGACCGTATTTTCCTGGATATTGTAAGATTGCTCCGAAGAAATCTTCTGAGAAATCAAAGGTTTGGTGATCGCCTACAACTAATTCAATTTCGAAAGGAACTGAACGCGTTTGTAATACAGATAACGTTTGAGGTAAAATCTCTTCAGAAACGAAGAATTTTAACGCGTTATTTTTCTTTTGATCTCTTGTACGAACATCGTATAATAACATCATGGCTTCTGCAGCAGCAGTACCTTCATCTAATAAAGAAGCATTGGCAATTTCCATTCCAGCTAATTCAATTACTGTTGTTTGGAAATTTAATAAAGCCTCTAAACGACCTTGTGCAATCTCAGCTTGGTACGGAGTATAAGCTGTGTACCAACCAGCGTTTTCAAATACGTTGCGAATAATAGGAGCAGGGCTAACAGATTCGTTGTATCCTAATCCAATATAAGAACGAAAGATTTTGTTTTTGTTGCCTAAGTTCTGAATATAAGATAAATACTCATATTCCGTCATTGCAGGAGCAAGATCTAAATCTTGTTTTAAGCGAATTGAAGTTGGAAAAGTCTCATCGATTAATTGTTCAATGTTGTCAACTTTCACAGTTTTAAACATTTGTGCCATGTCCTCAGCACGAGGGCCAATGTGTCTTAAAGCAAATGCATTTGTTTTCATTTGGGCAAAATAATAAGTTGTGTATAAGCATACAAAAATAACCATAAATCTGAGATAAATTGAGTATATTCCTAGTAATTTTGTTAATGTAAATTTCTAGCCGATTTAGGTATAAAAAATGAGCATGAAAAAAGTTCTAGGTAACCTATTTGATTTTTATCTGAAAGCGAGTATTCACGTTTCTTTCGCCGTTTTTGCATTGGTACAAATGACTTTTTATTTCTGTCGTTTGCCCTTCGATTGGACGGTCTCTCTTTTGGCCTTTTCAGGAACCTTGTTTTCCTATAACTTTATCAAATACGCAGATTATGTTGTGGCACATCGCCGCAATTTGTCTCCAAAAATAAAGGCAATCCTCTTATTAAGTGTTGTCGCCTTAATCGTGGGGATGGTGAGTTTTTTTTATTTAACCTTTACTGCCCAGCTTGTCACTATCTCTTTGTTGGTTTTGGCTGTGCTCTATGCAGTGCCTATCTCTAAGCGGATTCCAAATTTGCGCAATTGGTCTGGTTTAAAAGTCTATATCGTCTGCTTGTGCTGGGCTACAGTAACCCTTATTATTCCTGTATTTAATGCAGGAATCGAACTTTCATTGGATATTTGGATTAAATTTCTACAGCGATTTATCTTAGTACTAATCTTAATCGGCATATTTGAAATCGTCGATTTGCAATACGATGAAAAGTATTTGAAGACGATTCCTCAATTATTAGGTACTCGAAAAACAAAATGGTTACTCGCTAGTTTGTTAATTCCCTTTTTTGTCATTGAGTTTTTTAAGGTGGGATTCCAACCCATTCAGGCGTGGAATAATTTGATTCTTGTTTGTATTACCCTATTTTTTATTCAATTAGCTTCACCCAAACGCAGTAGTTACTTTAGTTTATTTTGGGTAGAAAGTGTGCCCATCTATTGGTGGATTCTCGTGCTCCTTGAAGGATAAAAAGCGAAAGAAAGGTAGTATTTGCTCATCTTTTTAACCTCTATTTTTAGCTCAGTCTAAAAAAACGTATATTTGTAGGACTAAAAAACAACAAAAATGATACAACTTGTAAATGATGTTCAAGCAAACGGAAATCTAGTTTTCGTTTTAGGAAATGACAATACTGTTGAAGTACCAGCACTTTTAAATGACTTTGTACAAGCATTTGAAGCAGGAGAAAAAGAAGAAGACTTTGCGAAAATTGGAAATCAATATTTCTTTTTTGTAAAGGAAAATACCAATTTAGAAAAGATGCGTTTGGCTGGATTCAACATCCGCAAACAATTAGATAAAAAAGCAGATAACTTGACTGTTGTAGGAAATGGAGATACTACTTTGGCTTTGGTTGAAGGAATTGCCCTTTCAAACTACCAATTCTTGAAGTATTTCAAAGAAGCAGAGACCATGAAATTTGCTTTAGAAAATATCAGTGTAAAAGGAAACTTTGAAACGAAACAAATTAGCGATTTAAACCATACGATTAAAGCAGTTTACTGGGCGCGTACCATGGTAAACGAACCGGTGAGCTATTTAACAGCTACTCAATTGGCAAAAGAAATTGAAGTGTTAGGAAACGAAGCTCAATTTTCAGTAAAAGTATTGGGTAAAAAAGAGATTGAAGCTTTGCGTATGGGAGGTTTATTGGCTGTAAATAAAGGATCAGTAGAGCAACCTACTTTTACGATTATGGAATATAAACCTGCGAATCCAATCAATAAGAAACCAATTGTTTTAGTTGGAAAAGGAGTGGTGTATGATACAGGAGGGTTGAGTTTAAAACCAACTGCTGGATCAATGGATTCCATGAAGAGCGACATGGGAGGAGCTGCTTGTATGGCAGGAACTATCTATGCTGCGGCTTTGAATCAAGTAAACGTGCACGTAATTGGTTTAATTCCAGCAACAGATAACCGCCCTGGAGGAGATGCATATGCACCTGGCGATGTGATTACGATGTATGACGGAACAACTGTTGAAGTATTGAATACAGATGCAGAAGGACGTATGATTTTAGGAGATGCCATTGCTTATGCAACCCAATATGAACCTGAAGTAATCATTGATGCCGCTACTTTAACAGGAGCTGCGTTAGTGGTAGCTGGAGATATGGCTTCTTGTATTATGGGGAATGACGAAAAAACAATCCAAGCGATTGTAGCGTCAGGATACAAGGTACACGAGCGTTTAGCTCAATTGCCATTCTGGGATGATTACAAAGATTTGTTGAAATCAAGTGTAGCAGATATGAAAAATATCGGTGGACGTTTTGCAGGGACTATTACCGCAGGAAAATTCTTAGAGCATTTTGCAAAAGCACCTTATGTACACATTGATATCGCAGGTCCAGCTTGGATGGATGCTCCAAGAGATTACAAAGGAAACGGAGGAACAGGAAGTGGAGTCCGTACTTTAGTTGATTTCTTAACGAATTATAAAGCGTAATCGTTCACACGAGATAGTAAATGAAGCAGTAAATTTCGATTTACTGCTTTTTTTTTGCTCTTCGCTCAACATCATCAAAAGTGGAAAAACAAAAAAACGTACCTTTGATTCTTCTACTATTTAATTCAAGAAAAAATGCAAAATATCTCAATCCAATATCAAGCGGTTACGCCAGAAAATATGCACTTAATCCGTCCATTAGCTGAAAAAATTTGGCAAAAAACCTATGGACCTTTATTAGACTCTGCACAAATTGAATACATGTTGCCCATGATGTACAGTCAGGAGCGAATAACCAAGGAAATTGAAGATGGATATGTTTGGGAATTATTTGTTGTTGAAGGTCAAGTTTTAGGCTATCTGGATTATAAATTGATGGAGGATAATCGCGTATTTTTATCTAAAATTTATTTAGATACTGATCAACAACAAAAGGGGTTAGGTAAATTAATGTTGCAACACGTCATCGAATTTGCACAAGAAAATAAAGCAGATGCGTTGTATTTAACTGTGAACAAATACAATGCGAAGGCAATTGAATTCTATGAACGCAATGGATTAAAGTGTATAGAATCTAAGACTTTTGATATTGGTCAGGGCTATATCATGGATGATTATATTTATCAGATCGAAATCGAGTAGGCTAAGATGTCAATAAAATAAAATATGAAGACAAATTTTTTAGTTGTTTTTTTTGTTTCTCTGTTCTCTTTTTCAACAGCAAAGAGTCAGGAGAAAATTCCGTTTCGATTAAATGAACACTACAATATTTTGGTTGATGGGGTAATCAATAAACGCGATAGTGTGGTGTTGATGTTCCAAATTGCCATGAGAGAAGCTTCTTTGGCACCTAATCGTAAAAGTAAGGTAGAATCTGTCGTTTTTGATACAACTGATTTTTCAGAAGGATTGAGTAAAGGCAATTGCATTCAGGTCGGCAATACCCTTGTTGAACCCATATGGATTTGGGACAAGGAATATACAGGTAATGGAGCAGAGGGTAAAATAGGAACTCAATTGTTTAACGGACAGATTTTTGCGATTAATTACGACCAATCCCAATTTGAAATCTATACTCATTTACCCGATACTCGTGGATTTGTAGCTTTGCCGTTAACCCATGAACAGGGACGATTATTTATTGAAGTTTCGAGCAAGGTAAAGGAGAAGGAAATCAAAACAAAGTTTCTTTTGCAATCTGGATTTTCGGGTATGTTGTTGTACAACAATCAAGTGGCGGATGAAAATCAATGGGCGGAAGTACTCCCACGTTTAGACGAAAAAACGCTGATGAATTCAGCAGGAGAGAAGTTGACAAATTTAATCGTTGAAATGCCAACCGTTCTCATAAACTCCTTTCGTTTTACTCATGTCCCCGTTAATATTTTTACAGGAGAAATCAAGAATCAACCCACCAGCTATTTTGGTGCGGATTTTATTCATCGCTTTAATTGGATTATTGATATGCAAGGAGGATATGCTTACATTCAACCGAATAAGTATTTTTCAGATGCGTATTATTTTTTAAAAAAGTGAGGAAGATTTTTATTTCAGGCGATGATAATAAAGATAAGATAGAAGATATAAGAGGATAGCTAAGGCTATCCTCTTTATGATTATTGGCATATTTTTTACAGCAATTTGGAATATAGTTGATCCAGAGGAATTAAATGATAAAGGAGACGCTGGACGAATTTTAGAGGGGATGATACTAGTTAACCTAATGTTTGAAATGCAATACCGAAAATTGAAACAAAGTTTAGATGAAGAATAACGTAAAAGCGGAACGTGTACGCTGTTATTTAACCCAACAGGAATTAGCAGATGCCATTGAAGTTTCCCGTCAAACAATTCATTCCATTGAGGCAAATCGCTATGTACCTTCTACCATATTGGCGTTAAAACTGGCGAAAACACTCCAAGTAAAAGTGGAAGATTTATTTGAGTTAGAAGAAACAGATTAACGTATTATTTTTATTTAGTTTAAATAATTTTGTATCTTAGCGCGACAATATAAATACAATTACAATGAGTACAGATACACTTAATCCAAACTTCGATCAGCATAAAGTAAAGCCAAAAGCTCCTAAAGTAGAAGAGCTTATTAATGAGTGCAAATCGGTTATGATTGCGTCGTTAAACGAAGATGGTTCTCCATTGGTTAGTACAGCACCTTATTCAAGAGTAGGAAATGATTTCCAAATCTTAGTTTCGTTTATGGCAAAACATACGAAGAACTTAAGAGATCGCAAAAAAGTATCTTTTATGTTTGTAGAAGATGAGAGTACATCGAAACAATTATACGCGAGACACCGTTTAACAATTGAAACAGAAGCGGAGTTAGTAGAAAAAGGAAATCCGTTATACGATCAAGCGATGGTTGATTTGAGAGAGAGACATGGAAAAGTAATTGAGGTTTTAGGAAACTTAGAAGACTTTATCATGTTCAATTTAAAACCAATCAAAGGATCTTATGTAAATGGATTCGGAAGTGCTTACTTCATTGATGAGAATTTACAAGTAATGGAGCATAGACACGGAGCTCACGGGCAACACAATGTAGATGTAAAAAAATAATATATTTTTCTTGTTGAAAACAAAAAAGTCTTTGGTCAAAAACCAAAGACTTTTTTGTTTTATGTCGCATTTTGCTTACTAAAAGCAATCACTAAGGTGACGGATAACAACACAAAGAACAAGCCGAGTGCAGACATCCAGTCAAAGAATTCACCAAAGAACAACGTTCCCACTAATACAGCAACTACGGGTTCCATCGATCCTAAAATAGAGGTGATAGTAGATCCTGCGTGTTTTACGGCCAAGACCAAGCATAAATCAGAAATAAACGTCGCAAAGAAGCCCAATAAAATTAAGTTCATCCAATCGGCTCTGAGTGTGATAGCGTCGATTCCCGTTGTCATTAAAGCGTAAAAAAGAAAAATCAAACACCCCATCAATAAGACGTAAAATGTCAGAGAATCAAAGTTCATATTGGAAATCCTTGATTTATTTAATCCCACAATATACAATCCATAGGCAAAAATGGTTAAGGCCGATAAGATAAGTCCTTTAAAAAGAGCAGGAGAAGCTTCTCCATGCCAACACATCATACCAACGCCGATTAAGGAGAGAATTGAAGCAATAAACAATACGGTCGATTTCTTTTCTTTAAAGAAGAGAATCATGATAATACTAACGAAAAGCGGATATAAAAAATGGACGGTGGTTGCTAATCCACTAGCGATATATTCATAAGAGTCAACTAAAAACTTGGCGGTAGCGGCATACAACAAAGCCAAGCAAAAGACGACTGCTAAATCCTTAATAGAAATTTTTAAACTTGTTTTCTTGTAGAGACAAACAGCCCCCATGGTAGCGGATGAAAACAAAAATCGATAAAATAGAATGGTCGGTATGCCGATAGCCGCCACTCCTTCTGGTCGCAAACTCGGTACAAGTAGCGGTAGCGAAAATAACGGAACCAAACCAAATGTACCAGAGGAAATTAAGGCGAACAAAATTCCTTTCAGGTTTTTCATTGTAAATAAAAATTATAAAAATTCCGCGCAAAGATACGGCTTCTGATTGGGGAGCGGTAGCTGTATGTCACTATTGCCAACATTGTAATTTCAAGAGCCTTTGCTTAAAAATCTCCATAGTTATTCCTTCAAATAAAAAACAACTCTCTAATTTGTTTGGCAATTAAGTTCGAATCAGATAATAGAACAGGTTTTTTTCTGTTTCCTTTTTTTAGTAAAAAACGTATTTTTACTTCATGAGCTAAAACAATTGTTTGCTTGAGTTTTGATATAAATATAAACAATGATGAAATACTACCTATTATTCCTTTTCGTTTGGTTCGGATATAATCAAAGTCAAGCACAAGTTTTGACGGATTGGCAGATGGAAAATGTCAAAGGAAAAGTAAAGACCCTAACAAGTATAGACTATCCTAGTGAAGGAAAAGAGGTGAAAAAACAAATCGTACATTTCAATGAACGAGGTTTTTTTACGTTGAAGGAGATTTATATTGGTGTACAGGAAGAAGAAAAGACTAGTTCTATAGTCTATACTAAAATAGGAGAGCTTCAGTTTTTTGAGTATCAAAATAATATACGCCACAGCTTGAGTTTGAATGCAAATGGAACAAAAGCCACAGAAATTGTCCAACAATGGCCTACAACAAACACTTGTGAATTTACCTATACCTATTTTAATAAACCGAAGAATAAAGGAAGTATGCAGTTGTTGTTTACTCCTCAAGCACAAGTGAAAGAAATTCACTTAATCATCATGAATAAGGAAGATGGAAATATTGAATTTGAAACGAAATCCCTTCACCAATATGATGCAAAAGGATATGAAATCCAATTTAAGCAACAAACACTTCAACCTTATGGAGACACTCAGTTATTAACTTTTAAAAATAAAGCCTTTGATTATCAGGGTAATATTGTAGAAAAAGAGGTGTTTGACGAATATAATCAAACGTATAGTACAACTTTTTTTGAATATGAGTATTATAAGTAAAATTAATGCTTAGGAATCACTAAAACTTAACAGTGAATTAAAATTCAACGTATTCTTTACTCCTACATTTGTTCGAATAAATCTATTAATTCATATACAAATGGTAAGCCATAATGCTGATTTTGATAAAATCTTTCAAAAACACTGGGCTGAATTATACAGTTTTGCCTATAATGTAATACGAGACAAAGCCGTTGCAGAGGATATTGTACAAGAAGTCTTTATCGACTTTTGGAATAGGCAAGTTACGGCTGAATTGCCACGTGCTTATTTATTTCAGGCTACGAGAAATCAATGTGCAAAAGCCTTGTGTAATCGCCGGTTTGATTCCGTTCAGGTGGAAAAACTAGCGACGCTAATTCCCGATTTAGAAGACGCCCAATACGATGAAGTGAAAGCGATGCTCTTAGATGAAATCGAAAAAACGGCTCTTGCCATTCTTCCTGATCGTTGCCTCTTGATTTTTAAAATGCGCTTCTATGAACAGCGCACGTATAAAGATATTGCCCAATGTTTGGGCATTACGGAGAGTACTGTTGAAAATCAAATCAACAAAGCTTTAAAACTATTGAAAGAATCTACACCTTATGTAGTAGATATTCCTGGAGCAATCTTGCTGTTATCTTGGTTAAGTGTTACCTAAATGTTTTGTGTTTTAAGGAATGATTAAGCCTTAATTTTTACATAGGGGAAAACCACTCTTTCGCGTACTTCATTATAGTACTAGATCACAAGACTATAATGTATAAGAAATTCAAAGCGCTATTAGCCAAATACAACAAAGGAACAGCTTCAGTACCCGAACAAGCTGTAATCAATCAATTTTTCAATTCCCTACAGGTGGGGGGAATCACGGCAGAAGAAGTAAAACGCGATAAAGTATTATACCATCGACTGCATCAGGCCATCTCTTCCAAAACGAAACCCTCAATCTTTCAAACGCATTTCTTGCGGTATACCTCATTTGCGGCTTGTTTGGTCAGTGTAGGTGTGTTCTATTTTTTCTTTTTTGCCAAAACAGACCCACAGTGGATTACCCAACAAGCACAAAAAGGAGAACAGCTCGTCTTTCACCTAAGTGACTCTACCTTAGTCTACCTCAGCGGAGGAAGTTCCATACAATACCCCACTCAATTTGAAGAAGATCAACGCCTCGTTTACTTACAGGGTGAAGCCTTTTTTGAGGTGAAGCGAACACATCCTCAACAACCTTTTCGGGTGGAAAGTGAAAATTTACACGTCAAGGTATTGGGAACAAAGTTCAATGTCAATGATGTAAATGGAGAAACCATCAGTGTAAGTGTTCATGAAGGAAAGGTTGAAGTAAGCGATGCAGAACAATCGAAGAAAGTAATCTTAAAAGCCAATGAAAAAGTGGATTTCCAAACTGTAAAACAACAATTTGTATCCTACGCGATGGAAGAAAAAGATTTAGATCAATGGCATCGAGGCAATCTCAAATTTAGAAAAGCAACCATCCAAGAAGTGATTCACGTACTCAATAGGAAGTTAAACACAAAAATAATTTGGCAAGGACAGGAAGTACCCACATTGACGATTACAGGAGATTTTAAATACAATAGTATTGAGGAAATACTAAATAGTTTAAACTTTTTGTATGGGATAAGTTATGCTAAAAAAGCAGATGGAACCATCGCAATAAGCGTAAAATAGAAATAAAAAAACCTGCCTATAGTTGCAGCTATAAACAGGTGTATTCCATTAATTATCAAAAGAATATTGATTAACTAAAAACCAAAGATAATAAAATGTACCGAAAATTAGTAAAAAGTAGGAGTAAATCCTATCCAACATGGGTGTATGTCCTAGCGTTGAGCAGTACGTTCAGTTTAGGTGTGCACGCACAAAAAGAAGGGAAGTCTCTTCCTGCTTATGCAGATGGATTGTCTATCGAAGAAGTATTTGAAGACGTTAAAAAGCAGACCAATTACACCGTTGTAGCTTCTGACGATGTATTGAAAACCAATAAAAAGATTGCCATCGCAGTAAAAGACAGAAAGATTACGGATGTACTTGATGAGGTTTCGAGTGAATACGGATTGACGTATCAAATCTCAGGTACTACCATCTCGGTAAAAGAACAGCAAAATCACCAACAGATAAAAGGAGTGGTGAAAGATAAGGATGGTTTTACTATTCCTGGAGCTACTGTTGCGATTAAGGGAACCAATAAAGGAGTAGCTACAGATATCAATGGAGTGTTTAGTCTAACTGTAAATTTAGGAGTGGATGATTTAGAAATTTCATTTATTGGTTATAAAACACAAGTGGTTAGAGCTGCCCAAAATTTAAACATTGTTTTACAAGATGATCAAACAAGTTTGGATGAGGTGGTGGTAACCGCATTGGGAATCAAACGTGAAGAAAAACGTTTGGGTTATGCGCAAGAAACAGTAAATGCGGAAAAGCTATCTACTGCGGTAGCCAATAACTGGTCCAGTGGATTAAAGGGAAAAGTTGCTGGATTGAATATCGCATCAGGAGGAACGGGACCGATTAATTCTCAACGCATCCAATTGAGGGGAAATACCTCTTTAGATGCTAGTAAAAACTACGCGTTGATTGTTATTGATGGAGTGCCAATGGATCAAGAAATTAATTCCAATGGGTATAATACTGCTGCTTTTGGAAATGATTCCCCAGTAGATAATGGAAACGCCATCTCCGATTTGAATCAAGATGATATTGAAAGTGTAACGGTTTTAAAAGGACCAACAGCTGCGGCATTATACGGATCTAGAGCAGCGAATGGAGCTTTAATTATCACGACAAAATCAGGAAAGAAAAACGATAAGTTTGGTATTGCTTTTAACAGCTCAGTTGCATTTGATGTGATTAATAAATGGCCGGATTATCAATATGAATATGGACAAGGATCGGGGGGATATTTTGACAAGAATGGAAATCCATACTATTCTTTTGGCAATTCAGCCGATGGTCCAGATACAGGAAATCACCCAGAAGCTTGGGGACCTAAATTCCAAGATCAATATTTTTATCAATATGATCCCACGACTCAAGGACAAACGCCAGAGCGCACCTTGTGGAGACCTTATAAAAACAACAGAAAAGACTTTTTTGAAACGGGTGTAACCGTTAATAATGCCATTGCTTTTCAAGGGGGGAATGACAAAGGCTCTATGCGATTGAATATTTCACATACAGATAATAAGTGGATTGTTCCCAACACAGGATACAAAAAATACGGGGCCTCATTCAATGGAAATTACCAGATTTCAGACCGCGTTAAGTTATCTGCCGTGATGAATTACAACAACAGAAAGAGCGATAACTTACCCGTTTTGGGATATAATAATGGATCATTGGCTTATTTCATGATGTTCTTATTGCCCAACGTGGATGTCAACTGGTATAAACCCATGTGGAAAAATGGAAAGGAAGATCGAGAGCAGTTAAACCCTTTCTCGCCTTGGTCTAGTAATCCTTATTTTATTACCAATGTCGATCAAAATACACTAGATAGCAGTCAATTTATCGGAAACGCAAAAGCAGAGATTAAGCTGACAGATAAATTGGACTTTATGGGGCGTTTAGCCATCAATAACCTTACTCAATTCAGAGAAACCAAACGCGGCTTTTCGAGTAAACGCCATGCAGAAGGATTTTATGCTCGTCAAGATATATCAAGTAGAGAAATAAATGCTGATTTCTTATTGACGTACAAGGATAAAATTTCAGAAACATTGGATTATCAAGTTATGGTGGGAGCTAATCATATGTCGTATACGCATCGAAATGTGAGAACGTCTGTGGATGCCTTAGTAGTACCAGGAGTGTACAAGCTATCTAATGGCGTGAATAATCCCATTGTCAATACGTCTGATGCCTTGAAAAAAGTAAACAGTACCTACGGAATGATGACGATGGGGTACAACAACTTCTTATTCGTGGATGTAACCGCTAGAAATGACTGGTCTAGTACACTGCCAAGTGGGAATAATTCGTATTTCTACCCTTCTGTAAGTGCAAGTGCTATTCTATCAGATATGTTTGTTTTACCTGAAATGATTGATTATTTGAAATACAGGGTATCCTTTGCAAAAGTAGGAAGTGATACAGATCCGTATCAAGTATCCAAATACTATGCACAAAGTAATTTCCCAAGTTCAGCTGTTATGCCAAGCACGTTGTACAATGCAAACTTAAGACCCGAAATTACGTCAAGTTGGGAAACAGGAGTAGAAATGAAGATGTTGCAAAATCGCTTGGGATTTGATGTAACTTTTTATAATTCAGATACAAAGAACCAGATTTTAGTTTTGCCTATGGATATAGCAGAAGGATTTAGTTCTCAGGTTATCAATGCAGGAAAAGTAAGAAATAAAGGAGTGGAGTTGGTACTACATGGAACGCCAATAAAGAATAGCGATTTTTCATGGAATGTTTCTGCCAACTGGTCTAAAAATAAAAACGAAGTACTAGAATTAAAAGACAATTTAGAAGAGCAAGTATTAGCTACAGTTGTCAACGGACGATTAATTGCGAAGGTAGGAGGAACAACAACAGCTTTATATGGGCGAAAATTCGTCCGCAATCCAGAAGGGCAAATTGTTTATAGCAATGGAGTTCCTGTATTAGGGGCTGACCCAGAGTATATTGGTGATGTGGCTCCAAAATGGAAGGCCGGATTAGTCAATAATTTCAAATATAAGAATTGGAATTTTGGATTTACAATTGACGGTCAATATGGAGGAAAGATTTACTCCCATACCCATCACAAAGCTACAGAAGCAGGACAATTGAAACATACACTCAAAGGACGTGAAGCAGGAGAATTAATAGGAGAAGGAGTGGTATTAAATGCCGATGGAACTTATTCACCCAATACAACGCCAATTCGCGTAGATAATTACTACAGAAAATACTATGAATACCAAAATGTCGAGTCTAATACCTTTGATGCTTCTTTTTTGAAGATTAGAGAACTCTCGTTGTCGTATTCTTTTGCGAAAAAACAATTGAAACGCATGGGATTAGAAAGTTTGACACTAACCGTATATGGACGTGATTTAAAAACGTTTACCGATTTCCCAATTTATGATCCAGAAGCCGCAACCATGAATGGAAGTGTCATTGTACCCGGAATGGAAACAGGGCAAATGCCTTCTACCGCTTCCTATGGATTTAATTTAAAAGTAGAATTTTAATACGCAGCATCACACATGAAAAGAATAATTTACCTAGTCGCTTCAGTTTTCTTCTTTCTCTCTTGTACAGAAAACTTTGAAGAAGTCAATACAGATCCCAATTTAATTGATCAAATTAGCCCAGGTACCCTCTTGAATGAGGTTATCTATAATATGGCAAACAACAACATAAGGAATTACTACGATATCACGGCAGAACTCATGCAGGTAAAGTTGCCTTATCCCAGTTTTTACGGAGGAAGACACCGTTATGAGATTTTAGATAATACGGGAAATTCCCAATGGAATGCTAGTTACAAATGGGCGAAGAATATCCGTGAAATGTTAGCCGTTTCAGAGGCGAATCCCAATGATGCTAATTATAAAGCCATCGGTTTAACTTTACGCGCTTGGGTGTATTCCAATCTAACCGATTCATTTGGTGATATTCCCTTCTCAGAGGCATCCAAAGGAGATGAAGGAGGATTAAAACCCAAATACGATACCCAGCAAGAGATTTACATGAGGTTATTGCAAGATTTAGAAGAGGCTAACGCATTGTATAATCACACGAATCCAATGTTATACGGAAAAGAAATCCTGTTTGATAATAATACTAAAAATTGGCAGCGATTTACCAATTCACTGCGCTTGCGTTTGTTGTTGAGAATCTCCAATGTATATCCACAGGCGTTTGGAGAAATGGTGACTATGTTGAGCCAAGAAGATAAATACCCCATCATTAGCGATTTTACGCAAAGTGCTGCATTAAAGGTAACGGGAATTACCCCTAATTTATCGCCTTGGTCTAGAGCGTTAGATTTCTCTACCAATCAATCGGCTTCAGCCTTTTTTATTGATCATTTAAATGAGTTGAAAGATCCTCGTATTGGAGTATATGCAACAGAAGCCAAAGACTTAGAAGGAAAATCAATCGGATATGTGGGAATACCAAGTGCCTATGTAGGGGATAATTCTCAATTTAAATTCTCTCCTTCTTATATGAATAATAAACAAGTGGTTGCTCCTATGAGTATTCCCATTTTGATGCATGCAGAGGTGGAATTCATCAAAGCGGAATTAGCCCAACGTGGTTACTACAATAGCGGTCAGGCGGAGCAATACTACACCAATGGAATAAAAAGTGCAATTCTCTTCGTAACAGGAAAAACAGCTGAAGCAGCTTATTTAGAGCAAGAGAAAGTGAAATATAAGGGGAATTTGGAGCAAATTATGTTGCAAAAATACATTTCACTCTACTTTACAGATTTTCAACAATGGTCTGAATACAGACGTACTGGATTACCTGTATTACCAACAACTTCTTCTATGTTAAATGACGGAAAAATGCCCTATCGCCTGTTGTATCATTCCGATCAAAAAGTGTACAATCCAACGAATTATTCCGAAGCAAGTCAGCGTATGGGAGGAGATAAAATGAATGCTAAAATTTGGTGGATCAAGTAAGGAAATGAAGAGAAGTGAATTTTTGCGAACGGTTGCCTTAGGAACCTTAGCGACAGCTATTCCCTTTGACATTCAAGCGAAGGAGATAGGGGAGGAAAGAAAAAAAGAAACGTTGAGCTTTGGTATTATAACCGATTTACATCAAGATTTAACCTTTGATGCGCCAATGCGATTGCAAGCCTTTGTAGAGGAAATGAATCGAAAACAAGTCGATTTTATTATTCAATTGGGTGATTTTTGTGTTCCTAAAAAGGAGAATCAAATCATTTTAGATATTTGGAATTCCTTTCAAGGAGATGCCTTTCACGTGATTGGCAACCATGAATTTGATGAGAATAAATCCTTAGAACAAATCATGGATTTCTTTTCCCTGAAACAGAATTATTACAGTTTTGATCGCAAAGGGCATCACTTTGTAGTATTAGATGGCAATGGAAAAATACCTGGTAATGAGGGGATGCGTTATCCTTCCTATTTCCACAAGCAACAATTGGAATGGTTGGAACAGGACCTCAATAGCACCTCCTTGCCGACCATTGTATTTATTCATCAAGGATTGGATCACAATGGAGTGCACAATAGGGAAGCGGTACGTATCTTATTGGATAACTGCAATAAAAAAGCAGGATTTACGAAGGTAAAGGTCGTGTTTTCAGGACATCACCATATGGATTATACCAATGTAATCAACGGAATTCACTATGTGCAAATCAACAGTGCCGTATACCGATGGTTGGGAGAACCCTATAACAATACGTCATTTTCGCAAGAAGCCTATACGAAATATCCTTATTTGCGCAATATGGGGTATTACAAAGATCCGCTGTGGGCCCACGTACAAATAGAATCCGATGAACTGCGATTGACAGGGAAAGAATCATCTTGGTATGGGCAATCCCCCGTTCAATTAGGTGAACCTATTGTTTCGTGGAATTACGTTTCTGCAGCTAAAATATCAGATCGATTAATTAAGTTATAAACATAAGATGAAAAATATTGTATTAAGTATTGCCCTTTTAACTTCTTTAGTTGTAGGGGCTCAAACGAAAGTAATTGGCTATGTTTTTGAGGATGCCAATGCCAATGGAATAAAAGATAAAAAAGAACGACCATTAGCCAATGTAGCCGTAAGCAATGGAATGGAGGTAGTATTGACCGATGCACAAGGAAAATATGAATTACCTTTGTCTGATGACAATCCTATTTTTGTCATCAAGCCTGCGGGTTATGGTTTTTTATTGGATGAATATAATTTACCGCGCTACTACTATATGCACAAACCCAAAGGATCTCCCAAACACTTCAAGTATAAAGGAATAGAACCAACGGGAAAATTGCCAAAAGAAGTCAACTTTGGGTTACTTCCACAAGAAGAAAACAACGATTTTAAAGCCTTTGTTTTCGGTGATCCACAACCTTATACAATGGCTGAAATGGAATATTACAAAAGAGCGATTGTCGATGAAGCGAAGGAGCGTACAGCGGGTATCTCTTTTGGAATTAGTTTAGGTGATATTGTAGGAGATGATTTGAGTTTGCATCAACCCTACAAGGAAGTCATGAAAGAAATTGGATTGCCGTGGTATAATGTATTGGGAAATCACGATATGAATTACGATGCAACAGAAGACATTCATTCAGACGAAACCTTCGAGCGCAATTTTGGACCAGCTAATTATGCTTTTAATTATGGAAAAGCTCATTTTATTGTATTGGATGATGTGCTTTATCCACATCCTATTACCCAAAAAGGATATTGGGGTGGATTTCGAAAAGATCAATTGGATTTTGTTCGTAACAACTTAAAATTAGTCGACAAAGATCGTTTAATCGTCGTATCCTTCCATATTCCTTTATATGTAGGGGAGGAGAAACACTTCGATGCTAAAGCTAGACAAGAGCTATTGGATGTATTGGCAGAATTTGACAACGTTTTATTGTTATCGGCTCATATGCATACACAAACCCATCAATTCTACGGAAAAGAACAAGGGTGGAACAAAGCTAAATTACTCCATGAATACAATGTAGGTACTACCTCTGGTGATTGGTATTCTGGAGAATACAACGAAGAAAATGTACCTGTATCTACCATGAGAGACGGCACACCTAAAGGATATGCTATTCTATCAGTCAAAGGAAATACCTATGAGTTAGATTATAAAGTAGCTGGAAAATCAGAAGATTATCGCATGGAAGTGTTTTTACCTCAAGTTGTAGCAGATAAAAAAGGAGGGAATTCATTTGTATATGCCAATATATTTATGGGAACTGAATTTGATGAGGTTGAATATCGCATTGATCAACAAGAATGGAAGAAAATGAATCGAGAAGTGACGTTGGATCCAGCCTTATACGCTAAAGTGCAAAAATACGATCTTTCTCAAACGTTAGTGGACGGAAAGAGGCCATCTAATCCTGTGAATAGTCCTCATTTATGGGGTGCGCGTATTCCTTCCAATTTGAGTGTAGGAATCCACCAAGTAGAAATCCGAACAAAAGATATGTTTCAACGTGTATTCTCTACAATAAAAACATTTAGAGTAGAAGCACGTGCTCAAAAATAAAGTAAGTCAAGATGAAGTGAAAGTAATTTCATGAAGTGAATGTGTTAATTTGGTTAGATAGGCGGGATTTTTCTCGCCTATTTTTTATTTGATTCATTCAATAAAAAAATGTTGTATGTCAGTAGATATTCGAGTATTTTGCCCTAAACAAACGAAAACTAAAATAAAATGAAGTTTACCACAACGATCCATCAAAATCTCAAGCATAGTTTACTGGGAATTGCTCTTATTACAAGTAGTTTAACCATCGCTCAAAATCAAGATCCCATTGTGGAGGCTATTATCACAGAAGGAACCACAAATTCTCAACTTAAGACCTATGCTTTTGAATTATTAGACGGAATAGGTCCGCGTTTAGTTGGAACCCCTCAGATGATGCAAGCCCACAATTGGGTAAAAGACACCTACCAAAAGATGGGGTTGGAAGCACGTAATGAAGCTTATGGAACATGGAAGGCATGGGAAAGAGGAACCTCGCAAATTACGATGACATCTCCACGAATCAAATCCTTAGAAGGAACACAATTGGCTTGGAGTCCCGCTACAAAGAAAAATGGAGTAGAAGGAGAGGTTGTTGTTTTAGTAGATGCCAAAAATAAAGCTGAGTTTGAAGCTTGGTTACCAACGGTAAAAGGAAAATACGTGATGATTTCTCAGCTTCCACCTAGTGGACGACCAGACTACCAATGGAAAGAGTACGCGACACCAGCGTCATACGAGAAAATGAAAAAAGAAAGAGAAGCGATAGAGCAAGCGTGGAATCAACGCATAGCTAATACAGGATATACAGCAAAAGAATTGCCAAAAGTATTAGAAAAAGCTGGTGCTGAAGGAGTTGTTATGTCTTTTTGGACGGGTATAATGGGGGCGAATCGCATCTTTGGAGCGCAAACCACACAAGTGCCAACCATTGATATTGCCCTAGAAGATTACGGATTGTTGTATCGTTTAGCAGAGGGAGGAAAAGCACCGAGAATCAACGTAAATGTACAATCGAAGAATTTAGGAACGGCGCAAACTTATAACACCATAGCCGAATTAAAGGGAACAGATAAAGCAGATGAATATGTGATTTTATCCGCTCACTTAGACAGTTGGGATGGGGGAACAGGAGCAACAGATAATGGAACGGGAATCATTACCATGATGGAAGCTGCGCGTATCCTAAAAACAGTCTTGCCAAATCCTAAACGCACCATCTTAATCGGAAACTGGGGAAGTGAAGAACAAGGATTAAACGGATCACGTGCTTTTGTAGCCGATCATCCAGAACTGCTAGAAAAAATACAAGTTGTTTTTAACCAAGACAACGGAACAGGGCGAATTGCCAATATAACCGGGCAAGGATTCTTACATGCTTATGACTTTTTGGGAAGATGGCTATCAGCAGTACCTGAAAATTATAAAAAAGACCTCAAAACGCATTATCCTGGTTCTCCTTCTGGAGGAGGATCTGATCACGTGTCTTTTGTCAGTAAAGATATTCCTGGATTCATGATGAGTTCACTCAGTTGGGGATATGGAAACTACACTTGGCATACCAACCGCGATACAGCAGATAAAATCGTTTTTGACGACGTACAAAACAACGCAATACTCTTAGCGATTATGGTGTATAAAGCCAGTGAAGAACCCGAATTGGTTTCAAGAGAAAAAATTGTACTACCAACCAATGATCAAGGGGAACAACAACAATGGCCAGTATCTAAAGAGCCACAACGCAATTCAGATCAGTATTAATAACTAAAAAAAGGCTTTTACCTCGAGTAAAAGCCTTTTTTTTTATTCAATTTATAAATTGCTGTTAAGAAATTTGTACTTTCCTTTTTGTACAAATGTTTTTTGTCAATGAAACAATAAATATGATTGTGAATAGTCATATATTTATGCACCCAATTTATTATTTCTTATGAAAAAATTAAATATGTATTTGATGATACTTGCTCCAATCTTAGGTTTTGCTCAGCAACCCAATAAAAAGATACAGGAGTTGTGGAAGAGTATCGAACACAAAGAGCAACAGCAAGAGGTAAGAAGCTTGTTGCCCGAAGTACAAGAGGTGATTTCACTTTCTCGTCAAACGAAAGCCTATGCAAGTCTCTTAAAAGGAATGTTTTATGAAGCAAGAATTAATATCACAATCCAAGAAGACAAAGACTACGATATTAATCAGATTCTAAGAGAATTTGATAAGGAATTGCAAACAGCATCAGGAGAATACAAGGCGATTGTTCAAGCGTATATTGCTCATATATACCAATTATACTATGAAGAAAATGCATATAAAATTAGCAATAGAACGGCTGTAGAACAGCAAAAAGGTACTGACGTTCGCTTCTGGGGCAAAGAGGATTTCGAAAGAGCGTGTACGAAATATTGGGAAGAGGCTTTAGATACAGCTAAAAAACAAGCTTCTGCTACCGTAGGAGGATGGAATGACGTTTTCCAAACGACAGAACAGTACAACTTAGATTTTTCCAAATTCTCCGTTTACGATGCTTTGCGTATGGATTACGCTCTTTTCTTAAACAATGGCTTTTCTTACCGCTCTTCTGCTGAACAAAGAGAACTAAAGAAAATGCAAGCCAAAGATTTAATGAATCAAGTGATTCAAGATTTGACCAAGAAAGGGCAAACAGAATTAGCGGCTTATGTTCGAATCTATGCATTGAATAATTTTGAAGACCAAAAGGAAGCAGCAGAACTGAATAAAATTTATCAAGAACTGCTGAAACAAAACCCGAAATCTGCTTTGGTTCACGAAGCTGTAGCTCAATTTATGTACTACACCTATCGCGATACCCAAGATAAAGAATTAGCAAAAACATCAGGAGCTACCTTATTGGCTTTTATCAGTCAAACGACTGAAAAATTCCCGCAGACTGAAACAGCACAACGCTTATTAGATCTTAAGAAAGTAGTCGAAGCTCCCGTATTAAATGTGAACTATAATTCCTATGAATTACCAGATCTAAGTTCGATTTTGACGGTAACGCATAAGAATGTAAATACGCTTTATTTTAAAGTTTTAAAATTCAATAGTGAGGATAAAACTTTTTCAATTAATGAACCCAATACATTAGCTGGATATAAAAAGATTGCTTCAGCTTATGAAAAGGTAACGGATTATACGATTGAGTTAAAGCCTTTCACAGATTATCAATCACATACGACCAATGTAGAGTTGAAACCACTTGCACCTGGTCGTTATATTGTGTTGTTAGCCAATCGCGATTTTGATTACTTGACAGAAGATCAAGATGTGGTGAGTATGGCGTTGATTCATGTGACCTCAAATGCCTTTTTAACGAATGGCAATAAGTTTCGATTATACGACCGTAAAACAGGACAACCCAAAGCGAATCAACCTGTATTTTTAGCCAATGGACCCAAAAAAGACTTAAGTAAGGCCTATTGGGAAACCATCGTAAATACAGATGCAAATGGAGAATTCTCTACAGATTTCGTCAAAGAAAATACCAATTTATTTTACGGTGTAAAAGGAGAGTCAATTTACTATTCAACTTATTCTTATCCTAAAAATTCAGGAGTAGAAGAAGGAGTAGAAGCGATCAATTGGAAAGCAAAGGTTTTAACCGATCGAGCTATTTATCGCCCAGGTCAAGTGGTGTACTTTAAGTCAATTGTCTTTCGTCAAAAAGGAAAAACAAGACAGGTTGGAGCGAACCAAATGGTGACGGTTAAATTGATGAATCAAGAGACCCAACAAGAAGTAGGAAGTTTAGCATTAAAAACCAATGCTTTTGGATCCGTTCAAGGAGAATTTATCTTACCTACCACTGGATTATTGGGGAATGTTTATTTTGAAGTGCTTTTAAAAGATAGCAATATTGGAGAATATACTACTATTTCAGTAGAAGAATACAAGCGCCCGAAATTTGAAGTAACGATGGACGCTGTAAAAGGAGTGTATTACTTCAATGAGAAAGTAGAAGCCAAAGGAAAAGCAGTGGATTATTCTGGAGCAACGGTTGATCAAAGTAAAGTGAGCTATCGCGTAGTTCGCAATGCTGGGTATCGCTATGATATTCGAGGATATTATGGATGGCCACGTCCTGAACAAGCAGTGACGATTGCGCAAGGAGAAGTAGAAACTGATGCTGAAGGAAACTTTACAGTAGATTTTACGGCTGTTCCTGAACAAAAAGAATACAAAGCAGACGCTTTGCGCGTGAATTCTTACACGGTATATGTAGATGTAATGGATATCAAAGGAGAAACCCATAGCACTACACAAACAATTTATGTGGGGGATAAAAATGTCAGTCTACAATTGCCAATTATCACCAACGAAATGGTGTCGACAAAAGAATTGGAAGCAATTAAAGTAATGACGAATAACCTCAATGGAGAAGCTTTTGCTGCCAAAGGAGAAGTGAGTATCGTTGAATTGGAAGCGCCATACGCACGTAGAATGTTATTGCCGTATGACAATTATACAAAAGAGGATTATGAATTGTATTCTTATGAAGAATTTATCGCTAAATTCCCTTACATAGCCTATGGAAATGAAAATGATCATACAAAATGGAAGCAAGGAAAAGTAGTGTTTACTAAAGCTTTTGATACAGCAAAAGATAATACTGTAACTTTTCCAAATGCAAAACTACTGACTTCAGGATTTTATTTATTAAAGGGATTTGTTTGGGAAAAAGGAGAGAAAACAGAAGTAGAACAATATTTCTATTACGACAATACCAAAGAAGAACCAGGAGTAATTTATCAATTACTTTCGGTAAAAGCAGATAAAGACAAATACAAAGTGGGCGATTTAGCAAAAATTCGCTTACAAAGTGGGGAAAACCAGACGACAGTAATTGCTTCTGTGTTTGTAAATGGGTATTTGAAACAAAAGAAAACACTAGAAGTAAACCGAAAAGCAAGCTATTTCGAATATCCAATGAGTGGAGAAATGGGCGATGTTAGAGTGAGTTTTACTGCGATTAAACACAACTTTGCTACACAAAAATCAGCCCAGTTGGTTTTGGATGCTTCACAAGAAGATCTAAAACTAGAACTTGTTACCTTCCGCGATAAATTAACCCCAGGACAAGAAGAAACTTGGCGTTTAAAAGTATCAGGTATGGCGAAGGATAAATTTGCCGCTGAGGTAGTGGCTGCTATGTATGACGCTTCCTTAGATCAGTTTAGAAGCAATACTTCCTTCCAAACGAGTTTTGATTATACTTTTAATTACGGACAAGATTCTGACTTCAGTACCTATAATTTAAGTAGAAAAAGTTTTGGACAAAATCTCTTGTACAGCAACGCTTATCCAAGTTTGATTTCTTTTGGAACTCCAATTGAATTAAATTTATTTGGGTTTAGTACCTCTATGTACAATGTTAGAGGAACTTTTGGAGCTGCTCCAAGTATGGCTAAAAGAAACCTAAAGACAGCTGCGGTTGTTGAAGGAAAAGCAATGGGAGTTTCGGTAAGTAATGAAATGGAAGACAGTGCAAATGCTTTGAGTGAAGAGGTTGTTTCAACAAAAAAACAAGAGATAAAAGGCGGAAGCGATGCTAAGGGACAAAACGAAGTTCAAATCAGAACAAACTTAAAAGAAACTGCGTTTTTCTATCCAACACTACAAACGGATGATAAAGGGAATGTAAATGTATCTTTTACCACACCAGAGGCTTTAACTCAATGGAGGTTCATGGCCTTTGCACATACCAAAAACTTAGAAAGTAGCTATGTAGAGCAAGTCGTTCGCACCCAAAAAGAACTGATGGTTCAACCGAATATGCCGCGTTTTGTACGTGAGGAAGATCAAATTATTGTTTCGACAAAAATTGCCAATCTGAACGACAAAGCCTTAAGCGGAGACGTAGAAATTCAATTCTTTGATGCCTTAACAGCAACGCCAATCACTTCGATTTTAGATACTAATAGTCAGGCGAAACAAAGCTTTAGCGTTGGCGTAAAAGGAAATACAGAAGTAGCTTGGACGATTAATGTACCAAAAAATATCGTGGCTTTAGGGTACAGAGTTTTAGCGAAAGCAGGTTCGTTTAGCGATGGAGAAGAATCGGCGATTCCAGTATTGTCAAACCGTACCTTAGTAACGGAAACCATGCCGTTATACGTAAAAGAAGGGCAAAATAAGATCTTTACTTTTGAAACATTAGAACATCCAGGTTCAGCTTTACGCGACAATTATAAGTTGACGTTAGAGGTAACAGCAAACCCAATGTGGACGGCAATTTTAGCCTTACCCTATTTAAAAGAATACCCGTATAAAGGAACAGAACAAACATTCAGTAAAGTATTTGCTAATACGATTGCATCTCAGTTGTTGAATAGTAATTTGCGCATTCAATCTGTATTTGAGTACTGGACGAAACAAGGAGCCATTCAATCCAAATTAGAGCAAAACGAAGAATTGAAACAGGTGTTAATCGAAGAAACACCTTGGGTACGTCAAGCAGCAGATGAAACAGAACAGATGAAGCGTTTGGCCGTTTTATTCGATTTGAATAAAATGAAATCAGAGCTAGAAGCTGAATTAGAACGTTTAGCTAATCAACAAAATAGTGATGGAGGTTTCCCTTGGTTTAGCGGAGATCAATCGAATGTGTACATTACTCAAACCATTGTAGAAGGATTCGGTCAAATGAAACAAGCCGGTTCATTAAATCCAATGGCAATGGCGATGTTGAAAAAAGCAGTAGCTTATTTAGACGAGCAGCATTATGCTACGTATCAAAAGAATAAAAATACAACAGATTCACCAGCAATTGATATGCACTACCTATACGTGCGTAGTTTGTTCAAAGATGAGTTGAAAATACAAGATAAATACGCGAGGATGATTGCAGATTACCGCAAAGAATTGGCAAGTCAAAAAGCAGTAGACAACTTGTATGTAACAGGAATGAAAGCTGTGGTTTTACAGCGTTTTGGCGATAGTAAAACAGCAAATAGCTTGGTGAAGGGAATCATGGAAATGGCGGTGAAGAGCGATGAGATGGGTATGTACTGGAAAGAAAATGCGGCAGGATGGCTGTGGTATAATGCACCAATCGAAACACAGGTAATGTTGATTGAAGCAGCACACGAAGTAGATGCAGTAAAATATGCTAATGCTATTGAAGACATGAAAGTGTGGTTGTTGAAAAATAAGCAAACTGTAGCTTGGAATTCAACAAAAGCAACTACACGCGCCGTTTATGCTCTATTGTATTTAGGGAAAAATTGGATGAATACTGATCAAGGAGTCGAAGTAAAAGTAGGAGGGTACCCTGTTACCTTTGCAAAATCAGAACAGTTTAATACAGGATACTACAAAAAAGTATGGGACGGAGCTGCGATTAAAGAAAAAATGGGTATCGTAGAATTAGATAAAAAATCAGCAGGTGTTGCTTATGGCGCAATGTACTGGCAGTATTTTGAAGACTTGAACAAAGTATCAAAATCAGGATCAGGTATTACATTCAATAAGCAATTGTTTATCAAAGCTTCTACAGATAAAGGGCAAGTATTGCGTGAAATCACCAATGAATCACCCATCAAAGTAGGAGATGTAGTAACTGTGCGTTTAGAAATTACGGTGGATCGTGATATGGATTATGTCCACCTAAAAGATATGCGTGCGAGTGGTTTTGAACCAATCAATGTTCGTTCAGGGTACAAGAGAAAAGGAGAATTTGGGTATTATGAAGAAACACGTGATGCCGCAACTAACTTCTTTATCACTCATTTACGCAAGGGAACCTATGTATTTGAATACGACGTTCGCGCCAATAATGCAGGTTATTTCTCTAATGGAATAACTTCTTTGCAAAGTGTTTATGCACCTGAAATGAAAGCGAATAGCACAGGACAAGATGTGAAAATCTTGAGAAAATAATAAGGTCAATACACCTAGTAAAAAAGCCCTTCTCAGTAATAGAGAAGGGCTTTTTTTGGAGTTTGGAAAACACCAATTGAAGTACAAGGATTAAATAGTAAACTTTCACAATGGAGAACGGGTGAATCAAGACTGTAGAGGCAGATGGAAATCTGCCTAATAACTGGATCAATTGAATATCATTGTGGAAGCAGATGGAAATCTGTCTAATAACTGGATCAATTGAATATCATTGTGGAAGCAGATGGAAATCTGCCTAAAAACAATTTCATATAACAAAAAAGCTGAGCGTTAGCTCAGCTTTTTTTGTTATAACATTTCCATTCCTTCCATATCGCCACCGCCTTCTGGGCCACCTGGAGTCATGTTTTTACGTTCTAATTTCTTTGTTTGATTGAATCGATACGTAAAGGAAAGATTAATCTGTCTTCCTCTCCATTGCATTTCACTGTGTGAAATAGACTGAGGTAATACTAAATCCTGTTCTCTTTTTCTCGAATTAAAAATATCGCTGATATTGAATGTGATGGTTCCTTTATCTTTTAAAACATCTTTACTCAAGGCTACATTTCCTGATAAATTGCCTAACACCTTTCCTTGAGCCGTATTGTAGGGTGCACGATACATTCCATTTAACTGCCAATCAATTTTATAAGGCAAGGTGATTTTAGAGGAAATACGCGTAAACCAAGCATATGTATCTTTGTCAAAATTCTGGGTTTCTAACGTACCATCTAAATGAGTAAACGTATAATCCCCTCTTGTTTCCGTTCTATAGAAGTTGAAATTTCCATTCAATCTCCACCATTTAAATGGAGAATAGTTTAACGTAATATCTACTCCATAACGGTGTTCAGTTGCTAGGTTGATTGGAGAACTAATTGAGATTGGTGTTCCATCTGCTGTTTCCCCTGCAATTCGACGTACAAATTGAAAAGTGTCATCTGTTTTATTGTAATAAGCCGATGCATTCAACGTAAAGCCTGTCCAACGTTTCATAAAACCTAAATCAACAGCATCTGTTTTTGCTGGATCTAAATCGGGATTTCCTTGGAAAAAGTTAATATCGCTGGTATAGTTTGAAAATGGATTCAAGAAGAAACCACGCGGACGATTTACACGTCTACTATAGCTAATACTTGTGCTTGTGCTTTCATTCCATTCGTAGTTTAAGAATGCACTAGGAAAGAAATCATTGTATTTTTTGTTGTTGAAACTTTTCGTATCCATTTGATTTACATCAATATTGGAGTCTTCCCAACGTAAACCAACCATAAAGCTCAACTGTGACGTAATACGGTCTCCATATTGCGCATAAAGAGCATGAATGTTCTCCTTGTATTCTAAGGTATTCGATAAACGATTATCCACTTGCCAACTGTCGTTGTTTAAACGTTGAAGATTAAATGCTGTATTTGTTGATTTGAATGTTCCCAAATACCCTGCTTCAAAATTTCCATGTTCACCAATAGGCAACGTATAATCTAATTTTGCTAAACCACTTTTTTCCTTTTCCTTATTGAACGTACGCTCAAAAGAAGTTTGATTTAAGTATTCGTTGATGTCGTCAATTCCCGCATTTTCATTGTCTTTGTCCTGTGCGATTGACCCTTCAATTGTCAAAATATGCCCTTCTTTACTAAATTTCTTTTCAAAAGTTGTCGTGTAATCTACATTATTTCTCGTACCATCTTTTTCTTCATTTCTATAGCGATTGTATAAGAAGGTATTGGAAGCATCGTAATAGCTGTAGTTTACTCTATTGGGATTATTACCTGTATTACGACGTGCAGTAACGGTATTCGTCCAAGTGATAGAAGGGGTTAAGTACCATTCTAAACCAAAAGTACCATTGTAGCCTTGTCTTTCTCTGTTGTTGTCTTTGTATTCATGGATGCGCTGTGTAGGTTCTCCTGTTGTTGGATCTAGGTAGCGGTTATCATTTAGATTGTATCCCTCAGATTTTGAATCTCTATACCCTAAAGATGTAAAGAAATTGAATTTCTCACTTCTAAAATTGAACATCGTATTCAATTCATAGTTTCGAGGATCTCCAATTGTTCCTGTTATACTACCATTAATACCCAAAGCCTTCCCTTTGCGCAAAATAATATTGATGATACCAGCACCACCTTCAGCCTCATAACGAGCAGATGGATTGGTGATTACTTCAACGCGGTCAATAGATTCTGCAGGTAAGATGCGCATCGCCTCTTGAATGTTGTTGGCCAATCCTGTCGGTTTACCATCAATTAAAACTTTTACGTTTTCATTTCCCCTTAAGCTGATGGTTCCCTCACTATCCACTACAACAGAAGGTACGTTGTCGAGTACATCCGCTGCAGTTCCTCCTTTGACAATCATGTCCTGTCCGACGTTGTATATTTTTTTGTCGAGTTTGATATCTACTGTAGAACGCTCCGCAATAACGGTAACTTCTTCTAGCATTTGAGTGTCATCTTGTACTTTTTGAACCCCAATATTGGTGTTACCTGACACTGTAATATTTTTTAATTCCAATGTTTTAAAACCCAGGAAATCAATTTTGATATAGTAAGTTCCGTCTGGAACATCAAAAGAAAAATGACCTTTTGAGTCGGTCATCGCTCCAGAAACAAGGTTGGCATTGCTTTCATTTTGAGCATAAATACTAGCGTATTCAAGGGGGGTGTTAGTCGCGGCCTCAAGGACAGTACCAGTTACTGTACTTTGAGCGCGGTTCTGAGCTGCTGTTGTTAGTGCCGTTAAAAATACGAACAACAGCAGAAGAACTGATGAAGGCGTTTGTTTTTTCATTATAGTCGTTTAGTTTACTTATCTAAAACTTAGACTACAATTTGAACGATTGGTTTAATAACTTAATTGTTAAAATAAAGTTAATTACAAAATTTGGTAAATTTTTTCTGTTGGTCTTGCTACAATTGCTTTTGAGCCATTGACAACGACTGGACGTTCTATGATTTGGGGATAAGTGACCATGGTTTGGATAATATCTTCATCCGAAAGAACCTTATCTGCAAAATTTTCTTGCCAGAAGGCATCTTTGGTTCGAACTAACTCAATAGGGGTGAAGTTTAACTTCTGTAACAGCGCTTTAATATCGTCATAACTGAGGTTTGCATCCAAATATTTTATAATTTTGTACGCTACGCCCTGTTGTTCCATAAACGCGATACTTTCTCTAGATTTACTGCAACGAGGATTGTGATAAATTGTAATCATAAGTGTTAGGGTTTGTTCTCAAATATAGCAATTTTTTTGAAAAATGAAATACATCGATCAACTACAACATCAAGTAACGAAGAGACAAATTCTATATTATGTTCCGTTTACTTTCTTTTATTTGATGATTATGTTTGTAAATTGGTTAGTAACGAAGTATTCTTCAATATCAACCAAGGAATTACTTAATTCTCAAATTGAGATTTTAGGAAAAAATATGGCATTTTTTCAGTTAATTATTCCTTTTTCTATCTTTTTGCTACTATTAGCTTTATGGGTATTGTTTGCACATAAACAATCTTTAGTGAGTTTAACTACATCAAGAGCAAAAATAGATCTAAAACGCTTTGGATTTGCTTTTGGCTGTCAAGCCATTTTGATTATCGTGAGCTTTATGATTAGTTACTTCCTAAATCCAGCGAACTTTGTTTTTAATTTTAATTTGCCTGCTTTTTTAGGCTTTTTTGTGATTGCTCTACTTTTTATTCCCATTCAGACGAGTTTTGAGGAATATTTCTTTAGAGGTTATCTCATGCAAGGAGTCGGACTAGCAACGCGAAATAGAGGTATCGCTTTAATCGTTACTTCTGTCATTTTTGGTTTATTGCATCTAGCTAATCCAGAGGTAGAAACCTTAGGGGGAGGCATTATGGTATACTATATTGGAACGGGCTTTTTCTTGGGGATTATGACTCTTATGGATGATGGATTGGAATTAGCTTTGGGGTTTCATGCGGCAAATAATTTAATCGGTGCTTTATTGGTTACGTCAAGTTGGACGGTGTTTCAAACAAATTCCCTATTTTTAAATATTGCAGAACAAGAACAGGTTTCAGTTTGGGAATTTATCTGGCAAGTATTTGTTTTTTACCCCATTTTATTGGTGATTTTTGCTAAAAAATACCAATGGAAGGATTGGAAAAACCGCTTGTTCGGTAGAGTAGTTTAAAATTTTGAATTTATGAATAACAACTATATTCATCCCCAATTTAAATTAAATGGAGTACCTCATACAGTTGAATCCCTCAAACACGAGGCGCTACTCTTATTGCAATCCCCAGAAGAACATCTTCGTGATCTGGGGCAATTGATTGGCGATTGGTTGGATGAAAAAAAGCATATTGTACAACGTACATCGGGTACCACGGGACCTCCAAAAGAAATTGAGCTGAATAAAATGGCTATGATTGCTTCAGCAGAAGCTACGGTGACTTTTTTTGATGTAAGACCAGGAAGCAAGGCCCTGCTGTGTATGTCAACTCAATTTGTTGGAGGAAAACTGATGTTTATTCGAGCTCTTTTGTTCGGATGGGAGCTCGATGTCTGTAAACCTAGTGCGTGTCCTTTAGCTCATACAGCTACGCACTATAATTTTGTTGCCATGGTACCCATGCAAGTAGAAAATAGTCTGAAAGAAATGAATCAGATTGATATACTTATAATTGGAGGAGCTAAAGTATCTCCAGTTTTAGCACAAAAATTACTGGAGAAAAATACGCAAGTGTATGAAACCTATGGCATGACGGAAACGATTACCCATATTGCTGCAAAAAAAATTGGAACTCCTTATTTTGAGGTCTTGCCTCACGCGAATATACAAACAGATGAACGGGGTTGTTTGGTGATTCATGCTCCTGCAATAAATCCTAATCCCATTGTAACGAATGATCTAGTTCAATTGATAAACAACCGAACCTTTGAGTGGTTAGGACGCTTTGATAATGTGATTAATAGTGGAGGGGTAAAGCTTTTTCCAGAACAAATTGAACAAAAATTAGCTGATAAAATAAAGTCTCGATTTTTTATAGGAGGTAAAGCAGATGATTATTTTGGTACTATTGTTGTGTTAGTAATTGAAAGTGAACCTTATACTTTGGATGAGGATGTTTTCGAAGGATTAGCAAAATACGAAAGACCTAAAGAAATTCAATTCGTAGAACAATTGATAGAAACAGAATCGGGCAAGGTTATTAGAAGTAAAAATATAAACTAATGTACCCTTTTAGAGAGATGAAAATATTAAAATTACAACAAATAGTACTATTGATTATGTTGGTAGGAATCGGTCAGGTGAATCAAAGTGTGGCACAGCAAAAGCAGACGAAATTAGATCAGCAAATTACAGCGGGTTTAATGCAAAAAATTGTAGATAGAAATCAAGGATATTACAAAGAAGGAAAAGTGGCAGATTATATTCCCGAATTGGGAAAAGCGAATCCCAAAGCGATTGCTTTTTCTGTGGTGAAATCCAATGGCGAAATCATCAATGTAGGAGATGTAAAAGAAAAATTTACGATTCAGAGCATTTCGAAAGTGATTGCCTTGATGATTGCCGTACAAGAAAAAGGAGAAAAAGCTTTATATGAACGCATTGGGTATTATGGAACTGAAAAAGCATTTAATCATTATGCGAATCTTGAAACGGCGGGAAAACCCCTCAATCCCATGATGAATGCAGGAGCTATATTAACTACGGCTTTCATTGAAGGAGAAGGAGATGTTGCCTATCAAAAAATACTTCAAATGCTTCGTTATATTACTAAAAATGAAAGTATTACCATCAATGAAGCAGTTTACTTATCAGAAAAAGAAACAGGACACCGCAATCGAGGAATTTTCTATTTATTGAAAAATAATGGATTAATTGAAGGAGAAGAAAATAAATTAGACAATTACTTCAAACAGTGTTCCATCGAAGTTACGGCAGAAGATTTAGCTAAAATAGGCTATTTCTATGCCAATGGTTGTACGCGTTTTGATGGAGATAAAACCTATTATAACCGCGATTTAGCGCGACTGATTCAAGCGCAAATGCTCATTGCAGGTATGTATGATTTCAGTGGAGAATACGCAAGAACGGTAGGATTACCTAGTAAATCTGGAGTTGGTGGTGGAATTGCAGTAAGTGTACCCAATAAAATGGGAATTGGCGTATTCAACCCCGCTTTAGATCAACACGGAAACTCTGTTGTAGGCTATCATATGTTGTATGATTTTGTCAACCAATTAGATTTGAGCCTATTTTAGTTCCTCATAGAACTTTAAAAAAGAATAAAACGAATAAGATAAAAGCCCTACTAAATGCAAGCATTTAGACATGCCCCAAAAAGTTATACACTTTTTGGGGCATTTTTTATGAGTAGGGCTTTTTATTGTGGTTTAGCATACTCGTTATTTAATCTGTAGCTTTCTGATATGATATAAAAAACGCAGAGTAAAGCCTAGGGTTAGTATCGTCAATAGGATTTGAATCGCATAATCGTTTCGTGGAATCATGAGAATGATTAAAATAAAACAACCGACAGAAGCCCACATTCTACTTTTGTAATCTCCTATAGGAACCCTGTTCTTTTCAAAAATTAAAATTAATAGAGAAACGATTGTCCCACCACCTAATAAGAAAAGTATTGCACTCCAATCGGTTTGAGCATAGATGGCATATAATAAACTAATAACTCCAATTAGAAGACCGATATAGAGAATGGGTTTGTCTAGTTTGGTTGAAGGCAACCACGTCTGTTTGTTGTGATAAAGGGTCTCTTTTGTACTGTTTTTAAATTCCTCTTGAGAAACAAATGTACCCTGAATAGAATTGGATTGTTTCGGTTTGAAATAGGAGGAAATAAGTTTGTCACCCATAGGTACAGATAAGAGTAGATAGGTTGTTTCTTCTGGGGGAAGCTCAATAGAATTTTTGTATTCACTTAGTTGCCAGTGTAGGGATGTAGCCTCTTGAGGAAGTTGAACAACAGTGAATTGATTTGATTGAAGATGAGCAATTAGTTCTTGATTGTAATAAATTGCCAACGGTTCAGTTTGATTCCAATGCTTTGGAAAAAAGAGTTTGAGGTGTACTGTTTTCATAATAGAAGAATTTGATTTAACGTCAAGCTAAAAGGAATGTATCGCATCGCCTTCAATTAGAACAGCAAAACTACCTCAATAAGTTAGGCAGATGTAAACGAACTGTTTAGAGTCCTGGACAAGGCAAGCTTAACATGCATAATATCTTTTCATCAGTAGATTATTAATGGGTTGTAAATTACTCGAATATACGCATTCGGTTTGTTATATAAAAAATAATACTGTTAAAGTATTTGTGTTTTGTTATTTATTGAGTGTTTTTGATTGAATATAGTTAAAATGAAGTGATTTGTGCTTTAGTTCAATGAAAGAACATTAGAACTGAATGCTTTACCAATATAGGTCACTGTCTGTGTTTTTGGTATAAAAAAATGTTAATTACAGTATGGTTTTTGATTTTAAATAGTTGATTATTGGCATAAAACCTTGAAGTTATGAAGAATATATTTTTACTACTAAGTCTGATTATCCTAAGTGGATGTACGGAAAATAATGATGGAGATGTCTCAAGTACTACTATAGATTTACTGTTTATGTTAGAATACAAAAATGAACAAGGCGAGGATTTACTAAACCCTTTGACCAAAGGGGCATGGAAAACGGATGAGATTCAATTCTTTGCTTTAGATGAAGGTGGATCTCCTATTATTTTAGCAGAGGAGAAAATCAATCATTTTGTAAATATGGCAGAAGATAAGGGGCAAAAAAAATATTGTATCTGGTTTGTTTATAGCTATTTTGTAAAGGATGCTACAACGAGTGTTGTCTATATTGCCTTACCGAATGGGGATACCGATAAAATTGAAGTTTGGGCAAAGAGAGGAAAAAATAGTTTAGTCAAAGATCAACTGTTGTATAATGATGTGCTCGTTTGGGATCGATCTCATCTCGATGATCGCATTGTAATTATCAAGTAAAGACATAAAAAAACCACGAGCATTGCTCGTGGTTTTAGTATTTTTTAAATTCTAAGTGAATTAGAATTGCTCTCTACCAGCAAAATGGAATGCACCTTCAATAGCAGCATTTTCGTCGCTGTCTGATCCGTGAACTGCGTTCTCTCCAATTGATTTAGCGTATTTTTTACGGATTGTTCCTTCAGCTGCATCAGCAGGGTTAGTAGCTCCGATTAATTTTCTGAAATCTTCAACAGCGTTATCTTTTTCTAAAATAGCCGCTACGATTGGACCTCTTGACATGAATTCAACTAATTCACCATAGAAAGGTCTTTCAGCGTGTACTTCGTAGAATTTTTGAGCGTCTCTAACTGTTAATTGAGTTAACTTCATAGAAACAATTTTAAATCCTGCTTCTGTAATCATGTTAAGGATTCCACCGATATGACCTGCTTCTACTGCGTCAGGTTTAATCATTGTAAAAGTTCTGTTCGTTGCCATTTGTTCTAAAATTAAATTTTTTGCAAAAATAGACTTTTATGTCTAATATATTAAATTTTGATTCAAAATATTCACATTCAAATTGAAGTAATTGAACTAAGCCGTTGGAATATCCAATAAACGCTGTGCTAAGTCAATCATTTCAGGTGTTCCCGTGTGTTTTTTCGGTTCATCAGATAGCTTGACTACATCCGTCCAAGGCCCCCCTTCGGGATAGGCTTGCGTCATTTTGATCACGATGTTCAACGCTGGTAGTCCCGCATCATTGGTGAAATCCGTTCCAATTCCAAACGACATGCCGATGCGATTTTTACAATAGGTCGCAATGCGCTCTACTTTTTCAGGGTTTAACCCATCTGAGAAAATAATCGTTTTGGACAGGGGATCAATATTCATCTTTTTGTAATGCGCGATGGTTTGGTTGGCAAATTCGATGGCATCTCCACTGTCGTGTCTCACCCCATCAAATAACTTGGCGAATTTTTTATCGAAAGATTCGAAGAATACTTTACTCGTATACGTATCGGTTAAAGCAATACCCAAATCTCCTCTATACGTATCTACCCAATGTTCTAATCCCATGGAATTAGCCATTTTAAAACCGTATTTAGCCGCATGAAACATAAACCATTCATGCGCATGAGTACCAATGGGTTTGGTGCCGTATTTCATCGCCAAATGGACATTGCTCGTTCCGATGAAGGTTCCTCCTCCGTATTGTTGTAAGGTTTCTACCACCACTTGGTGAACAGTATACGAATGTCTGCGTCTCGTTCCAAATTCGGCAATTGTAATACCTAATTTTTTATAGTTTTCAATTTTCTCCTTTGTCTTTGCGCGAATGATATCGTCAGATTCTCGTACCGATCCTGTTAGTTTGTAATATAACTCACAAATCATTGACATCAAGGGTACTTCCCAAAGAATCGTTCGATACCAATATCCCTTAATCGCTACTTCTAAATCCTCTCCTTCTTGTGTGATTTCCACTTCGGAAGGATCAAAGTGATACCCCTGTAGGAAATCCAAATAGGTAGGATCTAAATACGGGCATGTCACCTGAAGAAATGCTTTTTCTTGTTTTGTCAGTTTGAGTTTTGCCATTTCATCTACGGCTGCTCTTAGGGCTTCAGCAAATCCAGGTGGATATTTATGCTGTCCGCGATTGATGAAAATATATGCCGCTTTTGCGTAGGGGAATTGCTTAACCACGGCATGTTGCATGGTGAATTTATAGAAGTCGTTGTCTAAAATAGACGGAATGACTTGAGGTGAAAGTGTTATTTCCATAGCTTTAGTAAATGTGTGGAATCTCTATTCAATCAGATTCAGACGCAAATATACAATATACGAAAAGTAGAAAGGCTATTGCTTAAAATAGTGATAAAAAAAACAAACCCGCTGTTAAATGATTTAAAAGCGGGTTGAATTAGGTTATTTATTCAAAGGATTGTAACGACACCAATTTGGTATACGTTCCGTTTTGTTTCATTAGTTCTTCATGTGTTCCTTGTTCTACAATTCTTCCTTTTTGCATCACGACAATCAAGTCTGCATTTTGAATGGTAGATAAACGGTGGGCAATTACCACTGAAGTTCTGTTTTTCATCATGTTTTCCAAAGCATCCTGAACGAGTTTTTCGCTTTCTGTATCCAAAGCGGAAGTAGCCTCGTCTAAGACCATGATTGGTGGGTTTTTCAATACAGCTCTGGCAATAGACAAACGCTGTTTTTGCCCTCCTGATAACTTACTTCCCGAATCTCCAATATTAGTTTCGATGCCTTGAGGTAAGTCTTTGACAAACTCATACGCATTGGCTACTTTCAACGCAGCAATGATGTCCTCATCACTCGCATTTTCATTTCCAATCAGCATATTGGCCTTGATGGAGTCATTGAATAAGATGCTATCTTGAGTCACTAAACCAATCATATTGCGCAGACTGTGTAAGTCTAAGTTGCGAATGTCTTCATTGTCAATTTTAATTGCGCCTGCATTAATATCCCAAAAACGAGTCAGTAAATTCGCAAGTGTACTTTTTCCACTACCAGACTGTCCAACCAAAGCCACTGATTTTCCTTTGGGAATCGTCAAGCTAAAGTCTTTCAGAACTAATTCATCTTCGTATTTGAAATCAATGTGTTCAATGGTGATTTTATCGTCAAATGTTTCTTTTTGAATGGCATGTTCAGGGCTTGTAATTGGATTTTGTTCTTCTAAAATCTCCAATACGCGCTCTGCTGCTGCGTTACCGCGTTTAAGTGCATAAGAGGCTTTAGACATTGCTTTCGCTGGGGTTAAGATATTATACGCCATTCCGATATAAGCAATAAAAGCAGCACCTGTTAATACTCCTTCTCCTAATACTAAATGCCCCCCATAAACCAATAAAACTGCAATCGTAACAATTCCCAAGAATTCACTCAAGGGAGAGGATAAGTTTTGACGATTTAAGATGGTATTATTTAATTCGTAAAAGGTTTGAGTCGAAGTTTGAAATTTTTTATTAAAGTTTTTCTCGGCATTAAAACTCTTAATCACCTTTAATCCAGCTAGGGATTCTTCGATAATTGACAAGAAATAGCCTTGTTCTTCTGAAGCTTTTTGTGAACTTCTCTTTAAGGTTTTACCTACCTTAGATATGATAATTCCCGATACAGGTACAAAGACAAAAACGAAGATAGTTAGTTCTGTACTAATCGCAAACATACCAATGATGGTAAACACAATGGTCAAGGGTTCACGGACAACTACTTCTAAAACCGATAAGAAAGAGTGTTGAATTTCCAATACATCAGAGGTCATTCTAGAAATGACATCTCCTTTGCGTTTTTCTGAGAAAAAAGAAAGCGGAAGGTCCACGGACTTTTTAAACAGGGCATTGCGAATGTCCTTTAAAACTCCATTGCGCAAGAAAGTAATAAAATACATCGCCCAATAGTTGAATAAGTTTTTCAACAGGAAGATAGCGATGACTACACCAGCCATAACCATTAAGGTGTGTTGTGCCCCATATTCTGCCGTATATTGGGTCAGAAAATAAGACATAGAGTCTTCCAAATAGGCTTTGAGATGGCCAATACCTGTGTAAACGGGTTGTTCAGTTACTTTTTTTCCATCACCAAAGAGGATCGTTAACATGGGAATTAGTGCCAAAAATCCCAACGCACTAAAAAGCGCATAGAGGATATTGAAAAAAACATTCAGGTAAGCGTACGATTTATACGGCTTAGCGAAGTGGATAATCTTTTTGAAATATTCGTTCATATTTGTACAATATAAAAGGCAAAAATAAAGAAAAAAGACTGGTTTTTGACCAGTCCTTTGATGCTGTTTAGTTCAGTTTCATTTCATCGATGATGGATTGAATCTTGTCGGTTAAGAATTGCTCCACCTCTTTAACGTCTTCCAAGCGGTCTAACCATTCGTTTACACTGAAGTAGAACTTAATCTTCGGCTCTGTTCCACTTGGGCGAGCTGCTATTTTTGTTCCGTCTTCTAGGTAGTAAATCAATACGTTAGATTTTGGAATATGAATCGATTCGGTATCCCCTGTGATTAAATTTCTCGCTTGACTTGTTTGGTAGTCTTCAACGCAAACCACGCGTTGTCCGATGATTTCAGTTAACGGATTTTCGCGTAATTCCACCATCATTTGTTTGATTTCTTCTGCGCCAGAAATTCCTTTTTTAACTAGGGAGATCAAGTGCTCTTTGTAATAACGATGGTCGATGTATAGGTTCATTAGTTCTTGGTAGAAAGAGCTACCTGCTGCTTTAGCTAGGGCTGCAATCTCACACACCAATAGAGCAGAGGCTACGGCATCTTTGTCGCGCACTTTGTCGCCTACCATATAACCGAAACTCTCTTCTCCACCGCCAATGAATTGTTGTTGAGGGAATTCTTTGATGAATTTTGCAATCCATTTGAATCCCGTTAATCCTACTTTACACTCTACACCATAGCTCTCAGCTAAATCTAGCATCATTGGAGTAGAAACAATGGTAGATCCAATGAATTCATTCCCCGAAAAACCGCGGTTTACCTTCCATTGTTCCAATAAGAACGCCGTCATCATCACCATGGTTTGGTTTCCGTTCAGTAGAATCATCTTTCCGTCTAAATCGCGGACACCAATACCAATACGATCTGAATCAGGATCCGTTCCAATCACGATATCCGCTCCTTTTTCTTCCGCTAGTGCCATAGCCATAGTTAAGGCTTCTGGTTCCTCAGGATTTGGCGATTGAACCGTTGGGAAATCTCCGTTGGGTTCTTCTTGTTCTTTGACAATATAAACGTTGTTGTAACCTGCTTCTTTTAAGGTTCTTGGAATCAATTTAATTGACGTTCCGTGAAGGGAAGTATAAGCTACTTTTAAGCCGTCTTTAACGGTTTGTGGTGTATTAAAACTCGCATTTTCAATTGTGGAATCAATGAATGCACGATCTAGTTCTTCACCAACCGTAGTAATTAATGCATGATTCCCTGCAAAGTTTACTTGCTCATAGGTCAATTGATTGATTTCGTCAATCACTGCTCCATCTTCTGGTGGAACAATTTGTCCTCCATCAGCCCAATATACTTTGTATCCGTTGTATTCGGGTGGATTATGTGAAGCCGTTAAAACGATTCCTGCTTGACATCCGTAGTAACGTACGGCAAATGACAACTCCGGTGTTGGACGCATATCACCAAATAGATAAACGTGAATACCATTGGCCGTGAAAACATCCGCAACTACTTGGGCTAATTCTTTACTATTGTGACGGCAATCGTAATTGATTGCTACTTTTGCTTCTTGATTAGGAAAGGATTTCTTAATGAAATTAGATAATCCTTGGGTGTTTTTTCCCAAAGTATATTTGTTGATGCGGTTGGTTCCTACTCCCATAACACCTCGCATTCCACCCGTTCCAAATTCTAAGTTTTTGTAAAAACTATCTTGCAATTGAGCAGGATCATGGTCAAGTAACTGTTTAACAATCGCTTGTGTTTCAGCATCAAAAGGTTCTTTTAACCATTGTTCTGCCTTTGCTAAAATTTCTTTTTCTATTTGCATTTCCTTCTAATTTAGCGTTCGTTTAAACCACTGTATGCAGCAATTTTATATCTATTTGTATTTGATTTCGTTTGTAAAATAAGTTCGCCTAAGAAACCAGCTAAGAACAATTGTGTTCCGATAATCATGGTGGCTAATGCAATGTAAAACCAAGGATCTTGAGTAACCAAAATCGCAGGTTTGTTCTGATACAATTTGATTAATTTACTTGCGCCAATTCCAGCTGCAGCTAAAAAACCAATCATAAAAGTAATAACCCCTAAAGTACCAAAAAGGTGCATGGGTCTTTTGCCGAATTTTGATAAAAACCAAATGGTAATTAAATCCAAAAAACCATAAATAAAACGACTCATCCCAAATTTGGTCGTGCCATACTTTCTCGCTTGATGTTGCACCACTTTTTCTCCAATCTTATCAAAGCCTTCGTTCTTGGCTAATACAGGAATATAACGGTGCATTTCCCCTGATACATCAATACTCTTAATCACTTCTTTGCGATAGGCTTTTAACCCACAATTGAAGTCGTGTAAATAGACTCCTGAAGTTTTACGCGCTGCCCAATTGAATAGTTTAGAGGGAAGATTCTTTGCTAAAACAGAATCATAGCGTTTTTTCTTCCATCCTGATACCATATCAAAGCGATCTTGCGTAATCATGTGGTATAATCCAGGAATCTCATCTGGACTGTCTTGTAAATCGGCATCCATCGTAATAACGACATCGCCTTCAGCTTGAGCGAAACCCGCGTGTAAGGCTTGAGATTTACCAAAATTGCGCTGAAACTTAATCCCTTTTACAGCTGTATGTTGCTGAGATAAATTCGTTATAATCTTCCAAGAATCATCCGTACTCCCGTCATCCACAAATAAAACTTCATAGGTGAAATTATTTTCGTGCATAACCTTACTGATCCAAGTGTATAACTCGGGCAAAGATTCGGCCTCATTCAATAGGGGGATGACTATGGATATATTGATACTCATGGTTTAGCTGTTTGATTCAGAGGAAGTTGATTCTGCCTGTTCTTCTTCTTTAACTGGTGTTGTAAACTCCGATTTATTTTTGAAAATAGCGGCTAATAATAAACCTAAGATAGACATGCGTAAAATACTACCTGCCCACATGAATAATTGAGAACCAGGTTCAAATTGATTTAATTCTTCGGATTTACTTAGCTGTTCGTTAATTTGTTCTTGAGGTAATCCTGAATTGTTTAAGGTCTCAATCAACATATCGTGTAAAACTTTATTAATCAGTTCTTTTGCAGAAGGATCAACTAAGTTGAATAGGATGTTGTACATCAAATAATTAACCGTTACACCAATGGCAACCGTAATTAAGTACGGTGTAAATGCCTCTCGAAAGGTTACATAGCCTCCCACTTTTCTTTTTGCTGTAAAAACGCATAATACGCCAATAACAATAATGACGAACATATTAAAAAAGCCGACAAATTTATTGGCAAAAAGGGTCTTGTCTGTAAAAAATAAAGTGCAGTTAAATAGGACGTAATATAAGGCTAATACAATTCCAAAGGTGATGCCTACTTTGTTGAGAGGGTTCTTCATTCGTGTGTTTTCAAAAAAATGTAAGTTACAAATATACTAAATTACCCTTTTAGTTTTTGCTCTCTAAAGGAATATAAGACAAAAGAGAGGGAAACAAACTGTTGGTGTAAATAGAACCTTCTAATTTTACTTGGTTTGTACAGTGAAAGGAAAGCGAATTGTCTTTTTTGGTTCTTTGTTTTTTTGCTATTTTTACGTGAAATCAATAGAGAATCTTTCTCAAATAAACTAGCTATACAATGCGTGTACTTTTTATTAAAAATATGGTGTGTAATCGCTGTGTATTCATGGTTCAACAGGAGATAGAAAAATTGGGATTATCCATTCAATCCATCAAATTAGGAGAGGTAGAATTAAAGCAAGAACCTAGTGTTCCAGAAAAAGAAGCCTTAAATAAGGCTTTAGTAGCGTTGGGATTTTATCTCATTGACGATAAGAAGAGTCAATTAATCACAAAAATTAAATCAGCTATTGTGGAACTGGTTCATCATCGAGATAATGAGTTGAAAATGAATCTTTCCGATTTCTTGAGTGCTGAATTAGGACATGACTACAACTATTTATCCAATTTGTTTTCTGAGGTGGAAGGTAAAACCATTGAGAAATATTTTATCGCTCAGAAAGTCGAAAAAATAAAAGAGCTGTTGGTGTATGACGAGCTTTCACTGAGTGAGATTGCTCATCAGCTCAATTATTCGAGCGTTGCTTATTTGAGTAATCAGTTTAAAAAAGTAACGGGACTAACGCCGAGTCACTTTAAGAAAATACGCGAAAACAAAAGAAAACCGTTAGACGAGGTATAAGTAAAAGTTACAAATTATACCCGAAATTACGTAACAGTTTACTCTAGGATAGTTGTCAACTTTGTACCATACAAATATCAGTACGAATATGACAACAACGAGTAAACATAAAGTAGTGTATCTACCATTAGAGCAAGTGCACAGTGAGCATTGTGCCTTAATCGTAGAAAAGGGATTGACACAGGTTAAAGGAGTTGATTCACCCAAAGTAGAACTCAATAACGAACGGGTAGCTATTTCCATAGGAGATGCGGAAGTAATTGGAGAAGCTGTAAGAAAAATTCGCGATTTAGGGTATGATGTGCCTACCGTCAAACAAAGCTTTCCTGTATTGGGGATGACTTGTGCTTCTTGTGCAGGAAGTGCTGAAAGCATTGTTAGTTTTGAGGAAGGAGTCGTAGCGGCTTCAGTGAATTTTGCAACGGGAAATTTAACCGTAGAGTATTTGCCTAGCTTGACAAATGCAACGAAGCTTCAACAAGCCGTTCAAGGTGCGGGTTATGATTTATTACTTGTAGAGGAAACAAAACAACAAGAGTCACTAGAGGCGATTCACGCCGAAAAATTCAAACAACTAAAAAAGAAAACTTTTGGGGCAGTAGTCCTATCGATTCCCGTTGTCATCATCGGAATGTTCTTCATGGATATGCCTTATGGCAATGAGATTATGTGGTTGTTTTCCACTCCAGTATTGCTGTACTTCGGAAAAGACTTTTTTATCAATGCGTGGAAACAAACGAAAAATCGCTCAGCCAATATGGATACTTTAGTGGCATTGAGTACAGGGATCGCCTATGTTTTTAGTGTATTCAATATGCTATTTGCCGATTTTTGGCAACGTAGAGGATTAGAAGCACACGTTTATTTTGAAGCGGCAGCAGTTATTATAGCTTTTATCTTACTTGGTAAATTATTGGAGGAAAAAGCCAAGGGAAATACTTCTTCCGCCATTAAAAAACTAATGGGACTTCAACCGAAGACGGTGCTTGTTATTCAGGCTGATGGAACAGAAAAGCAAATGCCAATTGAAGAAGTACAAGTAGGAGCTGTAATTTTGGTTAAACCGGGAGAAAAGATTGCCGTTGATGGTATGGTATTGAATGGAAGTTCCTATGTAGATGAAAGTATGTTGAGTGGAGAACCTGTTCCCGTATTGAAAAAAGAAGGGGAGAAGGTATTTGCAGGAACGATTAACCAGAAGGGGAGCTTTCAATTTGAAGCGATAAAAGTAGGAAAAGAAACTATGCTGGCACAGATTATTCGCATGGTTCAAGATGCACAAGGAAGTAAAGCGCCCGTACAGAAATTAGTGGATAAAATTGCGGGAATATTCGTTCCTGTTGTGATTGGAATAGCTGTGTTAACTTTTGTTTTATGGTTGATTCTCGGCGGTGAGCACGGAGTTGTTCAAGGTCTACTAGCTGCTGTAACGGTTTTGGTTATCGCTTGTCCATGTGCTTTAGGTTTGGCAACGCCTACCGCTATTATGGTGGGAGTAGGAAAAGGAGCGGAGAATGGCATCTTAATCAAAGATGCAGAAAGTTTAGAATTGGCGAAAAACGTTTCGGCCGTTGTATTGGATAAAACGGGAACCATTACGGAAGGAAAACCTCAAGTAACGGGAGTAAAATGGGGCAATGGAGGAGATGAGCGAAAAGGTGTTTTACTCAGTATTGAAAAACAATCGGAGCACCCTTTAGCAGAGGCAGTAGTTGTTTATTTTAAAGGAGAAGAATCAACGGCGATTACAGCTTTTGACAGCATAACAGGAAAAGGTGCAAAAGCAGAGTATGAAGGGGAAACCTATTATGTTGGGAATAAAAAACTTCTCAATGAAAATCAAATTTCGATTGCTTCAATTTTGCAGCAACAAGCAGATCAATGGGGAACCGAGTCTAAAACTGTAATCTGGTTTGCTGATAGTAAACAAGCTTTAGCTGTTCTCGCTATTTCAGATCAAATCAAGCAAACCTCAGTTCAAGCCATTCAAGAGTTGCAAGCGATGGGGATTCAATTGTATATGTTGACGGGCGATAATGAAGCAACGGCAAAAGCAATTGCAGCCCAAACGGGCATTCAACACTATAAAGCAGAGGTCTTGCCACAAGACAAAGCAGATTTTGTCAAAAAACTACAACAAGAAGGAAAAGTAGTGGCTATGGTAGGGGATGGAATCAATGACAGTACTGCCTTGGCGACTGCTGATGTCAGTATTGCCATGGGAAAAGGAAGTGATATCGCGATGGATGTGGCTAAAATGACCATTATCTCTTCAGATTTAACTAAAATCCCACAGGCAATTCGCTTGTCCAAACAAACGGTGAATACCATCAAACAAAATTTATTTTGGGCCTTTATTTACAACCTAATCGGTATTCCCATTGCAGCGGGAGCCTTGTATGCGGTGAATGGTTTTTTATTAAACCCGATGATTGCTGGAGCCGCTATGGCCTTGAGTAGTGTGAGTGTGGTGAGCAATAGTTTGCGATTAAAGTGGAAGAAGTAAGTCGTACGTTTATAGGAAGAACTATTTGCAATAGAAATTAGACAGATAAAACCATGAAATCTCACAAATTATAACAAGAATTATATAACGATATTTCGTACAAAAGAAAGGAACTTTGTTGAAGTATTTAACATTAAAAATAAAGAAATATGGAAAATAATAATAGTCAATTCAAAACCAATTTAAACTGCTCAAGCTGTGTGGGAAAAGTAACCGCTGATTTAAATGAAGCAGTGGGAGAAGGTCAATGGACAGTAGACACAACGGTAAGCGATAAAATTTTAACCGTGAAAAGTGATGCATTAACAGCTGAAGAAGTAGTGAATATCATCAAGAAAAAAGGCTTTAAAGCAGAAGCATTGTAGTAGTGTGGGAGTTGATTGTTGTGAGTTGGATCAAAAAGACAAAAAAATGAAACAACAAAAAACATCCCACAAAAAAGCAAAAAACTATTTGTAGATTCAAATTAAATTGTAAATTTGCATGCTTAAAGAAAATAAGTATAACCCAAAAGTTATTTGACGTTTACACCTTTCTTGAGAACAGGAAGCTTCGAAATAGAGAATAGCTCAATTTTTTAAAACAGATTTATCATGAAAAAAGGTATTCACCCAGAAAATTACAGATTAGTAGCATTTAAAGATATGTCAAACGAAGACGTATTCATTACAAAATCAACAGTTGAAACAAAAGAAACAATTGAAGTTGATGGAGTTGAATATCCAGTGTTCAAAATGGAGATCTCTCGTACATCTCACCCTTTTTACACAGGTAAATCTAAACTTATTGATACTGCAGGACGTATCGATAAATTCAAAAGCAAATATGCTAAATTCAACAAATAGTCTGAATTTAATTAAGATAACGAAAACCTTCCAAGCAATTGGAAGGTTTTTTTGTTTATATCTCCTTGAAAAATGCTGTTTTTTGGACAGATTCAATTAACTTTGAATAATCTATGAACTGATAATTAGTGTTATGAATTATATTTTATTTGACGGAGAGGTAAGAAATGCCTTATTGCCTTTTACTTTTACAAGACCCGTAGCCGATATACGCGTAGGAATTTTAACCATTCGCGAGAAATGGGAGAAATATTTGGGATATACAACTACTACAGTAACCGAGGAATACTTGGAGGCCAAGTATCCAATGGTAGAAGCAGAGCAAAATATTATGATTAATAGCGCCTTTTTGCCTAATGAGCAATTGATAGCATTAGTTCAAGAATTACAACCGAAACAAGCGATTGGATATCACGATGATATTGTGGCTTTCTTTACGGAAGAAGAACAAGAGGAAATTGATTTTGACGAGTATGAAATTCTTGACTTCACAGGTTCACTCATCAAGATTGAGCATACTTGGGATATTTTTCAATACAATGACGCAGCTATTCGTCAAGATTACGCCTTGTTGACTGAAGATCGAATTTCAGAACCTATTCCTTCAACCGTTCAAGTAATCGGCCGTGAGCATGTCTTTATAGAAGAAGGAGCAGTATTAAACTTTGTGACTTTAAATGCCACAACAGGACCGATCTATATTGGCAGAAATACAGAAATCATGGAAGGAGCAATCATTCGCGGACCTTTTGCACTATGTGAAGGGGCTCAAGTGAAAATGGGAGCTAAAATCTATGGTGCTACAACCATCGGACCAGAATGTCGAGTAGGAGGAGAAGTGAGTAATTCGGTGATGTTTGGCTATTCCAATAAAGGACACGATGGTTTCTTAGGAAACTCCGTTTTAGGTGAATGGTGTAACCTCGGTGCAGATACGAATAATTCAAACTTAAAGAATAATTATGCTCCAGTAAAATTGTGGAACTATCAAACAAATTCAACAGAAAACACAGGGTTACAGTTTTGTGGATTGATGATGGGAGATCACAGCAAGAGCGGAATCAATACCATGTTTAACACAGGTACAGTCGTTGGAGTGGGATGTAGTATTTTTGGTGGAGGTTTTCCAAAAACGTTTTTACCAAGCTTTACATGGGGAGGCAAAGACTTAGACGATGTATACGATGTCGATAAAGCCATCAAAACCATGCAAATCGTGATGAGTCGCCGTCATATTGAATGGACAGCCGTGGAAGAAAACATTATCCGCCACTTAGCGGAAGAGAATAAATTAGAGCGCTTTCAAGCAAAATTGACTTATTAGAGAGAGGAAAGAGGAAAGGAGTAAATTTTCCAGATAAAAGAATAAGATAATAAAAACAAAAAACCACCTCTAAATGGGTGGTTTTTTGTTTTTTGTGCCGCTTTGAGTTTGGGAAATAAAAACTCATGAAAAATTGACACAAAAACACAAAGAATGAACGTTCCTAAATAGGATTGGCCATTTTTAAATGAAAATATACAGAAACACAAACATCATAAAGAACAAAGAACAAAGAGCAAAGAACAAAGAGCAAACCTCACAAACCTCATAAAAAAGCAAACATTTCTAACTATTGAAAAATTCACCCCCTTTCCTCTTTCTTCTTTCCCCTCTCTAATAATACGAAACCGTTTGCGGTCTGTCGTAATTAAAGTTAGGTAAATCCATATTGTATTGTACGGAATTGGCTCTGAACACGCTATTTCCAGAATCGGGCATTGTTGGATAATACACCAAAGAAACCGTTACTTTACTAAATACGAGATAATCGTTATTAGCTACTAAACCTAAGCTAAAGCGAGAGTAAAGTTTAGGGTCGAGTAGGCGATTGCTACTATCTCCAATAAAGGCTCCTTCAAAGCTAAAATACGGGTTGAATCGGAATCCTTTCCATTCATAAGGGGCATAAGATTGCCATTGATAAGCTAAGGAAAGACGTTTAGTTCCCGTGATTTTTTGAGCGCGTATTCCTTGAATAATACCTTCTATTTTGAGTTCATCTCCAATGTGGTCATAACGATGTGATCCAATGACTAATTGAGGAACGAAGAAATGTCGAAATCTCCAATCCCCTAAGACGAATAATCGGGTAAAATAGGTTCCTTCTAAACGAAAGGCTGCTTGTTCTGTTTTTCCACCGTGAAAGTGACTTCCCCATTCGATATTACCTGCAAAATAGCCCAATTTGGTATAACCACCCATGGCAAATCGCGCACCGAAATAAGCGCGCCTTTTGTTGTATTTATCGCGCATTCCGCCAGTCAAGGCTAATATTTTTCCAACTTGAACGTCCTCAATGATGTCGTAGTTGAAGATAAATCGATCTTGAATATAATTGGTTGAACTTAAACTCACAGAGGCTAAATATAAACGCTGATCACGGTAATAATCGTAAGGATCATATTCTTTACCTGGAGTTGTATGGTAGTTCTCTTTGACAAAGCGAAGCGAAGTACGCAAATTGGTAATGATAGGACTCTTGGCAAATACAGGAATAGAATATCCTGCCCAATAATCATAGGTGTTGTACTTGACAGACTCCAAGCTGTATTTCATGTTCTGATCAGGGAGTGAATCACGTCTGAAGCGCTGTTGTGCACTCACACCTCCTGCCCATTTCGCATAGGGAGAATAGAAAGGACGGTTGAGGGATACTCCTTTGACATAGTTGCCCCAAGCATCTTGATTGAACAAGATATTGGAACGAATAAAGGTATTTTGAATGTTGTTTACTGAATAGCTAAAATAAGCCCCTTGTTTATTCTCCTTGAAACGCGTAATGTATTGCACGGTTACATCATGTCCAAAACCACCGAAGTTGCGATCCGTTAATTTCACCCGCATAGAAGAAGTAGAGATAGAACCACTGGGATAAATTGTCCAAGAATCCAATTCTCGAATAGCAATATCGACCGAATCAGGAGATGAAGTAGGAATAGCCGTGATCATTACGCGACGAACATAGCGTTGTGTACGAATTAAACGTTCCGATTCTTTGACTTTTAAGGAGTCAAAGACATCTCCTTCCTCAAAGAGTAAAAAATTGCGTATCGTAAACTTCTTTGTTTTCAAATGCGCGCGATTCCCCCATATTTCCAATGCTTTTGTCGGTTTTTTAAGGGTGTCTTTTTCCGAATAACCAAAGGGATCTAACGTAGTAATATTGATGTTTCGAATAATCTTTCCTTCTCCTTGATCCAAGTGTCTGTTCACTTGAACCTCAGGCGCATGGGCAACTAAGCGCTTGTTGCTTTTGTATACCAATCGATTGAATAAACGACCCACCTTACTGCCTTTGTTCTTTTCTTTTAGGTTAGAGAAAATTTGCGTAGTGTCTTTTTCTACTTGAAAAGGTAGTTTCTTAAAATCAACGTGATCAAATTTTGGAACTACAGTATCTACTTTTAGAATAGGTCTAACCTGTGCAAAAGTGAATGGCACCAGAAGACAAGCGAAAATTAAAAAAGAGATAAATCGGAACATGGAGTTTTTCAATCGAACTAGATTATTGTAACGGAAAAGTTAAGTATTTATTTCTAAATCTCGGATATAATCTTCGTATTCGTAGAAGAAAATTTCAAAAGCTGTCATTTTTTCGTTGAAAAAATCATAAATCTTGGGCCAAGTATTTGGATTATTAATAGAAACACCGTCCATCGTTACCCAAATACGACTGATTAATTTTCCATTTTCCAGGTAGTATTGGCGTTCAAATATCGCATCAGGCAGATGTTCTTCGAGTAGAATCGTTTTAAGCGATTCAACTTTCTCATAATAGATGGTTCTCTTTTCCTCATCTTTGGGTTCAATATCGAGCAATACTTCTGCTTTTTTATTGTCCGCGTAGAATTTAAAAGAAACATCCTTGATTTTCGTATTGTGCAACAACCATTTTCTTGGATATTCAGCGGCGAATTGAATCCAAAATTCTTTTTTTATTCTTTTAGCATCTTCTTTACTATACATGATTGATAAAGTCGTAAATTTAGGTACATGTTAATTTGATAAAGCAAATCTATGACATTTGATTCTTTTTTGCATAAGATCGAACAAATTAAAGGTGCAACCCCAGTGGGTATTGATGCGCATCGATTGATGATCCCCGTAGAAAGGATCCCCTATTTGTATGCAGATGATTTTGTAATGCGCAATCCTAGAGAATCTGCTGTGATGATGTTGTTGTATCCCAAAGGACAAAAAACACATGTACTTCTGATTGAACGGGCAACGTATAAAGGGGTGCATTCTGGTCAAGTTGGGTTTCCAGGTGGAAAGTACGAGCAAGAAGATGTCGATTTACAACATACAGCCTTGCGCGAAACACAAGAAGAAGTGGGAATTGTAGATAAAGACATACAAATTATTCAACCTTATACAAAAATTTATATTCCTCCTAGTAATTTCTACGTGCAACCCTATTTGGGGATTTCTAAAAAAGAGCTGTCTTTTACCCCAGATGCCTTCGAGGTAGCTAATATCATTGAATTGCCTTTGGATATTTTATTGCAAGATCAATTGGTACAAGAGGTTCAAATGAAGACGAGCTATGCTTCTTGGACGCAGGTACCGGCCTTTATTTACAACGACTATACGATTTGGGGAGCCACGGCTATGATGTTGAGTGAGCTCAAAGAAACCTTGAAAAAAGCATTAAAAACAGCAAAGTAAAACGCAATTAGCAAATTTTAACCTATTAAAAGAAGTAAAAGCATTAAATTTGCGGTTCATTAAATCAGGATGAAGGAGTATGGGATTATTTAAGAGAAATCCGTTTGGACATATTTTATGGCTAAAAAAATGGATCATTAGAACGTTTGGATTTTTAACCCATCAACGTTATAGAGGATTTAACGACTTACAAATCGAAGGTTCCGATATTTTACGCCGTTTACCCGATAAAAATGTATTGTTTATATCCAACCATCAAACCTATTTTGCGGATGTGGTAGCGATGTATCACGTGTTTAACGCCAGTTTGAAAGGACGTGATAATTCGATTAAGAATATCATGTATATCTGGAAACCCAAGTTGAATCTCTACTATGTTGCGGCAGCGGAAACAATGAAATCAGGTATTTTACCGCGTATTATGGCTTATGTTGGAGCAGTAAAAGTCGATCGTACTTGGAGAAGTCAAGGCGTAGATATAGAAGAGAAAAAAGAAGTCAACCAAGATCAAGTAGAAAATATCAAAATTGCGTTAGATGACGGTTGGGTGATTACTTTCCCGCAAGGAACAACAAAATCATTTAAACCCATTCGAAAGGGAACGGCACATATCATCAAAAATTACAAACCGATTGTCGTGCCAATTGTTATTGACGGTTTTAGACGATCATTTGACAAAAAAGGGTTGCACCTGAAGAAGAAAGGAATTTTGCAGTCGATGGTGATTAAAGAGCCCTTGCAAATTGATTATGAAAACGATAGCATTGATCAAATTGTAGAACAAATCGAAATGGCGATTGAACAACATCCATCTTTCTTAAAAGTTCTTCCACAAGAATTCGTAGAGGAACAAAAAGAATTAGATGAGAAAAGAACCTATGGGTATTACAATTCATCCAAGAATTTTTAGCATAAAAAAAGGTCATCCCTCGGGATGACCTTTGTGTTTTAATAAGCGTAACTACTATCTGTGCTAGGATACAGCGTAGTACTGTCAATTTTATTTTGGAAAATGGGATTGTCTTCCATTTTGCCTTTTTTAAGTTTACTCGTTAACTCAAAAATAACTTTATTAGTATCTTTTGCTAAACGTTGGATGGTCATCGAGCTCTTTTGAAGGGTGCATACAAAGTAAGAACTCTCATCATAATCGTAATAGCTATAAGTATCTCCCCATGATTTTAGGGCAACAGTTCCCTCTACAAGACGGCCTTCGTCAAAGGTACTTTTGTACTTTGCTTTACCTTTTTCGTAATAGATACACGTACCGTGTAAAGCGTAATCTTTCATACCATATTGATAAATCAATGCTTCGTTTTCATCATAGATGCTTTTTTGCGTCGATCCATCAGCAAGCATTTTTTCTTCTGAAAGTAATAAACCTGTATAAGTACTTACTGTTTTTTCATAAGTAATTAAACCGTTTTCGTAGGTTGTGTATGCATTGCTTTCATATCCATAGGCAATGTTAGTTCCCTGATGTGCATACCCGTCTTTGTATTCTAAGGTAGCGATTACTTCACCTTCCTCATCGTAAAAAGTAGTAGGACCGTTTAATTCTCCATCTTTATACAGTTTAGACGATTGCAAGTAGTTGTCTAGATAGTTTTCTTCTTTTACAATCTGCCCTGCTTTGTAGTAGGTTTTCGTTGCTACATAATCAGCATAGTCACTTTTGAAGGTTTCAACACCTTCTTTTAATCCTTTTTCATAAGAAGAGATTGTAGTGGAATATCCGTCGTAAATGCTAACCGTTCCAGTATAAGGTTTTCCAGCTTTATACGAAGCTTTAGCGATTACATTCCCCTCCATATCATAGAAAACACCCTCTTTGTTGTAGTTGATTTCAGAAGCTAAATACGGATCGATTTCCGTGCTATACGAACCATTTTTATTCGCGTATTCTTTTTTGTAAATCAATTCTCCTTTGCTGTACGTGCTTGTAGATTCAATTACATCATTGTCGAAGAAAGTATATTGGGTTCCTTCTTTTTCGATATTGTCAAAAACACCCGTTACTTTTCCTTTTGCATCAAAGTAAGTGACTTTTAAAATGTTTTCGTCATAATAGTTTTTGCTGAATAACTCTTCTCTGCTTTTTTTCCCTTGTCTTGTATAGTAAATGCGTTTAGGCGTTCCATTCAACGGAGTGAAAACTTCCTCTCTTAAGATGGGTTTGCTGTCATAAGAAGGATAAGCTTCATATGTAGCAGAATAAACACTTTGACCTAATTCGTATTTTATTTTTGAGCCAATTTCATCATTAGTCAACGTAATAAAATCCCCAGTAAAAGGCTCTGTATAGCCATAAGTTCCTTTTTTAGACTGTAACTTACCAATAACAGCACCTTTTTTGTTGTAATAGGTAGATGTTAATTCCGTTGCATCTTCAAAAAGTTCACCTGTAGCGTAAAACGATTTCTTTGCTACTAGAATACCATCCTTATAAGTCGTAACAGAATCGTCATCATAAGCAACTCCGTTTTGAGGGGTATAACCATCTTCATTGTAGATTAACTCTCCTTTTTTGCTTCCATCCGCATGGAAGTATTCAATTTTTTCAAGGTAATAATCCCCTTTATAGAATTTAATCGATTTGGGAACGAAAGCAGTCGGTTGGTCATAGAAAATAGTTTCCTTTACCAAACTTCCTTTTTTGTATTCTGATTGACTTGTTGGAGTATCTGGAGTTTCTGAATATTCATTGTAGAATAAGTAAATCCCCTCTTGATTGGATTCTGATCCATATTCATCTAAATCTGCCTTATACGTACCCAATACTTTTCCTTTATCATCATAGAAAACCGTGGTCGTTTTGGTTGCAGTAGCTGTTGTTTTGTATTTTATTTGTCCCGATTTAAAGTAAAAAACCGACTCTGTATTTACTCCATTCACATAAGTACTAGTAGAACTAGGACGGAAGGTATCATAATCTAAAACAATCGAAGTTCCGTTTTGAACAGCACCTCCTTCATAAGTAGCAGAATAAACAATTTCTCCTTTGGCATTGATGAATTGTTCATCGATGATATTGTTGTCTTCATCAAAGGTGAAAAGGTATTTTTCATCCGCATTATCTTTGTTTACATAGATATAAGACACATAAACCCCCTCGCTAATTACATAGTAGAAATAAGCGTTTTTGTACAATTGCACCATAGTTCCATCATACGGATAACCATTTTCATAGGTTAGGGTGTAGTCTTCTTGTGTAAATGGGTCGGTAGACGTAATTTTTATTGCGTTTCCTTGCTCAAAAAACATATCGAAATTAATCGATCCATCTGCATTGTAATAGGTTACTTTTCCGTCGTATGTAATTGTTTTTTGACTATCAATACTTCCTAAACCTTTAATTTCAATGGCTTTTGTGTCTTTATTGTAGGTTGTAATCTCTTCTAAACCACTCTTTTTTGATGGTTTTGAAAGTCTAAATGAAGAAGCCAACGCTTTTGTCGTTACTTCATCATAAGTATTTACCCACAAAGTATCTTTTGCTGTCTGACTGTAGATAGCAGAAGAAAATAACAAGGCAATAGGTAATAATTTTTTATACATCTTCCTGTGTGTTTTTATTGTACAACAAATGTAGATAAAACCGCAGAAAAACAACATCACTACTTTTAGTGAATGTAGCATATTTCAGTATAAAGCATAAAAAAAGTCTTTGTATCAAATACAAAGACTTTTAGTTTATTTTTTTCAGTTGTAAACAACTAGGCAACTGTTTGTTTTTTCTTGAAGATTAATCGACTATTCATTAAGAAAATAGCACTTAAAATCAGTAGAATACCCAACCATTGAATCAAAACGACTTGTTCTTGTAGCACCATAAAAGCAACGGTAACGGATACGGGTAGTTCAATTGAAGCGACAATACTTCCCAGTCCAACTCCCGTATGTGGGAATCCCATATTTAAGAAAATAGGAGGAAGGATGGTACCAAAAAGAGCTAATAACAATCCCCAAGAGTAGAAAATGCTCCAATCGAAATCGCGAATCCCTACTGTATTGTCTGTAAATAGCTGATAAAATGATAGCATGGTATTGGAATTATTTGGTCCTATTTGTGTAATAAAGCAAAAAATCAATACAATGGTTGTTGCTCCACAAAGCATGAATAAACTGCGTTTTGGCGCAGCAAGGTGATTGGCTACGATATTAGAAGCAAACATGGTTGTTGCAAAAGAACAAGAAGCAAGGAAACCGAAAATTACACCTCTGTAATCCAGCTCAATTTCGTTGGCTAATACATTGGTTGCTAATACGGTTCCAAATAAGATTAGAGCAACAGCGATGATTTTAAGTAAGCTTGGAAATTGTTTGGTTACCACACTTTCGATCACTACGCCAATCCACACCGATTGCATTAATAACACAACGGCAATAGATGCATCAATATAACTCACTGCCATATAGTATAATACAGAAGTGAATCCCATAGAAGTACCCGCTAAAACAAGGTTGCGGATGTCTTTCTTCGTTGCTGTTAATTCATTGGGTTGCTTTTTGCGAATTAGGTTGATGATAAACATACCAATTAGCCCTAGTAATACTTGAGATAAAGTTACCTCGGCTGTCGTATATCCATGCGAATACGCCAATTTTACAAAGGATGCCAACATTCCAAAGCTTGAAGCCCCAATGGCTACTAAAAATACACCTTTTATCAAATTTTGTTCTTTCATTGCTCAAATTTTAACCGCGCAAAGGTAGGTATTATTTTTTTGGAGGTCTAGGACAAATGTCTAAGGAGAGGGAAAGAGAAAAAAGTGCGTAAATGTAGTTTTTGTTCTTCTGTTTTTTATCAAATTTTAGTTTGAAATGGTTAATTTAGTTGGTTTAATCCGTATTGATTTATGTTAATCAAAGTTAGATTAGGCGTTGACTATATCATACAAGTAGAAAAAGGAAAACCGTTTCAAGGCTTGTATCAAATTTTGAGTTATATAAGTACAGTTAATCGAGAATAAAGATAGATTTAAGTTCATTTAAAATGATAACATTTAAAAATAACAATTGGCAACCAACAACCGTAGCTTTTATTCAATCTCTTGTCTGGTCCCAAAAAGACGCAACCATTACGTTTTTGTGTCAAGAAAGAGAAGAAAAGGAATGGCCCAATAGACAAGAGGCATTTGTTGCGGTTGAAGTACAATTTAAAAATTGTACACAGTTCAAATTGAATTTCGAAGGTGATACCTTGCAACCGGCTTTTGGGTTTGATATCCTTGATGTTTCAGCTAATGGCTTGGAGTACATCCATTTCCAAATTGAGGATTATGAAAATGACTGCATTGGTTTTTACTGTGAAACAATCGAAATTCTATCAAAAGTGAGTGTAAAGCTTTAAAAGATTCATAAAATTAATAAGGTTGTTTAAAAAGCCTAGAAAACTAAAACCCCGTCCAATTTTGGACGGGGTTTTTAATGAAGTATACTTAAAAATAGTTGGTATCAACTACTTACAGTTTTTCAAAATTTCGTTTCACGAAAGCTGTAAGTTCTTCTCCTTTCAACAACCCTTGCGATAATTTCGCTAAATCTAAGGCTTGACTGAAAGCAGTTGTACGCTCTGCTTCATTGGTGTTGTTTAAGATTTTAGAGGCAAATTCAGAGTTGGTGTTCACCACTAAATTATACATCTCTGGGAAATTACCCATACCGAACATTCCACCACCTCCTGACTGACTCATCTCTTTCATACGACGCATGAATTCCGGTTGAGTCAAGATTAGTGGAGCATCTTGGCTGTCCATTGATTCTAGTTTTACCGTGTATTTTTCTTTTGGTACCACTTGTTCAATGAACGATTGCAATGTCGTTTGCTCTTCTTCTGATAACTTAGAAATTGCGTTTTCCTCTTTCTTAATTAAGTTATTGATGTGATCCGCATCTACGCGAGCAAATGTCATTTTTTCATTCTCGCTCTCTAATTTCTGAATCAAGTGTGACACAATAGGAGAATCAAGAACAATTACTTGGTATCCTTTTTCTTTTGCCGCACTGATATAGCTGTGTTGCGCATCTTTATTTGACGTGTATAAAACAACAAGGTTTCCGTCTTTGTCGGTTTGTAAATCCTTTGTTGCTTCTTTTAATTCCTCTATGGTGTAATAGGTATTGTCTGTTGTTGGGTATAGCATAAAAGCACCAGCTTTCTCTGCAAATTTTTCTTCAGACAACATACCGTATTCCAACACTACTTTAATGTCGTTCCACTTGCTTTCAAAATCAGCGCGATTCTCGTTGAATAAAGATTTTAATTTATCCGCTACTTTACGCGTGATGTAGTTTGAGATTTTCTTTACGTTACCATCCGCTTGTAAGTAAGAACGAGATACGTTTAATGGAATATCTGGCGAATCAATCACCCCTTTCAACATCGTTAAGAAGTCAGGAACAATTCCTTCTACGTTATCTGTTACGAATACTTGGTTTTGGTACAATTGAATTTTGTCCTTTTGCATTTGCATATCCGCACTCAATTTAGGGAAGTATAAGATTCCCGTTAAATTAAATGGATAGTCAACATTCAAGTGAATGTGAAACAAAGGTTCTTCAAATTGCATCGGGTACAACTCGCGGTAGAAGTTTTTGTAGTCTTCATCCGTTAAGTCTGCCGGTTGCTTGGTCCAAGCTGGAGTAGGGTTGTTGATGATGGTATCCACTTCTACTTTATCCTCGCCTTCGCCTTCTTCATGGGTTCCAAATTTGATGGGCACCGGCATGAATTTATTGTATTTCGTTAAAAGTTCGCGGATTTTATACTCCTCTAAGAAGTCTAGCGAATCTTCTGCAATGTGCAAAATGATTTCTGTTCCTCTTTCTTGTTTGTCCGCTTCTTCTAAGGTATACTCCGGACTACCATCACAAGTCCAATGAGCAGCAGCTGCGTCTTTGAACGATTTGGTGATGATTTCTACTTTGTCAGCTACCATAAAAGCAGAGTAGAATCCCAATCCAAAATGACCAATGATTCCCGTGTCTTTGGCGCTGTCTTTGTATTTCTCTAAGAATTCTTCCGCACCAGAGAAGGCAACCTGATTGATGTATTTCTCAACTTCTTCCTTGGTCATACCAATTCCTTGATCGATAATGTGAAGTTTTTTGTTGTCTTTGTCGATTTTAACCTCAATAATAGGATTGCCATATTCTACATTCGCCTCACCAATGCTCGTTAGGTGTTTTAACTTCAATGTAGCATCAGTTGCATTTGAAACTAATTCTCTTAAGAATATCTCGTGATCACTATATAAAAACTTTTTAATCAGAGGAAAGATATTCTCTACAGTAACATTAATTTTTCCAGATGTCATATTTATTTTGGTATTATTATTTTTAATAAATTTATGTACAACAAAATAGACAAAAAAGATACCAAGCTGAAGAGAGATGTCAATTTGTCATTTGATTCTTTTTTGGGCAGTAAAATCCGTTAATACCTAGAAAGTTTGTATTATTGTAAAAAATAGGAGAATTATTATGAAAAAGTTAGTTTTATTAAGTTTTGTAGGCTTAGCCTTGGCCTCATGTAAACCGACGATGGATAGACAGTCGCAATACGGAATCAAAGGAGATTGGACACTTACTTCTGTTTCTCATATCGGAGGGGAGTTTGTAAAAGTAACTTCTTTTAATATTGCTGATGCTCATTGTTTTAAAGGAAGTCAATGGAAATTTGTTTCAAACAATAACACGGGAGTGGTAAGTTTAATGGGCGGAAGTTCATGTCCTATGTTTGAAAGTAATTTCAAGTGGTTTGTTAATCCGAATGGCGAATTTGAATTCAAATTTGTAGATGCAGGATTAAAAGCAAAAAATGTAACCACAGGGTATAAGATGAAGGTTAAAAATCAAACAGCTACTAGTTTTGATTTGATTGATTATTTTTACGCAGACGGACAAGGATATGATGTAACATATCACTTTGTTAAGAATTAAGAATCAACAAGAAGGAAATATTATGAAAAAAACAACTACGACCCTATTAGCAGGAGCTATGTTAGTAGGTTCTCTATCGCTGACAAGCTGTGACTCTGTCAAAAATGCGAATAATACACAAAAAGGAGCGACAATTGGAGCTGCCGGAGGAGCTATCATCGGAGGAATATTAGGAAATAATATTGGAAAAGGTGGAAATAGTGCTTTAGGAGCGGTATTAGGAGGAGTTATTGGTGGTGCTGCTGGTGGTGTTATTGGAAACAATATGGACAAGCAAGCGCGTCAAATTGAACAAACAGTTCCTGGTGCTCAAGTAGAACGCGTAGGAGAGGGAATCAAATTGACTTTAGGTGAGAGCTCTGTAAACTTTAACCTGAACCAAGCTACTTTGACCGATAAAGCAAAACAAAACTTGGATAAACTAATCGTTGTATTTAAAGAAAATCCAAATACAAATATTAGTATTTTCGGATATACAGATAATACAGGAAGAGAAGAATACAACTTGAAATTATCTAGACAACGCGCAAATGCAGTGAAAACGTATTTGATGCAAAATGGAGTTTCAAATAAGCGTTTAGCTACTGAAGGAATGGGAATTGCTGATCCAATTGCAAGTAATGATACTGAAGCAGGAAGAGCAAAAAACCGCCGTGTAGAATTTGCAATTAAAGCAAACGAACAGATGATTATCGATGCACAAAACGAAGCTGCAACGATGTAATCAATATTAAAAATATAAAAGGGAGCCTTTTGGCTCCCTTTTTTTAGTTGCAATCTGTGCAGTGTAAATTAAAATCATCTCTCATCTCATACCAATGTGTACCTGGTTTGATACTGGATTGAAGACCATGAAATAAATAAGGTTTTACCTTGTCATTCAGCTGAACCTTCTTTCCTATAGGTAAATATAACGTAAAAGTAGGATCAAGCTTTAATTGCGCTTCGGTAATTACCACAGTAAAGGCTGTATCCTCTTCTTTGGTTTGTATTACATTTTTGTATTGATGTCCTGTATTACCTAGTTTACCGTAAATCTCCTCTTGATAAGAAGGGACAATTTCTATTTTATTGATGAAATCGGTTGTGTTTTGGACAGTATCCTCTAATGCTAAAACGGCATCTTTACTCGTCGTAAACAGAAAGGCATCATCAACTGTGCTGTCTTTGTCATCAGAAGAATAGGTTACATTATATCGGTATTCCTTTTTGATGAAATTACTCGCTTCTCCATTAATCATCATGACAGATAATCCAATTAAACTACCAATCCACAAAACGAATATGGTAATAGCGGTAATCCATATGTACTTCATATTGGTGTATAGTAATTTTAATCCCAACAGCAACATGATGATGAAAGGTAAGAACGTAATTAAACTGATACAAGTATGAAGAATCCATCTTGGAATCGTAGGGTCTATAAATTCACTTGGAATGTCAAACTCGTTAATCATGAAGTTGGTGTTGACAATAATCATCAAGTTGACAAAAAAGCTAACCAACATTCCAATGACAGACACAATAATGAAACCAATACCTAAAATATAACGAATGACTTTCGTCCCTTGGTTGGTCGCTCTTTGTGTTTGTGCTTTGAACTTATCATAGTCAATAGAATTAATCTTACTTGTTGTATAATCAACTCCTTCTCTAATTTTTCGTTCAATGGTTTCGATGTTGACAGGCTCGCCCATCATATCCAATTTCTCACTGGTTGTTTTCGCACTGGGAATGATAATCCACAGAACAAAATACAAGAGGATGCCCGTTCCATAGAAGAAAACCAAAAAGATGAAAATTAAACGCACCCAAATCGTATCAATTTTGAAATAATGTGCCAAACCTGCCAAAACCCCACCTAAAATGCGATTGTCCGTATCTCGAAACAACTTCTTTTCTCTATAGTACGTTTGTTCCGTGTGCTGATACGTCGCTTCATCATCAATTGAATAATCCTCTGGACGTCCCATAATTTGAATCACTTCATCCACATCGTCTGAAGTAATTACTTGTTTTGTTGCCGTTATTTTAGAGTTGAATATTTCTGCAATACGCAATTCAATATCCTGAACTACTTCATCTTGTTCTTCAATGGCAATCGATCTGCGAATCGCCTTGATGTATTGATCCAAGCGCTGGAAGGCCTGCTCTTCAATGTGAAAAACTAAACCACCGATATTTATTGTTAATGTCTTATTCATTGTCTTGATTTTTTGTGGTTATTTCTTGAACAGCATGGGCTAATTCCTCCCATGTTTCTGTTAGTTCGTTTAAAAACAATTCACCTTTTTCAGTTAATTTATAGTACTTTCTCGGAGGGCCTGCGTTGGACTCTTCCCATCTATAGGTTAACAAATCCCCATTTTTGAGTCTTGTTAGTAAAGGGTATACGGTTCCTTCTACCACTAAAAGTTTTACTTTTTTCAATTCCTCTAGTATTTCAGAGGTATAATAATCGCGTTCTTTTAGAATGGATAGAATACAGAACTCTAAGATACCCTTGCGCATTTGAGCTTTTGTATTTTCACTATTCATAGGTTCAATGATTTATCTTATGCAAAGATATAGCTAAAAGCATGTACTATGTATTACAAAGTACTGATTATTAACTTTAATTTAACAATTTTGTTTTTGGGAAGTATGAATTTTTTATTTGTTAATTTGTTTGTTTACAATGTGTTATGTGTGTTTTTTGGGTTTGTTTTTAGCATGGGAAAAGGAATGATCTGATCGAAGTTAGAAAGAGAAAGTAGAGGGGTATATTTTAGTTGATGCTTCAATCAACGGTATAATTTTGTATATTTAGGGGAATTAAAATAGACATACTATGGAATTTTCAGTTTCATCGATTAATAAGTTTTTATTTTTTAAGTTGCCTTCTGCTTATTGGACAGGCGTACGATTAAGAAGTATTTCGGATACAACCGCTATTACAACGGTCCGCCATAAATGGGTGAATCAAAATCCATTTCGCTCCATGTATTTTGCAGTACAGGCTATGGCTGCGGAGTTATCTACAGGGGCTTTGGTCATGAAAAAAATTCAGGAAAGCGGTGCGCCCATTTCCATGTTAGTGGCACAAAATAATTCAGTTTTTGTCAAAAAAGCGACAGGTAAAATCTCCTTTACTTGTGTGGATGGTTATCCGTTGGATGAAGCCATGCGAAAAGCAATTGAAACAAAGGAAGGGGTTACGATTTGGATGAAATCAGTAGGTGTAGATGAAAAAGGAGATGAGGTTTCTGTATTTAATTTTGAATGGACGCTTAAAGTTCGAGTAAAGAAATAAGAGTAAATAAAAGTATATGAGGGTTTTAGTTACAGGAGCAACAGGATTGGTCGGTAAGGAGTTGTTGAAACAATTGCTAGAAAATGGAGATGAGGTTGTGTTCTTGACTACAACCCAAGACAAATTAAATGCTTTAAAGGGATGCCAAGGTTTTTATTGGAATCCAAAAAATCGCGAGATTGACGTCAATTGTTTAACCGGAGTAGAGACGATTATTCACTTAGCTGGGAGTTCCATTAATGGTTCCTGGTCAAAAATGGGGAAACAAGAGATTGTCAGTAGTAGAGTAGAAGCTTCTCAAACTTTATATCAACTGTTAAGGGAGCAGAAGCATCAAGTAAAGCAAATCATTTGTGCTTCGGCAGTGGGTATATACGATACTGTAGATGCTATTCAAACCGAAGAAAATTACACCCCTGCCACTAATTTTTTAGGACAAGTTGTCCAACAATGGGAAGGGGAAAATCGATGTTTTGAACAGTTGGGTATTCCCGTTGCCTTTTTGCGCATCGGTTTAGTGTTATCTCGCCAAGGAGGTGCTTTGCCACATATTGAACAGATGGCCAACTATTATCTAGCCTCTCCATTAGGTAGGGGAACTCAGTATTATTCTTGGATTCACTTATCTGATTTGATAAGTATTTTTATTTTCGTCATGAATCACCGTTTACAAGGCGCATTTAATGCAGTTGCACCCCATCCAGAAACCAATAAACAGTTTACAAAATACCTGAGCCAAGCAGTGGGGAAAAACATGATTTTACCTGCTGTTCCTACTTTCGTTTTACGCTTAGTTTTAGGGGAAAAAGCGATGCTTGTTACAGAAGGGCAACGCATTAGTTGTAGTAAATTACTCGCTCTGAATTTTCAGTTTCAATTTCCAACCTTATCAGAAGCTTTTACTGATTTGTATAAAAGTTGATGGATTGAAAGAGGAGAGATACCTCACAAAGCACAAATCGTAGCGTAGCGTAGATTCATCGAATACGAAAATAAAATATTAACCAATGAGATAAACCTCACGAAGCACAAATCGTAGCGTAGCGTAGATTCATCGAATACGAAAATAAAATATTAACCAATGAGATAAACTTCACAAAGCACAACTTGGCAAAAAAATCTGCCATTATGACACAAATACACAGTTGGCAAAGGATTTGATTAAAAGATAGCAACATAAATTGTAAGCTATCAGTATGGAAAATAAAGATATAAATAAGGAAGAAGTGGATTTAAACACAGAAAATACGCAAGAAACTGAAACTGCGGCAGTAGGTTCAGAGTCTGTGGAAGATACGTTGAATGCTAAAATTGCAGAGGAAAAAGACAAGTATTTGCGTTTATTTGCTGAGTTTGAAAACTACAAACGCCGTACTTCTAAAGAGCGTTTAGAATTGTTTAAAACGGCAAATGAGGAAGTTATGTCAGCCATGCTACCAATTTTAGATGACTTCAACCGAGCTTTATCAGAATTGGAAAAGCAAGGAGAGAGTGATCATTTAACGGGAGTGCGTTTAATTTCAACGAAATTAATAGACACTTTGGCGGCTAAAGGATTAGAAGAGGTAGTAATTCAGAGCGGAGATGTGTTCAATGCGGATTTATCAGAGGCTATTACGCAAATTCCAGCAGGTGATGAACTAAAAGGAAAAGTAGTTGATGTAGTAGAAAAAGGATATAAATTGGGAGATAAGATTATTCGTTTTCCAAAAGTTGTTATTGGTCAATAAGCTTGTATTGAGATCAATTTATTAATAGAAACTCAGAATCCAAATGAAGAAAGATTATTACGAAATATTAGGTATTGATAAAGGAGCAGATGCTGCTGCCATTAAGAAGGCATACCGCAAAAAAGCAATTGAATTCCATCCAGATAAGAATCCAGGGGATAAAGAAGCAGAAGAAAAATTCAAAGAAGCTGCTGAGGCGTATGAAGTATTGAGTGACGCAGACAAAAAAGCGCGTTACGATCAATATGGACATGCCGCATTTGAAGGTGGCGGTGGATTTGGCGGAGGTCATATGAATATGGATGATATCTTCAGTCAGTTTGGAGATATTTTCGGCAGTGCTTTCGGCGGAGGTGGATTTGGCGGCTTCGGCGGTTTCGGCGGAGGTGGAGGCCAACGCAGAGCGAAGGGAACGAGTTTGCGAATTAAAGTGAAACTTACTTTAGAAGATATTGCCAATGGCGTTGAAAAGAAAGTAAAAGTAAAACGCAAGATAAAAGCAGCTGGCGTTACCTATAAAACTTGTGCTACTTGTAATGGGACAGGACAAGTGACAAAGATTGCCAATACGGTATTTGGTCGTATGCAAACGGCTTCTCCTTGTCATACATGTCAAGGAACAGGACAAATGATCGATCAAAAACCAACGGGATCGGATGCAGAAGGAATGATTCTACAAGAAGAAACCGTATCAATCAAAATTCCCGCAGGTGTAGCAGAAGGCATGCAATTGAAAGTTGCAGGTAAAGGAAATGAGGCACCAGGAAACAACAGTGTACCGGGTGATTTATTAGTTGTCGTAGAAGAATTAGAACACGATACGTTAAAAAGAGAGGGAGACAACCTACATTATGACCTTTATATTAGCTTTTCTGAAGCTGCCTTAGGAGGAAATAAAGAAATTTATACCGTAACAGGAAATGTGCGTATCAAATTAGAAGAGGGAATTCAATCGGGTAAAATTCTCCGTTTGAGAGGAAAAGGTTTACCGCACTTAAATAGTTATGGCAGTGGTGATTTACTTGTTCATATTAATGTATGGACACCTAAGAAACTGACAAAAGAACAAAAAGAATTTTTCGAAAAAATGGAAGAAGATACCAACTTCAAACCATCTCCAGGTAAAGGAGATAAATCTTTTTTCGAAAAAGTCAAAGAAATGTTTTCATAATTAGAAAAGAAGTCATACATTTGATGCACACTTATTAAACAGTGGATTTTCTTTTTCATAGCAATTTTTCCCAACCTTATAGTAATATAAGGTTGGGTTTTTTTATACCTATTTGTCATCAAAATATACCTTGTACTTCGCAAGTTGAAATAAATGATTTATTTTTACGAGAAATATAAAAGATCGATTGATGCAACCTATCTTAGAAGTTAAGAATGTAGAAAAAAGATATTCTGATAAAATAGCTTTAAATAATGTTTCTCTTACCGTACCGAAAGGATCTATTTACGGTTTATTAGGCCCTAATGGGGCAGGAAAAACATCCCTCATCCGAATTATAAATCAAATCACTTATCCTGATCAAGGGCAAATTATTTTGGATGGTCAGGCTTTAAGTCCTCATCATATTAAAGATATCGGTTATATGCCTGAAGAAAGAGGGCTGTATAAAACCATGAAAGTGGGAGAACAGGCGCTTTATTTAGCTCAACTCAAAGGATTGAGTAAGGCCGAAGCCAAAGAACAATTGGACTATTGGTTCGATAAGTTAGATATCAAAGGATGGTGGGACAAAAAAATCCAAGAACTATCAAAAGGGATGGCACAGAAAATCCAGTTTGTAGTTACGGTTTTACACAAACCTAAATTGTTGATTTTTGATGAACCTTTTTCTGGATTCGATCCCGTAAATGCCAATATCATCAAAGATGAAATACTAGAGCTCAAAGAAAAAGGAGCAACAATTATCTTTTCTACTCACCGCATGGAAAGCGTAGAGGAAATGTGTGACTATATTGCTTTAATCCACAAATCAAATAAACTAATTGAAGGAAGATTAGTCGATGTGAAAAGAGATTTTCGCACGAATCTATATCAAGTAGGAATCCTATCTAGTGATGTACACCGATTAATGTTTGAATTGTCTCAAAAATTTACCGTTCAGCCTACGTCATTCAAATCTTTAAATGACGAGTTGCAATTAGAAATTGACCTTGGACAAGCCATGCCCAATGAATTGTTGCATATTTTAGCCAACAATGGACAAGTAACTCATTTCGTCGAAAAACTACCAACGGCAAATGATATTTTTATTCAAACTGTAAGTAAATAATTATGAGTGTTTTAAAACTAATTATAAAAAGAGAGTTTATTGCCAAGGCGCGTAATAAAGCATTTATTGTTATGACTTTCTTAGCCCCTCTCTTTTTTGTAGCAATTGCAGTGCTTATCGGTTATTTAAGTACAATGAAGTCAACGACGAAAGTCATTGCTATTCACGATGAGAGTGGAATCTTTAGTGGAGATTTTGAAAGTTCAGAAGAATATAAATACCAGAATCTATCCGCAGTGCCAATCGCTATTTTAAAAGATAGTGTCTTGGCTGAGAAATACGATGGCTTGTTGTATATACCCAAACAAGAACAAATCACGGATTACGAAAAGTCCGTTTACTATATTTCAAATGAAAGCCCAGGCATTGCTTTTATCAGTAAGATTGAATCAATTATAGAAAATAAAGTTTCTAGTTTGAATTTGGTAGCAAGGGGAATTGATCCGCAAATTATCAAGGAAAATCAAGCAGAAGTAAACTTACATTTAGAAAAAGCCTCGGGTGAACAAACTGTAAAGGGATTGAATGAAATTAAAATATTCATTGGATCTTTATTTGGTTACTGTATCATGATGTTTATTATTATCTACGGAAATATGGTGATGCGCTCTGTAATTGAAGAAAAAACAAATCGTATTATTGAGGTAATTATTTCTTCTGTTAAACCATTCCAATTGATGATGGGAAAAATTATTGGTACCTCGATGGCAGGTTTGTTGCAATTTCTAATTTGGGGAGTTGTAGGTGGTATTTTAATGTTGGTAGCAACATCTGTTTTCGGATTGAATGCAGGGGCTGCGAATTTAGAAGCGGCTCAAATGGCTACGACTATGGATACCAGTGTCATGAGTAATATACAGAATTACATCTCTGAAATCATGAGTTTACCCTTGTTGACGTGGTTTGTTTACTTTATCATTTTCTTTATTGGTGGGTATTTTCTATACAGCTCTTTGTATGCTGCTATTGGAGCGGCAGTGGATAATGAAACCGATACACAGCAATTCTTATTTCCTGTGATGTTGCCCTTGATGTTAGGGGTTTACATTGGTTTCTTTACCGTGATTAAAGACCCTCACGGAACGGTTGCTACTGTATTCTCTATGATTCCATTTACTTCACCTATTGTGATGTTGATGCGTATTCCTTTTGGAGTTCCCATTTGGCAAGTAATCGTGTCTATTGTCTTGTTATTTGCTACCTTTATCTTAACAGTATGGTTAGCAGCAAAAATTTATCGAATAGGTATATTGATGTACGGAAAACGCCCTTCATGGAAAGAATTATATAAGTGGTTAAAATATTAATCTCGTGCTAAATTATAAAGATAATGGGTAAAGAATCTAAGATATTAATTGTAGAGGATGAGGCTGCTATTCGCCGCGTTTTGGCTCGTATACTAGAAGATGAATCTCCTTCCTATAAAGTAGATACGGCAGAAGATGGAGAAGAAGGATTGAAAAAGATTGCCCAAGAAGATTATGACTTGGTTATCTCTGATATCAAAATGCCTAAAATGAGTGGGGATGAGTTGTTGGTTGAAGCCAAAAAAATAAAACCAGAAACAGTTTTCGTGATGATCTCAGGACATGGTGATTTGGAAACGGCAATCAACACAATGAAATTAGGAGCCTTTGATTATATTTCAAAACCACCCGATTTAAATCGCTTATTGACTACTGTCCGCAATGCATTAGACAAGAGTCAGCTCGTAGTTGAGAACACGATTTTAAAGAAAAAAGTATCTAAAAAATACGAGATTATAGGGAAAAACGAATCTATTGAGCAAATTAAAGCAATGATAGAAAAGGTAGCTCCTACAGAGGCTCGTGTATTAATTACCGGACCGAATGGAACAGGAAAAGAATTAGTTGCTCACCAAATTCACGCTCAAAGTTCGAGATCCGTAAAGCCGTTGATTGAAGTAAACTGTGCAGCTATTCCAGCAGAACTAATCGAAAGTGAGTTGTTTGGTCACGTGAAAGGAGCTTTTACTTCAGCGGTTAAAGATCGTCCAGGAAAGTTTGAACTTGCCGATAAAGGAACCATCTTTTTAGATGAAATTGGAGATATGAGTCTATCTGCTCAGGCCAAAGTATTACGAGCTTTACAAGAAAACGTAATTACACGCGTTGGAGCAGAGAAAGATCAAAAAATAGACGTTCGCGTATTGGCTGCTACCAATAAAGATTTGCGCAAAGAAATTGAAGAAGGACGCTTCAGAGAAGATTTATATCATCGATTGGCTGTTATATTAATTAAGGTACCTGCTTTGAATGACCGTCGAGATGATATACCTTTGCTGTTGGAACACTTTGTCAAACAAATTGCTGCAGAACAAGGAACGGCGCCTAAGAAATTTACAGCTGAGGCAGTCGCCTTATTGCAACAATACGATTGGAGTGGAAATATCCGAGAGCTGCGCAATGTCATTGAGCGCTTAATTATCTTAGGAGGAAATGAAGTAACACTAGAAGATGTAAAGCTATTTGCTACAAAATAATATGAAGTTAAAAAAAATACACCCGGTTCTACAAAATAACTTGAGTCAATTGGGATTTGAAGAACCAACTATACTACAAAAATCAACGTTTGGTCGCATTAAAAGTGGACAGGATTTTGTTTTACTTGCACCCAAAGAAGAAGGAAAAACGACAGCGCTAATTATCGCTGCATTACAACGTGTAGAAGCACCCGTTGATGATATGATTTCTACTCGTGTTTTAATCGTTGTAAAAGACAAATTTGAAGTGGAACGCTTAGTAGAAGAGTTCGATCGAATTGGAGATAAGATGAATATCCGCGTATATGGAGTTCACGATTATACAGATTTAGATGATGATAAAAATCAAATGTCTTTGGGAAATGATATTCTAATCGGAACAGCAGAACGTCTAAACTTAATGTTTAGCGGGGCAGGATTTGATGTGAATCAATTGAAGATGTATATGATTGACGATGTGGATCAACAATTGAGAAACAGACACGAACCGCGTTTGTATCGCTTGTCTGAAAGTATTGGAAAAACACAACGCGTTTATTTCGCTACAGATTATATTGAGCAAATGGATATGTTCATTGACAAAACCATGACAGAAGACGCAGAATGGCTTGATTTTTACGAAGAAGACGAAGAAAATTAAAATTAGTTAACGGCTAACACGATGTAAGTGAAAGTACGGATATATACAGAGGAAGGCTGAAAGGTCTTCCTTTTTTTGTGGAGTTGCTGGTTGTAAGGTGATGAGGTGATGAATTTCTGCTTCGCTCTGATTTCTTCTCTCTTCTCTCTTCTCTCTTCTCTCTCAGTTCTCTTACCATAAAAAATAAATAGCAAACATCGTTACAGCATAAACGATAGCCAACACAATTAAGGGAGCTTTTCGCCTTTGTATCGCTTGAGGAAATCGGTGTTTATAAATGAAATAATCTCGACAAAAGCGCAGGAAAATAATTAAAAAAGCAACACCAAAACAAAGGTGTAACATACCCGTAATCGTTTGTAGGGAAACGAGGTTTGTTCCTAGAGGGCTAGCTGTAAGTAGGGATAACAACATCATGATTTCAATTTTAATCTCCTATTGAATAGATAAAAATATTTATTTTTTCCCAATCAATCACGATGATACTAAAAAAAGGATGTTAATGAAGTAAAAAATTAATTGATTTTTTGCTTGTTTCGACTCACAAAAAAATAAAAGAGACTGCCTAAAAGAGGGAAAAACAAGATTAGAAAGGCATAAAGAAGTTTCTGACTGGTACTTTCTTTTGATTGACTTACTTTATACAAATTGTAAATCGTAAAGAGAAAAAGGGCGATTAGCAGTACTTGCCAGAATAGTATACTCATCTTTGCTGTAATTTTTTTTAGTGTATGTATAATAAGGGCAAACATAAACTAATCTAAGCAGAAATGAGAAATTAGATGAATAAAAAATAGAAGGGAGAAAGGCTATTTTTTTTCTTTCTAATTAGAATAATCTTTACATCTTTGTGAGACAAACTAAATCGTTCAATTTTATACTCACTTTTAGAAAAACATGGAGTTATTAGATTTTATCTTTCACATTGACCAATACTTACATATGCTTATTGCAGATTATGGAGCTTGGATCTACGCTATTTTATTCTTGATTATTTTTGTAGAGACAGGATTGGTTATTATGCCTTTTTTACCTGGAGATTCTTTGCTTTTTGCAACGGGAATGCTCGTGGCTCAATCGTCAGAATTAGACATTACTGTGGCCATTATACTCTTGTTGATTGCCGCTATTTCCGGAGATTCTTTAAATTATTATATCGGTCGAAAAGTAGGCATGCGCATGACGAATATTCGCTTATTTGGCAAGCAGGTCATTAAAGAAGAACACCTCGATAAAACCCATGCTTTTTATGAGAAATATGGAGAGCGCACCATTGTTATCGCTCGATTCATTCCTATTGTACGTACGTTAGCACCTTTTGTTGCAGGAGTAGGGAGTATGCGGTATCGTATTTTCATGACCTATAATGTGATTGGCGGTATTATTTGGGTCGTTGGTTTAACTTTGGCTGGTTACTTTTTAGGGAATCTACCTATTGTAAAGGATAACTTTTCTAAAATTGCCTTGTTAATTATTTTTGTGTCGATCTTACCCATTATTTTTGAGTTTATCAAAGCAAAAATGAAAAAAAATAAGTAGAGAAGTAGGCTCTGTTTTTAAATTCGGTATCTTTAAACAAAAACAAAATGAAAATTGGTGGTGATACAGTAGAACTAAGTAAACAATATCGCGTTTATTTTGGAGTAATCATGGGGGTAAGTTATGCGCTTGTTCACTGTCTTTTTCGACTTTTGAGTAAAGAGCCAATTGATCCCATTCAAGTTGTCTTTCAAGTTGCTTTTTTTGCTTTATTTTGGTATTTTGTTTTCTTTCGATTGAAGCTAAAAATACGGGAAAAATCGATAGTTGATGTTATGGGGCATCAAGAGGTTTCTTTTTATGGAGTAGCGCATCAAATAGTAAAAACATCAGGGATTATGGGTGTTTTGTATGCAAGAGAAAAACAACTGATTTTTACACCTGAAACAACAAATTTTGTAGAAAGTCCGTTGACAATAGATTTTGAAAACATTGTACAAGTGGAAGTTTACAAATCGATGTGGTTAGTTGAGTTTGGAATTCTTATTCGTACGAAAGAAAATAGAACGTTTAAATTTCGAGTAAATGAACCGCAAATTTGGGTAGCAGCCATTCAAAATAAAATTATATGAACACTATAGCTTTTAAGAGGATAACCTTGTGAAAGTGAATACTATTATTTATGAGTATATTAAAAAATATTTTTGCTAAAAAAGAAAAACCAATTCACACCATTGAAGAGTTTTGGCAATGGTTTCAGGAAAATGAACAAACGTTTCATAAAGTGGTTCAAGACCGCGATGCGATCGAAGAAAAGTTTTTCGATCGCTTAGCACCTAAATTACAAGAAGTAAGAGAAGGGGTTTATTTTCTATCAGGGATGATGGACAATAATACGGCAGAGTTAATCTTTACCCCAGATGGTATTGTGAAAAATGTTGCTTTTATCGAAGATTTAGTGCAAGCGGCTCCACAATTACCTCATTGGAAGTTTACTGCATTAAAACCCGCTGTAGATATTAATCGCTTTAATATCCGAATGAATAATTATGAATTCTCCAAAGAGAAAATTAATTTCTATGCAATAGAGCATCCAGCTTACCCAGATGAAGTTGACTTAGTTATCGTTTACGATGATTTTGTAGAAAGCGATCGTCCAGTAATTACCAATGGAATCTATGTGTTTTTGGATAATTTATTAGGTGAATTAAATGCAATCACTTCGATTGATAGTCTAAAAGTAGTAGGACTAGAGCAAGCAGAAGCAGAGCTAATTCCGATTTTAAAACTTAAAGATTATCTTGTATGGCGTGAGAAGGAGTTTATTGAGAAATATGAAGGAACGCGTTATAATACAGAAAATGATGATTATATTGGATTAGAAGCAAAGCTTGATAATGGAATGCCTTTAATCGCTATGATTAATCGCACGCTTTTAGATTGGGATGCCAAAGCTTCACATCCTTGGATTGTCCGCGTAGAAATTGCGTTTAAAGCCAATGAAAATGGATTCCCAGACGAACATACATATCAGTTATTGAATGCGTTTGAAGACGAGCTTATTGAGATTTTACCTGATGCACAAGGGTATTTAAATATCGGTAGAGAAACAGTGGATGGAAATAGAGATATTTTCTTCGCGTGTAAAGATTTTAGAGAACCTGCTCAAGTTGTGGATCAAATAAAGAAAAAATACAGCGACAATTTTAGCGTTTCTTACGCTATTTATAAGGATAAATATTGGCAATCTTTTGAACGGTATAAAGGATAAAAAAAAGCGCTATTCAATTTTGGATAGCGCTTTTTGTATTTAGCTTGTTTGATGCCAATGATAAGTTCCATCTAGCCAATAAAGTAACCCACTTCCGCAACTTTCAGGGATGCTTAAATGCAAACTTTCATAGGGAAGTGCAGTTTTTTCGTCTTCAGGAACATCCTCTTCAGCACGCAGATCACCATTTTCGTCCGTTACTTCATAAATGATGGTATTTTTTTCTGCTACCGCTACATCTTGTGCCCAAATTAAATCTTCCATATCTTCAGGTAGGGCACGATGCGTAGAACCTACAAGAGGACCAATGATGTCAAAAGCACCATTTCCTCTTTTAACTGTAATTCCATATAAACCATCTGATGTCGATTTTACAATTTCAATACGGTCCGCTTTATTGTCTCCGTCAATATCTAAGGTGATGGTATTGGTTTTGTGATCAGGGGATAAGATAAAATCAGGTTTTTTTTCTTCTGGCGTATTTACTCTTTCTGTTATCGGTGTAGCAATGGCTTGTTCTTCTTTTTTCTTTTGACAATTTGTAAAAGTCAAGACGCTTGCAAATACAGCTAAGGCGATTTGTTTATTCATAAAATAGCAATGTAGTATTATTCAATTTCAAAGGGATAGTGCTCTGCCAATAGAGGGTGAATTTGATTTAATGCATGGATAAAAGCCAGGTTGGTTTGCTTCATGTTATAATTTCCATCATACCATTCGTCCAATTGTTGGGTTAAGAAAGCCAGCTGTAGCCACTGTTGAAAATCAATAGTTAAAGGATGTAAACTCATGGGGTGGTCATCGTGATCTCCAAAGAATACTCGACCTTTTTCATCCATTAACCAACGATCACCCTGTCCATTACCTGCGAATATCCAATGGGTCGGGTCATCAGCGTTTTTGTTTTCTGATGTCGCTTCAACTGAGCCATATAAAATAGCTTCAGAGGATATTGTTAAGGTCGGAATAGAAGGAACTAAATCCTGATATAACGAGGGAAATGGAAAAGAAATAGAATTAGAGAAGTTTTGTTTCATCTTTTTCTCTTGTTCTAGTATGGTTTGTATTTCATTTGCAGTTAATACGTTGAAGCTAATTATAGAGGCAGGTTTATTCAAAACTTTTGCCTCATCCCAACAAGAAACGCAAACCAATTTGTGCTGACAATCGATAAACCATTGTTCTCGATCTGCTTCGGTTCGGGTGAGATTCCAAGCTTCTTCACAGGTATTACACCAGGCATCCGGTCTTCCTGTATCACCTGTATCATATTCAAAGAAACCCAGGGGATTTCGATGGTGTAAACTATGGGCTAAATGTGTACACAGCAAGGCCATCGCTTGTTTGCCATGTGTTATGCATTCGATATATTTTTCTTGCATGTGTGTTTAATTAATAGACTAGATTCTTATTTTTATCGTCAATTACCTAAAATAAGAAGGTGATATAGTGTTCCTAAGAAAGGTTTTTCAAACGAGTACTATTGCGAATTGGAGCAAGTAGATGTTTTATTCTGTCTAATCTTAATCGTATAGAAGTAACCTAACCCATACCCTAAACTTGGAATAATAAAAGAAAGTAAGGTATTGATGAGTAAAAAATTAAAATCAGAACTTGTTGTCGATTCTACGAGCATATACCAATGGGAATTAAAGCCGAGGATGAGAAAAAATAACGTTAATGCCGTATTGTTCGAACCAAAAAAGGGAACATTTCCAAAGCCACCATTGCTAATAATAAAGGTTAAGAGCAAAAGTATATTGAGTACAAAAGGCCATAATACGGAGCGATAACGTTTAAACGTCAAGGCATTAAAACAGCTTGACGTTAGAATAAAAATAAAAGCCAACGACAGCAAAATATAGAGGTATCGGGTATCGGCATTAAGAAAAAAAAAGAGCAATATTCCCACTACTGCTGCAAGGCAATAGGTTAATAAAGCATAGTTTGGTTTGAATATGTAAGGCTTCATATAAGATCGTATTAGGTTCTGGTGAAGATAATAAAAAAAAGAAAAATCAAAGGTTTTCAATTGTTTTACTTCTTTATTTGTTTGAAAAGTGTAAATGAATAGCCATGAAATGCACTTGATTTTGCTATTTGTTCAACGTGATGATTGCGAGTCATGATTTGTGTTTCACTGTTGTTTTTTCTAATAATCCTATCCTTTTTTTGAAACTTCTTTAGCAGTCAAGGGGATTGTTGTTTTAAAACTTAAAATTTCTTGTTGTGTGAGGTTGTGTTCAATTAATTTAAGATGCAATTGCTTGATTCCTACTGGTATTTTGATTTTGATTTCTTGTTGATAGTTATATCCATATATAAGATTGCCTTCTTTGCCAAAACCTCCTTTTGGTTCTACATAACAAGTTAGTGTTAATTGATCATCTTCAATTTCCTGAATCATTTGAATGCGGTTTAATTTTCGCGCTTGTAGGCCAGAAGAACTATACCAACCTTGTACACGTACAATAGCTTTGCGTCCCCAAAAGGAATGTTGAATCTCGCGTAAAATCATTAGAGGTTCTAATTGAGGGTTTTCTCTGTCAAGCTGTTTCGTTCGTTCTTTTCCGCTGTAGGTATACTGTGTAGGAGTGAGTATCAAAGGAGAGGAACTACATCCTACGAAGATGAAGAGTAAGAAAGAAATACAATACAATTTCATAAAGGGTATCTTTATTTTCGGTCTAAATCCGTAATTAATAAGGGATTGTTTAGACGTAAGTTTAGCATTAATTTTTCTGTCTCTGATAATTGGGGATTTTCCCATAAGAGATCCAATTCTTTTTGGGTGATTCCTACCATTTGTAAGAAATCTACTCGCCCATGAGGGGTATCAATCGACCCTAACTCTGGATCTGGTACAAAGGCAATACCCACCAAATCGGTATCATACTCTAAGCGAATTGGACTATTGGTAGGAATAAAGTGAAAGGCTTCAAACCATTTTCCTGAATCAAACACGTATTTAGCAAGATTCTGCATCAAATTCATGGCCCAATGGATGTTTTCATCTCCTTGTTTCTTAATGCGAAACGTCAATTCAAAACCAAAACCACTGTATTCTGCCTCTAGTTTTTCTTCATCATAGTACAAATTAGAAAAACCATAACTAACTAAATGAAAGTGATCTTCTTGTTGTGTACTTTGGTATACACTCATTCCATCCAAAGGATTTTCACCCCCCAAGGAGAAAGGAATTGAATTGCCAAAATGTTGAGGATCTTGATCTCCGTATAGTTGATTTAATGCTGTAGTGATGCAATCCCATCCTACAGCATCCTCTTCGTTATAGTTGTATTTATATTCTTCTAGTGTCATAACTTCTCTTTTTACGGTGTATAAAATTAATCTAAATGATTAGCTGAATCTATCCCTAATTATAGGGGAATACAGGGTTTATTTTTGTAGAAACTGCTCCAGACAAAAAAATCGCTCATAGAAAACTATGAGCGATCCAGAACAAAATTGTAAGTAATAATATAGTTTTTTTCAGCGCAATTTTTACTTCATCTTACTTAAGTCAAAATTCACTCATTTTCGCTAAATGCGAAATCCCTAATTATAGTTAATTTTTACACTAACTTTTGAATAAAGCGGTATAAAACAGGTAAAGCGTACACACTGTATTAACTTTGTATAGAAATTGCCAGAATTTGAGATAAAGAACAAGGTAACTACTATAAAATGGAGCTATTTCTTGGTAAATAGATGGATGAACTATTATTAAATCCTTACTTTTGCGAACAGATTATTTGAAAAATAGCATATGAATCTTAATCTTTTTCGCAAAACAGTCTGGAATGGACTGCTGTATTTTTTGTTTTTTATTTTCTTATTTGCAGTTGGACGATTGGTTTTCCTACTGAGTTATGGAGCTTCCGATGTGTTTGAAAATGAAAAGGGAAAGATTGCTGAAGCTTTTATTGTAGGTGCGCGCTTTGATGTGTCTGCTATTTGTTATGGCTTTTTACCTCTCGTGCTTTTTTGGTTGAGTTCCTTGTTCATACCTAAAAAATACGAATTGGGCTTTAGCAAAGTTTACGCTGGTTTTGCCCGTTATTATTTATTGTTTGTAGCTGTAGTTTTCTTAACATTGATTATTATTGATTACTTTTTTTATCAATTTTTTCAGTCTCATATCAATCTACTGTTCTTCGGTATTTTTAATGATGATACTACAGCCGTATTAACTTCCGTTTGGACGGATTATCCTTTGTTGTCTATTGGTTTGGTCTATGTAGTTGTTGTGATTACGTGGTTGTATTGGAGCAAGCGCATCAAGCGAAAAGTGATACAACCTGCTGCTGCTCGTGCAAAAATCTATAGCTTAATTGGGTTATTGATTTTTCCACTGTTCTTTATTGGAATGAGAGGAAGTGTAGGCGTATTTACGCTGAGGAGAGAACACACCAATATTTCTAAAAATGAATTCGTAAATTCACTGTGTTATAATGCTTTGTACTCGTTGAAATTTGCAAATTCTGAACGAAAAGAAAATGCGATAAATCCCGATATTGACAGAGAGTTAGAGGCGAATGGTTTTGCAAGTGCTGAAGAGGCACAACTAAGTTATAAAGGAGAAAGCGAAAAACCCTTGTTTAATCAAGCGTTATTCACTCAAACTCAACACAATGAATTTTTAGCTCAACATCCGCCTAATGTGGTATTTCTTCAAATGGAAAGTATGAGTAATCACTACTTTGATTTGAATAATGATACTTTAAATTTACTAGGTGATTTGAGTAAGGAATTGCCGAATCTCTATTATTTTAAAAATAGTTTATCGGCTTATAATGGTACAATTCAAACCTTAGAGGATTTCATCTTAGGAACACCAAAGACGATTATTTCTCAATCGGTATATTTTGATACTCCTTTTACTAGTTCTATTGCTTTGCCTTTTAAAAAGAGCGGTTATGAAACTTATTTCTTAACTGGAGCTAGTATTTCTTGGAGAAATATTGACAATATGATTAAGAATCAAAAGTTTGATGTGATTCAAGGTAAAAATTTCATCCAAGAGAAGTTTCCAAATGCAGAAGAATTTGCTTGGGGCGTTCACGATGGATATCTCTTCGATTATATTCGAGAAACACTGAAGGAATCGAAAACGCCTAAATTCATTTTCGGATTGACGATTAGCAATCACACACCTTTTGAAGTACCTTCTTATTATCACAAGCAGGAGATTAGGATGAGTGAGGAGATGAAGAAGAAAATTCGCGTAGATGAAAAAACAGCTTATGCTAATTTTTATTCGCATCAATATGCAGCTTCTGAATTAGCGCGTTTCATCAAAGAGATTCGAAACTCACCTTTAGGGGAGAATACGATTATTGTTGCCTCAGGGGATCACAACATTCGTCAAGTATTTGAATACACACCAGAAGAAGGGTTTTTGAAGCGAAGTGTCCCTATTTTAATGTATATCCCAGAAAAGTATAAACCTGCTTTTTTTGATGGAACTGTATTGGCTTCACATAAAGATATTTTTCCAACGATTTTCAATTTAGCTTTATCTGATGCTCCTTATTTTTATACAGGAGATAATCTTTTTGATCCAACAGTAGAACATCGATTTGCTTTGAATGATTATAGTTTTATTGCCGATGACAAAGGAGCAATTGCTATTGAAAATAATCAACCGTATTATTATACTTGGGTAGATAAAGAAAGAAGAAAGTTACAAGGAGGAGATAATTCTTCCAGTCACGCACTTTATTTGCAACATCGCATGCAAGCATATACCGTGATGAAAACAGTGGAAATTTACAAGAGTATCAATCAACATCAAAAAATGAAATAGGTTTTATCTTAGGTGTTTTTTTATTTTTTCTTTGTTTTTTTAATTGTAAATACTTAATTTAAAGGAAAATAAAAAGTAAAACCTATGAAAAAGTATCTATTATTACTTGTGTTTTTCTTAGTAGTAGGAACACAAGCTTTCGCTAGTTCTGGTGGAAATGCAGGAATTTTGGGAGGTGTTGGATTAGGAACTATTATCGCCATTGTTGCCTCATGGTCAAGAAATAAATCCGTGCTTTGGGCTATCATTCACGGATTATTAGGGTGGATTTATGTCATTTATTTTGTATTGACACCCAGTAAAAAATAAATAGAAATAAGAGTAAAAAAAAAGAGATTTGGAAAGGGCCCAAATCTCTTTTTCGTTATGAAATATCTCAGCGTATCGCTGTGATTTTTTCGGTCAACATCAATTAATGATTGTGTAAGAACGCTTGTCTGTTTAAAAGTGTTTCTTCACTTTCAACGTGGTTGTCGTCTGGAATACAACAATCCACAGGACAAACGGCAGCACATTGAGGCTCTTCGTGGAAACCTTTACATTCCGTACATTTAGAAGGAACGATATAGTAAAACTCATCCGATACAGGATCTTGTGCAGCATCTGCATCAACTTCTGTACCGTCAGGTAAAACAACAGATCCTCTTAAGGCTGTACCATCTTTATATCTCCAATCGTCAGCTCCCTCGTATATCGCATTGTTTGGGCACTCAGGTTCACAAGCACCGCAATTTATGCATTCGTCAGTTATAATGATTGCCATAGCTTATATTTTGTTTTATATGTATTAACTTTGCTACAAATTTACACCCAAAACATTTCAGAAACAAATCAATATGGATTTAGAAGCTAAAAAAAAAGCATTCGTAGCGTTAGGAGATTTTTTAAGACAATTTGCTACAAATGAATTTGTAAAAAGTGAAAAAGTTGAGCATAATGATGCTTTTTTCTCTTCATTCGAAGCTTTAATCGAAACATCTGTACATTACAACGGATGGTTTGTAAAAGAACAAGTGCTTGTTGCTGTTCAATCTTGGGCAGCTGCCTTGACAGAGGAAAATATCACCAAGTGGTGTTCTGCCTATGATTTTTCAAATGAACCGTTGAAGAAAGTAGGTCTTATCTTAGCCGGTAATATTCCTCTAGTAGGATTTCACGATTTATTAGCTGTTTTGCTTTCTGGAAATATCGCTTTGATTAAATTGTCGTCTAACGATCAAAAACTATTGCCTTTCTTGACTAAATACTTGCAAACAGTAGAACCTCAGTTTGCGGATCGCTTGATTTTTATCGAAGGAAAGATGGAGGGATTTGACGCTGTTATTGCAACTGGAAGCAACAATACCGCTCGCTATTTTGATTATTATTTTAATGCAGTTCCTCATATTATTCGAAAAAATAGAAACTCAGTAGCCTTACTTACAGGAGAAGAAACGGCAGAACAATTGACAGCATTGAGCAAAGATATTTTTACTTACTACGGATTGGGATGTCGAAGCGTTTCCAAGTTATTTGTGCCAAAAGGATATAATTTTGATGCATTTTTTCAAGGGATGTACGCACAAAAAGAGGTGATTGAGTACGAGAAATACGCCAATAATTACGATTATAATAAAGCTGTTTTTCTAATGAGCGAATTTCAATTATTAGACAATGGATTTTTAACAATAAAAGAAGATGCTTCTTATGCTTCGCCCATTTCTTCGGTATATTATGAATATTACGATACAATTGAAGAAGTAGTAGAGCGATTGCGTGAAGATCAGGATAAAATACAGTGCATTGTATCGAATGAATTAACAGAAGATAGTATTGCATTCGGACAAACCCAGCATCCACAGCTTTGGGATTATGCAGATCAAGTGGATACACTAGAATTTTTGCTAAAATTGTAAATTATGAAAGAAGTACATAACTTTTGTGCGGGTCCTAGTTTGTTGCCACAAACGGTATACGAACAAGCCGCTCAAGCCGTTCTCAATTTTGAACATACGGGAATGTCTATTTTGTCTATTTCTCATCGAAGTAAAGAATTTATTGCTGCTCTTGAAGAGGCTAGGCAATTGAGCTTGGAACTATTGGGATTGGATCAAAAAGGTTATGTTGCTTTATTTCTACAAGGAGGAGCAAGTATGGAATTCTTGCGCGTTCCTTATAATTTGATGCAAAAAAAAGCCGCTTATATCAACACAGGTACTTGGTCAAGTAAAGCGATTGAACAAGCCCAAATGCTCGGAGAAGTTGATATTGTAGCGAGTTCAGAAGATCAACAGTTCTCTTATATTCCCAAAAACGTAAGGATAGAAGAGCTTGTTGATTATGTTCACTTTACCTCGAATAACACCATTTACGGGACCCAGTTCAATTATATCCCTCAAACGGATGCACCTTTGGTGTGCGATATGAGTTCGGATATTTATTCACGTGAATTTGACTGCGAAAAAATGGATTTAATTTATGCCGGAGCTCAGAAAAATATTGGTTCTGCAGGGGTTAGTTTGATTATTGTCAAGGAAGATATTCTGGGAAAAACAAAACGAACTATTCCTCAAATGTTGGATTACCAAGAACACATTGCGAAGGATAGTTTGTATCATACGGCCAATGTATTTGCCGTTTATACTTGTTTGTTGAATCTGAGATGGCTCAAACAGCAAGGCGGAGTAAAGGTTATGGAACAACTAAATAAAACGAAAGCCGATTTGTTGTATCAAACCATTGATGCATTGGATTTTGTATCTGGAACTGCAGCAGTAGAAGATCGATCAAAGATGAATGCTACTTTTACCTTCAAAGAAGAGGGAATGAATATAATCTTCGATCAATTATGCCGAGAGGCAAATATTGCCAATATCAAAGGTCATCGTTCTGTGGGAGGCTATCGTGCTTCACTTTACAATGCTGTGACATTAGATAGTGTTGAAGTGCTTACAGGTGTTTTACAGCAGATGAAAACAAGGGTTTAATAGACTAAAGAATAAAAAGAGCATGAGAGTATTAGCCAATGATGGGATACCAGAACATAGTAAACAGGAATTAGAATCATTAGGATTTGAAATAAAAGAAGTACGCGTTGCTCATGAGCAATTGGTGACGTATACTAAAAAAAATGAAATTGACGTTTTGTTGTTACAACAAGGAACCTTGTTGAACAAAACCATGATTGATGAGTTAAAACATTTGAAAGCCATCGTTTTTGCAGGAGTTGTAGTGAATCTAGAGCTGATTGATCACATCAAAAGCAACGGAATTACCGTATTTTGGGCAGAGGAATCTCTAGCCAATGCTACAGCAGAAATGGTACTCGCTCATTTGTTTAGCGGGGCTAGATTACTGCAAGAGGCGAATAGAAATATGCCGTTAGAAGGAGATACGATGTTTAAATCCCTTCAACAATCGTACAGCTCAGGTATTGAAATAGCGGGAAAAACATTGGGAATTATTGGAATGAATCTAGCAGGTCAGTTTTTAGCACAAAAAGCCTTAGGATTGGGAATGCATGTAGTGTATACTGATAATGCTACCCCTCAAGTGAAAACAGAATTTGAATTGCCTAATGGAATTGTTTTTCCTATTAATATGGAATCGATTGCAATGGATGCTTTGTTGGAACAATCGCATTTTATCTCTGTGCATACGAAATATTTCCAACGTTATATTGTCAATAAAGAGTCGTTTGAAAAAGCTGAAAATTTAATAGGTGTCATCAATTGTGCTTATCCAGAAGCTATTAATGAGGTGGATTTAGTAGATGAGGTGAACAAAGAAACTATTCTTTTTGCGGGACTAGATCGCTTTGAAGAGGAGCCCCATCCTGTTATTCAAGTCTTGATGCAACCTGCGTTTTCTCTTTCGCCTAATATAGCAACGGCAACCCATGAAAGTCAGCACCAAGTTTGGTCTGAAATAACTGTTAAAATAAAAGATTTGTTGAATTAATTGCTTAGTTTTATTTGAAATAATAAAAACTATGGTAGAGCAAATTACAAAATTAATTGAGCAGGTAAGTGCAAAAGAAATCAGCGGATCTACAATTTCAACAGATCTAACTTCAGCAGTTACGAAGGAAACAGGTGAGAGTATCATCAATGGTTTTAAAGACAGTATCAGCAGTGGTAATATCAGTGGTTTAACTGATTTACTAGGAGGCGGAGTAAGCAATTTAGCATCCAATCCGATGGTATCAGGAATGATTGGCAACTTAATTTCAGGATTGACAGAAAAAATCGGATTACCAGAAGGTGTAGCTTCTAATTTTGCAGGTAGCGTAATTCCTTCTGTCATTGAAATGATTGTTTCTAAAGTACAGGGAGGAGAAAGTGGTTTCCAATTAACGGATTTAATCGGTGGATTAAGTGATGGCAATGGTGGAGGATTAAAAGATATGTTAGGATCTTTAGGCGGAGGAAAAGAAGGACTTGGAGGTGCGATAGATGCTTTAAAAGGCTTATTCTAGTATTTAGTCAGATATAAAAAAATAAAACCCAAAAAGTTTATTCTTTTTGGGTTTTTTATTTTATTTATTAATGTGAAATAGTTGATTTTTTAAAGTTTATGATTTTTTTTAGTTAAAAAAATAGAGTTGTGTTTTTATTTTTATACTTTGAGGGTAAAAATGAAAATTTTAATTATCGAACCTAATCCTTTACTGATAGAAGGGTATATAGCTGTGCTAGGAAATGAAAAACATACTTTTTTGAAGGTGGCTAATGGCCAAGATTTTTTTGCGCTCTTTACCAAAGCAAAAGATTTAGATCTAGCCCTGATTACAGATCATAGTATGGATGTTTTTGAAAGAAAATTAAAAACAGGTTTGGATTGCGCGTTGTTTATAAAAAAGAATATTCCGTATTGCAAGATCATTCTGCTTACAGAACATAAGAAAGTACTTGTCTTGTATGAGTTGTATAAAAGAAGAAAGGTAGATGCATTACTGGTCAAATCAGATTTTACTAAAGAGTTGTTTTGCGATCTAGTAACCGCTACCAAAATCGATTTCCCTTATGTAAGTCCTAGTGCAAAAAAAGCAATTCAGACTATGCAAAAAAATGCTTCTTTATTGGATTCAAAAAATAGACACATTATCTATTTGCTAGCTCAAGGCTATCGCATGAATCAAATAAGTGATCAAATTTTGTTGAGCAGGAGCGCGATTCAGAAACGAGTATCTAAACTATTAGTGGCGTTTGATGTCAAAGATTATCAAGAATTGTTGGATGTGTTGAGGGAACGTGGAATAGTTTGAATTTTTAATAGATTCCTATAGTATAAAGATATATTAACTGTTTTGATAAAAAAAAGTGGTCAGAATTGCTTCCAACCACTTAGAATTTATTTTTTTTTGAGAATTAAGAAATTATGGCTTCACTGGGATAGAAATTTTTTCTGCATCACCTTTACTTGTTATATCACCTATTCGACATGTTCGATCAGATGATTGATCACAAACGTACCCCACTTTTTGGGCATAAACACTTTGGTTTAGAATAAAACCTCCCATAATTGCCAACAACGCAATTGTAATTTTAATTGTTTTCATGATTTTTAAATTTAATTAGTTAATAATTATTTTAGATATTTATTATATCTCCGAATGAAAATATTTTAATTTTGTCTTTAGAGTATATTTTTTGAATGTATGAATTATTAATCTTTTGATTCTTTATCACTATAAGCTTGCTGTTCTCATATTTGCCAGTTTCTAAAGAATAATAATCTAATAGAATCCCATGATTATATTTATTAAAGTAATTTGAAAAAACTACAAGTTTCTTTCTCGAATTATTAAGACATACACCTTTTGTGAAAGATTTAAAACTTTGAGATAATGTAAAAGTATTGTTCCTTGCGTAAATAGCAGGTAGTGCGGTTTGGTCAGATAGTATGAAAGTTTTTAAATACGTTAAATCACTTTTGAATAGGATAATTTTTGGGATATTGTAATAGGTGTAACTGAAATAACCATTTCCATGTTGAGTAAAATACCCATCATAAAGAAGAATATTTTCCATTTTGTAAATAGTATCAGATTGATTTGTTAAAATATTATTTAATTCACTATTAAGGTTTAATTTATATATACCTATATTGTACTTATTTTCGTTTTTAATAGTTGAATAAATAAGAAATTGTTCCTTATTTATTGGAAATGCGTTGTAAACAGAATCTTTGATCTTTTCTGTTTTTAAATTTTTTTTGTTTATCTTAAGAAGTGTGTTTTTGTTGTTAATATAATATAAGTAATCATTATCAAAACTGGAAATAGTAATTAGATCGTTAATATTGATTGAAATAGAGTTGATTAATTGAGAAGAGTTAATGTTGTATTCGTTAATATCTACTGATGTATAATTTATTTTATATGCTAAAAATTCAGGCTTATTATAAGAAAAAGATAATCTAGGCATTGTGTAAATATTCTTGACAATATCTGATGAGTTGCTCTCTGTCTTAATGACATTTCTATCTATGTAAACCTCATCATTAGTAGAATTTATTTTGTTCTTTATACTGAAAAAAATAAAAATTAATGTAGAAACAGCTATAAAAAGAATGGATATTGCTCTTTTTTTATTTTTCATTTTGATACAATTTTAGATAAGAAAAAAAAGACAAAATACATATGGATGTATTAAAAATAAGATGTCTTGTATATCCTAAATAGTTTAATAGACCACCACAACCACAAGAGGAATATTTATCAAAATGATTTAAGATGATAATGTAGATCGAAAAGATTAAGAAAATTATAGATAGAAATAAGAAGCCTATTTTTTCTTTGATTATTAATGTGATAACAGTACTTATTTCCATTATTATTACAAAATAGGATAATGGAAGTATGAGCCAATTATAGAAAATTTGGGTATTTTCTATACTTAAAACAAAAGAATTATAGTTGATTAGTTTTTCAATTACTGACAGGAGTAAAAAGAAGATACAGAATAACAATAAAAAGTTTTTGATATATTTCATAGTATTAGTATTAATAGGTAGCTTGGATTGGTGCATCGTTTTTAGCTCTTAGTTTGTTGTTCCCTAGGGTATAACTTAAATTGACCGCGATAGAAGCATAATTTTTTATTTCGTTCGATTTAAATCGCGTATCTACAATATGGACCTTGTCATAGCTATCGGAATAAAAACTAGTTGATTCTTCTTTCGCTTTGATGAAAGGATTGTTCAGTACTAGAGCCACTTTTATATTTTTATCGCTAAACTCTTTTTCGACAGTTACACTCACAAAAGGATGTTTTATTTCAGTTGATTCAAAAGGTGTATAAAGGTCAAAATTGGTATAAGAAGAAGAGAGCTTTAAACTAAAACCTTTGTTGAATTGATATTTGGCATAAAAATCATAACCAAGTACGTATTTTTCCGTTGTATAATCTACTAGATCAAACTGACTTCGATTCAAGGTGAATAAGGATTGTATGATAAAATGATCCGTTAGTTCAAAGAAACCTCCTACTTCCATGATATAACGCTGAATTTTTCCCGCGTTTACAGTTGTTTTTAATCGTTCAGCTGCATCAGATTTTACTAAATAATTGATTGGAGCGTTGTGGTGCGTTTGGAATTTACCTCGTGCAAAAAGTTCTATTCCACTTTTTACGGTGTAATTAAACTCTAGAGATAAATGATCTGTATTACTCCTTTTAATCCCATAATTATCAATTGTTGTATTGAGGTTGTTGTCTATACTATTTTGTTTATTGACGTCGTAAACAGAAATTAATTGATAAGAATTGAAGTAGTTCAAATAGATGGAGTAAGACTTTTTAGTAAAGGCTAGCGTCGTGCTATTTAATAAAACTGGATCATTTTTATTAATGAGGTTGTAAGAAAAATCTATAGCAAGGCTAAGGTTATTCGTTAGCGCTAAGGTGCTAATAAAGGCAAATTTATGACGTTGATTGGTTGCGTTATCTTGCGTTTTATTCTTCATAGCGGATTGATAGTATGAATAATATACATCATATCGAAGGGGGAGGTTCAATAGTGTTCTATTGCTTTTACTTATCATAAGATCAAAGTTCAATGCATTGTCATACAATATATTGTTCCATTGCTTGTTGATATAATACCCTTTGTTACTGTATTCGTTATAGGTGTACAAAAACGATGTGTTCAGGGACGTACTGTCATTAAAGATATGATTGAAAAAAAGAAAAGAACCTGTATTCAAATAAGCAATATCTTGCCTGTAGGTATTTACAGTTTCCTTGGGGTGGATTGTATATTCACTGGTGTTTATGTTTCTAGGCGTATACAAGAATAGTGTAGCTCCAAAGGAGTTTTTTTCGTTTAGCTTAACATGAAGGTCTGGCTGTATCGTTATACCATCTGAAATTGTTTGCTCTTTGCTACTATTTAGTTCTGAACCTGCCGAGTAGGTTGTACTATTGCTTTCAAGCATCGATTTTCCAAATCTAATAGGCAAGGATATCGATATGTTATTTTTTTTGAAAAAGGAATTAGCATTTAGAACATAGCTTTCTTTCGTCAGATTGTATCCAAGTGATAAATCTTCTCTAAAATAATCGAGTACATTTTCTTTCAGTATAATGTTCAATACAGGTTCACCAGTATTACCATAAGCGGAATGCCCATAGGGAATAATTTCAATCGATTCAATGTTTTTAGGGTCGATATTTTCTATTTTTCCAATCGTTTTTTTTTCATTAATAATTAGCGTTACCTCTCTTCCTTTGTAGTTTATTTTTTCTCCCTTTATAAAAAATAAGGGGATGTTTTCTATTACTTGAAGCACGGTAGGATTTTCGCCCAAAAGCTGCTTATTAATTTTGTATGTAATACGACCGGCATCGTTTTTTGCAGGGGAAACATAGATGAATAATTCTGATAAGGTTTGATTGTTTTGCTCTAGAACTAAACTAGGATTTTCATTTAGTTCTTCCCAACTATACTGTTTACCGATATAGTTTTCTTTAAAGAAAAGGAAACTAGATCCATTCGTTCCACGAATAACTACTTCTCCTTGTTGGTTTGTCTTCAGTTCTTCTGCAGTAGAGACATTAAAGCATACAACTTCTTCAATAGGGAGAAAAGAATAATCGTAAATCTTTATTTTTAGTTCTTTTGTTTGAGCTACTATTGTTATGCTGAAAAAAATAAAAAACAACAAGAAAACCTCATTCCTCTTGATTATTACATTATGGCTGTTTTTGTTTCTCATAGCGTAAAATTCATTTCGTTTATAATCATTTGTTGTGATACAGATATGAAATTAAAATACAAATCCTGTACTAAAAAATAAGGCTCGAAAACTTAACAAAAAAGGGTTAAAGTGATCAAAATAAGTTAATTAAGTAATCAAATAAATAATTGAAAATATAGGATTTAGTCGATTGTTATGCTATAAGTAGAAAAAAGGTTAAGCTTGTTTTACTCCTGTTTTTTTTAGGAGTGATATTTATTTTAGTACCTTAACACAACTAATAAAACACTACTATGTCAACCCAAGCTTTATTACTTGATTTTTTGCAATTTCTGAGAAAACCTAATACTAAACCTCTTATTCATCATAAAAAGCAAGCCCTGTTTTTATCTTTTAAGCTTTGGCTTTGTCTTTTTGTATTCATCATTTTTGGAGGCGTGTTTTTGGATTCTCTTGTGGATATTCCTATGCATGACCGTTTTGAAGAGGTCATGGAGCAAATAGGTATTTGGGGATTCGTTGGATTCGCAGTTATTTTAGGTCCTTTTTTGGAAGAAATTGCCTTTCGATTGGCGATGCGTTTCCGTTTGAGAAATGTGATAGTGGGTGTTACCGCCTTTATCGCTTACATGACACAAGCTGCGTCTTACCTTGCTGAAAAGATGAGTGCTAACGGAACGTTATATCTCTATACTTTTTCTGGTCTGCTTTTGGTTGGATTTCTTATTTTGTGTGTCAAATATCCTTCTCGTTTAGCGAATTGGTGGACTGCTCATTTCCCTCTTGTTTTCTACATCGCTTCTGTTTCATTCGCCTTGATTCACATTTTTAATTTTGAGGAATTTCCCTTGCGTGTTGTTCTCCTCTCACCTTTAATTACTTTACCTCAATTGGTATTGGGATTCGGAATGGGGTATTTGCGTATGCGTTTTGGGTTTTGGTATGGTTATTTCTTTCATATCTTAAATAATGGCTTTGCTGTTAGTGTTTATTTGCTCTTGCAATACTGATAAACTCATGTAATAAAATGATGTGGAATGGTAGACAAATACCTATATTTTTTTAATTTTGTTCTAAATAATTGAAGATATGAATAGTATCCACTGGCATACAAAAGCATTTGAAGAATTGACGTTGGACGAATTGTATGATATCATGCAATTGCGCATCAATATTTTTGTGGTTGAACAAAATTGCCCTTATCCTGAGTTGGATGGAAAAGACAAAAACTGTTTACACGTATTTGCTACACAAGGTGGTAAAGTAGTGGCGTATGCAAGAATTGTACCTCCAGGGTTGAGCTATAAAGAGATTTCAATTGGTCGTGTTGTTGTACATGCAGATTATAGAAAAGATGGCTTAGGACGAATTTTAATTGATTTGACCCTCGAGAAAATAGAAGAAGAATTTAGTGTACAACCTATTCAAATCGGTGCTCAAACTTATCTAAAGAAATTTTACAGCTCTTTTGGTTTTGAACCCGTTTCAGAAGAATATTTGGAAGATGGTATTCCGCATGTGGATATGATTAGAAAAGGGTAGTTGTTCGTTGTTGGTTGATGTGATGAGAAACACACAACACACAGCAAACAACAAACAGCAAACAACACACAACACTCAACACACAACAAACTATACTTGTTTCAATTTCCATTTTCCTCTTCTAAAGGCGACAAAGGCTAAAACTGCAATTAGTGTTTCTGCTGCGGGAATAGCAATAAATACGCCTTCCGGTCCCCAATTGAAATAATAAACGAGGGCATAAGCAAGGGGAATTTGAAACAACCAAAAACCAACAAAATTTAAAATAGACGGGGTTAAGGTATCTCCAGCACCGTTGAAGGCATTCATCAAGGTCATTCCTACGCCGTAAAAGATAAAACCACTTGCACCGATGTACATGGCTAAGATGGCAACGGATTTGATATCTTCTTGTGTGGTAAAGATAGAAGCTAAGTAATTGGCCATCGTAAAGAAAATAACCGTTACTACAAGCATATAAATGACGTTGTATTTTAGTGTGGTCATTACTGATTTTGCAGCACTTTGAGGATCTTTATTTCCCAAGTGTTGTCCTACTAACGTGGAAGCAGCATTACTCAATCCCCAAGCGGGTAAAATAAAGAAAACCATTAAACGCAAGCAAGTTAAGAATCCTGAAGAACCAATTTCACCACTGCTTTGAGCGACAATACGCGCTAAAATTACCCAACTACAGGTTGAAATCATGTATTGAATCATTCCAGGAATAGCGATTTTTAAAATATGCCAAACCTTGTCCACCTGCATTTTGAAATAATGCCATTTCAGTTGAATCAAGGAATCTTTACGCGTTAAGTAATAGATCTGATATAAAACACCTACACTTCTTCCAATCGCAGTAGAATAAGCGGCTCCATCTAATCCCATTTCTGGAAATATCCACCAACCGCGAACGAGAATAGGGCAGAGGATGATGTTGAATACGTTTCCAAACCATAAACTCTTCATGGCAATGGCCGCATTTCCTGCACCTCGGAAAATCCCATTAATCAAGAAAAGCATCATAATAGAAACACAGCTCACCAATAAAATGCGCGTATAACCATAACCATATTCGGCTGATTCCTCTGAAGCGCCCATCCAAATAAGCCAATCTTTGGCGTAGATGAATCCCAAAATACTTAGTATAACCGTTATTATAGTGGCAATGGAAATGGCTTGTGCTGCGTTGATTGAGGCTTGTTCTCTGTCTTTTTCTCCGATGCGACGCGCAACAATTGCCGTAGCAGCCATGCTAATTCCAATGCAGATGGCGTAAATAATAGATAATAAAGACTCCGTTAGTCCTACAGTTTGAATAGCAAAGGCACTCTCTTTGAGGTGGCCAACAAAATACAAATCAACCAAGGCAAATACCGACTCCATTAGCATTTCAAACATCATGGGAATCGCCAATAAGAGCACAGCCTTGTTGGTCGGAATCTTTGTTAAATCGAGGCTTTCATTGGAAAAAGATTGTTTGAACAGTGCTAAAACACCTGTTTTTGTGGGTACTTGAGTCGTCATATAGCAATAAAAAAGTAAGCAAATGTATTATATTATTTAAAAAAGAGGCGTATAAATTATACCAATGGTTTTGGTAGTCATTCTGTTGAAGTATCTTTGTCTTATGTTAGAAATTTTGTACCAAGACGAATACATCGTAGCGATTAATAAACCCCGTGATTTATTAGTGCATAAATCTTTTATAGCGAGTGATATTCAGGAATATGCCATTCAGATTTTACGCGATCAGATTGGACAATATGTTTATCCTGTGCACCGTTTGGATCGCAAGACATCAGGGGTGTTGTTATTTGCGTTGAATAAAGATGTTTTAAAGCAGCTCAACGAAATTTTTGCTACGCGACAAGTAGAGAAAAAATACATTGCTATCGTGAGAGGGTATACAGAAGAGGAGGAGACGATTGATTACGCTTTGACGAATGACAACGGGCAATTGCAAGACGCCAAGACTTCTTATAAAACCCTGCAACGTGTTGAGGTTAATATTCCCTTTGGTAAACATCCTACTTCGCGTTATTCCTTGGTTGAGGCCTATCCAGAAACAGGTAGACAACACCAATTACGCAAGCATTTCAAGCATATCTTCCACCCTATTTTAGGGAGTAGACCCCATGGGTGTAATAAGCAAAACAAATTGTGGTTGGATCAGTTTGGTCTTACAGCGATGTTGTTGCACGCTGTGGAATTAACCTTTGAGCATCCTGTGACTAAAACGGCTATTCACTTAAGAGCGACTCTAGACGAACAATATGAAAAGTATAATGCTTTATTGGGATTTGATCTACAAGCCTATTATAACTAAAAAAAGCCCAGCTTAGCTGGGCTTTTTTTAGTATATAGAAGCGAGTTTATATTTCGCTTAACTTATCTAAGGTGTATAGAATCAATTGGTCTACTGCTGCGTATGGATCTTCCGAAAAAGTTCCATTTGCTCTATTAGCAATAATGGTATTCAAAGAAACTGCATGATGTCCTAGTAATTTAGCTAGACCATAAATAGCAGAAGTTTCCATTTCAAAATTAGTGATACGGTAATCATTAAATTTAAAATTGTCAATTTTGTGATTTAATTCAGGGTCTTGAATTTCCAAGCGCAATACACGTCCTTGAGGGCCATAAAAACCACCTGCCGTTCCAGTAATCCCTTTAAACGTTTGTTCACTGCTTAGTTTTTCTTCTAACCACGAGCTATTTTGAATGAAATAAGGACGTCCTTTTCTCATATCCCATTGCGTGTGGGCAATAAAAGCTTCCTCCATGGCATAATCGGTAATATCTTCGATGAGATAAGAACGCATCATATTATCCAATCCTAAACCATACTGCGATAGTACAAAACTATTGACTGGAATATCTGCTTGTAAAGATCCCGAAGTACCAATACGGACAATATTTACGGAAGTTAGTTCTTTTTTAATTTCTCTTGTCTCCAAATCAATATTGAATAAAGCATCAATTTCGTTGACTACAATATCGATATTGTCAGGGCCAATTCCCGTAGAAATGACAGAAAAACGCTTGCCTTTATAGGTTCCAGTATGCGTTTTGAACTCTCTTTTTTGCGTTGAAAATTCAATCGTATCAAAATGTCTTGAAATTCGATCTACTCGATTTTGATCCCCTACAAAGATGATATTCTCTGCTAAGTGCTCAGGTCTTAAATTCAAATGGTATACGCTACCATCTGGATTTAAAATAAGTTCAGATGATTTTATTTTCATAGTCTTTGTTATTAACCGCCTACACGTTTTACTTTGTAGCCTTTTTTCTGTAAATACTCCATGATTTTATCGCGAAAATTGCCTTGAATGATAATTTCGCCATCTTTAGCGCTTCCACCAACTCCACAAAGCGTCTTTAAGTCTTTGGCCAATGTTTTTAAATCATCGTCGTTTCCTTCGAAACCTTTGATAATGGTGGCAATTTTACCACCTCTATTTTTTTTATCTAAATGAGCTTCTAATCGTTGTTCTCCAGGAGCAAGTGTTTCCGTTTCTTCGTCTTGTGTAAATTCAAAATCTTTATTCGTCGAAAAAACAAAACCCCCAAGGTCTTCTAAACTGCTGATTTTTTTTGCCATTATTGTAAATTGGATTTATAGATCTAAAATTATATGGTACTAACTCAAAGATACTGATTTCCTTGTTGAGTTGAAAGAATATTTAAATAGATAGAGGAGAGAGGAAAATAGATAGAGGAGAGAGGAAAAGGGAGAGAAGTATTCTCCCTTCTATCTCATTAGCTTCATATTCTATTTAGTTATTCATCTACACTTCGCTTCGATTTGATTTTAGTGTTCGATGAATATATCTCACCTATTTTATATTTATCTCATTAGGTTTACATTTTATTTGGGTATTCGATGAATCTCCACTGCGTTACGATTTCCATTTTCCATTTTCCATTTTCCACTTTCCTCTCTCTTCTCTCTTCTCTCTTCTCTCCAATTAGCTATTTAATCAAACCCAATTCGACCAAGCGTTGGTGTAAGAATTCACCTGCTGTGATATCGTCAAATTTTTTAGGGTTTGCTTCATCAATGCAATTGTCTAAGCAGTTTAGTGGCATTTCGCTTATAGGGTGCATAAAGAAAGGAATCGAGTAGCGAGATGTACTCCATAATTCTCTAGGCGGATTTACTACCTGGTGAATGGTTGATTTTAGACGGTTGTTCGAGTGTCTTGATAACATATCTCCCACGTTGATTACTAGTTCATCATCTGCGGCGATGGCATCAATCCACTCACCTTTGTGGTTTTGTACTTGTAAACCTTTTCCTTGAGCTCCCATTAATAAGGTAATCAAGTTGATGTCTCCATGAGCTGCTGCGCGAACGGCATTTTTCGGTTCATCTGTAATAGGAGGGTAGTGGATCGGTCTTAAGATACTGTTTCCGTTTTTGACAAATTTATCGAAGTAAAATTCATCAAGTCCCAAGTAAAGGGCTAAAGCACGTAAAACGTAAACTCCTGTTTTTTCCAACATTTGATACGTCTCTTTTCCAATAGGGTTGAATTGAGGTAATTCCTCAACAGTTACATTGGCAGGATACGCTTTTTCTAACTCGGGATTGTCTTCGACATACTGCCCAAAGTGAAAGAATTCTTTTAAATCTCCTTCTGATCTTCCTTTGGCGTGTTCTTTTCCAAAAGATACATATCCTCTTTGGCCACCAATGCCAGGAATTTCGTATTTCTTTTTGGTTTCTAAAGGAAGGTTGAAAAAATTGCGGACTTCTGTATACAGATTCTCAACAAGTTGATCGTCTAAGAAGTGTCCTTTTAATGCTACGAATCCAATTTCTTCGTAGGCTTGGCCGATTTCATTTACAAACTTTTGTTTACGTACCGGGTCATCCGATAGGAAATCACGTAAGTTAACACTAGGAATGTTTTGCATTTTCTAAGTTGTTATGTGCTCTTACTGTTTTTAGATGAAACAAAAGTAGGTAAAATAGCTCATACTATTGGAATATAACATTTATTTAATAGTGTATGACAAATGAAATAGTACTCCGTTTAATCTTTTTTAGAATGCAGTTTCTTTATTTTTTAAATGATAATGTTAGAAAAAAATGAATTATAATTCAGAAGTACTCTTTTATTTTTGAGTTTTTAGTTGACATTAAATAAGTATTTTTAATGCGAAATATGAATTGTCTATTTTTTTTTTTAAATTTCGATAGAATTAAAAAATGAGAAATATGAAATTACCTATTGTATTAAAAGCAAATGAATTCGTGGTATTAGTTACCGTTGATGTGGATCCTAAATATGAATTAAAAGATATGGATTCTTTTTATGCGAGTTTACCGAAAAGTTTTAAACCCATTTTTCAGAAAAAAGCCAATTCAACGATACGCGTATATTGTATAAGTAATAATGAGGATGATTTGATGTTTTGCTTGCGTCAAACAGGATATAAAACGGCTTTATTGTAAAGATGGACACATTTGACAACGTTAAAATTAGGATACAACTAGTTTAAAACTGTTTCCCTTTTAGGTGCAAACAGTTTTTTTTTGCCCCAAAATGAGGAGGTTAACCTCAAATATCTTTTTTTTTGTAGAAGGAACTTGTGATTCTAGTGGAGAAATGTTGTAAATGCTTTTTTGTTTTTTGTTTTTATTAAGGGGTTTAAGACTAATAGGAGTTAAAAATGTTAATTGAACTCAATGTAAATATTTTGTCTCGGCTCGTGAGTATTTGTTAAATTATTGATTTTACTTCTGTTTTTTGGGCTGTATTATTTTTTTGTTCCTAATTATTTATTTAATTTTATAATTGAAATTCTAAAATAATGAGTAATAAACGTTAAAGTATTACTAAATAAAAAAAGTTCGTTTTTTTTGGTATGTTGTTTGGGATTATCTTTGTAACGTAAAAGATTGAGAATATGATATTGGCTTTAACTGTTTCATTGTTTCCCTCTTGTGGAAGTGATAATTTAACTGAAAAGGGACAAAAAGAAAATGATACAAAACAACTGGATCTCCTGAAAAAAGAGGATTCAGAAGGAGTTTTTTTTAAAATATTAGCACAAGATTCTTTACAGACAATTACCATCAGTAAAAAAGGTATTGTTTATGCTAGTATGAAACCGAATGTGAAAATCGTTTTTCCTTATGAAGAACCTCTAATCGAAGGGGAAGGAAGAGTGTATCGATCCGCTACTGCAAATGAAAAAATTGAAATTGTAATCTACAAAGACGATAGTGCTCGTTCTTTTTTAGATGGAAGATTCGATCATTCTGTAGCTGTGAGTTTGTGTAAGAGGGATGGTGTTGAAACAGATTTTGCATGTTTTGGGCATTACCTATACGATAAAAAATTATCGGGAAATTGGGTGTTTAAAGCTTTTGAAAATAAAAAAATTGAAGAGCTGGGAATTAATCAAATCCCTTTAGTGTGTATTGATGTCAATACACGTAGTTTTTCTGGAAGTGGTGGAAATCATATGATTTATGGTGACCTTCGTTGTGAAGGAGATAGCATCGCTTTTAAAATAGTATTGTCTCCAGATTATGTTTCTTCGAATGAAAGCAGAGAAAAAGAATTGTTGGAAATTCTAGAAGAATGTGATCGTTACGAATTGGACGGAGATGATTTGAATTTGTTAATAGGGGAAGAATTAAAATTACAATTTTTCAGAGATACCTATAACGTATAACATTGGGAGTAAATAATTGAATATTGAAAAAAAGGTTGAAAACTTAATTGTTTTCAACCTTTTTTATATCATCGGGTTTGATGGTGTCTCGTCTGTCTTCTACAACTTTATAAGCATTGACAATGCGCTTCACTAATTTATGACGCACAATATCCTTGTCATCTAAGTAGAGCATTCCTATTCCTTCAACATCTTTTAGAATTTCAATGGCTTCTTTTAATCCAGAGGAAACTTTACGCGGTAAGTCAATCTGCCCAGGATCTCCTGTAATAATGAATTTGGCATTTTTTCCCATACGCGTTAAAAACATCTTCATTTGAGAATGTGTGGTATTTTGAGCCTCATCCAAAATGACAAACGCATGGTCTAAGGTTCTACCTCTCATAAAGGCTAAAGGTGCAATTTGAATAACGCCTTTGAATAGATAGTCTTCTAAGGTTTGTGGAGGAATCATATCGCGTAAGGCATCATAGAGCGGCTGCATATAAGGGTCTAATTTTTCTTTCATGTCTCCTGGTAGGAAACCCAAATTTTCACCTGCTTCTACTGCAGGACGCGTTAGAATAATTCGCTTGACCTCCTTGTTTTTTAAAGCGCGAACGGCCAAAGCTACACCAGTATAGGTTTTCCCAGTACCTGCGGGACCTATGGCGAAAACCATGTCGTTCTTCTCTACAAATTTGACTAATTTTTGCTGATTATCTGTCATTGCTTTGATGAGTTTTCCTCCAACACCATGCACCAAGACGTCGTCTAATGCAGTGGTTTGTTGTAGGTCGCTATCCAACACAATGCGCTCAATCGCATTTTCATCAATCTTATTGTATCGAGTGAAGTATTTGACCAAACGGACAAATTTTCGTTCAAATTCATCTAAAACTTCTTCTTCTCCATAAATTTTTAATAGAGATCCTCTTGCGATTATTTTTACTCGAGGATAGAGCTTTTTTAAAACGTCTAAGTGGATGTCTTGGGGGCCCCAAAACTCTTTAGGACTCATTTCCGATAGTTCTATTATTCTTTCGTTCAATACTAATACGAATTAATTAAAAAAATAGTCTAATTTTGTATTTCAAATCTACTATAAAAAATTGATTTTTCTTATAAAAACAGAGACTAAAAAATAATGCAGCGAATAATTACATTAACAACTGATTTTGGATATACAGATTATTATGTAGGAGTTTTAAAGGGGAAGATTTATTCTAATATTCAAAATTGTAATGTAGTTGATATTTCTCATGGAGTGAGAAACTATAGAGTGGCTGATGCAGGTTTTGTTCTTTCCATGGCATATAGTCATTTCCCGAAAGGGAGCATTCACATTTTATCTGTAGCTTCTGCTATCTTGCCTTTCTCAGCTGCTATTTGTGTGAAATATCAAGATCATTACTTTATAGGTACGGATAATGGCGCAATTGCAGTTGCCTTGGGGACTCATGAATTTGAAGAAGCAGTAGCGATTAATCACGTTGAAGGGATGAGCACAAATGATGTTTTTGTGTATTGTGCCTACCAATTGTGTGAAGGAAAAGAGCTTCAAGCCATCGGTCAGCCAATTGAGGCATTGTATAAGATGAACTTATTGCTTGAAAATCTCACCGTTAAACCCAATCTTATTATTGGAACTTATGTGTATGAAGATAAATTCGGAAATCTAGTAACGAATATTTCGAGAGAATTGTTTGAACAAGTAGGAAGAGGGAGAAACTTTGGTATTCGAATAAAAAATCGTACAATTACAAAAATAAATGAATACTACGCCGATTTTAATGTCAATGACCCCAGTGAATTGATGAATAAAGCAGGAGAATTGTTGGCTTTGTTTAATGAAGTTGGACAGTTGGTAGTGGCGATTATGTATTCAACAACAAACGAACCTGGTGGTTCTATTCGAACGCTATTAGGCGTGCATTTAGAAGATCAGTTGTTCATCGAATTTAGTGAAGAGTAATCTAAAGTAAAAAAATATGTTTGTACGTATCGTAAAACTGACCTTACAAGAGGATAAAATCGATGATTTTTTAAATCATTTTGAAAAATATAAAGATCAAATTCGCAACTTTCCCGGTTGTCAATTTTTAGAGGTTTACAGAGATAAACAGCAACCAAATATCTTTTTTACTTATAGTTATTGGTCTGAGGAATCGGATCTAGAAACGTATAAAAAATCAACTTTGTTTGGGGAAGTTTGGCCTTATTTTAAGAAATTATTCAAAGAAAAGGCTGAAGCGTGGAGTGTGGATAAGTACGCTACTTTAAAATAATCGCATTTACTATATGAAAGCACTGTGTTTGCGCGAAATTAAATCCTTTTTCGGATCGCCAATCGGCTATTTAGTCATCATTGTTTTTTTGATTATTAACGGAGTCTTCCTTTGGGTTTTGGACGGAGATTACAATATTCCTCAAAGTGGATTTGCCGATTTATCTCCTTTTTTCCTTTTGTCTCCTTGGGTATTTTTATTTTTAATTCCCGCAGTAACCATGCGAAGTTTTTCAGAAGAAATCAAACAAGGAACCATCGAATTGCTCTTAACTAAACCTTTGTCTCCTTGGCAAATTGTTTTAGGAAAGTTTTTTGGAGTACTGGTATTGGTTCTCTTAGCTATTCTTCCTACTTTGGTTTATGTATGGGTGTTGCAAGAGTATCTTTTGGCTGGGCAAACTTTTGATTTAGGAAGTGTAATCGGTTCTTATTTGGGACTTCTTTTCTTAGGTGCGGCTTATGTCGCTATGGGGCTTTTTGCTTCTGCACTAACCAGTAATCAAGTGGTATCTTTTATCTTAGCAGTGCTGTTTTGTGTGTTTGCTTCCTACGGATTAACTTTATTAGATCGTGTACCCACATTAAACGGTATTGGTAAATTGGGAATTAACGCTCATTTTAGCAGTATTTCAAGAGGGGTAATCGATACAAGAGATTTGCTTTATTTTGTCTCTTTTTCTGCTTTATTTTTAAGTTTGACTGTATTCCGAATTAATCAATTGCGCAAATAATGAAAAGAGAAACAAAGAAAAATATTGTTCAGCTTGGGAGTTTTATTGCCGGAATTGTACTATTAAACGGTATTGGAACTTTCGTATATCATCGTTTTGACTTAACACAAGACAAGCGCTATACGCTTTCTCCAATAACCAATGAGATTGTTGATGAGGTAAAGGAACCGATTTTAATTGAAGTGTTGTTAGAAGGTCAATTCTCTCAAGAGTTTGTCAAATTACAAAGTGAAACCCGTCAATTATTAGAAGAATTTAGCGCTGAGAATTCAAATATTCTCTTCCGTTTCGTCAATCCTTTAGAAGAAGGTGGAGGAACAGAAGAACAAGTTGTAAATAACTTATATGAGTTGGGGGCTAAACCTGTTACATTGACCGTTAATGATAAAGGCATTCAATCTCAATCCTTAGTCTTCCCTTGGGCCTTTGTTAGCAAAGGAGAGCAGATGGTTAAAGTGCAATTGTTGAAAAATATGATTGGAGCTAATACAGAAGAAAAAGTATTGACATCTATTCAACATTTAGAGTATGCTTTTACAGAAGCCATTGCCAAGATTAATACACCAAAATCTAAAAAAATTGCCATCTTAAAAGGCAATGGTCAGTTAGAGGATCAGTATATCGCAGATTTTTTAATCTCAGCCAAAGACAATTATCACATTGCACCTTTTACATTGGATTCTGTAGCGAATGCACCAGAAAAAACACTCGCACAGTTAAATGAATTTGATTTGGCAATTGTAGCAAAACCAACGAAGGCATTTGATGAAAAGCAAATCGAGGTTTTGGATCAATTCATCATGAATGGCGGAAAGACGTTGTGGCTGTTAGATCAGGTACAAGCAGACTTCGATAGTTTACGCGCTAAAGGCTCCATGCTTGCTTATCCAAAAGATCAATCACTGGGTGAAATGCTATTCAAATACGGTGTGCGTATTAATCCACTTTTGGTAAAAGATGAGGTGGCGACTCCTATTAAATTGGCTTTAGGCCGACAAGGAAGTGAAACACAATATGGAGAATTTATTTGGAAGTTCGCTCCTTTTGTATATCCTGAATCCAATCATCCGATTGTAAAGAATATTGAAGGGGTTCGCATGGACTTTGTTTCTCCTATGGATACGCTGAAAAATGGCATCCGCAAAACAGTATTGTTGCAATCTTCACAATATTCTTTAACTGTGGGAACTCCTGCAGAAATTACTTTGGATATCCTCAATGAAGAAACAACGCCGGAACACTATGAAGGCAAAGGAAATTACGTGTTAGGGGTGTTGTTAGAAGGACAATTTAAGTCTGTTTTCGAAAATAGAGTCTTGCCTTTTGCTTTACCAAATGCGAAAAAGCAAAGTGAAGATACTAAAATGATTGTCATAAGTGATGGTGATATCATCAAAAATCAATTGGATCAGAACTATCAACCAATGGAATTGGGATACGATAAATGGACCAATAAACTATACGGAAACAAGGAGTTTTTGTTCAATGCAATGAATTATTTATTAGATGATTCAGGATTGATTAACCTTCGTACTAAGGAAGTTAAAATCCCAGTTTTAGATAAAATGAAGGTTTTCGAACAGTATTCGAAAATTCAATTTATTGTACTGGCGGTTCCTATTGCCGTCCTTTTAGTGATAGGGTTTTTGTTTTCTTTCTTTAAAAGAAAGGCTTTTGTTAAAAAGTAGTGCAAATTCTACTTTTATTATTGAAGTTAAACGAATATATTTGTAGGTGTAAAGCCTTTTACATATAAAAATATTTTAATATGAAATTTATAGTATCGAGTTCCTATTTGTTGAAGCAATTACAGGTATTGGGAAGTGTTATTAGTAGTAGTAATACATTGCATATATTAGACAATTTCTTGTTCGAATTGGATAATAATATCTTGAGAGTTTCGGCTTCTGACTTAGAAACAACAATGTCTGCTAGTTTAGAGATAGAATCAACTAGTCAGGGGAGTATCGCTGTTCCTGCTAAGCTATTGTTGGAAACATTGAAAACATTTCCTGAGCAACCATTGACTTTCTCAGTAAAGGAAAACAATACGATTGAAATTAGTTCAGATGTTGGAAAATACGTTTTAGCTTATTCTGCAGGAGATGAATTCCCTAAAGCAGAGAGCTTAGAAGATCCTTCAAAAACAGAAGTATCAGCGGGTGTATTAGCTACAGCAATTAGCAAAACAATTTTTGCCGCAGGTAATGATGATTTAAGACCTGTAATGTCTGGTGTGTTTTTTCAATTCGCACCAACAGGATTAATTTTCGTTGCTACAGATGCACACAAATTAGTTAAATATTCTCGTACAGATATCACTTCACCAAGTGAAGCAAGCTTCATTATGCCGAAGAAACCACTAAATATTTTGAAAAATATCTTAATGGCTTCAGGAGCAGATGTTGTAATTGAATTCAACGATTCTAATGCGAAATTTACCTTTGATAATTACGCCTTAACTTGTCGCTTAATCGATGGGAAATATCCTAATTACGAGGCTGTAATTCCAAAGGAAAATCCGAATAAATTACTTTTGAACCGCGTTCAATTCTTGAATTCAGTTCGTCGTGTGGCTATTTATGCAAATAAAACAACACACCAAATCAGATTGCGTATTGCAGGTACAGAATTGAATATCTCTGCAGAGGATATCGATTACTCAAACAAAGCAGATGAGCGTTTAACTTGTGATTATCAAGGAGACGATATGCAAATCGGATTCAACTCAAGATTCTTATTGGAGATGTTGAACAACCTTCAATCGGATGAGATTCAATTAGAAATGTCATTGCCAAACAGAGCAGGAATCTTAACACCAGTGGATGGGTTAGAAGATGGAGAAGCAGTTACGATGCTTGTAATGCCTGTTATGTTAAATAACTAATACAAAAAGGTCTATGAAAATAGACCTTTTTTGTTTCAATTAAGCTACGCCTATCTTGATATGCGTAGCTTTTTTATGCCTATATTTGTTTGTTATTGATAATACTCAAGCGAATGAATTCTTCAACATGCATTTTAATTACTGGAGGAGCTGGCTTCATAGGAAGTCATGTGGTGCGCAAATTTGTAACGGCTTATCCCGATGCCATGATTGTCAATTTGGATGCGTTAACTTATGCAGGAAATTTAGCTAATATTGAAGATATAGCGACTTATCCCAATTATCAATTTGTACAAGGAGATATTCGAGATGAATATTTTATTAACCAACTTTTTGATACATACCAATTTACACATATCGTTCATTTAGCAGCAGAATCTCATGTCGATCGTTCTATTGCTGATCCTTTGGCTTTCGTTACAACAAATGTCATGGGAACGGTTGTATTATTGAATGCTTTTCGCAAGTTGTGGGAACACAATTGGGAGGGGAAGATATTTTATCATATCAGTACGGATGAAGTGTATGGTACGCTAGGCAGTGAAGGCTTATTTACTGAAACAACCGCTTATTCGCCTAATTCGCCTTATTCCGCTTCTAAAGCAAGTTCCGATCACTTTGTTCGAGCCTATGGAGAAACGTATCAAATGCCTTATTTGATTAGCAATTGCTCCAATAATTATGGACCGAATCAATACCCCGAAAAATTAATTCCTTTGACCATTCAGCATATTTTGAAACAGAAACCGATTCCAGTATATGGAACAGGAGAAAATATTCGCGATTGGTTGTATGTAGAAGATCATGCAGAAGCTATTCGCTTCATCTTAGAACACGGAATACAAGGAGAAACTTATAATGTAGGTGGGTTTAATGAAGTGAAAAATATTGAACTTGTTCATTTGTTGTGTGATATTCTAGATGAACAATTGGAACAAGAACCAGGCAAGAGTAAACAACTGATTCGGTTTGTAGAAGATCGAAAAGGACATGATTTTAGATATGCAATTGATGCAACAAAATTACAAGCTTTAGGTTGGATGCCTGCAGAAGATGTGCAAGAAGGCATGCGAAAAACTGTTGCTTGGTACTTAGCGAATCAAGATTGGATTCAGGCCATTGAGCAAAGAAAAGAAGGGAAATAAATACCTATTTTTGCTGAATAAATCGAATATTATCGCGTATATAATCGTAATATTCTCCTTTGTAAGGAGCAATATGTTTTGCCAATGCATCAATGGAAATCCACTTTTTATATAAAGCAATTTCTTCTAAACAAGCAATCTTAAGCCCCGTTCTCTTTTCTACTGTCTTGACAAATTCAGTGGCTTCTACTAAGGATTCATGTGTACCCGTATCCAACCAAGCAAAACCTCGTCCTAAGGGTTGTACGACTAAATGACCTTGTTGTAAGTAGAGGTTATTCAAACTTGTTATTTCTAGTTCACCACGCGCAGAGGGTTGAAGTGTTTTGGCATATTGCACCGCATTATTGGGGTAGAAGTACAATCCAACTACCGCAAAATTTGATTTAGGATGTTGGGGTTTCTCTTCAATAGATATAGCGTTGTGTTCTTCGTCAAATTCTACAACGCCATAGCGTTGAGGATCTTTTACGGTATAGCCAAATACAACTGCTTTCTCTACTTCTTGAACAGAAGTAATGGCGTTTTGTAATTTGTTTTTTAAATCATTGCCATAGAAAATATTGTCCCCTAAAATTAAACAAACAGGATCATTTCCAATAAAATCCTCTGCTATAATTAGCGCTTGAGCAATACCTTCGGGTTGTGGTTGAACGGCATAAGAAAGTTGAATCCCCAATTGTTCACCAGTGCCTAATAAAGATTCAAATAAAGGCAAATCTCTAGGGGTTGAAATAATTAAAATGTCGCGAATACCAGCTAGCATTAGTGTAGATAAAGGGTAGTAAATCATGGGTTTATCGTAAACTGGTAAAAGTTGTTTCGATATCGATAAGGTAAGCGGATGTAATCGTGTTCCTGAACCACCTGCCAATACAATTCCCTTCATAATGTTGCTTTTTTGTATGTCATGGTAAAATTATCCCAATGAGAGTTGAAAGATAAGTAAAGATTTTTGTTTGGGGGTATTTTGGATCAAAAACTTTGTATCTAATTCACGTTTAGTTTTAGGAGTCAAACAACTTATTTTAATGTCTTGATTTGATAAAGAATGATTTAAACATTGAAGGGATTAGGGGGAATTATGTGGATTTTATAATTAAATTTGTATAAATCTTTGCTGAGAAGAAGTCATAGGAAGACCTTCTATTGTTCAAAAAAGCAGATAGGATAAAAGTAATTTTAAATCGAATTAAAATGCTAGATATCAAAGTTAGGTCGCATGATGCCTTTACTTTAGAAATGAAAGTTGGCTTTATAAAGGGAGAAAATCAGCATAAAAGTGATTTTACAATCAATACTTGGATTTTTATTCCCAATACCTTAGACCTCAATACAACGACTTATTCGAAAGATCAATTTTATTCAGATGTAAAATCGAAAGTTCGCTTCATTACTCCCGTTTATAAACTCACAACTATTGTAGATGAAGGTGCTATACCCTATAATAATTTAAGTGCGGCCACTCACGATTTACTACTAGCGGAAACGGAACTAAACGTATATGAAATTGAGTTTCAGTTGAAGATGTTTATGGCTATCTTTAGGAGTGCTTTACGCAACGCAGTTACTGAATTTAAACAAGCAAAAGAGGATCAGCATGTCGATTTAATTCACACCTATGTCAATTCGAGTATTGCTATTCGCGATAAATACAGAGCATTAAAAGAAGAATTACATCAAAATGAACAGGTAACAGGCAAGGAATACCTAAATTATTTCAGTTTCGCCGACGAATATTTATCTTATACCTTATTGCGTTATAGTTTTTTGCTATTAGATCGATTGATGTTGGTTTCCGATGAGCGTTTTCAATTGTTACAACAACAAGTTAAACAATTGATTTTGTCGGAGCAAGCCTATATGAAGAGCAAGGGGTATTCTTTTATTAAAGCCAATGAAAAGGCAACCAATCAGGAGGTTATTTATCGTTATGCTATGTTGAATAAATATGTAGAATCTGATTTGTTGTTAGAATCAAACAAAAAGAAAGATAGTGATGGGATTTTTGTTCAACAGGTTTACTACAGTATTGCAGCGGGAGTTTCCATGGTGTTTGCGACAATTGTAGCTTTCTCTTTTCAGCAAAAATACGGTAACTTTACGATGCCTTTATTTGTTGCTTTGGTTGTAGGGTATATGCTAAAAGACCGAATAAAAGAGTTGATGCGTTTTTATTTCGCCGGTAAGTTAGGAGGAAAATATTTTGACAATAAGACTTCTATTAGTGTTAAAGGCAAACAAATAGGGTGGATTAAAGAAGCCGTTGATTTTATAACAGATGAAAAGGTGCCTTCTGAGATTCTCAATATTCGAAATCGATCTGTTTTATTAGAAGTGGAGAACCGCATTCACAATGAGAAAATATTGTTGTATCGAAAAAAAGTTTCTTTGGATCGAGGGGAGATGATGAAGAATAGCACTTATTTTTTCAAAGGGGTTCACGATATTTTTCGATTTAATTTGACGCGATTGATGCAACGCATGGACAATCCAAAAGTGGCAGTATTGAGTTTAGATGAACAAAATGAACAAGTTATAGGTTTTTATGCAGATAAGGTGTATTACATTAATTTTATCTCGCAGATTGAATATGAAGATCATACGGAATATAAGCGTTATCGCATTATTTGTCAGCGCGACGGTATTCAGAAAATAGAAGAATTATTCACTTAGTAAATAACGTTAGATTCGTGGGAAAAAAGCGTATTTTTTTGATAAGCATCAGCTTATTTTGTTGGAGTTGGAGCATGGCTCAAGTGGATTCGCTGTATATTGGAAAATACAAACATACCTATGGAATAACAGGAAGTTTAAAACAAGAGTTTTTGTCTTTGAATTACCAGGAGGATAAGAAGGAATTTAATTTTGAACCGAATCGACCTTTAAATATTGGTTTGGCTTTTTCGTGGAAAAATTCGTCATTGAGTTATAGCCATGGTTTTTCAGGCATGCGAGATAAGGAAAAAGGAAAAAGTTCAACGGTTGATTTCCAATATCATTTGGTAGGAAAGAAGTTTTTAGTTGATTTTTACTTTCAACAATATAAAGGATTTTATCGTTTTGACGGAGATACCAAAACTTATCTTAGTTATGATGATTTGAGAATTAATATGTATGGAGGGAAATTCACTTATGTATTCAATTCCGATAAATTCTCAATTGGAGCGGCAAACAATAAAAATAGCATTCAGAAAAAATCGGCTGGAGCTTTACTTATAGGTGGATCTAGTTTTCTGAGTGTGATTAAAAATACGCCTGAATTACTTGAAGGGATACAGGGACATGATAGACGAGGATTTAGTTTTGGGCCTACTATTGGCTATGCTTACAATTGGGTACTTTGGCGAAAGTTTCTTGTTTCTCCTTCCTTTAGTGTAGGGATAAACGGTATTTTTGATGAGAATCTCCAAACGAAAAGCACCGTATTTTATGTCAATGGTCAAATAGCGAGTACACTAAATCTAGCTTATCAAGGAGAAGAGTGGGGAATAGGGATACGATCGGCTTTAAGTGCAATGTACTTAGATAAAGTAGAAGGGTATACAACGGAATTGTCCAACAAGAGTTTCTCTTTATTTGTGACTAAGCGATTTTCAATGAAAAAGGATCCAAAAATCTTACAATATGACTTGATTGATTTGTTGAATCCTTCTACGTATTAATTGTATTCTTTAATGAAATTAATCGCATGGGAATGAAGTTTTTGTTCTCCGCTGTAGCGATAGCAAACCAAATGGCCATTTTTTGCTACACTATAGTCTAAACAACAAGTATTCGGTGTTAGTACAAGTGGAGTTTTGGTTGCATTAACTTTCATCCAATAGTGACCGAAAAATACGGGCTTAGCTTCTTTGGCATAAAAGTTTACTTCTTGTACATCGACAGCTTCATCTGCGTGATGCTTAATAACAGAAGCACTGACATTACTTAATGTGTGTGGTTTTTGTGGTTCTTCCCACCATTTTACTCTAAAGGAATGGCGTATAATTCCATCCTTGTCAATAAAAGATTGGTTATTGGGGAGGTTCATTTCTTTGCCTTTTAGTACAATTTCTACAGCCTGATATAAAGGTGTTCCTTCTGTATTGGCTTCTTCAAGTAGATCTGTTGTCAAGCAGTTTTCTTGAAGGCGCGTTTTTAGATAGGTTACACTAGCTTCATCCCAACAGGCGTGAATAGCGCGAAAGGAATCATTTTCGTAAAAAAGAGGTAGTGATTTAAACCATTCAATGTACATTTTATACAAATTAGGTTTTTGCATAAAAGCAGCCATAGTGATGGCGTGTTGGTTGAAGTTTTTTTTGCTGTGTTCTCGTAAATAGGATCCATCAGCAGTCATGGTATTATAGCAAATAGCATTGTATTCATGATTGCCCATTAAGGCGATTGCTTCTCCATTGTCCACCATGTTTTTGACAATTTCTAGTACTTCAACAACATTAACGCCTCGGTCAATATAGTCGCCGAGAAAGAGTACTTTTCTCTCTGGGTGTTGGTAGTAATTACTTTTTAATTTATAACCTAAGGCGCCTAATAATTTTTTTAAATCATTGCTGTGGCCGTGTATATCACCGATGATATCAAAATTGTTAAAGTTTTTTGGAATTCTATTCATAGTTTAGGGATGCATGAAAAAAATGGTTAGTAATTACTTTAAATAGAGGAATAAAATACTAATTTTTGTTGAGGTAAACAAATAGATAACCGTATAATTTTGTTGTAGTAAGAAATAAAAAAAGCCACTTGTATAACAAGTGGCTTTTAAAAATAGTATGAATGATTATTTTTTCATTTCTTTCATTTCTTTTTCGATCATATCATAGAATTGATCGATTTTTGGCATCAAGATAATTCTAGTTCTTCTGTTTCTTGCTTTGTTATCAGCAGTATCATTGTCAACTAGAGGCACATATTCTCCACGTCCTGAAGCTACTAATTGTTTAGGATCTAAACCTAAATCTTTTTGTAACACTCTAACGATAGATGTTGCTCTTTTAACACTCAAATCCCAGTTATCTTCAAACATTGTGTTTTTGATAGGCACGTTATCTGTGTGTCCTTCAACCATTAATTCAAAATCAGGTTTGCTTTTTGCAATTTTAGCTACTTTTGCTAATACAGCTTTTGCTTTATCATTTACTTGGTAGCTAGCAGATTTGAATAATAACTTATCAGCAATTGAAATATATACAACTCCTTTTTCTACGTTAACTTCAATATCTGGATCATCAAACCCAACTTCTTTTTTTACGCTTTTTACTAATGCTAAAGTCACAGAGTCTTTTTTAGTAAGTGCGTCTTGTAATCTTGTGATTTTTAAATCTTTTTCTTTTAAACTTTCTAAAGATTTTTCTAAGTTGTCAGCTCCTTTAGAAGATAACATCGTTAAGTTACCTACATTGCTAATCAAATCAGATGTGTTTTTCTTTAAATCGTGTACTTGCTCTGATAAAACCTTTTTCTCAGCAAGTGCAGAGTTCAATTGAATGGTACAAGTGTTTAATAAATCTTGTACTTCTTTGTTTTTTGCTTCTAAATCAGCAATTTTTTGTTTTGTACCACATGACGTAAGTGCAAGAGCCAAAACTGATAAACCTAAAACTACTTTTTTCATAAATAAAAAAATGATTGAATTTTGAGTCAAATATACCAAAAGCATCGAGATTCTGGTATATCTGAGTAAAAATTATTTATTATTTGTTTTGAATTTTGACGAAATTCTTTTTTCTACATACAAAGTACGAATAAATTATAGATTTTTCTGTAAAATAATTGTTAATGTTTGAGAATTCTATTTTGTTTTTGAGTTTTGGTATGCGTTTATAAAAGGCAAAATGAGATCGAATTATCGCCCAACAGTGCTTGGGTTTGCCCATTAACATAAAGCGAACACCTGCAATGCCATCCAAACATAGGCGAATAAAGAGGGTACTAAACTTGCGGTGTTGAGGTAAGTTCTTGTATAACATCATGAGCGAATTGCGAAAGTTTAAATAGGTTTTCCTCGGATTGTCGTAGTTTAATGTGGCTCCCCCAACATGGTAAACCGTGGAAAGACCACAATATTGAATGCGATAGCCTCTGTTTTGAGCACGCCAACACAAATCAATCTCCTCTTGATGCGCAAAGAAATCTTCGTCAAATCCGTTTAAGGCTTTAAAAACGTCATTTTTGATAAACAAACACGCGCCACTTGCCCAAAAAATAGTTGTGATGTCATTATATTGCCCTTCGTCCTTTTCAATGGTATCAAAAATACGACCCCTACAGTACGGAAAGCCATATTGATCTAGATAACCTCCTGCTGCTCCCGCATATTCAAAATACGCTTTGTTTTTATAATCGAGTATCTTGGGTTGAACAATAGCCAGGTCAGGAGTAGACTCAAATAAAGCAGCAATGGGAGTTAACCAGTTTTCTGTTACCTCAATGTCTGAATTAATTAAAATGAGGATGGGCTCTGTGATATGTGTTAATCCTTCATTGTACCCTTTTGCATAACCGTAATTCCCCGCATTTTCAATTATTTTTACCGTTGGAAATGCCTTTTGAATAAACGCTTGACTTCCGTCTGTTGAAGCGTTGTCTATCACGTATAAATTGGCTTGTGATGAGTATTGAACCATCGCAGGTAAAAATGTTTCTAAAAGCTTTTTTCCATTCCAGTTTAAGACAACTAGTGCAAATTGTTTTTCCATAGTTCTCGTTTATTCAATTGTAAAGGTAGTGTAGTTTGGCAGGGATTTGAGAAAGAAATAACTCTCTTTTTCATAATCCATCTGACAGAAATAGTGATTTAATCCGTTAGTAACATACAAATAGTCAGCGCGCAATTGAAAATTGTAACGCGCAATTTGATCAAAGGTTTGTTGGGTAATGGCCACCGAAGGCGCTTTGCACTCAATGAGAATGGCAATAGTTCCGTTGGGTTTGAAGACTACTACGTCATAGCGCTTATTCATTCCATTGATCTTGACAATCTTTTCAACACTAATAAGCGAAATGGGATATCCTTTATTCTCCATCAATTCGCGAACGACATGTTGTCTTACCCACTCTTCAGGAGTTAGCAGAATAAATTTTTTACGGATCACATCAAAAATAGCTATCTTATTTTCACTATTTTTGAATCGGAAATTAAAAGATGGAAAGTTTAATCTTTGCATTTTACAAAGATATTTGTTTAAGCGAATAGTACAATTTTAAGTAAATTATATTTTGGAACAACTCAAAGAAATCGTAAAGAATATTAAAAATAAGACCATTGCACCCGTTTATTTTTTGATGGGGGATGAGCCTTATTACATTGATAATGTTGCGGATTATATCGAAAATAACGTATTGACTGAAGAGGAAAAGGGATTTAATCAGATGATACTTTACGGCCGAGATGTTACCATTCAAGATATCGTATCGAATGCTAAACGCTTTCCTTTGATGGCTGATAAACAAGTGATTATTGTAAAAGAAGCCCAAGATTTAGCAAAGACAATTGAGCAGTTGGACGATTATGTTAATCAGCCTCAACCTTCGACGGTTTTGGTTTTTTGTTATAAATACAAAACCATTGACAAACGCAAAAAGTTATATAAGAGCTTGCAAAAACATGCCGTGCTCTTCGAAAGTAACCGTCTAAAAGACTATAAACTGGAAGGATGGCTGCAGCAAACTGTTGGCAAACGCGGGTATAGTATTGATCCAAAATCAGCGGCTATGTTGATTGAGTTTTTAGGGAATGATTTATCTAAAATCGTCAAAGAATTAGACAAATTGACCCTTGTTTTACCCAAAGGGCAACCTATTACGGCAGAGGTTATTGAAAAGAATATAGGCATCAGTAAAGATTACAATAACTTTGAATTAATGAAGGCTATTGTTGATCGAAACCAATTGCAAGCCTATAAAATAGCGAGTCATTTTGCACAAAATCCCAAAAACAATCCTTTTGTAGTTACTATTGGTATTGTGTATGCTTATTTTTCTAAATTGCTTTTGTATCATGGACTTCAAGATAAATCGCCACAAAATGCAATGAAGCATTTAAAAGTAGTTCAATACGCAATAAAAGACTATGAAGTGGGGTTTAGAACGTATCCAATGAAGCGAGTAAGTCAAATTATTGCTCACTTGAAAGAAGTGGACTTAAAAGGAAAAGGAGTAGGAGCAGCTCAATTACCACAAGGTGATTTGTTGAAAGAAATGTTGATGAAAATCTTTAATTAAAACAAAGGAAATGGCAAATAATTTAAATAAGAATAAAATATTAGGGTACGCAACCTTGATTATGATTGTAATGGGGATTGTGTTAATTGCGTTGGGAACATTGAAATACTACGAAATAGCAGGATGGGGATTCGCAGCAGTAGGCGTTGGGTTCTTGGCTATTGCCTGGGTATTTAATGCCTTAAAAGGACGGGTATAAAATCGTTAGATCGATTTGAAAAAAGCGAAATCAAGATAGAAATTCGCTACAAAAATTGGCAAATCTGAGTTACTTAATTTAAGTAAGAAAACAGCTGAAAATAAAAAATCTTGTAATTGATTGTTGCTTTCTGTGAAAACGAATAATCAGTTACAAGATCCTATTTGCTTAAATTCCAAGGTGTTCTTCGTACTCATCGTAATAATCTATTTCTTCCTCTTCTAAATCTACGTACAGTCCAGCTGGCATATTAGCCTCACCTAGTGGATAGTTTAAGTTTTCGCCTACAGATTGGTTTGTTTCAACATCCTGTTCTTGTAGGTCTTTAAAACGGATCGTTCTAAAAAATCTTTCCATACAATTTCTGTGTTTTTATTACTTTAAATATAGGAAAAAATATTTGATTATTTTAGGTGTTTTTGAATGATTAATTGTTATTTTTAAAAACTTTAACACATTAATGTCCTTCGACTGTTTTAAGTGTATTTGGTTTAACTGTTTTTAAGAACATCAAGGGTTGTAAATAGCGTATTGTCCTAGTAATGAATAAGTATGTTTAATATCCGAAATAGACAATTTACGATTTGGGGAATGATTGCCATTCTGTTTTTTAGTGTTTTAATTGTTACGGATTTGGTGTTTTTGCCCTATGAAAAATCTGTAGAAACAATCGAATACGCTGAATTAGTCACCCAAGGAAGTATGAAAGAGGTAGTTGGTTACCGCTATCGAACAAATCAAGGAACATCGTTTACCTTAGATAAAGATTACATTAGAGGAGATGCTATAACGTTGGAACGCACCTTATTGTTCAAGCAAATTATTGATGTTAAAACATCAACAAGAGATTATACTCCCTTACTATCCTCTGGTTTTAATGGTTTTACGCTTTTTTGGCTCGTGTTTTTAGCTATTTCTTGTGGAATTAGCCTTTTTAATTTGTGGGGAAATGAACCGATGACAGTCAATCGCTATCAAAACTTTGTCATGTTTACTGCCTTTATTTTTTTCTGTACTGTATCGGTGTGGTTCGTGTTTAATTAGAATTGCGTTTGACATCTGCAAAAAAAAAGAAGCTAACGAGTAGCTTCTTTTTCAATATAGATTAGGATCAACTTACATTTTCTTTAAGATTAATGCTGTTGACTTTTGAGGAAATAATACATATTCAAATAAGGTAGCTTGAATTTCATTGGCGTTGATAAAGTCTTCAACAGTCAAATAATAGGTATAAGCACCATTTCGATTTTCTAAAATTACGGTATTGGCTGAGTACTTTTCGTATTTACTCATGTATTGTACGGTCTCCATATTGGGAATGCCAGTGGTATTTTCTGCCTGGATTACGCTGCAACTGCCGTTGTCATTGAAGGTAATAGTAAATAATTTTTGTCCATTTGCTTCTGCTTTCCAAGTTCCAACAAGTTTTTGTAGGTCTAAAGTAAGGTCTTCTTTTAGGCGAATTAAACGTCCATTTTGCCCTTGTTCATGAACTCCGGAAACAATTAAATTGACATCTAGTTCATTTTGTGAAATATGTTTTTTAATTGTCATAATGGAGTAGTCTGTCATTTTAAATCCAGACGAGATAACATCCATGTGAATCTTATCGCCAATGATGCGGTACTCTCCTTGCATTAACGTACCAAAATAAACGAAGTTAAAAGTATCGTCTTCATAGAAATTGTAAATGATTTCGTGTGAAGCAGCATTTTCTAATTTCCACTTTCCACGTATGATTTGTTCTATTTTAGGTTGCTCTTTCTCGATTTGAATAGCGAGTTCGTTTGATTTGATGGTGTTTTTTTGTGCGTATACCAGTAAATGTGTCCCATCAGTTTCTTTTACTTGGTAGGTGTTCCCCTCAATCGGTTTCGCATTGACAAAGAAGATTACTTTTGAAGTAAGATCTTTTTGTTCATTGTTGATTGCACTGAAAGTGATAATATCATCGGGTTTCGCAATTTCCTTGTTTGCTTTGACAGTCAGTGTTTCTTCGGCAACTGTCAATTGTATCGTTTTGCTATTTTGATAATTGGGTTTGGTTGCGACTACTTGGTAGATACCTGAAATTGTAGTCTTATAAGTATATCCAACGATTGCTTTATTATCAACTAAAATAGTTGCGTCAGTAACCGTTTTTCCGTTGTTGTCAGAAACAGTGAAAGAGACTTCCTCTCCTACTAAAAGGTGTTGTGAATTGGCTTGTAAGGTTAATGTTAATTCTTCAGTAGAAGAAGCATCGTCACTGCTGCAGCTGAAAACAAAAAGACTGAGTAGGACAAGTACTGTAAAAGGGATAATTTTTTTGGTAAACATAATTGATTATTTATTGATAGCGCAAATGTACTGTAACTTATTCTTATTTAGATTAAATATTAATAAAAAATAAAAAACGATATATTGTGTTGTAAATCAATCTTTTGTTGTGTTTTTTGGAATGTAGTAATGAATATGAACCCTTATAGTGTCTAAATAAAAGGACAGAAAAAGGGAGGGAGGTGTTTGTTGTTCCATATTGGAGTAAGAGGAGAAGATTCTTTTTCGTCCGATTGAAAATTATTTCTTATCTCCGTAATAATGTGTATTTTTGGGGTATTCGATGATTCTCTTGTCGCTCAGGGTGAGCGAGAAGTAATTCATCACATCATTTTCAATCAATTTTTTACTTTATGTCAGACGATAAAAAGGTAATTTTTTCCATGTCGAAGGTGAGTAAAACGTACTCATCAACAAACAAAACAGTTTTAAAAGACATTTATTTGAGCTTCTTTTATGGGGCTAAGATTGGTATTTTGGGTCTTAACGGTTCAGGTAAGTCTTCGTTATTGAAGATTATTGCTGGTGTTGACAAGAATTACCAAGGGGATGTTGTATTTGCGCCAGGGTATACTGTGGGGTATTTAGAGCAAGAACCAGAATTAGATGAAGAGAAAACAGTAATCGAAATTGTAAGAGAAGGTGCTGCAGAGATAGTGGCTATCTTGGATGAGTTCAATGCGATTAACGATATGTTTGGTTTACCAGAAGTATATGAAGATGCAGATAAGATGCAGAAACTGATGGATAAACAAGCAATACTACAAGATAAGATTGATGCAGTTGGCGGATGGGAGTTGGATACAAAATTAGAAATTGCAATGGATGCTTTACGCACACCAGACCCAGATACGCCGATTAAAGTGTTATCAGGAGGAGAGCGTCGTCGTGTGGCTTTATGTCGTCTGTTGTTACAAAACCCAGATGTATTGTTATTGGATGAGCCTACCAACCACTTGGATGCGGAATCTGTACATTGGTTAGAACAGCACTTACAACAGTATGCAGGAACGGTTATCGCTGTAACGCACGACCGTTATTTCTTGGATAATGTTGCAGGCTGGATTTTAGAGTTGGATAGAGGAGAGGGAATTCCATGGAAAGGAAACTATTCTTCTTGGTTAGATCAAAAAGCAAAACGCTTAGAACAAGAAGAAAAAACAGCATCGAAACGCCGTAAGACGTTAGAGCGCGAGTTAGATTGGGTTCGCCAAGGAGCTAAAGGTCGTCAAACCAAACAAAAAGCGAGGTTACAGAATTACGATAAATTGTTGAATGAGGATCAAAAACAATTGGAAGAGAAATTGGAAATCTACATTCCAAATGGACCTCGATTAGGAACGAATGTGATCGAAGCTCAAGGAGTAGCCAAAGCTTTTGGAGATAAGTTGTTGTACGATAACTTAAACTTTACGTTACCTCAAGCGGGGATTGTAGGTATTATTGGACCAAATGGTGCTGGTAAATCGACAATTTTCCGTATGATTATGGGAGAACAAACACCAGATGCAGGTACATTTTCTATCGGGGATACCGTAAAAATCGCTTATGTCGATCAATCACACTCGAATATAGATCCTGAAAAATCAATTTGGGAAAACTTCTGTGATGGTCAAGAATTAATTATGATGGGAGGTCGCCAAGTAAATTCAAGAGCGTATTTAAGTCGTTTTAACTTTGGTGGATCGGATCAAAATAAAAAGGTAGCAACGTTATCAGGAGGAGAGCGCAACCGCTTGCACTTAGCCATGACGTTAAAAGAAGAAGGAAACGTTTTGTTACTGGATGAGCCTACGAACGACTTGGACGTAAATACACTACGTGCGTTAGAAGAAGGGTTGGATAACTTTGCAGGATGTGCAGTAGTGATTTCCCACGACCGTTGGTTCTTAGACCGTATTTGTACGCATATCCTTGCTTTTGAAGGAGATTCTCAAGTGTACTTCTTCGAGGGATCTTTCTCTGAATATGAAGAAAACCGCAAAAAACGCTTAGGGGATGTTGCGCCAACGCGTTTGAAATACAAGAAATTAGTACGATAATAGGAGTTTTAAGACCTATTGGATTGAACAAGATAAAAGGGGATTTAAACGGAAAGGTTTAAGTCCCTTTTTGTTGTGGGTGATTTAAATTAGACAAGAGAGAAATTAAAATGCACCAATGAAAAAGAAGGGGGCTGTCTTTTGAAGACAGCCCCCTTTTTTCTATTTTATTTATTTTTTAATTAATTTTTCTGTTGCGATTCGCTTCCCATCAGCTTCTAAACTGATTAAATACGTACCTTTTCCTAAATGGTTCATATCAAGTACAACTTCAGCTTTTCGTTCACTAATTTTTTGTTTGTAGCGCTGTACACCTAAAAGATCATAAACAACTAAATATTGTGCATTTTCATTTGAAGTACCGATATTGTAAGTAGCATAAGTAATATCTGCTGTAGGATTTGGAGAAAGCGCTAGAGATGGAATCTCTAATCCATTTAGGTTCATGATGGCACCATCTAACCTTATAGATACTTTGTTTGCACAAAAATCTCCCGTAGCAACAAATTGATCAATTACACCTGATGAATAGGTAGAATTGACATAGAAATCAACAATAAATGTGTTTGTTCCATTTGTAATTGTATGTACTGCAGGAGAAAAATTACCATAGCCATTTAAACTACTTAAATAAATTAGTTGTGTACCTGTAGGATTCGTAATGTCCACTTTATATCGGAGTCCACCTTGAATCCTATTGATTAAGGTAAAGATTATTTTGAAGGAACAATCTTTCTGTGAACAGTTAGTAGAATTGATGGTAATATTCGGTTTATTACTTACAAATGTACATCCGTTTTGAGTTACACTTAGGGAGTATATACCACCTCCATTGAGTAGTTGATTTGGAATAATACTATTATTTCCTGATAGTGTAACTGAATTTGATCGTTTCCATTGATAATTTTCGTATCGTCCTAATGGTCCTAGTAGATATGTATTACATACGGTGTAACAACCTTGCGGAACAATCCACAACGAACGCTCTGGATTATGAGGAGCTTGAATACTACCTATTTCACTACAACCTGTAGTTGCAGTATAAGTTACTGTATAAGCACCACCATGATGTACTTCAATACTTTGTCCTGACATACCATTACTCCAATTATAAGTTCCTGTACTCGGTCCAGTAGCTGTTAAGCGTATGGTATAAGGATTACAATTGATTACGGTAGCAGAAACAGTTGGTCTTGTAACTGCAGGATGTACCTGAACAATTGCTTTGAAGCTATTGCTACAAGAAGCATCATTAGTTATACGAGTGTGGAAGAAATATTCATAGGTTCCTTGTGCAAGCCCATTCAGCGGTAGTGTTTTATTGGCTGTACTAGTAGACCAGTTGCCTAAGGCAGTTGGAATATTCGGTCCTGTCCAACGGAATTCAACATTTGCATCTGTTGTAATCCCTGTTAATACCGTATTTTCTCTGAAACAGAGGTTTGTATTACCTTCGATACTCGCAAATGGCGGTTGACGTAGCGTATAATGTTTGGGTTTAGAAACCATTATTGAACTCTTACATCCATTTTGGTCAATTAATATAGGCCAATAGTTACCACTTCGTATGGGTTGAAAGGTTAATCCTGTTCCGGCCTCTTCATTATCACGCATCCAGATGATATTACTCAGTGTAGATGACGTAGGGGATGTTACTGTAAAACTCAGAGGCGTAGGAGTATTCGCACAAAATTCAGCTGGAGTAGGGTTAATCGTTCCTATATTGAAGTTTGCCTGATTTATTCGCACTTGGATGTTATTCGTTGAAGTATAGCTACAACCATAAGGCGTCGTAATCTTTAACTGTATTGGATAAGTTCCTGCTGATGCAATATTAATTGGCGTTTGTGCGCTTGATGCCGTAAAACTTGTACCATTAAAAAACCACTCATATCGATATTCTGGATTATAGTTGGCGAGATTTAATAGGATTTTATCATCAGCACAGTAGTTAAGCGGTGAAAGTGTAAAATTAGGATTAGGTACAGCGCCAATAGTCACAGGTACAGAAACAGAGCAATTAGGTTTCCCAGGTGAACTTAGTGTAAGTGTGTACGTGTAGTTACCTGGGCCAATGCTATTGATGGTGTGGTTTTGTCCTGATGTTGGACCTGTTATACCTGGACCAGTATAGGTATAGGTAATAGGGAGTCCAGCATAAGCAAGATCCGAGTTATTAAGAAGCTCTATCTTGTAAGTTCCATCGCTGTTGCATGTAACTCGTGTTTTCATCTTAGCTTGGTAGTCTTTGATTATTTCAATTTGTTTAGATATTGTACAATTACCATATCGCAATACGACAGAAATACGATGACCTCCTACAACATCTGTTGTGTAATTAACAGAGCTAGCGTTTTCTGGATTTGGCGTGATTAGAGTTAAATGCTGAGATCCTTTCCAACTAATTCTATCAGGAGGACGATTAAACGTCACATTAGCTTCGAATTCTTCGCATTTTGTCCATGCAGCATCTAGGTTAATATTAGGGAATGGACTGATGGTACATTCTGGTGCTACTGAGCAATCACTTAATACTTCTACTTCAGGTGATTTTGAAGTACAACCATTGGTAGAGTCTGTAACATACACTCGATAACGTCCTGTTGGATTAGTACCTGATATTGTATAAGTAGAGGTGGTGACACCTGTTGAAATACCATTTTTATACCAAAGATAAGTTACATTTACAATTCCAGTAGGTACTGATGCATAGAGTGTAAAGGGGGTATAATTGTCAGAGCATAATAAAAATTTATAATGTGGTCCAACTGTAATCTTCATTGGAGGAAGAATTGTTACATTTAGTGTTGTTTGAACTTTAATACCACATACTTCATAGTGGAATGTAATAGACTTGGAGATATTTGAATTTGTATTGTTTCTAAACCTATTTGCTATCGTTAAAGGAGTGCCACTCGTAAAGGGCATGCTTACTATAGGGAATTCTCCATTATAATCAATTTTTACTATTCCAGAAGCCATAGGATTGGTTGTTAGAACGACGTCAAAAAATGAAGTATCCGCACAAATTGGAGCTATTGGAGCAACACTTAATGTAGGAATTTTTATTATGGTGATAGGATAGGTTTTGGTAATGGTAGTACCACATTTTGTTACTGTAGCTTTTAAAACACCAGTTTCTGAATTGGAACCTATAACGTTATTGAAGCTAACGGTTGCGATTTTTGCATTTTTTCCATCTGTAATATTACCAAAGTTGGTACTTCCCGTACTACTCAGAATACTCCATTCAATATAGTCTGGATCGACATCTCCTAAATTTAAAGAAAAAGTTGCACTTGTACTCGGACAAAAAGCAGTCAAGTTATTTTGAGTGGTAATAACAGGATTGAGTATAGCTTGTTCAACAGCAAGGCTGATTGGAGGGGTGCTACAAGTTACTCCATTTACTACTTTTTTCTTGACAACACTAATGGTTCCAGGAGCAGTGAATTTAACGTCAACTTGTAAACCTGAATTAGTGCCAATTATACTCCCGTTGGTTATATTCCAGACATAGATATAGCCAGGATCATTTTCGGTTATTTTATAAGTGTAAGGGGTATTAAAACACACTTTTTTAGGGCCTTTTATCTCTCCATTTATTACCCCTGTTTTGATAACTTCTGTAAGTAAAGGTTCTGTTACACAACCATTGTAATTTGCGGTTACCAAGTGTGTGCCACTATTTGGAAAGTTGTATTGCATTGTACTCCCTGTAGCTGTATAAACACTTGTTCCGTTTAGTGTAACAGTCCATTGTACACTAGTATTATTGCTGATGCTGAAATTTTTAGTAGTAGAAGGACATATTGTATTTCCCGTATTTGAAGTAATGGTAGGACGTGCTTCTATTTTAAATACGGTAGTAGCCTCACCTCTGCAATTTCCATTGTCTATCAGGGTGTTTCTATACCTTGCTTTTAGAGTGTATGTTCCCGGTGTTGTTCCGTTAATTATAATTTCATTGCGTTGATCTGTACGCACTAAGAAAGGATGATTAGGATTATCATTGATCATCCATTCAAATTCAGTTGTAGGCCATTGAGGTAAGGTGAAAAGACCTTGGCCACTTTGACAAATAATACCAGGTCCTATGATTTTGCTTGTTGCTAAGATAACAGGCACTTTTACCGTGCTCCATACAGGGCAGGTACATTTCGATTGATAAGCTACATAACCAAAACCTTCTATTAGGTCAACTTGATCCCATCGCACGTTGATGGAGTTTCCTACAATATTCAGAATTGTACCACCTTTTACTTTCCATTCACCATTGGCACAATTATCATTAACCGTATAGGTAGCAATACTTTTATCACAAACTACACTTGGACATGATATTTCAAAAGGCTCTGAATCGTAAATGTAGATTTCCTTTTTGTAGGTTGAGGAACAATTACAGCTGTTGGTTACGGTTAGTGTTACTATGTAGTTTCCAGTTTGTCTATAAATATGAATGGGTTCAGAAGCATTGGATGAAGTACCATCACCAAAGTCCCAAAAATAATTGATAATATCCGTACCTCCATTTGTAGAAGACGTATTGTCAAAGTTAACAGGCGTATTCAAACAGAATTTAGCTTGTTCGGGATCAATACCTGCTATTTGAAATTTTGCGCTAGGGCTTTTGATTTTCTCTACACAGAGGGTGAGTGTTTCTGATGTATTATTTGTATAGGTAACGATAAGCGTAAGACTTCCATTTCTTGTCGTATTCCAATTGACTATCGCTTGATTATTGGAACTAGTACTGATAGTTCCTCCTGAAACCTGCCAGGTTACTTGTCGGAGATTATTCGCTCTAAAGTTGTACGTTACGGTGCTGTTTTCACAAACACGAAGACAGAAACCAAGACGGATTTGCTCATAAAGTGAATAGTTGCTACTATCTTCTTTGGTGTTGGTTATAATGATACATCCAACTTCTTTATCCCAAGTTAAAACAGGATTCATTCCTAGTTGAGCCTTTATTCCTAAAGACCATAGTGATACTAGTAAGATGAGCCAAAAGCCCCGAATACTAATTCGATTTGTAGTGTTTGTCATAAAATAATAATTTAAGTTAATGTTTGATTAATTATTTATCAATGATTGTTCGATTTTCTTTTTTATTTGCTGAGAAATAAAGGGAAATTTCTGTGATTACTCGATTATTATTTGAGACAAAAACTACTGTATGCTTGGAGAAAGCTTTTGTTATGACCTACATTTTATCAATTTCATTTTGCTTTTTAAAAGCAATATTTTTGTTTAAATAATTGATTTATAGTTTTTTATTTTTGTTTTATAGTATTATTTCTTTATCAAAAGAAAAGATTTTTATTTTAAAATCCTAATTTTTTCTTAATAAAAACAAAATAAAATGTAAATTAAATCCAGGTGTTCATAGGGTTGATTTGTTGAGTAGGTGTATTTCTATTTTATCATAAAATTTTTAAGTATGTTTAAAATTGGAAATAATCTCTATTGTATTGGGGTAAATTTTATTAATAGAGATTTATACCAAAAAAAGAAGCAGACATTTGAGCTTAAGTGTTTGAAAAAAAAGGATTCACGGTTTCTTCATTCCCATAATAATAACATAACCATTTCATAAGGTTAAAAAGAGGGAATTAACATTTTTACTGCTTAGATTTAAGTAAAAGAAGTTAGTCTATGGAAATCCTTTATGTTATTATTGTATTGCATGCAGAAAACAAGCAAGCTTTTACAATTGAATTAAAAACTTTATTCCCTTTTGCAACAATAGAATATGTTGCTTATGAAGAGAATTCTTTGTTGTTGTTATCCATTAATATCGATGAAATATGCTGGACAGATTTTGATTTTTCTGTTTTCTTTTTGGAGGATAAAATTGCTTCTTTTAGTCGAAATCATCCGTATTTAAAAATAGGCGTAATCAATAAAATAGGTCAAGTGGATATGTGTTTTTACGATAGTTATATCCTAAAGAATAAGCAAATTGTCTTTGAATATGCGGAATTGTACAAGGGATATATTCCATTGTTAAAGGAATTGCTGGGTCAAAATGACGATAGACCACTCGCTGTATTTGATGCTATTTTTACTCAAGGATAATAGGAGATTTAAAATTGTATAGAGAAGAGAGAGAATCTCTTGTAAAAAGGTTAAAAAAGCGCAAGTTGAGCGTTAAATACTTAACTTTGCTAGATTGAATACAACCAAAAAAATATACGTATGTTATCATTTAATAATGAGACCAAACAATTGATTATTCAGGATAATTACAAGGGAAGATTGACTTCTTCTCGTCTGATGTCTGCTGTTATTTTAGGAATGTCTTTGATTCGTTTATTTATGGCGGATTGGAAGAGTCCTAAAGAAATGGATTATGTTTTTTGTATTATCGCAGCTGTTTTTTTGTTTTTAGCTTATAAAAACTTTTTAACTAAAACTGCAGCAGAACAGTTGGATAAGGTCGCAATTAAGTATGTGAAAATGCCTAGAGGATTAGCTACAAAAGCAGTCGTTAAATTGAATAATGGTAAAGTAAGAGAAATCTTCAACTTAAAAACCAAAGAACAACAAGGGATGTTGAGAAAAATTTTGACTAATGCTAAGATCACAATGAAATAGGCTGTTTAGCAGTCCATACATCTAGTTTACAAAAAAAGAGAAAGAAGGGATTTATCCCTTTTTTACATTTAAAATAAGAGGGATTTGGCAAAAACCAACAGAAAGCTTACTTTTAGTTGAACAAGTCTTGGAATAAATAAGAACACAAATTCATGAATGAATCACTTGGTTTGAGAAGTGTAGTGGTTACACGTTATGTCACTCCTTTGCGAGAAGGAGGATCTTTACCAGCCTTAGCAGATGCGGATGATGACTTTAAATATGTCATTAAGTTTCGCGGTGCGGGTCATGGGGTAAAGGCCTTAATTGCAGAATTATTAGGCGGATTATTGGCTAAAACACTTGGTTTACCAGTACCTGAATTGGTTTTTGCAACTTTAGATGAAGCTTTTGGAAGAACAGAAGCAGATGAGGAAATTCAAGACCTATTGAAGTTTAGTCAAGGATTGAATTTGGGATTACACTTTTTATCCGGAGCGTTGACTTTTGATCCCCAAGCGTATGAAGTAGAGGAAAAATTAGCGTCTCAAGTCGTTTGGTTAGATGCGTTTATCACAAATGTAGACCGCACTTTTCGCAATACCAATATGTTGGTTTGGCATAAAGAATTGTGGTTGATTGATCATGGAGCTTCTTTTTATTTCCATCATTCTTTTACGAATTGGGAGAAAAGTGCCTTGACGCCTTTTACGTTGATTAAAGACCATGTATTATTGAGAAAAGCCTCTCAGTTGGATGAGGTAAATGAGGCGTTTACCCGTATACTCACGGATGAAGTTCTACAAGATATTGTGCAACAAATTCCAGTGGATTGGTTAACTTGGGAAGAGTCGGAGTTAAGTCCAGAAGAAATAAGAGCTGTTTATTATCAGTTTTTAAAACTCAGACGCGATCATGCGAGCCTATTTGTTAATGAAGCAAAAAAGTTACGTCATGTTGGTATATGAGTATGCAGTGATTCGATTTGTTCCTCGTGTAGAACGTGGAGAGTTCATTAACATTGGACTTTTACTTTTTTGTAAACAGAAGCGAGCCCTACGAGGACAGTATTTTTTAAATCGAGAAAAGTTAGCCTGTTTTGCTACAGAAATTGATTTGGATGTGCTAGAAAAGCATATCCAAGCGTTTATTGCTATTGCACAAGCAGAAGCAAAGGAAAGTCCCATTACGGAATTTGATGCGGCAGAACGCTTTCGCTGGTTGGCTGCAACAAAGAGTTCTTGTCTCCAAGTTTCACCTACTCACTGCGGTTTGACAGCAGATGCAGACCAAACGTTTAATCAACTTTTCGAAGAATTAGTCTTGTAACTATGCCGTTATTTTATCTCAAGGATGTCGTTGTAAATAAAATCAAGTACTTTTTAGTTCGCTTGCCGTTCTTACTTAGTTTTATCTCTTTATTTGTCCTAATTTTTGATTTGGGATTTAATACACTCAATGATTATCACAGCCATTTACACCATTTGTACAATGTGTGTTTGACTTTTGGCATGGTCATTATTCTCTATCGGTATTATCAAGCATTTCGGAAAAATAAATTTCCTAGTTTAGGGGTGAAGATTTTCGATGTGTTTAGTGTACTTTTATTTTTGACACTGGTTGTTGTTCGTTGGCAACCTGAACATACAAGTCAATTTTTTGACAGTAATGCTGTTATTTTCTTTGCTGTATTTATCATGCTTGTACGTGAGTTTTCGATGCTACAGCTCAATTTAAAGAAAACAAAACTCACGCCTCCTCAGTTGTTTATTGTCAGTTTTTTGTTGATTATTTTCATAGGAGCTTTTATGCTTTCTTTCCCCAAGGCTACAGTAACGCCAGGGAGTTTACGCTATATTGATGCGTTGTTTACTGCAACAAGTGCTGTTTGTGTCACAGGATTATCCACTGTAGATATTGGCAGCCAATTTACGTTTTTTGGAAAGACGGTGATGATTTTTTTGATGGAATGTGGAGGATTGGGAATCATGACTATTGCTAGTTATTTTAGTTATTTTTTTAGGGGGAAAGCCTCTTACGGCAATCAATTGGTTTTAAAAGATGTATCCTCTATTGATAAATTAGGGGATGTGTTTGGTACTTTAAAACGCATTATGATTATCTCGGGAATTATTCAATTTATAGGGATGATTGCTATCTTTATCAGTATTCGAAATCAAGCGTTTGATTCCTTATTTGAGCGTGTATTTTTTGCCATTTTTCACGGCGTTTCTGCTTTTTGTAATGCTGGATTTTCAACCTTGCCTGAAAATTTATATACCTTAGAATATCGGTTTAACTATCCACTGCAATTGATTATTGCTGGTTTGTTTATTATGGGAGGATTAGGATTTCCCATCGTTTATAATGTGTACAAATACATCAAGCATTTAATCGTTAATCGATTGCTGCCGTTTAGTATACAAGAGGCTAGTGTATATGTCCCTCGCGTAATTAATTTAAGTACAAAGATTATTTTAATTACAACGGCAGGATTAATCGTAGGGGGAACTGCCTTCGTTTATTGCTTGGAATACAACAATACGCTAGCAGAACACCAGGGGTTTGGAAAAGTAGTTGTAGCCTTTTTTACCGCTACCTCACCGCGTACTGCTGGATTTGCTTCAGTAGATAACAATTTGTTTACTGTTCCGACTTTCTTAATTCTCATGTTGTTGATGTGGATTGGAGCCTCTCCAATATCCACGGGAGGTGGGATTAAAACAACAACCTTTGCTATTGCATTATTGAATATATGGACCTTGATGAAAGGCAAAACGCGAATTGAAATCAATCGAAGAGAAGTAGATGAATCTGCCGTGAGACGTGCTTTTGCCATCATTTTTTTATCTTTGTTCATCATTGGAATTGCTTTATTTGCTCTGACTTTTTTTGAACCGAATATCGATATTATTCGCCTGTCTTATGAGGCGTTTTCCGCTTATAGTACGGCGGGATTAAGTACAGGTATTACAGCAAAATTAGCCGATCCAAGTAAAGTAACGCTTATTATGCTCATGTTTGTTGGAAGGGTGAGTATCTTGACCCTTTTAATTGCCATTAGCAAAAAAGAAACGATAACCAATTACAGGTATCCAACAGAAGAAATTTTGATTAACTAATAGAAAAGTTAGGATGAAATATATAATTATCGGTTTAGGGAATTTTGGAGCTTCTTTAGCGCAAAAGTTAACCGAACAAGGAAATGAAGTCATTGGAGTTGATAAGAATATGGCTCGTGTTGACGCAAATAAAGATAAGGTCTCTCATACCATTTGTTTGGATTCAACGGATCAGTATTTGGTGGCTGGATTACCTTTGGCTAATACGGATATCGTGATTGTTGCCATAGGAGAAGATCAAGGAGCCAATATCATGACAACTGCTGTATTAAAAAATTTAAATGTCAAACGGTTAATTAGCCGCGCGATCACGCCCTTGCACGAAAATGTATTGCAAGCGATTGGCGTGGATGAAATTGTTCATCCAGAAGAAGAAACAGCAGAGCGTTGGGCGAAGAAACTCTGTATAAAAGGAGTGGTTGATTCTTATGAAATTAATGGGCGTTATAGTATTGTTGAAATTACAATATCCGATCGATTTGCCAATCGAACACTTGGAGAAATAGGATTTAGAACCAATTATAATTTAGTGGTATTAACTACGCTGAAAGTAAAAGAAGAACGCAATTTCTTTGGTGCACAACGAAAAATACACGAAGTACAAGGAATAGCATCTTATGACACAGTATTGCACAAAGGCGATATCATGGTTATCTATGGAGACAACAAAGATATCAAACGCATTTTAAGCGAGTAGGGGCGAATGGCAATTCGCCTTTAGTTATCCTTTATGGCAATTCGCCCTTTAGTACCCATCACCCTTTGCGATATTCTTATATTGCATATGTCAATGTGATATAGTGTAAAAAAAAGAGTTGTAATTTACATTACAACTCTACATTTCCAACGGGATAATCTCCTAGATAGTGAGATAAATCTATTGTTTTATACGTTAATTTCGAATATTTGTTTGAAAAGAGAATGATACAAGCATTCGAATCTGCTAAGCGAATATAAGAAGAAGTGTTTCCTCTCCACCAGCCGTTGTGGTAGGTGTAGTTTTTGTTGTTCTTCATTTTGATTAGACGCAAACCTAAACCATAATTGCGTGTTCCTTTGCTTTCAAAGCTATAGCCTTCTGTCATTTGTGTTTTTAAGTCGGCACTTAAAAAATCATCTGAGTACAGGGCTGTATCTAATTTAAGCATATCTCTTGGCGTGGTATAGATATTTTTATCTCCATACGTTCCATCCATATAATCCCAATGCATTTCGCGATAATTTGAATTATACGATTGGGTTACTTGATTTTTATGTGTAATATCATCAAAGACAAAGCTGTGGTTCATTTCCAAAGGGTCAAAGATTAAATCGCGGACCACTTGTTTGAATTTTTTTCCTGTTACTTTTTCTGCAATAGAGGCTAAAACAACGTAGTTAGTATTACTATAGGTAAAACGTGTATTGGGTTTAAAATCTAAACTAACCGTTTTACTGTTGATTATTTCAATTACTTGATCATTGGTAATTACATTTTGACTTGTCCATTTGTTTGGGTAATACCCATAGTATTTTAAGCCACTACGGTGACTTAGTAATGTACGTATGGTGATATCTTCGTGTGGAAAGCCATCAATAATTTCTGAAACGGGCTGGTCTAAGCTCAAAAGCCCCTCTTGTACCAAGCGCAAAATAGTGACGGCTGTAATTACTTTACCTACAGAAGCTACGTGAATAGGTGTTGTTTCGGTAATGGCCTCATTTTGTCTTTTATTGGCATATCCAGAGTAATTTTCATATAGAATTTTGCCGTTTTGCGCGACTAAAAAACTTCCTGTATAACCACTTTTTTTGATATATTGATTGTAAAAATCTTCGATTTTTTGTCCTTTTTCAAGGATATATTCCGGTTTTAGTTCTTGAAATGAAGTTTCATAAGGCTTATCAATAAAGACATTGTGTTCTTTGATGATAGGCATATTCAAGGCTAAATCCATAGTAGCATCCTGCTGCTGTTTGCAAGAAGCGAAAGCTAATAAGCTAACTAAAGAGATTGCGAGTTTGGTATTCATTAGTCTTACTGTCTTTGTAGGGATTTTTTAAAGAAAAAACCAAATTAATAAAAGTTATCGAATATCAAAGAAAAATCTAGCTAAACTTTCAGATTACAAATGAAAAAAATAGAAAGAACACAATTTATCGTCTTTTTTAAAAGGATAAATGCAAGATTGGCGATTTAAATTTTGTATAATGGGGGTGGAGGAGTTAGAATGGGATTCTGTGCGTCTTTGTTTAGATATGAAGTAAAAAAATAGTAATTTTACTCACAAATAGTAAAAGATATGAGTAAGATAGAATGGAAAACGGCAATCGAGTTTGAAGACATTACCTATAAAAAGTGTAATGGAGTAGCGCGTATTGCGTTTAATCGACCAGAAGTTCGAAATGCTTTTAGACCTAAGACAACAAGTGAGTTGTATCGCGCTTTTTACGATGCACAAGAAGATACCTCTATAGGCGTAGTTTTACTTTCTGCGGAAGGACCTTCACCGAAAGACGGTGTATATTCTTTCTGTAGTGGTGGAGATCAAAAAGCGAGAGGACACCAAGGATATGTAGGAGAGGATGGAATGCATCGCTTGAATATATTAGAGGTGCAGCGATTAATTCGCTTTATGCCTAAGGTAGTTATTGCTGTAGTTCCAGGATGGGCTGTTGGTGGAGGACATAGTTTACACGTGGTTTGTGATATGACTTTAGCCAGTAAAGAACACGCTATTTTCAAACAAACGGACGCTGATGTAACGAGTTTTGATGGAGGGTATGGTTCTGCTTATTTGGCCAAAATGGTCGGACAGAAAAAAGCAAGAGAGATTTTCTTTTTAGGAAGAAACTATTCTGCTCAAGAAGCCTTTGAAATGGGGATGGTTAATGCGGTGATTCCACATGAGGAGTTAGAAGATACAGCCTATGAATGGGCACAAGAAGTGTTAGGTAAATCACCAACATCAATCAAAATGTTGAAGTTTGCGATGAACTTGACAGACGATGGAATGGTAGGGCAACAAGTATTTGCAGGAGAAGCGACTCGTTTAGCCTATATGACAGAAGAAGCAATCGAAGGACGTAATGCGTTTTTAGAGAAACGCAAACCGAATTTCCCTAAAAAGTGGATTCCATAATAGATAAAAAAATAAAGTAAATAGTTTATCCGCATTCTCGGGGAAAGCTGTATTTTTGCAGTCTTATGCAGATCGCCTTATCGCTGGTTTAGCAATAAACGAGAGGAAAGTCTGGACACCATAGAGCAGTATAGTGGGTAACACCCATCCGCGAAGTAATTCGTGAGGACAAGTGCAACAGAAAGGATGTACAGGTAAGGCTGTAGTGAAATCAGGTAAACTCTATACGGTGAAATGCCATGTATATTTAGCGTTTGAGGGCTGCTCGCCCGATGCTTTAGGGGTAGGCAGATAGAGCCATTGAGTAATTGATGGCCTGGATAAATGATAAGGGTGCACTTCGGTGCATACAGAATCCGGCTTATAGATCTGCATTTATTTTTAAATCAATGCACAAGAATAAAAAGATTGACTTGAATGCAAGTCAATCTTTTTTTGTGTATACTTGAGATTTTGATGTGCAAATTACTTAAGTCTAAAAAAAGTATTTAAAAAATAAAATATAAATCATCTATTGCTTACTATATTCAATTGTTTTTCAGGGTGTTGTGTTTTTTTGTTCTATTTTTAGAAAAGAATAAATATCAACATTAAAAAATAATGAGTTATGAAGAAGATAATTATACTTTTTTTATTGATTCTCGTTTATGTTCGTTGCTCAACTTATGAAGAAGAGAAACATCTAGTTTATGACAAAAATGAAAATACAAAAGTTTTGACTTTAACATCAGGAGCCCGTGTTGAAAAAACGGATAATCAGTATGTTTATTTAGGGGATTTAGTATTGTCAGATAAGCAACTACAAGGCTTAGATCAATATGGAGATGTTTTTGCATTTAAAAATAAACCAAGATATAAGGGAGTTTTTAAACCTGAATATGGAATAGTTCCTTTGGGATTACCATTGGAAAGCGGAAAACAACTGGAAGATTTTTATGGCACTAAAGTTGTTGCATTGCCACAAGGAACCCATTGGGCAATGGTTCGATTTACTTTTGATTCTAACTTGAATACACTTCAGATAGCTGCTATTCAGCAGGCGATGAATGAATTGGAAGAACTAACGAATGTTAGATTTTATAACGCAACAGGTGAACCTACTGGTAATCCTAGTCTAGGTGTTAATTATAATTATATTACTTTTTATAGTAGTAATGTCAATAATTCTCAAATAGGCAGTGTTGGCGGACAACAAATAATTAATTTAGTATCCTTTAATTCAAAAACGATAATGCATGAGATTTTACATGCTTTAGGTTTATTTCATGAGCAATCTAGACCCGATCGAGATGCGTATATTGATGTAAATGTTGCGAACATAGCCAATGAAAATAGACATAATTTTGATCGAGTAACCCAAAACTATTTAACACTAGGAGCATTTGATTTTAATTCAATCATGTTATATGATTCTTATGCTTTTAGCATAAATGGAGAGCCTACACTAACTAAAAAAAATGGTTCCGTTTTCTTTGATAATAATCAATTATCTGAGTTAGATAGGAGCTATGTTAATACATATTATATTCCTTATAAAAGGAATCCAAGTGGAACGAGAATTTTAATTGATAATCAAGTTTATAAAAGTGATAATTCATTGATGACTCAACTAGAACGTGATAATTTAGAGCGAAAATTAAATGGTGAACCCCCAATTTGGGATGGGACTGGAAAACCACCGATGCAGTAAACGGCTAGTTATGAATAAAAAAATCCACACCTTTAAGGTGTGGATTTTTTTATTCTTCTTCTGTATCGTCCTCATCCTCATCTGATGCGTATTCGAAAAACGTAAAGACAGATCCTCCGTAATTCTTCTCAAAAGAAAAATGAGGCAAATGCTCTAGTTTTGTAAATTTAGAGTGCTCGACAACCAGCATTCCTTCTTCATCCAAGATGTTGTTTTCTAAAATATCTGTAACTATTTTTTCAAATTGCTCTTGGGAGAAATCATAGGGTGGATCCGCAAAAACAATATCATATGTTCCTTGGTGTTTTTCTATAAATTTAAAAACATCTGATTTGTAAGGCACAATATTTAAGTCAAAATCCTTTGCTGTTTTTTTGATAAAATTGACACAACCATAATCCGCATCAATACTGACAATATTTTCCACGCCTCTTGAAGCAAATTCATAACTAATACTGCCTGTACCTGCAAACAAGTCTAGGACTTGCAGTTCTGAGAAATTGAAGTGATTGTTTAAAATATTAAACAAGGCTTCTTTACTCATGTCTGTTGTAGGGCGAACAGGTAAGTTTTTAGGTGGGCTAAGCTTTCTTCCTTTTAATTTTCCTGAAATAATTCTCATAGATGGAATAAAATATAATGTTGTTTGGGTACTTGATAATGCAAGAGGAGGGAAGGTGCAACTAAGGCTTGTTCCTCCAAAATTTCGATATGTCTGATGTAGGTATAGGCCTGTTCAAACAAGCTATCTTCTTTTTCGATCCGACTTAGCAGTTTTAATGGAACCAATTCTGGATCCAATTTTAGCTGTTCATAGACGAATAAGAGATAATAAATAAAATCTTGTGCTGTATGATACAAAAAGGAATTGAACAAAATTAAATGCCCTTCTTGGGCAACAATAAGTTCGAAGTGATCTTTTTGCACATGGGCATAAACTTCAATTTCACTGTGTTGCGCTGATAAATCTAATAGATAATCAACTAAAGCTGTATTGATATTTTGATAGGTAAATGCGCCTAATCGATCCAATAGAAAATTGTTGATTTGCACATAGGGAATATACACATTGTTGATTTTTTTGTCTGTCAATTCATCAAAAGCAAAAAAATCAGTAGAAAATACTTTGGTATTGTATTGTAAGTATGATCCTAATGCCTGTTCATCAAATAAAGCTGTAGGTACAAATGTATTGAGGTTGCTGTCGTGTAAAACTAAAATATCTTCGAAAGAAGAAGTTAGAATTTCATGTTTAGCAAAGAGACTCTGCAACTGATCTTCAATTGTTCTATTTTGGTTTAATCCTTCTGAAGCAAAATGGTGAATCTGTTTCGATTCAATCTCTTGAATGATAAACGTAAATTTCTGAAGGGAAACCTGAATGATAAGTTTTTGTAAGCTTTGCTCCATAGTTTTTGCACACTAAATTTCTAACAGCGAATGCGAGAGACAAATTTAAACAATTTTAAGGGAGTATATTAGTCTTGGGCTAAAAAGCTTAGTATCTTTGATGTTTTAGGTGTATTTAGGAGAATTAGAACATGAGAGGAACTGAATTTTACAAGGTATTACGACATCAATTTCCGTACGAACTGACGTTAAAACAGGATATATTTTTACAAAAAATAGCAGAATTTATCACAGCTGACCAACAAGATGAGTTGTTTGTTTTAAAGGGATATGCAGGTACGGGAAAAACAACTTTGTTATCTGTTGTAGTCAATCAGTTGCGTTCCATTCAGAAATACGCGGTTATGTTAGCTCCAACCGGACGTGCTGCTAAAGTCATTAGTAGTTATGCACAGCGTCCTGCCTTTACAATTCACAAGTATATCTATTATCCAAAGCCATTGAAAAATGGAGGAGGTATGCAATATACCATGCGTCAGAACAAACATAAAAATACTGTTTTTATTGTGGATGAGGCCTCGATGATTGGCGATGGATCCGCAGGAGATAGCAGTATGTATCCTCATGGTTCTCTTTTGGATGACTTGATTTACTATGTGTATACGGGTCAAAACTGCAAGTTAATTCTCATCGGGGATGTTGCTCAGCTTCCGCCAATCAATATGACCGTAAGTCCTGCTTTGGATACTGATCAGTTGAGTTTTCACTACAATATGCCGATTCAGCACATTGAATTGGATGAGGTTATGCGTCAAGAAGAAGATTCGGGAATTCTCTATAATGCCACGGAATTACGCATGTTGCTGGACTCTCATTTTATGGATACTTTTCAGTTTAATCTTTATGGCTTTAAGGATATCATACGGCTGACAGACAGTTACGACATTCAAGATGCTATCTTTTCTTCTTATTCCAATGCTGGTCCAGAGGAAACCATGTTTATTGTGCGTTCAAATAAACGAGCCAATGCGTATAATCAGCAGATTCGTATGCGTATTTTAGATCGAGAGAGTGAAATCGCTGCTGGAGATTTGTTGATGGTGGTTAAAAATAACTACTATTGGTTGAAAGATTCGACCGTAACCGATTTTTTAGCGAACGGAGATATTATTGAAATTCTACAGATTTATAAAACAGTAGAACTGTATGGTTTCCGATTTGCATCAGTGCGTATTCGCATGATTGACTATGATCAAATGGCTCCTTTTGATACAGTTATCTTACTAGATACGTTGACGAGTGAATCACCTGCTTTGACGTATGAGGAAAGTAATCGCTTGTATCAAGAAGTATTACTGGATTATGAAGACGAAATATCCAAGTATAAAAAGAATCAAAAAGTAAAGGAAAACGAGTATTTCAACGCGTTACAAGTGAAGTTCTCGTATGCAGTCACTTGTCATAAATCTCAAGGTGGGCAATGGGATACGGTTTTTATTGAACAACCGTATTTACCAGAAGGAATTACGCAAGATTATGTGCGTTGGTTGTATACTGCAATTACCCGTGCAAAAAGTAAATTGTATTTAATTGGTTTTCAAGAGGAATATTTTGAAGAGCAATTGGATTGATTCCTTAAAATAAATTGTAGTGGTAATTCTTGAAATCCCTTATCTTTGATTCACTAAATAAAACCAATATGAAAGTAATTGCGGTAATTCCGGCTCGTTATGCCTCTACGCGTTTTCCTGCTAAATTGATGCAAGAATTAGGAGGGAAAACCATTATTCGAAGAACGTATGAGGCAACAATAGCCACAGGACTTTTTGATGATGTTTTTGTGGTAACAGATTCACCTTTGATTTTTGATGAGATTCAGCAATATGGAGGAAAAGTGGTTCGCAGTATAAAAGAGCACGAAAGCGGAAGTGATCGCATTGCAGAGGCAGTTGCGGATATAGAAGCGGATATCGTGATTAATGTACAAGGGGATGAACCTTTTGTCAATAAGGACAATCTGGAGCAATTGATTCAAATTTTCAAAGAAGATCATGCGAAACAAATTGACTTAGCTTCTTTAATGACGCCAATTCACGATTGGGCATTGATTGAAAATCCCAATAACGTAAAGGTGGTGGTAGACGAAAATAAAGTAGCCTTGTATTTTTCTCGTTCAGTTATTCCTTATCCCCGTGATAAAGAAACAGCAGTACAATACTATCAACATATTGGTGTGTATGCGTTTCGAAGAGAAGCCTTGTTGGAATTCACCACTTGGCCGATGAAGTTTTTAGAAGCGACAGAAAAGTTAGAACAATTACGCTATTTAGAATATGGTAAACGCATCAAAATGGCAATCACACAACACGTAGGTGTGGGAATTGATACACCAGAAGATTTAGAACGCGCCAAAACTCTATTGGCAAGTGGATTATAAAAAAAAAGAGAATCTAATTATTAAATTAGATTCTCTTTTTTTTATCCGTTGTTTTCCTCTTGTACAGTAGTGACTGGAGGAATTTCTGTTGTTGTTTGATTTTCTTTTGGTGTTCCTGAATAAGTGCGATATGTACGTCTTATACTATCATTGACAGTTGTAGGCTGTTGATTTTTGATAACAGGAATCAGGATGGTTGTCTTCCACGAAGAAGGCAATCGATTGTTGAAAGAGGATTGGTTCAATTCTACAATCATTTTTCCTGTGGGATTATTGGTAAATACTTCCGATTTACTGATAATCGGTCGAATCTCTCTTAAAGCTTTTGGCAAATGAGAATAGTAACCCGATACAGTGCTTTCAAAATAGGAATTAGCCTCCAAAGTTGCTATTTTAAATTGTTCTTCTTCATTTAAGAAGATTGAATCGTGTAATTTAAATCCGTATTGAAAGGATAGTGTTTGCGTTAATGGTGTATTGTCAAAAATAAGTAAAGGTGTGCTATCAACTTTAATCTTATTGGTGGTGCAAAAATCTGATAATTTGGCGTGTAAAATCTCAATTGAGGATTTGATATCCGTATAGTCAGAAGTTCCATCTAAATAGATGTAACGCAAAGCTGCTTTATTGGTAAGTCCAGTTGTTGTTAAATCATATTCCTTATATTGTTTGATAAAAAAAACAATTAGAGCATTGATGCTGTTATCCATTGCTTCCCCTACAACTTTGTTTGGTGATCCCGAAAAGAAAGTAAGAATTTTTGTTTTGATATCGATAGTACCTTCAAAGGAAAAATCTACTTTTGTTTTTTGACCTACGGTACTAAAACGCCAAATGATATTAGACAATTTGTTGTCATATAGAATATCTTGAGAGATACTATCAAAGGGTTTTTCGTATTCTTTTCTAATCTGATAGGAACCAATATTCGGTAAATCAATGGCGTAAACTCCATTGGGTAATTTTTCGGTAGCAATCCAATCGTTCCAATTGTCTAATTCTTGAATATATTGATAGACAATAGGTTGAGGTGCATCCAATTCAAAGGATTTCGTTATTTTGAAATTACCACTTTGTGTTAATACAAAAACAATAAGCGAAATGCATAGTAAGGTAATAAGGAGTAGGAAATACTTGAGAATTTTCATAGTAAGCAGTCAACACCTAGGATTATAAATTATTTAAGTACATTCTTTAGAATGAATAAGGAACCGATAAAGGCTAGAAACGCGAGTAAAATCCACAATCGATTTTTGTAATATTTTCGATGTAGATTAAGGTCTTTACGATACATGATAATTAATACTATGGTAAAGGTAACGATAAAGAAAAGCGCGAATTGAATTTGCCCTGGTGTAAACATAATAAAGATTTTAGCAAAAATAAGTAAAAACCATCAATATAGCGCATAAAAAAACGGCAGGATGCCTGCCGTTTTTGAAATTGTATCCTAAAAGGATCATTATATTTTTTCTGTCCAGTTGAAAGTGTCTTCAATTGCTTTTTGTTGAATACCTTGTAGGTTTGTTTTCAATAAGATAGCGTAAGAATTTTCATCCGCTACATTTGGCAATTCGTAGTATTTTTGTTGGTAAGCAAAACCTTCAATTTGTCCAATTGTTACTGCTGTTCCAGCACCAAAGATTTCTAATAATTCACCTTTAGCGTGAGCATCCAATAATTCTTGAACTACGATAGAGCGAACTTCAACGTTAATTCCTTTGCTTTTTGCGATGTCAATTAAACTTTTTCTTGTCACACCATCCAAGATACGCTCACTAGTTGGAGCAGTAATTAAAGTATCTCCAATTCTGAAGAATACGTTCATTGTACCTGCTTCTTCTAATTTTGTATGTGTAGCATCATCTGTCCAGATTACTTGTTGGTATCCTTCTTGTTGTGCTAATTGAGTTGGGTAGAATTGCCCCCCGTAGTTTCCTGAACATTTAGTGTACCCAACACCTCCGTTAGCTGCACGGCTATAGTGCTCAGCAACTTGTACTTTTACTTTTCCTGAGTAGTATGTACGAGCAGGAGAACAAATTACGCAGAACATAAATTCGCTAGATGGACCAGCAACAACACCTTCGTGTGTACCAACCATAAATGGACGTAAGTATAAAGAGTTTCCTTCTCCTTTTCTTACCCATTCTCTATCTAAATTTAAAAGTGCTTTTAAACCATCAATAAATCGCTCTTCATCAATGTGTGGCATAGCCATACGCTCTGCAGATTTATTAAAACGAGCCCAGTTTTCGCGTGGACGGAATAACCATACATCGTCGTTGTTATCTTTGTATGCTTTCATTCCTTCAAAAATAGCTTGTCCGTAGTGGAAAACATTAATTGAAGGTGCGAAACTCATCGGTCCATAAGGTTTGATTTCCACTTTTCCCCATTTCCCATCTTTATAATGACAAACCAACATGTGATCCGTGAAAATAGATCCAAATTTTACATTCTCGAAATCAATTGAATCGACTCTAGACTTTTCTATCTTGTCAATAGAAAGTTCAAATTTTGTTTCTAAACTCATTTTATAGTATTTTTTTAAAAGTTGTTGTTGTATTAAAATAAAACGTTCTAGCAGTTTTTGATTTTACTGCCTTACAAAAATAGCAAAAAAAGTCGCTATTTCTCAATTTAATTTGTAGATTATTTATGTAGCTGAATAAAATATTATATTATCAAAAAAAAACTTGGGAAAATTTAGTATACTTTCAATTTGTTTGTGTAAACTCTTCGTTTTTAGTTTATTTTTTTGATTTACTTAGACAAAATAATGCCTGATATCCAATAAGAAGTATATTTTATTTCTACATATGATGTGAATTGAAGTAATACTTGTCTTATTTTCATTGAGGTTAATGAGAATAATAGAATCTTTTATCACTGCTTTATGCTGTTGTTTGCTAGACTGTTTTAGGTTGTGCTACTTGCTTTTTAGAAATAGAGTGAGGATAGGAACCAAATACATTGTGGATTTATCTTTTTATTTTCACTCTGTTTTTTAATTATCTTTGGTCGAACTATATATTAACACAATCAGATGAAATATTTCGTATTAACCTTAGGCTTACTAGCTTTAGCAACCACTAGTTGCGGAAAGAAACAAGAACAACAAGTTGAACAAGAAGTGGCAACAGTTCCTGCAACAGAATATGAAACTTTTGGACAAGATTTGGATGTAAAACAACCTGTTTTGTCTAAAGAGGATATGTGGAAAAAATTTGACCAATTAAAAGCAGGAGATACCTTACACGTAGCCTTCACTTCTACCATTAAGGAAGTATGTCAGAAAAAAGGATGTTGGATGCAAGTTGATTTGGATCAAGAGAAAAGCAGTTTTGTGCGCTTTAAGGATTATGGATTTTTTGCGCCTATGAATGCAGCAGGACATGAAGTTGTGATGCAAGGAAAAGCTTTTGTATCTATTGTTTCTGTTGATGAATTAAAACACTATGCTAAAGATGCTGGGAAAAGTGAAGCTGAAATTGCAGCAATTACAGAACCCAAAGTAACCTATGCATTCGAAGCAGATGGAATTGCAATTGCTAAATAGGAAAAGAATGTTTCGACTAGGACTCGTTTTGTCTCTACTTGTCTGTTGTGTAAGTTGTAAAAAAGAAAACCAAGTAGAAGAACAAACCAAGCCAATCCAGACAGAAAATACGTTTAAACTGTATGAAATGTCAGAAATGGCTGTATTGATGGAGCAAATGTATGTAGATAATCAACGGATTCGTCAACGAATTCTCGAGGGGGTAACGATTGATGACGCTATGCCTAGTTTACATCAGCGTTTATTTACCGCAGTGATGACAGATCCTTCCGATAAAGATTTGTTTTTTGAAACACAAGCCCAAGCTTTTATTCAAGTTGAAGAAGCGTTTTATGCCAATCCCAAGGAGCAAACGAAAGAAAAATTCAATGCTATAGTAGAAGCTTGTTTAAGTTGTCATCAAAAGAAATGTGGTGGACCTATACCGAGAATTAAAAAATTATGGATTCCTTAATTGAATAATGAAGAGAAAGATTATAGTTACTTCAGATGGTTCTCATTCTTTGGAAGTAGAAGAATGGGGCGAAACGTATCACTCTATTCACGGAGCAATACAAGAATCGAACCATGTTTATATTGAACAGGGCCTGATGAAGTTTATGAACCAAGAAGAAATAAAAATAGTGGAATTTGGGTTGGGAACCGGGTTGAATGCTTTTCTAACTATGGCAGCAACAATACCCAATCACAAAAAAATTGTCTATCATTCGATAGAGGCGTTTCCGCTGATACAAGAAGAATACGAGCTCTTGACGTTTCCAACTTTATTGTCAGAATTTAAGGAGGGAGAAGAATTGTTTAAAGCTTTACACCAAGCTCCTTGGAATGAGGATGTTTTGTTACATCCACAAATACAATTACATAAATTAAAGGCTACATTTGAAACGGTTGAATTGCAGGGTAATGATTTTGATCTTGTTTACTTTGATGTCTTTGGGTATCAATTTCAACCTCATTTGTGGTCGGAAGCTATTTTTAAAACGGCTTATAACAGTTTAAGACAAGGAGGCGTTTTGGTAACTTATGCCTGTCGAAATCCGATTAAGAGGAATATGAAAGCAGCTGGATTTACTATTGAAATTGTACCTGGTCCACCTGGAAAAAGAGAAATGTTACTCGCTTATAAGAGTGAATAAAAATAAACTGATAAAAAAAAACACCAGAAGCATAATACGCTTCTGGTGTTTTTTTTTATCGCTAATTCGATGATTTTTATATTTTAACATTCTTGAGGTAGAATTCTATTTATTTTAAAAATAAATAGAATTATGATAAAATCATTTTTTAAACAATAATGTTGTATTGTTTTCTTTATTGGGACTTATTTTATTTATTTTATTGTTTTTTTGGTTAAAAAAACAATATTCGCTAGTGTTATTATTAAATTAACTTTAGTTTATTATTTTGTTTTGTTGTGGTTTTGTTTGTTTTTTTATTTAAATTTATGTGAATTTTAATATTAATGTATTAAAATTAAGATATGATTTAGGTATTCAATATGTTGAATACAGCTAAGAATACTAAGGCATAGAAGCGAATTCCAATCATTAAATAAAACTTATATGAGTCAGCATTATTTAAAATTAACCTCATTATTGCTTGTCTGTGTTCATGGTTTATCTTATGGACAAGAAGGATCAGAGAATATACAACTCATTAATATAGGGCTATTCAGTGTCCGTCCAGAAACCATTTTGTCTACCCGTTTTGATTTTACTAATACACCTTCAGGTCATTTTATAAATGATGGCAGTGTGTATTATTATCAAGATTTTACGAATGATGGTTATTATGGAATTTCTTCGGCTATGAAAAGCTCTTCAACTTATTTTATTTTAACTAATGCTACGTTGGCTAAGCGCATTGTTGGAAATAGCTTGTCTTCGTTTTACAATGTTGAATTTGATAGTGAGATGGATGGAGAAGCTTTTGATTTAAAAAACAACATCGATATTGCTGGGGTGGCTAATTTTAAAAATGGAATTATAAACGTAGATCCAACAAAAAATCAAACTACTTTATTATCTAATGGTATGGTTACTTTTTTAGCAGGTGCTCAACATACAAATGTAGGGAATCAAAGTTTTGTTGCTGGATCAGTTGAGAAAAGAGGAAATGATCGTTTTGAATATCCTATTGGAGATAAAAATTACTTTCGTCCAGCGTTGATTAGTGCACCTGATGATATTAAGGCTACTATTGTTGGTCAATATTATTTAAAAGATGCTCCTTTTTTTACAGCACATAAAAAGACGGCTGGTGTAATCAAGAAGTTAAATGAAAATGAGTATTGGCGATTAGAAGGGAATTTGAAACAACCTCACATGGTCGTATTAAGTTTAGATTGGAATGAAGAGACTACACCTCCAGAATTACTTGAAAATGCAGAGGAGGAATTACATATTGTGCGTTGGGATGCTAAACAGCAATTGTGGGTAGATGAAGGCGGAGTGGTAGATATGGCGTCAAAACGAGTAACTACAGTAGCAGAGATTAAAGATTTTGGATATTTCACTTTAGCAACAGTAAAACAAAATTGGATTTCGGAAGGAGATGTGGTGATTTACAATTTAGTGACACCAGATGGTGATGGTAAAAATGATTATTTTCTCATTGATAATATCAGAAAATATCCCAATAACCGTGTAGAAATCTACAACCGTTGGGGAATAAAGGTATATGAAACAACAGGGTATGATCCGTATGGAGATGGAAGTTCAAATGTGTTTACAGGATATTCTGAGGGAAAAGTTACAGTAGATAAAAGTAAAAAGTTACCAAGTGGAACTTATTATTATGTAGTGACCTATGAATACAAAGATGCAAATGGCAGTCGCATGATTAAGAAGGCGGCAAACTTACATTTAGAGACCAATTAAATCCTGAAATAAATGAGACTAAAAAACACAATAAAGATAGTTGTTCTTGGAGGAGTAGGATTGTTCTGTATGGAACAATCGTATGGGCAACAAGATCCACAATATACACAGTATATGTATAACCATTCGAATATTAACCCTGCTTATGCGGGGAGTAGAGAAGGGTTGAATATTTTTGGTTTGTACCGTACCCAATGGGTTGGACTTGAAGGGGCTCCTAAAACAGCAACTTTATCAGTGAATACACCTTTAGGGGAATCTGGTTTGGGATTAGGGGTGAATTTTGTCAATGATCATTTAGGGGTAATGGACGATAATACCCTATCTGTTGATTTGTCATATGCCGTAAATTTAAACTACAATTATAAATTGGCATTCGGAATAAAAGGATCAGCTAATTTATTAGATGTTAATTACAGTAAACTACATATTTACAATCCAACTGATCCTGTCGCAGAAGATGATATTAAAAATGAATTTACTCCCAATATAGGGGCTGGATTATTCTTGTATTCAGACAAGGCCTATGTTGGAGTTTCTGTACCTACTTTATTGACGCGTTCTCGTTATGATGACAACAATGTCAAAACAATGCGTGAAAAGATGCATTTGTATCTGACTGGAGGATATGTATTTGATTTGAATCGCGATATCAAATTTAAACCTGCTGCTATGGTAAAAATGGAGCAAGGATCTCCTCTTCAAGTGGATGTATCTGCCAATTTTATGTTTGTGGATAAGTTTACAGCTGGAGTTGCCTATCGTTGGGATGCTGCAGTGAGCGGAATGGTTGGTTTCCAAGTTTCAGACAACATTATGGTGGGGTATAGTTATGATGCGGAAACGTCTAAACTGGCTCGTTATAATTCTGGATCTCATGAGATTTTTATGCGATTTACTTTGTTTAATAGCTATAAGCGCATTGCTGCGCCAAGGTTCTTCTAATCTTTACGAGTATGGTGAAACAGATAATACAACTTGGAATATTTAGTATAGCCTTGATTTTGAATACAGCGGGTTATAGTCAAATCAATAAAGAAAAACAAGCGGACAAGAGCTTTGATCGATTGGCTTATGTTGATGCAATTAAGGTATATGAACGAATCGCAGCTAAAGGGTATGTCAATACGTCAATTCTACAAAATTTGGCAGATGCTTACTATTTCAACGGTAAGCTAGTAGAGGCTAATAAATGGTATACAGTATTGTTTGACGATAGTTACGAGGATAAAAATCTGGAGAAACTACCTTCGGAATATTATTATCGCTATGCGCAAACACTAAAATCGGTTCAAGACTATGCCAAATCCAAACAAATGATGGATCAGTTTGCCTCTTTAGAACAACAGGATTCGAGAGTAGCGTTGTATAATAAAAACCGAGATTATTTATCGCATATTGAAAATCAAGCCGATCGCTATGATATTCAGCGTTTAGATTTTAATACTGCATATTCCGATTATGGAGGTACATTTCTTGGGGATCAATTTGTCTTTACTTCAGCACGAGCAACAGAACATCAAAGTGGAAAGGCAATTCACTCTTGGACAAACGAAAGCTATACAAGTTTGTATAGTTCCAAGATAGATCAAAAAGGATTTGGTGAACCTACGCTTTTTGCACCTGAAATTAATTCTAACGTTAATGATGCAACGGCTATTTTTACCCAAGATGGCAATACGATGTACTTTACTCGAAATAATTCCAATTCGAGTGGAAAAAGCAAGCAAAACAAAGATAAAACCTCAGTTTTAAAAATATATAAGGCAGTAAAGCAGTTAGATGGAACATGGGGACAAGTAGAAGAGTTGCCGTTTAATTCGGATTATTTTAATACAGCTCATCCAGCCTTAACTCCAGATGATAAATGGCTTTATTTTGCGTCTGATCGAAAAGGAACAGTCGGACAGTCTGATTTGTTTCGCATAGCTTTATATGAAAATGGAGGTTATGGCTCGATTGAGAATCTAGGACCTTCTATTAATACCTCAGGAAGAGAGAGCTTTCCGTTTATATCTTCGGATTATCAATTATACTTCTCTTCTGATGGCCATCTTGGTTTGGGAGGATTAGATGTGTTTGTTGCCAAATTGTATCCTAATGGAAGTTTTGGTCCCGTAGTAAATATGGGCACGCCAATTAACAGTAGTATGGATGACTTCGCATTCTATTTGGATTCCAAACAAAATAAAGGGTTCATTAGTTCTAATCGCGCAACTGGATTAGCAACGGATGATATTTATTTCCTTGCTGAAAAACCATGTAAACAACATATCGAAGGTACGGTATACGATAAAGATACGAATGAGTTATTAGCGAATGCTTTAATTATCGTTTCAGATGCTGTATATCAAAAATCAGATACATTGTATACAGATCATAAAGGATATTACATCACTTCACTTTTAGATTGTGGCTATAAATACCGCATTAAAGCAGAAAAAAAATTATATAATACTGTAGAAGTTTCTTTTAATGTAAATCGAGAGCCAGGAGTTAAAACCGTGAATGTAGGTTTAGAAAAAACGGAAAAACCACTGGGCTTGTATGATGATTTATTTAAAAGACTCAATTTAAAACCTATTTACTTTGACTTTGATAAATCGAATATTCGTAGAGATGCATCGATTGAGTTGATGAAGGTTGTAGAGGTCATGAAAGAATATCCTTCGATGAAAATTGATGTTCGTTCTCATACGGATAGTAGAGGAAATGACGAGTACAATCGCGTTTTATCCGATCGTCGAGTGAAAGCAACAATCAAGTGGATGATTGAACAAGGTATTAACCCAAGTCGCTTGACTGGAAAGGGGTATGGAGAAACTCAATTGTTAAACAATTGTAGCAATGGTGTACGATGTACAGACGAACAACACCAAGAAAATAGACGTAGTGAATTTATTATTCTCGAAATGTAACAAACAGCAAAACATAATTTAAAAATAGCTAATCACATGAAAAAGAGATGGATTTTACTCGGTGCTTTTTGCACTGGGGCAATAAGTTATGCTCAAGTTGGAATAGGTACGGCTATCCCGAACCCATCTGCACAACTTGAGGTTTCTTCTGATAAACGAGGACTTTTAATCCCTCAAATCGCTCTAAAAAGCCTTACAGATGATAAAACAATAATCAGTGGTAATGTAGAAAGTTTATTGGTGTATAATACCACTGATAATGGAATAGTAAAGCCAGGTTATTACTATTGGAAGAAAAATAGTTGGACTCGACTGTTGACGGAAATCGATGATAAAGTGCTAGATTTTCCTACTAATAGCAAATTTGTAGTAGAAGACGGATTATTGAAATTATATGATACGGAAGATAATTTTGTGTTCATTGATATTGAAAAATTAAATATAATTACCACCTTAGTAAAAGATCCATCAGGTAACGGACAATACACCTATACTAATGAAGCAGGTGTAGCAGTTGTGAT
>NZ_JACAGN010000006.1:59578-214810 GCF_030324495.1 Myroides sp. 1354 | reverse complement strand
CAACAAACCAATTATTACTATCTTTAATAATGAAGTTAATGTTTAAAAAACGGTCAACTGTATTTAGGGATGTTCATTCGTTAACTGTTAACCGTTAACAGTTAACTATTTTACCCTTTCAAATTATCGAAATAAGCTTTTAAAATTTCTTCTCTAAAATCAGGATGAGCGATTTCCGCCATAGCAGCTACCCTTTGTTTCAGTGTTTTACCATACAAATCAGCTACTCCATATTCAGTTACGATATATTGTGCATGTGCACGTGTAGTCACCACCCCTGCTCCTTGACGCAAGAAAGGCACGATACGGTTATGTCCTTGGTTGCTTGTTGAAGCAAGCGCAATAATTGCTTTTCCTCCTTCACTCAAAGAAGCTCCTCGTACAAAGTCCATCTGTCCCCCTACGCCGGAATACATCTTATGTCCGATAGAATCCGCACAAATCTGCCCTGTTAAATCCACCTCAATAGCCGAATTAATCGCCACCACTTTTGGATTCTTGCGAATAATCGCTGTATCATTAACATAACTCGATTCTTTCAATACAATAAACGGATTATTATCCACAAAGTCATACAGTTTTTTTGTTCCAATTAAGAATGTCGCCAAGGCTCTTCCTTTGGCAATTTTCTTTTTTGAACAATCAATTACCCCATTTTGAATTAAATCAATTACTCCATCTGAAAACATTTCCGTGTGTAAACCGAGGTTTTTATGATTATTCAACTGAGCTAAAACCGCGTTGGGAATAGATCCAATCCCCATTTGAAGTGTACTTTCGTCCGCTATTAAATTAGCCACAAACTTCCCGATTGTCGCCTCTTTTTCCGTAATAATTATTTCTTTCGCTGCATAGATTGGACAATTATGATCCACAGCTAAATCGATTTTCGAACTATGTAAAACACTATCTCCAAACGTGCGGGGCATTTGCGGATTAATTTGCGCAATCACGACTCTTGCTCTTTCCATTGCAGCCACACAAGCCTCTACTGATACGCCCAGTGAACAAAAACCATGTTCATCAGGAGGGGAAACTTGAATCAAAACCACATCCACTTTCAACACACCCTTTCTAAATAACAAGGGAACTTCACTCAAGAAAACAGGCGTATAAGATCCGTTACCTGCCGCTAAGGTATGTCGAACATTCTTGCCAATAAAGAAAGAGTTGACGTGAAAACTTTCTGACAGTGCAGGATCCGCATAAGGCGCGTCTCCCTCCGTGTGAATATGACAAAATTCAACATTGCGCAATTCACTAGCTCTATCACTAATGGCTTTGGTTAAAATATTTGGTGTGGCAGCTGCAGCATGTACGTAAATTCGGTCTCCGGATTTCACAACTTTTGCAGCTTCTTGAGCAGATACATATTTCATAGCTTCAGTATTTCTAACAAGTTATTTTTTGCTTTTTTATTTTGAATACAAATTACTGATTTTTAACACAGAAAAGAACTGATATTCATCATACCTACTAAAAAAACAAAACTATTACCAAAAAAACAAGAAAAAATGACTTAAACTCAAATAAATACAAATTGGAATAAAAACAGTTGCATCTTTCTGAGCAAAAAGTGTATTTCTCACCTTTTTTCCAAGACCTACATACTTAAAATCACCGATAACACGCAAGCCAAACAAGATTCCGATAACTAAAAAACTCCATTGCCCTAAATGGATGAATTTAAAATTCAGTAAAGCCCCTAAAACTAAACAAATTGCCACAACTAAAGTACCTATTTTCTTAGGTTGAAAAACAGCAATACCTTCTGCTGTATTTGGAATTGCATAATTAGTGCCCCATTGCCCCCCTAATACCCAAAATAGATGAATACCTCCTAGTAAAAGAAAGACAATTCCATTTAACCAGTATATCCCTTCAATCATATTTTTTATCTTTTGACATACAATTATCAAAGATAAAACTATTTCTTTTTCACTCTACTCATTTCCTGTGAATGAGCGCTTATCTTTATCCATCTTCTCTCTTTTTTTCCATAAATAAATAGTATTTTTGCTTGATAATCTCATTGTAACACATGACATCGATTAATACAAAGACTTTACAAGATTTAGAATTTAATACCGTTTTATCCATTGTTTCCAATCTCTGTGTAACAGAAAGCGGAAAAGAATTGGCTATGGAGATTGTTCCTTTTAAAACAAAAGAACAAACCCTACATGCCTTACAACAAACCTCAGAATATTTGGCTTCTTTTACGAATAACAACGTTATTCCAAATCATTATTTTGAAGGTATTGACTATGAATTAAAATTCTTAGGCATAGAAGACAGTTTCCTAGAAATCAGCAGTTTTAAAAAAATATACAACTTAACAGAGACTACGAGTAACTTAATTGCTTATTTCAAGAAATTCGACGATTATTACCCCCATCTCTCTGCAGATACGGCAACGCTCACTTTAGAAAAAAGCATTTTAAAAGAAATTGAAAATGTTCTAGATAAATATGGAGAGATTAAAGACAATGCATCCGTTGATTTATTGTCGATTCGCAAAAGTATTAATTTAGTTCGCGGCAAGATTAATCAAAGTTTCGGCTATGCGTTATCCCAATACAACAGCGCGGGGTACTTAGACGATATTCGAGAAACCATTGTAGAAAACCGCCGTGTTTTAGCTGTAATCGCTATGCACCGTCGAAAGGTAAAAGGCAGTGTTTTAGGGCAATCCAAAACAGGAAGTATCATCTATATTGAACCTGAAGCAACCTTGCATTTCTCGAGGGAATTGAACAATTTAGAATATGAAGAACGAGAGGAAATCGTCCGCATTTTAAAAGCATTAACCAATAGTATTCGCCCGTTTAAAGAACTTTTATTGGAATACACCCAATATTTAAGTTTGCTTGATATTACAGCAGGAAAAGCGAAATACGCACTAAAAATCAACGGATTACTTCCTGAGATTCGCGAAGAAAAAACCATGTATTTCAGAGAGGCTTATCACCCTATTTTGTTGTTAAATAACAAAGAGAAGCGAAAAGTAACTCACCCTCAGACGATTCAACTTGAACAAGACAGTCGAATTATTGTTATTTCAGGCCCCAATGCTGGAGGAAAAAGTATAACCTTAAAAACAGTAGGGTTATTACAACTCATGTTACAATCGGGCTTATTAATTCCAGTACACGAACGCAGTCACACCTTTTTATTCGACCGAATATTAACCGATATCGGTGATAATCAATCCATTGAAAACCATTTGAGTACTTACAGCTATCGACTAAAAAATATGAATTATTTTTTAAAGAAATGTAATGCAAATACCCTATTTTTAATTGATGAATTCGGAACGGGTTCAGACCCTGAATTAGGAGGGGCATTAGCCGAAGTGTTCTTAGAGGAATTCTATGATAGGGAAGCGTATGGTATCATTACCACCCACTATACGAATTTGAAGATTCTAGCAGATCAATTGCCTAGTGCAACCAATGCTAATATGCTTTTTGACGAAAAATCACTAGAACCCTTGTACAAATTAAACATCGGACAAGCCGGTAGCTCCTTTACATTTGAAGTTGCACAAAAAAACGGCATTCCCTTTAGTTTAATCAATCGAGCAAAGAAAAAAGTTGAAACGGAAAAAGTACGCTTTGACAAGACTATTGCCAATTTACAAAAGGAAAGGCACAAGCTAGAACGCACCTCTCAAAATTTAAAAGAAGAAGAAACCAAAGCAAGAGAGGAAAGCAAAAAATTAGAAGGCATCAATGCTAAAGTTCAAGATAAATTAGAGCGTTACCAAGAATTGTATGATTCCAATCAACGCTTGGTTTATTTAGGGCAAAAACTAGATGATTTATCCGAGAAATACTTCAACAATAAGAGCAAGAAAACACTTTTTAGTGAAATACTCAAAGTAGTTGAAATCGAAAATTCAAAACGCAAAAAAATCACCCTTCAAGAAAAGAAAAAGAAAGAAGAAGAACAAAAAGTCTTACTTCAAGAAGTGGAGAAAAAGGTAGAAGTAATTCGCAAGGAGAAGAAAGAGAAAAAAGAGATTCAGAAACAACAGGAAGAAAGCAACAAGACTAAATTCCCGCTAAAAGTAGGAGATCGCGTTAGAATGCTTGAAGGAAGAGCTGTTGGAACGATTGACAGTATTGAAAAGAAAACCGCTACGGTAAACTATGGTTTCTTTACGTCAAAGGTAAATATAGATCAACTCGAAATGGTAGAACGTAAAAAATGATAGAACATCTTCCAAAAAACAAAAAAATTGTTCTTTTCGATGGCGTTTGCAACTTATGTGACAATGTGGTCAACAAAGTGATTGCAGCGGATTATCGAGATCAATTCCGATTTACCTCTTTGGACTCGGAATTAGGACAACAAATTCTACAGCAAATAGGTGTAGATCGCGCACAGACAGATAGTATTGTACTGTATATACCCGGAGAGGCTTATTACGTCAAATCCCAAGCCGCTCTTATGATTGCCAAATACCTCGGTGGTTGGTATTCCCTATTGACTATCTTTCTTATTTTACCGACCAAATTGGCGGATTCGCTTTATGATTATATTGCAAAAAATCGCTACAAATGGTATGGAAAAAAAGATCAATGTATGGTTCCCAGTGAATCAATACGCAAAAAGTTCTTGTAAATCAATGAACTTTATATTTTAAATATTAACACCAAAATTATTTCACTTAAACTAAGGCAATCCGTATATTTGCCTACAATAAAATTATTTTCGAATGCATATTTCATACAATTGGTTAAAACAATTCATTAAGCTAGATATCACGCCAGAAGAAACATCAGAAATTCTTACGGATTTAGGTCTTGAAGTTGAGGGGATTACTCAATACGAAAGCTTAAAAGGTGGTTTAAGAGGAGTTGTTGTAGGACATGTATTATCTTGCACTAAGCACCCCAATGCAGATAAACTAAATGTTACAAAAGTTGATTTAGGAACGGGAGAACCGGTACAAATCGTTTGTGGTGCTCCAAACGTAGCTGCTGGACAAAAAGTACCAGTTGCAACAATTGGCACTGAGTTGTACGATGCAGAAGGAAATGCATTCCAAATTAAAAAAGGAAAAATTCGAGGAGAAGATAGCTTCGGTATGATTTGCTCTGCTGTTGAATTAGGCATTGGAACAGACGGAAGTGGAATCCTTGTTTTAGATGAAACGATTGCTCCAGGAACACCTGCAGCGACGATTTTCAACATTACAACCGATCAAGTTTTTGAAATCGGACTTACACCCAATCGTTCAGATGCAATGAGCCACTGGGGCGTTGCTAGAGATTTACGTGCAGGTCTATTGCAAAACCCTAATATAGAAACACCTCACAAAGAGTTAATTACACCTGCTGTGAGCAAATTCAAAGTAGAGCGCAGAACGCTTAAAATGGATGTAGTTGTTGAAGATTATAAAAAAGCCCCTCGTTATTGTGGACTCACCATTTCGGGAATTGAAGTAAAATCTTCTCCTGAATGGTTGCAAAATCGCTTAAAAGCCATTGGTATTACACCTAAAAACAATATTGTGGACGTAACAAACTACGTTTTACACGATTTAGGACAACCACTACACGCTTTCGACGCTGCTAAAATTAAAGGAAGTAAAGTAATTATAAAAACAGTTGCTGAAGGAACGAAATTCGTTACGTTGGATGGTGTTGAACGCACCTTACATCAAGACGACTTGATGATCTGTGACGAAAATGGACCAATGTGTATCGCTGGTGTATTTGGTGGATTGAAATCCGCAGTTTCAGAAAATACAACAACTATTTTCTTAGAAAGTGCTTATTTCAACCCTGTTAGCGTTAGAAAAACAGCAAAAAGACACAGCTTAAATACAGATTCATCTTTCCGCTTTGAAAGAGGAATTGATCCCTCTATTACAGAATATGCCTTAAAACACGCAGCTTTGCTGATTCAAAGTGTAGCTGGTGGTGAAATTACCTCAGATATCGTTGACTTATACCCTAAGAAAGTAGAAGATCATTCTGTATTCTTGAATTTCAATAACATCAATCGTATTTTAGGTGAAGACATTTCTAAAGAAACCATCAAAACAATTTTAGTTTCTTTGGATATCAAAGTACACAGTATGTCTGATGTTGGATTGGGAATTACAGTTCCGGCTTATCGTGCAGATGTAACGAGAGAAATTGATGTCATTGAAGAGATTCTACGTGTATATGGATACAACAACATTAGCTTCTCTTCTAAATTAAATGCTACGATTTCTAACAGTTCAAGAACAGAAGATCACCGCGTTCAAAATATTATCGCCAATCAATTGGTTGCTCAAGGGTTTCACGAAATCATGAACAATTCATTGACGACACCGGAATACAGCAATTTAACGGAAAGTATCAACAAAAGTTATCAAGTAGATATCGTTAACCCACTAAGTGCAGATTTATCTGCAATGAGACAATCTCTATTATTTGGTGGTTTAGAATCTATTTCTTACAATATCAATAGAAAAAATAGTGATTTGCGTTTATTCGAATTCGGAAAAACCTACCACAAAATGCTAAACAACTTTGAAGAAAACAAACACTTTGCGTTATTCGTAACAGGAAACAGTACTCCTGCTTCATGGAACGCTACACAAAAGCCAAGTGATTTCTTTGAATTCAAAGGATATATCTTAAGCATCTTAAATCGTTTGGGCTTAACCAAATTCACTACGCAACCAACGGAAAATGACGTATTTTCAGAAGGAATCACCTATTTCGTAGGCAAAGAAGCTATTGTTGATTTTGGAGTACTTAAAAAGGCTGTAACAAAGCATTTTGACATCAAACAAGAAGTAAGTTATGCTGATTTCAAATGGGATGCTATTTTAAAATTAGTAAGCGGTAAAATCAAATTCACAGAATTGAATAAATTCCCTACTGTAAAGAGAGATTATGCTTTACTATTAGATGAAAAAGTAACTTTTGACGAAATCTTCAACATCGTAAAACAAGTAGACAAAGCTATCATCAAAGATGTAACCCTATTTGACGTTTATCAAGGGGATAAGATTGAAGAGGGTAAAAAATCTTATGCCATTTCAATCTTAATGGAAGACAGTACAAAAACATTGACTGAAAGCCAAATAGAAAAGATTATGGGCAAGATTCAATACCAATTAGAAAATAATATTGGAGCTCAATTGAGATAAAAAAAAGCGGTCAAATGACCGCTTTTTTGCTATTAAATACTGAGCAATCTACCACATTCCATGCTCCATACGCATCTCTTCGATCATCTCTGGATAATCACTATAACCAAAATACTTATGTTTCTTCAAATAAGTGAGTAATTCGGTTCTGCTTTCTGGTAGATATAATTGAGAATATAATGCACTATAATGACTTAGGCCTGGAGACAAAGCCGCTATATCTGGATTCTTATCATAGATTTTCTGACTGTAATAGCACAAATGAGATACTAAAAAAATATCGAGTTCTCTATATATTTCTTGATCATTTGAATCTAGCCCCCCCATAATACTAGATACTGTATATTGTAGGATGAAAGGATACATATAATCTTCTTTCCCATTAGTAAGTAAAACAAACTTTTCTAATAATTTTCTATTAATCAAAAACTTATTATCATAAGGGCGATAGGTTCCAAACATTCGTTGATGATTATTGAACAAACTTGGTTGTAGATCTTGGCTAAAAGGAGATATTCCATATTTTAAAAATCTTTCAAAAGTATCCTTTACATCATCGATATAAAACTGGGTCAAGCGATCATCGCCATAATATCCAAAGGTTTCATATAACATCGTTAAAAACTCCTGATCATGTAGATAAAGCCAATTCAGACTGATAGCACTTTTGTTAAACAAATAGTTATTCTCATGGTAGATACTTTCTCTAATTGCTGCTTTCCAGTTTTTGGTATCCTTCATCTCTTTCTCATCAAACATGGTGCTAGGTATTCCTCTCCAATTATTTAATGATGCATAAATAAAATTATAGCCCTTATAATTATAAAAATATTTAGGAAATAATAAATTATAATTGCCTAATTCAATCAGATATCTTTCTTCTTCTTCAATATTAGCTCTCCCTGCATTGATAGAAAAACAATACAATTGCCCCTTATCTTCCACTAAAGGGAAATTATTTTTAATCTGTCCAGCAAATCCAAATACTTCATTCATACGTTGCTTGTAAACTTCTGTTGTAGGTATTTTATAATGTTTACTTTGTAACCACTGTTCTAGAATTGGAAAGATATACTGGAAAGCATCGAAATAATCATATCCTCCATAGTTAAATGAGTAACGAGGTTCTACGTTATCTACTTTGGCTCGTTCATTTTCCTCATTCACCCGATAATCCAATGTTTCTTGTATATCTATTTTTATTTTCTGATAAAACTCCTCTTTCCCTTTAAAAGAGATTGTATCTAAATAAACAATATCCCTATACTTATATAGTCCTCCTTCTCCGTATATCCAATTGATATTCTCTGTTTCTCTCATTTTGTTGTACGCTATTTTTAACACATCCTTAACACTATCTACTGTCATAGGATCTAATAATGGACGAGGCTGTTGTTGCTCTTGTTGTTGTGTCTCTGACGTAATATTAATCACGCGCTCTTCTTGTTTTACTTTTCCTTGGCAACTACTGATTGTTAGTAACAGTAGCAACCAATACCCTATTCTTTTTTTCATTTCTTATTGTCTTTGTTCGTCTATGATACTTTCTGATCTATTATAACCTTGTATGTGTAAATGATTATTGTGACTAGGTTTTTTCAAGTCATTACAATATGGTAAGATATCTTCCTTCGTTTTGCCTTTAGGAGTAAAATACTCGGATAACATATTCATATCCCTTGCAAAACCATATTTATATAAGGCATTATTAAACAATTTCTGTCTTTCAAAATCAAAATTGCTATCTTCTAAAGTCAACCCGGCTTGATGTACTTTTCCATTCTTCGGTATATATCCCACATCAAATACTTGTCCATTGATATGCGATTTGCTAGGGTTGGGATATCCTCTAAAATTACTCGCGCCGTTAAATGAAATACAATCGATATTTTCATCGCACATCGCGCCTAATATGGCAGCGAAACAATCGACATCTACAGCATATCTGCGTCCTTCTTTTGAGTCGTCTCGATTAAATCCTACAGATAAACTACCCTCTGCAGACTCATACCCCTTAAAGGCAAGCACATAATCTATCATATCAACGGTTTTACTCGTATTAACGCTTAGATCTTTATTCACTTCATGTATAGTCTTAAACTTTAACACACATAACTCGTGTCGTTGATTATTTTTGTCGATGTATACATATTTACAATAGTTCAGGCTTTTGTTATTCCCCTCTTTAGGAATTATTTTTTTGATGTGTAATGATAATTTTTTATTTACACCATTAATCTTTTTATTAATCAAACCGATAGAATTGTAATTAATCTCATACGTAATTATCTCTAAATCTGAAACACTACTTGGAGAGATGGATTTATGTGCGGTACAATCAGGGACAAAGAATGCTGCTGATGCTTTGTTCTTGTAGGCAATTGTCTTCTTGGTATACGAACCATCTGATGTATTATTTCCTATCGCTGTCCATACCTCCAAAGCTTCTGCTGCTGTATCACTTTCTCCATTTCTCGGTAACTCATTAATTATAGCATTCAGTTTTTTAAATGAAAAATATCCCATACCACTTAATGTACCTACTTCTAAATGATTGCGCACTAATTCCGCTCCTGCTTTTGTCATGATATCTTGGATGACAGATTTATACAATATATTTCTTATCACATCTTGTACGGATTTAAACACTCCTCTACCCGTAATTTGTATCAATCCACTACCTCGATAGTTTACTCCGTCTCCTTCACTGGTATTGCCATTTTTATCTTTATATATAAAACCAGCGATTGCCTTGGACTTATCTTGTCTCACCCCTTCAAAGGAGTCAAAATAAACTACTTTGTCCCAAAGGGATTTCGTTTTGAAGATGCGATTTTCATAGCCCTTTTTATCGTCTTCTGTTTGTATATATAATACTGTGCCGTTCCTATTTACAGTTGCATACCAATCGTGCTTTTGATAATTGCTATCTCCTGACTGAGCAATGTAAACATCGGATTGCCAAACCTTCTTCTTAGCTTCCGCACTATACACCATACTACCACTAAAAAAAGTTGATGGGAAATTTCTTAAAAGACTCAATCTCGAATAGTACAAATCCTCTTCAGTTGAATGATAGCGCCCTAATATAGAAGTTCCTGCTTCTACAGAAGCTGCTGCAAAGAAGTACGCTTTCTTTCTACAAGTGTCTAAGGAAAAATACTCCATATACTTTGTATAGGCTTCTGCCACTTGTTGTAAAGTATCAGGTATGGCATCGGGAAAAATAGGCTTTAACTGCTCAGGTGTAACCGCTGATCTACAGTTTGGACATCCTACTTTATTCGTAGATAACACTTGTGCAGCCCCACTTTCCACCTTCACTGGTACCCGCTTTTTATTTCGATTCTGTATCGCATTGTATATCGGATTAACCGCGAGTTTTAGCTGTTGAAAATAGTTCTTCACGCCTTTTCTTCCTTCGCTCATCTTGGCGTTGTTGCGCGCTATTCGAGCGTTGTAGGCTGATAGTGTTTGTATCTCCTGATCGATTGCCTTGATTTCACGATCCAATTGTTCGTAAATTTGAATAAAAGGAGCATATTTTTTTCTGAACTCATCACCTCTATCATTCATCCGTTCTATAGCACTTGCCATATTCTCCTGATTGAGTTCTTGCTTGCGTTTCTTTTCCGCTTTCTTTTTCTTCAGCTTTGCAATATACTGGGCTTTATCCTCCTCCTCTAATTCAATAATACTACTATCATTTTGGCTTTTAACTCCCAAGTTTTCAGGATACATCACCCTGAATTTAAGTTTATTGCTATCGCTATACGTATCCCTTTTTTGGGCGGGTTGACCTTTTAGGCGATTAAACGCTTCTGGGTCTTCTTTCTTCCATGTATATAGAATAAAATAAAACAACCGAGGATTTTTTTCATTGCCTTTGTCTTGCACATGAGTGAATGATCCATACGCCGCACTAGAGGTACGGAGTTGAATATAGTTGACAATTTCCGTTTCATGGGCCACTATATTGTAACTCTCAATAAACTTGTCGTCTCCTTTTTGATTCTCATAGAGGTGAATTTCGTAAATCGTCTGATCTATTTCATTTTCAAACCCTTTATAGAGGTGAAGCGCAATAGAAGTCTGATCGGTATACTGAACAATCGCATCTAACTCTTTCTTATCCTTATCGACAAATTTCCCAACACCATGTGGTTGCTCCGCCAAAATAGCATAGGTACCAGAGGATATACTTTGATCGGGAAATACATGTCCTTTTCGAAATTCAGTATGGTATACTTCTTTGTTTTGATTCTCACAAGGCACTTCTACCTCGGAAAGGGTAAAATAAAAATTGAAAATTTCATCTTTTGCCTGTTTCTTACGAGCTACATCTAGTAAATTCTTCCAAAAATCAGTCTCTACCCCTATGGTTTTATTTATTACCCCTTTGCTGTCAAAAGTAACTTCTTCGCTATAAATTAAGTGATGTCGCTCTTTTTCGATGGTTTCTTCTGCCTTAAAATGCTTTAAGATTTTTCCTCCATCTGTGCGGTTGTCCCACCAAATATGGAGCTTCCCTTTTTTGTTAGCCCAACCCTCTACAGTTGCAGTGATGCCAAAGTTCTGTTTATATCCGATACGCGCTGTTTTGTGTTTGCCATCGTGAAAAAACCACTGTTTTATACGTCCCTTACTACCGTTTAAAACAACCTCAACGGGAGTATCATGACCCAACTGAACGTTCAAGAAATACATCCCTTCATTGCACAAAGTCAAGTCTAAGGCAGCTGTACTTGCAGTAAAGTAAATAGGAGTACTCCCTATTTTTTTTGTACTCTCCCTGCTTAGTTTTATTTCGCCTTCGGTTTGATTAGCACCTTTACCCAAATACGATATACTGTAGAGCAACAAGGGATCTTTTTTACTTTTATTCGCATTAATATAAGCTAGGGCTTCTTCCTTGGAGGCATGGAAATTCAACGCACTCGTGGCTACAGCTTCATAGAGATACCCTAAGAGCGTATTAATATGAACTACAGCGCGCTGATTGACAAAGACAGTATAATTTTTGCCTTCTTCTTTTGCCACAGCATGCTGAACGGTTACACCTTCTATTTTATTGTCGATTACTTCAATCTGCTTCTGTACCTTCTCTTGGTCAAAAAAAAGGCGACTTCCATAGAGGCATTGTAGGGTATACTTTCCTAACTCCTTAAACACAAATACTCCTGTCTCTCCCACTTTTTCCTCTCCATACGTTCTTCCATGAGGACTGCGGATTCTCCATTTTATTTTAGTTTCATCTACTGTATTTCCATTCTTTAAAATTGCCTGATAACTAGCTTGGGTTCCGCGGCGAATACGTCCTTCTACATGTTGAATATCAATCACTTTGTTTTCTAACACTTCCATTGATTGACTCAAAGCGGTCAATTCCTGTCCGTCTTGTAGTACTTTAATCGTAAACAAACCCGAATTTAAACAGCTAAACTTCGCCTCTAATTTATTGGCAGTCTGTGTATAGCGTTTACTGTTTACCATTGATTCGATAGAAGAATCACGATAACTATATAGTGTCGATTCCTCCCCCGTTATTGCTACGGATGCTATTGTTATAGTCAGACTACTCAACGTTGTTGAGGATAAAGGAAGGTTGCTAATCACGGTAATTGTCACCTCATTTCCAATGAAAATCTCCTGATTGATTCCCTTTACACTAAGGGCAGTGATACTCGCTTGATCTACTACTTCGATATAACAATACTGATCTTTATAGTAAGCCCATTCCTTACCTGCTTCTTTCTCACGGGAACTTGCATCTACAATATAGCGTCCACTTTTGGCAAAGGCGAAACTAAATGGATTCGTGACTCGTTTAAAGGCTGTATACACGACTTTATTTTGGTCAACTTCCTGTAATTTATAGGTTTTTGACGAAGAACTTTTCGCCCCTATAAATACATCTTCTGAAAGAATTTCTGTAATTCCCCAACTGATATTATTTCCTCTTCTTTTGTGTTTATCCGCTGTGTTGACGCTTACTGTTGCTCTAAAATCCACAAACTGACCTTTCAACACATAGAAAGCGCTTGTATTACCTTCGCTATAAGAGGTTAGGACAACATCCTCACTTGGCGTACATTCTAGTTTAGACACATCACTAACATATTCTTCTGGGTATTTTTGTTCTTCTGATGGGAGGTCTTCATAACTCAGCAAGGCATTGATTGCACTTATATCAACAAAAGCATCCTCTACTTCTTGTACGTCCTCATCATCTACGTCAACCGTTTGACCATGGGTCATAATTGTCAACGTTCCCCCTATGGCACAACTCAATGTTCCTAATTCCGTGAGAATATCCTTGCCTCCTACTTCTGGAAATTTGGCATTATTAGGCACTTTCCACTTCCCTTGGGGGGCATAGGTACAGGTTTTATCATTGCCCTTTTTATGACTACATGTGATAAAGGGTGAAACGCCTTCTTTAAACATTACATCTTCAACCGTAGCAACAGGTTTGTCCGTTCCTTGATCATTGATGTAGTACTTCTTATGGGTAGTAACCTCTAAGGTTCCCTTAGCCGAAAGATTCCCATCACAGTTACATGTAGCGCCTTTACAAACCACATATTGTGCTGGTATCGCTTCATTAGAGGGATCATTTTCTTGCTTTTCTTCTTGAGTTTGCTCTACACTTGACACAACAGCATCACGGTTATCCTGATTCATTTGAGTCTCATCATTTAGTTCTTCTACTGAAATGATGAGACTTTCTCTTGTTTCTGTAGTAGTTGATTCTTCTAAACCTACCTCTTCCCTCTTTTTAGGTGGGTCTTGTTCAATTGGCTCGGCAGCTGTTCGATTATCCTTTTTCATAGTCCTTTTTTTCGTCTAGCGATTGCTAGCTTACTTTATTTTTTTGTTATCGTAAAAACTGTACTACGCACCATCTTATTTCCTTGACTATAACGCTCATTTCGAACAAGGCTGACAAGTTCTCTATCGCTATTATACACACTATGACAGTGCTCTTCACCATTCAACTCTTTCTCTACATTCAGCTTCCATTTCTCTTTTAGCTGTTCTAATTCAGCTGCGTTTTTCTTTCCTCTTCCTTGTATTGTTCTTCCTTTTTTTGTTTGTTCAATCTGATAATTGCAATGGGAACTCCCTACTTTTGTATACGTATCTGTATCATCGTTTTTGATATACTCTCCTAGATTGTGCTTGATCCAGTGATAAAAAAACGAATCCTGTTCAATTTTCCTTATCAATTGCTGTTCGCTTTTAACCAGTTGATCTAATTGAGCGATTAATCCCTGAATACGCATACCTTCATATCGCTGCACTAGTTTAAATTGTAATGTGGTTATCCAATAGTTCTGGATTTCTTTTAAATTGACAATCTTTTTTATTTCTCCATTGTTGTTTATCGAGAGATGTAACTCCTTCCAAAGCGTACTCGTCAACTGTAACGCTTCTATATAAGGATTATCGATAACTGGAAATACAATTTGAGGGGTACGTTTTATGATGTAATAGGTATTGAGCCAACCGTCAACTTTTTTGATTTCCGTAGTATAGCGAATCTCTTGTTGTTTATCACCATTGACAATCTTACTCACAACGTCGTACTCTACTAGTGTATTTAAAAACGAAAAACACAGGTATATCTTCTCATCCATAAGACTTAAAACATTTTTACTTTTTTAGTACTGAGCATTTCTACTTCACCACTCGAGGACAACTGCAGATTATCTCTTGTTGCTTCTATACGACCTATCTGACTGGTAACAAAGTACTCTTTGGTTTTTATATGCGTCTGAGTGCTAATCTGAGCGTAATTGTTTTTGGCTGTTAGAGTAAACGTTTCTCCTGCCGTTTGATCGATATTTCCTTCTGCTTGTATCGTGACATTCTCACCAGCGTGCATTGCAATATTCTCACTGGCTTGAAATTGTATATTTTTTGCTGTAAGCAGAATATTTTCTGGGGCAGATAGAGTAATACTTTTTCCAGTTGTATCTAGTACAATATAGTTTCCACTGGCATCAAAAATCTCGATGGATTCCTCTTCCGTAAACTTTAGGGTATGACCACTGCGCGTTTGAATACTCTTGATCTGGTTATTGATCCCTCCTCCTGAGGCATTGCCTCCGTGAAATAAGCTCCCCATCACAAAGGGACGATCCGGGTGATTTCCGACAAAACCCACCATCACTTGATCGCCTTTTTCAGGTATAAAAACCATACCACGGTTTGTTTTTACTTGGTCACTACTACCTGCATCTCCACTCATCACTCGGAGGAACTCGGTTTGTTGACTCGTGTCTTGCCAGCTAAACTGCACTTGCACGCACCCTTTCCCTTCGGGATCTTCATTGTTAACCACCGTACCTATTTGAGTTTCTGTGATTGGCGCCGTAAAAATAGGCTGAGGAATATACCCCGTTTGTGCATCTACGGCTTTAAACTTTCCGCTATACTGACCTAAGGCATCTACAGTATGTTCTATGTCTGTAATAATCAAAGTTGTAAAGTGACTACTTACTTTTTTGTTGGGTTGCAACATGTTTAGTTCAACCACACAGCCAGGATATAGAAAGGGAATTGTGGTAACTCCCGTAGTGACAAACACCTGAATTCCCTCATGGCCAATTAGGCCGCGTTGAGCGTACAAAATATCTTGATTGGTGGAAGCATTCAGTGGGGCTTGCTGTAAAGAAGGGGCTTTAAAAATTTCTTTGGATCGCGCGTAAGACGACTTAGCCAAAGTGCCTTTTACTCCTAAATCCGTTGTAGTTGCTGCTCGTAAATGTTCATGGGTAAAACTGTTATATCCATAAAAATCGCGATGGATATGGCGGGCCTGTATGCCTATTTCTACCTGACTCACATCGCGTCCATAAACCAGAGAGATAGGTTTTTCTCCTTGAGGCAACTCCCCAAAATGAAGAACTTCACCATCATAAAAAAACTGTTCTCCGTGCATAGCCGCTAAACGCGACAAATAATTATAAGCTGTTTCATTATACTGACAACTATAAGCAATATTAATTCTTCTAGATAAGTTGATTTTAGACTGAAACAAGCGATTCTGATGATAGCCCTGGTCGAGAATCTTATTCACAATATAATTTAATGGATCGGGAGTTCTTCCTCCGAAACTCTGTAAATGAGGTGCTTGATCCAGAAGAATGGTAGGACTACTTCCTTTGAGAACCAAGTAACCTTCACTGCCATGTCCTTGTTCAAAATTGACTTGGGTAATTACCCCTGAAAAAAAACGCTCGGGTTTATCTACCAAATTCTTATAGCGAATAGAAACCAAAAGGCGTTTGCCCAATAGTTTTTGAGCCTCATCCATATGATATGTCTCTTTGTTTCCTAAGCAATCGTGACTAAAGGATACCGTAAACGAATGATGAGTCTGAGTACTTTGTATAAGCTCAAAACTTTTGTAGTGAATCAATTCTTTCCCCTCGGCTATAAACTTGACCTCTACTAATTGATTTACCCCAGGTATATAGTGCTGGGCAATGGCTGCTGCATTACTATTACTGGATAAAGGCCTAGTAGAAAACAAAGCATCTTCTGCTGTTGATCTTCTATAGGTTGAAAACAGATCCTCCATGGTGTGTGATGTATAGAATGATTAATAAAATAAGAAGCAGGTGTAAAATAATCCAGCTCCACTACAGGCAAGTATCTCTTTCTTGTTAAATACCCAAGTTGACGAACCTGTTTGTTAACTCTGCATGACAAAAGCTGAAATCAACCTAAGTAAAACGAATAACAATACTTTCTTTCAACCCAAGCATTTGCATGCTGGATGGGTATAAAAAACAGAGAAACAACTTTCTTATTTTCAACAGCGACAAGCTAATAATGACAATGTCGCTAATGCTAACTCTTATATTTATACAAATAGCAAGAATCAATCCGAAACTAGGGTTAAAACAATTTATATGTGGTTTGAGTATGTAATTACAATCCTTTCTTTGTTTTTTGATAGAAATAAAGGATTCAATTCTTGGAGTGCTTCTTAATTCTATAAATTTTGCTCACATTTAGGATTATTGATTTACTTCAACTAAAAAGGAACTATCTCAAAAGGTTAAGCAACTTATCATCCCAAACTATTGTTGAAGGTTTTAGTTTATGTCTATATAACTACTATTTATAGTAGTCGAAAAATAGAAATAACTTGTATTTTATGTGGCTTAGTGCTATTCGTTTTCCTAATCCCAATACCGTCAATCGTTTTTGGAAATTTAAAGCCCAACCATGGTTTTAAAAGATTTAGGTATAGAGGTAAAGAAAAATAAAAATTGAATGGGATTACAATTGCACGAAATCTTAGAAAGAGTCCCCCATAAAAAGGTTCTTTTGCTCTTTAAGCGAAATAGTACGATGAAATTCTCTTGTAGAATTTTAAAACAAAAAATACAACTTTTAATAAAGCACAAAAAAAAAGGGCTGTCTCTATGTACTTAGAGGCAGCCCTTTTTTTATTTTGAATCTAGGATTATCCTAAAACTTCTTTTACTTTTTTCCCGATTTCAGCAGGAGAATCAACTACGTGGATTCCACATTCTCTCATGATTCTCTTCTTAGCAGCAGCTGTATCATCAGCTCCACCAACAATAGCACCTGCGTGTCCCATTGTTCTTCCTACTGGTGCAGTTTCTCCAGCGATGAATCCGATAACTGGTTTTTTGTTTCCGTTTTCTTTGATCCATCTTGCAGCATCAGCTTCTAACTGTCCTCCGATTTCACCAATCATAATGATTGCTTCAGTTTCTGGATCAGCCATTAACAATTGTACTGCTTCTTTTGTCGTAGTTCCAATGATTGGATCTCCACCAATTCCGATTGCCGTTGTAATACCTAATCCTTCTTTTACTACTTGGTCAGCAGCTTCGTAAGTTAAAGTACCTGATTTAGAAACGATTCCAACAGTTCCTTTTTTGAATACAAAACCTGGCATAATACCAACTTTAGCTTCACCTGGAGTGATTACTCCTGGACAGTTTGGTCCTACTAATCTACAATCTCTATCTTTAATGTAGTCATAAGCTTTAATCATATCAGCTACTGGGATACCTTCAGTAATACAAATAATTACTTTGATACCAGCATCTGCAGCTTCCATAATAGCGTCTGCAGCAAATGCAGGCGGTACAAAAATGATTGATGTATCTGCACCAGCTTTTTCAACAGCATCTGATACTGTATTGAATACTGGACGATCTAAATGGGTTGTTCCACCTTTTCCTGGAGTTACACCACCTACAACGTTTGTACCATATTCAATCATCTGAGAAGCATGAAAAGTACCTTCGCTTCCAGTAAATCCTTGAACGATTATTTTTGAATCTTTATTTACTAAAACACTCATGATCTTGTTTTTATTTATTTTTAAAACTTACTTCCTACAAAAATAAACAATTCTAATCAGCTTTGAAACTTTTTAGTTGCAATCTTCGCTAAATAAGCCTAACTATTAACGATTAATTATCTATTTTTTTGGTCCACTCTAGTTGTTCTCTAATCGCTTTAGATCTTCTAAAATAGACGGTATTCTTTTAGTATTAGCCAACTGTTTCAGTTTCTCTCTAGATTCTTCAGCAGGAGAACCAAAGTAAACTTTTCCTCCTTCTAAGCTCTTAGAAACTCCCGATTGTGCTAAAATAACTGCTTTTGCACCAATTGTAATTCCACTTGTTGTTCCTACCTGTCCCCAAAGTGTTACTTCATCTTCAATCACAACACATCCCGCAATTCCTGTTTGAGCAGCGATTAAACAACGTACACCAATAACAGTATCGTGTCCAATATGCACTTGATTGTCAATTTTAGCCCCTTCTTTGATGGTTGTATCACCCGTTACTCCACGATCAATCGTACAAGCCGCTCCAATACCCACATTATCTTCGATTACGACTCTTCCACAAGATACCAAAGGATCAAATCCTTCAGGTCTCTTTTTATAATAGAAAGCATCTGCACCTAAGATTGTACCAGCATGAATAACCACGTTATTTCCAATTACTGTTCCATCATAGATTACAACATTAGGATGAATCAAACAGTTCTTTCCAATTACTACGTTGTTTCCAACAAAAGCACCTGGTTGAATTACTGTTCCTTCTCCAATTACCGCATCTTTTGCTTGTAATTGTGTTGCAGGTTTGAATGGATTAAAATAAGTAGATAACTTATTAAAATCTCTAAATGGATCGTCTGAAATTAACAAAGCTTTTCCTTCTGGACACTCTACATCCTTATTGATTAGAATAATAGTCGCATTTGAATTTAAGGCTTTATCATAGTATTTAGGATGATCCACAAATACAATTTCTCCTTCTTGTACCACGTGAATTTCATTCATTCCGTATACAGGAAAATCAGCTGATCCTACAAATGTACAACCGATAATTTCAGCTATCGTTTGTAAATCTTGAACTTTTGAAAAACGCATCTTCTCTACTTAGACTATTCTTTGATACGTTCGATGTAAGAACCTGTAGCCGTATCGATTTTAATTTTATCCCCTTCGTTGATAAATAAAGGTACGTTTACAGAAGCTCCTGTTTCAACTGTAGCTGGTTTAGTAGCATTCGTTGCAGTATTTCCTTTTACTCCTGGCTCAGCATATGTTACTTCTAAAATCACAGAAGCAGGCATATCAACAGCAAGAGGCAAATCTGTCTCTGTATTAATTTGAACCATTACCATTTCTCCTTCTTTTAATAGTTCAGGAGCATCTAAAATATCTTTCAATAATGTAATTTGTTCGTAAGATTCAACGTTCATAAAGTGAAACTGATCTCCTTCTGGATATAAGTATTGGAATTTATGTGTTTCAACACGTACTGTTTCAATTTTATGACCAGCAGAAAATGTATTTTCCAACACTTTTCCATTTGTCAAACTCTTCATTTTTGTTCTAACAAATGCAGGTCCTTTTCCTGGTTTCACGTGTAAGAATTCTGTAATCTTATAGATGTCATTGTTATGACGAATACACAAACCATTTCTAATATCTGAAGTTGTTGCCATTTTTTAAGTCTTTATTTTATTATTAATACATTCCTGAATATCCACGCATAATTCCTCTTGAACTATTGCGAACAAACATCAAAATTTCATCTCTTTCTGGAGTTGCTTCCATTTCTGTTTCTATAATTTCTAGTGCTTGACTTGTATTATAGTTCTTTTGAAATAGAATTCGATAAATCTCTTGAATTTCTCTAATTTTTTCTGGTTCGTACCCTCTTCTACGCAGACCAACAGAGTTGATACCCGCATAAGAGATTGGTTCCCTTGCCGCCTTAATATAAGGAGGTACGTCTTTGCGAACTAAAGTACCACCTGTTACAAAAGAGTGAGATCCAATTGTACAGAATTGATGTACGGCTACTAAACCTGCTAATACAACAAAGTCTCCAACTGTTACGTGTCCAGCCAAAGTACTTGAGTTAGAGAAGATACAGTTATCTCCAATAATACAATCGTGTGCAATATGGCTATACGCTTGAATCAAACAGTTCTTTCCAATTACTGTTTTATATCTGTCTTTTGTTCCTCTGTTGATGGTTACACACTCGCGAATGGTTGTATTGTCACCAATTTCAACAGTTGTTATTTCACCCTCGAATTTTAAATCTTGTGGTTCTGCAGAAATCACCGCACCAGGAAAAATTTTACAATTCTTACCGATACGCGCACCTTCCATAATCGTTACGTTAGATCCAATCCAAGTTCCCTCACCAATCTCTACATTATTGTGAATCGTAGTAAAAGGTTCAATTACAACATTACGTGCAATTTTTGCACCTGGATGTACATATGCTAAAGGCTGATTCATACTTGTTCGTTTAATTTTGTTTTTTTACTATTTGTGCCATCAACTCTGCTTCTGTGGTAATTTTACCATTTGCATAAGCTGTAGCTTGCATATGACAGATGCCTCTTCGAATTGGCGTTAAAAGCTCTAATTTAAAAACTAAAGTATCTCCTGGAAGTACTTGATTTCTAAATCGAACGTTATCTATTTTCATAAACAACGTAATATAATTTTCTGGATCCGGCACGGAACTTAAAATTAAGATACCTCCAGTTTGAGCCATTGCTTCAACAATAAGCACACCTGGCATTACAGGAGCACCAGGGAAATGTCCTACGAAAAACGGTTCGTTCATCGTAACATTTTTCAACCCTACTACCTGCTTATCAGTCATCTCCAAAATCTTATCTACTAATAAGAAAGGAGGTCTGTGAGGCAATAAAGACATGATTTTATTCACGTCCATTAAAGGCTCTTGATTTAAATCATACGTAGGTACTTGGTTGCGCTTATCATTGCGAATAATCTTCGACATTTTCTTAGCGAAATTCGTATTTACAGCATGTCCTGGTTTATTAGCAATAACTTTACCGCGAATACGCATTCCGATTAATGCTAAATCCCCAATTACATCTAACAATTTATGTCTTGCTGCTTCGTTTGGATAATGTAAAGTCAAATTATCTAAAACCCCATTTGGTTTTACGCTAATTTCCTCTTTTCCGAATGCTTTTTTCAAATGTCCCATTGTTTCCGTAGAAATTTCTTTATCTACATAAACAATTGCATTATTCAAATCACCTCCTTTAATCAATCCATTCGCTAACAAAGCTTCTAATTCGTGTAAAAAGCTAAATGTACGCGCTTCAGAAATTTCCACTTTAAAATCATTCATATCTTTTAAAGTAGCATTCTGTGTACCTAAAACTTTTGTACCGAAATCTACCATGGTTGTTACTTGGTAACTATCTGCTGGCATTACAATGATTTCACTACCTGTTGCCTCATCTACATAAGAAATTACTTCTTTTACGATGTACTCTTCTCTTTCTGCATCTTGCTCAACAACACCTGCTTTTTCAACAGCTTCAACAAAATACTTAGATGACCCATCCATAATAGGTGGTTCAGATGCATCTAGTTCAACGATCACATTATCAAGATCGCATCCTACAAAAGCAGCTAATACGTGTTCTGTCGTTTGAACGCGAACTCCTTTTTTCTCTAAGTTTGTACCTCGTTGTGTATTAACAACATAATTTGCATCTGCTTCAATAATGGGATGCCCTTCTAAATCCACTCTGACAAAAGTAAACCCATTGTTAATTGGAGCAGGTTTTAATGTCATAACAACATTTTGCCCTGTGTGCAATCCAACTCCTTCTAAGGTAACTTCACTTTGGATGGTTTTTTGCTTAACCATAATAAAATCTTTTTGTATTTCGATAGGTTATTATTTTTCGTTTTTTAGTGCTTCTAGATCATCTACTATTTTTGGTAGATTTCTAAAATGACTGTATGATTTCAAGAAATCGGTATGTCCGATAGCCGGCGACCCTTGAACTGCGATATTCGACTCTAAATTCTTTGTTACACCTGATTGTGCTTGGATCTTAACATTGTCACCAATTGTCAAGTGTCCTACAATTCCTACTTGTCCACCAATCATACAGTTTTTGCCAATTTTTGTTGATCCTGCTACTCCTGTTTGGGAAGCAATAACCGTATTTTCACCGATTTCAACATTATGAGCAATTTGAATTTGATTATCTAACTTAACGCCTTTTCTGATAATCGTTGACCCTAATGTAGCGCGATCAATTGTCGTTGCAGCACCAATTTCAACATTATCTTCAATAATAACATTTCCTATTTGCGGCACCTTACTATATGTTCCATCGCCATTAGGCGCAAAACCAAATCCATCAGATCCAATGATCGTTCCCGCATGAAGCGTACAACCTGATCCGATAATTGATTCGGAATACACACGCACTCCTGCAAATAAAACCGTATTGTCTCCAATTACTACATTATCTCCAATAAAGGTATTAGGATATACTTTTACGTTATCCCCAATCTTGGTATTTTTTCCTACATAGCAAAAGCTTCCTAAATATAAATCCGTTCCATAGGTAGCCCCTTCTGAGATTACACTTGGTTGTTCAATTCCAGACTTCATCAACTTCACTTGGTTATAATATTCCAATAGTTTTGAGAAAGCTTTGTAAGCATCATCAACTTTAATTAATGTTGCCTCCACCTCATGTTCAGGTTCAAATGTTTTATTTACAATGACAACTGATGCTTGGGTGGTATAAATATAATGGACATACTTTGGATTGGCTAAAAACGAAATAGAGCCCTTTGTCCCTTCTTCAATCTTAGCTAATGTAGATACCTCTTCTTGAGGATTCCCAACTATTTCTCCTCCTAATACTGACGCTATTTGTTCTGCTGTTATTTTCATCACCGCAAAAATATAAAATATAATTGAAAATTAACTTTCAAAAACGCTTTTTGGATAACAAACGAAGCGCTTTGTCACCTCTTTGGTTAATGCTTTGAGATTTAATTGATCCGAAACAGACAAAACATCTGCAACTTGCCCATCTTTTCTCACAATCATAATAGGTTCCTTATCCTTGCTATAAGCCTGATTACTAACCTTTCCTTTAAAAACAAAGTAGCTCGCCCATTCCGCTGAAATTTTATTTTTAGCCTGAACGTCTTCTAAGCGTTTTTTCAAATTTTCTTTAACTAATTTCTTGTCTTCTATAATTTCTATGCGCAACAATTTTCGATTGACAATCATCTTACTCAATTGAGACAAGACAAAATCATCGTGAAACTGCCACGATTTTAATGCACTAACGATATCTGAATCATCCAACAAGGCAAATTGATCCAAGGCCGTTTGTTCAAAGTCTTCAAACGCTCCTTTGTGTTCCAAGAAAAACAACAAGGCTTGGCTGCCCCAAAGTTTTGTTCCTTTATGCACCAACTCCTTAGCTCTCTTCAAAACACGAACCAATATCAATTCTGCACAAACACTAGTTTTGTGTAAATAAGCCTGCCAATACATCAAACGACGCCCAACCAAGAACATCTCTACAGAGTAAATCCCTTTTTCCTCTACAACCAGTTGGTCATCTACCACATTGAGCATCTGAATCAATCGCTCTGAATTGATATCTCCTTCAGCGACTCCACTGTAAAAACTATCTCTTTTCAAATAATCCATACGATCCATATCCAACTGACTTGAAATCAATTGCAACATAAATTGGCGATGGTATTCTCCTTTGAAAATTTGAATAGCTAAATCGAGTTTTCCGTCGAATTCTTTATTTAATTGATGCATAAAATAAAGGGAAATTGCCTCGTGATGCACTCCTTCCACAATACTTTCTTCCATTGCATGAGAGAAGGGTCCATGTCCTATATCATGTAATAATATAGCAACATATAAGGCTGTTTCCTCATCATCAGAAATATCGATATTTTTAAAACGAAGTACTTGTACCGCTTTTTGCATCAAATGCATACAACCTAAAGCGTGGTGAAAGCGAGTATGATGTGCCCCTGGATAAACCAAATAAGACACTCCCATCTGAGAAATCCTTCTTAATCTTTGAAAATAAGGATGTTCTATCAAATCATAAACGAATGAATTGGGAATAGAAATAAATCCATAAATTGGATCGTTCAGTATTTTTAATTTATTACTTGTAATCAACGATGATAAATTATTTTGTACTACATAAAACAAAGATAACAATATAATAAAAAGCTACATCCCTTTTTAAAAAAAAGATGTAGCTTTTATATCAATGGTTTTAAAACAACCTTATTATTCTTCTAAATCGATTTGAAAACTTCCTAAAAATGCAATTGTTTTTTCAATGTCATAATGCAAGATGCGATCTTCAGAAACAAAAGGCACTTCTTCGCGGTATGATTTAATAAACGACTCAATAAATTCACTTGATTTAGCAGGTCGTCTAAAATCTAAAGCTTGAGCAGCATTAAATAATTCAATTGCTAAAATACGTTCTAAATTATCAATAATACGCAACGTTTTAGTAGCCCCATTTGCCCCCATACTTACGTGATCTTCTTGTCCATTACTCGAAACAATACTATCCGTACTCGTTGGGTTTGCTAAATGTTTATTTTGACTTACAATACTCGCTGCTGTATATTGAGGAATCATAAAACCCGAATCTAATCCTGGATTCGAAACCAAGAAAGCAGGCAATCCTCTTAAACCTGAAATCAACTGATAAGTACGTCTTTCAGAGATATTCCCTAATTCAGCCAATGCAATTCCGAGAAAATCAAATGCTAACGCCAAAGGTTGTCCATGGAAGTTCCCTCCAGACACTACTAAATCGTCTTTATAAAACACATTTGGATTATCCGTTACTGAATTAATTTCTGTTTTAAACACTTTCCCAACATATTCGATTGTGTCTTTTGAAGCTCCATGCACCTGCGGAATACATCTAAATGAATAAGGATCTTGAACGTGCTCTTTAGGACGTGAAATTAATTCTGACCCTTCTAACACCTCGTTAAAGAAAGAAGCAGTTTCAATTTGTCCACGGTGTGGTCTAACATGGTGAATCAATTCATTAAATGGCTCAATTCTTCCATCAAACCCCTCTAAAGAAACTGCACCGATTAAATCTGCCAGATAAGACATTTTCTTTGATTTAATCATCACATAACACCCGTATGCACTCATGAATTGCGTTCCATTCAACAAAGCCAGCCCTTCTTTTGATTTCAGTTGAATCGGCGCCCACCCCATTTTTTCTAACACTTTGCTAGCTGGTTGTCTAAATCCTTCATACATCACTTCTCCTTCTCCAATCAACGGTAAAGTTAAGTGAGCCAAAGGCGCTAAATCTCCAGATGCCCCTAAAGAACCTTGCGTATATACTACGGGTAAAATATCGTGATTAAAGAAATCTACTAATCGCTCTACAGTCTCTAATTGAACCCCAGAATTACCGTAACTCAACGACTTCACTTTCAACAACAACATGATTTTCACAATCTCTTCTGGTACAATTTCACCTGTACCACAAGCATGAGATTTCATCAAATTCTCTTGTAATTTCGTTAAATCATTATCGTTAATTTTGACATTACACAAAGATCCAAATCCAGTATTAATTCCATAGATTGGGTCTTTTTGCGTTTCCATTTTATTGTCCAGATAAGCACGACAATTTACAATATTCGCACGTGCTTCTTCTGAGATATCCAACTTTTGATTTTGCGTAATAATCTCATTTAATTTTTCAATTGTAAATACATCTGAACTTATATAATGTACTGTTTCCATAATTTTATTGGCTCTATTCTTTTATTTATTATCTTGTAAATATCAAATTATTTGGGGTAGACTCACCTTCACTCCATGCATATCCCTCTAAATTAAATTTCTTCAGTCCTTCCACATCTTGAATGTCATTATCTATAATATAACGCACCATCATTCCCCTTGCTTTTTTTGCGTAAAAACTAATCGTCTTTAATTTCCCCTCTCTCAATTCCTTAAACTCAGGAACTACAATAGAGGCTTTTAACTTTTTCTGATCGATAGCGCTAAAATATTCATTACTCGCTAGATTCACCAGAACCTCACCCTCAACCATCTCCTTATTCAAGTAATCGACAATAATGGGCTTCCAAAAAGCAGGTAGACTCGATTTATCTCCAATCGACATTTTAGTTCCCATTTCCAAGCGATACGGCTCAATTTCATCCAGCGGACGCAAAATCCCGTATAGTCCAGATAAAATACGCAAAGACTCCTGCAAACGCGCGATTTTATTTTCTGACAGTGAATAAGCATCTAGCCCCACATAAACATCTCCACTAAAAGCATAAACCGCCTGCCTAAAATCTGCTTCGTTTTTTTTAGTTTTCTTGTAGATTCTCTCTTGATTTCTTTGCCAATTTAACTCCGCTAAATTACTTGAGATTTTCATTAACTCCATCAACTCCACTGGTGTTTTTTCTTTCAACACAGCATTGATTATCTTGCTTTCTTTTACAAATAAAGGCTCTGTATTAGCTGTAAAAGGCACTTTTGTATTATAATCCAAGCTCTTAGCAGGTGACACAACTATCTTCATCTTATTTTTTTTTCAAATATAGCCATTCTTCGCTTAATCTTCTTTCAATCCAAAAATCTTTCGCCCAATAGATTTCAACAATTTAACTCCATCGCGTTTATCTTTTTTTACTTCTTTGACCCCCAACTCTCCTTTTTCATCAATGAAAAATTTGTAACTAAAAGCAAATTGCACCTCTTCACCTTCTTCTTTTAATACACCAAAACGCAGATCGTTGAAATAAATCTCATTATTCACTTCAGAAAATGTATAGTACCCCTCAGAAAGCCGAACCAAACGATGAATTAAATAGTGTTTTTCTAAACTACCGATAACCTCTCTATTCTTCGGATATTTTTTAAACTCAATAGGATTCGAACCAAAGAAGGAATACTCTCCAATTAGAAAATCATCTTTTGTTTCCACAATGGCAGTCCACAGAATAGTATTCATAATAGTAGGTTTCACCGACATTGCATTATAAGCGATATGTTGCTTGTCTAAGGCCCCCGTAAAACTGTAAAAAGCAACCGCCTTAAGCAATAGCGTAAGTCCTAGATAAGCACTACTAACATAAAGTCCTAAACGATTCAAGTACAATCGACGCTTCATATTGGTTTTTTCTCGCATTGATCGAAGGAGAAAAAACAAAAAAGGCAAGGTATAAAGAGGATCAATAACGAAAATCGATTTAAAGGCAAAAGAATAATCCAAAGGCCATAAGACGCGCGTCCCCCAAGTTGTAAAAACATCTAACGCAGCATGTGTAAAGAACCCCCAAAAGAAGAGCCAAACGCCCTCTTCATAGGTTACTCCTTTTTTCTTTTCAAACCAGTACAGCAGAAATCCAAAAAGGAAAGCGCCTAAAATGGCAAATAATATAGAATGTGTAAATCCACGATGGAATTCCAAAGCACTTATTGGATCAGTAAAAAAGATGGCCAAAACGTCTAAATCAGGAATAGTTCCTGCAATAGCACCATATAAAACAGCCTTATTCTTTAACTTCTCTCCTAAAAGTGCATTTCCCACAGCACCACCTAAAACAATTTGAGTCAGCGAATCCATTTTTTAATAATATAAAAAACGAATATAAAAAAAAACTGCACAAAGGCAGTTTTTTATTCATTTACTTTTTTAAAAAATTGACTACAATTCTTTAAAAATTGTATGCATTAATCGTTTTTTGTCATTGATACTTTCTTCCAAAGAAATCATTGACTCTGTTCTGTACACTCCATCAATATCGTCAATCATATAGATAACTTCTTTGGCATGACGTGTATTTTTCGCTCTAATTTTACAGAACACGTTGAATTTACCAGTAGTTACGTGAGCAACTGTCACGTATGGAATTTCATTAATACGCTCTAAAACAAACTTAGTTTGCGAAGTATTATGTAAAAATATTCCGATATAAGCAATAAATGCATATCCTAATTTTTCATAATCAAGTGTCAACGAAGAACCTTGGATAATTCCAGCATCTTCCATTTTTTTCACACGTACGTGAACCGTACCTGCTGAAATTAATAATTTCTTAGCGATATCTGTAAAAGGTACTCTCGTATTATCGATCAGCATATCTAAGATCTGGTGGTCGATTTCATCTAAACGAAACTTACTCATAAATCAATTATTTATGTTAATTCTAAATCTATATTTCAGTACAATAATAATAAAAAAAAATCTTATTTATTCAAAAAATAGCAATTATACCTATTTTTTTAATAAATAATTAACCTCTTCACCTGATAACGCTACAACATCCTCAAAATTTTGATCTAAAATTTGCTTTGGCTCTTCAATGAAAGATTTCAAAATACAATCTTTTTCTATTAATGTATGCCCAAATTTACTTCCTTTTTCATCAATATCCACAATAATAGGACAAAATTTAACACTTCCATCCGTTAATACCTCTTTATATTGAATTTTCGCTAGAAATTTTCTTTCTAAAGTAGGTAGTATTATACTTTTCAATTGAACATCACAGAAACTCTTTGTATTCTCAGGAAGTGAAAAATAAGCATCCAAAGCATACTCCTTATATCTATTCGTTTCTGCCAAAACATCCAACACGCGCAACAAGCTCGCACAGACTAGTGCTCTTGTATTTTCCCTTTGATAATCAATCCCCCAATGCCCAGCCTCTATTAATATAGTAGGAATCCCCATAGCTTGTGCATAATCACCAATACAATTCAAATTAAATGCATCATCAAAACGCCCTATATGTCCAGGAGCCATTTCTTGCACCACTTCATTCATAGCCACAATCAACTGAACAGCCTTTTTTCGAGTCTCATTCATCTCTCTTTCTGCATTAAAAGCAGGTGCCAAAAATGATATTGCTGCTGATTTTCCCGTGTCACCTACTCCAAAAATACTGCGTTGATCATGTAAATTAAAAGCAAAATCAGGTTGTATTTCCTCCAATAATTGACGCAATAATTTACTTTCAGGTTGACTTAACTCTACAGAATCTCGATTCAAATCCACTTGATTTGCATTCACTCTTGTGTAATAATGCGCCCCATCTGGATTTAAAATCGGAACAATTGTAAGCGTAAATTGCTTACTCCATTCGGCGATTTTTTCCGTTTGAGATTCATTTAAATAGTGAAGTAAATCTACTACCGCTTTTGTTGTTGTCGATTCATTTCCATGCATCTGAGACCACATCAAAATCTTCGTTTTCCCCTGTCCAAATTGCACAGCATAAATGGATCGATTTTCTACTGATTTCCCTACCACCTCAACCTTAAAGTAATCCTTTAAGTCGATAAGAAAATTAGCTATCTTTTCATTGGTTATATAGCGTCCTGAAATAGTTGGTACTTGATAAGCTATCGCTAGTTGTTGTTCGTTCATTCTCTGGTTCTGTTTACAATATTACAAATGTAAACATTTCATTTTTTACATTTGTAAACATTGATTTTCTTTTTTTATTTTACAATTGTCAACAATTTACACCGACTCTTTTCCAATGAATACTCTAAGATTTTACAAAACTAGAATAAAACTTGTTTTGATTTAATTATCAATCTTTTAGTATCTATCACTTAAACTTAAACTACAATACAGCACTCGCTAAATTTCGTTGTATACATTTGTTAATTCATTATTTTTGTTACATTTGTAAACTATTCGACTTAAAAATATACATTTGTATCCATGGAAAATTTTGTAAACCGATTGGAATTTTTACTTGAGCATTTCGAACTATCTGCCTCAGCTTTTGCGGACAAAATTGGCGTTCAACGCTCGAGTTTATCTCATATTTTATCTGGTAGAAATAAGGCAAGCTTGGATTTTATTTTAAAGATAAACGATACATTTCCTGAACTAAATCTCGAGTGGTTAATCAAGGGAATTGGCTCCTTCTCGGGTGAAAAAAAACAGGAGATTTTCACCTCCAAATCAGTAGATTTATTTTCAAACGGAAGTCAAGTTGAACCTCAAAATCCCCTACTTACCCCTGCCGTTTCAGAGGCAAAAAAAGAGGTTATTTCTCCAAAACCAATTCCCGATTTTTTCACATCAACAGACATCGAACAAATTGTCGTGTTTTACAAGGACGGAACTTTTATCACATACAAGCCTAGATAAAAAATATTTAAATAAAAAAACATTATTTAGTTTTCTCTAAAAACATAAATTACATTATTTACAAATAAAAATTAGTCTTTTATAAAAAATAACATCTGAATAAATAAATTTCACTTGATGGCAAATTGCCATTTGCCCCTACGTATTCTCTTTTCCAATTATTATTCAGGGTAACGGGCAAATTGCCATTTGCCCCTACGTATTCCCTTTTCCAATTATTATTCAGGATAACGGGCAAATTGCCATTTGCCCCTACGTATTCCCTTTTCCAATTATTATTCAGGGTAACGGGCAAATTGCCATTTGCCCCTACGTATTCCCTTTTTCCAATTATTATTCAGGGTAACGGGCAAATTGCCATTTGCCCCTACATGTTCCCTTTTTCCAATTATTATTCAGGATAACAGGCAAATTGCCATTTGCCCCTACGTATTCCCTTTTTCCAATTATTATTCAGGATAACAGGCAAATTGCCATTTGCCTCTGCGTATTCCCTTTTTCCAATTATTATTCAGGATAACAGGCAAATTGCCATTTGCCCCTACGTATTCTTTTTTCCAATTATTATTCAGGATAACAGGCAAATTGCCATTTGCCTCTGCGTATTCTTTTTTCCAATTATTATTCAGGATAACGGGCAAATTGCCATTTGCCTCTGCGTATTCCCTTTTTCCAATTATTATTCAGGATAACAGGCAAATTGCCATTTGCCCCTACGTATTCTTTTTTCCAATTATTATTCAGGATAACGGGCAAATTGCCATTTGCCCCTACGTATTCTTTTTTCCAATTATTATTCAGGATAACGGGCAAATTGCCATTTGCCCCTACGTATTCTTTTTTCCAATTATTATCCAGGGTAACGGGCAAATTGCCATTTGCCCCTACATGTTCCCTTTTCCCCTTTCCAATAAAAAAAGAATCCATAATATTTTTATATACCAGTTTTTTTTTGTCAATTAGCGTATGACAGAAGGGCAACTTCTACCAACTAGGTATACTTTTTGCCTTAGTTCATGTATCAAACAAATAATCACCTAAATTCAGTTAATATGGACGAAAATTTTTCACAAGAAATAAAAGATGTTATTTCCTTTAGCAAGGACGAGGCATTACGTCTAGGTCATGATTTTATAGGAACTGAGCACTTTTTGTTAGCCTTATTGAGAATTGAGCAAGGTGAAGCGTCAACAATTCTCCAAAATTTAGAAGTAGACATTGATTTTTTACGACATAAAGTTGAGAATTTAACACCTTATTCAGCGACAAAGACAGCAGTAAACGAGAAGGGATCACTATATCTTACCAAACAAGCGGAGCGCGCTTTGCGTTTAACCTACTTAGAAGTAAAGGTATTCAAGAATATAGAAGTAACATCTGCGCATTTGCTTTTGTGTATTTTAAAGAACAATGAAGATCCTATTACTCAAATCCTCAATAAAATGAATGTGGATTACGAAAATGTAAAGAAATATTATGTAGAATTTCTTTCTGAAGAAGCAAAAGAATCGGATAGTGAAGATATCTTCCACAGTCCAAAAGCAGAGACTTTTGAAGAATCAGGACAAAATGACAGTTCTAGCAGTAAAAAGTCTGACACCCAATCAACTCCACCAAATAAAAAGAGTAAAACGCCAGTTTTAGACAATTTTGGTAGAGATTTAACAGAAATGGCAATTGAGGGAAAACTAGATCCTGTTGTTGGTCGTGAGAAAGAAATTGAGCGCGTTTCACAAATTCTGAGTCGAAGAAAGAAAAACAACCCATTGTTAATCGGTGAACCAGGAGTTGGTAAATCGGCCATAGCAGAAGGGTTGGCTTTAAAAATTATTCAGAAGAAAGTTTCTCGTGTTTTATTCAACAAACGCGTCGTGACGTTAGATTTAGCGAGCTTAGTTGCAGGAACAAAATACAGAGGTCAGTTTGAGGAGCGCATGAAAGCGGTGATGAATGAGTTAGAAAAAAACACAGACATCATTTTGTTCATTGATGAAATCCACACCATTGTTGGTGCAGGTGGAGCAACCGGCTCACTGGATGCATCTAATATGTTCAAACCTGCTTTAGCAAGAGGAGAAATCCAATGTATAGGCGCGACTACACTAGATGAGTTTAGACAGCATATTGAAAAAGATGGTGCTTTAGAACGTCGTTTTCAAAAAGTATTAGTAGAGCCTACTTCAGTAGATGAGACTATTACTATTTTACACAATATCAAAGACAAATACGAAAGCCACCACAACGTAAGTTATACGGATGAGGCAATTGAAGCTTGTGTAAAGTTGACGAACCGTTACATGACAGATCGCTTTTTACCAGACAAAGCAATTGATGCATTGGATGAAGTAGGATCACGTGTACACATTACCAATATCAATGTACCTCAAAACATACTGAGTTTAGAACAAGAGTTAGAAGATGTTCGCGAGAATAAGAATCTAATGGTTCAAAAACAAAAATATGAAGAGGCGGCAAATTTAAGAGACAAGGAAAAAACCATCGAGAAGGAATTGGAGATTGCGCAAGAAGCTTGGGAAAAAGAGGTTAAAGACAATCGCATTCTCATCTCCGAAGACGATGTTGCAGACGTTGTATCCATGATGACGGGAATTCCAGTAAATCGAATTGCAGAAAAAGAAATAACGAAATTGGCGAATCTTCCTGCTATTATCAAGGGAAAAGTAATTGGCCAAGACGAAGCCGTTGGCAAAATAGCCAAAGCGATTCAGCGCAACCGCGCGGGATTAAAAGATCCGAACAAACCGATTGGATCCTTTATCTTCTTAGGTCAAACTGGTGTTGGTAAAACGCAATTGGCCAAAGTTATTGCGAAAGAGCTTTTTGACTCAGAAGATGCCTTAATTCGCATTGACATGAGTGAATACATGGAGAAATTTGCTTTATCTCGTTTAATTGGGGCACCTCCGGGTTATGTTGGATATGAAGAAGGAGGTCAATTGACAGAGAAAATCCGCAGAAAACCATATAGCGTTATCCTATTTGATGAAATTGAAAAAGCACACCCAGACATCTTTAATATGTTGTTACAAGTTTTAGACGATGGTCATTTAACAGATAGCTTAGGACGCAAAGTCGATTTCCGAAATACCATCATTGTAATGACTTCCAATATTGGTGTTCGCCAATTAAAGGATTTCGGTCAAGGTGTTGGTTTTGGTACACAGGCTCGCAAGGAACAAACGGATCAGCACAGCAAATCTGTAATTGAAAGCGCATTGAAAAAAGCCTTTGCTCCAGAATTCTTAAACCGAATTGATGATATCGTGGTATTCAACTCTTTAGAGAAAGAGCACATCCACGCTATTATTGACATTGAATTGGCTAAATTATTCCAACGCATTGACGACTTAGGATATAAGTTAAACCTAACAGACAAAGCGAAGAATTTTATTGCAGAAAAAGGTTTCGACAAACAATATGGAGCTCGCCCATTAAAACGAGCGATTCAGAAGTATATTGAAGATCCAATTGCCGAAGAAATCGTAAATGCCAAATTAACCGTAGGTGACACCATTACGTTGGATGCACCGAAAGACGAAAAAGGAGAGGCTTTACTTATTAAAATAAAAACAAAAAAACCTGCTAATTAGCAGGTTTTTCCTTTTTAAGCCTTAGTAGGAATAGGACTAAAGATAATACACATGTTATTTAAACGTTATTTTTTATTTTTTTATCTTTATTACATCATAGCAATTGCTTTAAAGTAGTACTTTCGCGATTGAATAATTAAATAGAATGGTAGATAAACTCATTGTTGGTAGTGAAGAATGGTGTTCTTTCTCTACATTAAATATCCCTGCGATAAAAGCTCGTGTAGACTCTGGAGCAAAGACTTCTGCTTTGCATGCAGTAAATATCAGTCCTTTTGAAAAAGAAGGTGAAAAATGGGTCAAGTTTGATGTAAATCCCTTACAAAATAACGGTAAAACAATTATACATTGTGAGGCCAAAGTAGTGGATAAAAGAATTGTCAAAAGTTCTAGTGGCTCTAGAGAATCTCGCTATGTGATTCGAACCATACTTGGTTTCGGAGAGACTGCGTGGGACATCGAGTTAACCTTAACCAATAGAGACTCTATGGGGTATCGCATGCTATTGGGAAGAGAAGCCATGGGAGGACGTATTTTAGTTGATCCTGAAAAACACTTCTTATTAGGTCAGCCGACTGTAGAAAAACTAGATGAATATTACAACAAACCCAAAGAAGAGAAAAGTGGTTTAAGAATAGGGTTATTAGCAAGTAATCCTGAATTATACAGCAACAAACGCATTATCGAAGCAGGTGAATTAAGAGGGCATGAAATGCACTTTTTAAATCTAAAATACTGCTATATGAAATTAGATGCAAATCAACCTGAGATTCACTATAGAGGAGGTCGAGTATTGAATGATTTCGATGCAGTAATTCCTCGTATACGACCAAGTATGACCTACTATGGTTGTGCGTTGACGCGTCATTTTGAGTCACTCAAGGTTTACAGTTTAAACAGTGCAGCAGCAATTGCGCAGTCAAGAGACAAATTATTTTCTTTGCAATTACTTCTAAATCACGGCATTGACATTCCTACAACGGGATTTGCTAATTCTCCTTTAGACACCAATGATTTGATCAAAATGGTTGGAGGAAGTCCGTTAATTGTCAAATTATTAGAGGGAACTCAAGGAAAAGGAGTGGTATTAGCTGAAACAAAAAAAGCTGCAGAAAGTGTAATTAACGCATTTAAGAGTTTAAATGCCAACATATTAGTACAAGAATTCATCAAAGAGGCGAACGGAAAAGACATTCGTTGTTTTGTAGTAGATGGCAAAGTTGTGGCTGCTATTCAACGTGAAGCTGTTCCAGGAGAATTCAGAGCCAATATTCACTTAGGAGGTACAGCTTCTATCATTAAAGTAACTCCAGAAGAAAAACGCATTGCGATTCGCGCAGCAAAAGCAATGAATTTAAAAGTAGCTGGTGTTGATATCATCCGTTCAGCAAAAGGACCTTTATTATTGGAAGTAAACTCTTCACCTGGATTAGAAGGTATTGAAGGGGCTACAAATAAAGACATTGCCTCTGAAATGATTAAAGCAATCGAAAAACAAGTTAAATGGTAAGGAAATAGCATTCGTGCTATTTCTTACCTTCATTATAAACGCACCTTGTATTTATGAACCCATCAACAACTGGCTGGATAAGAAAATACTTCGCTGAGCAAGACAAATACGCTATTTTCAAGGCAACAAATACAACAGAATTAGCCCACGAAATTAGAACAATAGGCTTTAGCTTTGGTCAAATAAACGCTAACGGATTTCCTGAAATTTATACGACTTTTAAGTACACCCAAGAAGAATTTGCTAAAATCTGCTTTTTACAGCTATTGGAAAAAATTTACTTTTTCAAGTATCCTACGCATACAACCGATGAGTTCATCAGTCGATTATTGGATTTTTACCAGCTATTTGTTCCTCATAAAACAAATTTTTTTACGAGTCTATTCGAGGATAAAAACACCTATGCCCGTTTAGAACATCTTTTTGCTATTAAATGGAAAGAGAACTTTTTTTCCCAATCCAAGAGCAATAATATAGTGTTGAATTTACTGGTTTTATCCATTTATCTCTTAACGTTTGAAACCTATTTAGCAGGACAAATTCACCCCAATTTATACCATGTTTACTTGGAAGATTTGATTCAATCTATCTTGAATCACACCCAACGTCAGAAAAATGCAGAAGTTTACTTATTAGACAATCCCAATGATTTTAGCATTGATGAAATCATGGAAGTACAATCTTCCTATTTAGAATCGAGTTTGTTGTTGGACCTGGTGATGTGCAGTTCTTGGAACAATGAAACCAAGGCATTGGAGTTGCCCAATTGTTCTGTTGAACCTTTCAGTAGGTTGGCATTCACTCCTGCACAAATTGAAGATAGTCGAACTTGTTTTATGTTATTCGTGCAACAAAATGACTACAATTATGTCTATTTAAAATCGTCCAATTTATTCAACAATATGATTAACAATTCGACGAATTACGTTGAATTTTTAGTGAGTCGAAATAAAGGGCGTATTTTAAAGGAGATTCAGAAGAATAAGCAATTGATGCAGTTGCTGATCGATTCAACCCATCGAAATTTAGATATACAAGAAAAGAAATTGATTAAGAAACAAACCCTTGAGGTGATTAAAACAATTCCTTCTCTTGCAATATTCTTATTACCTGGCGGTACCGTATTACTTCCTATAATTTTAAAATTTATTCCATCCCTCCTACCTTCCTCATTTAATGAGAATTTGGATTCGGAGGTCTAAATCTTTTTAAAGCGAAGCTGATATACTTCATCAAGATCCTGATTACTTGTAACGTTTACTTCTAAATCTGTTACATAACCAGAATTTAGACCGTAAACCCATCCATGTATACTTAGGTCTTGATTTCTTGCCCAAGCACCTTGTACGATAGATGTTTTAGCTAAATCGTACACTTGTTCTTGTACATTCAACTCAACGAAGCGATTGAATCGTTCAGTTGTATCTTCAATTTCATCTAATTCCACATTATGCAAGCGATATACTGTTTTGATGTGTCTAATCCAGTTATCAATTAAGCCATAAGACTCATTTTTCATCGCCGCCTCTACACCTCCACATCCATAATGTCCACATACAATGATGTTGGTTACTTTTAAGATGTTAACGGCATAATCGAGTACGCTTAACATATTCATATCCGAGTGAATCACCATATTAGCGATATTTCGGTGTACAAATACATCACCGGGTTCGGCTCCAATAATCTCATTCGCTGGCACGCGACTATCCGAACAACCGATCCATAAAACAGGAGGCGTTTGTCTATGGCAAAGTCGTTTGAAATACTCTGGATTGATAGCCAGTTTTTCTTCTACCCAAGCTTTGTTATTCTCTAATATTTTTTTGTAAAATTCGTTGTGTTTCAAAACTTCTCTTTTTATTCAACAAACATTTCTTTTACGAAATCTACTTCCCCTGTTTCCACTTTATAAAAGGCTCCAACGATACCGATTTCCCCTTTTTCATACATGTCACAAAGTACATTACTCTTAGTTAGAATATGGTTAATGGTATATTCTACATTATAGAATGCGACCATATCTACTCCTTCTTTGGATTTGATATCTAAATCAGGATAATATTTCTTTACGTGCTCTACTGCAGGCTCAACTTTAGACAATAAATTGCTTAAATGTCCTAATTTAACCTCTTTACAAGCTCCTGTAATAGCACCACAATGGGAATGCCCCAATACTACGATTAATTTAGAACCAGCTAATTTACAAGCAAATTCCATTGAACCGATGATATCTTCATTCAATACATTTCCAGCGATACGCGTACTAAACACATCACCTAAGCCTTGATCAAAGATTAATTCAGCTGAAGTACGGCTATCAATACAACTAAGAATAATAGCAAAGGGAAATTGACTTTCTTTGGTTTCGTTTACTTGCTCCAATAAATTAGCATGGGCTTTCAGGTTTTCAACAAAGCGTTGGTTTCCTTCTTTTAAAAAAGACAGCGCCATCTGCGGAGTCATTGACTTTTGATCGTCTATATTATGTAGTCTCATTTTTACGCGATTAATACGATAATAATTCGAAACAAATGTAACCAAAAATGGCTTTTAAAATGCAAATAAAGCAATAAATCTCTATATTTTTACTGATTTAAAAAAAAACTAACAGTTTTTAAGTATTTTACACACTCTTATGTTTCATATCTAATTCATTAAAAGGTGTATTTGCTTGGGATTAGTAAAAATCACATAATCGTTAAGAGGAATATAAAAAAGAGTAAAATTTGTTTAGTTTAAAAAATAGTTGATACATTTGCAAAGAATTTCATAGGAGGAAAAATTTGAACTGATTGCAACCTCGGTAAAAAATGCTAAAGCAGAATATATTGTATCTTCACTTTAGCCATTCCTCTTTTTTTAAAAACACTAAAAAAAACAAACCATATGGCTTATTACTTCACATCGGAATCTGTAAGTGAAGGACATCCTGATAAAATTGCAGATCAAATTTCAGATGCTTTAATTGACAATTTCTTGGCTTTTGATTTAGAATCAAAAGTAGCATGTGAGACTTTAGTTACTACTGGGCAGGTAATTCTTGCTGGGGAAGTAAAATCAAAAACCTATTTAGATGTACAACAAATTGCTCGCGATGTAATCAATAAAATTGGTTATACGAAGAGTGAATATATGTTTGACGGTAATTCTTGTGGTATTTTATCTGCGATTCACGAACAATCCGCAGAGATTAGCCAAGGGGTTGAACGTGCGAGCAAAGAAGATCAAGGAGCAGGAGACCAAGGGATGATGTTTGGTTACGCATCTACTGAAACAGAGGATTATATGCCTTTAGCTTTAGATTTATCTCATAAATTGTTACAAGAATTAGCAGTAATCCGCAGAGAAAATACAGCGGTAACCTACTTACGTCCAGATGCGAAAAGCCAGGTTACATTAGAATACAACGATGACAACAAACCTGTTCGCATTGTAACGATTGTATTATCTACTCAACACGATGACTTTATTCAAGCGGAAAATGCAACGCCTGAGGCAAAAGCAAAAGCGGAGTCAACGATGCAAGCACAAATTAAACAAGACATCATTGAGGTTTTAATTCCTCGTGTACTTGCGAAATACCCTCAATACCAATACTTATTTGAATCGAAAGAAGAAATTGAATTCTTGATTAACCCTACTGGAGTTTTCATTATTGGAGGACCTCATGGAGATACAGGATTAACAGGAAGAAAGATTATTGTAGATACTTATGGAGGAAAAGGAGCTCATGGTGGTGGTGCATTTTCAGGAAAAGATCCAAGTAAAGTAGACCGAAGTGCGGCTTATGCTACACGTCACATTGCGAAAAACCTTGTTGCAGCCGGAGTAGCAGAAGAAGTATTAGTACAAGTTTCTTATGCTATTGGTATCGCAAAACCAACGGGAGTATACGTAAATACGTATGGTACTTCCAAAGTAAATCTAACAGATGGTGAGATTGCTAAAAAAGTAAGTGAACTTTTCGATTTACGTCCATACTTTATCGAAACAAGTCTAAAATTACGCAACCCTATTTACAGCGAAACAGCTGCTTATGGACACATGGGACGCAAACCTCAAGTGGTAACGAAGACCTTTACTCGTCCAGGAGGAGAAACAAAACAAGTAGAAGTTGAATTATTTACTTGGGAAAAATTAGACCGAGTAGAAGATATCAAAAAAGCTTTTCAATTGTAATAAACAATTGAATAAAAAGCGCTTAGTCAAAAAAGACTAAGCGTTTTTCATTTGAACCCAAATAGTTTACTTTACTTTGTTCACTCCTTTATTTACCAACAAAGGTGGATTGCGATACAATGGAATTTCATCTGTAAAATTCAATGTTACTGAAGCTGTTGCAGATCGATATTCTTCCGTACTAATATCTACTCCTTTTGCTGGTTTTTTATTTTTAATATCGTAATAAAACGTATAACTTGTTCCTTTATATCCTTCAACCGGAATAAAAGTTACTTCTCCATTATCTTTATTATAATTAAATTCCCCCACTCTAGGCACTTCTAACTTATAGGGATCACTAGTAAGTTCATAGGTTTTTGTAGCTTCTTCAAAAATCTTAAAGCGAAAAGAAGCAAAATCCAGAAAGACAGTTGAAGGATTGGGCTGATTTAAAACTTTGTATACATTGGTTTCATAGCCCACAGCGCTATACAAAGGCTCACAGACAAAAGGACGACTTCTGATTACATCGGGAATATTGATATCTTGTACGACTGGTGAAAAAGGCAAAACCAATGATATCTTTCGAATGTGTGCGCGAATAGAGGCAGTTCCTGTTCCTCCAGTAAATCCCATTTTCATACTAGCAGGAATATTTACATTCAGTCTTCTTTCTGGGGATGAACCATCTGCTAATTGCTCTTTGTATTTAATCGAACTCGCTTTGGGCACAAAATAATTTCTAATAACTGAAGAATCGTAATTTCCATTTATGATATTTACGGAAATAAAGAATCCTTTTTTTGCACTGAAGTCATCAACCCCTGGGTAAAATGCTATTCGAATCTTTCGATATCCCTCTTCTCCTGGCTTAGCATTATCTTGTCCACCGTGAATTTGAAAGCGCTTTCCAAGAACTCCTCTTTGATTACTCACCGCTTTTCCAGTATTTGCATCCAAATAGAAGTTAATATTCTTCACGGTATTGATTGCAAAAAGAACAGGATAACCTTCATACAGATTATTGGGATTATAAGGTCCTCTTAACACTACAAAATTTCCATTATCATCATTGGGTGTAATTCCATTTCTCGTTTCACCAGGAAAACGCATGATTCTCTTGTTATTCCCATATAAATCCAAGCCCAGCCCAAAAATACCTTTCGTAAATCCTGCTGCATTAGAACCTGTAGATCTTTGTGTGTGTGCATACCCCAAAGCTCCTCCTTTATCCCCTGTTTGAGGGTTTCTCTCATTGGCATCAAAAAGTACCATGGAAATACCATCTCCATATTTCCCACCTTCTTGTCTACCTTGATCTAATCCAAACTCAAATTCTAAAATAAATCCTTTTTCCGTAGTAAAACTCAATTTATCCAGATAAATACCAACAAATTGATGTTGATTATCCAGTAGTTTTATTCCCTTAGCGGTATAAGTAACCAAACCAGGACTACTTTCTCCAATTAGCTTAAAATCATCTCCTTTCTGTCCTGAATTAAAATAAGGGTATTGTGCATAAAAGGTTGTACTATTGATTCCAAATAAGATCAATAGAAAAATTTGTATTTTTTTTATTTGATGTATTTTCATTTTCATTTTTTTAAAGAGCACTTCCATTTACCATGATAATGCTATTGCAAGTATGAGTGAAATTCAATTTAATCTTAGCACCTTCTGATCGATACTGCTCTCCACCTAAATCGGTTCCTCCTATTACTTTTCTTTTATTTTTTATACTGAAGTAAATTGTATCTTCAGTAGAAGTCATTCCGTTTTTCGGGATAAAAACAACTTGTTTTGTGATGGGACTGTATTCATATCGACCCGCCTCTGTCATTGCAACATAAGGTTCTAACGTATTTCTGAGTTCACTATCCACTAAGGTCAAAAACTGAAAACTAAAGGGGTCTAAATGTTCATTACTTCCTAAAGAAGCAATATCTTGCCCTCCAACATATTTATTGGTATCAAAACCGATACTATTCATTAGTACATCAATTGTTGTAGTGTGGTCTATACAGGCATTTGGAGCTTCTACATCTTTTACGATTGGAGCGAAAGGAAGGTTAATTTTGATATTTCTAATGATCTGCTTTTGATAAATTGTTCCTGTAGTTGCTGTAAATCCCACTTTAAATAATGCTGGTGTACTGATCCATTTTTCCTTTAAAACATTCGCAGTAGTTGAACTAGCCTCTTGATATTTAATCATATCCTCCGATGGAATAAAAAAAGAATTTATTATTCGGCTTGTTTTATTGCCATAAATCATATCGACATTTAAGTAAAATCCTATATCATGCAGTTTTTTAGCAGGTAACAAACTAACAATAACCCTGCGATAGGAAGGATGTCCAAAAGAAGCATTGAGATCTAATTCATTACTAATATTGTTCTCTCTGAGTTTAAACCTAAATCCATTTGGATCAGGCGTTTCAAAATTTTGCGTATATTCCCCTGTATGTAAATTAAGTTTATAACGTTCCTCAATATTTGTAACACTTTGTGAAATATAGACAGGATACCCTTCTAATTTATCTCCTTGACCACGAACAGTAATGTGATTATTTTGTTTGCTTGGGATTTCAATCCCATTTCTAAATTCATTATCTAATTTTTTTCGATTTTTCGAATCGCCATACAAATCTAATCCAATACTCAAAAAACCTTTGGTAAATCCAGGTACGGCTTGATTGGTATTCACAGCATTGCTATAGCTATAACCCAATCCAGCAGTTTTCGATCCTATTTTGAGATCTTTCACACTAGCATCAAAAAGAACAAGTGCAATCCCATTCGCACCTCGGTCTGTTGAATTTCCACCTACTCCCGTCATTAGATAATCAAATCCTAAGATAAATCCACGTTCAGACGCAAATATCACTTCTTCTAAAAACACTCCATTGGTTTGATTCGCTCCAGTCGTTAATTCTATCCCATGCGGTTTAAAATTAACTATACCAGAACCTTCAAATAGACTGAATTCCTCTTCTGAAACCGCTGTATTATCATAAGGCAATTGTGCATATGCCATTGTAGATAAAAAGAAAAAAAACAAACCACAATATCCGATTACATAGTTTTTTTGTTTCATTATATCTTCACTATAATTATATTTAAATAACTAGATGCTGTTACGCCATTTACTTTAGCTTTGTATACTAAATATTGCTTGCCATTTTCTATTTTAACAAGAGGCGCAGTATTAAAAGCGGTAGCGTCGTACCCTGTAATCACAAATTTCACTTCTCTTTCCTCCCAAATAATCATTCCACTAACATCACCTATTTGTTTTTTATATTCCTCATAGAGGTTTATTTTTTGCTCTGTTGTTTGATGCATTTGAATGGGAAATGCAGGCATATAAATCCACTGTTCTTGTTTTTCACCACCGCTGCCTATCCATTTAGCGCCATCCCATACCTTTAGTCCTGCTGGAATTTCACTATCTCCTATATGATAAACTTGTAAACCAATATGTTCTTTTTTATTTTCAGTTGTTTCCACTTGCACCAAAGGAACTAAGCTCGTTAAGCTCGTTAGCTTTACCCGAGGAAACAACAATCCTTTAGCTGCTGTCACATTTTCTGTATTGGCCTTGTATTCTTTTAAATCCAATAAGGCTCCTTCCACAGGATATGTTGCTCCTCCAATTACAACTTGTCCATAAGACAATTGTGCATATCCGAGGACTAAAAACAAGATAATTCGTATTTTATTTTTCATCTTTTCACTATTATGATTTCTTCTTCTATTTTTTAATTTGTTGGTGCTGGCAACGTAGTACTGTACTTCAAAACCAACTGATAACGTCCTACTGGTAATGCGGTATACATATTTGGATTACCAAAATGGAAAGAGAGACCATCACTTGTGGTAATATTTGCAATACTCTGTACCACCAAAGCTCCTGTAGCATCGTAAATTTTAGCATCTATTACTTTGTTTAAATTAGCGATAACTAAAGGCGTTTTAATAGTTGTATTATACTCAAGAATCGTAGATTGAGGTTTTCCTACTTCAATATCAAATCTTCCGATATATACTTGTTTATTATCGATAATTTCATTGGCAAAAACAGGTGGGTTACCTACAACTAAGATTGGATTCTTAATTTGTTCTAATTTTTGATTGATGGTTTCAATTTCAATCGTCATTTCTGAATCTAAGGCTAATAATTCCCATTTACTTCCATTCCAAAAGTAGAATCCCTTTTTGGTAATACCTGCTGTACCAGTATTAAAAACAACCACACCGACAGCATTTGTGCCACCGGACAAAATAGTTTCCTTACTCAAGGCAACTCTGGGAAACAGTATACCTTTATCTGTTGCGTTGACATCTAAAATTGCGGAAGTATGGGGTTGTAATGTTCCAATACCAATATTCTCTTGTGCCTGAACCATTGTAATTCCAAAAATCAAAAGCCCTATGGCCAATTTTTCTTTCATTCTCATTCTTTACTTATTTAACGGTACAAAACAACGAAAGATGTAAAAAAAGAGACATGTAAACTGTAAAAAGCTAAAGCGTAAATTCGTATTTACCTTTTTGATCGATGAGAAGATATTGTGTTTTTTAAAAAAATGAACTTTTTAAAAATCTGGAATTAAGTGAACCCAGTCAGGATTAACCTACATCATTAGGTAGTTGATTTTTGTTTCATTTCTTCAGATTACCTTTCAATTACGCTAAGAATTCATATGGAATAAAAACAAAAAAAGGAATGATTTTTCAATCATTCCTTTTCAATATATTCTAAAATTTGTATCAAATTAAACCACTGCAGCTACGATATAATATACAATCATAGCGATGATAGCTGATACGGGTATTGTCAAAATCCAAGCCCATAATAGGTTTATCGTAACACCCCAACGCACTGCTGATACGCGTTTTGTTACACCTACCCCGATGATTGAACCCGTAATGGTATGTGTTGTAGAAACAGGAATACCTAAATGTTCTGTTACATATAAGGCAACAGCTCCTGCAGTTTCCGCAGCAACTCCCTCTAAAGGTGTTACTTTCGTAATCTTACTTCCCATGGTTTTAACGATTTTCCATCCACCAGATAGTGTTCCTAAACCAATAAATAAGAAAGAAGCCAAAGGAACCCACCACCAGTGCTCTACGAACACTTTAAAGGTATCTACTCCCTCAACTAAATAATCTGGGTCCATATCTACATTAACGTGATAGAAAATTACAGCAGCACCAATAATACCCATTACTTTCTGCGCGTCATTTCCTCCGTGTCCTAATGAGAATAAAGCAGAAGAAACTAATTGCAAGCGTTTAAACCACTTCTCACATTTATAGTGGTTTTGATTTCTACAAATCCACATAATAGCAACGGTGATAAAATAAGCGAGTATTAAACCTAATAAAGGAGCACCAAAAATAAATAAGAAGATTGGAACTACTTTAGAGTACACCACAACATCCACTCCCTCAATGGAGAAACCACCTGCGTGAGCAACGGCAGCTCCAATAAAACCTCCAATTAAGGTATGAGAAGAAGAAGAAGGAATACCCAACTTCCAAGTTGCTAAATTCCAAATAATTGCAGCAATAAGACCTGCAAAAATAACTTCTAAGCTAATAAAGTTCTCGTTTACAGATTTGGCGATGGTATTACCAATCTTAAATTCACCAATAATGTATAAGGAGATAAAATAAGCTGCGAAGTTAAAAGCCGCCGCCCAAAGCACGGCTTGGAAAGGCGTCAAAACTCGTGTTGTTACAATCGTAGCAATTGAGTTTGCGGCATCGTGAAAACCATTGATATAATCAAATCCTAGGGCCAATACAATAATAACAATTAGCATTATCCCACTTTGATTACTCAATATTTCTGTAAAAAATTCCATATACTTGCGCTAGATCATTAAGAGTATTTCACGATAACAGTTTCTAAAACGTTAGCCACGTCTCTACAACTATCTGTAGCCGTTTCTAATGCCACCATTACCTCTTTGTATTTTATAATTTCGATCGCGTTATTTTCGTTTTCAAAAATATCTGCTACGGCCTTATCAAAAACTTTATCCGCTTTTCTCTCTAAGCGTGAAATGTTTTTACATACAGTTGCTAACTCTTCTAGCTTTTTTAAGTCTTTTAAATGTAATAGTCCTTTGTGTACTTCACTACAAGCTTCTAAGTTTGCTTCAGTCAATTTACGCAAAGGTTTTGTGATTTTGTCAATTTGATACAATCTCATACGAGAAGCAGCATCAGATAAGTGATCCGCTACATCATCCACCGCAGTAATCAAATTATGGATATCTTCTCTATCAAAAGGAGTGATGAAGTTTTTCCCTAATTCGATTCTCGTTTTTTGTGCAATCGCCTCGATCTCTACCTTAATTACCTCAACATCTTTAAGTAATTTTTCTCTTTCTTTTGCTGGTGTGTGCACAGCCTCATTCAGCGTTTCTGATAATTTCTTAAGCTTAATAGCTGCTTGTTCAAATAAAGGATAAAACGTTTTGTCCTTTGGAACTAAAAATTGAAAAATGTTATTCAATGACATTATATAAAATATATGTTATAAACAGAGGCAAAATTACGCAATAAAATCAAGCGAATGTTTCCTTAACGTTAATTTTTACGTCAAAACACGGTTTATCTCGGTTTTCCTCATACCAAACCCCTTTATTTACTGAATTACAGCTACTTAAAAACTTAACCTTACTCTAGTTTAGATACAATCACTTAACATTAAGGTAACATTGGAATAATAAACCAATACCTCTTCTTTCCATAAAAACCACATAAACACATAAAAATCAGCAACTTAAAAAAATCATTTTATTTCTGTACTCTTTACAAACCAAAAAGCGATTTTACGACTATTGCTAACCAAAAAACACCCCATAATTAAATTGAATACACTGACGAACCAATAGTTGCCCGTTTGTACGTATTCATAAGGATTTTCAACAGCACTAGATTTAAACCAATACCAACTATTACTGAGAAAATTTGGCAAATGACTCATGGTCATTCAGTTTGCTATCAGTTTAATCCATAGTGCAAACAAATCTCGAATCTTCATTTTTCATCTTTAATTATCAACCAATTAATTTAACAAAAAAAGCATTCAATTCTCTCCTCTCTTGTTTTTAAGTTGAGCTTCTCATTCTGATTCGCTTTGATGTTTAAGCATTCGTGAATAGTAAGAAGATTAGTATTCCGATATATTTTAATTTTGTACTTTAGCGAAAACTAATAACATTATACAACAACCTAAATAACTATGGATATTAACTTCAATAAAAACGAAGATCACAACAAGTTATTGCTTTCAGATTTAAAACGAAAACTAGCAAAAGTTAAACTTGGTGGAGGTGAAAAAAGAATTGAAAAATTACACCAACAAGGAAAAATGACAGCCAGAGAACGCATTGACTATCTATTAGATCCCAAGACAAATAGTATAGAGATTGGTGCTTTTGCGGGAGATGAAATGTATGAAGAACACGGAGGATGTCCTTCAGCTGGTGTTGTAGTCAAAATAGGTTATATCAAAGGAAAACAGTGTATCGTTGTAGCCAATGACGCTACTGTAAAAGCAGGTGCTTGGTTTCCGATTACTGGAAAGAAAAATTTACGCGCACAAGAAATCGCAATAGAAAATAAATTACCGATTATCTATTTGGTAGATAGTGCTGGGGTTTATTTACCCTTACAAGATGAAATTTTTCCTGACAAAGAACACTTTGGAAGAATTTTCAGAAACAACGCCATCATGAGTAGCATGGGCATTACGCAAATCGCTGCTGTAATGGGGAGTTGTGTTGCTGGAGGAGCCTACTTACCTATCATGAGCGATGAAGCTTTAATCGTTGATAAAACGGGAAGTATTTTCTTAGCAGGAAGCTATTTAGTAAAAGCGGCTATTGGAGAGAGTATCGACAATGAAACGCTAGGTGGCGCGACTACACACTGTGAAATTTCAGGTGTAACAGATTACAAAGCAAAAGACGATAAAGACGCTTTAGATACCATCAAAAATATAGTAGATAAGATTGGTGATTTTGACAAGGCAGGATACAACCGTATTGCAGCAAAGAAACCAATTGCTGATCCGAATGAGATTTATGGTATTTTACCCAAATCCCGTGCGGAACAATACGATATGATGGAAATCATCAAACGCTTGGTTGACGAGTCTGAATTTGAAGAGTACAAAGAAGGATATGGTCAATCGATCATTACAGGATATGCTCGTATAGATGGATGGGCGGTTGGAATCGTTGCCAACCAACGCAAAGTGGTAAAAACGAAAAAAGGAGAAATGCAGTTTGGAGGAGTAATTTATTCCGACTCTGCAGATAAGGCTACTCGTTTTATTGCCAATTGCAACCAAAAGAAAATTCCATTGGTATTCCTACAAGATGTAACGGGATTCATGGTTGGTTCTAAATCAGAACACGGAGGAATCATCAAAGATGGAGCAAAAATGGTGAATGCCGTTTCAAACTCTGTTGTTCCTAAATTTACGGTAGTTGTAGGAAATTCATATGGTGCAGGTAACTATGCAATGTGTGGAAAGGCTTATGATCCGCGTTTAATCTTTGCTTGGCCAAGTGCAGAACTTGCGGTAATGGGTGGTGCTCAAGCAGCCAAAGTATTACTGCAAATCGAAGCTTCTTCTCTAAAAGCAAAAGGGGAAGAATTATCGGCTGAAGAAGAACAAAAATTATACGATAAAATTAAAGCGAAATACGACAAACAAGTTTCACCTTATTATGCTGCTGCTCGCATTTGGACCGATGCTATCATCGACCCACTAGATACGAGAAAGTGGATTTCTATGGGAATTGAAGCGGCGAATCACGCGCCTATCGAGAAACCATTCAACTTAGGTGTTATTCAAGTATAAATAAAAAAACGGCAATTGAAAAATTGCCGTTTTTTTATGGTTACCTGTTATCGGTTATGAGTGATCTGTTAACCGATAACAGATCACTCATAACCGATAACTCCTCTACAGATATAAGATATACGCTAACGAACTTACCGAAATAAACACCCACAACAAAACGCCTTCAATAAAGGGTTTTGCCCCTACGTTTTTTACGGTTCGAAAGGATAATGACGTACCGATTAAAAAGAGGGTTAATGTCAATGCGGCTTTGGATAATTCTACAATATAAGGACCTAAAGGTTGAATAAAAGGAATATAAGAATTAGCTAGCATAGCAAGGATAAACAATCCAATGAAATAGGGAATTTTCACCTTTGACCCTTTGTTTTTGAAAAGCATGGTAGATAAAAAGGCAACCGGAATCACCCATAAGGCACGGGCTAATTTAACCGTTGTAGCTACTTCTAAGGCTTCATCTCCATATTTAGCAGCTGCACCGACTACAGAACTCGTATCGTGAATGGCGATCGCAGACCAAAGTCCGAAATCTACTTGACTCAGCCCCAACGCATGTCCTATGGGAGGAAAGATAATCAAAGCAATAGAATTAAGGACAAATACAATTCCCAAAGCAACGGATATTTGTTTTTCATCTGCATCAATCACTGGGGATACGGCTGCAATAGCACTACCTCCACAGATAGCAGTTCCCGAAGAAATTAAGTACGATATTTTCTTGTCAATTTTCAATAGTTTTCCTATTCCAAATCCCAAGATTAAGGTTAAGAAGATTGAAAAAATAGTCAAGACGAATCCATCTTTTCCCGCTGCTAAAGCGCTGTAGATATTCATCCCAAACCCCAACCCTACCACGGCAACCTTTAACAGTAGTCCCGTCGCTTTTTTCGTTTGTTTGCCATAAGGGTTTTCAAAGATTTGGGCGTATATAATCCCCAAAACTAAAGCAGTGGCGGAAGAGATAAAGGGAAACAAACTCAAAACGGCTAAACCGATTAAAATGATTTTACTCCCTAGAACTGTATTGTTATTTTGTATAGTCATCGTGTATCTATTTTCTACCCTACAAAGGTCAATCATCTAGAAAGGCGAAAAAAATACATAATAGTTATCGGCTATAACTTTAGGTTATACGATTTAATGAATCGAATAAACAGTTCTACCAAGGCACTTTCTTGCCCTTGGCGCTGTACAATGCTGAATTTTCTACGGATATCCAATCCGTTAATATCCACGACAACCAATTCATTATACTTTAATTCTTTTAAAATAGCGTGAATGGAAAGAAAAGCGAAGCTATCAGAATGCTTCAGATACATCTTAATACTTTCTGTACTGGAAAAGTTCATTTCATTGCGCAATTGATTGAGTGAAATACCGACTTGATTCAGATTACTTTCAATAACATCTAGGGTACCTGATCCAGTTTCTCTCAGTAAAAAGGAATAGTCTTTGAGTTCTTCAGGCTCAATAATTCCCGTTTTAAACTTGGGATTTTCTGCTCGACATACCAAGACAATTTCGTCATCAATAAAATCGATATACTTAATCTGCGGATTTTTGGAACATCCTTCAACAATTCCCACATCTATATTTTTACTCAATAACAACTGCTCTATTACGGCTGAATTTTCAGAAAGGATATCCAAGTGTATATCGTGAACTTTTCCTCTAAATTCCGCCAAAAGAGGAGGTAAAACGTATTGAGAAACAGTTGTACTCGCCCCGATACGCAGATTGCCTCCCATTTTTGCATTGAGTGCATGCATATCGAATTCTAAATTGCGATAAGTGGAAAAAATATCCTCCGCATAGGTATACAGCAATCGCCCTGATTCGGTTAAGCGAATCGTAATACCGTCGCGCACAAAAAGTTTCGTCTGATAGTGAGATTCAATCTCTCGAATATGTTTAGAAACGGCTGGTTGGGAGATGAGTAGCTCTTTGGCTGCTTTGGTAAAGCTTTCCCTTTTTGCTACTGTATAAAAAACCTTTAACCGAAAATCAAACATAGTTTATTTTTAAAAGACAAAAGATGTAGTTCACTTGTCTGTAATGAACAAAAATACTGAAAATAATGGGAGAGTGTTTTTGTTTTTTTGTGCTTTTGTGCTTTTGTGAGTTTGAGTTTGTCTTCAGTGATTCTATTTTTTGTCTGCATTTGACACTCCAGTATCAAAACATCTATTCCATATTCGCAACAAATAGAGTCTTTCTCTTATTAAGCTACTGGATATCATAATCTTTGTAAAACCTATATTGTCCTACTGTATCTTTTCTATAAACAGAAAAACGATAGGTATTGCTTTTTTTTGAAATAGAATCTCCTTTTACTAAATTCTGATTATTAGGAAGTGTAAGTACAATGTTATTTGGGAGAAGATAATCATAACTTCGTCCTCCCGTCCAATTACTTCTTTTTTGAATGATATATGAATTAATCGCTTCTTTTCTAAAGGTAGTTCTTTCCCAATAACTCTTTCTTTCACAAAAAACAATCAATCCAATCATGAAAAGGATAAAAAATATTGCTCCTGCTTTTTTTATATTTCTCATAGTACAAACCTTAACCGAAACACTTATAAATCAAACGATCCGTATCGGAAATAAACGCCTTCCGTATTCTTTTTATAAATAGTAAACAACGCAGTATTTTCCGTTTTAACAAGAGAATCTCCCACATTTATATTCCAATGATCTACTGGCGTGCAATTGATTTCTAAACCACTTTCTAAATAATAGGTTATGGTTCGTTTTTGCCAATCGTTAGAATCTATTATTTTTTCATTTATTGCTCTTTCATAAAACTCCATTCTTTTTCTTTTACCCGTAATATGAAAATAAAAAAAGACTCCAAAAATCAAGAGTAAAGGATAGAGTCTCCAACTATGTTTAAATTTCATCTTGACCATTTTACGAAGACTGAGGCAATGCCTTACTCTTTCTATTAGACTAATCATTAATCAAAGAAAAATCCTCTTCTAACTTAATACTATTTTCCCTATTCATTTCAACATAATTCAACAAAAGTTGAAAATTACTGAGTGTACCTCTATACTTATTATCAATAGAATAATTACCGAAATTATCAATACAAATGATTTTATCTTTTAATTCAATTCGATATCGTACATCCATACCATAATCATCTCCAGATTCTCCTTCAATCATCGGATTACTCAACAATTCATCTATAAAACTTTGCTTCTGTATTTTGAAATAGGAGGTAATAAACCCTAACTCATTCATAAAATTATTACAACTAACCGCTCGATCTGTATTAACCTGAAATCTCACAAAATATAAAGTGCCATAATCAACTTGTTCTATCGAAGATGCTTTATATTCTTTTGATTTTTTGCAGCTGAACAAACAACTAAAGGTAAGGACAATTAAAATTATTTTTTTTATATATTCCAGCATCTTATCAATTTAAAAATAAAAGTGAATACTTGTTTTGTGTATTAAAGCTAATTCAAACATTTGAAGAATATTTGTTGGAGCGATTTGATTTGTTTTTAATTCATTCCACACATGTTCTATTACCTGAAGATCCATAATATGTTCATCTTCAAAATCATCAATATTGCTTCCTGTTATTCGATTAATAGCAGTAAAAACATCATCATTCCACAACTCTTCGAACTCTTCTTTTGTTAATTCAAGCTCAATCAATTGCTCAGATGCAGCGTAATCATAATTTAAAGCATCTTGTGCTGCTTGATCTTTTGGTACGGTGATTACTTTTGGCATATTAAAGTTGTAAATGATAAACCTCTAGTTCTTCTGTCTTTCTTCCTCTTAATTTTTAAGCAGTAAAATAGGATAATTATATCTCGTGCATTTTTGCAAAAGCGACTGAGCCTCTTGCGGGTTATTGAACGTGGCCCAACCCGTCTCCTGATTTTGTATGCCTATACTATTTGGTGTGATTGCTACTGCAAACTCTAACACAACACGACCATTAGCACATAAAACTATTTTGTTCTGAACAGTCGCAACATCCGTATCAGTGTAGGTGAGTTTTTCACTTAAAAAGTTAGAAATAATCGCTTGATCCGATATTTTCAAAATAGGATTGCTCTTAAATCCTTGTTTTACGAACGTATTATCCTCTTGGTTTAGTATCAAATAAATCGTAAAATCCATATTTTCGCTCGGTTGTACTAAATCATTCAGCATAAACATTTCTCCTTTTTCCTTCTTCAACTGTTTACTAGCTAAAGGAAATTGAGTTGGCTTCGTATAATCAAGTACAATTGGGTGTATTGAAAAATAAACCAAACAAGATAAAAAAACAAAACCAATTATTTTCCACTTTGTTCTCATATTCCAAAATACTAGCATTTTACTTTGCATCAAAATCCAATCTAAAGAAAACAACCTTTAGATTTTTACTTTCATCTATTTTGCGTTGTTTTTTAGGTAATAACGTATAATATCCTTGAATTGAATTGACTCCTTGATCTTGGGGAGTAATTCGAACATTGTAAAAATCATCCCCATAGGAAAATATACTATCCTTAGTAAAGGATTTGAAATCACAATAATCAGCATGATACACAGGATTATTAAATAAACACAAATACATAGTTCCTTCATATCGTGTCTTATCGTAATTGACCTTTAGTTCTAACTCAAACGCTTTTTTTCGTCTAATATCAATTGAATCATAGACAAATTCATGCCAAAAACCGCTGTCTAATTGGGGTTCATTGTTATAAAAATGCTTAATGGTATTCATGTGATGGAGTCCACCACAATAGGTGATATAATTCACTATACTATCTACACTTTGATTTTTATTTTCAAAATACCAATCGCCAATCCTCTTAAATTTATACGTCCAACCTCGATCAACTTCCCCACTGTTATACGCGATCACCGTATAAACTGAATCTGACTTTTCCCTAAAAAAATAGCGTTTTAATTGTAGTTCACTAGTATGTTTAACTTCTATCGACCTGAAACTATAATTTTTATCTACCTTGTTAAATCCCGTCACTACGCTTTCATTACAAGCGGTTAAAAACAAAATTACTAGCCCAACAAAGCAAATAGGAATGAATTGCTTTACCCTTGTATTATTTGATTTTTTACACTTCATTCTTGTTGTAGAAAAAATTTAATAGTCGCTAATTTTCGCCTACAAGATAGTCAAATTAAGTATTTGTGATCCTTTTATATCGAATCAATTAAAAACATACTTCAGTGGGAGTTGCAAGGCGTTCGTCCTATATAAATAGAGACTTAGCTCTATTTAATGCTCTTTGATCAAACAAACTACGAGTTTCTTCCTTCCTAACTTCTTACTAAAACCTTTACTCCCCTCCTTTCTAACTCAATCGAATATTGCACAACTACACAAAAAAAAGCTAGGTTTCCCTAGCTTTACTTTATCTTGTTTTCAACCATCCCGTAATACTATAACGAGGTTTATGAACGGTTCGAACTTCGTGTTCGATGGATTTGCTGTCAAAAATCACCAATCGCCCAGGAAGTGCATACACAATTTCCTCTCGTTCATTTCCTTCTTCATCGGGTAAGAACAACACTAGTTCTCCCCCATTGGCTGGTGTCCAATCCTTCTCATTTAAATAAAGTACGACAGACAATGTACGACGCGTATCTTTGTGAAAAACATCCAAGTGACGCTGGTAACCTGTTCCTACAGGATAATTCGCATAGTGAAATTCTCCCTCTTTGATTCCCAAGAAACAAGTGCGGTTGACATAAGCAATAAATTCATTCATCTTTTGGAAGTACATTGCCTCGACCTCATCAGGTGTTTGCTCGTTCAACCACAGAATAAAATCCCCTCTCACCTCTTCTACTATTTGTTCCTCACTTGCTTGTCCTATTGCTGCTTTTTTAAACACTTGCAAATCTTGTTTCATAAAAAAGTTTGCGCGCAACAGGTCGATTTCCTTTTCTGTGAAAAAACAATCAACCACGGAGTAACCACGATTCACTAAATCGTGTATTATTAACTCATAAAATGAATTTACTTCAAAGTCACTCATATATCATTAGATAAAAACTAAGCAAAAATAATTTACAAGACAAAAAAAATAATGCGAATAGGGTACTTTTTTTCTATCTTTATTGCGTTAATTTTTTCTTAATAAAAAAGAGTTTACTTTGGCTTAAGTACAAAAAAAACACGCCTAACTTGCGTGTTTTCTTTATTTTACTGGTTGTACCTTCTTATTTTACAATATAATTCTCGTTGGGTAATACCAAAGCAGGAAGTTCTAATCCTGAAATTTCGGACAAGGAATAGGCGATATTGCTGCACATTTGATCCAAGGCTAAATCGTTTTCTTCTTCACCAAAAGGCTCTGCAATTTCAGCGACAACTGCATCCAAGGCAATAAACGTATACGCGACAAAAGTCACAAAAAACGGCATGGTCCATACAATCAAATCGATTAAACCAAAAGGAAGGAGAAAGCTATACACATAAACAGTACGATGTAAAATGACAAAGTAAACAAATGGAATTTTAGTGTGTACGATGCGTTCACAAGCCCCTAATACCATGGACAATTGCTCTATATTTTGGTCAATTCTCGCTTGAGTGATGGTATCTATACGTCCTGCTTGTTGCTGTTCATTCACCCATTTAGTCAATTCACTCAACAAGAAAGCGGGTTTAAAACGCTTGGTCAACATTTCCTGATACATGTCTTCCGTTAGATACGAGCGAACGATAGCTAAATCCGTTTTATTTCTCAATTGTTTATTTAAGGCATAACAAAACGCAATAATCAATTGGATTCCCTTTTGCTTCTCTTTTAAAGTAAAAGTCTCATCTTCTTTAATGAAATGCAAAAGCTGAAAAGCTAAAGAGCGACTGTGGATAACCAAACTCCCCCATTGTTTTCGTCCTTCCCAATAGCGATCGTAAGCTGCACTATTGCAAAAACCTAAGAAAATAGCCAAGGAAATTCCAACTAAGGCAAAGGCTCCCACATTTAAAGGTATAATAACATCCGGAAAAAAGTAGTGACTCCAATAGACCAACCAAGAAAAAAGAAAGATGGCGAGTAAGGTAGGGGCAATCTTCTTCAACACAGATCCTTTCCAAATAAAAAGCATTTGAACAATATGCTTTTTGTCTCTAACTATCATATGCTATAGAATTTATATGTTACAAAATTACTAGATAACAATGGAATAAAAATCATTTTCAACGTTTAATTCGGTATCATGCTGTTTTTTTGTTTTTTTGTGAAGTTGCTCTTTGTGAAGTTGCATTTTCGTTAGATAATCGATTAAAGAATATATATATTTAATAGGTTAGGAAGATTAGATGGTTTAACCAATTAAGCAAATCCTTTTTGGTACAGTTTGTGTAGATAATAAGCGAGTACTCATCAAAAAGAAGTACTTTTACTTTTTATATTATTCATTTTCTAAACAGAACTCGAAATGCAAGAAAAACAAGAAAAGCCTATTTCACTAACACAATCGTTAATCCCTGTCGTATTACTCGTTGTATTATTGGCTATCAATGTTTTTGTATTCCGGGATGATGCCTTGTCGGGCACCAATCAGTTTATTTTACTTTTAGGAGGTGCTATTGCTATTATAGTAGGCATGTACAATCGCGTTTCTTACGACAAAATACTGCAACAGATTGTCAATAATGTGCGCGATACCTCCAATGCCATTTACATTTTACTCCTTGTAGGAGCTTTATCCGGTACTTGGTTGTTGAGTGGTATTATACCGAGTATGATTTACTATGGTTTAGAGATTTTACATCCATCCATTTACTTGCCTGCTTGTGTGATTATTACGTCGATTATATCCATTGCTACAGGTAGTTCATGGACGACCTCCGCCACTGTTGGTATTGCCCTTGTGGGCATTGGTAATGCTTTGGGTATGCCCTTGGGAGTCATCGGTGGAGCTGTCGTTTCAGGTGCCTATTTTGGAGATAAGCTATCACCTTTATCCGATACAACGAATTTAGCCCCTGTTATGGCGGGAACCGATTTATTTACCCACATTCGCTATATGTTGTACACCACAGTACCTACCTATGTTGTCACCTTAATTTTGTTTATCATTTTAGGATTCATTTACGGTGCAGAAGGTCAGGTGAACACAACCGAAACCCTAGAAGCGATTCGCGCGACCTTTCATATTACACCTCTACTTTTTATTGTGCCCATATTGGTAATTGTATTGATTGTAAAAAAAGTACAACCCATCGCAGCCTTGCTAATTGGAACCCTATTGGGTGCTGTGTTTGCCTTAATTTTTCAACCCAATATTGTAGTGGCTGTTGCAGGAGGGGAAGAATTTAATTTCTATAATGCCTATAAAGGAACAATGTTAGCCTTAACCACAGATATTCGCATTTTATCGCCTTTAGAAAGCCTAAACGGATTATTTGAAGCAGGTGGAATGGCTAGTATGCTCAATACTGTTTGGTTAATATTATGTGCCATGTTTTTCGGTGGAACGATGGAAGCTATTGGAGCACTACAGAAAATATCCACTGCTTTATTGTCGATTGCCAGTAGCTTATTCGGTTTATTCGCAAGTACGGTAGCCAGTTGTTTAGCTGTTAATATTACCACTTCAGATCAATATTTATCGATTGTGGTACCTGGAAAAATGTTTGCAGAAGCCTATAAACAAAAAGGACTTGCACCTGAAAATTTAAGTAGAACGCTTGAAGATTCAGGAACCGTAACCTCTGTATTAATTCCGTGGAATACTTGTGGAGCTTATCACGCAGGTGTACTCGGCATTCCAACCTTGACCTATTTACCCTATGCCTTTTTTAATTATCTCAGTCCATTTGTAACTTTATTGTACGCTGCTTTTGATATTAAAATTAGAAGGATTATTAAAGGTTGATTGTTGAGGATTGGTTGCATTTTTGTTTTTTCACTGTTAACTGATAACCGATAACCGATAACTGATTACGGCTAACAAGTTTAGATTTTATAACAAATCCTTCACACTAAAGTTCGTTTTTTATTCGTATATTTAGTTTTGTCGAAATTTATTTTACAGTTCAGTATACAGTAAAAAAAACACTTCTCATCACTATAAATAAAACTTATAGTAAAATAAAAAACAATAATCAAAAATAATAGTACAAACCACTTTTGTGGGCTACTTTTGTACTAGAAATAAGAAATAAAAAACAAATATTAACTTTTAAAAAATAAACATTATGTCTTTAGTAGGTAAAAAGTTTCCAAACATTACAGTAGATGCAATTTCAGAAATGGGTGATAATTTAAGAATCAACATTTTCGAAGAAGCGACAAAAAATAACAAAAAAGTATTATTATTCTGGTATCCAAAAGACTTCACTTTCGTATGTCCTACAGAATTACATGCTTTCCAAGAAGCTCTTCCTGAATTTGAAAAAAGAAATACAATGGTAATTGGAGCGTCTTGCGATACAAACGAAGTACATTTTGCTTGGTTAAACACAGCAAAAGACAACGGAGGTATTGAAGGAGTTACTTACCCAATCATCGCTGATACACAAAGAAACTTATCTTCTGTATTAGGAATCTTAGACGTAGAGAGCGAAGTATACAACGAAGAGTTGGATTCAGTTCAAATCGAAGGATCAAACGTAACATACAGAGCTACTTATTTAATTGATGAAACAGGAAAAATTTTCCACGAGTCAGTAAACGATATGCCATTAGGAAGAAATGTAAACGAATATGTACGTTTAATTGATGCTTACACTCACGTTCAAACACATGGTGAAGTATGTCCAGCAAACTGGGAAGAAGGAAAAGATGCAATGAATGCTGACAGAAAAGGTGTTGCTGATTACTTAAGCAAACACTAAGAAGTACTAACGTAAAAAAACTTAAAAAATGCTTTTAGAATTAGATCAAGATAACTTACAAGAAATTGTAGGTCAAAATGAAAAAGTAGTTGTTCAATTTTCAGCTACATGGTGTGGTAATTGTAGAATTATGAAACCGAAGTTTAAAAAGCTTTCTACAGAAAAAGAGAACATTACATTTGTAATTGCAGATGCTGAGAAGTTCCCTGAATCTAGAAAATTAGCGGACGTAAGTAATCTACCAACATTTGCTACTTTCGTAAATGGAAAATTAGTAAACCAAACGCAAACGAATAAAACAGAAGTTTTACACGAATTAGTTGGTGAAATCGCTTAATCCTAAAAACGACTAGCATGAAATTACCTGTAATTAAACATTTGACTCAATTTATTGAGCAAAATGACCAAGATTATATCATTGAAACCCTAGAAGTATTGGAAAACCTTACGGAAGTTCCCTCATTAAAAGACGAAGAATTAGACGTAATTGGCGAATTAATTTCCAATATGTACGGTGCACTAGAAGTTCAAAAATTAATGAAAGAAGGTGCTACGCAAAAAGAAGCTTTAAACAGTTTTATGCAACGCGTACTTGGGTCAATCGACAAATAATATTAAAAACTGCGAAACAATGTTTCGCAGTTTTTTTTTATCTCTATTTTATTATCCCCTTTCTTATTTCCTACTACCTTAGTACAAAGGGCAAACAGTTAATTCTTTACAGAAAACCATCACTTCTTATTCTAGATTAAGTAACTTTTTTTAATCTCCCCCTACCTTTGTACAACAATAAAACAAGATTCAACCATGAAAATTACAGCCTTTGCCGCAACGAATAGCACCCAATCCATTAACCTAGAATTGGTAAAAAGCGCTTTACATACTTTACAAGAACACGAGATACAAGTATTAGATCTCAACGATTACGAAATGCCCATTTATTCTCCAGAGCGAAATCAAGAGGGTATTCCTGCAAAAGCTCTCGCTTTTAACCAACTATTAAAAGAGAGCGATGCTTTAATTATTGGATTAGCCGAACACAACGGAACCTTTAGTACAGCTTTCAAAAATATTTTTGACTGGGGGTCCCGTGCCGATAAAGCTTTATTTCAACAAAAACCCATGTTCTTGCTTTCTACTTCACCTGGACCTAGAGGAGGACAATTTGTAATGGAATCAGCCAAAACAATATTCCCTTTCTTCGGAGGAAATATTCAATCTCATTTCTCATTACCGAGTTTTCAAGAGAATTTTAAAGATGGAAACATCATCAATGATACACTACAACAGGAATTTGAAAATCGCTTAAACGAATTCAAATCCATCCTTCACCAAAACTAAAAAGGGGCTGAGTTATATTCAGCCCTTTCTTTATTTCCAAACAAAAGAAAGAGTCTGATTTTCAATTGTAATTCGCTCTTACATATTGTACCTTTGCACTCGTTTTGATTACCCATTCAAACCAAACAGTGTATCTCCATTAGACTGTAAATCCGATTTCAACCATGAGCAATAATGCCTTTGTACAACTACTCAAGCAAGAAGGTAAAAATTTATTCCAACTCAAACACAGTGATCGTTTGTGGCATATTCCCTTTATGGCCATGTTTGCGATTGGAGTTCCCTTATTAGTGGGGTGGTACTTTAACAATCTACAAGCCGGTTTATTGGCTTGTTTAGCAGGTTTAGTTATCCTATATCTCCCTTCCAATTTACCGACACCTCAACGTATGTTTATCATGTTAGTCTGTTCGTTTGGCTTTATGTTTTCCTACGTTGTCGGAGTGATTTTTAGTTTTAATTTTATTGTATCTGCTCTAGTTTTTGGATTATTCGCCACAGCAATGCATTGGTTGTCCCTCTATTTTTCTATGCCACCTCCAGGAAGTTTTTTCTTCATCATGATTGCTTCCATGGCCAGTAACACCCCTTTTGATTTTAATACAATAGCCACCCGCATTGGATACTTTGTATTAGGAACTATTTTTGCTTGTACCCTAGCCTTAATTTACAGTTTTATTGTTGGACGCAAATACATCTCTAAAACGCCTGTACGCATTATTCAACCTGTACCTCTAAAAACACAAGTAGATTATTTGATTCGCTCCCTTATTGTAGGAGCTTTTATGACTTTATCTTTATTAATCGGTAATCTATTGCATTTCAATAATCCCTATTGGATTCCCATTTCATGTTTGGCTATTATGCAGGGAATTTCCGTATACCACGTTTGGCAAAGAGCCTTACATCGCATTGCAGGTACTTTTATCGGCATTGGTGTATGTTGGGTACTCATTTCAATTTCACAAAATCCGCTCTATTTGTGTATTTGTATTATGCTTTTGCAATTTATCATTGAAATCTTTATCTCGCGCAATTATGCCATTGCAGTCGTTTTTATTACCGCTTTAACCGTTCTATTAGCGGAAGCAGGTAGTTCGTTGATTCACTCACCAAATGCTTTAATTCAAGCGCGTTTAATCGATATTGTCATCGGAAGTTTGCTCGGAGGAATTGGCGGTTGGCTCTTGCATCACGAATATTTACGCCATCATGCTGTGGATCAAATTAGAAGTACGCGTATTGGAATCAAAAGAAGACGAAAAAAAGCGTAATTTGCGTTGCTATTTTTGCCTTAAGCAACTAAATATGAAGAAAAAAAATGCGGTTATCGTTTGCACTTGTCTGCCTAAACACATAGCAGCAATTACTTTATATCCCTTTATTATTTACAAAGAAGCTTCTTTTGCCAAGGATCCTATCCTCGTCAATCACGAACGCATCCATCTAAAACAACAGCTCGAATTACTTATTTTACCCTTCTACCTTTGGTATGGTATCGAATTTCTTGTTCGCTTACTTTTCTTACAAGACAAAAGAAAAGCGTATCGTGCAATTTCATTTGAAAAAGAAGCTTATGCGAATGAAGCGAATCTCTTGTATGTGAAACAGCGTAAAGCCTATTCATTTTTAAAGTATCTATTTAAAAACCCCTAAAACGAAAACCATTTTTTGTTCGTAAAAAACCAAAAATATAAATTTATTTCTTTCACAAAAAACTCATATACAACGAAATAAAACTAATCCAACAATCTACCTTTTACACTGAATTTATTTTTTATTCTTAATTTGTTTTTCATTTCATTTATATTTTTAACTTTGCTTTTCAAAGTACTTTACAAATGAGCACAAAAGCAATTGAAGATTTACAACAAATCAAGGCAATCATGGAGCGCTCCACTAAATTTTTAAGTTTAAGTGGCTGGAGTGGCATATGGGTAGGGATATGTGGTTTATTGGCTAGTGGTATTTTATATAGTTGGAAAATGAATTTCAATTATACCGAAGATTCTAATTACAATGCTTTTAACCTTTTAGCTTTAGCACTAGTAACTTTAGTTCTTGCACTGAGTGGAGGGCTTTATTTTACCATCCAAAAGACAAAAAAACAAGGAGCTCCTTTTTTTAATAAAGTAACCAAGCGATTATTACTTCGCTTTTCCTTTCCACTAGTAATTGGCGGTATTTTGTGTATTATTCTCTACACTAAATTTTTATTGCCTCTAACGTTACCATCAACCCTCTTGTTCTACGGCCTTGCTCTCTATACGATTCAAGAAGATACGGTAAAAGAGATTAAAACCCTGGCTTTACTAGAAATACTACTTGGCTTATTGGCTTTCTGCTTTGTTGATTACAGTCTATTGTTTTGGGCGTTAGGCTTTGGTGTTATTCACATTCTTTATGGTATTATCCTTTGGAACAAATACGATAAAGAACTAAAGTAGTCTTGGATGAAATTTGATATTGAAAAATTAAATAAAGTATTCGATAATCGTATTCGCGTTGGAATCATGAGCGGACTTATGGTGAATGAAACCTTGTCTTTCAAAGATTTAAAAGAATTTTTAGATTTAACGGATGGCAACTTGGCTTCTCATTTAAAAAATTTAGAAGACAGTCAATATATTACTGTACATAAAGGATTTATTGGTCGTAAAACAAATACGGTTTACAGCGCTACGGTAGAGGGTAAATTAGCCTTCAAACAACACCTTGCCTATTTAGAAAATTTAATCAAAACATTAAAATAATTTTTTTTAACCTTTCACTTTGAAAAACAAAGTACTTTTTAAAATATAATAACATGGAAAAAGAAACAAAAAAACACCTTTTTAAAGGGATTGCTATTGCAGCGTTATCTTTGGGATTACTAATCTTAATCCCAATTATTGGTTCTATTATTTCAGAACGCACCCGCTTTCAAACAGAAGTTATTCAGGAAGTATCTGAAAAATGGGGTGCCCAACAAACACTTTATGGTCCATTTTTACTCATTGAATACCGAACGCCGACCTTAGGGGATCATCAAGAAACGCTTTATCAACGCAAACAAGCAATCTTCTCTCCCACCCAACAAACCATAACAGGTAATGTGGCGACTACAACGAAAAAAAGAAGTTTATATCATGTTACTTTATTCAATACAGATTTATTAATTGACGCTCAATTTGATCCTCAGGAAAAACTATTGGCTTCACTAAATATTAATGACGAAGCTTTTGTTATCAGTAAAAAAATCATCTATGGTATTTCTGATACAAAGGGACTTTCAGAAGAATTATCCTTAGCTGATGCACCAAATAAAACCTTTGCTTTAGATGACAATTCGATTCTTTATACAATTCCATTTCTGAGCATTGAATACAGCAAAGAAGAGCAAACACCAACGAGAATCAAACTTCCCTTAAAGCTCAAAGGCTCAGCGAATTTAAAATTCTTAGCGAATGCCACAAATACCAAAGTGAACTTAAGCAGTGATTATCACGATTTGAAATACGTTGGAAATTACCTTCCAGACCAAGCTGATCAAAACCAGGAAGCCACATCAAGTGCTTGGAATATTTATCAACCTTTGCCAATCAATACAGCAAAAATTGACAGCGTAACGTTGGAAAACTATACCTTCGGAATTGAATTTTTAGAACTCAATGATTTCTATAGCAAAGTAGATCGCTCCATCAAGTATGCTTTATTATTTATAGGATTGACCTTTATTGTATTTTACTTTTTAGAGAACATTAAAAACCTAAAAATCAACTTGATTCAATATGCTTTAATTGGGTTTGCTATTTTCTTAAACTACATTTTATTACTTTCTTTTGCTGAATATGTAGGATTTACCCTTTCTTATGTGATTTCATCTAGTGCAACGATTTTTCTCATTGTCAGTTTTACTTGGAAAATTTCAAAAGATAAAAACAGCACCTCTACTATATTTGGTTTGTTATTCTTGTTATATGCTTTACTTTATTTCTTATTGGAATTAAAAGAAACCGCTTTACTTGTTGGAAGTATTAGTATATTCGTTATTCTAGCTGCCTTGATGCAGTTTTCCATCAAAATGACAGCATCAAACAAAGAAAATCAATAATCTAAAAACAGAAAGCCAGCGATTTAATGCTGGCTTTCTGTTTTTAGGTTATTTTTATTTATCACATTCTGTTGAACGTTTTACACTCAATCCTTTCGAAACGCTTCAATCTCCTCTACAGTACGAATCAATTCAGGTCCCAATTGACGGTACCCATTTTCTTTTATAAGGAAATTATCTTCAATTCGAATACCTCCAAAATCTTTGTATTGGTTTACTTTCTCATAATTAATAAAATCGGCATATTTCTTTTCTGCTTCCCAGCGCTCGATGAGTTCTGGAATAAAGTAAATACCTGGTTCGACAGTTAACACATGCCCTGTTTTTAGTGCTTTGCCCAATCGCAGTGATTTTAACCCAAACAATTGTGTTTCTTTGGGATCATTGGATGTATATCCCACATATTGTTCGCCTAAATCTTCCATATCGTGAACATCCAATCCCATCATATGACCAAGTCCACATTGAAAAAACATCGTATGCGCATGAGCAGCAACTGCATCTGCGGCATTTCCTTTCATCAATCCAAAGTCAATTAACCCTTGCGTCAATACTAATGCAGCGTGTAGATGTACGTCTTTAAACTTCACTCCTGCTTTCAATTGTTTTTTTGCTCCTTCAAAAGCAGCTAATACCACTTGATACAACTCGCGTTGTTCGGTTGTAAACTTTTGATCCACGGGAAAAGTTCTCGTCACATCTGAGGCATATCCCATTGGTGTTTCACAACCTGAATCATTCAATAGTAATTGTCCTGATTTCAGCGTATTCCCTTGGTAGTGATTGTGTAGAATACCTCCTTGAACGGTAACAATAGAAGGATAAGCCAAGGTACAATCCGCTTGAGCGGCAATTTGTTGAATAGCAGCAGCAATTTCATATTCTTTTACTCCTGGCTTTGCAAGTCGCATAGCAGCCAAATGCATTTTACATGAAATAGTCAATGCTTTTTCAATTTCGCTAATTTCTTGTTCTTCTTTGATTTCTCTTTGTGCGACAACCGCTTGAATCAAAGTAGTAGACGGTTGAATTTCAGCTATCGAAATTTGCAGTAATTCACTAAGTAAAATCTTATTCGCCGGTTGATAAGGAGGTAAATAGTGGATGGTGCGTTGCGTTTTTTTAGCGGCAGCAATATAGGTGGTTAATTCTGTATAGGGACGTGTTTCGGTTACTCCTGCTTTTTCCCCTTTCGCTTGCAATGTTTCTTGTCTTCCCATCCAAACCAAAGCATCCATGGAGAGTTCATCTCCAAAAATCAACGTTTTGTTCGCTTCTACATCAATAAGAGCAGCAATATGGGGTTGTTGAATACCAAAATAGTATAAAAACGTACTATCTTGTCGAAAACGATACGTATTATCTTCGAAGTTAATTGGACTCTCTCCATTGCTTAAAAACAAAAGAAGTCCTTGATTTGGCATCTGCTGAATCAATTGTGTTCTTCGTCTGAGGTAGGTTTGGGTACTAAACATGGTATATGATTTTGAAAAGGTAAGGTACTATTAATTTGACGATCTACTTTCTACTTATACATTAAAATCTTGCATGGCTGGCATATCAATTTCCTTTACGCAAGTGGCTTTACTCGTGTTTAAAATAAATCGAACCGCTGCTAATACGTCTGTGAGGGGGATTAATGCAGCTTCTGTTTCTTTGAGCACTTCTTCTACTGGAAAATCGCAATCATATTCCGTAGCCAAATACCCCAAATTGAGGATACTAATTCCAATTGCATGTTCACGTAAGCTTTCGCGTAAAGCGTGAACCATACCTCTTAACGCAAACTTAGACGCTGAAAAAGCGACTTCTTTTCCCTTGTGATTTTCCAATCCCCAAGTAGATCCGATTAAAATAATTTTGGCGTTTTCACTTCCTTTTAAATTTTTAATAAATGCCTGTAGGGCCAAGATGGAAGCTGTAATATTGGTTTGAATCATTTGCACAATTTCCCCTGCAGAAGATTGTTCAAAATCATAAGTATCAGTGAATGCGTCTTGTTCCCAAATTCCTACATTGTAAATCAAATAATCAAGTGGAATATCCCCCACTATGCCTTGAACAGCAGTCACTGCTTCTGTTGGTTTAGACAAATCGGCTTGAATCCACACCAAGTTATCTTTCGCATCTACTGGTTGTGATCGAGAAACCCCGAATACTACATCCTTTTCCTGAGGAATAGCTTGAGCAATTGCTTTTCCCAGTCCTTTACTAATTCCGTATATTAAATATTTTTTAGGCATCATTCATTATTTATACACAAAGCTAGAGGAGTTTTTAATACATTCCCATTTTTTAAGAAAAAATTAAACTATTCTCAATATATACATAAAAAATTACTTTTTTAATTATAAATAACCAAAATAATATTTAATAAGTGTATATTTACCCTAAAAATTTTAAGATGATACATCAATTTCTAAAAGTTACTCTACTTTTTGGTGCATTTTGTTTCGCTACAACGAGTTTTGCGCAAAACAAAATCGTGCTTAAAAATGTAGAAATTTTCAATGGAAAAGACAGCAAAACGAAAGTAGGTTCTATTGTAGTAGAGCAAAATAAAATTGTAAAAATTGTTACTGGAGAAATTGCAGCAACCGATTTGGAAAACGCACAAGTCATTGACGGAAAAGGAAAATTTGCAATGCCAGGTATGATTGACTCGCATTGGCATTCTTTTTTAGCAGCGAATTCCAACCAAGCGATTATGTTAGGCGATGAAAGTTTCTTGTTTATCAATGCGGCAAAAGAATCAGAAAACACCTTACAACGTGGTTTCACTACAGTTAGAGATTTAGGAGGTCATGTTATGGGAATTAAACAAGCGAATGATTACGGTATCAATAAAGGTCCGCGTATTTACCCTAGTGAAGCGATGATTTCGCAAACAGGGGGTCATGGAGATGCGAGTTTCCCTTGGTCCGAGCCTCGAATGGTTGACCATACCCCTCCTCGATTCCAAGTTTTGGGTGGAAGTATCATTGCAGACGGAGAACAAGAAGTTACGGTTGCAGCGAGAGAGCAATTGAGAAAAGGAGCTTCTCAGCTAAAAGTTATGGCCGGAGGCGGTGTTGCTACGATTTACGATCCACTAGATGCGACACAATATACAACGAAGGAAATCAAAGCAGCAGTAGATGCAGCGGAGAATTGGGGTACTTATGTAACAGTACATGCTTATACTCCAAAAGCAGTAAGACAAGCTGTAGATGCAGGAGTAAAATGTGTAGATCACGGTCATTTATTAGATGAAGCTACTGTAAAATTATTAGGTGAAAAAAATATTTGGTTGAGTATGCAACCTTTTGATTTAGATGCAAGTGCCTATACCAATCCAGAACAAGCAGCAAACAAAAGACTAGTGGGAACTGGAACAGAAAATGTATATACGTGGGCTAAAAAACACAATGTAAAACTAGCCTTCGGAACAGATTTAGTTGCTCCTCCTAAAAACCCATTGAGACAAAACGAATTAGTCGTAAATCTGAAACAATGGTTTAGCAATTTTGAAATTCTAAAAATGATTACGTATGACAATGCACAATTGTTAAAAATGAGCGGTCCGAGAAATCCTTACCCTAGCGATCTGGGAACCTTAACAGAAGGTGCTTATGCTGATATTCTGTTATTTGACCAAAGCCCATTAGAAAACATAGAAGTGATTGGAGATCCGAAAAACAATTTACTTTTGATTATCAAAGATGGTAAGCTTTACAAAGATTTATTGACAAAAAAATAAGTTTTCAACAGTAGGTTAGAATACTACATTTGAAAAACAGACTCAAAATAGTTTATAAAAAAAAGGATAAATATTCCATTTATCCTTTTTTTTATGCTCTTTTTACAACCTCTTTTTCTTTATAAGATACTCCATTGACGAACTATTCTTTGTCCGCATTTATATACCTCGATTTACTTAACTGATTAAATTCCAAAGTATAAAAATCTGCTTTACGCAACAATTCAAGTACTTGTTCAATATTGCTCAGCTCAACAGTCTCTTCGTAAAACACAAAATTATCCCCCCCTGTAAGCGCATCTACCTTCTTCTTATCTGATACGCCCAATCCAGCAAAGAAGAGCCATTTAGCTTTTTTGCCTTGCGATGCTCCTTTATACATGCTGTATTCGTTCTGATTTTCTTCATCTTCTGCGTATTTAACTGATTCAACCCAATGTTTCATATACTTGGTTTTCGCTTGATCAGCAACACATAAATCTTGGTGTTTACTCACGTAATTTTCAGGAAAGATCAGTCTTCCGATACCACTTAGTACAAAGCGACTATAGCCGATAGTCCAAAAGAATCGCTCCTCTAAGTCAGCATTGAGCAAAAAAATCTTTTCCGAAGTCATCGACATATCATAGGCTGTTCCCAAACCAGTAACGGCCGTTTTCCCACTAAAAACAACGCGTACTTCATCGAGGTAATTCCCTTCGCTTTTGGCAATATACTTGGGCATCATCAATAAGGTATAGAGTGCATTTTCTTCGAAAGAAGCCCTGTTATCATAGTGTCCAAAAGGTTGTCCTTCTTCATTTTTTTCGACTTTACTTCCGCCAAAACCAATGCGATCAATAGCAATAACATGAAACTTTTTATTGAGTTCTTCGTCCATAAAATACGGTAACAGACTGGCAACAGAAGCGCCATTCTCAGGAATTAATATAAGATATGGATTTCGAATCCCCCCCAAATAATCGTATCCTTCAACATAATTATATCGTTTATTACTCAAATAACCAATTTTAAATTTGTTGATTACTAACGTATCATAAATAGGAGCTCGCATTTTTTTTGCCTCAAAGAGCTGTTCTACCTTTTGAGGATTGTATTCCTCATACATCCAATCGTATTTACACCAAATAAACACATAGAACACCAACAATAGAGCGATGATTCCTATTCCTATTTTTTTTACCTGCATCGTTGTATTTTCTAATTTTAACATTTTTTGTAAAAGTACAAGTAAAAATATAAATCTTCCTAATTTCCATAAGCAAAACACCAAAACAAAAGGGCGGTTTACTTGGACATTTCACCTGCTATTCCTCCTTGCTTTCCGCTTGATTTCCTTCAATTTCCCTCCTTTTTTTTAAACATTTATACTTATATTTGTAGCTGTTTTTTAGTAAAAAATCAAGACTTTGACCTGAATGAAAAACATTGGTGTTAAGGAATTCTTGCCTCACTCTATTAAAAAGAGAGTTAACTGTTGAAAAACAAATTATTCGAGCGATTATCGCTAGGCAATTCGAAACTAATTTTAATCTCAAAACAAGCGTACAATGAATCAACTACAACACAGTATTGAAACGGCATGGAATGATCGTTCATTACTCCAAAATCAAGATACACAAAAGGCCATTCGCGAAGTAATCGAGGCAGTTGACCAAGGAAAATTACGCGTGGCAGAACCAACAGCAACGGGATGGCAAGTGAATGAATGGGTTAAAAAAGCGGTTGTTTTATACTTTCCTATTCAAAAGATGGAAACCTTTGAAGTTGGAATTTTCGAGTATCACGATAAAATGCCCTTAAAACAAAACTACGCTGCAAAAGGAATTCGCGTGGTACCGAATGCGGTTGCAAGACACGGAGCTTATATTTCATCAGGAGTAATTTTAATGCCATCCTATGTGAATATTGGCGCTTATGTAGATGAAGGAACGATGGTAGACACCTGGGCAACAGTTGGTTCTTGCGCACAAATTGGCAAACACGTACACCTTTCAGGAGGAGTTGGTATCGGAGGAGTTTTAGAGCCCTTACAAGCAGCTCCCGTTATTATAGAGGATCATGCTTTTATTGGTTCTCGTTGTATTGTTGTGGAAGGAGTTCGCGTAGGAAAAGAGGCGGTTTTAGGTGCTAATGTGGTGCTAACTGCTTCAACTAAAATCATTGATGTAACAGGAGACACTCCTGTAGAAATCAAAGGATATGTACCTGAGCGTTCTGTTGTTATCCCAGGATCCTATACCAAGCAATTTCCTGCAGGTGAATATCAAGTGCCTTGTGCCTTAATTATTGGAAAGCGAAAACCCTCTACCGATTTAAAAACATCGTTAAACGATGCTTTAAGAGAATACAATGTTGCGGTATAATCCTACACAACACAAATAATACAATTAGCACAGTTCAGGGGTGAACTGTGCTAATTTAGGTTTAAAATCACACGATTGCATTATGACTAAATTATTTTCTAAAAACATTCAAATTTTCACCTTGCGTTTCTTGCTAATTTTTGCTTTCTATCAATTGTGTAGATTTGGCTTCTATTGGTATAACGGTCACTTGTTAGACCCTTTTGACGCCAAGGTAATTTGGGGAGGTATTCGCTTTGACTTAGCGGCATTGGGTTTTATCAATCTCGTTTTTGCCCTTTTACATCTATGGCCAGGTAAGTTTCAAACGAAAAAAGGATATCAACAGTTTTTGTTCTACAGTTTTTATCTCGTCAATATTTTTATTCTATGCTTAAATTTTGTTGATTATGAATACTTTCGCTTTATTGGAAGAAGAAGTTCATACGCTTTTATCACCGCATCAGGTATGGAAAATGAATTGCCTGGTTTACTTAAGAATTTCATTGTAGACTATTGGTGGATCCCGCTCTTTATGTTGGGTTCTTTCTTCTTTTTTTGGCTGATATACAGAAAAATAGATTACAAAATATACGATTCTCGTTTTAACTTTCCACAAGCCATTGTAACCGTATTCACAGTGGGAATCTTACTCATTTTAGGGCGTGGGGGATTACAACCTAAGCCAATTCGCCTGGTTGATGCTGCTGGTTATGGAGGTTTAAAAAATACAGCCTTGGTGTTGAACACTCCTTTTTCCGTATTAAAAACAATGGGAAAAAAGGAAACATTGCCCGATTACAATTTTTTCAGTGAAGAGGAATTAGTTAAAATATTCAATCCGGTTCAAGTTTTCCAGTATGATTCGGTGAACAAAAAAAATGTGGTCTTGTTAATTGTTGAAAGTTTTGGGCGAGAGAATATGCATATTGGTTTAACTCCGTTTATGGATTCCTTGGCGGAAAACAGTTATTTCTTTGAGCATGGATTTGCCAATGGAAAAGTGTCTATTGACGCGGTTCCCTCTTCTATTTCCAGTATTCCAAGCTTAATGGATCGCACCTATATTACATCGAGTTATGCCTTAAACGACATTTATCCTCTACCGAAAATACTCAACGACAACGGCTACCACACAGCTTTTTTCCACGGTGCATTTAACGGAAGTCAAAACTTTGATCAATATGCGAATGTAGCTGGGTTTAAGGAATATTATGGGAAAAATGAATATGAAGGTCCAGAAGCTTTTGATGGGGCTTGGGGGATTTTTGACGAAGAATTTTTGCAGTTCTTTGCCCACAAGTTAGATGGATTCAAAGCACCTTTCTTCACTACTTTATTTACGATTTCTTCTCATAATCCTTATACAATTCCCGAAAAATACAAGGGTAAATTTCCAAAGGGAACAGCAGCAATACACGAATCTATTGCCTATGCTGATTATGCTTTGGAACAATTCTTTAAAACAGCCCAAACCAAAGCTTGGTATAAGAATACCCTTTTTATTGTTGTAGCGGATCACACCTCTTCTGATGGACAGTTGGAAAAATGGAAAACCAACGTAGGTAAATTCAGAATTCCCATTCTGTTCTTCGCTCCTGGTGATTCAAATTTGCCTGTAACTAAAGTTGAACGCAACTTCCAGCAAATTGATATTTTACCAAGTTTAATGGACTATTTACAGCTGAATACCCAAGTGGTTTCCTTTGGTAAATCGTACAAATCTAAGCAAGATTTTGCTATTAGTTATTTGAATACTATTTACAACTATGAAGAAGGTGATTACTACCTTGCCTTTGATGGTACGAAAAGTTTAGGTCTTTATAATTGGAAAATAGACCCTGAATTAAAAGACAATCTTTTGGGGAAAGATCCAACAAAAGTGAAAGAAATGGAACGCTTTTTAAAAGCTTATATTCAAACTTTTAATTCACGAGTAAAAAACAACCAACTAATTGTTAAGAAAAAGCTATAATTTTAGCATCTTTACAAAGCACAAAGAACAATTTAAATTGACCCGTCACAAAATATAATATACCATGGCCATCAGCGGATTAGTAATTACATTTAATGAAGAGAAAAATATAGGAAAATGCATCGATGCTTTATTTCAATATTGCGACGAAGTAATCATCATCGATTCTAATAGTACAGATCGTACAGTAGCTATTGCAGAAAGCAAAGGAGCCCAAGTTTATCTACAAGCTTTTTTAGGAGATGGGCCTCAACGCACCCATGGTTTGCAGTACTGTAAACACGATTGGATTATGAATTTAGATGCAGATGAGTTTTTAGATACTGACGCCCTTGCCTTTATTCAAAAGAGAGAATACGAAAACAGTCCTTACGATGGATTTAAATTTAGAGTAAAAAACTTTTTAGGAGATAAATTGATTAACTTTTCAGGATGGTATCCCGATTCAAAAGTTCGATTTTTCAATAAAAAAACAGCTGGACCTTCTGCAGATATTACGCATCAATATATTGTAACCACCAATGAGAAGAGTGTCAATGTGCACATCCTACATTACGGTTGGCAAAATTACAAGCAAGTTATTGATAAAAAGAATCAATATTCCACTTGGGCAGCCCAACAATTATTTGAAAAAGGAAAGAAAGTTTCTTCCTTTAAACCCGTTTTAAATGGTACTGTCGCCTTTGTGAGATGTTATTTTTTTAAAAAAGGGATATTAAATGGCATTGATGGCTTGGCTTTTGCAATAATACAATCATTCTTTTCGTTTATGAAATATGTAAAGCTTATTCGCTTACATAAATCAAAGAACTAAAAGGATATTTTTTCAAAAACAAACTAAATTGCTTGAACGTATTTATGAAAAAGAAGATAACTCTTTTGATTCCCACAAAGAATGAAGAGTCTAACATCAGAGCATGTATTTTATCTGCTAAGCATATAGTGGACGAGGTTTATATTGTAGATTCTTTTAGTACGGATAAAACGGTCGAACTTGCACAAGAACTGGGCGCTCAAGTCCTTTCCCGTCAGTTTGACAATTACTCCAATCAAAAGAATTGGGCCATCGAACAAATGCCTAGTGAATGGATTCTTTTGCTCGATGCTGATGAACAATTGACACCAGAGTTAGAACGAGAAATTTTGACATTAATTGAACAAGACAAACTCAATGAATACGATGCGTATTGGGTGTATCGAAAAAACTTTTTCTTCAATCGCGAGATCAAATATTCTGGCTATCAAAAAGACAAGGTTATTCGACTGTTTAAGAAAGACTTATCGCGTTATACGAATCGCGTTCATGAATGTTTACAAGTCAAGGGTACTATGGGTTTTTTATCCAATAAGCTATTTCATAACACGTATAGAGGTTTTGATTTTCACATTGCCAAATTAAGTAGATACGCTAGCTTACAAGCCGAAGATTACAACAAGAAAACAGGAAAACTTACGGGGTATCATTTCATTGTTAAACCTGGTATGCGTTTTCTGAAGCATTATATTGTAAAACAAGGATTTAGAGATGGTGTGCCAGGACTGATTCTGTCGTCTCTGAATGCTTATGCCACGTTTTTACGATACGTAAAACTCTGGATGTTAAGAAATAACATTAACAATTAACCCATTCCTGATCTCAATATTTTTAGTACATTTACCCTCAAACAGCAGTTATGAGTACACTTCGGTTTATGATATTCCTCATCTCTTTGTTCAGCATCGTTAGTTGCCGAACAGATATGGATTTTGAACCCAATACTCAACCCTTGCGTCTTTCTGCTGATACGGTGTATTTAGATCCTGTTTTTACGGAAACTCAATCGAGTTCTTATTTGGTAAAAATCTACAATACGAGTAATAAAAACATCAAAATTCCCCAATTAACTTTAGGTAAGGGAGAGCAATCCTATTTTAATTTGTTAATTGAGGGGGTATCAGGTAAACAGTTTTCCAATATTGAATTACTCGCTAAAGATAGCCTGTACGTTTTTGTTCATACCTTGGGCAAGGCAGATCCAAACGCTAAAGATTTTATCTATACGGATCAAATTCGCTTACTTGGACAAACGCAGCCGCAAAGCATTGAATTGATTACGCTTATCAAGGATGCTTATTTTTTACATCCTGGAAAAGTAGAAAAACAAGTTTTGCATTCCGTTCAATTGGACGATGAAACTCGGATCGAAGGGTTTTATCTTGGAGATGTGAATGTTCACACCCAAAATACCTTAACCTTAGATGATTCTAAGCCTTATGTTGTGTATGGTTACGCCATCATCCCTGAAAATCAAACCTTAACCTTACAAAAAGGAACTGAGATTTACTTTCACGAAAATTCGGGAATTATTGGTTTACCAGGGAGTTCAATACAAGCAGAAGGAACTTTAGATCATCCCATTCTCTTGCGCAATGACCGTTTAGAACCAGCCTATGCCTATACCGCGGGTCAATGGTCAGGAATTCGCCTACAAAACCCTGGTAAAAGTCAATTTAATCACGTGACTATTGAACAGGCGAAGATTGGGTTACAACTTGAAAATGCAACGGACGTTACGATACGCAATACGAAATTATTCAATCATCTTTACTCGGCTTTAATCGCCGTTAATTCTAAAGTAATGGGACAAAATATCGTTGCTGCACATACTCAAAATGCAACTGTAGTCCTGCGCAATGGTGGAAACTATAGCTTTCAACATTGCACCTTTAGCAATACGGGGCTTCGTCCAGACCAAACGGCACTGCTTGTTACAAACAGTACTGCAACTGCTTTTGAGCGTTTAACGATTCAAAACAGTATTTTGCATACCTCTATTGCTCAAAGCTTTATGCTTCAACTCGACGAAACAACTAACATACGATTTGAATCCAACGCCTTAAAAGATACAAGTAAGCGAAATAGCAACACATCGGTTTACAATTACAGCAATGATTTGATGTATTTCAACAATATTTTATTGGACACTCCTTCTTTGGCTACTATTGATTTTGTTGATCCCAAACAGAATATCTTCTACTACTCTAGTCTAATGACACACTTAATTGGCAAAGGAGATGTTGAAATTGCGCGCCGTATTCCTCGAGATATAGACGGAAAGGACCGAAGTAAATCAGCCGATTTAGGCGCTTATCAGCATATTGAAACTACAAAAGAATAATTTTTTAATTGTCTTTTTTTAGTATATTTTTGCATCTTACAACAACAACTAAAATAATCTTATCGCAATGATTTATTTCTTCGAAAACCCTTCGAAAAAGTTCTACGCTGTACAGGTGGAGAACGCTTTATCTATTGAAGATATTCAAAAACTAAATTGGCTTTTTGGCAATGCTAAACACCTCGATCAAAAAGTAATCGACCGTCAATTTATTGGTCCACGTGCTACTATGATTACGCCTTGGAGTACCAATGCGGTTGAAATCACACAAAACATGGGGATTAGTGGAATTATTCGCATTGAAGAATTTTTCGAGGCGAATCAACAAGAATTTGACCCGATGTTGTCACAAGTGTTTGAATCGTTAAACCAAGATATTTTTGCGATTAACATTCAACCGGAGCCTATCATTTACATTGAGGATATTGCGAAATACAATCAAGAGGAAGGACTAGCACTTAACGAAGAAGAGATTGCTTATTTAGAAGATTTAGCTCAAAAAATAGGACGAAAACTAACAGATTCAGAGGTATTTGGTTTCTCCCAAGTAAACTCAGAACACTGTCGTCATAAGATATTTAACGGAACATTCGTTATTGATGGAGAAGAGAAACCAACTTCACTATTCAAATTAATTAAAAAGACATCAGAAACAAATCCGAATGATATTGTTTCAGCTTATAAAGATAACGTTGCTTTTGTAAAAGGGCCACGTGTCACTCAATTCGCTCCATTATCAGCGGATAAGCCTGATTTTTATGCAGAGAAAGAATTCGATTCTGTTATCTCATTAAAAGCAGAAACGCACAACTTCCCTACAACAGTAGAACCTTTTAACGGTGCTGCTACAGGATCAGGAGGAGAAATTCGCGACCGTTTAGCAGGAGGACAAGGATCTTTACCTTTAGCGGGAACAGCGATTTACATGACTTCATACTCTCGTTTAGAAGAGAATCGCCCTTGGGAACAAGCCATGGATGAAAGAGCCTGGTTATACCAAACGCCAATTGACATTTTAATCAAGGCTTCTAATGGAGCTTCTGATTTTGGAAATAAATTCGGACAACCGTTAATTACGGGATCTATCTTAACTTTCGAACACGAAGAGGAAGCGCGTAAACTTGGTTTTGACAAAGTGATTATGCAAGCGGGTGGTATTGGATACGGAAAGTTAGATCAAGCGAAAAAACACAAACCAGAACAAGGAGACCAAGTGGTTATCTTAGGAGGGGAAAACTACCGTATTGGTATGGGAGGAGCTGCAGTTTCTTCGGCTAATACAGGAGCATTTGGTTCGGGAATTGAGTTAAATGCTATCCAACGTTCAAACCCAGAGATGCAAAAACGCGCAGCTAATGCCATTCGCGGATTAGTTGAAGCAGACCACAACCCTATTGTATCGATTCACGATCACGGTGCGGGTGGACACTTAAACTGTTTATCTGAATTAGTAGAAGAAACAGGTGGACACATCAATTTAGATCAATTACCGATCGGAGATCCAACGCTTTCTGCTAAAGAAACGATTGGAAACGAATCTCAAGAACGCATGGGATTGGTTATTGGTAAAAAAGATATGGATACGTTAGCGCGCATTGCTGAAAGAGAACGCGCACCAATGTATGCCGTAGGTGAAATTACCAATGATCACCGCTTTACCATTGAATCAGCAAAAACAGGAGATAAACCGATGGATTTCGCTATTGAAGAAATGTTTGGTAGCTCTCCAAAAACAATCATGGATGATCAAACGATTGCCCGTGTGTATGCTGATTTAGATTATACTGTTGACAAAGTAGACGATTACTTAAACCAATTGTTGCAATTAGAAGCCGTGGCTTCTAAAGATTGGTTAACGAATAAAGTAGACCGTTGTGTGGGAGGTCGAGTGGCCAAACAACAATGTACAGGTCCATTGCAATTGCCTTTGAACAACTTAGGTGCTATGGCTTTGGATTACAAAGGAAAAGAAGGGATTGCTACAACAGTAGGACATGCTCCTGTGGTTGCTTTAGTTGATCCTACAGCAGGAAGTAGAAATGCGATTGCAGAAGCCTTATCCAACATTGTTTGGGCTCCATTAAAAGACCAAATGAAAGGGATTTCCTTATCGGCAAACTGGATGTGGGCTTGTAATAATCCTGGAGAAGATGCTCGTTTATACGAAGCAGTTCAAGCGTGTTCAGATTTCGCTATTGAATTGGGAATCAACATTCCAACTGGAAAAGACTCCCTTTCTATGAAGCAAAAATACCCGAATGACGAAGTAATTGCTCCTGGAACGGTTATTATTTCTGCAGCAGCAAACTGTACGGATATTACCAAAATTGTAGAGCCTACTTTAAAGAAAAATGCTGGTTCTATTTACTATATCCGTCTATCTCAAGACAGCTTCAAATTAGGAGGTTCTTCTTTTGCTCAGATTTTAAACAAAATCGGACATGAAGTGCCAACGATTCAAGATGCAGCCTACTTCAAGAAAGCCTTCAATGCGGTTCAGGATTTGGTAGCAAACAACCAAATTGCAGCAGGTCACGACATTGGAAGTGGTGGTTTAATCACAACCCTTTTAGAAATGACCTTTGCTGATGTTAATTTAGGAGCTCGTTATGACTTAACAGCTTTAAATGAAAAGGATACAGTAAAAGTTCTTTTCAATGAAAATATCGGTTTAGTCCTTCAAGCACAAAACGATGAAGCGTTTGAAAAAGCGTTACAAGCAGCAGGTGTTGAAGCAACTAAGATCGGAACTGTTAGAACAGAAGAAACAGTATCTTTCCAAAATGGAACTGATAGCTTTAGCTATAGTGTTCCTGCAATCCGCGATACGTGGTATAAGACTTCGTATTTATTGGATCAAAAACAAACGAAAAACAACAAAGCGACAGATCGTTTTAACAACTATAAAAATCAACCGTTACAATTTGCTTTCCCAGCACAATTTGACGGCAAGAAACCAGTTGTTGATGCGTCTAAACCACGTCCAAAAGCAGCGATTATCCGCGAAAAGGGAAGTAACTCTGAAAGAGAGGTTGCCAATGCCATGTTCTTAGCTGGATTTGACGTAAAAGACGTTCACATGACGGATTTAATTTCAGGTAGAGAAACATTAGAAGATATTCAATTCATCGGAGCAGTTGGAGGTTTCTCTAACTCGGACGTATTGGGATCAGCTAAAGGATGGGCAGGTGCTTTTATGTACAACGAAAAAGCAAATACAGCCTTGAAAAACTTCTTTGCCCGTCAAGATACGTTATCTGTTGGTATTTGTAATGGTTGTCAATTGTTTATGGAATTGGAGTTGATTAATCCTGAGCACTCGGTTCACGGAAAAATGTTACACAACGATTCTCAAAAACACGAGAGCAACTTTACTTCGGTTACTATTCAAGAAAACAACTCTATTATGCTATCTACATTAGCAGGTAGTACTTTAGGGGTTTGGATTTCACATGGTGAGGGTAAATTCAATTTACCAGAAGCGGAAAGCAACTACAATATCGTAGCGAAATATGCATACGATAGCTATCCTGCGAATCCAAATGGTTCAGATTACAATACCGCGATGATGTGTGACAATACAGGTCGTCACTTGGTGATGATGCCACATATTGAACGTTCATTATTCCAATGGCATTGGGCAAATTACCCAGAAGGACGCAAAGACGAAGTTTCTCCTTGGATGGAAGCTTTTGTTAATGCTCGTCAGTGGATTGAAGCAAACAACAAAAAATAATAGACTATTAAAGCCCTTCATACGAAGGGCTTTTTTTATGGTTCTTAACAGTAATTAGCACTCCATCAAGTCCTTTAATCAAAAAAAAGGTGTAGTTTTATAGATAAGGCTTGAAAATCAAGTCTTGATTCAACCAAAAAAGTGCAATTAATTGTAGTATTATGAAATTAAGACCTATTCGTACGGAAGAAGATTACCACATGGCTATGATCAAAGTACAACTATTAGAAGGTAGTCCACAAAGTAAAGATACTGTAGATGAACTAGAGGTATTACAAATTCTAATTGAAAAATACGAGCGAGACAACGCTCCGATGGGCATGCCCGATCCAATAGACAGTATCAAAATTTACAATCAATATTTCTCGGATGAGAAAGAGGAATAAAATAAAACCAACAGTACAAGCTGTTGGTTTTATTTTTATTTTTCTAACTGGCGAATGAGGGTGCGAACACCTCCTCCATTATATACCCTTTGATAGCCCAACTGTTCCAATACTCTTTTGGCTTGCTGACTTCGCATACCACTTCTGCAGAAAACAATTAAAGGTGTTTCCTTGTCGTATCGATCGCTTTTAGCAACCAATTGATCCAAGGGAATATTAACGGCTTTATTTGCACTTCCACTAAGGTATTCCCCTTGTGTGCGAACGTCAATTAAGATCGCACCTTCTTGTACTAAGGTTGCTAAGGAAGGTTTATCCTCAGATGAACTGACTATATTTTTTAACCACTGTATCATTGCATTCTATTTTGGAACAAAGGTATTGCCCTTTCTACAATGCTACAGTAACTTAAGTTACATCCCTCTAATTTTTAATGAACTCCTCTTGACTTTCTCTAATTGGTTAAAAAATTGTTCTTTTGAGCCTGCTTTTTACCTTTTTTTCATTCCGTAATCCTGCTATGCAATTAAAAAATGCCTTTAATCAGGCTCAAAATAACTAATTTTCACTTCAATCAAAAAAATCAAGATGAGTTCAATCTTTAATCGCGAAAAAAGCATATACTTCCTCGTAAAAATCATGAGTTAATGCTACATCTCGGATAAAACTAACAAAGTCCATTTTAAAATCATATCGCGTATGTGTAGTCTGTAGAACCTTTGGATGCAGTGTTAATGCAAAGTCTCTTTTTTGTTCGGGATTCCCATGATCATAAATATACTTTAACAGCACGGTATCTACCGTTCGCGTATTGCTATTTTCAATGAATATACGATGCATCAATTGTTTTACCTGTTCTTGCCATACGCTTTGATTTTGGGTATTATTCAGCGTTAATGCATACCAAGTGCTGTAATTTTGATAAAAGTCCATAAACTTCTTACTGTGATGGGAGATGCGTTTATCAAAAGCTTGTATATCCAACATGATTTTAGAAAAGAGTTCGTAGGCAATGGGTTTATCGATATTCACCGTAATAAAATCATTTACTGGTTCAAAGGCAATCGCCAGCGTATCCAATATTTTTTTAATCTTTACCCCTTCAAGTGTTTTGCGCTTTCCTGCTACCGCCTTAAACGTTTGCTGCATACTATCTTGCACATATTCTACTGTATAATCCACCTTTTCTTGAGAAAAGGTCAAGATAAATTGTTGCTCTAAGGCTTTATTTTTCTTAAATACCTCCATCAACCATTGGGTCAAGACTTCTTTACTTTGCTCTTGTAGCAGCACCGTACTTACCGTTTGTTTGGCCTTTGCTCTCGTTTTTTTTACCAATTGTGTGGGCGCAACTTTCAATCCCTTTTGGGTGATTTGCAACAATACAGCCCCTTGATGAATACAAAGTCCAGTTGTATTTCCACAGTCGCAAGTCATGTGTTGCACTTGCTGTTCGCTTAGGTAAATTTGTACATCATAAGTTTCTTCCCCTTCATCGACAAAGGCAACAAAATGTCCAGCATCTTCCTCATCCAACTCGCGTACTTCTACTGCTTTAATCTGAGCTTTCTCCTTCGTTGTGAGTTGCTTCAGTCGTTCTTGTATATTCATTTCGTTTATTGTTTATCCAATGCCTTTGCTACGATTTCAATCAGTTCTTCACCTGTCATAAATTGATTAAAATACGCTTCTAAAGAACCTTCATTGGTTATTTCCCCAAAAAACACTTCGTGATCTGTGCCAAAAACAGTAGGATTATCAAGTTGAGAATCATCTAAACTAATGTACAACTGATCGGGAAATCCATAGCTATAAAATAGTTGTAAAAATTCTCCGGGATCTTTTCCTGTTACCATTTGCACTTCTGTGAAATCAACTAGGGATTCATCGTCAAAATAGCCTTCATACCACTCCTCATAATCAGCAGTTCCTTTTGTAAAAGGAGTAAAAAGAACAGGTTGCCAAAATGTTTGTCCGAAGCCTTCTTCTGTATTGCGATAATAATGAGTAATAATTTTTTGATACAATCCTTCGCGATGGGTATGGACTAACTCTTGATGTTCTGCTATAAAATCACCTAATCCGTGAATAGGTTCTGTTTGTTCTGCTGTTGCCCAAGGAGTATCTACAGGTCTTTTATACAAAACCGTATTAAACGTTATAGACAATAAGTCCTCCGCCATATTATTTCCCTTTACTCGGCTAATATCACCTCCTAATTGGTTTATTCGATCTAAAATTTCCTTTTTCATTCGTTCCTAAGCATTTGTGTTACTACCACTAGCACCTGCTTTAATTGATTAGCTAAATCATCCGTATCTTGATATACAATTTGATAATCGCTTAATCCTGCTAAAGTGGTAGAATGTGCTGCACTTTGTTTACGCAAATATACAACGGGTTTCTTTAGTGCTTTTGCATATCCAGCCTCTATCCCTATTCCAATGCCTTTATCTGTAGTTTCGGCTAGTAAAAACACGCTGTTTTCAATATCCTGCATGGCTTGTTGCATCATTTCTTTTTCTTCTTGAATAGCAAAGTTATAATGCTCTACAAACACCCAAGGTTGATACTGATGTGCTACTACTACGTTTTTGATCGTTTGCAATTCTGATTCTAACTCTTTTTTCAATGAAAAACTACAGGAAATATAGACTTGGTTATTCATGAGATTAATTATTGTGACGTCTAATGTTATTTTACTAGCATCTAAAACAAAGTTAGTTCTTTTCGTGTGTTATTTTCTTTACCTCCTCTTTGTTATTTTATTTCAAAGGAATCGGTGAATCTTCACTGTGTTTCGATTTTCGCTGTGCTACGATTTATCCTTCGCCGAAATGACATGACGGGTGTTAGTGACGAGCGTTGAGTAACAGATGCGACCTATCTCACCTATTTTATATTTGTTTTTGTATTCGATGAATCTACGCAGTGCTCCGATTTCTCCTTCATCGAGGTGACATGACGAGGCGTTGAACACATACAGTACTCACACACAGAACCCACACACAGAACCCACACACAGAACCCACACACAGTATGTCACCCTGAGGCAACGAAGGGTCGCATCCCGCGCTCACAGCATACTGCAGAGTAATTTGGTTAAAAAGGATAAGGGTTTTATTTTTTTATAATTGATGTACGGTGTCCAAGCTGGCAATTGTTCCGTCAACGGATCCACACTCAAAAACACACTCATCGTCGGATCGTAATAATGCGCAATTTAGTTTACGGTAGACGGTTTACGGTTTACCGTTTTAATTCTCTTTCTATTGAGTAATTCCCGTTACCCGTTAACAATAAACTGTCAACTAAAAACAACCCCTTTGATCCGTTTTGGAAGGTTGGGGGGATGTTTATTCTAATTTGAAAGCCAATTTGTAATGTGTGTCAACACATAGATGATATAATTTATGTGGTAAATTTTGACAATTATTTTTTTTCAAGAGGTCTAATTGGCAACAAATCTTCATCTTGCAAATTCCAATACTTTTTTACTAAATCAGAATATGGATAGAATTTTAAGTTATTCTCAAAATAATAGACACCATCAGATTTCATAGTAATAATTGTATCATTATACTCCAATATAAAATCAAAAATATATGGAATAGGATCATCATCTTTCAATATCCTACTTTTATTAATATCTTTAATAAAAGTAGACACCTTATTTTGATTTAATTCATGTTTATTATTTTCTACTCTAAGATAAATTTTATTTGGAATTTTATAATTAAGACTTTGTTGACTTCTACATGAAATTATACACATAATGATAATAACATAAAATATTAATTTATTCTTTTGTCCCTCCATTTGTTATATGATTTTTATTAGGATAACTGATTTGTACTTCGATTGAATTATTTCCAGAATCTCTATACTCATTTAACTTACTAAATAAATCGGTATCTACTTCATGACAACCATGCGAATAACCTTTAGTTGAATCGTGTTAATAAAACGAGGATAAATCTGTATTTTGAGTATTACCATCTAAATCTTTTGGTTGAGACACATTAACTGGTTCTAATCTAGCTCTATTATCTCCCCATTCTCTATAACGCCATCCATAACCAGGATTATTTGGATTTTCCACAAAATTAGGAATCTTTTCAATTCCTCCATCTAGGTTTCTTAAAAGCTCTCCTGTTTTTAAATCAGCTTTAGCTTCTCGGGATGGATCTGGTTTTAAATTAATCTTATATTTACCTTCTACCGTTGGTCCCAAATTTTTAACATATTGGTATTTAGTAACCTGAAGACTTTCATAACCAGTTTTTGTACCTTGAGTAAACTTAACATTATTCATCCCTGATGTTGCTTTAAAAGTATGCTTAGGATTAGATTTATCACCATAATTCCCTCCATACCATAAAGCACTATTTCCTGTCAAAAGAATCCAATCCTCCTTCTTCTTTCCTGTAGAATCTGTATAGCGTATAGGATTATTTCCAACATACGAATACGGTTCCATAATTTGTTCCGTCAACGGATCCACACTCAAAAACACACTTATCGTCGGATCGTAATAACGCGCAATTTAGTTTACGGTAGACGGTTTGCTGTTTACTGTTTCCGTTAACAGTAAACTGTCAACTACCCCCCCCAACAATCCGTTTTGGAAGGTTGGGGTAGGCGTTTATTCTAATTTAAAACTTTCTAAAGAGTAATTAAATTCTGTAACGTTTTTCTTTTTTACATTAAGATACATCATTAAAAAATTATCATCAACTAAAATTATAGCAAATTTCCTATTTGGTATTAGTTTAATATGCTCTATCAAAGAATATACTTCTATTTTCTCTAAAGTTTCTCTAAATTCTATAGAACTTAAAGATTTTAAATTTACATTTCCACTAATTTGTCCATTAGGGATGTACAAAGAAACTATTCGTTGTTCGCTATCAAAGACTAATTCATTTAAAAAATAGTAACTTATAACTTTACTATTTTTCTTCATTGTATTTAAGATATTAATATTAAATCCCTTATCATAAAATAAGTCATCATCTGCTTTACTAATAACCTTAATATCATTATGAAACAAAATGAAACTCTGTTGTTTTATTTGATGCTCCTCTCTTAATACGGAACAACTTAAAACAAAGAAAACAGTAAAAAAAAATATAAAAAACTTTCTCATTTAAACTATTTATTACTTTTCTACATTACCCTTTTTCAAATCATTATAGTTTATAAATATTTATAAGTCAACTTCTTACATCTCTAATTCTACGTGTATTGCATAATTTCTGTAAAGCGAAAATACCCAACGAACCAATTGAAGAGATTGGAACTGGTGTGAAATAAAATCTCCATTTCTTATATGACATCTATATTAAAAATCTGACTTTGATTTCACTCAAATCAAAATACTCTTCCTGATAACTTTTTTCTCTTAATACATTAGTTAGAAATACTCGATTCTCTTTATCATAATCAATTAATTCAGCTATAAAATCCAAGAATGACTCCTTACCAGTTATTCTATATAAAGAAATACTTGCTAAAATTTGTTCTGATTGAAAATAATCCTTGGAATTTACAACGCTATTAAAAGAGTGAACAATTTCTTCAATATAATAATACTTAATAGTATTAGCAATATAATTAATAGCCCCTAAAACTACATAGTTTTCATCTTTAGCCTGCTTTTCTACTATATTCAAAACTTTTAAATAATTAATGTTTAGAGACCAATCCGTTGCAAAATACAATAGGTCTGAAATAAATGCTGTATCCGGATGATCTAAATTCTCATTAATAAAAAGTTCTAAATACGCTTTATCGTTATCATCAAACAAAATATACGTGCTCAAAAATAAATCTACTAAGTCCTTATCTTTTAAACTTAGCATTTGCTTGATTTCATTCAAATTGATTTTAGTATCCGAATAACAAAACGCATGAATGATTGTATAAGCTTCTTTCCATGATAAAGTATCAATTTTAGGTATGTTTTTTACAAAATCATCTTTTTTCACCTCCTTTATAGTGTCTTGAGGCCTTTTATTCTGTTTTTTTTTCACGTGCTTTTGATTTTTCTTAGCTGTTAATTTCCAATATCTACCCTTATATGCTAATCTCCATTGCGTATATTTTTTTTGTTCGTGAATCCAAAATAAACATTTGAGCTAATTCAGGCATTTCTAGTGAAGGATAATAATAGAAGGCATAATAAACCCACGGGAACTCTACAAGTTGTCGTAATTCCTTCAACTTCTCAGTTATTATTTCATTTCCATCTTCATAACTTAAACAAAGCAAAAACAACTCTTCTAAATATTCATTAGGAGGTCCTTGTTTCCAATCTATTTTTTGCCATGAATGAGTTTCATTTTTACGAGGTAAAATTTTAGTTGTTGGATACAAAAAGTCCGTAACGACCTCTGGAGATACGCTGTATTCTTCTAATATAAACCCCTCTCCCAATCCTCCAAACTGATGATAAATGTCTAGCAATTTTATTTCTTTTGCCTCTATATGCAACATGTGAAGTATATCGGATTGAAAGGCCTTTCTTTGACAGGACATAGCAAGGAGTATTCCTAAAACATAGATCCAAATTCTATATCGCATCTTTACTTGTTTCATCATCTCAATTTAATTCAGGTAAAATAGCGGCAATTCACTTTAAATCACAAGCAACTGCATCATCTACAACTAGCAATCGTTTTACTTCTACATTAACTATCTTATTTAAAGACAGCTAAAACTGGAAGTACGATTACTTTTCATAGCCATATCGATTTAAAATTCGATAATATTTAGGTCCCATATGTTTTGTTGAACTATAATTACCTTGAATCAGGAGTTCAATTTCATTGGGCTGAAGTAACCCTCCAAAGTCACGCGGTTTATATATTGCTAATAGATCAAACTCATATACCTCATTCACCTTTATTTCTCTCCATCTCCTCTTCTTTTTTTCTCTTACTAAAACGGAAAGTCTTGGTGTGATTAAATCCAATGTATCTTTTCCATTCACTCCCCTCAGGTGATAATATCCGTTCTTAGGGTTAATTTCTGTTATATGCATATCAATGATTAGAAACACATAAGCTGAAGAAAATAATTCTTTTTTCTTTGTATGGGAACTTGCTAAAACCTCTATTTCAACTAACTCATCTTTTGGCTCACTTAGGAGTTTTATACGTTGTGTTTCCTCTTCCCAAGATAACCGCTGTTTATTCCGTTGATACCATTTTTTCCAATCTTTTAAGTTCCTTTTCGTCAAGTAATAATCTATATCAATTGAAAAATTATGGTCAACTTCAATTCCCGTCAACCGAACCATTTTGGTAATTTCATCCATTTGTAAACTACTTTTCCCTCTGTGATAATTTTGAATTTTCTTATATCGTTCTTCAAAATCACGACATGCTTTGATATCCATTATCTTCGTTGATTTACAACCCATTAACAAACACAGACAAACAACTATAAGTATAGATTTCACGATTACTCTTTTTATTTACATCAAACAAACTTGTCAATCAAGGTTGCTCAAATCCGAATTTTATTTTTGTGATGACATTATCAGTAAGTGTACAGGTTAAAAAATAAGCAGGCATATTGTATCGTTTTAAAAAAGGAGATTGACGATAATCATCGATTCGATACGTGATTTGATTTCCTTCTTGATCATACCTATTTCCTTTAATTTTAATTAATTCTACTAGAGATAATCCCAATTTTAAACCACTACCTAGTACAAAAAACATCTCGTCTACTTTTAAAATTTCTTTTGTTTGTTCTAAGTCCTTTGTATATCCAATTTCAAAACAATCGAAAGCATAGGAGGTAGTTCCCTCGTATTGATAAGCAAGTAAATAACTTGTAGTATCTTGATTGACAAAAACAAAAACAGGACTTTCTCTCAGTTTTTCTACTGCGTTTTGGTTCTTACTTTGAGGCATTCCTTGAACTATGCTATTGAAATCCCTTAACGCTAAACGGTTATTTACAAGTGTATCTGGCACGAAATGAACGGCACGAACAACAGCGATAGAATCTATCTTTTTTGTCTTGCTCACATCGAGAGAACTTCCTTTTGAATTCCCTTCTGTTGTCCAACAAGAAGACAGCATTACACCACAACCAATCCCAAAAAGGAGAAACTTCAAGTTTGATTTTATCCGACTACCTCTACTAATCATTTGAGCAAATACTACAATCCTTTAAACCTTATTTAAATTATGAAAATAGCCATAAACTGCCTATTTTACTTTATAATATTTATATTTATCCTCCAATACAAATTTTGATTTCACCCATTTACCCTTTTCTAAATAATTTAATGTTAAGTGTTTTAAATAATTATCTTCAATCACCGTTTTAAATAATTTTTGTTCATAATAATCATCTGATTCTTCATAGGAACCTTTTTCGTAAATCATTAAAAAATTATCCTCAAAATAGTATGTACCGTAATACGTTTCTTCCATTTCACAGCTGTAAAATTCAAATGTATCCACTGTGACAAAACGATATTGGTTCACACAATTCTCCTCTATAACACACTGCCATTTTGTTCCTTCTAAATCGTGTTTAAATTCTTGAGCTAGGCTATTTATCGTAAACAAACACAGCATTAAACCCTTTATTTTCATTTTCAATTGCGCTTAAAAAAAAACTAATAATTCTTCTTCCTTCTCTTTATAACTCGAAGAATGAACGTGCTGACCATTTTTCAACCAATAGATCAAGTTCTGTTTATCAAAATAAAACTGCTGAACTAAACTGTCGCTAAGGGCCGTGGTTTGGTTTATTCCCAAAGGTTCCTCATATACAAAAATCTTCTCTTCCATCAACACGGGTAAACCATTTTTTTGGTAGAGTACAAGATGCTTTCTTCCCATTTCACCATAATAATCTATTTCTTTTTTTACTGTATCTTTTTCTATATAAAAGCACCTTATTTCCCCCCCTTCTGCAGATTCAAAACTATCGCGTTCACTCATTTTCCATTTCTCTTTGAAAGATTCTATCTCGTGTTTATATTCTTCTATTTTTTTCACTCTACCAATGGTATCTAGCAACTGATATTCAACCTCCTGAACCAATTTCTCTTGTTTTTTCATTTGACTACACCCCATTCCCAAAAGATAGACAAGCACTAAAATCAATATCCTATTACTTTTCAAATCCTTATTATTTTAAATCTATAAATTACTCTTATTGAAGAAAATCAACTTCCTTTTTAGTATTGAAAGATAGCACTATTTCTTAAAAAAATTAACATTTATTTTTTACTGACAAGATTTCTTCACTAAAAAAAAACAAAAAAAGGTAATATATAAATCTATACTACCCCACCTATTATTTTAAGATCGACTTTAGCTCTATTTAGTACTTGATACTGATTTAATGGACTCATTTTCATATTTATATAAAATTCAGTCCTTTTACTTTTATCAAATTAATCAAAAGCTTTTCTAACTCAAGGAACAAATAAAATACTCGTCTTAATTTTCTTTATACTTGGAAGAAGCAATTATAGTTAAAATATTACCTTTTCTTCCTTTTACCCATACTTGTAATCCGATAGACTCAAATTCATACACATACTGAGGTAGGCCATCATCTTCAAAATCTAAACAATCTATTTCTCCTACAAAATTTTCTCCTGTATGTGAAATAAACTCCTCAATTTTCATTCCAATTAAATTTCTTCCTTTATACAACAATTCTTCATAACAGGCGACTTCCTCTATTAAATTATTTTCAACAAACAACGCCATTCGAGGATAGTCAACTGAATAATGGGCAGCTGGTGTTGCTAAATCAGATGAATAATCTCTTATACAAAATGAATATTCCTTTATATAATTATCTATATTTGACTTTAACACAAAATCTCCTACTGACTGAAATGGGATTAATATTGCTATCATTATTATCTTTTATTAGCTCTTGAATATTCTTCTTCTTTCCTGTAGAATCTGTATAGCGTATAGGATTATTTCCAACATACGAATACGGTTCCATAGTTTGTTCCGCCAACGGATCCACACTCAAAAACACACTCATCGTCGGATCGTAATAATGCGCAATTTAGTTTACGGTAGACGGTTTGCTGTTTACTGTTTTAATTCTCTTTCTATTGAGTATCATTCCGTTAACCGTTAATGGTAAACTGTCAACTAAATTCGCTGTTGCTTTTTTGTAGTCTTCGGCTGTACTTTACCTTTTGAAACACTTCTACCATTGTCGTTGGATAGTCGATGCCTTTTTTAATGGTGTAACGGTGGTAGGATGTTTCTTTTTCTGCCAAACAATCCCCCCTAAAATAACACCACCCCTTTGATCCGTTTTGGAAGATTGGGGTGGGTATTTACTGTAAATTAATTTTCAATCCAATTATCAATAACTTCTACTGTATTTTTATTAAAACGAATAAAATAAATAGCGTGAATAGTATCATCATCCTCATTACCTAAAAAATAACGCACCTCCCAAACATTTATATCGTCATATAATTTGATCGTTTTTCTTTTAATATTGTCTATTGTTTTATCATCGTATTGAAAAAAGAAAATTTTCATTGCTATACCATCTACGAGTGTTTCATCTTGTAGGATATCAAATAAATACTTTTTTACAACTTCTGTTTGAGGTAATGGATGCCTTTTTAATCTTAATTCTTCATGTTTGTCTTCTTGTCCAAAAATATATAATGGAAATAAGAACAATATTAAATAAATAGTCTTCATAACATACTAGTTTTTTACCAATTTTTAGGCATTATTTCAGGATTTTTATTTGGTGAATTATTATTTAAACGCATCGTTCCTGAATTAGGATCAGATGGCATACTTTTATCAATATACTGATCATAACCATGTCTTTCTATTCCATTGCTATCAATTTTTGTCTTATTCCCATAATCCTTAGTAGGATCACTACAACTTTTTATTTTATTGCAATGGATTATGTACTGCAAAACACTTTTTAAATCAATTGTACGCCTTTAAATTGTAGTCTACGTTGTAATTGTTTGCTATTATAGCGCTAAAAAAGCATTTCCCCTTTTGTCATACTGAACGTAGTGAAGTAATTGCCCAAAACCCAACTACACTTTTTACTACACCACTGTTGCTTTTTTTCTCATCTTCGGCTGTACTTTATCTTTTGAAACACTTCTACCATTATCGTTGGTTAAAGTCGATGCCTTTTTTAATGGTGTAACGGTAGTAGGGTGTTTCTTTTTCTGTCAAACAATCCCCCCCTAAATAACAAAACCCCTTTGATCCGTTTTGGAAGGTTGGGGTGGTGTTAAAACTATTTTACTTTCATATATTTATAGGTATCATCAAATACAAATTTTGATTTCACCCATTTACCTTTCTCCATATAGCTTAAAGATAACCGCTGTAAATAATTATCTTTTATACAAACTTTAAACAATTTTTGTTCATAATAATCCGATGGTTCGTATGACCCTTTTTCATAAATCATTAAAAAATTATTTTCAAAGTAATATTCTCCATAATAAGTTTCTTCCATTTCACAGCTGTAAAACTCAAAAGTAGTATCAGTAAGAAATTTATAAACATTAACACAATCTTTTTCTATTTTACATTCCCATTTTGTACCTGCTAAATTAATTTTTCCCTTCATTTGGGAAAAACAAGCTATTGCGTAAAAAAAAGCTATTATTAGTATATATATTTTTTTCATAACTAAATTATTTTATTCCGTTAAATTCTGATGTTAAAGGTACATTAATAGGATGAACAAAGTTTGGATTAGGTCGTAAATAGTAATTCCCTTTAAATGTTTTTCCTACAACTTCCATAAACTTATTATGTAATTCTCTAGACCCTTTAAAATTACCACTTGTCTGACATCCTGCACTATAGGCATTTCCACTCGTATCAAACAATGATGTTTGACTATTATTTCCCATATGAAATAAAACACCTGTTAATGTTTTTCCATTACTCGATGGATTTGGATTACCATTTACTGTAGGCAATCCATCTGATCCATCTAAATTATAAATTCTTATAGCCAATTCATTTTGATATCTTGAGGCATTTCTATGTCCAAATTTAGCACTATATAAGCCTTCTGCCAAAGTACCCGACTTATCAACATCTGAAGGAACTGTATTCCCCATTATTGTTGCTGATGGTCCCTCTTTATTACTTTCTAAGTATAAATCAAATTGTGCTGTATTAAGTGGTTCATTGACACCCTGACTTCTATCATGAGTTGCAACTAATACATTCTTTCCTAAATATTTTTCTCCCACACTGGTTGTTTCTTTGGAAGTTGCTTTCTCATCCCAGTAAATAGTGCCATTCTGTTTTTCAACCCAATGATCACTTTCCTCCGTACTCATCCCCGTTGGGTCAATCAAATTAATTGGGTTATTATGCACATAATGGTACGGTGTCCAACCAACAAACTGTTCCGCCAACGGGTCCACACTCAAAAACACACTCATCGTCGGATCGTAATAACGCGCACCATAGTAATAGGAACCTGTTTACCTCCTCCTTATTTTTTTTTTGGCCTCGGGAATCTCCTTCGTCGATTTGTGGGTCTAACTCTGCACTACGTGCGGTTTGTTCAACTAAAGCTACTCGCTTTAATCTCCTAAATCATTGAATTTATACACATTATCATAATTACTGTTGTTGTAAACCACCATCAGTTCTCCTCACGAAGTGCACCGAATACCAAAACAAATAGAAGCATCAATGAGGTAAACGGTAGGTACCCATAGTAATGCGTTGGCACTCCATTGATGTCTGTAAGGTAAGAAGAACTTCCTAAAAATAGTATACTTTTATTTTTAAGGCAATAAATCCTTCGTACAATCGATTTACTTTGTTTTAATGAATCAATTACTATGTTGTAAAAATAAATGCATACAATCTTTTTATTTTCATTTGGCTGTTTTTGTACTTTGCAATTGTAGTCTTTTCTTTCAAAGTAAAAAAGCAGTATTTCAAACCACATTGTTTATTCTCACTGTCGTAGCCTTCGACTCACTTCGTTCCTCTTTACTACTCCACTGACGATAAACTACTTTTAAAATACATTGCTACAACCATTTAATTTTATTACAATGGATCACTTACTGCAAAACACTTTTTAAATCAATTGTACGCCTTTAAATTGTAGTGTACGTTGGAATTAATCTCCTTTATAGCAAACAAAGGACTAAAACCCAACTACTACTTTTACTATACCGCTGTTGCTTTTTTGTCATCTTGGCTGTACTTTATCTTTTGAAACACTTTACCATTGTCGTTGGTTAAAGTCGAAGCCTTTTTTTAATGGTGTAACGGTGGTAGGGTGTTTCTTTTATACTGCATTGATTACTCTAACAACACACGTCTTTTCTAATTGTCATACTGAGTGCAACTGTCATCCTGAGGGAACCGAAGGAAAAAACCCCAACAATCCGTTTTTGGAAGGTTGGGGTTAATTATGTAATTAACACACGGATTGCACTCGAGGATTCAGCCGAATTGAACGAAGTTAAATCTGTGCGATTAGGGTCAAACCAACTAAGATAATATTCTATACATAGGCTAAACTTGCTATGAGTAATTCTCTAACTCTTCTTTCAAATCATTAGCAAACTCTTCTAAATCTACAACAAAACCTGTTCTATCTTTTACAGGAAAGACATTTATTAAATAATTATGGTCTGCTATAATATCGAATACCTCATTTTCTAGATCATCGAAATCTATTTTTTTTATTTCAAATAACTCCCATCCATTTACTTTGCATAAGTTTACAAAATCTATAGATGACCACATTGGAAACAATTCCTTACCATCAACTATAGATGTAACGTATCTACTATTAGAATCTATTAATGTATAAATTAATTCGCTATCCGCTACTTTCTTTATAAAATATTTATACCTTTCTAAAGGTTCTAAAGATGACACTTTCTCAATTTCTTTAATATACATAATTTCGTTTTTTATTGTATAGGTCTTTCCTTATTCTTCTTTCCAAAATTATCATATTTATGCTGATTTCTATGATCTTTTCTATTTTGTAAATTAGAATTTTTATAAGAATATCCCTTCGCCGCTTCTCTACCTCTTTCATGAGCTAAATCTTTGCCAGGAGGATTTCTCATAGACGTTCTTTTACCTCTATCGATTTGATTTTTTTCTTGCTTAAGCCATCCTCTATCAGCTTTACTGACTTTAGAATCAGTCATTAATTCCGTTAATCGTTCTTGCTTTCCTGCCCTTCCTTGCTTCAATAATGATTTAGCATTATCAGCTGATTTTACTGCTTCAACAGCTTTTACATTTTTTCCTTTAGAAACAATTACAATTGCTAGAGTTGTCGCTAGTTGAATATTTCCTGAAGTTTCTTCAGATACATCACTTCCTGTAATCAAAGATCCAATCCACTGAATTCCAGATGTAATAAGATCATCCAATCCTTGTCCTGGATACCCTTGCTGTGGAGGCGAACTCGGAATTCTAACTATATGATTATCTGAAGTATCTCTTTTAGGTGGATCCTGATCATAGCTCTCCGCGCTCATCCCCGTTGGATCCACTAAATTAACAGGATTATTGTGTACATAATGATACGGATTCCATCCTGGGAACTCTTCCGCCAACGGATCCACACTCAAAAACACACTCATCGTCGGATCGTAATAACGCGCACCGTAGTAGTAGTAACCTGTTTACCTCCTCCTTATTATTTTTTTAGGCCTCGGTGAATCTCCTTCGTCGATTTGTGGGTCTAACTCTGCACTACGTGCGGTTCGTTCAACTAAAGCTACTCGCTTTAGTCTCCGAAATCATTAAATTTATACACATTGTCATAGTTACTGTTGTTGTAAACCACCATCAGTTCACCTCACGAAGTGCACCGAATACCAAAACAAATAGAAGCATCAATGAGGTAAACGGTAGGTACCCATAGTAATGCGTTGGCACTCCATTGATGTCTGTAAGGTAAGAAGAACTTCCTAAAAATAGTATACTTTTATTTTTAAGGCAATAAATCCTTCGTACAATCGATTTACTTTGTTTTAATGAATCAATTACTATGTTGTAAAAATAAATGCATACAATCTTTTTATTTTCATTTGGCTGTTTTTGTACTTTGCAATTGTAGTCTTTGCCTTCAAAGTAAAAAAGCAGTATTTCAAACCACAATTGTTTATCCCCACTGTCGTAGCCTTCGACTCACTTCGTTCCTCTTTACTACTCCACTGACGATAAACTACTTTTAAAAATAAATTGCTACAACCATTTGTTTTTATTGCAATAGATAACTTACAGCAAAACACTTTTTAAATCAATTGTACGCCTTTAGATTGTAGTCTACGTTGTAATTGTTTGCTCTTATATAAACCATTGCCCAAAACCCAACTACTCTTTTTACTACTCCACTGTTACTTTTTTGTAGTCTTCGGCTGTACTTTACCTTTTTGAAACACTTCTACCATTGTCGTTGGTTAAAGTCGAAGCCTTTTTTTAATGGTGTAACGGTGGTGGGGTGTTTCTTTTTCCACTAAACAATCCCCCCCTAAATAACAAACCCCAACGATCCGTTTTTGGAAGGTTGGGGTGATGTTTGTTCTAATTTGAAAGCCAATTTGTAATGTGTGTCAACACATAGATGATATAATTTATGTGGTAAATTTTGATAATTATTTTTTTTCAAGAGGTCTAATTGGTAACAAATCTTCATCTTGGAAATTCCAATACTTTTTTACTAAATCAGAATATGGATAGAATTTTAAGTTATTCTCAAAATAATAGACCCCATCAGATTTCATAGTAATAATTGTATCATTATACTCCAATATAAAATCAAAAATATATGGAATAGGATCATCATCTTTCAATATCCTACTTTTATTAATATCTTTAATAAAAGTAGACACCTTATTTTGATTTAATTCATGTTTATTATTTTCTACTCTAAGATAAATTTTATTTGGAATTTTATAATTAAGACTTTGTTGACTTCTACATGAAATTATACACATAATGATAATAACATAAAATATTAATTTATTCTTTTGTCCCTCCATTTGTTATATGATTTTTATTAGGATAACTGATTTGTACTTCGATTGAATTATTTCCAGAATCTCTATACTCATTTAACTTACTAAATAAATCGGTATCTACTTCATGACAACCGTGCGAATAACCTTTAGTTGAATCGTGTAAATAGAACGAGGATAAATCTCTATTTTGAGTATTACCATCTAAATCTTTTGGTTGAGACACATTAACCGGTTCTAATCTCGCTCTATTATCTCCCCATTCTCTATAACGCCATCCATAACCAGGATTATTCGGATTTTCTACAAAATTAGGAATCTTTTCAATTCCTCCCTCAGGGTTTCTTAAAAGCTCTCCTGTTTTTAAATCAGCTTTAGCTTCTCGGGATGGATCTGGTTTTAAATTAATCTTATATTTACCTTCTACCGTTGGTCCCAAATTTTTAACATATTGGTATTTAGTAACCTGAAGACTTTCATAACCAGTTTTTGTACCTTGAGTAAACTTAACATTATTCATCCCTGATGTTGCTTTAAAAGTATGCTTAGGATTAGATTTATCACCATAATTCCCTCCATACCATAAAGCACTATTTCCTGTCAAAAGAATCCAATCCTCCTTCTTCTTTCCTGTAGAATCTGTATAGCGTATAGGATTATTTCCAACATACGAATACGGTTCCATAGTTTGTTCCGCCAACGGGTCCACACTTAAAAATATACTCATCGTCGGATCGTAATAACGCGCACCGTAGTAGTAGTAACCTGTTTGCGGATCCAATTCTTTACCGTTGAACTTATACACATTGTCATAATTACTATTGTTGTGTTCCACCATCAGTTCACCAAATGGTAGGTATCCATAGTAATGTGTTGGTATTCCATTAATGTCTGTAAGGTAAGAAGAACTTCCTAAATGGTCGCTATGGTACCACCAAATTTTACCCGAACGATAAGGAGGTTCCGGAATCACGGGTTCGTCTGGAATTACAGGATCAATTTCAGATTCTCCTTCTCCTTCCTCTGGAGTTGGTGCTTCTGGCAAAACAACTGGAGGTACCGGTCTTACAGGGGGTCTAATGATTAACTCTAATAGATTACAATAATCGATGCTACTCATTCCACCTGATGACTCTGGGGCTTCCAATTCGTATTTTTCAAAAACGCGCATACACTCCTCTCCATAAAGTCTGATACAGTCTTCGTAAGCGGCTATAAATTCTTTATAACAATCTTCTATGACCACGACATCAAAACAATCACTGTGCTCTTCCATATATTTGACAGCTTCACACGTACTCATACCACTTTTCTGAACATATTCTAAAAGCATACTCAAACAATCAAAACGCTTGTGTTCTTCTAAGAAAAGAATCCAGCTGCTATACTCTTCTAGGCAATCTTTATTTAAACAGCCTTCTTTATACAGTATTTCTATAATTTCACAAGAAGTATAGCCTTTACTACGTTGATCTTCGATAATTTTTAAACATTTTTCATTCTTCTCTTTGTAAAAATCACTGATAATAGCCTCTAACTCTTTATCACAGTTTTTAGTACACCCTATTTCCTCCATCTTCTTCACAATCTCACATGGGTCTGCTCCTGAATGCATTAATTCTCTAAGTATTTTTGCACATTCTGAACTCTCATCTTCATTATACAGCTGTACTAAATAATATAATGCTTCTTCGCAGTTTATTGATCTAGTAGCCAGATTAAAAAATTGAGGCTCATCATAATTAGATTCGGTAAATAGTCCTCTTACCCTTCTTTCAAACTCCGTGCGGTATGTACTATTTCCACTTTCAAAAGAAATACCTGAACCTAAAGCACTAGCGATTTTCTCACTTCCTGAATAATAGTGCTTGGTAAAATTACCTGATTCCTCTACTGTAATGTATTGGTTTGGATATAAAACATAACTATCAACAACAGAAAGGTTTGAGTTAAATGCGCCATTCACAGCAAAACTTTGACTCTGCCCTAAACTCTTAACTACTCGATTTCCGGTATAATCATAATCATAATAGGATACTTGATTCCCTACAACAACGGCTTGCAACTGGTCTTTAGCATCCCAATACAAACTTCTACCCTCTATAACATGATTTTCACTTACAATCATTTTAACACTCTTAATCAAGTTTCCATTAGCATCATAGTTCATCGTTTGTCTGTAGGTATGATTACCATTACCCGCATTTTGATACGTAATCGATGTTATTTGATGATTGGCTGAAGTATACACATAAGATGCATCATACTGATTTTCTGTATTTTCAGAAGTATTTGTATAAACATTAAACACATTGTGTCCTTGATTTTTAGACACAATTCCATGCGTTTTATTATACCCCATTACGACACTTGATTTATGAATTTCTCGCTTTCCTTCCCATGAAGTAGATGCTGTTTTTAGGCGATTAAACCCATCGTATTCATATTTATTTCCATATACTCCTCCCACATCAAACGTAGCATGCAATGAACTTGTATTATAAATAGACTTAATATTGCTATTGCGATCATAACTCATCAATACATTCGTAAACAATTCATTATTTGGACGACGTAAAGTCAATCCTCTTAATCGCTGTTGATGGCTATAAAAATACTCCGTCTCTACGTCATTTCCATAGATAATTTTCTTTCGGTTACCATAATGATCGTAGGTAATAGATTTTACATAATTGAAATCATCTTCATTGACAATTTGCTTTAACAAACCACCCTGATCATAATGATACCTTACTTTTTCACCATCGGGATAGACTATCCTTCCTACTCTTCCCCAAAAATCATACAGAAATGAAAGCTCTGAAGTATAAGAACGCCCATCTGGTGTTTGCACTGTTCTTTCTTGTTTGCTAATATCTCCATAATAACCATATGTAAATTTATCATGGATCATATCATCATATACCTCAGTCAATAAATCTTGATTATACACATAATCTACCGTTTTATTGGGGTATTTTTCTTGTACTAACTGTTCTTGATTATAGGTATATGTTATGGCTTGACTTGCCTGTATTAAATTACTTGTTTCTAATTGAATCAATTGACTAAGCTTGTCATATTTGTACTTAGTTAATCCTCTATCTACTTGATTTTTTGTTATCAGCTGTCCGATGGTATTATACGTATAAGACGTTATTTTACCTTCTGCATCAGTTACTTTCAAGATATCACCTAGTGCATTGTAATCAAATTTCGTACATAGGGTTTGATTATCTCCGATCTGCTTTATGGATGTATTTCTCCCTTTGGCATCAAAATAGGAGATTGTTTTATTTCCTTCTGGTAAAACCACTTCTTTTTTAAATCGTTTCACGTCAAAACAATCCACATCAAATCCATATGTATAACTTGTTTCTGCATTTATTCCATGAGCAAATTCATAGACAGGTCGATCTACATTATCATAAACTACTTCTACTGAATTATTAACATCAATAATTGGTGTAGAAAACTGGGTTAACCCACTTACGAGATCTTGAGAACAATTGACTTCTTCTGAAGGTAATGAGGTTCTGATACTTCTACCAAACTCATCATATACTGTTCCACCACTTACTGCAAGTCGATAGCCCAAAGCACTTCCTGGACAGTCTGCTTCTTTGTCCAACTGCTGTTTTACTTGAATCACACGTCCCAAACCATCCGTAAATAAACTGGATTGATAATACGCAGTAGAATAAACAGGTTGTTGCATATCCATCATCGCTACAGCTTTTTCTGTTAATACGTATGGATACATATTTTGCTGTGGATTATACTGTAGGTTGTAAATATTTTGCAATACGTATTTGCTATTAACATAACTAGCAGTAATCATGTTCAATCGGCCAAATGAATCATAATGATAATTAACCCCCTCAAGTCCATTTACTTTTACAGAAGTTAGTTTATCAAATCCATAAAGATATTGCAACAACGCACCACCACCGCGACTATTTTCTACTTTGGTCGGATATAAATTAAACAGATTCTCATACGTAATATCCTCTACATATTGAGTTCCATCTACTATCGGGTGTCTTTTTCGAGTTAAATTACCAAAACCATCATACACAAATTCATACTTGACAAACTCAGTTGGACTCAATATCTTTTTAAATCCAATCATATTCCCCTTTGTATCAATTTCGCTTTCTACTTTTCGGCTTTGTCCTTGGAAAGTTACTTCATGCGTTTTCGGAATAGACACCAAATAATTGGTTGTATTATAATGATAGGTCATATTCACCGTAAGTAGATCCGCTGCATTTAAAGTACGACTATCTCCAACATCTCTATACTTTAAAACATTTCCATAACGGTCATAACGATCAAAATACACACGAGTTTGATGTTCATATCCAGAAACATCAGTACCATTAAATTCATATTTTGAAGTTATTACACTACTTAACAACGGTAGATATCTTCCTTTTTCTGAAAAACTAGCTTGTCCTGAACCAATCGTATAATCTCCTTGATTAGTAGGGCTAACTTTATAAAATTGGTAAGCATTTTGCACTTTGGAATAAATACGTTCAAATTTATCGTACATCGTTTGTTTCTCTAGTAATCCCTTTTTAAAATAATACTGACGTACCATTGGATTTAATCCAGGTCCATACGCTTCCGATTCCGTTAATCCTTTAACTAAATATTCATCTTTTACACTGCGGAATACTTCTCCTGTACGATCTAATTCATTGGTAATAATTTCACCAAATCCTAAGAACTTACGTTCTCTTCGATCCTTAAACCCTTTGTAATAACTATAGCTACGACGCATCGTACTTTCCCCATCTCCTGCATAACCATCGTAAATAGAGGCTTTAGTCATTACATATTTGGTAAAGGGCATCGCATAGCTCAATCCTATTTTTTTATTGTCATGCGGATTTTTATTGTCATAATCAATTTGAATCACCCCGCCTAAAGGTCTTTTAATCGTTTTTAATAAATTGGTTTTTCCAATTCTCGAATAGGCAACCTGAAGATCCCCTTCTGAATCAGATACCAAAATATCAGGATAACCATCCCCATTAAAATCCATAATTTGTACAACCTCTTTACTCAAAGATTTCCCTATATCTCCACCTAAAGAAAAACAGATTTTAGGCCCTGTAAAAACTAAAGGAACTATAAAATAAATACAATATGTAACATTAGCATTAATACCTCCTGAGATATTCTGATTTTCTTTACTAGAAGATACAGGTAAATAAATGGCCTGATTTGAAAATCCTGTTCCCGTGTTGAGATAGACTGTATTTTTACCTACAATCTTATCAGGTAGACCATCTCCATTAATATCCAACAAAGAAATCACATCTTCTGAAACATTCTTTGAAATAGAAAATCCTCCTGAAATGGATCCATTAAATAAATTAATACCGCCACCACCAGAATAGGTTGTTGTTTCAGACTCCTTCACATCAGTAATCCCCCATGTACTATCTGATCTAAATTCACTTCCGTAGTTTAAAGCTATTTGCCCGCCTTTTTCCACAAAGTCTGGTAAACCATCTCCATTTAAATCTACTAAATCACTAGATACAAAATCAGTAGTTTTAAAATAAGAAACATTTACTCCGAAACCTGCCGCAGAACCACCACTCACAACTGCAGGAGAAGGGCTAACCGTTTTTCCTTTCACTGATTGAATAAATCCAAGTAGTGTACCACTAGCAATTGAAACTCCTGTTCCTGTTCCTTTTGCATCGAAATTTTGTAATACCTTTTTATCAATGATGCGCTGAGTCAGTCCTCCTTTTTCATTGGTTAATTGGATGCGATCACCCAAGATATCAGGATATCCATCTCCATTAATATCTCTAAAATCATTAATTGCTTTTCCAGTCACTTTATTTTCACTGCGTGAAACAACGATTGCCCCGGCAGTAAAACCTTTGGATACACTAGTTATATATTTTATAACTCCTTTGGCAGAATGACTAGTATCAGGTCCTTCACCAGAACCGTCTACTCCTCGATCTCTAGAATATCGATCATCTGGATCATCTGGCCCCTCTCCTTCATCTTCAATTCGTTCTAAATAGGGACTACTCAGTAAAGAAGTCACGAACATCTTACTATTTAATTGCCATTTCTCTAATTCTTTATTCGGATATAAAATATACAATCTTGGCGGCGTTTCTGGCGTTGGTGTACCATTGCGATTTCGCTTCTGTTCAACACATGCCATATAATCTTCATAAGTTTCTTTTTCTTCACATTCTCGGAATTCAGATTCACTTAAATCCGCTGAATCTTGATTTACTCCTTGCTGAGCTCCTTCATTACTGATTGTTTTTTGATTAATCGGTTCCGTTCTATTTTGTACCTCCAGTTTACTTTTATAACCGAAGAATCCCCAATTTTGGTACATAGGACCAAATTGATTATTGCCTAGCTTAGCAAAAACATTGGCTGGAACAGGGCTTGTCGTTGTTGTAGGTGTACCTGAACCTCCTAAAACTGTGGTTACTTTTAAAACAGCTTGATTGACATTCCCTACTAATTTTTCTGCCACTAAAGGATTTTCACTGTGCCACTCAAAGTAAACCTTATTACCCAATGAAGTGGTTGCGGGTAATAGTTCAAATCTAGTTTCTGTACTAGTTCCCCCTACTACATTATAATTTCCTGTGTTAGTATTAAATTTAGAAAAATTCTTTAAAGCTCCTCCCTCATATTTAAAGCGATACTTAACATATTGATCACTTGTTGACGATTCTTTAAAGACTTCTCCTTTACCATTTTTTGCAGTAAAATACACATATCCTTCTGTACAATTTCCATTACACCCAGACACAGTAATACTATGCGGTATTTTAAAAGTTGTTAGACCACTTAATGTCAACGCTAAGTTTTGTTTTCTATATTCTTTATTATAAATTGTTGCTTCTGGAATCAACACTTTATCCAAGTAACCTTCTGAATCCGTTATTCTTGGATTCCAAAGAGCATTTATTTTTTGCCAATTTACATTTGAAGTAGACCGAATTTCAGCTTTTATATACTGAAAACTAGTTTCATCTCCACCTATAATATTTGAAACTGTAAACTCGTAGTCCAAAGGAGGAATTGTATTTAACTCCCCTAACTTGATTCGTTTCTCATACACATCTACCAAAGCACCAGCATGAGTTGGTAAATATAAATTCGTTGAAGCTGTGTTGGTTGTGTTTAACTTAAATCGCTTAATAACCAATACAACCTCATCAGACAATTCAGGAGCGTTTGTTGAAGTTACTCTATTATCAACAACTAAAGGATCTGCTTTGACATAATAAGTCCCGTTTTCTTTAATTTCTACTGGAGTAAACCCACTAATTATATATCCCTGTGAAAAAGGATTATCGTACGGTTTTAATCCATTACTATCGATATAATTTGCGTCTGCAGTTGAAGTATAGGTTACTTTAGGATCCCATTCAACCGACACATTAGCTCCACTTGAACCTGAAATTACACGAAAGAAAATACGATCCCCTTTTTGAACAGTTATCGAATTTAACGCAGTAGCTGAATTTGTTCGTGGTACTGAAGTAATTGTTTTTAAAAAGCTTGTATCCGATGTTTGTAATTCATTTCCTTTTTCTATGCTGTAATAAGCTGTTGAACCCGTTGACTTAATGGTACCCGTTATGTTAACTGTTCCATTAAAAGGAGCTTGCCACATTTTAACAATGTCAGCAGTCGAAATTTGAGGACTTGGTAAAGTCGGAGGCGGAGAAACTGAAATCGCTCCACTTGTAAAAATTGGATTTGAAGATCGAGAACTATTGACATGAAAAACAGGAATTCGTTCTCTATTACTCAAACTATTAAAATACACTACTCCGTTGTCTACAATGTCAGGAAGACCGTCACTATTCACATCCTCTATATAAACGGGGATTTTAGTTTCACTCCAACTTTTAGTTCCAGATGCATGAGCAATTAAATTCGCTTCTAGTCCTGCGCCTAGAGTTTTTGTTTTTGATTTACTAAAATTTGATCTACCAATAATAGGGCTTTTAAGACCACTAAAATGTCCATTTATATTTTTTCTATAATATAGATTGTCCCCTGATTTAAATACTTTATCCGGTAAACCATCTCCATCAATATCCATCAATGCAATAATAGATTCTGATTTAGAAGAACTGCTAAAACCAGTAACACCAAGTGTCCCTGCTCTAGAAATAAACAAAAGTGTAGTAGGCTTGAAAATAGATGCAAATCCTCCGTAGATTCCTGCATTAATACCTTTATACTCTCCTTTTCCTCCCCCTATAGCAGAAGCAGACGCTTTTAATTTGCTAAATACCCCTGCAAAATCAGTAGGTGATTGCACTCGGGTTCTTCCAGCAAACATACCGCCATTAGCAATTTCATTATGGTATTCAAACTCATGTGTATGGAAAACATAAATATCCTGCATTTGTGTTACTTTATCTAGTAATGTTTTTCCAAAAGCTCCTTTTTTATATTTTAATACATATTTTCTAATATTATATTCTTCCCCATACATGACTCTATTTATAACGATTTCTGATAATAAATCATCCTCTACTTCTTTCACTCCCCTGCGCACAGAAAACGTTTTATCTTCACGGGCTGAACTACCTACAACATTGGTTCTTTTAAAACTAATTTTATACATATTATTAGCTGAACCATTGGCGTGTTTAGTATAAAAAATTGTTTTTACATACAGTTGTTTTCCTCCAGATAAACTACCTCCAGAAAAATTCTTTAGTTCATATTCATACTCAACATAATTTCCATTTAGATCTTCAACCTTATTCAACATCCATTTTACAATATTTCCTTGAGTACCTGAACCTGTAGTCAAACGTGCTTGAGCAACACTACCATAATAGTATTTAACCCCTGATTTGGTCGTAACAACCCAAGAATAGGTGGAAGGCGATGAACCTAATCGTTCAATTTTATTAAAACTACCCTCTATTCTTGGAGCGAATGTAGCATTAGATACCCTTGCAATCCTATTGTCCAAATTTGGAGTATATTCTACTCCATTATTTAGTAGAACTAGATCTTCTCCACTCATACTATAAAGCTCTGATTCTTGTGAAGGATCATAAATCGCCGCTCCCCATGTGGTATTCACTTCAATAGAAGGCACATTCAAATCCCAACCTAATCCAACCCAACCACTATTAGCAGAACCACTGGAATAACTCAAAGATAGATTGGGTTGCATTCCCTTTCTTCCTGCAGGGATTTCAATGGGATAAGTAACATTAGCATCCCCAGTAATACTGGCTTCTGGCAGTTCAATAAAATTAATTTTATCTGTCGGTTTGGCTGCAGGTAAATTTCTTGCACTAGTAGGTGTAAATCCTGAATAATCTGGACTTTCAGGCATTTGAATAACTCCTGCGATATAATCGGTAAAATGATTTGTCAAACCTCGAACAATATTTTGCTCTGCCAAAACCTGATCTTTGGGAATTGCCACCCATTTTTTACTCGATTCATCAAAATAAAAAATGTGGATATCTTCGTGTTTGGTTCCATTAGGTACTAAATGTTCATCGAACTCAATCGAAATAACACCGTCTTTTTCAAACGTAGACCCATCAGGTAAAAAGCGATACCCTTGTTGATTTTTAGTGATATTGACAATACCTGCTCCTGGTGGAGCCAAATCAATTTTTCTCAATTTTTCAACTTGAATCTCTGTAATAGATGACCCAATCGCTTCTTGTGGAAACTGAATAGCTGCTCCAGGTACTTCGATGTGATTTTCTTGATCATGGACGATGGAAAATCGCTCGCTTCTATTAGGTAAGGTAACTTCATGTTGCACTTGGCTCAGCGAATTTGTTCTTTTTAACCAAGGAGTAAGATCGATTTTTTGCAAATCAGCATTCGCCTCTTGATAGACCAAATAAGAAGTTTCTTTTAAATTAAAATCAAAAATCACCTCAAATTCTTTTTTATCGACCAAGGGAATAGCATGCATACTGTAACGCAAAGTACTTGGTTGATTAGAAGATACGAAACCTCTTAGATACAAACGCCCTTCTGTTGTTTGTTGAACATCCGTCAAAACTAAAGATTCCTGTTTATTTCCCCCCTCTTCTTGTACTATTTTTACTTGATTAACGATTGTTTCAACACCACTACTATTGTTTAGATTAAAGAAAATTCGATTACTTCCCTTTTTTAACAAAGTAGGATTGATACGTTCTTTGATGATCGTTTCTTGAGCAGAATAACGAACTAAATTATTTCCTAAGGCTGGATTTCCATTAATACTTCTTGCCAAAGAAGATAAACTATTAACTCCCTTTACACTATATTCTAGATAATACGCTTTACTGGGATCAATAGGCTCTTGAATTAAAACCTCAAAAAAGTTATCCAAAGGGTCATCACTTTCGCCATACTGACTTCCAATAATACCGTACGCTAAATCAGCTAAATAAATCTGAGAAAAAACAGGAGCTTCCTTCATTTCTTTTATTGTTACTGATCTCGCATTCGATGGGGAATAAACCTCGTATTCCTCCTCTTTTTGATCAGGCTCTTCTACAAAAGGCTCCCTACTATCTGTTAATTCAATAGAATCTAACTCTCCTAAAAAGGAAGCTGATTGGGCTATTTTAAAATCAATAAAAGACAGTGTTCCGGCATACGATTGAATAGGATAAACTACTGTAGAATAGAAAAAAGCCAGCAATAGTATTCTATACAATATCGTATTGTATATATTAAATTTTCTCTTAATTGTCATGTTACTTTTACTTTACCATTAAACGATACAACTGTTTCTGCTCGCCTGTTTTTACAACGATAATATACATTCCTGTTGTTGCTATAGCGTGTTTATACAAAATTTGTGGTGTATTTCGATACATCTTGTAATCGAGTAATTGTCCTTTATTGGTATACACTAAGACTTCTGCATCTTGAATTTTATCAAGTGGGATATAAACCACAAATTCCTCTAATTTTTCCACAGGATTAGGATAGAGTCCGAGTTTATAATCCATCTTGTCCTCTAACACTTTAAGTACTTTAAATTCAGAACAATAAAGATTTTCTTGCTCTCTGACTATCAGGGTATAGTTACCTGTATTTTTTAATGTAATGCTTTCTTCAGAAGAAATTAAATTACGTTGAGCATCGTACCATTGGTACTTTAGATCTTGCTTCTCTGTTACATTTTTATTTGGAGTAATCGTTACGCTCCCTTCTTTAGGTAAGAAGTAATTTAATTCTACTGTACTAGGTGAAATAAAAATATCAAACAAATCTAACGTTCTTCGTTTTTTATTTCCTGCCGCATCCTCTAAAACAAAAACTACATTTCCGACTAAATCTTTGGGTAGACTAAATTCCGTAGTATTCGTTGAAGATGTAATTGTTTTCGTTCCCTCTTCGGTCTCTACTTTTAAAGTAAAGGGTAATTTTCCATAGTGTAGATTCAGTTTGAAATTAATTCCATCACAATCAATGCGATAATTTAAATCAAAATCGACTTTTTGTTTTCGTATAATAGACACATACTTTAGTGCATTATGCAAAGGAACACTGGCATGTAATAGTGTATCATTTTTTAGTTCTAAGGGAATCAAAGTTGCCAAAGCATTATGCTCCTTCGTTGATACACTTGCGTAGTAATCATACGATTGATTTGGTTGAGATTCCGATTCCTTATTTCCTTCGATTTCTTGTCGTTGAAAGAAAAAATGCAAATCTGTCTTTACTTGATGATTGACAATTTTCCATTTTCGATTTAATTGTTCTTGACCATTTTTCTTTTCGAATGTCAAACTTCCATTATTATCACCTACTAAGACATAGCTTTTATCCTCAATTTCTCTTGTGGTATATTCACTAGCATACGATTGTAAAGCGTCGTTCAAACCAATAGTTAAGAAATTATTTTTATAGGCTTTAGATTGATATTGCTTTAACGCTAAAGCATCTTCACGCCCTAACCCCATAATACGCGCGTTATAAGAACTATTTTCCTTAGCATTCCACAGAACATCGCCTGAAGGAGTTATATAGTCAAACGATTCCGGCAAAGGAATACTGTATTTAATCGCTAAATAGCTGTGTAACTTAGCATAATCCAAAGCGGATAAAACCGAAGAAAATACAATCACTTCATATAATTCGATTGAAGGTTGCGGGTAGAGAAACAATAAGTTTGCCTGTAATTTTGACCCTACCTTTAAAGGGGTAAAACTACCAAAATGGCTGACCATGGTTCCATTAAAGCGATGATTTGCTTGTATAAAAAATTTGTTATCTCCTGAAAAGAAAGAAGAAGTGGCCTTATAAATTCTACCATTATAATGCATTTCTAAAAAAGGAGATTCCCTTTTTATTGGGGCTAGACTATCTCCCTTCTTTTCTTTATACACATAAAATAGCGTATAACTTTGACTCAATACGTTGTGATAAACCATCGGTATTTCGCCCCTACCTAAACGCAATGCGGGGTTAAAATTCAACGTTTCTTTACTTTTCGTTCCTTCCATTTTTGGTCGAACAAATAAACCGGAAAACATTGAATCCTGAGCAAATACCGAATAATTTAAACATACAAAAAATAGAATTAGTAAGGTTTTATTCATATTAGTATATTTATTAAAAAACAGTTAACAAATATAGATATATATTTAACTTTATTTTATACAAATATTAACTAATACAAAAGAAATAAAACAAAAAACAAACCATTAACATATGTTGAAAAATTAAAAACATATATAAAGCCCAAAACACAATGAAATAATTAAAAAATTAACATAAAAAACACACATCAACTTAGAAGTAAATTTACTTTCCTGCTTTCTTATAAGTTAACAGCAAAAAGGAAGCTAAGACGTATCTCTTTCCAAGGATACTGCCCCCTAAGGAAAAGAATGACAACCTACATTCTCCCCAAGAAAAAACCATCATATAGCTATATAAAAAAAGCTTGAGTAAAATCTCAAGCTTTTTTTATATACAGTAAAAGAAATAGAAAACGTCTACCAACCAGCTGCATAAATATATGCGTTGTTATTCAACTTACAAGACAACCTTACTACTGACCCGAAGGCGTACTTCCACTCTTTCTCCTTGTTTCGTAAAAGCGAATAAACTCCTGACTATAATCGGAATCTGGAAGATCTTCCGCTCTGTTATTCGTTGATTCCTTTTCTTCTTTTTTCTTCTTCTTCTTTTCCGATTGATTTAGAAACTTCGCAATTAATTCCTTCATGGTATCAAAATCGACTTCATAGGTCAATCCAACTCCTTGGGTATAGCCAATTCCTTCCCCAATATAGTTGATGTCATTTTCTCTATTAAAGAAACGAGCGTTAAGTGTTCCTTCTTCGTTGATGCGCAATAATACCTCTACGTCCCCAACAATCACGGATTGCTCCACTCCTCCAACCGGTACTCCTAATTTTCCGTTTACTGAAATGCGGTCATTTACTTTGGTGGTAAAAGTAACCCCTAAACGACCTTCTGTTTGTGTATACGGATTTCGCTCTCCTTGAGCATAGTTCAATCCGACTTTAAACTTATCATCTACATCCGAGAATAAATCATCGAAAATACTACTGGCTCGTTCAAATAAACTTCCCGCTAAAGCAGAAGAAGAGTTATCCGACGAGAAGAAGGATCCCGTAGCTAATAAAGCCATTGCCTGTCTTTCACGGGTATCTCGATCACTCAATTTATAATCCAATTCAGATTTTACAACCGAACTCACCGTTGGAAAATTAATATCGAAATCCACTTCTGGGTTGCTCAAACTTCCATTCAATACAATAGCTACATCGGTAGGTACTTTTCGATTAATGATGGAGTTGTCAATAATAACACTTGGATTCGCCTCTGTATGATAAATGGCTTGTAAGTCCAAGATGGCATTCATCGGGTTACCATCCCAGCGAATGGTTCCATATTTTTTCACGACAAATTTCTTGTCAATTAGGCCTCCATATTTAAAATTGTATTCTCCTTCATAGGCTTGGAAATCCCCCCACATATTAAACTTCCCCAGGGTATTGATCTCCATGGTAATAAATCCAGCTCCTTTTCCGCGCATGGCATGTCCAGACTCTCGATCGAGAATGATTTCAATTTCCGCTTCTGGCGTTACGTAAAACTCAAAATCCAACTCAATTCCACTATTTCGGTATTTATAAGGATCATAATCGTTTCCTGTTAGGCGCAATTTCTTTTCTTGAGGAGATAAAAAGTGGATGAAGTTATTCTCTCCCGTACTTTGTGCTTCTTTCAGGGGTATTTTAATAGAGGTTCCCTTGTTCGAAGTGGCATTAATGTTAATACTCAACATTTCTATAGGCCCTACAATATCCGCTTTTCCATTAATATAAGCCGTTCCATAGTACAAACTTCCTTCTGCGTATTGTGTATCCAAAGCCAATAAATTCGTTGAAGAAAGGGATAGATTCATCACCCAATCTTTAAATATTTTATGGGAGACATTTCCATCAACCAATCCCCTTGTTTTGTATTTGGTATCGGTCAATCCTGCCTTGCGCAGTATAAACTGTTTAGTCGTTATATCCAGCGGAGTTTCTTGATCAAAAGCATAACTCACCCCTGTAAACTTCGATTTAAATTTTGTGTCATTCAGATATAAACGTCCGTTGACATCTGGATTTTTAGCCGTTCCCAAGAAAGAGATCTTACCAAAAGCTGTTCCCGTCATATCACTTGCCACACTGCTCAAAAATGGAGCAATGGTACTCAATGGAAAATCAGTCAGCCCAGATTCCATGTTGAAATGGGTTTGTTTATTAATCACATCGATATCCCCATTCAAATAAAATCGCTCCCTTTCATCGTCATCCATCAAACTCGAATGAACGGTAAACTTTTCTAGCCTCTTATCTCCATCCACTTTGAAGAACATATCGCCTAAGTAGACTTTGTTAATCAATAGGGAATCAATAATAATATTCGCTTGTGGATGATAGACGTCTTTCATTTGAGAGAAATTCACATCTCCATCAATTTTACCCCCAAAAGAGAGGTTTTCAATATCAGGTGTAATCTTATTCAAATCTACATTTCCGAAAGACAAATTCAACTTCTTATAGGTAGAATCACGCATGACTCCACTTAAATTCACCATTTGTTTGTTGTGTGAAATAGCAAGTGAATCAATGGTAAAATCCATTAACTTCTTATTGAACACCAACTTATTGGCCTTGTCGTTATTCTCGTTAATACTCCATTGAAAATCTTTAAAAAACACTTCTGACTTCTTGAATCCCACAACGGAGAGCTTTTCCTCGTTAATGGTGTGATACAAGTTCAATTCGTATTTGTCTTTTAAGTTTTTACCTCCTTTAAACTCTGAACGCACAAACAACGTATCGTTGTGAGTTAAATTCAGCAAGTTAAAATCGGAAATATCATAGAAATTCGTATGCACACTATCGATAGAAACATAGGTATTGTAAATAGGGTTGGAATTATTGACATTCAACAAGATATTGAAAAATTCAACTCCACTTACTGCAATACTAGGAGAATCGAAATTGAGTTTAAACAAATTCTCATCACTGTCAATTTCTCCATCTACATGGGTGCGTTCATTTAAAGTCAGTTGGGGCAAGAAAACCTCAATCAAGCGATTGTGTACAGTAATATCAAAATCAACATATTGTCCTTTTTTGGTTTTATAAGGAGAATAGTTGGTATACAGACTCCCCAAAGCATTAGTAAACAACATTTTAGATTCACCAAATAAAAATTTCCCTTTGATATAACCTTGAATTGCTTCTTTGGAATTTAGTTTCAGCAAACGCTCGCCATCTGCTGTAAAACTAGATTCAATGGAGAATTCTTCAAACACATAGTGATCTTTACTATTGTCGTAAACGGCATTATTTACCTTAAAAATTCCTTCTAAATCTTCTATGTTATTTCCTTTGGCTTTAAATTCAAAATCTCCAGTAAACTTCGATAGAGTATCGTTGACAAAACCTAAAGCGTGTAAATCGGCATAATCAATTTGTGCAACGAAATCGTAATTCTTTTCTTTCGTACTCAAGTCAATTGTCCCGTTAAAATCGAGTTTTGCATTGGGATCAGCACTGTGTAACAACCCGCGGTAATACGGCATTTTCATCAACCCATCTACAGCTAATTGCGTATACTTATACTTGCCGAATACAAAAGAAAAAATATCTCCTTTTACCGAGGTATTCAGCGATTTTTGATTGAATCCATGCCCATCTACATACAAGTCAAAAGAGGTTAATCCAAACTGTTTGTTGTTGATAAAATGACCTAAATCAAAGTGATCCAGTTTAATATTTCCTTTATACGTCGCGTGATTTGGATCGTTTAACTGTTGAATGGCAATTTTAGCATTCCCCTTTCCGATTGAGGTTACAAGTTCAATATCCGTATCTAAAGTTCGCTTGGTCAATTCAATATTTCCCACAATATTCACCAATCCCAATCCCTCTAATTCCGTAGGTAATGATTTACCGAGTAAATCAGGCATCAAAGCCACTAAATTATAGCGTGTCGTCTGCAAACGAGACAAATCCGCACGCATCCAGAAGGGCTGGTGATCGTCAAAAACATTGCGAAAAGCAAACGTACCTATAATTTGTGAATTATTCTCATCAACTAGATTCGCTCGTTCAAGAACAAAATCATTCATTACCCCTTTCATATGTCCTTTGAAAAAGACTTCCTTATTAGAAGCGAATTCATGAGCAAATACGTTGATATCAGACGAATTCAATTTAGCCTTATTAATTTGGAAATTCCATTTCACCTTATCGACGAAATACTTCATATCGCCAGGTTCAAAAGTCAATTTCAAATGGCCTTCAATATCTGATTGATCCGTAACTAACTTCAAATCCTTCAGTCCAATACTCGTTTTAGTATGAGAGAAATCGGCAGTTAAATTTTGTACGTTCATTCCCCAATGATCTTGGAAACTTACGTTTTTTACCAAACCGTAAATATCGGGTCCTTTGATCAAGAAATTATCTACTTGTCCTTGTAATTTTCTAAAATCAACTGCAACTTTTGCTTTGGTATTATCATCAGAGATAATTAATTGAGAATTCTTTATAAAAATACGAGAAGCTTTCAGGCGAAACTTTCCTTCTCCAGGTTGACCATCGTCAAAAACAGCAATAAGTTCATCTAAATTGGTCAGCTCAGCCCCCTCATACTTGTGAATATTCATGTACAAGCCGTTGATTCGAGTGGTTCCCAAATACACTTTCCCTTGTTGCAATGCATTCAAATCCGCCAAACGCGTTTGAAAATGATCAATTCCGATTAAAATATTTTGGTGATTATCTCTTGCTTCAACTCCTTTGAGGTGGATCACTCCAAAAACATCAATAGACAGTCGGTCGATATAGAAATCTGTACCGAATTTTTCATTTACTTTTTCCGTTACATAACGTGCTAAATAGCTTTGAACAACGGGTAACATCATAGAACCCACTGCTAAAATTAGCAAACAGAACACAGCCAAAAGCAGGCGAAAAACTATTTTTTTAAATTTTTTGATAACTATTAATGTTTTAAATTTGCCCCTAAAATCTTCTTTTTTTAAATACCTATGTACAATCAACAAATTTAATTAATTTTTAGGAGTGATGGACTAAAAAAAGAAGATATAAATTAGCATTAAATTAAAATATTCATGTCCACAAAACCCACTTATATATTAGCGATTGAAAGTTCTTGTGACGATACGGCAGCTGCAGTTTTAGCAGATAACAAAGTACTGTCTAACGTAGTAGCTCGTCAGGAAATACACGAAGAATATGGCGGTGTTGTTCCAGAGTTAGCTTCTCGTGCGCACCAACAGAATATCGTTCCCGTCGTTGATATTGCCCTAAAGAAAGCGGGAATCACCAAAGAACAATTACAGGGAATTGCCTTTACTCAGGGTCCAGGTCTCATGGGATCTCTATTAGTTGGAGGGTCTTTTGCTAAGTCTTTGGCTTTAGCCTTGGATATTCCTCTCATTGCGGTAAATCATATGCACGCTCATATTCTTTGTCATTTTATTGAAGAAAGTGGCTATGATCAGCCGACGTTTCCTTTTCTAGCTTTGACAATTTCAGGTGGACATACGCAAATTGTGCAAGTCAACAGTTTCTTTGATTTGAAAGTATTGGGAGAAACCACAGATGATGCGGTAGGTGAAGCGTTTGATAAATCGGCAAAAATATTGGGCTTCCCTTATCCTGGAGGTCCTTTGATTGACAAATATGCCAAAGAAGGCAATCCCAAAGCTTTTCCGTTTACTAAACCCAAAGTAGAGGGACTAAACTTTAGTTTTAGTGGTTTAAAAACTCAGTTTTTGTACTTTATTCAGAAACAAGTGGCCGAAAATCCAAACTTCATTGAAGAAAACAAAGCTGATATTTGCGCTTCTATTCAACATACCATCATCAAAATATTGATGGATAAATTAAAACTAGCCGTTGAGATGACGGGGATTACTCAGATTGCTATTGGTGGTGGTGTATCGGCAAACTCGGGTATACGCGCTACTTTACAAGAAGCGGAAAAAAAGTACAAGTGGAAAACGTATATTCCCAAATTCGAATATACAACCGACAACGCAGCCATGATTGGTATTGTGGGCTACTACCGTTATAAGGAATCTCTTTTTGCTGATTCTTCTGTGGTATCCAAAGCTAGAATTGAATTTTAAGGTCTTACGTTATGCAGTTATTTTACTCTCCCTCTATTGATAAGGAACAGGCTACTTTCACTTTTGACAAAGATGAAAGTAAACACATTATACGCGTTTTACGCAAAAAAGAAGGGGATACCCTCTTTGTAACCAATGGTAGAGGTACTTTGTTTGAAACCAAAATCTCATTGGCTTCTGATCGCAGTTGTTTAACTGAAATCACGGGATATACGGATCATGCTCAAACGCCTTTTCGCCTGCATTTAGCGGTTGCTCCTACTAAAATGAACGAGCGCTATGAGTGGTTTTTAGAAAAAGCAACGGAGATTGGTATTCACGAAATAACGCCTATTATTTGCGATCATTCAGAGCGAAAAGTAGTCAAAACAGAGCGATTTGAAAAAATTATTCAATCGGCTATGAAACAATCCCTTCAACACTATCTACCGCAATTAAACGAACCCATCACTCTGAAAGAATTTTTAAAACAAGACCATCAGGGTGCTTTGTATATTGCGCATTGTGAAGAGGACAAGGAAAAAGAACTGCTTAAAAATAGTATACAACCTCAAGAAAATTACCTCTTATTGGTTGGTCCTGAGGGTGATTTTTCTCCTATAGAAATCAAAATAGCGTTAGAAAAAGGTTTTAAACCCGTATCTTTAGGACATACAAGATTGAGAACAGAAACAGCTGCTCTCGTTGCTTGTCATAGTTTTGTATTCGCTAACGAATAAATTATTACATGTTGAAAGCCAAAGAAATTTCCCAAGGTATTGTACGCGCTGTTCTTATTTTAAGTGGAATTGCATTAAGTGCTGGATTGTTATATCAAATCCGAACCTTGTTTATTTATATTGCCTTAGCTTTTGTTTTAGCCTTAATTGGTAAACCTTTGGTTGATTTTCTCTACAAAAAATGCAAACTAAAAAAGATGTTTGCCATCAGTATTACGATGGGCTTCTTTATTGCTGTATTTATTGGATTTTCTTTTATGTTTGTGCCTTTGTTTACCACACAAGCCCAAAATTTATCGGTCTTAAATACCGCCCATTTACAAGAGGACTTTAACGGATTGATTTACAAAATAGACACCTATTTGGATGCAAAAGGCATTAGTTTAGATAAAATTGTAGAAGAGTCTCATCTGAAATCGCAATTTAACCTTGATTTTGTACCCAACTTACTCAACACCCTCATTGGTATGTTAAGCGATATTGGTATTGGCTTATTTTCGGTGCTTTTCATCGCTTTTTTCTTTTTAAAAGATCAGGTTGTATTGGAATATCAGTTTAAAAAACTATTCTCTAAAAAACACGAAAACAAAGTATTAAATTCCATCAACAAGATTAACAACTTGCTATCGCGTTATTTCTTAGGTCTTTGTGTTCAGATGTTTGTCATCTACATTCTTTGCCTTACCGTCTTGTTAATTTTTGGCGTAAAAGGTGCTGCAACCATTGCCTTTTTATGTGCCATCCTCAATATTATCCCTTACATTGGCCCTTTAATTGGCAACATTTTGGCCGTTGTATTTACAATGTTGACCTATATTGGCGATGATTTTATCGAAGTAACCCTACCCAAAGCCCTATCTGTTATGATTGGATTCTTAGTGGTTCAATTGATTGATAATGTGGTGAATCAACCGCTCATTTTCTCCAATAGCGTGAAATCACATCCTTTAGAGATTTTCGTTGTCATCTTAGCCAGTGGTATGTTTAGTGGAATTTTCGGTATGATTGCCGCTGTTCCTTTATATACCTGTTTAAAGGTAATTGGCAAGGAATTTTTCCCCAATGTTCGATTTATTCAAGTACTCACCAAAAAGTTATAAGTGGATATTCACCTCCTAGTACAACCCGAAGTTCAAGCGTACATCAAAGCGCATAGTCAAGATAATTTAGTGGATTTGGCCTTTAAAAAAAGCCCCTTTCCCACTATTCCTATGCTTGATTTACTCACGCAAATTGAAAGTAAGCAAAAGTCAAAACACAAGTTGTCGAAGTGGTATAACACAGATGGCATTGTATTTCCACCCAAACTTTCCATTGAACAAACCTCTTCAGAAGAATGTGCAGCCTATAAAGCTTCTTTGGTAGAAGGTGATACGCTCATTGACTTAACGGGTGGATTTGGAATTGATTGCTACTATTTTGCTCAACGTATCAAACAAGTAACCCATTGTGAAATACAGCCTGAATTAAGCGCTGTTGTTCAACACAATTATCAGCAACTCCAACAAGCAAATATTACTTGTATTGCTGGTGATAGCTTAGATTACCTTACAGAAAACAATCAATCGTTTGACTATATCTACTTGGATCCAGCACGAAGAAACCAAAACAAAGAAAAAGTCTTCTTCTTAAGTGATTGTACGCCTAATATTGTAACGCACTTAGATATGCTTTTAACGCATACAACTACGGTATTGGTCAAAACCTCTCCTTTATTGGATTTACAGGCGGGACTTTCTGAGTTGAAATACGTCAAAGCGATTCACCTAGTCGCCTTGCAAAACGAAGTAAAAGAATTGTTGTGGATTATTGAAAAAAACTATATTGGTTCTCTTACTTTGACAGCAGTCAATCTCACCAAAACAGAGCCTCAAATTACCTCTTTCTCTTGGTCAGATGATTCTGAAGCCACCTATGCTGAGCCTCAAACTTATTTGTATGAGCCGAATAGTGCATTATTGAAAACGGGAAAATTCAATGCGATTAGCGCCTATTTTAAGGTAAACAAATTACACCAACACAGTCAATTGTACACCAGTGAAAACTTGATGGACTTCTCAGGCAGACGCTTTAAAATAAAGCAACATTTACCTTATAATAAAGCTACAGCCAAAGAATATTTACAACAACAAAAAGCGAATATTACGGTGCGTAATTTCCCTATAAAAGTGGATGAACTACGCAAAAAATGGAAAATCAAAGATGGAGGAGATTCTTACATCTTCTTTACCACTACCCTTTCGAATCAAAAGGTATTTTTAATTTGTGAACCCGTATAAGAAAAACGGTTATTGAGCTTAGTGAATCCAACACAATTGAGAAATACTACTCCAGCTCACCTCTACTGTCGCATTGGTATCAACGGTTAATCCCACTTGATTTGCAACGAGTAAATAACGCTGATTCTCATAAACAACCTCAACTAAAGCGCGTTGTTGTGCATCGTTTTCTACTATTTTACCTGCGTGATCCGTTGCTAACACTCGACCTAAGGCTTTTCGCTTGCCCTTTTGTACACGTAGGCGATCAAAACGAGGATATAGCATGTGAAAAGCCCAAACAATCGGAATCAAACTCAACACCATATTCAAAACGAAATAAGCCACTTGGCGTTTCGTCCAATCAAAGCTTTCAAAGTTCCAAACAATAGCTCCAACAAGTATTAACGCCACTAATAATCCAGCAAAAGACAGCGTATCCATTATACAATGTCCTTTAGGACGCGGAAATGCTTTGGGCGTTTGCAACGCTTCGATTCCCTTTTTTCTCTTCCCTAAAGATCGAACGGATATAGGTTTCATCGTTCCTTGTAATCCTAGCTCAATAGCTTGTCTATATGGCTGTTTCATGTTCTATTTTTTTGCGATTAAAACAATTCGGTTTAAAACATTAAAAAAAGTTACAACGACAATGCAGATTGGACCATAAATAGTAACAAATTGGGATCAATAAATAGATAAACTTTAGGTTGAGAAAAGAAGAACACTTTGGTTTTAATCTTTCTCAAAAATCGCTTAAGATAGCATGGGTCCTTTTGGGCTATTGTATGTTGTAACCTTTCTTATTTGTTTCACTTCCCTTTCTTTTTCACTATTCAAAAGTACAACCAAAAAAAGAGATAAAATACAACCTATCAAATCCTTAACTATTTCATAATTCAAAATACGCCCGCTAAACATTGGCTTTACATTGCTGAAATATTGCTGTTTAAAAACCCTCGTTTTCTGTGATTGATAACCTTTAGATTTGCTTTTTTGTTTTTTTGCAAGTTGCTTTTTTGCAAGATTATCGATTAAAAAATATATGTAACCTTAAATCAAGAAATTACCCGATAACCCATAACCAATAATCTATTACTTCTTGTTAAATAACCGTTTACAACGGTGGCCATTTGATTATAATTTCATTACTTTGTACGACAAAAAGCAAATATATTCAACATGAAAAGAAAAATGCTACTTGGTTTCGTTTTACTTTCAACGGTCTCTTTTATGAGTTGTAAGCAAGACAAAACAACCGCTCCTGTTATTGCTCCATCAACGGAACAAACAGCTACTCCACAACCTCAAACAGAAGTGGATACCGTAGCCTTGAAAAAGCAGATTGAACAAGAGAAAGAAACGCTGAGCAAACCATATAATGAGGAAGAAGACGCACAAGCAAAATTAAATGAACGTATTGCTCAAGCGAAAAAAGAAGGAAAATACGTCTTTGTACAAGCCGGTGGAAACTGGTGTATTTGGTGTTTGCGCTTCAATGATTTTGTACAACAAACCCCAGAATTAAAAGAGGTAGTAGATCAAAATTTTGTTTATTATCACCTAAATTACTCTCAAAAGAACAAAAACAAAGCGATTTTCAATAAGTATACGCCCAATGCGCGTAATCTAGGATATCCTTTCTTTTTTGTCTTAGATGGGAATGGAGAGGTAAAAAATATCATTTCTTCTGGTGAATTAGAAGAAGGAAAAGGATATAGTCTAGCGAAAGTGAAACAAATGTTCCTAGATCAAGCACCTAAAAAATAAAAAATGCCGACACATTTGTCGGCTTTTTTTGTCTTACACCATTTCAATTCCACTATAATCTCCAAAAATCTTCCCTTTTTGTACAGTATAAATCTTCGTTTATTCACACTATACTTGAAAAAACAAAATTCACATTATTTTCATATTTTCATGATTTTAAACCAAACAGCCTCAACACTTAAGCATTTAACATCAAAACTATTTTTTTCTTGATGCATAACGCTTTATTTTTTGAATTTTACGCAACACAATACCTAAATAATTCCTTTAATCGGATAATAAAGTTATGTTAAATCATATTATTACAATTTATCCCTGATTTACATTTGTTTTCCTCAACCACTAATATATTCAACCATGTTGATGACTACATTACCCTTAGGAGGAGTAGCGCCATCTGAACTTATAGTTGTTGTTGCAATAGCTTTATTACTATTCGGAGGAAAAAAAATCCCAGAATTAATGAAAGGACTTGGAACAGGAATTAGGGAGTTTAAAGAAGCTACACGTGAAACCAATGCAAATACTGCAGCTCCTAAAAAACAAACTGCAGATTCAGTTACAGAAGCGACCAGTGAAGTAATTGAAAAGTAAACAAGAGGGTGCCTTCACGGTTGCCCTCTTTTGTTTTTACTTCTGATCTAGACAACAGCGCCTAAATTGTCTCCTTCTCCCTCTACTAAATACGTCAACTCCTCACAGCGAATAATCTTGTTCTCTTCAAAAACAAACATCGCCATTACCTTGTAGTAATGCGAAGATTGATCTTTTAAAACCACATGCACCCGGTGATTGGTAAATACACAATGATCTCCTACTCCCGTATGTAGGATTTCTAAGTTAATACTGTCTACAACCGCCTTTAATTTTTGAATGTGCTTTTTAAATCCCTCAAAATCCAAGACAGTCGTATTGACAACTTGTATGTACTGAGGGGAAAAATAAACCTCAATTTGTTTTTCGTCATAGCTTTTGCTTTCAATAATTTGATGCAACATTTCTTGTACTATTTTTTCCATCGGATATCGTTTAAATATGAAAGAACAAAGGTGCGCACTTAGGGGGTTTCAAAACGATAACAATTGTTATTGATTTCACCTTCAGTCGTACTAGGTCTTATTCCTTCCATAGCACTGTACTGATTTTTAATTCAAAAAAAACTACCTTTGCCCTATACAGTTTATCAATCAATCCTAGTGAAAAAGTACAAATACGAAATATTTACAGCAAAAATAGAAGTAGCTATACGACAAGGACATTTACAAGCAGGCGAGTCCCTACCTTCTGTTCGGGAAATAAAAGCAAGGTATAATCTCAGCACGAGTTCGGTTCAAAGTGGGTATGATTACCTCGTATTTAAGGGTTTAGTAAAAAGCATTCCTCGTTCAAGCTATGTAGTTGCTTCCCCTATAGAAGCAATTGTAAGCACCAGCCCAGCTTTGCCAATCATACCTCGTGATGCTGTATTTACAACTAAATTAGCTCAAACATCTCAGCGCTTCTCTCATACAGAACAATCTTCTTTTCACTTGGCTGCACCTGCGCCAACCTTTATTCCTCAGCAATTGGTGTTAAAAACGATGCAAACCGTGATACGGGAAAAAGGAGCTGCTTTACTGCATTATTACCCCAATGCAGGATCAGATGAATTACATGCATGTATTGCAAAGCGTGCGATGCTTCACGGTACAACCATACAAAAGAAAGAGCTACTCATTACGGATGGAGCTTTACAAGCCTTGTATATCGCATTGGCATCTGTCACTTCTCCTCAGGATATTGTGGCAGTGGAAAGTCCTTGTGTTTTTTCTGTCTTGGAAGTATTATCTAATTTGCGCTTGCGTGCCTTAGAAATCCCTGTTAAACCAATTCAGGGCTTTGATTTGGACTATTTTCGAAACATATGTCAATTACACCCCATCAAAGCCGTAGTTCTTACCCCAAATTTTCACAATCCAACGGGTGTCCTCCTCAGTGATGAACGCAAAGAAGAGCTGTATGCCCTTGCGGTTCAACATCAGATTCCCATCATTGAAAATGATGTTTATGGCGACTTACACTTTCAAGGAGAGCGACCAATAAACATAAAGAGTTTCGACAAAAAAGGGTTGGTCCTGACTTTTTCCTCTTATTCAAAAACCATTGCACCAGGTTTGCGCTTGGGTTGGTTGGCTGCAGGACAGTATTTTGCACAAGCAGAACGCATCAAATTCTCCTTGGGACGATCGGTATCTCCCCTCAATCAAGAAGTGGTGATACAATTGCTTCAGTTGCCTAGTTATGACAAGCATTTACGTCTCTTTCGTCAGCAATTGGAACGCCAGGCGATGCAATTCCTCCGTACCTTCAATACCTATTTCCCTTCAGACTTTACGCAACAAGCGCCTCAAGGAGGTTATAGTCTCTGGGGACAAATTCCAGCTAAACTAGAGCCCGAGGCTTTTTATACTGCTAGCCAAGCCTTGGGGATTCACTTCACCCCTGGTGAAACTTTTTCTTATACGGAAGCGTATAAACACCAGTTCAGAGCTATTTTTGCACAACGCTTAAGTACTACAGATTTATCCTTACTCAAAAAATTAGGGGAAGAATTGAAATAGCGAATGTACCGATAGTTTTTACTGATACTGTATCGAAAGATATCTTTCTCATTCTTTTATCTTTGTATGTAAAGACTAATTAATATGAGTATTATATCCAAATTTACTATAGCTACGGAAGAAGGACTCGCTATTCTTTTTCGATTAAGAGAAGCACAAATCAAAGAGATGTATGCCGCTGTTACGGATGATTCTTCTTTGAATCAATATATCGCACAACAACTGGATCACAAAGAAACCGTACTTGAATTAAATGATTTGAGTACACAAATGTTGACTGTCTATCACAATGAAATTCCCGCAGGCTATACCATGATTAAGCAAGTGGATCAACCCGCTCTGTTAGCAGATAAGAAAGTGATTCACTTGGCTTCTTTTTATCTTTTACCCAATCACAATGAAGAAGAGGTAAGAGCCTCTTTATGGAATAAAACGTTGTCCTTAACGAAACAATACGAGGCCATTTGGTTGGAGGTTGTACAAAATGATCCTTTACTGCCCTATTTTAAGGAATGGGGATTTGAAATTAGTGAAGAAAGGGTGATGCATCCTTTTAAACAAGCCTCTTATTTATTAATTCGCTGGAAAGAAGAGGCATAAAAAAAGAGGGAGATTTTTCAATCTCCTTCTTGTTTGTATTTAGGATATCTTCGCTAAAGCGCGATGTATAAAATCCAACTCATCTGGATTCAATGCCACTTGTATGGCCCGAGCATTAGCTAGGGCTTGTTTCGCATTTCGAGCACCAGCCAAGGTCACTGTAATTGCAGGTTGCAACGTGGTCTACCTCAAAACTAATTGAGCAAAAGTTGCGCGTTTCTCTTCCGCTAAAGGTCTAATTTCCTCTAGAAAATTCTCTACCTGAGGTAAATTAAATTGAGAAAAATAGCTCGAACGATGATCTCCTTCCGCAAAAGTATTCGCTTTAAAGTATTTACCCGTTAACAATCCCCTTTCCATAGGACTGTATGCTATAATACTCAAATCATTTGCTAAAGCATAGGGAACTAATTCTTGTTCTATTTTGCGATTTAACATACTATAAGGTACTTGATTACTAACAATACCTAAAGTATTTCTCGCTTCTTTCACTTGTTCTACAGTATAATTACTTACACCCGCTGCGCGAATTTTCCCTTGTTGAATCAAGAGTTCCATCGCTTCCATGGTTTCGGCAATTGGAGTAGTAACATCAGGCCAATGTAATTGCAATACATCGATATAATCTGTACCTAAGCGCTTCAAGCTATCTTCTACTTCTTTGATTACACTAGCCTTACTTGCATATTTATAAATTGAGAGGTCTTGACCTTGATTATTTTTGCTATGCATCACAAAAGTTCCTTGAGGTTGAGCTAAGTCCCAACGCATACCAAACTTGGTCAAGATTTGCACCTGATCTCTTGCTAATCCCTTTATAGCTTCGCCTACAATTTCTTCACTTACACCCTGCCCGTAAATCGGTGCTGTGTCAATGGTGGTTACTCCTTCTTGATGTGCGGCTTGAATCGCTGCAACCGCTTCTTTTCGATCTGTACTTCCCCACATCCATCCTCCCGCTGCCCATGCACCAAAGGTAATTGCAGAAACTTCTATATCAGAAGCACCTAGTTTTCTAAATTCCATCTGTTTTGTATTGGTTTACTTGAATATTAAACCTTAAAATCGATACAGCCTGTATTGAGATTTGCTGTTTTTTCATTTTAAGGACAAGCTTAAAGATAACAAAAAAAGACGGGTAACACAAAAAAGTACACTAAAAAAGGAAAAAACAACACCTATAAAAAACGCACATTCAGCTGATAAACAACCCCATACGTTCTTCTAGTTCGCTACAGTCCACAAAGGTTGATGTTTTAATACAACAGTGTGTATTGGACAAGCTTCTGTATGGGCTCCCTTTAAATAGCCAATACTCATTAAAAATTCATTGACAATCTCTCCCCCCGTAAATCGAAAGTGCTTTTTAAATAGTTTCACCCATTCCTCTTTGGTCTTAGGGTGATGATGTTCTAACCACTTTTCGAATGAGCCAAACTCTTGTTGAAGTTGCACAATAACCTTAGCATTCTCAATCGCTGCATTGATTTTGAGTCGATTTCGAATAATACCTACATCGCTCATCAAACGCGCTCGATCCTCTTCTGTATAATTAGCTACCGTTTGAATGTCAAAATTGCTATAAGCGGTTCTAAATGCTTCTTCTTTTTTGAGTATTGTTTCCCAACTTAAACCTGCTTGATTGATTTCCATCAACAATCGCCCAAATAATTCATTGTCATCGTGAATGGGAAAACCGTAATGGTTGTCGTGGTATTTTTTATGGAGTGCTCTTCGGTCTCCAGTTAATTGTTCAATGTGATCGCAATATGACATACTTTCTATTTTTTAAAATACTACTCTCTTACTAACAAATGTAAGGCATCTCATTGACAACCGCTTGTCAATAGGTTTATCTTTTTTTATTGCTTTTGAATTCAGAAATTATTTTTTGTTTTTTTAGTGTATTTTTGCGCTTTAATTTCTATTTGCTTTATAAAAAAATGCCACAAGAATTACTGCTCCAAGTGCTTCCTGAAGTTGCAGCTTCAGCTGATTTGTTAACCGCTCATGTTGCGCAGCACATCCAATGTTCTATTTCTGAAATTCAGCACCTTACTATTTTAAAGCGTTCAATTGATGCCAGACAACGCGTCGTTAAAATCAATTTAAAGGTACAGGTATTTTTTGCTGGTGAAGAGGTTGTACATCGACAAATTGATTTCCCTGCCTATAAAAATGTCAAGGATGCCAAACGCGTCATCGTGGTTGGTGCAGGACCTGCGGGTTATTTTGCAGCTTTACAACTCATTGAACTCGGTGTAAAACCCATTGTGATAGAAAGAGGAAAAGATGTACGTGGACGTCGAAGAGATTTAAAGGCCATTAACATTGAACATATCGTAAACCCCGATTCCAACTATTGTTTTGGAGAAGGAGGTGCAGGAACCTATTCTGATGGTAAATTATACACGCGTTCTAAAAAACGCGGAGACATCAATCGCATTTTAGAATTACTCGTTGCCTTTGGTGCTTCACAAGATATCTTAGTTGAAGCTCATCCTCATATAGGCACCAATAAATTACCCAAAATCATGCAAGATATGCGCCACAAAATTGAAGAATTTGGTGGTGAAGTGCTATTTGAAAAACGCGTAGTTGATTTTGTCCTAGAGGGCAATGAAATGCGTGGAGTAGTACTCGAAAATGGAGATATCATTGAGGCTAATAAAATGATTTTGGCTACAGGGCACTCTGCTCGTGATATTTATGAACTATTGGATCGCAAAAACATCCTTATTGAAGCAAAACCTTTTGCTTTAGGTGTTCGCGCAGAACATCCACAATCCCTCATTGATCAGATTCAATATTCTTGTGATTATAGAGGTGAATTTCTACCGCCTGCTCCTTATTCTATTGTAAAACAAGTGAATGGCAGAGGGATGTATTCGTTCTGTATGTGTCCTGGGGGAGTAATTGCGCCTTGTGCTACGGCTCCTGGAGAAGTAGTAACCAATGGCTGGTCGCCCTCTAAACGAGATCAAGCAACGGCTAATTCAGGAATTGTAGTGGAGTTGCGACTAGAAGATTTTAAACCTTTTGAAAAATTTGGAGCGTTAGCTGGAATGGAATTCCAAAAATCCATTGAACAACGTGCCTTCTTATTAGCTGGAGAAACACAACGTGTTCCCGCTCAGCGCATGGTCGATTTTGCTCAGAAAAAAGTATCAACCTCTATTCCGAAAACCTCGTATTTACCAGGAACCACCTCCCTTGAATTAGGAGAAGTATTTCCTAACTTCTTAACGCAAATTATGCGAGAAGGTTTTCAAGAATTTGGCAAATCCATGAAAGGTTATTTTACCAATGAAGCTATTCTTCATGCACCAGAAAGTAGAACCTCTTCTCCTGTACGCATTCCTCGTGATGATCGCTCTTTAGAACATCCTCAGATTAAAGGTTTATACCCTTGCGGGGAAGGAGCTGGCTACGCTGGAGGTATTATATCTGCAGCTATTGATGGAGAAAAATGCGCCATCTTATGCGTTGAAAGTATGAATAATCGTTAACGGTTAATTCGTTGACAGAAAATATACCATGATAAGATAAACCAATCCTTTATAAGGGATTGGTTTTTTGTTTTTTTGCAAGTTGCTTTTTCGCTAGATTATCGATGAAAGAAAATATATCCTTAAATCAGAAAATTCATCTGATAACTGATAACTTTTAGATTTGCTTTTTTGTTTTTTTGCTAGTTGCTTTTTCGCCAGATCATCGATTAAAGAAAATATATCCTTAAATCAGAAAATTCATCTGATAACTGATAACCGATAACTGTTCACCGTTTTTTATTTTGGCTTTTGATTCATCTCCTCTTCTTTTTCTATTTAAAAAATATTCTAGCCATGAGGCCGATTTCCATCTGCCTCTACTATAGATCTCCTGAAGCTCCGCCCCTCTTCTACTTTTTTCTCTAACCAATGATAATTTAGGACTTCCCTTTTTCCACCAACAAATTCACACCCTCTATTTAATAAATCAATAATTCATTCTAAATAAAATACATTTATAATAACAAATTAGCAAATTATAACTTTTATTTTATTCACATTACGCGAATACACCACTTTCAGTTATGTTAATTTATTTAGATTTTATTTTTCTATTCAAAATAAAATCTAAATTGCGTCAAGTAGAAACTTACAAAGTTCAAATTTAAACACCCAAAAAATAAAATTTTAACCTATAAGATTCTTCTAAAAACAAAAATAAATCGGACGCTTTAGGGCATTCACAAACTAATTCCATTTAAATTATGAAAAGACTATCGTATGTAGTAAGCTTTGTTTTGCTTAGCAGTTTAGCAACTATTTCATGTAGTAGTGATGACAACAAATCAAGTAGTACAAACCCAATTACTGTTGATCAAGCTACAGGAACCTATTTAGGCAAGGTAGAAGATAAAGGAAATTTCGCTATTGTTTTAAAAACAAAACAAGGGGAATTCAATCTAAAATTCATTTCTGATGTAGTAAAAGATGAAAATTTATTAGAAGCAGCAATAAAATCAGAAACTTATATTGTTTCTGATGCAGGACATCTTTATACGCTTTCTTCAGCAAGTACAGTCAAAAATGCCGCAATCGTATCTAAAATTACAGCGGGAGAACTGGCTGTGGTAAGTGCAAATGGCACGCATACATTCAAGGGAACTTTACAAGATGAGCAAGGAGTAAAATACGACATCAATTACACTCAAGCCATCGATATAGAGCCAATCTACGATGTAACCTATGAAATTCAAAACGGTTGGTATTGGGGAGACAATGTATTTGACCACCCCAATGTAGCAGAATACATGACGTATTTTACGCAAGGAGATGCAAATAGCTATGGTGAATTAAAAGAAGATGGAACGGGATATCATATTTCGCTTTCGTTCTTTGATCAGATGGCACCAAAAGCTTGGGAGGCTAAAGTTCCCAACAAAACGTTTAAAGCTTCTACTGCATTTGAAGTAGGTGCATTTAGAGTAGGTTCTAAAGAAGCTATTGAAAATGGAGAGGATGACTATTCCTTTGCTAGTTTCCAACACAAAGATAAAGCGGCTGGAATTGATGAGGAATTATACATTCTAGATGGTTCAATCAAAGTGATGGAACACAAACAAGGACAAGAGATTCGCTTCAACATCTTATTAGAAAATGGAACAAGACATTTAGGTAAGTATACAGGAACAGTAAAACAAGGAGATCAATACACCATTTCTACTTTAAGAGCTGATAAAGAAGTAAAGAAACTAACCCAAGGTTTTATGGAGTACAAAGGTAAATCACCAATTACTGCAAAACAAAACAACCGTTGGAATCTTTATTTATACAGTGAAACCTTAACTCCTCATCCAGGTCAATACTTCTGGGTTGAAGGTTCAGGTGAATGGATGCGTGTAACACTTTATACGGATCTTAACGCAACAACAGACATTCCACTAGGAGAATTCCCAATTGGAGATGAAAATGTAGGAAATGCTGGTGAAGGTGGTGGTTCTGAAGTAGGATTAGACTGGGGTACTTGGTTCTTTGAGCAAACGATCAACAGAGAAGGGGAGTCAGTTACGTCAGGCTTCGCTCCTACGCGTACTGGAACAGTAAAAGTTGAAAAAACAGGTGATCAATACACGATTACAGTAAACGCCATCGACGACAGAGAGAACAAAATTACGGCTTCTTATACTGGAGCATTAACTTTCGTAAACAATGCAAGTAAAGCCGCTGCTCAACAAACAAAAGTGGCGAAAAAATCGTACGGTAAAGGAACAAAATTCGATGCTGCTAAAAATAGTAGAAAATAGTTTTAAAGAAAAGGATTGATTAGGCCCAATTGCAAATGCAATTGGGCTTTTTTATTTTTCAACCTTTTTGAAATACTGCTATTTATCATCTTATTCTTTTTTTTAAACTTGTACTTTTGAGTATTAACCAAAAAACAAAAGAAGATGCCTACGAATACTTTTACTTGGAAAAACAAGATTACTGCACTTCTACAAACTCAATATCCCATTATCCAAGCGCCAATGTTTGGGGTTGCTACCCCTCAAATGGTAGCTGCAGCAGGAGAAATAGGCGTTTTAGGTACCTTGCCTTTGGGAGATTTACCTGCAGAAAAATGCACCGAATTGATTCGAGCAACAAAACAATTAACGAATCATCCCTTTGCTGTAAATCTATTCCTAAATCCTTTACCAGAGCGGACAGATGAACTCAAGCATCAATATGCTCGTACCAAACAATATATTACTGATTTTGCTAAACAATTTGATTTAGAAGTAAACCTAGCAGATTATGAGCAAGTAATCTATACGGATTACCACGATCAAGTAGAGGCTATTATTGCTGAGGGTTGTAAGATTGTCAGTTTTACTTTTGGTGTTTTTGATGAGGCGACAATTGCCAAAATGAAGCAACACAATATCATCCTTATTGGTACCTGTACTTCTGTTGCAGAAGCTCGAGTACTGGAACAAAAGGGCATCGATCTTATTTGCGTTCAAGGCATTGAAGCGGGTGGGCATCAAGGTACTTTTCTAACTGAAAAACTACCTGAAATTGGAGGATTATCTTTATTATCTCAAGTAAAAGAAGCAGTACAAACACCACTTATTTACGCTGGGGGACTCTATAACGCTTCAACTATCTTAGCTGCTAAAACGCTGGGTGCACAAGGTTTTGCCATCGGTAGTTTACTCATGGGATCTGAAGAAAGCAATCTAGCGGAATTTGAAAAAGAGGCCTTGAGACAGGCAAAAGAAGAAGACTTGACTTTAACAAAGAGTTTCTCTGGTCGTTACGCAAGAGGGCTAAGCAATACATTTACCCAACAACTCGACCATTCGGATTATATTCTCCCTTATCCATTTCAAAATAAATTGACGATTGGATTGAGAATAGCTGCGAAAATGAATAAAAAACCACAATTTTCTAGCTTGTGGACGGGGCAATCTCGTGGTCCTTACAGTAGTGCGTCAGTCAAAGTAATTCTCTCTCAATTAATTCAAGAGGTAGAAAATTATCAACTGTAAACGTGAACAAGCTAATTTTACATCTATATTCAACTAAAGGCGGATTGATTTTCGCCTTTAGTTTTTCTTCTGTAACAAAGGTATGTACTTTTCATACCCTTGTGCTTTCATTTCTTCTTTCGGGATAAAACGCAAAGACGCTCCATTAATACAGTAGCGTAGCCCCCCTTTATCCTTGGGACCATCATTAAAAACATGTCCTAAATGAGCATCTCCAGTAGCACTTCTTACTTCAGTTCGTTGCATACCGTGAGTATTATCTTCTTTTTCTTCAACTAATTTAGTGTCAATAGGCTTAGTGAAACTTGGCCATCCGCAACCTGCATCGTATTTATCTGTAGAAATAAACAAGGGTTCCCCAGTGGTAATATCCACATAGATTCCCTCACGAAATTCCTTCCATAGCTCATTACTATAGGCTCGTTCGGTCCCGTTCTTTTGTGTTACTTCGTATTGTATTGGACTTAATGTCTGCTTTAATACTTCTTTCTCTTGGCGTTGATATACTTGTTTCTTTTTGGGATTTGCCTTACGTGCTAGTTCAAATAAATCCGCACCTATGTGACAATAGCCACCTGGATTTTTATCTAAGTACTTTTGATGATAGGTTTCTGCATCGTAAAAATTGCGCAAAGGCTCTACCTCAACGACTATTTCTTTAGTATATTGTTTAGCTAATTCATTTATCTTTTGGGTAATGATAAATTGATCTTCCTTATCTACATAGTAAATGCCCGAACGATATTGGGTTCCTACATCATTGGCTTGTCGATTTAAAGTGGTTGGATCAATCGTCTGCAAAAACAAATCGATTAACAATTCAAAATCAATCGCTTTGGGATCATAGGTTACTTTTACAGCTTCTGCAAAACCGGTCGTTCCCGTAGTAACCTGCTTATAGGTTGGTTTTTTGGTATTTCCATTGGCATACCCTACTTCTGTATGAACCACTCCCCTCACCTGCTGAAAGAAGTGCTCCGTTCCCCAAAAGCATCCACCTGCAAAATAGATGACCTTGGTATCCTTATCTTTTCTTTCCTCCATAGCTTCTCTTTCTTTTACACTTGTTGTATCTTGATGAAAACAGGTACTATTGGCTAATACAAATCCACTAAACACCAATAAGGCTATCACAATTGCTTTTTTCATACTCTTATTTTTTTTCTCTACCTCATTCCTCTCTTGATTGCTGCAAATTAGTCAAAAAGACACTGCTAATAAATCAAAGATTAAACCTTTTTAAAATTGTTTTTTACTAGGCGGAATCCGCTTCTATAACGTATAATTTTTCTCTTCTTTTTTGCTTACGATCGAATATATTTCAAAAGAATAGAATAACTTTCCACCGAAAAAAGAAGAGTATTTATGACTTAAAAGTAAACAAAAAAAATTATTTTTTCTCATTCAAAAACAACCTTATGATTCCTTTGCACGAACTACTTTTATTTGCTTTAGCTGCTTTAGTTTTAGCCATAACACCTGGTCCCAACATGGTGTATCTTATTTCTAGAACACTGTCTCAAGGACAAAAAGCGGGATTGCTTTCTTTACTTGGAGTGATTTGCGGTTTTTTATTTCACATTGTCCTCGTTTCTTTTGGTTTAACAGCACTATTGTTTACCATTCCTTACGCTTACGCTGTATTAAAATGGATAGGGGCCTTGTACTTGGTTTACCTCGCCTTTCAAGCATTAAAACCCAGCAGCAAAGGACTATTTGAAGTGGAAGAAAGTTTAAAAAAAGATTCTCCTTCCAAATTATTTAGCATTGGTTTTTTGACGAATATATTGAATCCGAAAGTCGCTGTGTTTTACCTATCGCTCTTTCCTCAATTTATCAAACCAGCTTACGGTGCTATTTTTACGCAAAGTTTAACCTTGGGTATTACACAGCTAAGTTTGAGTTTTATAGTCAATTTTTCCATTGTATTATTTGCTGCCAAACTAGCAATATTCTTTCAAAAACAACCCTTATGGCTCAAAATACAAAAGTGGTTTATGGGAAGTGTATTGCTCTTTTTAGCTGCAAAAATGGCTTTATCCAAAGCAAAATAACATAAAAAAGAGCTTTAAAATTAATTTTAAAGCTCTTTTTATTTCATTTTCGTTGTAGATTCATTCGATTCCACTTTCTCGATCGTAAATTCATCCTCCACATTTTTCAACCCTTCTGGTGAATGAAGCTCAATAAAGAAATTTTCCAATTCTTTTAAATCTAATTTTTCAATTGCGAGTCTATGCTCCCTGTTATAATAATCATATGAAATTGTTCCATCATCATAAGCTCCATATTTATCAAAGATTTCATTCATTTTAATGATCTTCAACTGATATTCTTCTTCTGGTAACTGAAACTCAACAGGAATTTTCATTTTTTCATCCTCTTTACTACATCCTATAATAAAAAATCCAATGAGTACTAAGAAACATAGAAGTCGTTTTATTATAATTCTTTTTCTCATACTAAATAAATTCCCCTATTCTTAAGCTCTAAAACTAACTACACTTCCTGAACCATTGCGATTAAACCTAGCCTGCATTTCTGCGGTAACTGGACGTCCAAATGCAAGAATTCGACAAGAGACATTAATCCCCCCTTTATGTTCAAAATAATCTTGATTCGCATCAGGATAAAACGGAACAATATTACTACCATTAGTCCTATCATAACTCACATTATCATTCTCATATGTTGCACCAGCATTAACAAAGGCAATGGTTTCATAATCTCTAATAGTGAAATCAACAAACGAACTAGATTTCCCAATAATAGAATTGCTATGGCTACCTTTCACTTGAAATTGCATTGTTGATTTTGTACTTTTTTTCAAATTATTCGTATCCACTTTCTCGATCGTAAATTCATCCTCCACATTTTTCAATCCTTCTGGTGAATGAAGCTCAATAAAGAAATTTTCCAATTCCTTTAAATCTAATTTTTCAATTGCGAGTCTATGCTCCCTTTTATAATAATCATATGAAGTTGTTCCATCATCATAAGCTCCATATTTATCAAAGATTTCATTCATTTTAATGATCTTCAACTGATATTCTTGTTCTGTTAACTGAAACTCAACAGGAGTTTTCGTTTTTTCGTCCTCTTTACTACATCCCGTAATAAAAATTCCAGTAATTGCTAAAAAGCAAACGAGTAATTTTTTCATCTTTATAAATTTTTTAATGATTAATATTTTATAAAAATAAATAAAAACAAAAAAATAAAAGTCTAAAAATCAAATACTTAAAACCAAATTTCATACTATATTCAAACATCCCTTTTATACGAATACAATTCAGAATGTGATTCTATGTTACCTCGCAGCCCAGATTTCAATTTCAATGGCAATTTCGGGTAATCCCAAAGCGGAAATATAAGCAACCGTCATCGAGGGATATTGTTTACCAAAGACCCCTTCCCATACGCGATCAAAGTGATCCCAATCAATTTCTTTTGTTGACCAAATATTGACTTTAATAACGTCCTCTGCTGTTAATCCTTGACTTGCTAATAAACCTTGGATATTGTTAAAAGTCAGATTGACTTGTTCGTTAAAGTCAGCTGGAATTACACCTGCAGTGTCTATCCCTATTTGACCTGAAAAGGTATACAAGCTAGCTTCTTTTGGAAGGATAGTTACATGTGAATATTTACCCACAGGATGAGGTACAGTAGTCGGGTTCATTCGAACAATTTTGTTTTGCATTTTCTTCTTTTTTAAAATGATGAAGCAAAACTACAACGCTTACTATTCCCGGAATTGGATAAAACCGACAGCATTAAACTTTCTTTTTTTCTTCTATTTTCCACTCAGGAAAATTAGATAACTTTTCCTCTGAATACTTCAAAAACTGAGTTGGATTATTTCCTGTAAAGGTTTTAAACTCTCGAATAAAATGAGATTGATCGAAGTAATCTTGCTCGTAAACTAGCGTCGTCAATGTATTAAAATCGGTAGTTTTCAACAATTCTAAACTCGTTTGAAAGCGCATAATACGAGAGAAAAGTTTAGGCGACATGCCTACATGTTGTTTGATCAACCGCTCTAAGGTTCGTTCAGATAGATTCATTTGCGTTTGAACTTCAGTTAAAGAGAGTCCTCTTTGCAACAAAGTAGAGGCAAACTTTGCTTTTTGATTATCATAATGCAAGGCTTGTACTTGTTGTAAAACAAAATCTGAAAGCAACCTTATCTTCTCTTCTGTTGTTGATGCATGTTGTAATTGATCGAGTAAAGAAGTAGAAACTAATTCATCCAAGGCTACATTCTGATTAGCTAATTCTGAAGCATCTAATTTAAAAATTGCTTTTAAAGCAGTGGACTCAAGATAAGCACCAATGATTCGAAAAGGTCCATCTACCAACTGATTGGTATAGGTTGTAAAAGCTCCATAAATATAAAGCTGAGGTGTACTTCGATGGTGTTCATCTCGAAAGAGATTGGGGGTATCCTGATAAATCAAAGCGGGAATTCCATCGGGTAGTATCTTAAACTGCTTGCTCCCAACTTGCTCTTCTCCACTTTCCAATACCCAAAAGTAACGGATATACGCTTGTAAAGCTGGAAGGGGAAGAATTTCTTGGTAACGCATAGTGGTGATTTTTGTCTATCAAAGATAGGGATTTAAATGTTTGGTGGGGGGTGTTTGTTGTAAGAGGGTGAGGTGTTTGGTGTTTGGTGTTTGGTGTTTGTTGTTTGGTATTCGATGAATATATCTCACCTATTTTATATTGTTTTTTGTGTTCGATGAATCTCCACTGCGTTTCGATTTCCTCTTTCCTCTTTCCTCTTTCCAATTATTAATTCAGGATAACGGGCAAATTTCCATTTGCCCCTACGTATTCCTCTTTTCTTTAGTACCCCATCACTTCTAACTACCTCAAAATTTTCTTTCTTTCATGCGGATCCACACGACAATCCCCGAGATAAATGTCAAGATTCCTGCAATATGTACGGCCCACATCAATCCGAAATAAGAACCTACAATACCTGCCATCAACGCACCGATTGCATATCCCATATCCCTCCAAAAGCGATAAACGCCTAAAGAAGAAGCACGCCAATTGGGGTGAGCTACATCACTTACTGCTGCAAGTAAGGCAGGATAAACCATAGCTGTTCCGACACCCAATAAGATTGAACCAATTAAACCTGCGGTTAAAGGATCAAAATAATTTAATCCGATAACAATATGTCCAAGCACTTGTACAAACATACCCCAAACAATTAAAGGTTTTCTCCCCCATCGATCAGTCAGAGGACCTGTTACAATCTGCCCTACTCCCCAAACAACAGGATACACCGCTTTAATCCACCCTACACCTTCCAATCCAACTCCCATAGACATGAACAATAGGGGAAATACCCCCCAAGACATCCCATCATTGAGGTTGTTGATTAGTCCCGCTTGAGAGATGGAAAACAAATTCTTATTTTTAAACGTTGTTTCTTTAAATACCCACCACAGATTGGGTTTGGCAATTTCCTCTAGTGCTGTTGATCCTTGTTGTTTTGCTTCTAATTGAGCAAATTGACGCGTATCTCTTACAATAAATACGGAGAGTAATAAACCGATAAACGTATATGCAATTCCCAAATAAAAAGGAGCGGGACGCAAGCCATAGTGAGACGCCATAAAACCCGTTGCGAGGGCTGTTAGTCCTACGGCACCATACCCCGCCGCTTCATTTAGTCCCATCGCCAAACCGCGGCTCTTACTCCCAACCAAATCAATTTTCATGTTTACAGTCATCGACCAAGCTAATCCCTGGCTAATTCCCAGTAAAATATTAGCAAACAAAATCCAATTCCACGAAGGCCCAAAAGCCAGTAAAAAAGGAACAGGTAAACCAATCAACCAACCTAAAACCAATACCTTTTTACGTGTATATCGATCTGCTAGTACACCCGAAATAAGATTGGTAAATGCCTTTACTACCCCAAAAGCAATAATAAAAGAAAAAACAACAACATCGGATTGAATGTGAAACTCTTCGGTTCCCACTAATGGAACAACCGTGCGTTCTAATCCTACCATACCTCCCACCATCATATTCACCAAAACTAAAAGAGTAAATTGTTTCCAGTTTTCTCTTAATCCCAATTTTATCTTGCTCATTGCATTGACCTCTTAAGTGTAGTACAAAGATAAACAGTTATCAATTATCAGCGATCTGTTAACTGTTATCAAGGAATTGGTTAGAAAGGTTAATCGGTTAAAACATACAAGGGTTATCAGTTAATTATCTGATTTAAAGATATATTTCTTTAATCGATAATCTGGCGAAAAAGCAAATCTAAAAGTTATCGATTATCAGTTAAGGATCTAAGAAAAGGGTGATATTTCTAAATATTGAGAACTTGCAAAAAAAGGCGAAAAAGCAACTTGCAAAAAAACAAAAATGCAAAAAAACAAAAAAACCAACCCCTACAAAGGATTGGCTTTCTTTAATCAATAATCTTCTGTCAACTGTTAACCATAAACTAGCTCCATTTTGAGAAACTCGCCATATAAGGATCTGTAATACTACTTTTGCCATTTTCAATATGACCTGCATATTGATAGACAAAACTCGAATAATCAGCCAAAGTGATTACGACATCGTACCAGCCTTTAAATTTAGCATAATCCAATTTCAAACTGTATGCTGCATTTGGTTTTACAGTAATCTTTTGATTTTCTTTGCTATAAACTACATCTTGCACATAAAATGTAAGCGCTGTATTGGATTTATTCTTTAATACCACAGATACTGTTTGATTCGCATGTACTGTAAAATCAATAGCCACTGTGGGATCCTGTACTTTTCCTTTAAAGTTTCGGTAAAACCCGTTGAAACTATGTACACTGAAATTATAGTATCCTTGCTCTAAATCTTCACTTGCCCACGCATAAGACAGCGGTTCCTTTTCATCTACGCTGAAATTCCAATTGCGCCCGTTTTTACGTTGAAATTTACTGTGCGCATAGACTTGAATAGGCGCTAAATACGCTTTATTTTTCAATTGATTTGCTTGGATATCTAAATTCATCTGCATCCCTTTTGAATCGACAAATGCATTAACATTTATATTGTATGGTAGCCCACAAGCTTTCTTCACTCCACTTTCTTGTTTTGGAAAATTTTTGAATTCATTCCAAGCCTTGTGTTGCTCTAATTCTTGTTTGGTATAAGCATTAAAGCCATGTGGTAGATTTTTATCTCTAGCATTGAGAATGCGTTCTACATAGCTATTTCGATCGACAAAATCCAACTCCACTTTCTTTAAATCATTTGCAGGTTGAAAAACAGAAGTCATATTACTACACGTTCCTCTTCTCCATTGGGAGATATTTTCTTCTATTACTTTTTTTCCTGTTTTCTTCTCGATAAAATACTCTAAAAACTGTAGCGTAGAAGTTAAATCACACACTTCAGAATTCACCCATCCTCCTCTTGTCCAAGGAGAGGCTACAACCATAGGAACGCGATACCCCAATCCGATTGGACTTGACAAGGCACTTTTACTATCTCTAGCTTTATCTTGAGCCAAAGTAACCCATTCATCTTGCGTATCCATAGAACTAGACACTTTTCCTTGTTTAGAATCTGTACTCAATGGAGGAACAAATGGAGCCACATGATCAAAATATCCGTCATTTTCATCATAAGTCAAGATAAAAATAGTCTTTTTCCACACCTCTGGGTTTTTAGTCAAAATATCTAAGACCTCAGAAACATACCAAGCCCCAAACCAAGGCGCACCTGGGTGATCGGAGAAATTACAAGGAGCCACTAACCAACTAACCAGGGGTAGTTTATCTTCTGAGACGTCTTTTCTAAATTGATAAAGAATATCCCCTTTGGGAACCTCTACTTTCTTTATCTCTCCATTTTCTTGATATTCAATTTCTTCTAAGCGGTGATAATCAGGATCGGCAATATTAGTAGCAAAAGCTTTATGGTGAATTCGCTGCTCAAAATCAGAGAGTTTTGCAAAAGATTCAGCTCCATATTGTACCAAATACTCCTCTAAAAGTAAGCGTTCAGCCTGTGCTTTTTGCAAAGCTTCTCCCGTTAGTATTCCTTCCTCTATTTTTTGATTGAGACGCTTCAGTTCCAATGCTTTGAATTGAATATGCGCTTTGTGAAAACGCACATTATATTGTTTGTAAAACTCAAGATTATTATCCGTAAAATTGGCCAACCACGATTCTTCCATATCCGTAAATCCAACAGGCAGACTCAATTCATTTTGATATACACGCCAAGAAATGTTATTTTCTTCTAATCTTTCTGGATAGGTTTTCCAACTGACATCTTTGTAGTTAATTTGACCATTATTTACGTGAGCTACAGAATTGGGATCACGGGGATTTTCGCGAATGGCACCGGCCCAAAAATACGATCGATTGGCACTTGTTCCCGTCAAAGAAGAACAAAAATGCTGATCACACACAGTAAAGGCATCGGCAAAAGCATAGTAAAAAGGAATATCTTCTCGCGTAAAATACCCCATCGTCAGGGGCATATGAGCATACTCCTTATTCCCTGGTTTTTTGGCGATTAACCATTGGTCCATTTTTCCTTCATTTCTCGCCTCTACCATATCTTTCCAACTGTGTGGTAAACTGCCCATCCAGGTGATTTTTGTATTTTCAATATCCAATCGAAAAGGGCCATAGATCGATTGATCTTGATCGGTTTGAAACCAAACAGGCAATTGATTCGGTTGGTGAATGACACGTGGGTCATTAAACCCACGAACACCACTTAACGTACCATAACAATGATCAAATGATCGATTCTCTTGCATCAAGAAAACGATATGCTCTGCATCGAGAAAAGTTGTTCCTGGTTCTGCTTCAATACTCAACGCACGTTGAATAGATGAAGGCATGGCATTTAAAACCGTCATCCCTCCCATAAAAAGGGATGACGTTTTGATAAAATCTCTTCTAGTTGTACTCATATTACTTTACTTTAACCACCAACTGATTCCTCTGATATTATCCGCCCCATTAAATTGACGATCTAATGCTTTTTGTAAATTGTCTTGATTTCGGTTGTACTCTGAACTAGGATATTGCCATCTTGTCGGAGCAGTAATTCCTTGTTGCAATTTCAATTCTGGAAAACCGGTTCTCAAGAAATCGTAATAGATCGTCATTCCCGCTTGGTGAAACATAATCAGATACTTTTGAGTTAAGATCTGTTTCAATTGCGTTTTTAAATCTCCTCCTTGATATTTCACTTTTGATTGTTGTGTATAAACATCCAATTGCTCTGTTGTAAAATATTGACCTAATCCTTTGGCATATTGTGCGTAATAATCGAAATTCCCCTTAATACCCTTTAGATAAAATTCTTCTGCATTTCCTGCAATCCAACCTCTAGCTACGGCTTCAGCCAAAATAAATTGTACCTCTGCGTAACTCAAAATTACATTGGTTTCATTCGTTGGATCTTGATAGTATCTACTCTTTACCTTAGAGATATTTTTACTCTGTACTAATTTCTCATTTTCAGCATAAGGCACTGTAGGATCACCACCATTATAAGCCTCAAAATTATCTTCTGCCAATCCTTGTTCTAAAGCAGAAGCTGTGCGTTGTGCAAACACAAATAATCTTGGATCTTTCAAGTCTTTCATTAAATTAATAAACGTTCCAGACATATACATACTTGATCCATATGAACTTGAATTAAACTGAGGATAACGACTTCCCGCTTGGTCAACAAAGGCAATTTGTCCATTGTCGTCATTATTCATCAGAAGTATTCCTTTTTGATAGATTTCATTAAAACGTTGTGCTACATCAATGCCTCCCACTTTTTGCTTTTTAGACAACGTCATCAACACTTTTAACTTATAGGATTCGATCAGCTTTTCCCAACGACTTAAGTTCCCCTTGTAAATCACATCCCCTTGGATTGAACCTTCTTTTTTCAACGTTTTAGAAGCTTGTTCTAATTCTTCTAAAATTCCAACAAATACAGCTTCTTGTGTATCATATTGAGGAAATTGAATTTTTCCTTCTCCTTGTAATGCTTCTGAAAATGGAATATCTCCAAATGCCATCGTCAATTCATAAAAAAGATGTGCTTTTAGAAAATGTCCAAGTGCCAGGTATTCCGTTTTTCCAGTACGCGTTGCCTCGTCCATCATTTTTTGCGTTTGCAACAAATCTTTATAGCGATCGTACCCCTTACTTCCCCATTTTAGATATTGATACGTACTTTCTCCATCCGTTTGAATTATCATACGAGCCGCATATTCTTTATCGATATTTTGCAAAGAAAAAGCCGTCTTTTCTACTTTAGTTAGTAACAAATAAGGGTCTGTTTCTTTGATTTTGTTTGGATCCTCATTCAATTGATCTAAATCGTGGCATCCTACTACCGTTAATGCCAAGGTAATTGCGTATAGTGTTTTTAAGTATTTTTTCATGATTATCAGTATTAGAATTTCACATTTAATCCCAATCCAATCCAACGCGTTGAAGGATCTTGGATATCGTTCTTATTCGCTGTATCATAATCTGGATCCGAATACAATCCTTTTGATTTCTTCCACATCAATAAATTATATCCCGTTAAAGAAGCTGATAACTGCGTTATTTTTTCGGATTTAATCATTGGAGTAAAATCATAAGATAAGCTCAACGTTCTCAGTTTAAAATAGGTACGATCAAATACGTTGGCAAATAATTTGCTTTCTTTTTCCGTTACTCTAGCGCGATACGGATAATTTTGTGCCCAACTTTGCCAGTTTACTGCTCCTGTGTGTTCTTTAAAAACACGCGTATCTGAGATTACATTTCCTTGTACATCCGTTACTAACTCTCCTGAAACTAAATTCACTCCACTAGGAATAAATACAGGATTTCCTGTTGAATATTCTTCATCTCTATAGCGAACAGATTCTGGATGTTTTCCTCCCCACCACATTTTTTCTACCACTTCTGAACGCATTACACCACCCCAAATACCGTCAATTCCAATATTTAATCCCCAATTTTTGTACTTAAAGCTGTTGTTCCATCCCAAGGTCCATTTTGGATCTTTATGTCCTAAATAAGTCGCTTGTTTATTTGCTGTTGGCATCCCTGTTTTCTCATCTAAGATAACTTTCCCATCGGGTGACTTCATCCATTCCGTTCCATAATAAGAATCCACGCGGTCATTCAAACGCAAATCGCCAAATTTCTCTGCGTCCTCGTGAATTTTCGTTAGTTTTCTCGTTCTTGCACTCCAGTTAATCGCTGAATTCCACTGAAAATTATCGTTTTTCACTACAGCTCCCGTCAAGGAAATCTCCCATCCATTCGTTGTATACTCATTTCCGTTTACCTTCATATTGTTAAATCCTGAAGCTTCTGATACTGGATAATCAATAATAAAGTTTGAATCCAATACGCGATAATAGGTAACATCCATATTGAAGCGTTTTTTGTAAAAAGCACTTGATAAACCAACTTCATAGGTTTTTGATTTTTCAGGAAGTAAATAGGGATTTAAAATCGCATTCGGATATTCTACCATCTGATTGCCATTGAATGATGGATTGATTGGAGAATAAGTGGATTGCAATTGATAAGGAGTTAAATCACTTGATACATTCGCCCAAGAAGTATACAGTTTTAAATAGTCTATTTGCTCAGGCATTTCCACTAAATTAGACACCACTACACTCAAAGAAGCCGAAGGGTAAAAATACGAACGTTGGCTTTTTGCTAAGGCTGAAGACCAATCATTACGACCTGCAAAACTCAAGAAAAACGCATTGTATAAATCAAACTCTACTGTTCCATACACACTGTTCACTGCTTTCTTTTCTAAGTAATTTGTTGCTGTAACAGGTCCTTTTGAATTCCCTAAATTGTGTACGCCAGGTACGGTTAATCCATCCGCTGCAGCATAAGAATTTGTCAAGCGATAATAACGAGAAGCTGCCCCTGCATTCACATTAATCGCAAAATTATCTGTAATGTTTTTGCTGTACATTGCTAAGAAATCATAATCAATATCCAAGCGATCATTTTTCTCTAAACTATATCCTCCTTCTCTTGAAGTGCTATAATTAAAATAAGACTTCGGACTCTGTAATTCAGTGTTGTTATTGGTAGAAATCATCGAAGCTCTTCCTTGTAACACTAAATCTTCTGTTGCTTGATAACTCAAACTCAACTGTGCATTGGTTACATCCTTATTCCAAATTCGCTTAAAGTATTCTGAGCCAAACCAAGGGTTGTTATACCAAGCATAGTTATAACTTGCTTGTTTATAGCCTTCCATTCCTGGGGTCCATAAATTGTTTTTCAGATCACGTCCGTTTACATCATCTCCCATCCAGATTAAGATTGTGTACATATGCCCACTTGGGTTATAATCGTAATTCGGTACATTTGGTGCGTGTACTCTACTGTAAGAAAGCTTAGAATCTAAAGTCAATTTATCCGTAAGATAAGTCGTTGATTTGAAGTTTAAACTTCCTCTATACATACTTGTATTAGGTACTCTATCCTTATTGTATGAAAAATCCCCTCCTAAGCGGTAAGATCCTTTTTGTGTTTTATTTGACACGGCAAAGTTTGTACGAGATATAATTCCCGTTTCCATGAAATCTTTTAAATTGTCGTGATATTCCCAAGTAATAGGCACTCTTTCATAACGCGATTTATCGTCATATTGCGTTCCTTCCACGTTCCCATACCACGGAATTACGCTCCCTGTTTGCTTATCGCGAATCGGGCTGTTCCACTGTGCTATCTTTACTCCAGATTCAAACTTAGGTCCCCAAATCATATCACCATCACTAATTCCTCCATCTTTACCATCCCAGAATTCGTACTTTCCATTCGACCCACTTCCGTATTCATGTTGCGTTTTCGGAAACAAGGTATATCCTGCACTCATCATCAAATTTTGTGATACCTCTACTGTAATTCCTTCTGTTTTTGCATTTTTAGTTGTGATCATAATCGCACCATTACGCCCTAGTGAACCATAAAGCACAGAAGCACTGGTTCCTTTTAATACGTTAATATTGGCAATGTCTTCTGGTGATACATCGTAAAAATCCGTAGTTACGGGAATTCCATCAATTACAATAAGCGGATCTTTTCCTCTTAAGGAAAATTTTGGTGCTTGTAACATCCCTGGAGGGTTGGATACCTGTAGTCCTGCCACTTGTCCACTCAACAAGCTTCCCATATTAGGAGTCGCCACTTCTTGTACTTTTTTGACATCTATATTTTGTGTGGCATATCCGATTTTCTTCTCTGCCTTTGAAATTCCTAAAGCCGTGATAACGACCTCATCTAAAGCAGCTTGCTCAGGCACTAATTTAAAAGTAAAATCCACTGTCTTTAGTACTGATTTTTCGCTATTTCTATACCCTATAAAAGAAACGACAACAATATCTTTTTCTTCTACTTCTAGGGTAAATTGCCCATTTAAATCGGTTGTTGTTCCTGCTGTTGTTCCTTTAATTACAACAGAGGCACCTGGCAACTCTACTCCTGTTTCGTCTTGTACCACCCCTGTGATATTTCGCTTTTGCTGCGCATAGGTCAGACTAACACATAAAAGAAATACGGTATTCCAAAATAGTAATTTCTGTCTCATGATTCTCTTGAATTAATTTGAGACAAATATTGTATTTTCAAGGCGCTATCGTATTACGCAAAAAACAAGAATCCCCCTTTTTACTTTAACTAAGTATTAAGAATAAGACTCGTGTGAAACAATAAGATAACAAAGAAAAATAGCGTACTATCATTCAATGCCTTACATTTTTAAATAGAAATACACAAAGAAAAATTTCCTTTTTATAGGAGAAAATTGTGTACCTACTCTTAATTTTATTCCTAAAAATTAACGGTATTCAGGATAAAATTCTAGTTGCTTTTCAAGGTTGCTCCCAAACGCTTTTAGTAATTTTGCATAAAAATTTTCATCCAAAATGAACCTAGTCAAACAAGTTGCAGTCATTTTTGGCTGCCTTGCCTTTGGTGAATTAATCATTTACCTCACAGACATCAAGCTTCCTTCTAGTATTATCGGTCTTATTACACTGTGGATTTTATTGCAAACAAAAGTAGTACAAGTGCATTCAATTCAAGATATCTCAGGATTTCTCATGCGCAATATGGGGATTTTCTTTGTTCCTCCTTGCGTGGCTATGCTCAACTACTTTGATTTGATACAAGCTTCTTTTGTTCCTCTTGTCGTGGCCACCTTACTCAGTACGATTCTGGTTGTTTTTATCACGGGATTCACACACCAACTTTTAAGAAAACGAAAAAAATGAGCTTTTTATCCAATCCTACGTTTCTACTTTTTTTAGTAGTAGCCTTCTATGCTTTAGGTCAGGTTCTAACAGAAAAATACAGATGGATTATTTTTAATCCCATCATTCTCTCCACTGCCATTTTGATTATCTATTTGGTTGTGTTGGATATTCCTTATGAGCATTTTAGTCAAGCTGGTCAATACATCGACTTTTTCCTTAAGCCTTCTATTGTAGCCTTAGCTATTCCTCTGTACCTTCAATGGCCCGTAATAAAGAAACAACTTTTTCCGATTCTCATCAGTCAGTTTACAGGTTGTGTTACAGGAGTTGTTTCTGTTGTCTTATTAGCCTACTGGACGGGAGCGGAACGCGAAATTATTTACTCTTTAGTTCCCAAATCAGTAAGTACGCCAATTGCTTTAGAAATTTCAAAAACGGTTCACGGCATTCCGTCGATTACCGCTGCGGCTGTTATGATTGCAGGAATATTTGGCAGTATGATTGGTTTTCAAGTTCTTCATCTAACGCGAATTCACAATCCCATGTCTCAAGGCATCGCTCTTGGCACTTCCTCCCACGCTATGGGAACAATGAAAGCCATGGAAATCAGTAACAAATATGGAGCTTTTGCCAGTGTTGGCATGATTTTTAACGGTATCCTAACCGCTATTTTAGCTCCAATCATTTTGTCCCTTTTGATACCATTAATCTCATAAGTTGCTTTAGTTTTAAATTATTATTAAATTCAAAGCTGGAAACCACCGAAAATAAAGCATTTTGAGTAACTTTATAGAAAATAACACTGCTGTAAAAGAAGATTATGCTTAAAAAAACTTGTCATTTACTATTTTACGAAAGTATTGCATACAGAGTAAAAAATTGCAAATAAAAAGAAAGAAAAACAAATCTAAGCCACTGAAAATATGCTCCAAAAAGCAAGAAAATATACCGACAATACCCACTTAGCCGATTCACTAAAAATCACCATTTCAGGAGTTATTCCCTTTCTGTTTTTTATGCCTACTCAACAATTTGATTGGGCCTTTGCTATGGCAGTTGGTGCTTTATTAACGGCTCCTGTCGATATTCCCAGTAACCTCAAAGACAAAATAAACGGTATCCTCGTAGGGGCGCTACTCGTTCCTTTTGTCACCTTGCTTTTATCTCTCACTCAAGGAAATTGGTATTTTTATCCTGTTTTCATCTTTATTATTTTTAGTTTAGGGATGATTTCTGTTTATGGACACCGAGCCAACATGCTTTCCTTTAGTGGATTATTAGCAGCGAGTTTGGGATTGGCTCATAGTTATGTAGGTGTAGATTTATGGATACACGGACTACTTCTACTTTTAGGAGGATTGCTCTATTTACTTGTTTCTCTTGCCTTTTACTTTATAAGACCTCGTCGTTATGGAGTCTTACAAACTTCGGAGTGTATGGACTTAACCGCGGAATACCTTAAATACCGCGCACAACTATGGACCCCTGGGGTTCATGCCGATAAAATTGTAGAAGAACAACTCAACATCCAAATTAAACTCAATGAGGTACACGAAAATCTTCGCGAATTTTTAGTACTCAACAAGGCAAACACAGGCAACTCTTCCAACAATAGACGTTTACTTGTCGCCTTTTCTACCCTCGTCGAAATTCTGGAAATTGCCGTTTCTACCTCTTTTGATCACAAAGAATTACATCTACTCTTAGATGATGATGATCCAACGATTATTCGCGATTACCAAGCGTTAGCTCAAGATTTTGCTACCACAATTAAAGATATTGGTGACTCCCTCAATATGGGATTGAATTACAAACCAAAATATGATTTTGATCGAAAACTCATCGCCCTACAAGAAAAATTAACTGCTTTTATAGCGCATAGTAAATCGCCAAGTAAGGTAGAAGCCGTGCTTTCCTTTTCGAATGTATTGCACTATGCACAAAGTCAGATTGACAAAATTCACATCTTAGAGCGCATCTTAACGGAAAAAACGTTTAATGATAATGTAGAAGATCGCTTCAAAGAGTTAGAGAAATTCTTGACTCCTGTACACTACCGTTGGGAGACGCTAATTGTCAACTTAAACTTTACTTCAACGATTTTTAGGCATGCTACGCGTTTAACCCTCACTATTTTAATCGGGTTGATTATCAGTAATATCTTCAACTTACTCAATGGTTATTGGATTTTACTGACCATTGTCGTGATTATGAGACCGGGATACGGTTTGACTAAAACGCGTTCTTTTGAACGTGTCATTGGGACTGTATTAGGAGGATTAATTGCTTTTGGTTTATTGTTTATTCTTCAAGATAACCACACATTAATCGCTTATTTAACCATTCTGACCATGATTTTGGGGTATTGGTTTTCGCATACAGACTATAAAATTGGGGTAACTTTTATCACCATGTATGTGGTTCTAATTTATGCAATATTAACACCCAATTTTATGGATTTGTTGATTTACCGCGTGATTGATACCTTAATCGGAGCACTGCTAGCCTTGGGGGCAAACTATTTGCTTTGGCCTTCTTGGGAGTTTTTAAATGTCAACGTACACTTGTCGAAATCCATTCAGGCCAATCAAAAATACGTCAAAGAGATTAAAGAAATTTACAATCAAAAAAACGATCCAACTTTATCTTATAAATTGGCACGTAAATACGCCTTTATCGAAATTGGAAACTTGATGGCTTCCTTTCAGCGCATGATTCAAGAACCAAAATCAAAACAACGCTTACGTTCAGAAATTTATGAATTAGCAGTATTGAATCACACCTTCTTATCTACTGCTGCGTCTATTGGAGTATATGTACAATCCCGTCATACAACCAAGGCTTCTGAATCCTTTAATTTAGTGATGGATTACATCGACAAGAATTTACAACTAACACATAATTTACTCAACAATACGCCTAGTGAAGAAGATCTAATCACAGCAGAAGATCAAGAAAGTTACCGCGTAAGTATGAGCTATTTGCAAAATGTTAGAGAATATGAATTGAAAAAATCCTATACGGATGATACACAAATCAAGAACTTAATGGAAGAATCCGCTATGGTGATTCAACAATTAACTTGGTTGGCACATTTATCCGAAAAGATATTGAAAATCAGTAAAGTAATTCGAGATAAACGAGAAGAAATGCAACAGAAGAAACTCGTTTTGAATCCTACCATATTATTTAAAAAAGGATAAGATTCTTTTTTATTAATACTGTAAAAAGAGGTGTTGTTTTGTCTTTAAATTTATTTTAAAATGCAAAACAACACCTCTTTTCATTATGAATATTCAACATAATTTCATCATCTGTTAGCAGATGTACTTCTATTTTTTTAAAAGTTAACAACTTTGTCCTACTTTGTATCGAATTCCCTTTTTTTTTCGTATTTTGCAATAACTAATAAATTATGACGATGATGAATCCAACTAGACTTTTTGATATACCTTATTTCCAACATGAACATTTTCCATTGGAAGATGCACTGGTAACCAAAGTTAACGGTGTTTGGGAAAAAACGTCATCCGCAAGTTATCTCCAAAAAGCCAATGCTCTATCCAGAGCACTTTTGAGACTTGGTGTTCAACCCAATGATAAAATCGCTGTCATCTCTAGTAACAACCAAACCAAATGGAACTTATTGGACATTGGTATTCTACAGATTGGCGCACAAAATATTCCGATTTACCCTACCATTGCTCCAGAAGATTATCACTTTATTTTGAGCCACTCTGAAGCGACATATTGTGTAGTATCCGATCAAGAAATCTACGATAAATTAATGTCTGTTATTGATCAATTACCTTTGATCAAAGCAGTTTATTCGTTTGATGCAATCAAAGGTTGTAAAAATTTAGATGAATTATTCGAATTAGGCGCAGATGAATCGAATCAAGAACAGGTAGAACAACGCAAGGTAGCCGTACGTCCGGATGACTTAGCTACGTTAATCTACACCTCTGGAACAACAGGAAAACCGAAAGGGGTAATGCTTTCACACAACAATATCTTATCCAATGTATTGGGAAGTAGTGAGCGCGTTCCTTTTACAAGAGAACAACATTTCAAAGCACTGAGTTTCTTACCTTTATGCCACGTTTTTGAGCGTATGCTAATTTACTTATACCAATATAGTGGTGTAAGAATTTATTATGCGGAATCCATTGATAAAATGGGTGAAAACATGAAAGAGGTAAAACCCAACGTAATGACGGTTGTACCTCGCCTATTAGAGAAAGTATACGACAAGATTTTCGCAACAGGTTCTGCTTTAACTGGAATAAAGAAACGTATTTTCTTTTGGGCTTTAGAGCTTGGTTTCAAATATCAACCCTATAACCGTGGATTCTTTTACAACTTCCAATTGGGCATCGCTCGTAAATTAGTCTTCAAAAAATGGCAAGAAGCCTTGGGGGGTGAAATGAAAATTATTGTTTCAGGAAGTGCAGCCTTGCAACCCCGTCTATCACGCGTATTTAATGCAGCGGGAATTCCCGTAATGGAAGGCTATGGTTTGACAGAAACCTCCCCCGTAATTGCAGTAAACGACGAACGCAATAGATCCATGAAAATTGGGACTGTTGGAAAACCGTTAAGTAATGTAGTGGTAAAAATTGCAGAAGATGGCGAAATTCTATGTAAAGGACCTAATATTATGTTGGGCTATTACAAAGATGAAGAACGTACCAAAGAGGAGTTAAAAGATGGTTATTTCCATACTGGCGATATCGGAACTATAGATGAAGAAGGTTTCTTAAAAATTACCGATCGCAAGAAGGAAATGTTTAAAACCTCTGGAGGGAAATATGTAGCACCTCAAATCATCGAAAATACCTTGAAACAATCGCGTTTCATTGAGCAAATTATGGTGATTGGAGAAGGAGAAAAAATGCCAGCTGCCTTGATTCAACCGAATTTTGAATTTGTAAGAGAATGGGCAAAACGCAAAAATATAACCTTGGGAAATACCAATGAAGAGCTCATCAAAAACGAACAAGTGCGCAAACGCATTGAAAAAGAAGTAGAATACGTAAACCGCAAATTCGGTAAATGGGAACAAGTGAAGAAATTCGAATTAACTCCTGATGTTTGGAGCATTGACAATGGTCAATTAACTCCTACCTTAAAACTAAAACGAAGAGTTATCTTGGAAATTTACAAAGATTTATACGAAAAAATATATAGAGAATAAAAAAATCCGCCAGTTGGCGGATTTTTTATTCTCTATGCTTCAAGGGAAAACAGTTAACCAATTACCATCAACTGTAAACCGCTAACCATTCGTCTTAGCCACAATCGCATACACCATTGGCATTTTGTTATCCAAATGTTTAATACGGTGCTTATTCGGTTCAAATTCAACCGTATGATTAAAGCATGCATAGGGAGAATAATCGTATTCCTCTAAACGCTGTATCGTCAGTCCATTTTGCAGTAAACTGGTTACCACTTCACTCATGCTGTGATTCCAACAAACGTACGATTGGGTAATCTCTGCCTCTTTATCAGCATACGTTCCGCTTTCCGTTTCTACAATCGCTTCTGCATTAAAGTAATTGTATTCTACTTTAGTGAAATCATTATCAAACATCCACACAACAGGATGAAATTCTACAAACACTAAACGACCGCCAGGTTTTAAAAAGGTTTGGATTACCTTGGCCCATTGCTCCATATCGGGTAGCCATCCAATTACGCCATAACTCGTATAAACGATATCAAACTTTTCTTGCAATTGATTCGGTAAATCATACACATCACAACAAACAAATTGAGCTGTTGATCCCGTTTGTTCTGCTAAAAGTCTTGCTTGTTTAATAGCTTCGTCAGATAAATCTACTCCTGTCACTTCTGCTCCTAACCTACTCAACGAGATGGTATCTTGTCCGAAATGGCATTGTAAATGCAGTATTTTCTTGCCTTTAATATCTCCTAATAAATGAAGCTCAATTTCATTCAAAGAGCTCTTGCCCTTTATAAATCCCTCTACATCGTAGAAATCTGATTTCACATGGGTTTCTGTCCGATTATTCCATGAATTTCGGTTTATTTCAATATAATTTAATTCTGGTTTCATTTTTGTTTTTTGTAAAGTTATACGATGGCTTTTGTAATAGCGTAAAATTATCAATAAAAACTTTACGTCAACCATCCTTCTATTTCTTGATCAATTCAATTGCTTTTTCTAACAATTCATCACGTTGTTCACGCACCCCTTTTATGGTTCGTTTCACCTCAATATCAGGCACAATTCCAATTCTTTGTGTCGGTTCTCCATTGGGATAATACACACCTAAAGCCGAGATAAAAGTTCCCAAACCACCGGGTAAAACTACCTGAGATACATTGCCATCCGCTCCTGCAGTTTGACTGCCAATCACCGTTACATTGCGCCCTGCACGAAACGCCATTGTCGTATACTCTGCTGAACTTTGAGTGCGTTCATCCACGATAACCACTACTTTTCCTTGATAAGGTTGTTCGTCAGGTTCAATAATATAAGGGTCTAAGAATACGAATTCCCCAGGATTGCCGTAATTCACAGCAGTAAATTTCACAAAAGGAGTAGGTTGATCAACAAAATAACTACCTAAAGCAAAAGGCATAAAGGCGGTAGGGTAATTGCGAATATCAATAACAATTCCCTTTGTATGGCGAAAAGCTTCTTTTATTTTTTGTGCATCACTATCCTGAATATTTCCCAGTGTCACGTAACCAACGGTATCTTCTAAAAAGCGATAACTCGGTTCGTCAGGTACTGACTTAAACCATCCGTACGATTTCAATTCACTCTTGGGAAACATCGGAATTACCGCTTTTTTTTCCTTGTTGTTTTTATCCAAATACACAAGGTGAACTTGGTTTTCGTTAGTTCTCAAGATATTAAACAAACTAATATCTCTCAATTGTGCGCTTCGATTTGATGCGGGATGAAAAGGAGAAATACTGTCCAAGATTTGTTCAATACTTCTACGGTTAATATGCGTTAACCGATCCCCTCTTTCAATCTGAATATCTTTTAGAAGCTCTGGATTATAAATATCAGTTACAACCAATTGATTTTCTATAAATTCTACGCGAAAAGGCACATAGTGCTCTCCTCTATGCTGAGCTAAAGCCTTCCCTCCTTCCCAGAGATCCGCATGTGTATCATTGATATCTGCGATTAATTGAACCGTTGCTAATTCATAGGCTAGACGATCTTTTGCCTCAATAAACGACTGAATATGAGCTCTCAACACCTCTTCCCAATCGCGATCTGTAATATGGCGGTTGGGCATATAGTACTGCATGATATTCCATAAGCGATACAAGGATACCAAACGAAAACCTGCATCAGGAAATTCCATTTCTTCATAACTCAATTCATTGGGAAAAACAGCATTTTGATAAGATCCTTTCGCAACATAGTACTGTTCTTCTTGCGTGCGATTGGCGTAAATATAAGCGATCTTATGTCTTAATTCATCCGAGAGTTGATAGGTATCCATCCAATTCAAATTCGGTTTTAATACCGCTTCTTTCGATGTTGCTGCACAAGTATCACATAACTTTACCATACCCAACTGCTCGATCCATTGTAGCAATAAAGCATCGCGTTGTTTGGATGAAGTAACTTGAAAATATTGAGGCAGAAAACGGAATAATTCATAATCCCAATTGTACTTACCTTCTGCAATTGCAGGGTGATGGTATTTCAAAAAGCCCCATACTCGTCCTAATAGCGCTAAATTATCCATTTGATTCGCATCCAACGGAGGAAATACTACGTCAGACCCCTTGTCAAAAGCATGATCCTCTACTGCTGGAAATTTAAAAATCTCCGCTGTTGAAACGTCTTTTCCATCTATGGTTACCTTAAAATCATCTAGCCAAATGGTACCTTTACCTAACATATAAATTCCCAAAACAAGCTGTTTCGTTTGTTCAGGTTTCAATTCGACGGTAAGCTCATATTTTTTCCAATCCGTTGTTCCTTTTACATTTTCGGGTAAAGTAACAAAATCAATATTGGGATCAATGCGAATAATGGGAGTCATTTGAAAATTATCTCCATCTGTCTTGATATGACCGGAGAGGACTAATTTTTTGCCTTTATAGGCAGGCAATATTTTAGACACGACAAACATAGGGTTCACCTCATCTGTTTCTGGCATTTCCAATCGAAACGCAGATTTTCCTTCCTTAAAAACCTCAAAATCTTGAATGGGGATAAAAACACTTTCTCCGTCAACATGCCAACCTACCGGTTTACCATCTTCAAATGTTTCAAAATTATAATTTGCAGGCACTTCTTGAGCCATACAGGTACAAGATATCGCAGTGCACAAAAATGCGGTATACAGTTTATTTTTTAGTGTTAACAAAATTTATATGTTTTTAGTTGATGTCCTAAACATACAAAGTCTGAGTTAATTAAAAAAGAGGTTTGGAATGAAATCAGAGAATTTATTTAGTTTATGGTTTACAGTCAACTGTAAACCATAAACTAAATAAATTAAATAAACCATCCTTTTCTTCCCTTGTACAAGCGGAAAGAACCTGGTCCAATCATAGCGATTGCCAAAGCTCCTGCCAAATACAGTAAATTTAACTCTGCACCAAGTCCACCCGTTGTAGTGCTAAGAGCGAACGAACCTCCACCTTTCACCAATACCATAGACATCACCATGGTAAAGGCAATAAGAACGCCTGATAAGCGAGTAAAAGCCCCTACAATTAATAAAATAGGTGCTATAATTTCTCCAACGGGAACACCCAACCACAACCAAGTGGGAAATCCTTTGGCTGCTAATTGTTCAATAATCATATCGTGCCCATGAATGATTTTGTGAATTCCGTGAAAGATCATCAATCCTCCTACACCTAATCGTAAAATAAATTTTCCTAAATCTTGCATATTCTTTTTTATAAGGGATTAACTTGTTTTTAGCGGTCTTATTTCAATTTTACTCGGCAATGCACGTGGGTTCATTTTCAATAAATCCACCACCAATTCGCCAATATCTTCAGGTTGAATCTTCCACGCATCCTTCTCATTGGGTTCATGATTATTAAAATGACTAGTCACTGAACCAGGTAAAATAGTGGTTACTTTTACATCATGGGCTCTTAAATCCAACATAGCAGCTTGCGTAAATCCAACAACGCCAAACTTACTTGCATTGTATCCACTACCTGTGGCAAAGAAGTTAATTCCCGCTAAACTCGCCACACTGATGTAATATCCTTTGTTTTGTTTTAATTGAGCAACAGTTGCTTTCAAGGTGTGAAAAATCCCTGTAAGGTTCGTATCAATCATCGTATTCCAATCTTCAATCGACAACTCTTCAATCGAGGCAAAAATCCCAACACCCGCATTGGCGATCACCACATCCAAACGACCGAATTTTTCCACAATTTTTGCTACGGCTAGTACTTCGTCTTCGTACTGCGTAACGTTAGAAGCAAGCGCTAACACTTGATCCGTTGTGCCCAACTCCCGAGCAACACGTTCTACTTCACCCAGAGAACGACCAGAAATAGCAACCTTGTATCCCGCAGCTATTAACGCTTGTGCAATTCCCTTTCCGATGCCTTTTGTACCTCCAGTGATGTACGCTACTTGTCCTTCTTTTGTTCTCATACTTCTTTTTAACTTTTAATTTTCACTAAATTAAAGAATAAAAAATACTTTTTCGATTATTGTAGATTAATATATCAAATACAATAAGGCAATAACATTAAGCTATCAAACGTTTTATATCTATTAGCTTCACCTATTAACTAAATTTAAGCTACATTACATATAATTTCACTTTTATTTAAGTGGACAAAACAAGTGCTTTCTGTACCTTAGTAAATACAAATTATATAAACTAATTCATCTAATCTGAGAGTAATTACAACACTATTCTTAATTACTTCAAAAAACGTTAAATTATGGCTGTTAAAATAAAAGGTTCAGGGAGTTATATCCCCACACAAGTTGTGACTAACAACGATTTTCATCAGTTCGACTTTCGCGATGAAAATGGACAACCTTTAAAAGACTCCACCGAAAGAGTAGCAAAAAAACTGGAACAAATTACAGGTATCCAAGAAAGACGCTACATCACATCTGACTTAACCACCGCTGATATTGGAACGATTGCTGCAAAACGCGCCATTGAAAATGCACAAATCGACATTGAAAAACTCGATTATATCATCTTTGCTCATAATTTTGGCGATATGAAATACGGCACGGATCAATCGGATATTGTCCCGAGCCTAGCTTCCCGTGTAAAGCACAACCTCAAAATTAAAAATCCCAATTGTGTGGCTTATGACGTTCTATTCGGATGTCCAGGATGGTTGCAAGGTGTCATACAAGCCTATGCGTTTATGTCGTTGGGGATTGCTAAATATTGTTTGGTGATTGGCGCTGAAACATTATCTCGTGTGATTGACTTACACGATCGAGATTCGATGATCTATGCGGATGGCGCAGGTGCCACTGTATTGGAGGTCACGGATGAACCTGGGGGAATTATTGCAACGAAAAGTTGTAGTTTCACCGCAGATGAAGCCTATTATATTCACTTTGGAGAATCCTATAAAAAAGAACCTCAACAAGATACACGTTACATCAAAATGCTAGGCCGTAAAATCTATGAATTTGCCTTGACCGAAGTGCCACAAGCCATGAAAGCGTGTTTAGATGAGAGTGGTGTAAAAATAGAACAAATCAAGAAAATCATCATCCACCAAGCCAATGAGAAAATGGATGAAGCCATCGTTAAACGCTTTTATGAGCTATACGACTGCACCATGCCTGAACATATCATGCCGATGAACATTCAAAAATTAGGGAATAGCAGTGTGGCTACACTACCTACATTATATGATATGATTGTCAATAAACAACTGGATAACCACAGCTTCGAAAAAGGGGATTATTTGCTCTTTGCTTCTGTAGGCGCTGGTATGAATATTAATGCATTTGTATATCAGGTGTAAAATATAAGCGGGTGTTTTGAAACACCCGCTTATATTTTAAAATTGTACCATATTGAAAGAACGATTTATGTGTACTTCTCTTTTTTAGCTATAACTGTTAGCTTCCCCTACTGCCACCTTTTAGGATTATCTCGAATGTATTTTGATATATTGCTATACGCACGTTCATCACGAATGATACATTCATAATAATTTCTATGCCATATTTTATAAGCACACGCATGAATGTATGACCAAGGAATTTTATCTTCTATATCATTTTCCTTCTTCCGTTGTATAACATAATTATTTGCTTCTAGTTTTATCTTCTTTATAACCGCTATTTTATATCCTCTTACAATGGATCCAATTGTCTTAGAAGATGTTTGAATTACAATGGTCTGTTGTATCTGTTTTTCAGAACAAAGTTCTATAATCATATGAACATGATTTGGCATTACAATAAATTCATGCAGCACAACATAATTTCGTATTTCAGCTGTTCGTAACCATTCATCTCTAGCAATTTGTCCAATAGAATTAAGATTCATTTTCCCTTCTACAATCTCACCAAAAAAATGCGTATTATTCGAACAACTGATGGTTACAAAATATAATCCATCCTTACTATAATCATATTCCTTTAAACGAATCGATCTCCTATTTTTTCCAGCATTAAATAATTTCATAATTTTCTATTTTATCATCCGTAAGTACGGGCACATGGAAATGTGCCCCTGCAATCCATAATCTCCCTTTGAAAGGCGTATGGAAATGTGCCCTTGCAATC
>NZ_JACAGN010000006.1:0-59478 GCF_030324495.1 Myroides sp. 1354 | reverse complement strand
CGGCGCGTGAAAATATGCTCTTGGAATCCATATTTTTCTTTATAATGGGCGCATTGCCATGCGCCCCTACGATGCATCATTCGTACGGGCACATGGAAATGTGCCCCTGCAATCCATAATCTCCTTTATAAATCGGCGCGTGAAAATATGCTCTTGGAATCCATAATCTCCTTTATAAATCGGCGCGTGAAAATATGCTCTTGGAATCCATAATCTCCTTTATAATGGGCGCATTACCATGCGCCCCTACGATGCATCATCCGTACGGGCACATGGAAATGTGCCCCTGCAATCCATAATCTCCCTTTGAAAGGCGTATGGAAATGTGCCCTTGCAATCCATAATCTCCTTTATAAATCGGCACAATAAAAATATGCCTATATGATCCATATTTTTCTTTATAATGGGCGCATTGCCATGCGCCCCTACGATGCATCATCCGTACGGGCACATGGAAATGTGCCCCTGCAATCCATAATCTCCCTTTGAAAGGCGTATGGAAATGTGCCCTTGCAATCCATAATCTCCTTTATAAATCGGCGCGTGAAAATATGCTCTTGGAATCCATATTTTTCTTTATAATGGGCGCATTGCCATGCGCCCCTACGATGCATTATCAAACAATATACCATTTTCATCATCTGTATGGGCACATTAAATCACCTCAAAAATTGCACTATTCACGCATTTTCTCAATTTCACCCTCATTTTAAACTCAAAAGAGAGAAGAAAAATTTTAACTTTTTATAAAACAATATGTTACAAAAAACAACCATTGTTTTTCATTTTCAACATTATTTCACCTTATCCATATATTTTAATCAATAAATAATCATATTATCAAAACATATTATACCAAAATGTAATAATTTATTTTATTTTATGTATAAAATTCTATTTATGTTTGTCCTGAAAAAGAAATCGAATATTATTAATAACAAATAAAAAAGCTATGAAAAAGAAAGTTTTATTATTTACCCTAGCGGGTTTTTTCCTTCTAGGAACTACCTCTTGTAGTAATGATGATAGCAGTAATCCTACTGATATTGAAAAAGAAAAAGAAGTTCCAAACACTCTTAAAGATGAATTCTTTAACATTGATGGAGCGACCTTTAAAGAAGGTGGAATACCTTCGGGTGAAAAAAATTCAGTGAAACATATTCGCATTAACAAGTATGTAATCAATGGAGGAAAAACCATTATGACCATTACAAGTACGGATCAATTGGATGCTATTCTAGTTGCGTTAAAAGGACATGATGGATTTTATGATTTTAAGCTTAAAAATGAAGCCTTAACTCGAAACAATGAGTTTACCTATGAAATAATTGTTGATTTATCTCAAAAATTGAGTTTAGAAAATTTTGAACTTGCTATTGCAGGGCGATTAATGGATGGAACCATGACAGAAACTCAATATGTAGACTTACAATTAGTTGCTGCTGGTACAGGCGAATTGCAAATTTCACTTTCTTGGGATTTAGAAGATGATGTTGATTTGCATTTAGTAAACAAAGAAGGACAACGCGTTTATTATGGAAATAAATCGATAGCGGATGCTGAAGGTATTAGAATTGCAGAATTAGATATTGATTCAAATCCAGGTTGTAGTATTGATGAGATTAAAAATGAAAATATCTACTTCAATGATTTAAAAACAGATGGTGTTTACTATATTTATGTTGACCTATATAGAAAATGTGAATCACAAAGAATAGGTAGTAAATACATTGTAAATGTAATGTATAATGGTTCAAGTGTTCGATTATCAGATCATATGATGGGTAAATTCGACGATAGTTATCAAGGTAGTGGTAACACACCTAGTCAACACGTTTTAATTGGTGCATTCTCTATCATTGACGGGCAATTTTCTTCTATTGTTGAGGCAGAATCTACTCGTTCAATTGTCCCTTTCAACTTAAATGAAAAACTAGTTTACAAAAAGTAATATTTTCCTTTCATCAAATGATGATAATTCCTTCTTACCAGGGAGTATTACAAATTGAAATTAAAAATATTTGTCTTTAATTTTCAATGATTTACGTCAAACGCCAGTAAAAAGTATAATTTTTTACTGGCGTTTTTTTTCTTGCATAATCCTTGCAAATTTACAGCTAAAAAATGAACATTGGAATTCCCATTCCACTCCATTGAATCTAAACTATTTTGAGTATTTTTGTATCAACCCTAAAAAAGTAATGCAAGTGGATTTTATCAAAATTACGGAACAATCTTCTGCTTATGACCATTTAGAGCAGATGTCTGTTCTTGAGATTCTAACGAACATCAACAAGGAAGACCAAACTGTACCTTTGGCTGTTGAAAAAGCAATTCCTCAAATTGAAGTTGCGATTCAAACCATTGTATCTCAGCTCAAAAAAGGAGGTCGTTTATTTTATATTGGAGCGGGGACATCTGGTCGATTGGGCATTTTAGATGCCTCCGAATGTCCACCAACTTATGGGGTTTCTCCTGATTTAGTCATTGGATTAATTGCTGGTGGAGACCAGGCTATTCGACATGCTGTTGAAAACGCTGAAGACAACCCCAATCAAGGATGGATGGACTTACAAGCGTATCAAATCAACGAAAACGATTTCGTTATAGGTATTGCTGCATCAGGAACAACACCTTATGTAATTAAAGCCTTAGAAGCGTGTTACACACATCGTATTCCAACGGCTTGTATTACGTGTAACCCCAACAGTCCATTGAGTCAAGTAGCACAATTCCCTATTGAAGTTGTTGTAGGTCCTGAATTTGTTACTGGAAGTTCACGCATGAAAGCTGGAACAGCACAAAAACTCGTACTCAATATGATTTCTACTTCTACTATGATTCAATTGGGTCGAGTAAAAGGCAATCGCATGGTCGACATGAAAATGACAAACGCCAAATTAATACAACGCGGTATCGCCATGTTACAAGAAGAACTACAAGTGAGTAAAATAGAAGCTACTCAGTTATTAAATCAATATAAAAGTGTGCGTTCAGCACTCGATCATTATAAAAAATAAGCCCTATGGAACCACAAGGTACAAATCGAAAAGTATTACAAAAAGGAGTTAAATATCTTGCTATTACATTGCCTTTATTGTTTCTTGGCCCCATTGTAATTCACAGCTCACTAAAAAACCAAGGTAATCCGTTTTTTATTCCAGTCTTTGGATTAGGATGTATCATTTGTTTATCCTCTATGTTTTTACTTTTTAAAGGGATTAACACCATTATGAAATCTTTATTTGGGAAATAATTATTCTATGAAAACTAAACTATTCTATCTTTTACCCTGCTTTGCCTTGTTTGCTTCTTGCTATCAACAAGAGCGAAATTGTGCTAACTTCCGAACAGGAAAATTTGAGTTTGTTACCGAAATTGACGGGGTTGAAAAAAGATCTACTTTTGTTCGCACAGCTGAATATGAAATCGAAGAATTCGAAGGAAAAGTAGACACCTCAAGCATTCGATGGATTAATGATTGTGAATTTGTTTTACAAAAGAAAAATCCGAAAAACATGGCTGAGAAAAAAGCAGTTAGCATCAAAATTATTACGACAGATGGAGATAGCTGTGTTTTTGAATATGGTTTAGTAGGGGACGCAAGAAAAGAGCGCGGAAACCTTAAAAAAATTGGAGAACTATAATCCTATCTCTATATGGAAGTTTTTTTAACTGCTGACGCTATTGTAGCGTTTATTACGCTAACCTTCTTGGAAATTGTCTTGGGAATTGACAACGTCATTTTCATTTCAATTGTAACGGGTAAACTCCCGGAAGAAAAAAGAAAAAAAGCGACGAAAATCGGTTTATTTTTAGCCATGTTCATGCGAATTGGTTTACTATTTGCTATTACTTGGCTAATCAAAATGAAAGCCACTCTTTTTAGTGTTGATTGGGGCTGGTTTAGTGCTCATTTTAATGGTCAAGCGCTAATCTTACTAGCAGGGGGAATCTTCCTGATTTACAAATCCACCAAGGAAATACACGAAAAAGTTGCTCACGTACAAGTTGCGGAAGACATTAGCGCAACGCCTAATGCAAAACAAATAGCAACCAAATCTTTTGGAAACATCATTGTTCAAATTTTATTGATCGACTTAATTTTCTCTGTCGATAGTATTCTTACTGCCGTAGGTATGACCAACGGTATCGAAGGAGCTTTGTACATTATGATTGCAGCAGTTATTGTATCCGTAGCAGTGATGATGATTTTCGCTGTTCCTGTAGGAACTTTTGTCAACAACAATCCTTCAATTCAAATCTTAGCATTATCATTCCTTATTTTAATCGGATTTATGCTTACAACCGAAAGTATGCACTTATCAGATGCTAAATTAGCCGGACAAGATGTAGGTGCAGTACCAAAAGGATATTTGTACTTTGCCATTGCTTTCTCTCTTATTGTTGAATTTATCAATATGCGAATTAGAAAAAAAGCGAAATAGAGAGATGGTGAGTCTGTGAGATGATGAGATGGTGAGTCGATGAGATGAAATAATACAAAAAGTGTTCAGTTTTTTTAAACTGAACACTTTTTGTATATACGTTTTATACATTTTTCGACAAACTAACCGTTAACTGATAACCGATAACCGATAACCGATAACTGATTAACCATTCAAAAATCGCTCAGTGACGAAATCAATATCCTTAATTGATTTTCTTGCCCAATCAATGCGTTTTGCCAATAACTCCTCTTCGGTTAATTGCCATGAAATATTGGATTCTCTCAATCGAGTGGATAAACTTTGAATGATAATAGCAGCAGAAACAGAAATATTTAAACTCTCGGTAAAGCCCACCATAGGAATCGTGATATAATCATCCGCTTGTTCGATAATTTCGGGAGACAAACCTGATTTTTCTGTCCCAAAAAAGATCGCTACGGGGTCAGATAAATCAAACTTATCCAAACTTTGTGCTGTTCCATGAGGCGTAGTTGCAACTATTTTATAACCTTTAGCCTTAATAGCATCAATGCTTCCTTGTACAGAGTTATATCGGTGAATATCCACCCATTTCTCTGCACCAAGGGCAATTTGCTTATCGATTCGCTTACCGAATTTCTGTTCAATTACATGGAGTCCTTGTACACCAAATACCTCACAGCTACGCATAACAGCACTTGTATTGTGCAATTGATACACATCTTCCGCTACCACCGTAATATGATTGGTTCGGTTTGCTAAAACTTCTTTGAATCGCTCTACTCGATTCTCCGTCAAAAAAGTTTCTAAATAAGCTAAGTATTCCTTGTCTTGAAATAGCTTGTTTGAAATATTCATTATATCTTTAGTTTTATTCAAAAATGCAAAGGTAAGAATATTATGGAAAAACGTTTAGTGGTGCTTTCAGGAGCGGGAATGAGTGCAGAAAGTGGAATAAAAACCTTTCGCGATGCGGATGGACTATGGGAAGGTCATGATATTATGGAAGTAGCTTCTCCTCTTGGTTGGGCTAAAAACAAAGAAATGGTTTTAAAGTTTTACAACGATCGTCGTCGTCAATTGTTGACTTGTGAACCCAATGCAGCTCATAAAGCAATTGCAGAACTACAACAACATTTTCACACAACAGTCATCACTCAAAATGTAGATGATTTACACGAACGCGCTGGAAGTATGGATGTCATTCACTTACATGGCGAATTACTCAAAGTACGAAGTGAAATCAATGAACACCTAATTTATCCTTGGACCGCGGATTTAACCACTTTAGATCGCAATGAACACGGACACAGCTTACGCCCACATATTGTGTGGTTTGGAGAAATGGTTCCCGAATTAGAACGCGCCATTCCCTATGTAGAAGCTGCAGATATTATTTTGATTATCGGAACTTCTTTACAAGTGTATCCCGCTGCATCCTTGCTCGACTTTGCACAAGCAGAAGCCTTAGTTTACTATATTGATTTACACCCCGCCTCTACCAAACACTTCAATCGAAAAATTGAAGTCCTCCCTGAAAAGGCCTCTGTTGGTATGGCAAAAATTCAAGAATCTCTAATTGAGTTGAGTCAAATGATATAAGAAAAGCGGTTGTTAACCGCTTTTTTATTTTATTCTTCCTCGAATTCTACTCAAAGAAATCGGAGATATACCAAGATAAGAAGCTATCTGTTTTAAGGGAACCCGTTGAAATAAAGCTTTATCGTGTTCCATCAAATGGAGATATCGATTTTCTGGGGTTAACACCAAAATATCAATCAATTGCTTTTGTGTTTTAATCGCATTGAGTTCTGTAAACTGTCTCGCCCAATTACAAATTTCAATAGACTTATAGAAAAGTTGCTTCATCTCCACTAAATCAATTTGATAAAGTATGGTATCCTCTAATAATTCAAAACATTCATAACTTGGTGATTGATAAAAATACCCCAATGAAGTACTCAAAATGTCTTTTTCTCGAGCGAATTCAAACGTTATTTCCTTGTCTTCTGTCGTAACAAAAATACGGACAATTCCCTTTTTAATGAGATAGGCGTGCTTAACTCCTTCTTTATCCTCTAATAAACGATATCCTTTAGGTAAAACAATAGAAGTTAGCGTTTGCTCAATCAGCTCAACACTTGCATCACTTAATACTTCTTCTAAAGGTAAATCAGCTCTATTAAAGGACAACATTTTTATTTGTATTCCATCACAACTTCACGTTCTCCTGTCGATTCATCAAGTTTTTCTTCAACTACGACAAATCCTTGTTTTTTATAAAAGGCAATCGAATCGGTATTTTTAGCATACACACCTAACCCCAACGTAGATCGTTGTTGTTTGATGAACTGCATCAACTCCTTCCCTATTCCCTTTCCTTGTGCACTTGGAGCAACGAATATGGCTGCGATATAATTATCTACCAAAGATACAAAACCCAACAGCTGTTTCTCTTTTTCATAGACATAAGTTTCGCTATTGGGAATGTAAACATGCTCCATATCTTCTTTTTTAGCTTGCCAATAGCTTGCTTCAATAAAGTCATGAGCAATGATAGATGCTTCATACCACAGCTCTACCACAGCTCTACCGTCTTCTGTTTTATATAATCGTATCATGTTTATTTTTTATGCAACAAAAGTAAAAAAGGGAATTCAGATTATACTTTACTTAAGTTAAGAAGGAATTTAACAATTTTTGAGATTGTTTTTTCGTTTTTCTGTTGTTTGTTTTTTTGTCGACGTTTTCGATTAAAGAACAATTTAGCTACTCAGAAGAGTTCAACTGTTAACCTTTAGATTTGATTTTTTGATTTTTCGCAAGTTGATTTTTCGCCAGATTATCGATTAAAGAAAATATACTCTTATTTCAACAAAAATAAACTTCTCTTCTTTCTTCTTTATCTCATTAGATTTATATTTTATATTGGTATTCGATGAATCTTGCTACGCTGCGATTTCTTCTTTCCAATAAAAAAGGAAGCAATAAGCTTCCTTTTTTATTAGTTCAAGACTTTTACGCCTTTTAGAAAAATCCATTTCACACAGATTTTATCTCCTTCATCCGTTTTAAAAACTTTAAATTGTGGAGCGAAAACAGTTGCTACAATAGCACTAACAATCGGCAACCATATTCCTGATAAATCAGTAAAATACATCAACCCTGTTCGCGCTAAAAGAAACAGCACCGCAAAACTCACAAATTGAAACAGTATTGTTTTAGTTCCTACACTCATCGTTTTTTTAATTTTCGTTCATATATTTTCCTTTTTTACTTCCTTCGTACAGCTCGTATTTTGCTAAACGAGCCTCCAATTTACCATTAAATAGTTTAATTTTTCTCGAAGGGCGTAAACCTACATATTTCAATGCTTCAATATTAGCTGTAATAAACCAAGCATCAGTTCCAGGATAACCTTGCTTCAAGGTATCTCCAATTTCGCGGTAAAAACGCTCTAGGTTGATATCCAAACGCTCACCATATGGAGGGTTAAATACCATATGTAAAGGTCCTTCTACTTCTTTAGACGTATCAAAAAAGTTTAAATTTTCAATCTTGATATATTCTTCAAGGTTGGCATTTCTCACGTTATCTTGCGCTTTCATCACTGCAGAAGGTGCTTTGTCATACCCCTGAATCGTATAGTGAAATTCACGCACGCGTTTTAGCAATGAATTTTGAATAACTTCAAATAAATCAGCATCCCAATCGTTCCAACGCTCAAAAGCAAATTCTTTTCGGTTGATATTTGCAGGGATATTACAAGCAATCATCGCTGCTTCAATCAAAAGCGTCCCCGAACCACACATCGGATCCATGAAATGACTTCTACCATCCCATCCTGACAACAACAACATTCCCGCGGCTAATACTTCGTTAATTGGCGCTATATTTGTTGCTGTTTTATATCCTCTTTGATGCAAAGAAGCACCTGAAGAGTCTAGTGAAACTGTACATAAATCGCGCTGAATATGTACGTTAATACGCAAATCTGGAAAGTCCTTATCTACATTTGGACGCTTGTCAAACTTATCTCTAAACTGATCGACAATTGCGTCTTTTGCTTTTAAAGAAACGAATAAACTGTTGTTGAATTGATCAGAAAATACGGTTGAATCAATCACAAACGATTGATGTGCACCTAAATATTTGCTCCAATCAATACTTTGAATTCCTTTATAAAGATTGCTTTCATTGTAAACAGCAAATTGTTTAATTGGAACCAAAATTTTCAAGGCTGTACGCAAAGCTAAATTTGCTTTGTACAAAAATCCTTTATCACCTTCAAAACTCACCATACGAGTTCCTTCTTTCACTTTTGTTGCTCCTAAAAGCTGTAGTTCTTTCGCCAAAACCTCCTCTAAACCGAAAAGAGTCTTAGCTACCATTTTAAAATTTTCCATTTTTTTATATCGCTATAAGGAATAATTGTATTCGTTATCTAGATGTGCAAAAATAAAGTAAATTTGCAAGCTAATAAAAGATTTAAATTAAAACTATGTCTGAACAAAAGAAAGCTTGGTATGCATCGTGGTTTGACACCCCTTATTATCACATTTTATATAAGGATAGAGATTATGATGAAGCACAACTTTTTATCGATAACCTTACCCATTACTTAAACTTAGCCGAAGATTCTAAAGTATTAGATTTAGCTTGTGGCAAAGGTCGTCATGCCATTTACCTCAACAGTTTAGGTTATGATGTGGTGGGTGCAGATTTATCAGCCAATAGTATTGAGGTTGCTAAAGCTGCGGAAAACGACACCTTACACTTCGAGGTACACGATATGCGTGAGCCTTTAGAAAAAAAATACGATGCTGTTTTTAACTTATTCACGAGTTTTGGTTATTTTAGTAATCCAGAAGATAACATCAATGCACTAAAAGCCATGCACAATAGCTTATCTGATTATGGATTAGCGGTAATTGATTTTATGAATGTCAATAAAGTTATTGCTAATTTAGTTCCTTCAGAAATTAAAGTTGTTGAGGGCATTGAATTTCATATTGAGCGCAAAGTAGAAGATGGATATATCATTAAAAATATTCGCTTCCAAGCAGATGGAGAGGATCACGCCTATTCAGAGCGCGTTAAGGCCTTTACATTAGCTGATTTTGAAGCTATGATGAATGAAAATGACATTTACTTACTTGATGTTTTTGGCGATTATAAATTAAGAAAATTCTATCCAAACGAATCTGATCGATTAATCATGATTTTTAAATAAGCCAATGGCGTATATCGTACCTTTATTAGCTGTAATTATTGGATATTTAATTGCACTACTCCTTCAACCGAAAAACAAAAAACACCTCAAATTACTGATGGCGTTTAGTGGCTCTTTTCTATTAACTTTAACTGTCACTCATTTGTTACCTGATGTATATCAAGCAGCTATGGGAGATCTTGTTACAGGAGGTGGACACTTACATGATCACGATCACGATCACGGTGGTGCAGCAAGAATTGGTTTTTTCATCATGGCGGGTATTGTCTTTCAGATTATCCTAGAATATTTTTCTAAAGGTGCTGAACATGGACACGTTCATGGACATGAAAAACTAGATCGCATCCCTTGGTTGCTGTTTATTAGTTTATGTATCCACGCTTTATTTGAAGGAATGCCTATCAGCCAACACAGTGAATTGGCCTTGGGAATTGGAATTCATCATTTGCCTATTGCCATTATTCTTACGGCTTTCTTTATTAATGCCCAGATGAATAAAAAGATGGTTTTTGTCTTTATGATGTTGTTTTCCATTATGACTCCCTTAGGTACTTTAATTTCAAGTAATGTCCCTATTTTAAACACGTACTATGCAGAAATATCGGCAATTGTAGTTGGAATTCTATTCCATATCTCCTCAACCATTATTTTTGAAAGTAACGAAGATCACAAATTCAATATCAATAAATTAATAGCGATATTACTTGGTGTAATTGCCGCATACTTTATATAAAAAGTCGGAAGGTTTCTTCCGACTTTTTAATTTTACCTTGATTTATTCCCACTTATTTGCAAAACCAATCTTAAGAATATAAATCGTTTGGTTTGTTTTTAGTATTTTTGGTGCAATTACTATTCGTTAGACTTATTTCTTTATGAAAAAAATAATGGTTATCGCCTCTTTTCTATGTTTTGCTACGGTTGCATTCGTAGCTTGTGAGAAAGATGATATATGCGGCAAGGAAGAACCGACAACTCCGAATTATAAAATTCAATTCTTCAACTATGAGGATCAAGAAGTTGCCAAAAACGGTTTGGTGGAAGCCTATGCAATAGGAGTTCAAGACACAATACGCAGTATGGGAAATACCTTATCCCTTCCTCTTCGTCTAGACCAACAACAAACGGATTGGGTTCTTCAAATTAAGGAAACGAAAGGAAAAGAAACCCTAATCATTCGCGATACCTTAACTTTAAAATACAGAATAAATACGTCCTATTTGAATAAAGCATGTGGTTACGTATCTACTTTTTCTTTACTTCAAGATGGTAGTTCTCCTCTTTTAAATGGACAAGCCAATACAACCAAAGGTAATTGGATCAAGCTCTACACAACGGAAACAAACGAAATAGATAACAATTTAGAAAGCAAAGACGATGAAAAGCAAGCTCATTTTAAAGTATATTACTAGTAGCGTGATTTTGTTGTTTTCTATTGTTATCAATGCACAAGAAAAGAGCAAAGAACCCGTAAAAAATACAGATAAAAACGCTCATATGGCCGTTCAAGAGCCACCAAAATACCCTCAACGTTATGGTTTACGTCTAGGTGCGGATTTGTTCCGAATTACGCGCTCTATGTACGATAAAACCTATAATGGTTTTGAGGTTGTTGGAGATTACCGATTAACTAAGAAGTTATTTGCTGTTGCGGAATTAGGACATGATAAAATAAATAAAACAGAGAGTACGTACGGTTATACCACCAATGGAACCTATTTGCGTATTGGAGTAGATTATAATCTTCACGAAAATTGGCTAGATCGCGAAGATCAAATATACGTAGGTGCTCGATATGGTTTTTCTACTTTTTCTCAAACCTTAGATTGGTATAAACCTTATACGACCAACCCTTATTTTGAAAATCCCGCTATCCCCGTAAATAAAAAATACAGTGGTTTATCTGCTCATTGGGTAGAATTTGTAGCTGGAGTAAAAACGAGAGTATTCAACAATGTCTTTATGGGATTTAGCCTTCGCTTGACGGGTTTAATTACTCAAAAACAACCCGATGATTTTGAAAATTTATTCATCCCTGGTTATAATCGAAAATATAGTGGAGCCATTGGAGTTGGTTTTAATTACACCGTCAGTTATTTCATTCCACTTTATAAATCAAATAAAAAAGCCTTTACTATTCCTGAAAAAGACACCCAATACGACTTAGAAGGAAACAAAATGGAAGCTGAAGATTTAAAACTTATCAATGAAAATAAGCAGAAAACATCAGAAAAATTATAAAAAAAAAGCCTCGTGTATATAACGAGGCTTTTTTTATGAATTTGTATCGTTTATTTTTCATTCTTCTGAAAAAACAAACTGTTGACTTAACTTTTAAAGATTAAGAGCCCTTGCTATTGTAGTTCTTTACCAATTGCTTCAAAAAGGCCCATTGCTTTAAGGTTGTTTTTGCTTCCAAGGCTGGATACCCCAAAACGGTTTTTCCTGCCTCTACATCGCCTGTAACTCCTGATCCCGCACCTACAACAACTCCATCCCCTAAAGTAACGTGATCTTTAATCGATGCACTACCTCCAATAACAACGAAATTACCCAAGGTTACAGAACCCGCTAATCCACTATTTCCTGCCATAATACAGCATTTTCCCAAAACAGAATTATGCCCAATTTGAACTAAATTATCTATTTTACAGCCATCGCCTATGATTGTAGCACTAAATTTACCTCGATCTACGCAAGAATTTGCTCCTATCTCAACGTGATTACCAATCTCAACATGACCAATTTGAGGAATTTTTACTAATCCTTTTTCTGAAGGACAAAAACCAAATCCATCTGCTCCTAACACAGCATTGGGATGAATAATACAATGATGCCCAATTTGAGTACGTTCTCGAACTACAACACCTGACCATAACACCGTATTATCTCCAATAACGGAATGATCTAGAATTGTAACATTGGGATAAACAACAACATTTTTTCCTAGCACAACATGCTCTCCTACATAACATCCCGCTCCTATTTGCGTGCCTTCTCCCACTTGAGCAGTTGCATCAACACTCGCTTTAGGGTGAATTCCCTCCTTGACATGAGGTAACTTAGGGGCAAAAAAAGCAAGCAACTGAGACATCGCTAAATCTACATTATCCACCTTAATAAACGCTCGATCTTCTCCAGGAACAATAGAAATATCACGATTAACAATGGCAATACTCGCTTTGGAATTCGCCCATAAACGCTCGTATTTTTTATTCCCAATAAAGGAAATCTGACCATCTTCTGCTTTGTCTAATTGTTCTGCAGCGTGAATTTTTTTCACAGTTGTTCCTATTATGCTTCCATTTAAAATACCATTTATTTCGTCTAAGGAGTACGTTTTCATAATAACATTTAGTTTCTTGGTTTGTACCAAAGAAAACGAAATTTTATTAATCATATTGCAACAAAATGTTATTTTATTTCAAAATAATAAACAATAATAGGTTTTTATTTGAAAAATGAACAAAAACCAACAAAAATAAAAAATCATAAATATTTGATTTTATTAAAAATTACAAGATTTTATTCCATTTTTTAACACATTGTATTCGATACTATTTTTATTTTTCTACTTTTCATACTTTTGCTTCTTCCCTACCAATTTCTTTATACGTTTCTAACTTTTTTTCTTTTTTACCGTCAAAAAGATAGTAATCACTATTACTTCCTATGTATTTTCAAACCTTTTGTGTATCTTATACTACCACAAAAAACCACAAAACATGAAAAATTTATTTAAAAGCATTGGAAACTTCATTGCGGAAGAGAATTTTAGTGCTTTACACGATTTACAAGTAGAGAAACCCATCTATTTTAATTGGGTAACGGAGATATTTGAAGGAATACACGTTAAGGAAACTCCAGATAAAACCGCCCTTCTCTGGACAGATGGAACCAAGACAGAGCATTATACCTTTCAAACACTTTACCATCGATACAATCAACTTTTGAATTTTTTGCGCAAAAAGGGAATCCAACAACAAGATGTTATTCTTACGCAAATGATGTTACAACGCATCAATTGGGTTACGCATTTGGCTGCGATTAAAGGAGGATATCGCTTATCTCCTGCGGCAAGTATTCTTGGAGTAAATGATTTAAAATACCGATTTGAAAAAATTCAACCCAAAGTAATTATAGCAGATGCCGATAATGTAGAAAAAATTGATGAGGCTGAAAAAGCTGCGAATATCCATATTCCGATTAAAATTATTATTGATGGCCAACGTCAAGGATGGTATCCATTATCTGTACTAGATGAGCAAGATACAGAAGCTGATGCAGCAATTACCAAACCCGATGATAATCTCTTTTTATTTTTTACTTCTGGCACCACAGGTATGCCCAAAATTGTATGCCATACGCAATTAAGTTATCCTATTGGCAACCTAACTACCACAGCCTGGATTGGGCTAAAGAAAGAAGATATTCACTACAATATTTCTCAACCGGGATGGGCTAAGTTTGCGTGGAGCAGTTTATTTGCTCCTTGGAATGTAGGCGCAACCATTTTTGCTTTTCACACAAAAGAGCGTTTCAACGCTACAAAAACACTACAACTAATTGAAAAACATAAAATTACAACGCTTTGTGCTCCACCAACAGTATTGCGTTTCTTTATTCAAGAGGATTTAGCTTCTTATCGCTTCAGTTTACGACAATGTGTAGCTGCTGGTGAACCCTTAAATCCAGAAATTATCGAAGAATGGCATGAGGCTACGGGGCTTTATATACGCGATGGTTTTGGACAAACTGAAAGTACGTGTATGGTGGCTAACTATCCCAATGCTACACTCAAATATGGGTCTATGGGAAAACCTACTTTTTTATATGATATTGTCATTGCAGATGATGAAGGAAGAGAACTGGCAAATAACGAAGAAGGGAATATTTGTGTCAAAACAGATACAGGCAAAATCAATGGAATTTTCAAAGAATATATGTACGACAAAGAACGTCAAAAACAGGTATTCAAGAATGGAGTTTATTTTACTGGAGATAAAGCGTATAAAGACACAGACGGTTATATTTGGTTTATTGGACGCGATGATGATGTAATCAAAGCTTCGGATTACCGCATTGGTCCTTTTGAAGTAGAAAGTGTTTTATTGGAACATCCTATGGTTATTGAATCGGCTGTGGTTGCAAGTCCGCATGAGGTCAAGGGATTCGAAGTAAAAGCTTTTGTCATCCTGAAAGATATCCAACTAGCTAATGCATCCCTTGCAGATGAATTATTTCAATTTTCTCGTCAACATCTCGCTCCTTACAAGATGCCACGAAGAATTGAATTTGTAACGGAACTGCCCAAAACCATCAGCGGTAAAATCAAACGCGTAGAACTTCGTGCACTTCAGGCAGAACGCTTAGCCAAAAAAATGGAAGTACCCATGGAATTTATTTATAAATAGAGAGAAGAGAGGAGAAAGAGGAGAAGAGTAGAGTTTTTCAGTAAAAGATATTTTCATTAATGTTTTTTTGCGTTTTTGTACACTTTCGTTCTTGAAAAAAGACAACCTTATTTAGGGACGTTCACTACGTTGTGATTTCCTTTTTAGGCTTTTAGGCTTTTTCGCTTCTTTGTAGGGATTCGCAATATTTAGAAATATTTCACTTCTTTCTTCTTTCTTCTTTCTTCTTTCCCTCATTAGGTTTACATTTTATAAGTATTCGATGAATCTTGCTACGCTGCGATTTCCTTTTTAGGCTTTTTTGCTTTTTCGCTTTTTTGTAGGGATTCGCAATATTTAGGAATATTTCACTGCTTTCCTCTTTCTTCTTTCCCTCATTAGGGTTACATTTTAAAAGTATTCGATGAATCTTGCTACGTTGTGATTTCCTTTTTAGGCTTTTTCGCTTCTTTGTAGGGATTCGCAATATTTAGAAATATTTCACTGCTTTCCTCTTTCTTCTTTCCCTCATTAGGGTTACATTTTATAAGTATTCGATGAATCTTGCTACGTTGCGATTTCCTTTTTATGCTTTTTTGTTTTTTGCTTCTTTGTAGAGATTCGCAATATTTAGAAATATTTCACTTCTTTCTTCTTTCTTCTTTCTTCTTTCTTCTTTCTTCTTTCCCTCATTAGGGTTACATTTTATAAGTATTCGATGAATCTTGCTACGCTGTGATTTCCTCTTTCCATTATTTATCGTAACTTTCTGCTACAAAAAAATGTTGTTATGCTGTCAGAAAGTTACGCTTCTTTTGCTCGTGAGTTAGGCCAATTCCTTCCACCTTCACAAATTATTACAGATCCCATTCAGACCCTTGCTTATGGAACAGATGCGAGTTTTTATCGCTTAACACCTAAAATTGTAGTAGAAGTCAAGAACGAAGCAGAAGCTGTTCAGGTCATCGCTTTGGCACATCAACAACAATTACCTATTACCTATCGCGCAGGAGGAACGAGTTTATCAGGACAAGCGATAACAGATTCTATCTTATTGGTAGCCACACATCACTGGAAAGAGTATAGCATTAAAGACAACGGTTTACGCGCTACTTTTCAACCGGGAATAATTGGAGGAAGAGCAAATATTTTACTTGCACCTTATGGCCGAAAAATAGGACCTGATCCTGGGTCTATTAATGCGGCTATGATTGGTGGAATTGCCGCAAACAACGCCAGTGGCATGTGTTGCGGTACCGCTCAAAACTCATACAATACCCTAGCGGATATTCGCCTTGTTTTTTACGATGGTACAATCCTAGATACTGCAGATATCGTTAGTAGACAACAATTTGAGGTTAAACACCCTGAAATTCTTGCTGAAATTAGCGCTATTCACAACGAGATACAACAAGATATTACCTTGTATGAGCGAATCAAACGCAAGTACAAAATTAAGAATACGACTGGTTATAGTTTAAATGCCTTTATTGATTATCAAGATCCGTTTGATATCCTCAAACACTTGATGATTGGTTCTGAAGGAACGCTTGCTTTTATTTCAGCCATTACCTATAACACTGTAATTAATTACCAAAAAAAGGCCTGTACCTTGATGGTTTTTGATTCCATTAGAACCGCTTGTCAGGCTGTTCCTCATTTGAAAGCGAGTCCTGTTGCTGCGGTTGAACTATTAGACCGAAACAGTATTCGCTCCATTGAAGAGGAACCTCAAGCACCTACCTATTTTAAAACACTTCCTGAATCTGCTTGTTTATTACTTGTAGAAGTACAAGCCAACAATCAGGAGGAATTAATACAAAAACAAGAAGAAGTACAACAAGCCATGGCTTCACTTTCCACCTTAGCTCCTTTTGTTTTTACTTCTGATCCTAAAGAATATGCCTTCAATTGGAAGGCTCGAAATGGTTTATTGCCAACTACAGGAGCACTTCGAGCTACGGGAACTACTTGCATCATTGAGGATGTTGCCTTTCCTTTGGATCAATTAGCAGAAGCGAGTTTGGCCTTACAACAATTATTTGCCAAATACCAGTATAACGATGCTGTTTTATTTGGACATGCCTTAGAAGGAAATCTACACTTGGTTTTTTCCCAAGACTTTAGTACAGCTACTTCGATTCAACGCTATGCCGATTTAATGGATGAACTCGTTGAATTGGTTGTACATCAATTTGATGGTTCACTTAAGGCAGAACACGGAACTGGACGCAATATGGCTCCTTTTGTAGAAAGAGAATGGGGTAAACAAGCCTATGCTTTGATGTTGCGAATTAAGCAGATATTCGATCCCCATCAGGTTATCAATCCTGGGGTAATGATTAATGCCAATTCACATATCCATTTAGAAAATTTAAAAACCACACCTGCTACCCACCCTATCATAGACAAATGTATTGAATGTGGGTTTTGTGAATCGCATTGTGTTTCAGAAGGATTAACTTTATCACCACGTCAGCGTATTGTAATCGGAAGAGAAATTGCGCGTTTAACACAAACAGGTGAAAATCCAATATTACTAGAACAACTTCGTCAGCAAGCGCAATACTATGTCGATGATACTTGTGCGACAGACGGTTTATGTGCGATTGCCTGTCCGGTTAAGATTGATACAGGTAAATATGTCAAAAGCTGGAGATCGGATCATTTAACGGCTAAAAATCACCAAGATGCTCTTTATTTTGTTGATCATTTAGATCGGGTGACTCAATTGGGGCGTTATAGCTTAAAATTTGTTCGTCTCTTTCAAAATACCTTAGGAGATCGCACTATGTTGCGTCTTTCTACTCAAATGAGAAAATGGAGCAATAATCGAATTCCTCAGTGGAATCCCGCCATGCCAACAGGCACAAAAACAACAATCAAACCAGCTGTTCTAGTTCAAAATACAGTGCGAAAAGTAGTGTATTTTCCTTCTTGTATTAATCGTACTATGGGAAAATCAAAAGATTATCCCTCTCAAGATTTAGATCTCAAAGATCTAACGGTATTGTTATTAGAACGTGCTGGGTATGAGGTTATTTATCCAGAAGAGATAGCTAATTTATGTTGTGGTATGCCTTTTAGCAGCAAGGGATTTCAAGAAGAAGGATTACAAAAATCGACAGCCTTAGAAAAAGCATTATTAACGGCATCAGAACAAGGCAAATACCCAATTTTATTTGATATGAGTCCGTGTTATTACACCTACCACGACCATCATGCTAAAAGTGATTTTCAGTTTTATGATCCAATTGAATTTATATTGGATTTCGTTCTCCCAGACTTACCTATTACTCATCCTCGAGAAGAAGTGACTATTTTTCCCGTTTGTTCTGTCAAAAAACTAGGTTTAGAAGAAAAATTAATAGATATCGCAAAGCGATGTGCAAAAAAAATAAACTACATTGAGAGTAACTGTTGTGGTTTTGCGGGGGATCGAGGTTTTACTGTCCCAGAATTAAATCAACATGGAACCAAAGCAATTGCACAACAGATACCCTCGTCTTGCTCTGATGGTTTTTCTACCAGTCGCACTTGTGAGATTGGGTTAACTGCACATAGCAACCAAAGCTTCAAGTCTATTTTTTATTTAATTGAAGAAGTAACAAGATAGAATTTTACTTTACTACATAAAATTGTTTACAAAAAAAGGCATCTAATTGAGTTTAGATGCCTTTTTACTTATTCCTACTTACAACTCTATATTGTAAAGTTTCATTTTATTATATAGTGTTTTTCTGTCAATGCCTAATAATTGCGCGGCTTTGGTTTTATTGAATTTCACTTTTTCCAGAGCTGTGCGTATAGCTTGTTCTTCATTGCGAGAAGAAAACAATTTCAAATCTCTTTCTTCTTCATTTGGACTGTCTGAAACAAGGGGTTTAGGAGCGAACATTTCATCTGGTAATACCTCTTTTTCGATATAATCTCCTTTCGTTAACAGAACCGAACGCTTAATAATATTTTTCATTTCACGCAAGTTCCCTGGCCAATCATAAGTCAAGAAAATACGCTCTACTTCACCAGAAAATCCTTTTACATTCTTTTCTAGTTCTTGATTGGAATGTTTTAAGAAGTGTTTCGCAAACGAAAGTACATCACTTCCTCTATCTGTTAATCGAGGAGCAACAATACCAAATTCGTTTAAGCGGTGATACAAATCTTCTCTAAACTCTCCTTCTCTTACTGCCTTTGGCAAATCTTCATTTGTTGCAGCAATCACTCGAATATCCACGTCAATTTCTGTACTGCTGCCTACGGGTTTTACTTTTCTTTCCTGAAGAGCGCGCAACAATTGTATTTGCACTTCATAGGATAAGTTTCCTACTTCATCTAAAAAGATAGTTCCTCCGTTAGCTGCTTCAAAATGCCCTATTTTATCTGTAACAGCACCGGTAAAAGATCCTTTAATATGTCCAAAAAACTCACTAGAAGCTAAATCTTTGGGAATAGCACCACAATCTACAGCGATATAAGGTTTTTTACTTCGTTTACTTAATAAGTGTATAGAATGTGCTATATTCTCTTTCCCTGTACCACTATCTCCAATAATTAATACGGACATATTGGTTGGAGCTACTAATTCGATATACTCTTGTAATTGGGAAGATACTTTACTATCTCCTTTTACATATTCTTCTAATACGGCCTCTTCTGTGGTTAATTCTATTGAGATTGATTTTGACGTTTCGTGTTTAACCTTTTCATCTCCTTTGTTTTTCTTATCTAAAGCTTGTTTTATAGTCAAAACAATTTCATCGGGATTAATGGGTTTAGCCACATAATCAAAGGCACCTAATTTCATAGCATTCACTGCTGTTTTGATTTCGGTATACCCTGTCATTAAAATAACTTGGGAAGTGATACACTTTTCCTTGATGTATTTCAGCAGTTCAATTCCATCGCTATCAGGGAGTCTAACATCAGTCAACACAATATCATAACAACTCTCGTCTATTGCTTTTTTTGCATCTAAGGAATTAAAAGCGTTCATAACAACAAAACCTTTTTTGGTTAAAAAGGCTTTCAACATTTCGCAAAATGGTACATCATCGTCTATAACAAGAACTTTATGACTCATATTTTATCCGTCTTTATTTAGGGCTAAAGACAAATTTAATATATTTATTTTGGAGAAACCAACAAGTGGTAAAACTTTAACCTCCTATAACAGTAAAAGGGAGCCTAAGCTCCCTATTTACCTGAAGATTTCTCTTCTTCACCTTACTAACGATCTAACCTATTACCTCGTTTGGTAATAAAATTTCTTTAAAACAAACACTTAATTTTCTTTTTCTAGCAATTTAAGTTGATTACTCAACTCATTTGTTTTTTTGTATAACACCTTACGCTATAGTATATAGAAAAAAGCGTGCCAAAAATACAAACTTGCCTTCAAATTAAATAATTAATTATTTATCAATCACTTAAGATCTATTATTATTTTTATTTATCTGCAACACAGTCAATTCTCCTGTCACAAAATGGGTACATATTCCCCAAATACTAGAATGGATACCCAATTGCGAGGTTAAACATCAAGTTGTCTTTTCTCCATTTTCCGCTTCCAAAGTTGATATCTTTCACTACCCAGCGCTCGCCTGGTTCATTATACGGTACGCGAAGTGGAAAGGCAAAATCGAAACGAACCACCAAAAAGGTAATATCAAATCGAAGTCCAGCTCCTGCTCCCAAGGCTATTTCCTTATAAAAATCACCCGATATCTTTCCTCCTGGTCTATCCGATACTTCATTTAAATTCCAGATATTTCCACCATCAATAAATAGTGCTCCATGAATAATACTCACTAATTTTTTGCGGTACTCAAAATTGAATTCCAACAGCATATCCCCTGATTGATCAGGGATAAATTTAGCTTCAAATGAATTAGGGTCGAAATTACCTGGTCCTAAGGTTCTAGCTCTAAAGGCTCGTATACTGTTAGATCCTCCAACATAAAATTGTTTGGTATAAGGTAAATTCTTAGAATTTCCATAAGCATATCCTATTCCTGCGTGAAGACGGCTCACCAATTGTGAAGTTTTACTCAACTTCAAATAATGTCTAAAATCGTGTTCTGTTTTAACATACTGACTAAAAGGTACACCTAAAATTGTTTTTTCCTTATCCTTATCTACATCAGCTCCCATGAGTAATCCCGTAATATTTCCTGAAAAGTCCAATCCTCCTCGATAATAAAAAGTATTTCTCTTGTGTTGATTCATTGTATTCGTATAGGTATACGTATATGTTGGTCCGAAAATCAATTGCTTGTCTAAAACCCTTTCCAACGATGGATTACCAGCTGCTGTTTCTCGGTATAAATCGGTTACATTCTGTGGTGTTACATAATTTACTTCTAAAGCATTCAATTGATGTTCTTTTCGAACATTCTCTTTCCAAAGATATCCCCAGGATCCTTTAAAAGAAGTTAAAGAATACAATTGACTGCGTTCTAAATACTCTCCTCCAATCGTTGCTTTGGTACGCGGGATATAACCACTTGAGGAATGAAAGTTCCCTGGTGCGATCAATCTAGGCCAAGTCAAACTTGCTTCTAATCCTCCTTTATATACATTGTAACCCTTGTTTTTAGAAGACATTTGAAAATCAGCCCCTCCATAAGCAGAAACAGAAAACAATTCGGCTCCTTTCAAGAAATTTTTATGGCTCCAATTTACATTCAACTCTGCTCCACTATAACTTGCTGAGTTTGTTTTTCCCAATAACTCTAAGCGAATTGATTTTGGATTATCTGGCGTTAGGAAATAGTAAACGTCTAATTTATTATTAACGGTATCTGCCAATTCAAACTGATTCTTTACATATTTAAAAACACCGAGATTCACTAAGCGATTCAGCGATAAATTGTGGTCATTTCTATTGTAGAGTTCCCCTTCTTCCAAATAGACAGTGCGATCGTAAATACTGGGTTTAAATTTATTTTTAGGATCGATAATTTCAAACCCTTTATAGGATTCAGCCGTTTTAATATCGCGTTTGATATCTGTTTCTGCTAGAGAATAATCTGAAAAAATATACACTTTATTAATTGTATAAGCTTTCGTAGCCAATACGGGAGTATCTTCTTTTACTTTTACAAATAGGTTCACTTTGTGATTACCTACTGTACTATCTACTTGTACCAATAAATTATTTGGACTAAAATAGAAATAGCCTTTATTTTTCACATAATTATCAAAGCGAACGCGTTCCTCTTTAATTTGATCCAGATTATAAGGTCTGTCTTTTCTCAATCTTGTCCATCGTTTTCCTGCATCGTAAATCGCTTGTTGCAGGGGGGTAGAATCGTTCAAAAAGGTCACCTCATTAATAATAAACTGAGCACCGGGATCGATAGTATATTGCGCGGCTTTTTTCTTTTCCTTTATTTTTAGTGTATCTGCCTGTATGCGAACATTAAAATAGCCATCATTTTCCATTCTATTAGCTAAAATGGCTTTATTGTGCTCTAAATCTACTTGACTAAAGAGCACTGGAGGTTCACCTAGAGAAGTGCGCATCCATCGTCTTATTTTGTTAGTTTTAGCAGGATCTCCTCCTAAATTGTAAAAAAACAATTTGGGGCGAAACCCCAAAAAAGAGCTATTGGGTTCTGGCCGTAAAAGAGATTCCAACGACTCTTCGATTTCCTTCTTCTTTGACTTTGTCAATTCCGTTCCTTCAATATCCACAATCCCCTTGGCATAGAGTGCTTCTCCCTCTGGAATGTATTTAGTGGAACTACATGAGCTGATAAAGAATCCTGCAATTCCTGTTAGGGTCAATAATAGGACACTATTCTTCTTTTTTAGCTTCATCTCTTATTTGTTTTTTCAATTGTCTTTTGTCTTTAGAACGCTCAAATAACTCTCTAAAATGCTCATAACTCATTGTAATAATAAAACCAACTCCCGTTTCGACGACTTGTCCTTGAAGTGCTACTTCATACTGATTTTTTCGATAAACTCGCATCAAATAACGACCATCTTTAGATAAAGCATATTCGAGTTCAATATCTCCTGCAATATTAGTTGCTTGTTCATTTTGTCGTTGATTTCCTTCAACTTCAAAGCTACTTCCCACCGTTACTTTCAAACGATCAGAGAACAATCGTTTCGATACTGCCACATTCAAGTCTGTTCTATTTTCTCTAGAACCCGAAGAGAAGTCTTCCGTTGATTCTAAATTAAAATTCAACTCAACTCCTTGAATCAAATTACTAGCAAGGTTATTCAATTGATCCGATAGCAATCGATTCACACTTTGACGCGCCATCGTACCTGCACTTAGTCCCCCCATGCTACTTTCAAAAGGATTATCGCCTATAAAATGGTTTAGAAGCAACAAGGCAAATACTTGTTTATTTAGTTCCGATTCATTTGCTCGAATCTGTTCTAACCTTGATTTTGTATTGGAAATTACATCTCCAGACGCACTTGTTACTCCATCTTTCAATCGAATATCAAATGAAATCTCAGGTTTTAACAACTCTCCTTTCATCATTAACAGTGCTTGAAAAGGCAGTTGCTGTTTGTACATATTCTGTTGTGTAGGAGAAAGTGCTGCCAATTGATTTTGCAATAAGTCGATTGGAGCTGTTTTTGTTTCGTATATAGCGGTTAAATTCAGGATAGCATCTGTAGGATCTCCCGCAAAAGTGATTGAACTTCCTTTTTCTACTAAAAACTTGCGCTTCATAAAATTGAAAGATAGATCATAGGATCCCTCTGAAAACTCATAGCGTCCAGTAAGAGACACCTTCCCTGACGGATCAATTCCTCCAACAATATCTCCCTCACCTTTCAGCACCACCTTATCACCACTACTCTTGTCCATAATCATGGTAAAAGTTGCTTCTTTATCAACAATAATCGATACAGAAACATCCATTCCTTTTAAGGTTGATTGATTAAAATCGTTTTGGTATTTCAACAATTCTGCTTGTCTAAGACTCTCTTCATCAATAAATTCAACTATACCTTCTCGATCTGCAATAGATGGATCTTCTTGTGGCATAACCATTGTAAAATCAGTCTTTTTACCTATACTAATTTGTCCACTTACTTTTGGTGTATTTAAATCGCCTCGAATTTTGAGATTCGAGTCAAAAAGCAGCGTTCCATAATACATATCATTGTCTTTGACTGTGGAATTGACTGCTTTAAAATCAACCGCTTTAATATCAAGATTAAATTTAAAATCGGTATACGTTTGTGTAAGGATTTGTCCATCAATCACCAATAAATTACCATCGGAATCAGTCACACTAAATTTATCTAATTCAATACCGCGCGCTGTAAATGCTATTTTTTCATTAATATCTTTAAAATCTGCATTAATTGGATTAACATGCAGACCTATAGAATTAAAATCCAATCCTCCTAAAATAGTTGGTTTATCGTATTTTCCTCCTATATTCAATTCGCCTGAAAGGTACCCCTGCGTATCACTTAAGTTACCCATACTAAAATACTCTATGGCAGCCATTTGAAATTTATCTAATGCCAATTTCAAATCTAACGTTTGTTGATCTACATCCGTGACACCAAATAATCTGATTCTATTTTCTTTTCCTTCTAAAACGATATCAGCAGCATACTGACTAAGCGATTGATTAGAAACGCCAATATGGAGGTTTCCTAAACCTATTTCATAAACTGCTAGATTAGCAATGTCAATATCAGAAATGAATCGGAAATCGGCAGATAAATCTTTGAGGTGAATTTCTCCATTAATAGTTCCTTCGGCCAATAATTTATCTTTTTGAATCATTTTAGTAATTTCTTCAATACTAAAATTCACAAAGTTCACTGCCAAAGGACTGTTCATTTTTTCTTCTTCCGAGGCCAAGCGAATCAAACTATTTTGATAGCCTAATTCAAAATCTTTCGCATAAAGTCCTTTTTCGCCTAAGACAATTTTGTTATTGGGATTCACGGTCCAAGGAATATAGTCTAAGATAAAACCACCTTCTTTCATACTCAACTGTTGTTGCTTTTCTTCTGAAAGAAGTTCTGCTCCAATCAAGTAACAGATTTTATCTTGTTTGTCTAAAAGTTTAAAGTTAACATCGAGTTTGTTCTCTTGTGCAAAACCGTCCAATACCATCCGTTTAATACTGTAAGATGCATTGGAAATACTTTTAATACCCAATTTATAATCCAAAGCAGCCCCTTTCGGCTGAACATCTAATGTAATAGCTTCTATGGTTATATCCCCATATTCCAAAGCAGGGACTTCCCCTTTTATCGTGAGGAAATCGTCTTTTTGTCTATAGACTCCTCCCAATAAAATGGGTTGTATTTCCTTTAATTCTGGTACTATTTTTTGAAAAATAGGATCATTTTTAACTTGTAATTGATAGGTAAAATATTGTTGTTTTTCAACTCGTTGTTCATTTACCTTCGCTGTTTCTTTCTCTTTTTTATCTTCAGTACTAATTTTATAATACTTGCTAATTGTCTGTGTTATTGCATCACCTAGCTGTGTCAAGAGGTAATCTCCTTCCATCTCAAAATCTAGTACTTGAGAAGTTAAACTCATCTTGCGATAAGAAGCCTCTGCCTCTGCTAGGAATTGAATGGGTTGTAATTTAAACGATCGACTTAGAGCATTAAAGCTTAAATCACTAATGATAGCGGTTCCTACTAAGCTATCGGGCATAATATTCGGCATATCAACCTCAATACGACCAGATACTATAGAGGGTTCTGCATTCAAACGCAATTGATACAAGTCAATCTTCTTTAAATCAGCGAGTAATTGTAGACTCAATGCTTGATTAGTCCAGGTACCAGTAGCATTTAAATCGAAATCCAAATTTGGATCAGCATTGTGAGTAATAACAGCATACTGTCCATTGGATAGATGTCCATCTAACTGAATATCTTTATAAGTATATCCATTATATTCCGCTTTATCCAATTTAATTAAGGCATTTGCCTGTGCCATCGTAGGTTCAAAACTAACACCATCTACTTTCGCCTGTAAACTTATAATTCCTATGGAGTCATTTTTAATCAAACGCCCTAAGTTCAATTTATCAATCGTCAGATTTGCTTGATACTTTTCTTTGTTCTTTATACGTTGATTGAAAGACCCGTCAAAGTCGATGGTTCCTAAGCTTGTTTTTAATTTAAATGTACTTGCTATATCTTGTTGCGTTCCTTTGGCTTTACCTGTAAAACTAATTAAAGCGGGAATTTCAATATTATCAGGCAAAGTTTTAGGAGGGGCAATCAAACGAATATCTTTGGCCGTAGTTTGAAAATCTTTAATTGTAAAATCAATATACGCTTTAGCTACATCAGGTAAATTTCTCACTTTTCCTGCCGCATTTAAAAAGGTAGAGCCCAACATACTCACATAGATTTTTTCAATATTTAAATCATTAACCAATCCTTTGGCGACCAATTCTAATTTGATTTTTTCTTGGCTTAATTTTGTCAATCCATTGGCTTTAAAAACATCAGGCATCAATAGATAGGCATCTTTCAAGCCTAAATGAGAATTTGAAATAACGAGATCCGTTGAAAGTTGTCCTAAGTTATCTTTTAATTGATCTAAACTACTGTAATTAAAAACAGCCGTTGTATTAAACTGCGTATTGGGTGTTTCTACACTTAGATTTTTAACAAAAGAGGCTTGTTGTCCGTATTGAAAATACGCTTTTACGTTGTCTAAGTTAAAACCACTTTGCTCTTTAAAGGAGAATTGTTGCAAATTTCCATTCAGTCCAGCATCCGTATATTGAAAGTCTTTTAAACTGAAGTTTAAAGCCTCAATACCAATGTGATTTACATCTAAGCCTTCTGGTATTTTCTTGTGATTATCATCGTCGTATTTCGCATTAAAATCTTGAATCCCTAGATTTCGAATAGCGAGGTTCCATCCTATGTTTGTTTGGTCTTCATTGGGTAGACTATCTGATTTTACAACAGGAGTAGCATTGGTTTGAGGATTTTCCTTTCCAGCTAAAAAACGAACCTTAGCTACTGTTTTATTTAGCGTAATATCCTCAATGTCTACTTGTTGTTTTTCAATATTTAACTTATTCAATGACAGTTTAAAATCATCTAAAGACAAGAACGCCTGAATATAATCTTCTACACTTTGGTAGTCAATTTTAGTTTGTTTCAATTCAACTACTCCAATATTCAGATCAATTGGTTTAGCAGGAGTTATTTCTTCTTCAATAGGTTCTTCTTGTGTGGATAAGACTGATTCTCGTTCTCCAAATTGTTTTTCCTTGTAGTATACTAAATCTAAACCATCCGAAGAAATTACAGGTAAAGAGAATCGCATTTGATCGAGATCAAAATCTCTGAAGCGCGTCACAAACTGATTGAGTTTCAGCTTGACATGATGTCCATCATATTGATCATCAAACTTCAACGCGATATTACTTAAATTAATTTGCCCTACTGAAACACTCATGGAAGAAGGTGTATCTTCTTTTTCCTCTTCGGAAGCAAAAGCGTCTACAATATAATCGAAATTAAAACGCTGTAGGGTATCTCTGTGAACATGAGCCGTTAATCCGTCCAAGTCAATTGCATTGACATTTACTTGGCTATTCAACAATCCCCATAACCCAATATCTACCCCCAAGTGATTCACATACACCAAGGTGTCTTTTTCTTGAGATTCAAGATATAATCCTTTAACTACTATCTTTTTAGGAAAAGAAATGGCAATCCGATCCAATTGAACAGGAGTTCCTATTTTATTTTCAACAAAAGTGATGGCTTTGTCCTTTATTGCATTTTGAATAGAAGGTATCTGCACTAATACAATTAAAAGTATCAGTAAAACGAGAATTGAAAACACAATCCAACCCACTATTTTACCTATTTTAACAAGTAGTTTCTTCAAAGTCTTTTATTTTTACTCAAAAATAACAAAAACATCTAGCATTTGAAGGCACAAATAATTAATATTTCACAAATAGTGCTATTTTCAACTCCTATTAGCGCGAAAAAAACAAAATTTTTTATCTCGTAAAAAGTTTAACATCGAGATCTTTATTTTTTTCTTTTCAGGTTCTACAACATCTAGGTTATTTTTTTGCAAAAGAAAAACAAAAAAACTCACTTCTTTCTCTTTTTTTCACCTCTTTTTCGTTTAATAAAATAGCGCCATTAGGGAAATAATATTTCAAAAAATCAAAAAAATAAAAAAATCATATCGCTTTTTTTAGAAGATAAACAACTAAATAACTCAATAACCATCACGGATTAAATGACATATTTTTTCAAAAAATTTAGATTCTATTTTAAATAAAAAGAAACAAAATGTAATTTTTATCGATTTTAAGTTAAAAATAAAATTATTTTTAGTAATTTTACCCTAACAAAACAACACTCATAATTTAATTCTATCAAAGCCCCTTACAAAATTTGATTGTCGTTCTTAAAAAGTAGCCGAAAATGAAAAAATTATTTTTCAATCAAAAAGGAATCGAGCAGAAACAACAAAACATGGCTCAACTTCCTTCTCAACAATTACAAGAGGAGCTTCTAATTATGTTGTATGATACAAAAAATTGGGTTATAACTAACTTCATTTTATCTAAGCATCAATTAGAAAAACTAGAAAATGCACCAGAGGCATTTCTGAGAAATTTCAGCCTTACATCGATGAATATTGTTTGCAATTAATCGATTGAAACAGGTTTTAACAGAAAAATCAAAAATAAAAAATCCAGAAATTACTTTCTGGATTTTTTTTATTTCTACTAATGATTTTTCTCTAAATAGGTTCTAAAATAACCACATTCATTGATTACGTCTTGATAGTATTGGGTATCACTATACAAGGTTGCCAGTTCTTGGAATCCTTTCCATTTTTTAAACATCGGATCATCCCATCCTGCACCCCAATAATAATCTTTATTTTGATACTGATTCGCATAAAACTCATTGCGCTCTACTTTTGCTTCCAAATAGGCAATTTTTGCTTTTTGTTCCTTTGTGGTTGCTGCTTTCTTAGCCAGGCCGTAATACTTCTTGGCCAATCCCATATTTAGTAAATACTTTCGCTCCGAAGGAGAAATGAAATTTCCGTATTCATTCACTAATGCATTATAATAAAACACACGTGCATTTCCGTAATATGTCCCATTGTAAAAGGCATTTCCTACTAATAATGCATTATTAAATACATCCTCTCCTTTGGTTACTTTATCTTGCATTTCTTTAATTTTTTCTAAGAAACTCAATTTAGTATATTTCACCGTCTGTCTAGCCTCGTGATCACAATCGTTACAATCTTGAATTTTACCATTAAATGGATTACCCAATAGTTCTGTATTTTTATACGTTTTCACGTAAGGTTCTCCACTATATTCATAGGCTGCTGTAACGGGCTCTGCCTTTTTCATTTCGACGATTGCTTGCTCTATTTTATCTTGATAAAACAAATTAATTGCTCTTCTTTCGTAAATATCACTGAGATTATAAGCATACTTACTGACCATCAACTGCTCAAAATTAGTTTTTTGAGTAGTCAATAAGAATTTTTCCATTTTTATGGTATTCTCTACTTTGCCATAAAAATCTAAATTGGAAAACATGATTTCACTCATCACACTATTGCCTTGTTCTGCGTAAATAGCCGCTAAGTATTGGCGCACCCAATGCATCGCATAATCATAGCGGAAAGGATCTTCCCAATTGGTATGTGGCATAATATCGTTGTATATCCATTGCATATCGCTAAGAATGGACTCTTCAGCTTTAGCATCCACTTTCTTCATTTGAGAAATGCGGTTAATCAATCCAAATAAGCGAATTTGATTTTCAACCAAAACATTTCCTTTCGCTTCTTTTTTTGCTTTTACTAAAGCAGCGTCTGCCTCCTTGTATTCTCCTTGAAAGATGGCCAAATAACCACTTGCTAGCAACCACAAAGCTGGGTTGTCTACTTTTTCAGGTTGTTTTGCTATTTGTTTGATCCAATCTAACCCTGGCTGATCAATGGTTTTCTTCAAACTAGCAAAATATTCTTTGCTGCTTTTGAATGATTCTTCTCTAAATTTTAGCACAGCAGCTTCTTGTTGATTCACCCAACGCGTCAATAAGAAATTAGCATGAGGACTTTTACTATCTACGGCAATAATTTCTTTTAAAGCATCGATAGAATTCGTGTAATACCCTTGCATAGCCCAAAGTGCCGCTTGCACTTCTTTAGAAGAAATGGTTTCTGCAACTTGTTTTACACTTGCAGCATCCATAGGTTTATAGTTGTACAAAGCCACTTGACGTAACGAAGGACTACCATTAAAAACTTCGGCATATAATACATTGGATTGATTGAAATCACCCGCCTGATAATAAGCGCCTGCCACATAACCTAACCCTCTATAATACAAAGTGTTTTTAGGTTGCTTGGTCGCACTTTCATTAAAAAAAGCAATAACACTAGCTCGATTTGTCGAGTAGAATTTTGCTTTCAACACTTGAAACCACATTCTATTCGTAAAAAAAACATCTTTACTCTTGAGATTTTTATAGACTTTCTCTACTTGCTCTGCTTGACTTTCTTCCATTACATTTGCTACGTAGGATTCGTAATCCCAATAGCTGTAACTATCATTTGAATAATTTTCGATCTCTTTGGCCTGATATAAAAAAGTAACAAAATTCTGGATACGCTCGTCTTTTAAGTTCCAAGTTGTTTTCTTTTTTCCTTTTAAGTTAGCGTATAATTGATCGATCTCTGTCGCATACTCTTTACTAGACAACAGGTATTTTTTTATTTCTACCTGGTCTAATTTTCCTTGTAGATAGGTTGTCCATTCTGCTACGATATCGTCATTGAACATCGAGGCATTATCCATGTATCCTCCGTTGTAAAAACGATCGTATGGAGCAAAAAATAAAGGTTTATAAGATTCATCCACAAAGGCTTCTGGCGTAAAATTGGAAATGCTCGAATAGCTCCACCAGCCATCAGCACAACCATACGTGTAAATACCCGTTCCCAATAGGGCGGTAAGGCTACTTACAACGTACCATTTCTTTAAAGATTTCTTGATCATAGGAATTGATGTTTTTTGAATTTAAGTCGTATAATATTATTTCTTTAGGACATGTACCCCTTGCGCGATACAGATCTTCTGTCATTTCTTGTATCTGTTCAGCGGATATACTTTCCACCTTTAGCCTATCTCCTGGCTGAAAAACAAAGCCAAAGGCTGTGACTTCTTGAGTCACTACAAATTGATGATCTTTAAGCTGTTTGATCTGAGGTTGTTTTTGCAAATCTTGTATTCTCAAGCGACTGATTAAGCGCAGGACCTGATCCTTTCTACTGTGAACGACCCAAGAATAAATAGGCAGTGCAAAATCTAACTCTAACGGATACTCTTTTACCCCACCAATGTATTGCTGTGCAATTTGGCGATCGTAAATAGAGTTTAAAGAATCTGAAGCAATTCGCCCCATATTGTAATACATCAATACGCCTCGATCAACATTGGGAATTCCTGTTTTCGACGCGTATTTCACTTGATGTAAGCGAATGGTTGCTGATATTTTCATTTCTGTTTCTTTGCGCAGTTGATCGATTAAAGCAAAAAAACGGTCTTTGCTAGTTAGAGTCCAATCGCAATCAATTTGAATTTCTTGGCTATCAACGTTGTTTTTCTCATTGATTTGCAACACGAAATCGACCAATTGATGAGCCAGTTTTTTCACATCTAATTGTTCACTGAGTACCACTTCATTTTTAATATAGACCACAGGAACCACTTCTAACAGAGGAACGGTATCTTTGAATACAACAGGCGTAATAGGAATAGCTGTTCCATTTTTTAATCCAATATCAAAATAGCGAACATAGAGCTTGCTAACAGCAAGATTTTTTAATGCATCTCTTTCCACTTGATCTAAAGAAAAAGTAGTTTTCCAATAATAAAAAGAAAGCTTTGGAGGAGCTTGAGTAGAAGTATTCCTACAAGATGTGCTTAGTACTAACAACATCAGTAAAATCATTTTTTTCATAGCTGTATTGAAGTCCTTTGACCTCATAAATGAGGCCATCTTCTTCTAGCAAATGTACAGATAAGAATGTATTTATATCTTGTGAGGTCTCACTATTTTTCAGTATACTTCAACATTTTTTTAAATAAGAAAGGACCTAAAAAGAATAAATCCTTTTAGGCCCTTTCTTGTAGTAATTTGAGTTTTTACTTTATTCTTTCTTCAGTTAGTTCAAATCCCCAATCTTTTCCTTTTAACACAGCAGGTACTCCTTTTACCATCCAAACTGGTGCTTTTGCATCCTTCAGATAATAATCAAAAAACTGCTGTTGGCGAATTTGAATGTCTTTTCTATTCTGACGTTTCATCAAATTGTGTTCATCCCCGTTGTAATTCAACATCCATACTGGTTTTTCCAAACGACGCATCGCCATAAACATTTCAATTCCTTGATACCAAGGCACTGCTCCATCATTGTCGTTATGCATAATAACCAAAGGTGTTGTTATATTAGGCACTTTAAACAAAGGCGAGTTTTCAATGTATAAATCATATCCTTCCCAAAGTGTTTTACCAATTCTGCTTTGTGTTTTTTCATATTGAAATTGACGGCTCATTCCTGTTCCCCAGCGAATTCCTCCATAGGCAGAAGTCATATTGGCAACTGGAGCACCTGCCCAAGCCGCAGCATATCGATCCGTCACTGTTACTAAATACGTTACTTGATATCCACCCCAACTTTGACCTTGAATTCCTATTTTATCACCATCTACCCAAGCATTTTTCTTCAGAAAATCTACTCCCGAATTAATGTACTCTTCTGCAGCTTTTCCAGGAAATCCATCGGTATAACTGATATCTGGCGTAAAAACTAAATATCCATTACTAACAAAATAGGGAATATTTAAACGAGAAGGCGTTGGAGCAGGTGCTTCATAGCGATTTAAATTATCAGATAATTTCTCATAGAAATACACGATCATCGGATACTTTTTAGATGCATCAAAATCTTCTGGTTTAAACAAAACTCCTGTTGCATCGTATCCATTAGGTGTGGTCCAATGTATCAATTCATTCGTACCCCAATTGTATTCTTGTTGTTGCGAATTTAGTTGACTTATCTGTGTCATTTGATTCAACTGTGCTCCTACATACAAATCATTTGAATGCGTAAAATTCCCTTTAGTAAGCGCATAGATTGTTGCATTTTTCGCTTTAGTTAACGAAGCAAATCCACTGTAGTTTTCTACAACAATTTTCGTTGGATTTTCTGTTTTTTCTAAATTTATTTGAAAATACCCCGCCTCTTTGGTTTGATTGTCAAAGACTGTAGCTATCACTTTCTCTTTCTTATTGAATGACTTCTTTTCGTCGTCCAATTGCAGCAAATCGAAGGTAAGATTATGTTGACGTCCATAGCCGTTCGTAATCATACGAGGCGCTTTATTTCCCTTCAAATAAAACTCCCATATATCATAACGATCACCGATGAGTACTGATTCATCATGGTCTGTCCAGCCTTTAATTCCGTAGGCAGAAGGAAGATCTGGCATATCAAATTCTTCTTCAGCGAAGGATACAGTTACTCCTTTGTTCAATTGTTTAGTCTTACTTGTTTTCACATCATATACATACCAATTTGCCTCTTGACTATTGTAATAAACTACAGCGGTTCCTTTAGGTGATATTGTAGCTCTTCCTGGTAAATCTTTGACAACTTCTGTTCGTTTTCCTGTTTGAACATTCACAAGATAGTATGAAGACACTCCTGAAATATCCCATTGTTTTTCCACACGTCTTCCGTAATCTGAAGCTTGAAATACAAGAGTTGCATCCCCTTCATCAACTAGCGAAGTATAATTTGTTGTTTCATCAGCTAGTGCAACAAGCGCACTTCGCTTCACTAAATCTACAGTAGCTAAATAGGATTTTTTCAAATCTTTATCTAGATTAACAAGCTGCTGTGGTTGTAAATAATCTTCCTTATAATGCCAAATATCAACTATAGCGTGATCGTCAGCAATTAAAGTGGTATCCTTGGGAATAGTTTGAGGTGCTATTCCGAAGTACAATCTTTTTCCATTTTTACTGAATTGAGGCGTATAATTTTCAGATACAACCCATTTTTCTGGCATACCTTTTCCTGTATTTTCAATCAGTACTTGTGCTGGCTTTGGTAAAATTGCTTGATAAATAGCATAATTTTTAACTAATGCTTTTTCATCATCTTGAGTATACGTAAAAACGACTTGTTTCCCTTCTTTATCTAGATTAAACTGTGAGAACTTTCCTTCCCCTAATAGCAAGACAGACTTTTTCCCTGTTTTCAAATTCAAAGCATAAGCACCATATTCTTGATTTACAATAGGAGCTATTGCAATTTCCTCCAGGGTATCTTTATTTTCTTCTTGCGTTTTCTCTTTATTTTCTTCTTTTTTCTTTGCCTCAGGATTAGCTGTGACATAAACAAGATAATTTCCTATTTCGTCAAAATGATAGGATACCACATGAGAGATACGTTCTTCACTTCCTGTTTCTAAATGACGAACGACTAATGTTAAAGGCTCATTTTTATCCGCCTTTTTATCAGCTTTTTTCTTTTTCCCACCAAGGGTATCTTGTTCTTTTTCCAATAAGTAAGCTAAAACACCACTTCCTTTTACTGGCAATTTAAATGACTTAACTTGTGGAATCTTGACAATCGTTTGTTGAGTTAAATTGTATATTGCCAAGGAATCTTTAGCAATTTCATCTTCTTTCTTCTTTTTATTTTTAACTGCTTTTAAATCAGAATAAGTCGGTCGAATTGCAAAAACCATAAATTTAGAATCGGCAGTAAACGCAACTTGTTCTCCCCGTGGAAAAGCTTCTTCTTTTTTTTGTTGTAAAAAATGAATTCTCAAGGTTTTGTCACCTTCTTGTTGAGCAATTTGGTAAGCAATTGCCTTTCCGTCGTTAGTAAATTGCTTATTGGCAACAGTCTCCCAGCGATCGTATACCCCGTGATCTAAAGGTTTTTTCTGTCCATACCCTAAGGTGGCTGTCAATAACAACAAACCGATTCCAAAAGGGGATAATCTATTCATTCGAATCATTATATAGGTCTAAAATGTTGATTTATGTATTTTTATCGAAAGGTACAAGATATCGCATTAAGATTTATCTCGCAAATGCATTAACACCTCAGCCTCAATCGTTCCAGCCAAGTTTAAATGATATGTAAGGATTTAACTTATTTCACTAGGCTGTTCGGAAATGATTTTCAGGTTTTAGTACTAAAAAAGGGATAATAGTTGCCTATTATCCCTTATATATTCTATTTTTTTTTGCATTTATGCTTGTAAATCTTGTATAAAAACCTCTACATCGGTATCAAATGTTGGTTCTTGAATAAGCTCTAACGCCATGGTCGTCATTTTTTTAAAGTGAACTTTGGTATAACTTCGACCAAAACTTTGCTTACAGAAATCTCCAACGATTCCAAAAACGCCATTAATTTCTACTTCTGTCACTTCTTTTTTATCTGCATAACGACCTCTTAGCACTGCTGCACCGACAAAAGCCCCTATTTTCACCACCATATCTGTATTTAAGACTCCTTTTTTATCCGCTAAATACAATAATTCATCTAGGTTGTGATGAATCAATGTCTTTATATCCATAATCTACGCTCTATATTAAAACACAAAGTTATAAAAACAATCTGGAAAAATTTAGCTAATAAAAAAAGCTTCTATCAAATAATAAAAGCTTTGTAGTTTTAGTTCTTTTTAAAGTATAAATACACTTTTTCGCCATTTAAACGTTTATAATCAGATAATCTATCTTCAATTCTAAGGTATCCTGCTTGAAAACCTATTTCTAGTTTACCTCCATAATGATTTTTTCTTCTATACTCTCTTCTTACAACTACACCTTCATCATTAAAAATAGGTTGTAAATAACCATCATCAACTGAAGTACTTAAATACCCTGGACTAACAAGTTCATTCTTTTGCATCAAACGTGGAAATGCAAAAATACTCAAGCATTCTTCTTTCTTGTCAATAATTTCTGGTCGATAATTATTATACGTTATAGAGTCTAAAACAGCTCCTGTTCTATGTACTACTAAATGATCACTACCTTTACATTTTGCTGCGTCAGTAACTAAACCTACTTTTCGATCACCAATCTTATTTCCCACATACTGATATTTACCTGTTACTAATTCATCCAAATTAGTTAATTCTGTATAAGGTTGAGAAAAAATAGGATCATTAGAAGATGATTTATTATCGTCACTTGAACAAGATGCTAGGGCAATTCCGCCTAATAAAATAGCTATTATCTTTTTCATTTCGCTTTGGTTTTATCAATTAAGAAAACAAATATATTCTTTTTTGTATGACTAAAAATAAAAAAGAGTCTAAATAGACATTTAGACTCTTTTTTTAACAAATATTTTCTTAACCTATACGTGTAATGCGCGGTTTTCAGTCGCAGCTAAAGCTGCTTCTTTAATCGCCTCTGCAAACGTAGGGTGAGCATGAGACATTCTTGAGATATCTTCTGCTGAAGCTCTGAATTCCATAGCTGTTACAGCTTCTGCAATTAAATCAGCAGCACGTGCACCTACCATGTGAATACCCAATACCTCATCTGTCGTTTGGTCAGCGATAATTTTCACTAATCCATCTAAGTCACCACTAGCACGAGAACGTCCTAAAGCTCTGAAAGGGAAACTACCTACTTTGTAAGCAACGCCTTCTGCTTTTAATTGCTCTTCTGTTTTACCAACAGCAGCAACTTCCGGCCAAGTGTATACTACCCCAGGAATCAAGTTGTAGTTGATATGTGGTCTTTGACCTGCTAAATATTCCGCTACTAAAACTCCTTCTTCTTCCGCTTTATGCGCTAACATCGCTCCACGAACTACGTCACCAATTGCATAAATATTAGACGCTGTCGTTTGCAAATGATCATTTACTTCAATTTGTCCTCTTTCAGTAACTTTTACTCCTGCTTTTTCAGCATTCAATCCGTCTGTATATGGACGACGACCTACTGCTACTAAAGTGTAGTCTCCTTCTAATGTGATGATTTCACCTTTTTTATCTTCAGCTGAAACTTTCACTACATCACCTTCACGTACAACACCTTGTACTTTGTGTGAGGTGTAGAATTTCATTCCTTGTTTCTTTAGTACTTTTGTCAATTCTTTAGAAACAGCTCCATCCATTGTAGGTAGGATGCGATCTGCAAACTCTACAACAGAAACTTGCGCTCCTAATCTTAAATAAACTTGACCTAATTCTAATCCGATTACTCCACCACCGATAATGATTAAGTGTTTCGGTACTTCAGGAAGTTTTAATGCTTCTGTAGATGTGATGATACGCTCTTTATCTAATTGAATAAAAGGCAAAGTTGACGGTTTAGAACCTGTAGCAATAATGGTGTGTTTTGCTTCAAACTGTTCTACAGAACCATCGTTTTTCGTTACATTAATTGTAGTTGCATTTTCAAATGATCCAACTCCTTCGAATACTGTAATACTATTCTTGTCCATCAAGAACTTTACTCCTGAACAAGTTTGGTCTACAACCGCTTGTTTGCGCTCGATCATTTTTGTTAAATCTACTTTTACATCACCAGCAATTTCGATACCGTGTTCTGCAAAGTGTTTCATCTCCTCTACCATATGAGAAGAAGCTAACAAAGCTTTAGATGGGATACAACCTACGTTTAAGCAAGTTCCACCTAAGGTTGCATATTTTTCTACGATTGCAGTTTTAAAACCTAATTGGGCACAACGGATTGCTGCTACATATCCACCAGGCCCTGAACCAATTACAACTACGTCAAATGAATTCATATTTTTTTAACTTTTTGATGTTTATATACGATGTACAAATGTACGCTTTCTAAAATAACTCTTTACACGTTCAAGTGTTGTTTTTATTATAAAAAATCGTTTTTGTACTAACAAATAACTTTTAAACTCTTTTGTGCGACTTCGATTACAAAATGGTTGGTATTAAATTCATAATATTCTCCATCAATTTGTGCTCCGTTCTTTGGACTGTTGTTAATTTCAACCTCAATCTTTGTGGTTTGCACATAATCGGTACGTCTAAATTTTTCTGTTTTTTTCAATAAAACATACAACCCAAAGGTCAATTGTTTTAAAATTCCAATTTTTGGGACCATTAAATAATCCAACAATCCATCTGTTAAACTCGCTTTAGGTGTCAAACTCATATTATATCCCATTTCGTTGGAATTGGAAATAAATAACAACAAGGGATTAACCTCTTTGGTGATACCATTGTAGGTTACGCGCATTTGCTTAGCCTTATAATGTTGAGCAGAATTCAAGGCTGCACGAATATAGGAACCCAATTTTCGCTTGCCTGATTTTTCGTATTGTTCAATAATAGTGGCATCAATTCCAAATCCCATATTACTAAAGAAATACTCCCCATTTAGCACCCCTACATCCATAGTGACAACGGATTGTCGTTGGATTACCTCAAGTGCTTTATCAATATCCTTTGGAATTGACAAATTAGAAGCCAATCCATTCCCTGAACCTACAGGCACTACGCCAAAAAGCACATCTTTGTGTACTAACTCCGTAGCTACTTCGTGAATAGTACCATCCCCTCCACAAGCAACAATAATAGTAGCTCCCTGAGCTAATGCTAGTTTTGTTAGTTCAATAGCGTGTTTTTTATGCGTGGTCAAATGAACCACCACTTGGTATTTTTCACTGGGAAAAAACGTTTTAATATGTTCTTCAGTAATATTGTGTTTACCTTTTCCCGAAATAGGATTTACGATAAAGTGAATATGAGTCATATAACGACAATAAGGGATTGAAACAAATACTAATGATTTGCGTTTTATTTTTATTGTAACAAAAAAGCCAACTTATGTTGACTTTCTATACGGTTGGTCCTTCCCATTCCGTAATTCCTCCAAGTAAATTAAAGGTATTTTCAAACCCTAATTGGTTCATCAACATACACGCTTGGTTACTTCTTCCTCCAGCTTTGCAGTATACATAGTAGTTTTTTGTTTTGTCCAATTGCTCTACTGCATCTAAAAAACCTTGTCCTTTATAGATATCAATATTCATTGCATTGGGAATTGCTACTTCTTCTACCTCTTCATCAGTGCGAACATCTAAAATAACAGCATTGCTATCTTTTTGATATTGTTCCCACCATTGTTCTTGTGTTAAATCCATTTCTGATTACTTGTTATAATAGCTTCAAAGATAAAGTTATTTTGTATTTTATCTATTATTTCGCGCTAAAAAAAGACTTTTAGTAGGATTTATTGTTTTACTTTGTCTTCTTAAATACAAGAAAAATTTTATGTCTTCACACCACATCGTTCGAGATGATCAAGAGCCTGCATTGATTATTGCCAATGGAGCAGCTTGTAGTCAAGATTTACTAGATCAATTATTGGAGTGGTCCCCTTATATCGTCGTATTAGACCAAGCCATAGAACGAGTTATTGAATTAAATATTAAAGTCGATGTATTGATTGGCGATTTTGACCGAGATTTTGATCCTTCGATTTATCTGGCTAAACAATATCCGTTGGAAATTGTACACAGTTCGGATCAAGAAACTACAGATTTGGAAAAAGCACTGAATTTTCTACTTACTAAAGGAATAAAAGCAGCGAATGTAGTATGGGCAACGGGCAAAAGAGCTGATCATACTTTTACGAATATTACCACTTTGGTTAAATATCGCGATAGCATGAAAATTGTCATTCTCGATGATTATTCCAAAATTTTCAGATTGCCAAATACCTATAAGAAATGGTATACAAAAGACACGATTCTATCGTTAATTCCCGTTGGTAAGGCAGGAGGAATTACGACTACAAATTTACATTATCCCTTGCAAAATGAGGAATTAGCATTGGGTATTCGAACAGGATCCAGCAATAGTGTTGTTGAAGATGGAATTGTAAGTATCACGTACGAAAGTGGAGATTTGTTGTTAATGGAATGTACGGATTAGAGGGTGTTTGTTGAGTTGGTGAGTTGGTGAGGTAGTGAAATCTCTGATAACCTTTAGATTTGCTTTTGCGTTTTTTCGCTAGTTGCTTTTTCGCCAGATTATCGATTAAAGAATATATATCCTTAAATCAGAAAATTAACCCATAACTGATAACCCATAACTGATAACTGATAACTGATAACTGATAACTGATAACTGATAACCCATAACTGATAACCGTTCACTGATAACAGAAAGGGTATTCCATTGCTGAAATACCCTTTTTATTTTAAAACAAAATTTCTAATTCACTATTTTCCTAAGAAAATTTGGAAACCTAGAGATAATCCTAATCCGTTATGTGCAGAAGCACTTGCTTGATTAGATTTACTGTAGTTGTATCCCACAATTGCTTCTAAAGCAACATTACGGCTTACAAAGTGAGAATACCCTGCATTAATGTTAAATGCAAACGATGTATCACTTTCACCTGCAATTTCTGCACCTGAAAGACCAATAGCACCTTGTCCAAAGAAACGTCCTGTAGCACTAGCTCCTTCTGGGAAGTAGTATCTTGCAAATGGCATAACTTTATAACTCCAAATGTTATCGCCGTCTTTTACTGTTTGAAACCCTGTTCCAATTTCAAGACCAACTGCAATTCCATCCGAGATAAAGTAACCCGCTCTTGGTGTTACATTAATATTGAAACTTTCTTCTTCAAAACTATAACCCGTAGATCCTAGAGCACCTCCCACAATCCAGTTTCCTTTTTTGATTGGTGTTTCTCCAACTTTCTCAGATAATTTTGGTGTTTCTACTAATTTACCTTTGTCTTGTGCCTGTGCAATTGTCATACTTCCTAACAATACTGCTGCAATCAATGTAATCTTTTTCATCTTTTTTGCTTTTTTTAATTCTACCTATTTTTCTTAGCTATCTTCATCAAGATTGGGATAAAAACTCTCGTTTTAATACTAACAAGCTTTTATTCGTACTGACAAGACCGTTAATTAAATATTGTCTCAGTTCTTCTATATTGGAATGTGTAAGGTATTTTGCCCACTCATCCGATAGAAGTACTTTCTTAATTTCGCTTATACGCTTCGCTGTATCTTTGGCATTTCTGCGAAACGCATCGCTGCTGCCATTGAGACTTGCATAATGTTTAAACGTCACTTCTTTTTGCAAAAAATTAACACTTATAACATAGTTATTTTCTCTTTCATCATTGGGATAAAAACTTGACCAAGCGGCATACCCCACGGTATAGCCTTGATTGGTATGTGTATCAGAAATCAACTTCCATCTACAATTCGCAACTCTCCCCCAATGATTAGCATATCTAAAAATACCTTCTTGATTGAAGAAATAACAACTGCCTTTTTCACTTTTGAAATTAGGTTTTTTATCGGCTATTTCCGTTAATGGAACTTCTATCCATTCACAATAAGTATGTTTAAAAAAATTAGTTGCGTTGTATTTTTTCATTTACACCATCAATTCTTCACTCGTATTTACGATAGTAATTTCGTTCTCTATCAACATGGCTTTGGCCTGTTGCAGTCCTTCTGCTGAAATTGGCTTGGTTGCAAAATCTAAGAAATAAGTTTTAAATCCTGCTTTTTTTGCATCCATTGCGGTATAAAACACACAAAATTCAGCTGCTAATCCACAAACATAGACTTCGGTTACTCCTTTATCATTCAAAAAACCGTAAAGTCCTGTTGAATCGATTTTATTATTATCGTAAAAACCGCTATAGGAGTCGACTTGCTTGTTCATTCCTTTTCGAAATACAGCTGCAACGGAATTACTGTTCCAAGCTTCACTAAAGGAAGCTCCAACCGTACCTTGTACACAGTGATCTGGCCATAAGACCTGTGGTATTCCCTGTAATTCTATAAGGTCGTACACTTGTTGATTGGAATGCTGAGAAGCAAAACTTTGGTGATCCAAAGGATGCCAATCTTGCGTCGCTACAATCAGCTCGAAACGCTCTTGTATTGCATTAATACGGGGAATAATTAAATCTCCTTCATACACTGCTAAGGCTCCGTTAGGTAAAAAATCAAGCTGTAAATCAACTACCAATAAAGCTCTCATAAGTTACTACTTTTATTTTAAATTATAACAAAAAAAGAAACAAAAAATATATTATTTTCTATTATCTCTCAAATTCCTTTAATGTTTTTACGATAATAGAAACACAATCCAACAATTGTTCTTCGTTCATTACTAAAGGTGGTGCAAAACGAATAATATTGCCGTGTGTTGGTTTTGCTAATAGTCCATTATCTCTTAATTTCAAACAAATATTCCAAGCCGTATCACTATCTTCTGTATCATTGATTAGGATAGCATTCAACAATCCTTTTCCGCGTACTAATGAGCAGATATTACTTGTTTCAATATATTTTGTTAACTCACTTCTGAACAATTGACCTAAGCGTTCTGCATTATCTGCTAATTTCTCATCTAATACAACATCTAAAGCTGCAATGGCAATAGCTGCGGCCATCGGATTTCCTCCAAAAGTAGATCCGTGTTGTCCTGGTTTGATTACGTCCATGATTTCATTGTCTGCTAGTACTGCAGAAATTGGATAAGCCCCTCCCGATAAAGCTTTTCCTAAAACTAGGATATCTGCTTTTACATTTTCGTGTTGGATGGCCAACATTTTCCCTGTTCTCGCAATTCCGGTTTGTACTTCATCGGCAATAAACAATACATTGTGTTGTTCACATAGTAATTTAGCTTCTGCTAAATATCCTGTTTGAGGCACATATACTCCAGCTTCTCCTTGAATTGGTTCTACTAAAAAACCAGCAATAGAAGCGCTATCTTGCTCTAAAGCAGCGCGAAGTGCATCAATATTATCGTATGCTACACGGATAAAACCATCTGTATAAGGTCCGTAGTTTTTTCTAGCCTCTTCATCATTAGAGAAAGAAATGATAGTGGTTGTTCTACCGTGAAAGTTGTTCTCACAAACGATTATTTTCGCTTGATTTTCAGCAATTCCCTTTTTCTCATAGGCCCATTTACGGCAAACTTTCAACGCAGTTTCCACTGCTTCCGCCCCAGAATTCATAGGCAATACTTTTTCATATCCCATCAATTCTGTGATTTTCTTTTCGTAAGCACCTAATTGATCGTTGTAAAAAGCACGTGAGGTCAACATTAAAGTATTGGCTTGTTTCATCATAGCCTCAACAATTCGCGGATGACAATGCCCTTGGTTTACTGCAGAATAGGCAGATAAAAAATCGTAGTATTTTTTCCCTTCAACATCCCAAACGTACACCCCTTCACCTTTTGATAATACAACTGGTAGTGGATGATAGTTATGTGCTCCGTATTGGTTTTCTAAAGCAATCGCTTGTTCTGAAGTTATTTTTCCTGACATAATAGTAGCTGTTTTAATTTACCTGCAATTTACTGCTTTTTATGTATATAATTCGAAAAATACATCCCTCTACCCAATTTTAAACTCTTTTAAACAAAAAAAGCGAATGCTTGTATTTTCTATTTTGTGTAAATCTCATTCAAACAAATCAATCTACTAATTCAATTGATTTGTTTTATCCTCTTTATTCATCAATCCCCTCAATCTTGTGTGAAAATCACAAAATACATAGGACAAAAAAAGCGATTCAATCCCATTGAATCACTTTTTCTTTATTTTATTTCTTTAATTGTTCTTCGATTTCTCCCCATTTGGTTGGATCTTCTTTGAGATCGATATAATAATCATACAACATACGGGTGAGCTTCACTTCTACACGCTGTCCCATGATTTCATTCAACGTAAAATAACCGTGAAATTCTCCATTTTTTTTAATCATCGGTGGGTTTTCTGCATGTGGATTCCAAGGGGAGAAATTACTCTTATCATCTCCATAAATCCCATATTTGTTCCAAATGGACTTTTTATTGTATTCATTGCCATAGATTCCACTCGAATTCCACACCGAGTTTTTATTTTCTGAAGGACAATTCAAACATCCCAAATATTCTTGTGCTTTATTATTGCTGTAAATTTCTAACGTTTGTGCTTTTAAATTAAAGGAAACAAGACAAAATAAAGCGGCTAATACATTAATTTTCTTTCTCATTGTTTTTCGTTGTTTTGCTCCTTGCAAATTACAACATATTTTAGATTTTAACCACACCTTATCTTTTCTTGTTTATTAAATTTCAGAATAATAAGGAGAATATTTCGTCATTCATCCGATCTTTTATCTATTTTTATTTTATTCTACCTTGCGCTTAAAAAACAATAGAACCCGAATTATTTTCACAAAAAAACGTATATTTAATCCGTTGTACCTGAGGATAGAATACTTGATTTAGCATCATCCTTCGCACTTCCAGGTTTTCTTTCCAATACGTTGAATATTATGCAAACAGAGCGACTACTACTTACTACACTTGATCACCACGACAATGCTTTTATCCTGGCTATTGTCAATACCCCTGGCTGGTTAAAATTCATTGGTAACCGCAATATTGACAGCGCCTTAGATACACAGATTTACATTCAAAATATTTTAGACAATCCTCTTTTCACCTATTGGATTGTTCGATTACAAACGAATCAAACGCCCATTGGTATTGTTTCACTTATCAAAAGAGATTACTTGGATGCACATGATTTAGGATTTGCTTTTTTACCTCCATATATGAATATGGGATATGCTTATGAAGCAGCACATCGCATTACAGTAGAACTGAAGAAAAATCAATTGTATCCTAAACTTTATGCGACTACCTTAGCCGAAAATAAAAGCTCAATTAAATTACTAACTCGTTTGGGGTTTCATTTTTTAAAAATCATACGTCCTAAAGAAGAAACACTTCATTTATATGAATTGCATTTATAAATGCGAAATGAAAGGCGTTTGTATTTCTTCTTTACACAAGCAAATCCAACTATCTTTGTCTATCACTTGTAAAAACTTGTTTTTTTATGGAATGTATTCTTTGTCAAAACCCGCTCACATCTAAAATAGATCCACAATACTTCCACTGTGCTACTTGTTTCGCTTATGTCAAAGATGTAGACTATTATTTTTCATCCGAACAGGAGAAGCGCCACTATGAGTTTCACAATAATGACGTCAACGATTTGGGATATCAAAAATTCACTTCTCCAATTACCAATGAGGTTTTGGCCTGCTTTTCATCTGATACCTTAGGATTGGATTTTGGTTGTGGAAAGGGACCTGTTATCACGAAACAGTTGATTGATCGAGGGTATTCGGTTCACTTGTATGATCCTTATTTTTATCCAGATAAATCCTATGTCAATCACCAGTATGACTATATTTTCAGCTGTGAGGTTTTCGAACATTTTCACCATCCTCATCAAGAAATCATCCACCTGAAAAGCCTATTAAAGTCAGGAGGATTACTGTTGATTATGACTCATCTCTATGAAAATCAACGGCCTTTTGAATCCTGGTATTATCGCAAAGACGAGACTCATGTTTTTATTTATACAGCTCAAACCTTTGAATACATAGCTCAACAGTATGATTTTGAGATACTCAAAATCTCAGAGCGCTTCATCGTATTAAAATCCAATGTACTTTCATAAAGTAGCCTATCGATATAAATATAAAAAGGAGTAACTCAATTGAGATACTCCTTTTCCGATATACTGCTTGCTTCCAAGCAGTAAGAACAATAAAAAAAAATTATGACTCTTTTATATTTTTAGAAAAATCGCGGCGCAACTTTTCTTCTCTTTTTATTTTGCAATTCAAACTTCATGAAAATTTCATGAGAGCCTGAATGGTATTTGGCTAACTTGCTTGTATCAGCATCATACGTATACCCTATAAACAAGGCGTCTGTAATTTGAAAACCTGCTAATCCACTAACAGAAGCATCCCAACGATAAGCAGCGCCTAAAGTAAACTTTTCATAAAATAAGACGTTTGCTGTAAAATCAACTTGTAAAGGTGCTCCAGGAACAACTTTGACCAACGTTGCAGGTTTGAACTGGATCTCGTGATTCAAGTCAAATACATAACCTCCCATCAAATAAAAATGAGCTTTATCTTTCATTACTTTATACTCATTATCATTGTATTTATTACTAGAGAAAACCATTGGAACGGATAACCCTACATAAGCTTTATGCGAATATAAATACACTCCAGCCCCTACATTTCCTGAAAATTTATTGACAATATTATTTTCAGCAACTGGATCAGTACCATCATAGATATGTAATTTATTGTAATTTACATCTAAAAGAGATCCCGTTGCCTTCAATCCGAAAGCCAATTTATAATCGTAATTTAGATTAACTGCATAAGCTAAATCGATGGATAAATCATTTTGGTCTGTGACTCCCAAACGATCGTTCTTAAAGTGAACCCCCAATCCTAAACCTGTATCTGTTAAAGGGGTTGTTACCGATAAATGTGCAGTTTTAGGTGCCCCTTCTAATCCTACCCACTGCGTTCTATATTGTCCAAAAATTTGAATTCGATCTACACTTCCTGAATAAGCCGGATTAATCGTTGCAGGATTATACATGTATTGGGTATATTGTGGATCTTGTTGAGCATTTATTTGCTGAAAACTCAATAAACTTAAACAGAATAACAGTGTTTTTTTTATCGTTTTATTTCTTTGCATAACTTGTGCTTTTATTTTGTTTCAAGGTGTAAATTCGCCGCTTTTTTAATCATGCGACTTCCATTGGCGTCTTTATACTCATAGGTCACTACATAGTAATAAGTTCCGCTTGGTAGTTTAGACCCTTTGTCAATAGTCACCTTGCCTTCTGAATATCCAGTAAAGACATTACTACTGCCATCTCCATGAGGATCATATCCTGTAGTTTCATATACTTTTGCTCCCCAACGGTTGAAAATCTCTACTTTATTATTGGGATAATTTTGAATGTTTTCGATGATAAAATAATCATTCTTTCCATCTCCATTCGCTGTTACTAAGTTGTAGATCACGACATCTCCTTCTGTCATCCACTCTTTCTTCACCGTTGCTAAGGTGAAAAAACCATATCCTTTTACTGTTGTCATGGTCGTTACTTCTTTTACAGACATATCTACTACACCTCCTTCATCTACCCATAACTGTTTTTTTGAATCCCAACGCACAATGTGTAGTTCTTCTTCTGGGTTGATTAACACATCTTTTAATGTGGTCGACTCATCCCAACTTAAGGTCAGTAAAACATCACTTTGTTGTTCATTACCTTTTTCTATAATCCAATATTCCTTGGTATTGACTTTTTTTACAACACCTTCAGTATTTAGATGTTTATCAAAAAAAACTTTGTCGTTATATACGTACTGTCCAACGAAAACATCGTCTTTTCCCTTAGGCGCAGAAATTGTTGCATAGCGATATTTTCCATCATCTCCACTAGGATAAGTAAAAGCTTCATTCCCTATTTTTTCAATGGCTCCTTGAACATAAGAAGCATTGCTAACATTTTCTACTTTAGCTCCTTTTTTGAAAGTAAGCATCCCGTTTGATACCTTGCTTATCGGATTATAGGTTGAATCAACGAGGATGATTCCATTTTGAAAACTCGCGGTTCCAGAAATATCAATATTGTTTTTCAAATCAAACGCCACCTTATTTACTGAACTATCAAAAGTTACATGTCGAAAAGAAGCCATTTGATTACCTGCAATTTGTTTGGGATGTACTGCGTTTTCATATGCGGTAAAAATCGTTGTTGAGGTTGTATTTGTTGACGTATTTCCATAAGCTCCATTATTAATAAAGTTCTCATAATAAATGGTAGTTCCATCATTCGTCACCTCTCCTGAAGCAACATTCTCAAAAGCTCCTTCAAAAGAAATTAAATTCCCAGATGAAATAGTAAATAAACCTTCGTTTACTATTTGACTCGAATTTTGTCCGTGCATTATTATACTACTACATACTGCGATTAAAGCGATAATCTTTTTTTCGTTTTTCATACGTCCTTTTATTTATTTGATTTTTTTAAATAAAATCCCCTCTTTTACAGTTTATCAAGTACCGTACCAAAAAAATCTCAATCTTTGATTTATATTTAAAAACAAAATCAAAACACTAAAAAACAAGAAGTTTAGATAAAAAAATATTTTGCAATACACTGTTTTTCTATTCCTTTTTTTCCTGCTTACCTATTTGAGTGTAGCATAAAAAAAGGGATTAGCTGTTGTCAGCTAATCCCTTTTTCAAAAAAATTAAATTACTTATATTATAGTTATAGTAAGTTCACAATAATAAACTCACTTCGACGGTTTTCTTCGTGCTGTTCATCTGTACAATCTACTCCATTTCTACAGTGATTGACTAATTGACTTTCTCCATAACCTTTACCTGTTAATCGACTAGCCTCAACCCCTTGAACAATCATCCATTGAATGGTAGCTTGTGCACGACGTTCAGATAACTTCATATTGTATCCATCATCTCCACGACTATCCGTATGTGATCGAACATCAAGAATCAATTTCGGATGCTCTAACATGGTATTAACTACCTTCATCAATTCAATTGCTGCATCTGGACGAATTGTAGCAGAATCAAAATCAAAGTGAATCGGTGACAATTTTAATTTCTTGAACAAGTCATCTCCTTTATTAATGAGCTCGATTTGAATATTTATACGCTGTTGAATATCACGGTTGGTATTTACCTCAAATTCTTTGGTAAAATACCCTTCTTTGTTGATTTGAACGCGATATTGCTGACCACAGAATAACTTCTCGACACTATAATAACCTTGTTCATCGGTATACACCTTTTCAACAATTTTATTCTGCTTATCGTATACTGTGATTTCAACCCCTTGAATACCTCCTAGGGATTCGAGATCTGATACCACACCATCCACAATTTGATAGCAGGGTTTTTCTACAAACAAATAAACATCATCACTGCCTAAACTTCCTGTTTTATTTGAACTCACAAATCCTTTTTTTGTGGCTGCGTCAATATAAATACCAAAGTCGTCAAATCCGCTGTTAATGTCAGGGCCTAAATTAACGGGAACTCCCAATTGTCCATCGTGATTGATTTTTACTTTGTACAAGTCCAAACCTCCAAATCCTGGGTGACCATCACTCGAGAAATACAACATATAATCACTCGAAATAAACGGAAAGGTTTCTCGCCCTGCGGTATTGACTTTATCTCCAAGATGTTCGACTTGGCCAAAGCGCCCCGTAGCAAACATACTTACGCGAAACAAATCTGACTGACCTAAACTTCCTTGGCGATCTGAAACGAAATACATCCACTTCTCATCGGGTGTCAACGCAGGGTGAGCCGTGTTGTAACCATCCAAGTTAAAGGGCAAGGCTTCCATGGTTCCCCATCTACCATCGCTTTGTTTACGGGATTTATAAATCTTCAACAAAGAAGATTCATCCTCGTTGTATTGGGCTTTTTTACCTCCTGCACTACCGTTGTTACTAGTAAAGTACATCGTGTTGCCATCTTTGCTAAAAATAGCAGATCCCATATTGAGCTCTTTCGAGGCAATTTCCTTGGCAAACAACACAGGATTGTCAAAACTGCCGTCCTCTCTAATAATCGTTGTATACAACTTAGTATAGCGTTGATTGGTCCAATTGTGTACCTTGTTTTTCATTTCTTCATTCTCACGTGCAGAGGTAAAAATCAAGCGATTGTCTAAAAGTGTAGCTCCATAATCTGAATATTCACTATTAGTAGAGAGATTCAGCAACGTAAAACGTGAAGTACCAATAGTTTGTTCAAGCAGTTCGCTATTGGTGATAAGCAGTTGTGCTCTAGAATCATTGGCCTTAAGTTCAGCAAATTCGCGTAAAACAGCATCTGCTTTTTCCAACTGATTCACCGCCTTGAGCGTTTGACCGTAACGGTAGTAATACTCTTTATCTAATGCTATTGTATTCTTGTCAGGATAATTACCCTGAAACAACTCATCATACCACTTAAAAGCTTCAACAAATTTACCATTGAAATAGTAAGAATCGCCTAGCTTACTCAAAATAGAGGTATTGATTTCCCCTTTGTCCACCATACCTTCATAAAACTTAATGGCATCGACATAGGCAAAATTATCATATTCGCGATTGGCTTTGCGCTCTTTTCTTGTTTGTCCAAAGCTGATTACGCTTGACAACAAGAAACAAAACAAAAGGCCTTTGTGTATATTTTTTCTAATCATATAAGCTGGTCTTTAGAAAAATCGTGGGGCGACTTTTCTCCTGTTGTTATTAAATAATTCAAACTTCATGAAGATCTCATGCGATCCAGAATTGTACTTCGATAATTTACTGGTATCCGCATCATACGTATACCCAACAAATAATCCATCCGTGATTTGAAATCCAGCGAGTCCGCTAACAGATGCATCCCAACGATAGGCAGCCCCTAGAGTAAATCTATTATAGAACAAGAAGTTAGCCGTTACATCAACCTGCAAAGGAGCTCCTGTCATCACTTTTACTAAGGTCGCTGGTTTAAATTGAATATCGCGATTGATATCAAAGACATACCCTCCCATCACATAAAAATGAGTTTTCTCTTTCATGACTTTGTAATCATTGGCGTTGTAGATGTTGCTAGAGAGAATCATCGGTACGGAAAGTCCAACATAAGCTTTATCCGAATAAAGGTAAACCCCTGCCCCTACGTTTCCTGAAAACTTATTTTTTATATTGCTTTCTGAAATCGGATCTGTACTGTCATAGATATACAACTTATCATAATCCACATCTAAGAGAGATCCTGCTCCCTTTAGTCCAAAAGACAACTTATACTGATGGTTTAAGTCTACAGAGTAAGCCAAATCAATAGATAAACTGTTTTCATCCATCACCCCTAAGTGGTCGTTCTTAAAGTGAACACCCAATCCCAATCCATTATCCGTAAGTGGGGTTGTCGCTGAAAGGTAGGCTGTTTTTGGAGCCCCTTCGAGCCCAACCCATTGGGTGCGATACAAACCAAAAATCTGTAAATTATTCACACTACCTGCATAGGCAGGGTTTATCACTGCGGGATTATACATGTATTGCGTATATTGAGGATCTTGTTGTGAAAAAGCTTGGTGCATACTCAACAAGCCTAAACCGTACATCAATACCTGCTTTATTGTGATTTTTCTTTTCATTACTTGCATTTTTAATTGGTTTCAAGGTGTAAGTTGGCCGCCTTTTTAATCATGCGACTCCCATTGGCATCAGTATACTCATAAGTGATGACGTAATAATACGTCCCACTTGGAAGTTTCATTCCCTTGTCAACTGTAACCTTTCCTTCTGAATAACCTTTAAAAACATTGGTGCTTCCATCACCATAAGGATCGTAGTTTGTTGTTTCATAGACACGAGCGCCCCAACGGTTGAAAATCTCAACTTTGTTGTTCGGATAGTTCTTGATGTTGTCAATGATAAAGTAATCGTTCTTCCCATCTCCATCAGGAGTAACCAGGTTATAGATTACAATATCACCATCTAGAATCCAGTCCTTTTTAACTGTACCCAAGGTGAAAACCCCATATCCTTTTACTATTCCAATAGTCGTCACTTCTTTAGTAGACATATCTACTACACCACCTTCATCAACCCATAGCTGCTGCTTGGCATCCCAGCGAACAATGTGTAATTCTTCTTCTGGATTGGTTAAAACTTCAGGTGCAGTAGTTGACTCATCCCAAGTTAGTGTCAATAACACATCACTTTGCTTATCAGACCCTTTATCAACAATCCAATATTCTTGGTCATTGATTGCCTTGATTACTCCAACTTTGTTGGGACGAGAGGCGAAAAAAGCTGCATCCTTATAAACATATTGACCTACGAAAATATCTCCCTCAGCTTTAGAAGCTGAAATTCGAGCGGGACGGTATCGTTCGCCACCCCCTATTGGATATATAAAAACCTCATTTCCAATCTTTTCCACCGCTCCTTGAATATGAGATGCATCTCCCATAGCTTGAGCTTTAGCTCCTTTTTTAAAGGTAAACATCCCATGGGAAACCTTCGTAATTGGGTTATAGGTTGAATCAACTAAAATGATTCCTTGCTGAAAATCAACCAAACCAGAAGCATCAATATTGTTCTTTAAATCAAAGGCTACTTTACTCACTGGGCTATCAAAAATCACATTGTAAAAGGAGGCTATCTCATTTCCCTTGATTTGTTTCGCTGTTGTCGGCATACCCTCAACTGTGAAAATCGTAGTTGAGGTAGTCCTACCTTCAGTCGAACTGTATCCTCCATCATTGATAAAGTCATGATAGTATAGCACAGTGCCGTCATTCGTGACATCTCCAGATACTTGATTTTCAAAGGTTCTTTCAAAGGAAACTAAACCTTCTGGAGATACAGAAAGTTCTCCTTCATTGACAATTTTATTTTCTACTTCTTGAGCATAAAGCAAAATGTTACCATACCCAAATAGCAATATTGTATATATTATTTTCTTCATCATATCTCTTACTTAAGTGAAAGGAAAAACCGAATGATTTAAAAACATTCGGATCCCTTAGTTTACATTTCTTACTATTTCACTACGTTTGGTTGATGTTCCTGTGCGTAGTCAATAGCCCAATGCACAAGATTCAGTAAGAACCAAGAATTATAGGTATCATTTCCTACTAAAGGTGTACCATTCGTTGTTGAGTTCATCGGATAATTATCCGCTTTTGTATTAGTTGCTCCTGCAGTTGTTACATATCCCCCCATGAAAACGGAGTTATTTACTCCAACAAATCCTAATGTTTTGTGTACATATGCAAAACTTAAATTGCTACTTCCGTTATAGGCAATAGTTTCAAAATCACTAGGCAAATTGGTAATACTAAATGTCGAAGCTGAACCTCCACTTCTAATATTGCGTCCTGGTAAAGAAATATTTTGATAAGTACTTCCAAAATAAGAATAGTTATTCCCTAAAATTAATGGGTTTGCTGTTCCTGGATAAGATACGACTCTACTAACTGCAGATCTAGAATAATCCTGAGTTGAAATATTATAGCCTAATTTTTGGAAGAAACTTCTCATATGCACATCATTCCCTTCTCCATACATCAATACTCCATTTTCGCGTTTTACATAATCTGCTAAAAAGGATAATTGGGTGTCTTGTTTCGCAAAGTTTGCAGCATTATATCCTCCAATAAATACCATATCTGCCTGATTTAATCTACTTCTGAATGTTGATGCATTTGAAGTATTTGACATATCTACAGAAGTGTTAATATAACTACTTGATTGAGCACTTGCTATCCCAATTATATCCAATTTATCAATTCTAACTACTCCATTCCAAGAGAAGTTGTCAAGTGATCGAACTAATCGAGGACCTCCAGAGAAACTCCAACCATTATTTCCACCTGGATGCCAAGATTCACTACTTCCACCTATAGAATACATCTTCATTGGACGATATACATAATCTACATAAACACGTGCTGGTGTACTTTGTGGAACTTCACTATTTCCTGTCAATGTATACAAAGCCTGTGCTCGAGGCAAATCTCTATCTGACTTACCATAAGCTTTTAATATAATTTCCTTTGATCTTCTAGTAACATCACTCTCTTCAATAATTCCTTTTCCATAAAAATATACTCCGTTTAGTGTATTCGTTTTAATTTCATATTCACCTGCCGTTTGAGGAACTAGGGTTACATATAGTACAAACTCATTACTTCCCTCATCAGGCATTTTTGTTTTTGGTGTAATGTAATATGGATTACCTGATTGTGTAATTGATCTAAATCTACTAAATAGTCGAACATCTCTCAACTCATAAATTACAGGTGCTCCAATAACTGGAATATTGTAATCACAACCGTTTACAATACTTTCTTCAATTGGGTAAGATGGGTCATACTCATGAGCACCTCTTGAAGTTAATTTTAATTTCACAACAATGTCTTTATTTCCCACTGTTGGTTTTCCTGTACCCCATTTTGGCTTCAACACTACATTTTGAACATCATCTCTTAGATTATTAAATTCAAAATCTATTTTTCCAGAAGTAAATTCTATTTTTTCTGTTTGTTGACCATATCCTGTACCTGTGATTTCCACCGTTCCTACCACTTCACCACGCCCCGTAGCTACTACTTTTATAGGAACATGGATTTTATTTGCCTCTGTTAAAACAGTATTATATTCAAAAACACCTTCATGGCTAATCGGATAAGCTGCATTATTACATAGAAAATTCACGTATAATGGTTCTATTCCCACTGTATAAGGGAAAAACTCAGCAGGCTGTCCTATTTCAACTTGAACATGTGAATTCGTAAAAAAGTTTAAAGGTGTATCTTTTGGTATTGCAGGAGTACCTTCTCCACGAAGAACAACTTTAGCAGTTCTTGAAGCAATTTCAGCATTAGACAAAGTATGTCTTCCTGAGAAGCTAATACCATTATTATCTACTGTGTGAATCTCTACAGTTCCACCCATTGTTATATCAACAAGTGTTGCTTCTAAATCTCCACTTTTAGCATTTGTTAATGGCACTCCAGTATAAAATTTACCTACTGGATCAATTCTATTAATTTTATATTTCAATGATTCCTTTTCTACAAAATTGTAGATAATACAACTAGATTCTTTTCCATTTAAAATAAATTTTATTGTATCTCCTTGACTTGTTGGAGCTCCATTTCCATCTCTCACATACCCTTGTATAGGAGTACCTGTACCTCTTAGTACAATGTGGTAATTTCCTGCTTCGGGAAAGATTCCCGCTCCTTGAAAAGCGTACCCATTAGGATTGCCTCCATTATATGCCGTTGCTTCTACTTGATAAGTTCCTGGCGTAGATACATTGACTTCTAAGAAAATCACATTCGTTCTTTCTCTTAAGAAAACACCCTCAAAATAATTTCCTTCAATTTGAATTTTTGAACATTTACTATCTTGAATTACAAATGTTGCTAGTTCAATTTCTCCACATAAATTCAACCATCGATCTCTTGTCTGATTATAAAATTCCATACAATCAATGGTTGTATTATAAATCATTAAACCTTGTTGCAAATCTGCTTTAGGAATATTTCTCCTCTGTTCAGTTGTTAATTTAGGCAAGAGAAAACCTCGTTCTGCTGAACTTAAATCCAAAATACTAAAAGGAAGCATTTCATTTGAAGGGAAACTCACAGAATTGTCTTCAAGTTTCATTCCTCTTTTGTTTGTTGGATTTTGAGCATAACCAATTGTCATACTAAAAAAGACAGCGAGTAGTGTATAATACACTATTTTATATGGTTTCATTTCAAAATTCATATGCATTATTTTTAGATTTAAGAAGCTGAAACACTTGATTTGGTTTCAGCTTCTTTTTAATTAGTCTGTGTGTTTATTTTCTTTTACATATTCGATGGCCCAAGCCATAACATTTGCATATAACACACTATTATACACTTCGGTTCCTTGATAATATGGTTTGGCTTTAGGAGTCCCATCTGCCAAATATCTTGAAGGCCAAACATTTGTACTTGTATTAATTGCTGTTCCTACAAACCATCCACCATCTCCAACAAAAACATATCCTAAATCCCTGTGTTTTAATGCCCAAATAGAAGAAGCATCATTTTGTTTGCTAATTAAAGGAACTATACTACTTGGCAAATTGCTATAATACCATCCATTCGTAGCGTCATTACCAAGATATTTTCCGCTTAAGTTTCCAAAAGTTCCGTTGATAATTGGGTCATTATTTGCACTACTTAATACTGGATTTACCATTGTAAAGCTACTATTATACGTAATTCCACTACTTGATGTTAGAGCTTCAATAAAGCTTTTCGTTGTTGTATGTACTGTATTTTCATCTCCAGTAATCAATACTCCTTTCTTATTTCTAACAAAATCTAATAACACATCATTTGTTGCAGCAGTAGCATTGTATCCAATAACATTGACAATAATATCTACTTTATTTGAACTAATATAATTACGCAGACTCTCTCCTTGCAAAGAAGTATCTAAAATTCTAATACTATTTACTTTTACTTTTCCAGTTGGTCCAAAGTTTACTCTACTATTTAAAATAGCTCCACCTGCATACGTATTTGATGTTGAAGGACCATAGTTATTTAAACCTAAACGCAACACTACAATATCTCTAAAGCGAACGTCTACCATAGCTGAACAAGTTGTTGTTCCAGCTTGACTATTCGTTGTAATCGTATAATTTAAACTACCGCCTACTGTATATTTTGCCGTTGGTATTAAACGAATTGTTTGTTGTCCTTGCCCTGTAAAAGTACCAGATGCAACAAAACTAACACCATTTACTTCATTCGTTGTAACTGTATATGGTCCAGGGTAATCCACATTTACTTGAAGCTCAATATAATTACCTGCTCCATGATTTGCATCTACTAAATATGACCCTTGTACGCGAACCGTATGACATAACACACTATAACGTATTGGTTGAACTTCCACTTCAATTTCAGGGAAAGTTGTACAAATAGCTGATATTCCAGGTGTTAAATTCGTAAATTTAATTGCTGTTGTCCCTTTTGGTATTCTTACAGCATCTGGATAAAGCGTAACAAACTGAATATTATTTCTATTTGCATTAAATGATAAATTAACATTATTCGCTTTGAAACTAACTGGAGTTGTTGCATTTCCAACAACAAAATGTCCTTTTAACTCTAATGAAGTCGTCCCAGGAGCTAAAACTTTAACTGGAATTAAAATTGAATTTCCTTGTGATAGTTGCGTATCTTCTTGATAATCCCCTCTAATTTCAATCTTGTTATTTGTATCATCACAAACTAATTCAAAATCTACTGGTTTAACATTAACCATGACTTTTGCATTTGTAGGGTTTGTATTGCTAATTGAATTGGTAGTAAATGTAAATACGTTTGGATTTGAAGTAAGGGTAGACACATTGGGAGTACCTTGTCCAACAACCTCAATATTTTGACTTCCTTCTCTAGTGAATTCTCCAGAACCACTAAAAGACATTCCATTAACTGTATTACTTTGTACTCTCCAAAATCCTGTTCTAGTTACATTAACTTCCATTGTAACTTTGTTGTCATTTGCATTTAATGGCACTCCAATATAGGCACTCCAAGTTGCTGTAACATTCTGCGGTTCTTTAATTATAAAATTAAGATCTGATGGTTTTACAGGAATACGAGTATTTGTACATTGTGTACTTATTTTCCCATTAATAGAGAATGTAATCAAATCACCTGGAGTTTCATTTCCCAACAACGGTGTTCCTAAACCTTCTAATGCTACAGTATAAACACCTGGTGCATTAAATGTTCCACTTTTGCTAAATGAATATCCATTTTCCGGGTTAGGAGTTGCTGTAATATGATAAGATCCGGCTTCTTGAACCTCTAATTGTACATATAAAAGATCTGTAATCTTCAGATATTTCCCTTGCTCTAAATAATCATGTCCGGATGCACTTAATACAATTCGATTACAAGCTGTTATATCTATAATTGCTGGAGGGAGAGTTCCACATAAACTCAACCAACGATTACCCTCTCTACTCCAATAATTAATACAATCTGTATCTGTATTGTAGATCACTAAACCATTACCACGCTCAACATCAGAAATATTAATTGCATTTCTTTCTACAGTTGTCATACGAGGTAATAAAAATCCTTTTGTAGAACTTTCTAATTCCAATAGTGTCGCCGGCGCTGCCGTTTGAGCACTATTGGCTACGGAACCATCCTTAATCTTTGTTGTATGAAGATTAGTTTGTCCGAATACAGTAGCTATATTAAAAAATATAGCTACCATTATCCATACTATATATTGAATAGGTTTCAAATTTAATTTTTTCATCAATAAACTATTTTGACTTATACAATTGATTATTTTAAAAGCGCTTCAATTGCTTCTAAACGCTCCGTTAGATCTCTTACTTCATTTTTAAGCACTTGAATTTCATCCGCTTTTTGATCTAACTCTTTCTTCTGCTCAATTACGTGTAAGAACAATTCCTCCGTCTTTTCTAATAGTTGAATAGACAATTCGGATACATTAAATGAATAACCAGACTCTGTTTTTTCCAATTCACTAATTGGTGTAATTCCAGGTAAATGTCTGTTTAGTTTAATATAGCTGTCAACTGTATTCAAATCATTAAATGAATAATCATATTTCAGTGAAGAATATCCATCAAAATAATTCTCGAATACATAATCAGCATAATAACTATTTGTTGCTGTAATACTACCGTTCACTCGTAATCGTTCATTTGGTGCAGTAGATTTTGTTTTGTAACCAATTCCTACCCACCCCATGGTATAGATATCCTGATCATTTTTCGTTGCTTGAACGTCACTTCCAGTATACCAAGGTTCTTGAACCATGTCATTGAATGCTAGAATTGTTTTATTCTTCACTTCATCTGTATAGACTAACTCACGGTTATCTAATTTCATTTCTAATTTTGTCAGAGTTTCTGAGTTATCAAAAATATCCTTTAGGTAAATTGGACTCTTCGATTTTTCCTCGTTCTCATACACTAAAGCTTTCCCTAAACCTGCATAATTTTCTTCTAAGGTTAATGAGGTAATTGTCTCTAAACTATTTCCGCCGATTGCACCAAATAACTCAGTTCCTTTTATTTCTACATTCTCATTTGCCTCATTGTTATAAACATACTTCGTTACATCATATGTTCTTACGTAAGTCTCACTAGAACGTTCTATTTCCTCATGTACTTCTAACAACTCTCCATTAACATCATCTAAATACACAAATACAGGATATTTCACAGAAGTAAGTGTTGTTTTCGTTTCTTTACTTTTTATCTCTTCTGTTAAATTGAAACTATCTGTAGCAGTCTTAATAACTAAATCACCATTCTCTCTCACTATAGAAACATCTCCTGTAGCTGAAGAAATGAACTGCTGTAACAACGTTTTTACAGTATTGTCATTTATAATTTTAGCAAAATCTGTGATAATATCTTGTGTCACTTGGATTATAACATCATCATGATTTCCTGTTTCATCCACAAAATAGTACTCAATTAAACCTGCTGCATCCGCTCCTTTTTCCATTGCAGTTAACGTTTCTGCAAATTCAACTTTAGTTAGATCTTTACCATTATTAAATGTAAATCCAGCTTTCACAGCTTTTGCATTCACTATTTCATCTGTTAATGTTACTGTTGACGTTGCTGAATTACCTTTTATAATTGTTTTAAACTCATTGCTATCTCCTAACTTAGTGATAAACTCCTGGTTCTCTACCAGTTCAGTTACAAATACATTGTTGTTCGCGATGATTTTCCCTAAGTCATCCATCTTCACAGCAAACACATTGTTCTCTGTATCGGTGATTGTTAAGAATTCATCCGTTGCTACAAATGATTTGATTTTTGTATTTCCTAAAGCATCCCAGCTAATTACTACAGGTTGCTTATTTTCATCA
>NZ_JACAGN010000005.1 GCF_030324495.1 Myroides sp. 1354 | reverse complement strand
TGTCGTTTGTTGACTGTCGTTTGTTGACTGTCGTTTGTTGACTGTCGTTTGTTGACTGTCGTTTGTTGACTGTCGTTTGTTGACTGTCGTTTGTTGACTGTCGTTTGTTGACTGTCGTTTGTTGACTGTCGTTGTTGATTGTCGTTTGTTGATTGTCGTTTGTTGATTGTCGTTTGTTGATTGTCGTTTGTTGATTGTCGTTTGTTGACTGTCGTTTGTTGACTGTCGTTGTTGACTGTCGTTTGTTGACTGTCGTTGTTGACTGTCGTTTGTTGACTGTCGTTTATTGACTGTCGTTTATTGACTGTCGTTGTTGACTGTCGTTGTTGACTGTCGTTTAAAACCTAACCCAAGCTTTATTTTTAAACTTAAACACTTTAAGAGACAGTGCTAACACCAAACAACAATCAACACCTCAACACCTCACCACCTCACCAACCAACAACCAACAACGAACAACCAACAAAAATCAACTAATGACTATGACCTCCGCCTCCTTCATTTTTAATCAAATGACTTTGAAGATAATAAGCTCCTTGTATGACAATACTGTAGTTTACTGGTACTTCTTCTACGATTTCTACTTGCGTATAGCCCAACTCTTGCACGCCTGTTTTTACTTCAACACGTTGATAGTGATAATGTTCTTCGTGTTCTTCTGATGTATCAGACACAAAGATGAACGTTCTTCCATCTGCCTTGACAATGGCTTCATTAGGCAGCGCTTTTACTGTTTTTGCACCCACATCGATCAAGGCATTCACATATAACCCAGGAATCAGATTATCAGGCACTTGATTAATATTTGCATGTGCAATCACTGTTTTAGTACCTGGTTCAAACGCTTTTCCAATACTAAAAATAGTTGCTGTTACTTCTTCCTTATTAATGTTCGTTAGATTAAACGATACTTTTTGCCCCTCGTGAACATAAGGTAAATCCTTTTCGTAAATCTTTAAATCCAAGTGAATCTTTGAATTATCGACCAAAGAGAATAGCGTTTGTCCGTTGACCATATTTGTTCCAATGCGTATCGGAATAGCCGAAATGTTTCCGCTAATTGGAGCCACAATTTTTAAGGTTCGCGACATGGCGTTGGGATTTGTTCCCAACAAAGACAATTGATTGGTTAACGATTGATAACGCGATTTCTCAATATTCAATTCGGACTTGGTCTTTTGATAGGTCTTTTCTGAATTGACGTTTTCTGCACGGAGGGTTTGTTGGCGTTTATATTCCAATTCCAAATATTCTAAATTATTCTTTGATATTTGATATTCCTCTTGTAAACGAATAAACTCAGGACTATCAGCAATCGCCAATACTTGTCCTTTGTTTACGCGATCGCCAATGTTAACGAGAATCTGCGTAATAGTTCCACTTAAAAAAGTCGTCACATCCGCCTGATTTTGTGGAGGTAACTCGGTTTGTCCATTTACTTTGATGACATCCGTTAGATTTTTGTCCTCCAGTTGCCCCATCACAATACCTGCTGCTTTTTTCTGAGCACTATTTAATTCTACTTCTTTTCCCGTATTTTCTTCGTGCTCTTCTTCTTGTGCGACTGTTGTTTCTTGCGTTGCTGTTTTATTTTGACAACCCGCAAAGACAATCATTCCAAATACAACTAAAGCTATATATATTCTTTTCATTTCAAATTCAAATTATTGATTAACTAAATAATGAAGGGCATTGTGTCCCAAATTGTATTGCAATACCGCATCCAAATAATTAATTTGTATGTTCAAAGCGGTTTCCATGGATTGAATATATTCCACATACGAAATATCTCCGTTATTGTAAGATTTATTCGCGTGATCTTGAATAATAGATGCATTCAACAAGGCACTATCTTGGTAATAATCAATTACCGACTGTTGGGCACGAATAATCTCTAGCTGCTGCTGAACCAATTCGCTCAACTGTTTGTGCAAATAACTTTTTTCCAATTCCGCTTGTTCAATACTGTACTTCATGGCCTTTATTTTTTTCGACTGACTACCGAAGAAGATTGGAATACTCACCCCGACTGTATAACTTGGAATGCGCAATTCTCTTCCGTAATTCGTTCCATTCGCTCTTAATCCTGCAGCATCCGATTCAATTGCATACCCCAATGTTACATCGGGTAAAAGCATTGACTTTTCTAATTTTCGAGTGGCTTCAACACGCTCTATTTCCTTGGTTGCCAATTGCAAACTATTATTCTCTTCTAAATTTAAATCCGCCCATGGATCGTGTTCGTCATAAATCAATTCGCGCTCACTTAGCTCAAAATCAGTATCTAGATTCAAATACGCTTTGATTTTTGATTTTTCATTCTGTAAAAAGGTTGTATTCTGCGTTAATAAAACACTAATTTCCTGTTCTTTTGCCTGAGCAACATTGCTTTCCATCAAAGTTGTTTCTCCTGTTTCATAACGCAATTTCGCCGATTTAGAAAAGGCTTTTAACAGCGTAAATTGCTGTTCTAACAATTTCTTCTTGGATTGAGCATAGAGAATATTTTCCCAAGTTTGCTTAATCTCAAATTCAATGGCAATGGTTTTTCCTTGTAATTGAATTTCAGCACTTTCATATTCTTTTTGAAGGATGGTTTTCTTTTTTCCGTAAGTAAATGGGCTCAAGGCTTGAGAGACATTGAGATTGATGTCTTTTTGTCCTTTTCCATTGAGATAGCCGAATCCCATAGATACGTCAGTCTTGGGGATATCATACGCTGTTTTAACCATTTGCTCCTGACTTAGTACGTTCGCTCTAGAAGCTTGTAAGCTTTGGTTATTTTCTCGTGCTAATTCCAAGGCTTGCTCCAAAGAAAGACGTCTCACTTCTTGGGCCTGCGCACCACTTATTGCTAAAAGAGCTAAAATCGTTAAGACTGCTGTCTGGTTCTTTTTGGTTTTTCGAAATCCTCTTTCTTCATAATAATAGATAATCGGTAAGACGATTAACGTCAACAATGTTGCCGTTATTAATCCACCAATGACTACTGTTGCCAATGGTTTTTGTACTTCTGCCCCTGCACTTGTACTCAAAGCCATGGGCAAGAATCCCAAGGAAGCCACTGCTGCCGTTAACAATACTGGGCGCAAGCGAATTTTAGTCCCTTCTATAATGCGTTCATATAAATCCATTCCTTGTTCTTTTAGTTGATTAAACTGACCAATCAAGACAATCCCGTTCAGTACGGCTACTCCAAATAGCGCAATGAATCCCACACCAGCAGAAATACTAAATGGCATATCTCTCAACCACAAAGCTGCCACACCTCCAATGGCTGATAGGGGAATTGCAGTGAAGATAATCAAGGATTGTTTGACAGATTTAAACGTAAAGTACAGCAGTACAAAAATCAAAGCTAAAGCAATCGGTACGGCAATCATCAAGCGATTTGTTGCTTCTACTAAGTTTTCAAATTGACCACCATAGGTAATATAATATCCATCTGGCAATTTCAATTGTGCATCTAATTTTTCTTGAATATCGTGTACCACACTCTTCACATCGCGTCCTTTGACATTGAATCCCAAAACAATGCGTCTTCTTCCATCCTCACGACTAATTTGCTGTGGACCATCTTCATAATCAATGTCTGCAATCTGACTTAGGGGAATTTGTTGTCCATCCGCAAGGGGAACAAAGAAATTTTTTAAGTTTTCAATATCCGATCTCGATGCTTGATCCAAGCGAACAACCAAATCAAATCGCTTTTCTCCTTCGTAAACCAATCCTGTCGTTTCACCGGCAAATCCCGCGCGGATAATCTGACTGATGTCGGCAATTTTCAATCCGTACAACGCCAATTTATCCTTGTCGTATTTAATGGATATTTGCGGCAATCCGGTTACGCGTTCCAATTTAGGGCTAGAAACACCTGGTACGTTCGCAATCATGCCGTTTATCTCATCGCCAATACTCGCTAAGCGATCTAAATCTTCTCCAAATACTTTGATGGCTACGTCACTTCGCACCCCTGTCATTAACTCGTTAAAACGCATTTGAATTGGCTGAGAAAACTCGGTTGTAACTCCTGGAATTTGCTCTAAAGCGGCTTCCATTTTATCAATTAATTCCTCTTTGGTTGTTGCAGAAGTCCACTCTTTTTTCTCCTTGAGCACAATAATCATATCTGCAGCTTCCATCGGCATGGGATCAGTGGGAATTTCAGCACTTCCAATTTTAGAAATCACCATCTTTACTTCTGGGAAATTCTCCATCAAAATTTGCTCTGCTTTGGTGGTAGTTTCTATTTCTTGTGAAAGTGAGCTCCCCGAAGAAATAATAATATGGGTAGCTAAATCCCCTTCATCCAAAGTTGGGATAAACTCCCCTCCCATTTTACTAAACACTACAAGAGCTAAAGCAAATAAACCAAAAGCAAGTACTAAAACGAATCGCTTTACTTTGAATGCTTTTTCCAATATTGGTTTATAAATACGATATAATTTATCAATTAATTTATCGCTAAAATTCGGTTTTGTCTTTCCTGCTTCTTTCTTCAAGAATAAAGAAGAAGCCATCGGCACATAGGTCAAAGACAGAATAAAGGCTCCCAAAATAGCAAAAGATACCGTCATCGCCATAGGACCGAACATCTTGCCTTCAATTCCCGTTAAGGCTAAAATTGGCAAGTAAACAATCAAGATAATAATCTCCCCAAAAGAGGCACTGGTTCTAATTTTAGAAGCAGCTTGATATACTTCGGCATTCATCTCCTGTTGGGTGAGTTTCCTATTTTTTCCGATATGCAGTCGATGAACAATAGCCTCTACAATAATCACGGCTCCATCGACAATCAATCCAAAATCTATTGCCCCCAAACTCATTAGGTTACCACTAACACCAAACAGTTTCATCAAGCTAATAGCAAAGAGCAAAGACAACGGAATTACGGAAGCAACGATTAATCCTGCACGCCAATTTCCGAGTAATAAAACTAGAACAAATACAACAATCAAGGCTCCCTCAATAAGGTTGGTTTGAATCGTACTCACCGTTTTGTCGATGAGTTTGGTACGATCAATAAAAGATTCTATCGCCACCCCTTCTGGAAGTGTTTTTTCAATTTGTGTCATTTTTTCTTTGACCAATTTCACCACTTCTTGCGTATTAGAATCCTTCAACATCATCACCATACCGCTTACATCTTCTCCTTTTCCATCTTTGGTCACTGCACCATAGCGAATGCTACTGCCAATTTTTACTTCCGCTACATCGCGAATTAAAATGGGAGTACCATTGACTGTTTTAACAACAATCTTTTCAATGTCTTCCATTGATTGTACCATACCAATACTACGAATGAAATACGCATAGGGTTTTTTATCAATATAAGCACCTCCTGTATTTTCATTATTTTGTTCCAAGGCATCAAAAATCTCGATGATGGATGTATTCATACTTTTCAGACGATCAGGTTGCACCGATACCTCATATTGTTTCAGATGTCCTCCTAACGTATTTACTTCCGCAACTCCCTTTACACCAATTAATTGAGGTTTTATGATCCAATCTTGAATAGTACGCAAATCCATACTATTGTATTGATCTTCATAGCCTTCTTTGGCATAAACAACATATTGATATATTTCACCTAATCCTGTACTCACAGGAGCTAGTTCTGGTGTTCCCACATTTTTAGGGATTACTTCTTCTGCGGCTTTTAAATTTTCATTGATCTGATTTCTAGCCCAATAGATATCGGTGTCTTCACTAAAAACAACAGTGACTACGCTCAAGCCAAAACGGCTAATTGAACGCAACTCCGTAATATTGGGAATTGGCTTAACAGCTTGTTCAATGGGATAAGTAATAAATTGCTCCACCTCTTGGGTTGCCAAAGTAGGCGAACTTGTAATAATTTGTACCTGATTATTGGTAATATCAGGTTGTGTATCCATAGGCAAATGTACCAAAGAATAACTTCCTACTGCGATAAGTCCCAATACGAAAAGTCCAATGATAAATTTGTTTCGGATACTAAAATGAATGATTTTATCTAGCATCTCTATATAATTATAAACGTGAAAAAAGGCGTTAATCTCTCTGTGATTAACGACAAGAATACGAAGTAATTATACGAGTTTGGGTGGTTGCCATATACTGTAGACTACAGTCTCAACAAAGGGATAAGGTAACAGTGTTTTTTCAGTAATCACCAATTGTTCCATTTGAGGTACACTGTAATTCGGCAGGGTTAAATTCACTGAAACCGCACAACATACACAAGCACAAAAGGGAGAACATGAGTCAGCTGCATGGTCTGTATGTTGTTTTTCAACTACAGCTGCTGTAACTGTTTCCGTTGGTCCTACAGGAGAAACATATCGATCCGCACAAGGATAAAAAGAAATAACCGCAATGGTTATTGCTAATAGTAAGGATAATATGTAGTTGTAGTTTTTCATCCATACAAAAATAGAAAGTTTTTTGAATTTACACACGTCTTGGTGTTCTTTTGCAATGGGGTTGCATCTGTATGTTTAGATTTGCTTTTGCGTTTTTTCGCTAGTTGCTTTTTTGTCAGATTATCGATTAAAGAATATATATCCTTAAATCAGAAATTAACCGATAACCTTTAGATTGGCTTTTGCATTTTTTCGCTAGTTGCTTTTTTGTCAGATTATCGATTAAAGAAAAAATATTTTTAATGGGTTAGGAAGGTTAGATGGTTTAACCGATTAACCCATCAAGAGAATTTCGGATTAAAGAATATATATCCTTAAATCAGAAAATTAACCGATAACTGAAAACCTTTAGATTGGCTTTTGCGTGTTTTCGCTAGTTGCTTTTTTGTCAGATTATCGATTAAAGAATATATATCCTTAAATCAGAAAATTAACCGATAACCCATAACCGATAACCCATAACTGATAACAGATAACTGATAACCCATAACTGATAACCCATAACTGATAACCCATAACCCATAACTGATAACTATTTTTGGCACGGGTTTTGTAGTATACTAAATACCCAAACTGCAAATATAAGACAACCCAAAAGTAGCCGCATATTACATGCAAAAACAACAAACCCGAAGTAACCTTTTTCTCTTGTAGAAAAAGGTTACTTTTTTTACCCTCTCACCCTTATACCTTTTCATCAAAATTCCACTAAAAAACACTATATTTGCTATTGACGACCTACCCATTTTCTTTTGGTTGTCCTGTCTCTTTTTTCTACTTTTTTGGGAATTTTTCTACAACTGTGTCTTACACTTTTCATTTTTATTCTTTCCCGCTTCTCCCTCTTTTTAATTCAATACTGTGCTTTTTTTAATTCGAATCCTAATTGTTTAATACACTGTATTATGCAATACTAAACAGGATATAACTAACTATATTCATTTGTTATGATACCTTATTATATTTTTACTGGTGGTCCAGGTAGTGGAAAATCCACCACATTAGAAGCGTTGTCTACTTTAGGCTATTGTACTGTTCCAGAAGTGGGACGTGCCATCATCCAACAACAAATTCAAGAACAAGGTGATGCTTTACCTTGGCTTAATAAACAGCGGTTCTTTGAATTGATGTTTGAATCTTCTCTTATCGATTATCAACAACAGACAGATCAACTTACTTTTTTTGATCGCGGTTTACTCGACAGCATCGGATATGCGCAATTGGAACAACTAACCATCCATCCTAATCAATACCAATTAGCAAAACAGCTGTTGTATGCTACAACAGTATTTATCTTTTCTCCTTGGGAAAGTATTTACACCCAAGACAAGGAGCGAAAACAGAATTTTGACCTTGCAATTCGAACTTATGAGATCATGCGAACAACCTATGAAAAATTCAATTATCAATTGGTTACAATCCCTTGTACAACAATTGAAAAACGCGTGGATTTTATTTTGGATTATCTCCGATTAAATCCGTAGAAGATTTACCTTTGCATCCATAATTCCAATGGGTGCATTTTTTATGGAAATAGATTTGATTTTTTATCTGTGTATTATTGCGTTTTGTGCAGGTTTTATTGACGCCATTGCCGGTGGTGGTGGTTTGATCCAGACACCTCTAGGTTTAGCTTTATTACCTAATATTCCTGTTTCTTCCGTTATTGGAACGCTTAAAATTCCCGCTTTTTCAGGAACTGCCATAGCTGTTCTTCAATACCTCAAACAGACGCGTATTCAATGGTCTTATTTTCTCTTTCTTGCTCTAATCTCCTTCGGTAGTGCATTTGTTGGTTCTTATACTCTAACAATTGTCAACAATGACTTTATGAAGCCTTTGCTCTTAGTCATTCTGATTGCGCTTTGGGTATTTACCTATTTTAAAAAGGATTTTACCAAAAAACACTTAACGGAAATAACTACGCAAAAACGCTATGTCTACGGTGTAATTATTGCTCTAGTTATTGGATTCTACGATGGATTTATCGGCCCTGCAACGGGTACTTTCTTTATAATGGGATTCATCTTCCTCATTGGGTTCGACTTTTATAAAGCTTCTGCTTATGCGAAGCTAATCAACCTCTTTACCAATTTAGGAAGCATTGGCTTATTCTTACTCAAAGGTCAAATCATCTGGTCTGTTGCTCTTCCCATGGCTGTATGTAATGGGATTGGTGGATACTGTGGTGCGAAATTAGCCATTTTAAAAGGGCAACAATGGGTGCGCTATGTTTTCCTTTTTATTATGCTGGTGGCTATTGTGCGTTTTGGGTATGAGATTTGTTGATTGTTGGTTGTTGGTTGTTTGTTGCACGATTAACGGCATTTGTTCAACAAACAACATACTCAATCCTTTAACTTCCTACATAAACTATAAAGCTGATTGGTAATATGTTCTAATTTCTTTCGTAAATCGAGATATTCCTCTTCTGTAATCAATTCTAAATCTAAACATAGAATTAAAAAATTAATCACCTCAATTGCAGATGAATATGAAATATTCAACATTCGATGTTTATCTTTGGATGTAGATCTAGAAATTCCTTCAGCAATATTAGCCGTAACACTTGTCATAGCTCTTCTTAGTTGAGAAACTAAACCAAATTTTTCTTCCTCAGGGAATTTTCTTGTCAATAAATAGATTGTTTTTGTTGTGTTTCTTGCATTCTGCCAGACAGTTAATTTTTCAAAAGAGTAAATATGCATAAATCGAACACAGTATAAAGATTTTTATCTTACAATTAAAACAAAAGGTATTCCAAAATTACTCCCTCAAAAAGATTTTAACAAACAACAATCAACATGCAACACACAAAAAAAGCAGCCTCTAATAAAAGAAAACTGCTTTTCGTACAAACCTATAACCTTACCCATGCAATTGTTCATCAATCTTTTCTTTGTCTTTATTGCTGATCCACAATTGTCCGATTTTCGACATTCGAATGCGGGTTAACACATCTTTCGTACGGCCATAATGATGGAATAAAGCATAAAGTAAAATCCCTATTCCCAAGATATTAATAAATCCAAAGATAATTTTATTTGCCGCTAAGACAGCATTGAGCTGTACTACACGAAGTACACCTCCTCCACCTGATTGACTTAACCAAACATCATCTAAATACACCGCCAAATTGCTCAAGCTCTGCAATTGTAATTTATATTGTAGCCATGTAAACAACGCACTGAATATTCCCAATGAGATAAACGTACGCCAAAGTAGGACAAAACCGATTAAACTCAATAAGCTTGGGATATCCAATTTATCCAGGGTATAATACCAAATCACAATAAACAAAATACTCATTCCCATTCCCTTAAAGAATTGAGGTAACAACCATAAATTGTAGTTCAATTCGGGTACCATGAAGAAATACATCATCACCGTATACAACATAAAAGAAGCAAATCCCAAAAAGGTAAGCATTCGAATGGGGATCAATCGATTGAACCAATGATACGAAATGATAGCCCCCATGAGCAAACCGGGAATCATCATCATATTCAATGATGCATTGGTTAAAGCATTATACCCCAATACTCCCATTGCAAATGTATTTTGGAGGTTAGTAGTTGCTAAATACATGCCCAAAAACATCAACATAACAATACCATGACGTACATTGTTCTTATTAAACGCTTTTAGCGATAAAAAAGGACGAGTCAAGAGTTGTTGTCGAAAAAAGAAGGCAAAGGTCAGTATAATAAAAGTCAGTGTTGCATATTTCATTTGATTGGATTCAAACCAGTTTTGTTGTTTTCCAAATGCTAAAATATAGCCCAAAATCATAAAAGAACTGATGTATAACAATACACTGAACCAATCGATATAATACAAAGGCACTTTGCGCATAAAGCGTTGGTTGTGTTGAAAGACGATACAAATCATCGCTGCTACTAAACAGATAGATGCATAAACGAAGTAACCAAATTGCCAATTGGCATAGTAAGAAATTTTAGTAATATAGTATCCAGAAATTTGTGTTACAATAAGTACTGCTGTGTAAAAAATACTGTAAAAACGCCCGCGATTACCATCTTTTGCTAAGATGAACATCAGAGGTAATACAACCTCCATCATCCCCAACATTTTAAACACACCAATTAAAAAAGAGGCTCCAATAATGACCTGAGGTTGATGAGTTGTTCCCATCACAACAAACAAAAGTGCAATTCCCGTCAAACACCCCACTAGGATTTCTTTGGTTCTAAAACGCGCTTTGATTCGAACAATTAAGGGCATCACCGTTCCCATTCCCACGACACTAGCATAGTTAGCCCATAAATAATATTCACTCATGGCACCTGTACTTCCTACCAAATAGGTAATATTGGGGGTATAGATGGCACTAATTCCGAAGAAAATCAATGCAATGACTACGATAAGCAATAGCATGACTGACTTGGGTACCCAAGAGTGAAATAATCCTTGATTATACATAATTTGTTGGTCCTACTTATTTTTTAATTGTACATTCATATTCATCCCGGCTCTCAAGCGCTGAATAGCTTCTGGAGCATTGGCAGCTGTAAACTCAATACGCACTGGGATTCGCTGTTGTACTTTAACAAAATTTCCAGTTGAATTATCTGTTGGCACACTAGAATATCGGTTTCCTGTTGCTGCGGATATAGCGGTTACTACCCCTTCGAATTGGGTTCCACGAACTGCATCCGCTGTCATAGTCAATACCGTTCCAATTTGAACATCTGGCATTTGTGATTCTAGGAAATTAGCCGTTACCCATTTTTCATTATCGCGAACAATCGTTGTTATTTGTTGACTCGGATTGAGCAATTGTCCTGGATTAATCAAACGTCTCCCCATGGTTCCATCGTATGGAGCTTTCACTACGGTATAAGACAAATTGAGTTCCGCCATATCCAACATGGCTTTTGTGCGTTTTATATCGGCTTCATTTAAGGCTAAGCGTGTTTGAATTTCCGAAACGGATAAACGCGTCGTTGTCTGTTGCTTTTTCAACGCATCAAAAGACGATTTTGCCGCCTGATACTCTGTATTTACTTGATCATACTGTTGCTGGGTTACTGCTTCTACTTTTAATAGATTCTCAAAACGCTTTTTATTTTGCTCCGCATTCCACAAACGCGCTTGCGCTCCTTGAATATTAGAATCGAATACCCCAATATTATTACTTGCCGTTTGCATACTAGACAACGTCACTTCTTTAGCCGCTAGAGCACTTAAATAAGCAGCTTCTGCTTGTTCTACTTGAGTGCGAATCTCCCGATCATCCAAAATAACCAAGGTATCCCCTGCTTTGACGATTTGGTGTTCAATAAATTTAATTTCTTTAATATAGCCCGATACGCGTGTATTAATCGGGTTGATGTATTCTTCAACCTGCGCTGATTCGGTATAGTCCTTATCGCCTATGTGAAAATATTTGGTCAAAAGCCAATAGAAAGCAAAAGCGACAATCAAAAAAGTCAAGGTATTGATCACAATAATCTTGCGTTTTTTGATTACATCCTGTTTATTATTAATCGTAATAGGAGAACTTTTCTTTTCTTGTGGTTCTGTATGGGTAGTATTGTCTGTTTGTTCCATGATAATTGTAGCAATTTTTACAACGTTCCCGTTGCTTTTAATAAACTATAATATTGATAAAGTACATTGATTTGTGCATTGGCAAATTGCAGTTCTGCTTCGAGTTTTGCGTTGGTAGCATCTGTCATTTCTGCCTGAATCGCCAATTGATTTAAGTATTTTGCCTCAATAATACGGTAATTCTCTTGTGCCAATTGTTGGCTTTTCTCTAAAAGATGTGCTTGTTGAATAGACTCTTCATATTTAGCATAAGCCTCGTGAACACTCATCTCAACCTGTTGTAAAGCTAGTATTTGAGTATCTTTCGCCTTGGTCTTTTCTAATTTTTCTAACTTGACCTTTTGAGGCGTTTTATACAAATTATCTAAACTATAACTCAACGACACGCCTACTTGCCAAGTATTGGAATACATGTCCATCACGGGGTTTGAGGTTGTAATCGGTCGACTCATGTTATAGCCTCCCATAGCAACTAAGGCAGGATATTGATCGGTCTTAGCTAGCTCTATCTTTTTATTCGCTGCTTCTATCGCCTTTTGTGTTTGTTGCAAGCTAGGATGATGCTCATAGGCCAAGGTTAAATAACTGTCATAAGGCCCAATCAATTCTTTTTCTTCTACTACTTCTGAAGGGATAATGCGGTTATTCACCTCCAATCCCAAAGCAATATTCAAATTGTAATTGACTATCGAAACATTGTTGTCCACAACCAAAAGGGCTTGATCGATATTTTGAAGGGCTAATTCTCCTCGAATTACCTCATTTCTCGTTAACATGCCTTGACTGTAAAACTGTTTGACATTCTCTAATCGGATTGCTCCTAATTGTCTGTTATTTTGATAGACTTCTTGTTGGTTCAACAATTTATAGAGATCTAAATAATTGGAAATCACCAGAAACTTAATACTCTGTTGGTCTTTAATCCAATCTAATTCAGTCAATTGTTGACCAATGGTAGAAAGTTCAATTGCCTTTTTTATCGCTCCTCCCTTATAGAGTAGTTCGGAAGCTTGTATGGCATAGGAATTGCCAAAATGAGGCATATCCTTAGTCATAACCTTTGAAAAATTCCGATCGAGAATCAAAGCATCTCCAATATAGGCCGCTGTTGCAGAAACACCAATCGTTGGTAATTGTTGTTGTTTTAAAATTTGAGTTTGTTGGGTTGCAATTTCTTTTTGTTGGGCACTTATTTTGAGTTGTTGGTGATTGGCTAATGCTAATTCAATGAGTTCTTCTACGGACAGTTGCTTCGTTTTTTCTTGAGCATAACTTCCTATAGATGAAAACAATAAAGCACCAAAACCAACGAGTATTGTGCGCAATTTTCTTTTCATTCTTTCCTTTGTTTGATCCCTACAAAGGTAGAAGCACTTTCAGAGGTCTACAATGATTAAAATGAGCAATAAGATGTTTAAAAGTACTATTTAATCTTATTAACCAACGTTCTATATTGCGTTGGACTCATATCAAGATGTTTTTTAAAGAAGTGGGTAAAAGCATATTGATCGCTAAAATGAAGTTTAGTCGCAATTTCTTTAAGCGAAATAGTCGAATCACTTAATTGAGCTTTCGCTTCGTTTACAATAAATTCACTGATGATTTGATTGGGAGTTCGTTGAGCCACCTCTTTTACTACAGCACTTAAATACCGAATGGAAATCGATAGGGCATCGGCATAAAATTGTACACTTTTTTCTTGTAGATAGCAATCTGAAACTAAATTGACAAAGTTATAGGTTAACTTTTGTTGTCTGTTGAGTTGAGACAATTGTTCTTCGTGTAATGGGGCCACAATTCCCACGAGATGATACAACAAAATATTGAAATAACTTTGAATAATTTGCTCCGCATAGGTTGTGGTTTGAAAGTGTTGTGTATAGTAATCCAACAGTTTTATATTCTCCCAAAAGATGGCAAATTCAGAAGGAGAAATAGTAAAAATGCGCTTCAACTGATTTTTAAGGTCTTTGTATACTTTTACTTTATTGAGCTGAAAGGTACTATTCTCAACAAAAGCGCGATCATACCCCATTAATCGAAATTCGGTATGAGGTTCAATTTCTAGAATTTCATATACATATTTGGTATTAATTAGTAGAAAAGAATATGCAACAATCTCCATTTCGTGAATCTGTTCTTTCATGCGAATGCGACCGCGATGAACAAACAAAATGGAAGACCGCTTAGGTCGATAAGGCCGACCAAAAGCTGCGGTTTCAAAAAACGTCTCTTCATTGTAAATGCGAAGGGCCCCGTAAATCTGAGGTTCTTCTTTTATTCTGTCGTTCATGTGTTCTATCTTATGGTGTACAAATTACGAAATGAATTTTGTTTTTTCTGCTTTTTTGTAAAATGGGGTAAGTTTGATAACATCTCAACGAACAACTATTTTATCTTATTCTAAATTAGCGTACTACTTGACGAACGGTTCCCCTCTAGAGGGAATAATCCCCTATATTTGCATGCTTTTGCTTTTAAGTCTTTTTTAGAAGCAAAGGAATCGTAAAACTCAACCTAGTTCATTATCAATTATGGAAACAACTTCAACAGTGCCTTTTTCAAGGTATGAGAAATTTGTCATCTTTATACTCGCTATCACGCAATTTACTGTTATTCTAGACTTTATGGTTATGGCTCCTCTTGGGGACTTATTGCTCAAAAGTTTAGCTATGGATACACAGGACTTTGGTATTGCTGTTTCTGCTTATGCGTTTAGTGCTGGGGCATCGGGATTGCTTACAGCGGGTTTCGCAGATAAATTTGACCGCAAGAAATTGTTGCTTTTTTTCTACATTGGTTTCATTGTTGGAACTTTGTTTTGTGGATTGGCTTATTCCTATGAAACCTTAGTTGCCGCTCGAATCTTTACGGGTTTATTTGGCGGTGTGATTGGTTCTATTTCTATGGCGATTATTACGGATATTTTTAGTTTACAACAACGTGGACGCGTGATGGGATTTGTTCAAATGGGATTTGGTGCCAGTCAGGTATTGGGTATTCCCATTGGTTTATATATTGCCAACAAATGGTTTTGGGAAGCGCCTTTCTTTTTAATTGTCGCACTTTCTATTGTCATTGCGCTGCTCATTGGTTTTTATTTGCGCCCTGTCAATGCACATTTAGCACTACAACAAGATCACAAACCACTCATGCACTTGTGGAATACGCTGAAAAACAAAGAATACCGCATTGGTTTTGTCGCTACTACTTTCCTCTCTGTAGGTGGTTTTATGATGATGCCTTTCGGGACAATCTTTGCGGTGAATAATCTAGGGGTTCATCCTGATCAATTGCCGTTATTGTTTATGGTTTCCGGTGTTACTTCTTTGATTTTCATGCCTTTCATTGGAAAGCTAAGTGATAAAATGAATAAGTATCTTTTATTCAGTATTGCTTCCATTTGGTTGATGTTGGTTTGTGTAGTCTATACCAATATGGCGCAAATTCCACTGTGGCTGGTAATGGTAATCAATATCTTAATGATGTTTGGCATTATGAGTCGTATGGTGCCTTCTTCTGCCCTAACTAGTGCCGTTCCAGAGGGGCAAGACCGAGGGGCTTTTATGAGTATCAACTCCTCTATTCAACAAATTGCGGGTGGAATCGCCGCTGCAATTGCGGGTTTAATCGTTTACCAAGAGCATAAAAATAGCCCTTTGATGAACTATGATATTGTCGGATATGTAGTAGTTGCCGTTTCTTGTTTGAGTATCGTATTGATGTATCGCGTGAATCAATTGATTAAAACGAAACGATAGTTTGTTTGTTGACTTTTTGTGTTTTTGTAAACTCTTCCTATTAAAGAGCAATTTGCTATTCAGAAGATTTCGATAACTATGTTGCTTGTTATGAAGTTGCTCAAATTATAGATGAACGCGTATTTTCTTTATCTCGCTGAGTTATTATTTTATCAATTGCTAACTGATTATTGTTAACCTTTAGATTTGCTTTTTCGTTTTTTCGCAAGTTGCTTTTTTGCTAGATTATTGATTAAAGAAAAATACATCCTTAAATTATAAAACTAACTGATTGCATTTTAATGGGTTAAGAAGGTAAAAATGTTTAGGAGGGTTAGATAATCTAATCGATTAAGCAAAATAACAAATCAAGATAATTTTGGATTAAAGAAAATACATCTTTAAATCAGAACATTTATCTGATAATTGTTAATCTGTTGATCAACTAGTTAAACCTTCTTTTAATACCGAGTTCTTCTAAGCAACCGGCCAAGTGTTCTTGTTGCTCAACATGGAGTGAATGCGCACTTATTCTTGGTTTGAATACCGTCTTTTTTCCATGTCGTATATGAAGTTTAGCCGATTTACCCTGCTGGGTAAACATCGAGCTATAGTCATACGTCAATTCGTCTAAAGGGTAACGTTCTGTTGTTTTTTTCCCCCATCGACTATAAGTGTAAATAAATTGCCGCTGTACACCATCAAGTTGAATCTCAATATCGGCATATGCATAACTAAACAACGCAATAACTGCAGGAATAGCAATAGCACACAAAAAGATATTTAAGTAATCCAATTCCATCGCGTATCCAATAGCTCCTCCGCCAATGAAAAAAAACAGAGGCATAAAATAATCTATTTGGATCGCATAGGTATAATTCATTCTTATTTTCGATTTACTCGAAGAAACACTTGTTTCGTTCCCTTTTGATCAAAGCGATACACGATTAGTTCAGCTGAATTTGCATCTTGTACGATATGATCACCCTTAATGATTTCTTTAGGTGCATCAAAGGTATAACTACTAAATAGATTACCTGCATCATCATAAAAAGAATAGGTTCCATCAGAGGAAACCTCAATTTTGTCAACAACAAAATCAATCGCTTCGGTTTGTACTACTTCTACTTTGCTTGGCTGGTTCTTCATAAAATGACTGAATTGCAGTACAGCAACAGCCACAACAACAATGACGATGATGATTCCTTTTTTCAATGGGTGTGTATTTAAAGGGATAAAACTACGATTTAAATTTTGATAAAGAAAAATAGTGTTTGTAGCAAAATGTTTTTTTGCTAGTTGCTTTTTTGTGGTATGACAAATTCGCTCTCTCCGATGGCACGAATTTAAGGTACAATCCGCACCATCGATTACTAATTAGTTATTACTTACTAATCAATTGTTCCATCCTTTTTATTAAGGCAGATTTCCTGTTTTTACTTAAGTTTCTAAACCCTAGCTCACTATCTCTAAACAAAATCTCTTTATCCTGAAAAAACAGGAGTTCTTCATAAGAATTTGATCCTGTCATTTTCCTTGTCAGCACCAAACTGCTTTCATCTAATTCACTTTGTAATAATTCCCCTACACAAATTCTAAACTTATGCATACATCTATACTGTATCCGATCATTTGTGAAATAAATCGATAGTAATCCATGCTGGAGAAAAATATAACAAGAATAAGCAATAGCAATAAAAAACAAGCCCGCGAAAATGTACTGACCAATTATCAGAAAAAACATACCTAATAGAATAAACAAAATAGTTGTTTTTTCAATTCTTGTTTCAAAAAAATCCTCCTTCCTTTTCTTTCCTTTCATTTACTACTTTATCTATATCTTGTGGACTATTAAACTCAAATTTCTGTTTTTATCAAATAGACTCAATATCAACAATATAACAATTGAATCGTGGTTTTAATTCTATCCAAACTATTTCTCTTCCCAAATTAATTCAAACTCCTCTTGTGTAATAAAATCTGACTCTTGTAGTTCTAATTCATCTAAAGATTGATCATATAACATAGAATCTCCTTTCATTGGACACTCTGCTGTAAGCAACAATTTGGACGTGGGGTTGATTTCCACTTGTCTCATTGCTTTACCCTCTTGAAAATGTATAAAAAACATTACATTTTCTTCATCCCAATACTTCTTTATAAAGACTTCTACCATTTTAAAATTTCATTTTACCTAAACGAAACTTTTTCAAATCCCTCTCTCTAACCATATAATACAACTTTTACTATAACTAATACTTACTGTACTTTTAAATCAAAATCTCTAGCTAATTTCGTATTTGCAACCAATCGCCAACCTTTTTTTAACCTTACTTCTGCAAGAGGACCAACATAAAAAGAATCAATTACACGAAAAGACTTTTTTATTTTAGAGGCGAATAGTTTAAATAAAACATTAGAATCCATGCCGTTAGAGATTGTAGCCACTCTACCTGCAATAATTACTTTTTCTTCTGCTAAATAAATACCTCCTACTTTCAATTCAATTGATTTAGGATTAATCATTTGATCTATAGCAAATTTTGTAGTTCCATCTTTTTGTATGACTACTCTACGATTCAAAGCTTCTCCTTTTTTTTGAACTAAATATCGATCAATTTTATTCCAATCTCCAAATGAAACAAAACCAATATTCGATAGTTCATCAACCCCATGAAATGTAGTTATTTTTAAATCAGTTTGTAATCCAACTAAATAATATGAAATTTCAATAGTAGATTCAATTTCTAAAAGAAGAGGTTTAATATCTTCTAGAAGAGCAAAAAACACAATCTGTTTACTTCCCATATAGCTATTCGAAATTAGTACTTAAAAGATTTAGCGATTGCAAAATATGCTGAATAGAATGTTCATCTTCAACTTCTACTTCACTCAAAATTTCAATAATCTTTTCAACATCACGTTGTACAATAGCCCTATCAAAAGCATTAATTAACCCTTTTGTATACAATCGTTCATTGATTGTCATACCTTTTAACCTCTCATCCATTATCCTCTTTTTTCTCTAGTATCTCACTTCTAAATTAAAGCTAGATTAACTGTGTTACACCTGCTAAGTACGCTTATAAATGTTTCAATATGATTTTGTTTTATATCAAGAGTACCTGCAAGACAAAACCATCAATCCTATAAGCTGTTTTATTCTTTTTCTAAAAGATAAATTTGTCCTGATCGATCAAATCCTTCTTTATAAATATGCAAACGCAAACACAAAGGGCATTGAATACAAATTTTCATTTTTAAATACACCTCCTCTGCTTCAATAGTATCTTGAAATTGATCAAAATCAGTATCCGAGATAAATAGATATTGATGTGGAGAAGGTATTCCACCTAAATTTATAATTTCACCACAAGTACATTTCATTTTAGGCATAACACTTAATTTAAAAAAATATCTTACTCTTTTTTACCATAAAGCAATATTCTTTTAAAAGCATATAAAGCAGGGAGTTTTTTAAAAGAATTCGCTATTTCTGCTTTAAAAGCTTCTATAAATGAAGCCTTTTCCTCCTCTTTTAACCTTTCTATATAAGGTATTAAAGCTGAGCCTGAAATAAATTCATATAACGCATGATGATCTTGCGCTATTATGGGATAAATACGTTGAGAAATACTCAGCTGACTTAATCCACCATCAAACATCATTTGAGCATAGTCATCTAATGACAATACAGAAGAAGGTCTGTTCCAACCTTTTAGTTGGGTTCGATAAGGCTCTGATTCAGCAAGGGTGTAAAGTAATTTATTTAGTATATTTTCAGGTTGATAGGGCATCTGAACAACAAACTGTCCTCCTGGATTTAACTTAGCAATAAGTTTTGGAAATAATTCTTGATGATTATCAGACCATTGCAGTGCGGCATTGCTAAAAATAACATCCCATGATTCATTCGTTTCTACAAACTTTTCTATGGTTTGACATTTAAACTCTAACCGATCTGATTTTAAAAGTTCTGCTTGTTCAAGCATTTCTTCGGAAGAATCTATACCCACAAAAGTAGCCTGTTTGAACTTCTCGACCAATAATGCTGTTTGTTCTCCTGTACCACATCCTAAATCTACTGATTTCATTCGTTGTGTCTCTTGAATCATTTCGCTTAAATCGAAAAAAGGCAAAAAACGAACCTGCTTAAACTTGTTATATACTGCGGGATTCCAAGGCATACGATACTCTTTTAAAATTGTATACTAAGCTACTGAGACTATATGGAAATACCACTTATAATCTACTAAAAATTAGCAGGGTTTTATGTGATTTTTATAAAAATAAGGCTGGAAATTAAGAATATAATACAGACTGAACAGGAAACATTATGTACTTTTATTTCCACTTACAACTAGTTATTCTAATCATTTTCGCCTGAACTAAAGACTAAATTTAAGAAGATAAAACAGCAGCTGTAATGTATTTCTCAAAAATTTTCTTTGCTTTTTTCTTCGTTACTTCCTTTTTATAGGTATCGTGTTCTGAAAGGTAGACTACGGGAGCCTTTTTACACATGCCTTGACATTTCATTTTACACAACGCATAATCCGATAGCGCGGATTTGCAATCCGTGCCTTTTTAGACCTCATCCTCATACACTAAACACGAGACTTCAGCCGAAGGGAACGAAGTTAAATACGCGCAATCGAGTTTACAAAACCAACTCTTCCTATAAAAATAAGGTTTATTTGATTGAAAAAGACCTATTAAAGAAAAGTACAGGCTATTTTATAAACAAAATTTATGCGCACGGATTGCACCCGAGGCTTCAGCCGAACTGAACGAAGTTAAATCCGCGCGATCGGGTATTTCTTCTTTGTAGTTTTAATACGTCGACGACTTTCTTCTTTTGTACTTCAATAAAGTAAATGTACTATCATTCTTTGCTTTAACCATTGGTTTTAATGCAGTAAATCCTTCGTACAATCGATTTTCTTTGCTTTAATGAATCAATTGTTCTGTCGTAAAAATAAATACATACAATCGTTTGATTTGCGTTTGGCTGTTTTTATTCTTTTCAATTGTAGTCTTTTCCTTCAATGTAAAAAAGTAGTCTTTGTAAAACCACAATTGTTTATCCCCACTGTCGTAGCCTTCGACTCACTTCGTTCCTCTTCACTACTCCACCGACGATAAATATAGTTGACAGTAAACGGTTTACAGTGAACAGTTTCTATTCTCTTTTATAATAAATAGCTGTCCAAAACCCAACTACTTTTTTTGGTTTACTGTGTGCTGTTTTGGTTCTCTTTATATTGAAAATCTTCCGTTAACCGTTAACAGCTAACTGTCAACTAAAATTCACTGTTGCTTTTTTGTAGTCTTTGGCTGTACTTTACCTTTTTGAAACACTTTACCATTGTCGTTGGATATGTCAGGGCCGAGCGTTAAAAAAATGTCTGGTAGACATTTTTAGCGATGGAGCCAGGTGGCGTGGTGGCCAAATAGTGTAACGGTGGTAGGGTGTTTCTTTTCCCACTAAACAATCCCCCCTAAATAACAAAACCCCTTTGATCCGTTTTGGAAGGTTGGGGTTTAGATTATCAGTACACCATCATCTTATTATAATCAATGATATATTTTTATTGTTAAATACCATCATATTATTCAATATATTTACCATTTACCTTTATTCTGTTACTATTTTCAACTTGTAAATTATTTTGATAAATAAAGAACAAATCATTTGATATACACTGAAGAAAATTTAACTTTTCTTCTTTTGAACATATTAAAAAATCGTATAATTCTTTCATTTCTTCAAACATATCTTTATTTTTTTTCCCTACAACTATTATGTCTTGCTTTTGGCTTATTAATAAATATGTTCGTTCTGGTTTTAACAAAACTCTAAAAAAATAAACATCTATTCCTTCAATATTGCTATATATAGGCTTAACATAAATCAACAAATTCAATTGCGCTTCATTTTTCCAATCCAATCTATCATTGTACTTATTTTCAGTATAAATAAATTGATAAATGGTTTCTTTAATTTTAGAATCAATATTTTGAGCTCTCATATCAATAATCGAAACTAAACACAATAATAATATAATTTTCTTCATTTATTTTTTGTTTGAAATTTGAAAATGGAACATTTCAGAAAATTGTCGTGGTCTTCTTTCTCTTTCTTCTACTTTACTATCAGGAGACAAAGCATTTGAAGATTTTTTGTCTAATGTATGCATAAATTCATGTCCTAACGTACCTGCCATATTCTGAATTTTACTTAATTTACCACTATGCATTACTCCTCCTGTATCAGGGTTTTCTATTGTCCAATCACTTCCATAATTAGAATTTAAATAATCAGTAGTCCCTTTGTAAATAATAATTTTGGATTCCAAAATTGTTTTACCATCCTTTGATAATTTTAAAGGAATATTTTCTCCAAATTCAGCTGATCCTCCTTCTACTCTACTTTCATCACTAAATTCAACACTCATTTTTACTTTACTATCTAAAGCTTCTCTTAAATTTTCAGAACCTATTTTAGTTTCTAACATAGTGTTAGCAACTTCTTTAAACTCTTCAGAAGTATTAGAAGTCCAAATAGGTTTTTGTGTTTTATCATCTATTTTAAAATCAATTTTCTTACCATCTGTACCAGGTATCCATTCTCCTCCTTCTGGAACCATCCCTGTAGGATCCGTAAAGTTAATTGGATTATTAAACGTATAAGCATAAGGATTATAATTTGGCATTTTCTCCGCCAATGGATCCACACTCAAAAATATACTCGCTCCTGGATCGTAATATCGCGCTCCATAATAATAGTAGCCTGTTTGTGTATCTAACTCCTTCGCATTGAACTTATACACATTCTCTAAAATGTTGTTGGTGCTCTGTTCCACCATAACCTCTCCAAATGGTAAATACTCAATGTATTGTACGGGTGTTCCTAAAACATCGGTAATATACGACGTACTACCCAAATGGTCGCTATGAGACCCTTACCTGTTAACAGTAAACTGTCAACTAAAATCCACTGTTGCTTTTTTGTAGTCTTCGGCTGTACTTTACCTTTTGAAACACTTCTACCATTGTCGTTGGATATGTCAGGGCCGAGCGTTAAGAAAATGTCTGGTAGACATTTTTAGCGATGGAGCCAGGTGGCGTGGTGGCCAAATAATGTAACGGTGGTAGGGTGTTTCTTTTTTTCCACTAAACAATCCCCCCTAAATAACACCACCCCTTTGATCCGTTTTGGAAGGTTGGGGGGGATTATTAAATATTATTTTCAATACAAATCCCTTTAATATTTTTTGCGAAATATGGAATTCTATCAATTCTATCTCCTTTTTTCCAAAATACAGTATTTTTAACTCTTACAACAAAACTATTTATATTAATATTTGGTCGATTAATCAAACTAATTTCATAACATTTATCCTTTTCTATTTCTAAATAACAATCTCCAACATTATCATATTTTTCTGATACGACCAAAATCGTATCTCTTTTTTCAAAAAGACAACTGATCAGATAAGCTTCTTTAAATTCTTGTATATTAATGACTCTCATAAGTTTTATTTTTTCATTCGAAAAACAGTAACTTACTGAAAAAAACATAATAAACAAATAAAACATTTTTATTTTCATCTTTTTAAATTATTAATTAAAATTTCAGGATTTTTCTTCTTTGAACCTTCTATATACGGTTTTTTACTTATATACACTCCTTTGGGGTCTAAAATCACATTAGGTTCCTTAAATTTTTTATCAAGTCTCATTGCATCATTATGTGCATTTAAATAAGCATCATAATTTGACGTATTTTCTTCTGTAGGTTGACCTAAACCAGGCGATCTAATTCCTCCTAAGTATGACTCTAATACTTCATGCTTCATTGTTGTACCTTTTTTCATTTTATAAAATCCGTCTATCTTATCTGTTTGACTTGGATTAACTGTCTGCATTGTTTGTACTACCCCTGATTCATCTACCTCACTTCCTTCATATGAACCTCCCACAATCCATCGACCCGATGAATTATAATTACTGTCAGTAGCGTTTACATTAACTTGAACATTTGTTGAATTAATTGCTTCGAGTAGCTTTTTATCCGATTTCGATTTAGCTTTAGTATTATCTGTTCCAACTTTACCATTTGCATCCATAGTTAAGTTCAACTTCGTCGATGCTTTTAACTGTTCAAAAGCTTCTTGCTTCTTTTCTCCTTTTATAATTACTTCCTCCCCTATCATTCCTGTTGGGTCTGTAAACATAATCGGATTATTATATGTATAAACATAAGGATTATAATTAGGCATTTTCTCCGCCAACGGATCCACACTCAACCACATCTACTCCTTCTTTTGCTCGCGCGAACGCAACCTGGGCTTTACAAGACCAACTGTTCCTATAAAAATAAGGTTTATTTGATTAAAAAGTCCTACTAAAGAAGATTACAGGCTATTTTATAAACAAAATTTATGCGCACGGATTGCACCCGAGGCTTCAGCCGAACTGAACGAAGTTAAATCCGCGCGATCGGGTATTTCTTCTTTGTAGTTTTAATACGTCGACGACTTTCTGCTTTTGTACTTCAATAAAGTAAATGCAGTATCATTCTTTGCTTTAACCATTGGTTTTAATGCAGTAAATACTTCGTACAATCGATTTACTTTGTTTTAATGAATCAATTACTATGTTGTAAAAATAAATGCATACAATCTTTTAATTTTCATTTGGCTGTTTTTATTCTTTTCAATTGTAGTCTTTGTCTTCAACGTAAAAAAGTAGTCTTTGTAAAACTACATTGTTTATCCTCACTGTCGTAGCCTTCGACTCACTTCGTTCCTCTTCACTACTCCACCGACGATAAATATAGTTGACAGTAAACGGTTTACAGTGAACAGTTTCTATTCTCTTTTATAATAAATAGCTGTCCAAAACCCAACTACTTTTTTTACTACACCACTGTTGCTTTTTTGTAGTCTTTGGCTGTACTTTACCTTTTTGAAACACTTTTGCCATTGTCGTTGGATATGTCAGGGCCGAGCGTTAAAAAAATGTCTGGTAGACATTTTTAGCGATGGAGCCAGGTGGCGTGGTGGCCAAATAGTGTAACGGTGGTAGGGTGTTTCTTTTTCTGCTAAACAATCCCCCCTAAATAACAAACCCCAACGGATCCGTTTGGAAGGTTGGGGTGGGTGTTAATTATACATCTTTCATACAATATATAGCTATTTAATTAAAAAAATATCTATATAACATTATTATTCCCATCAAAAAAAGACCAATTCCTCCTAAAAGTCCCTTTATTTGCATTGACTTATCCCAAAAGTTAGAATCTTTATTTTTTTTTCTAAATAAATAAACTAAATATACACTACTTCCTAAAATACATAGGATAGAATAAACTAATTTCATTAATTTTCTTTTTTAACTTCGTTCTCAATTATCTTAAACTTTAAAGAGGCGCCTTGTTTAAGGATTTCTTTACCTAAATCATTTTTTGGTCCAGGAACAACTTTATTCATCCCTGCATTAAGCAGTTCATCTCCAATCATAAATGCTGCACTTTGTCCTGCTTCACTAAAATTATTATCAATAAGTATAAGGAGCAGGACTTCCTCCTGTTACCTTAATTAAGGGAGTTGTTGTACTATCTTGATAGGCATCCAACAACTCTCCAATTTTATATTCTGTAGTATAGTATTCAAAAAAGTCTTTCGATCCAATATTAGAAGTTAAGGTAATTTCATAGGTATCATCTAAATTAACATATTGATAATTCTCATTCAAACGCTGTTTTTGCACAATAGTACCCGCCGCATTAAATTTATAACGAAACTTCATGTATCCTATTGGCTCATCTGTTCTCATATTGACTAAAGGAATAATTTGCCCACTTCCCCCTCGTGCTACCAAATATACATAACGATCTTGACAAACAGCCTCTGTACAATCAGATAAGCTGAAATTATTTTTTATTGTTACACGAACATTAGGCCCAGAAGCAATATACTCTAAAGGGGGATGGCTCGTGTGAACTTTATTGTAATTTCCGTAATAAGGCGTTAAATACACATCCGTATTGTCGCGATTGAGAGAGACTAATTTGGGTTTAAATTTTCGATCTAGTTGTCCCCAATCAATTTCAGAATCACTCAACACTTCTACTTTGACATAAAGAAAACTACTAGGTACACTGGTAATCGAACTCATATCTAAATCTAGATTAGGGGAATTAAAACTCGTATATTCACGTATATCACTTGTTTTCTCGTAAATCACCACATTGTTTCCTACTACAGGTAGATTTCCTCCTCCATCGGTTCCCTTTTTGAAAAAAGAAACGCGAATCGTCACGCGATCTTCATCATAATTATTAAAATTAGGCCACTCCAAGCGGAATTTTCCTTTCTTTTTAAATGTATGTTCAAGGTTAGTTCCTACTAAAACCCCTTCATCATAGGATGATTCATGACGAGACGCCTCTTGAATTGGATCTGGATTTTCACCTGTATATTCAACACGAGGATTCCACTTCACTCCTAGTTCTTCAAAAGGGGTTTGATTGGTATGTGCTCTAAAAAACAACAAATCCCCCTTCTCGACAGTCAGGGTATGATAGTGACTCTCTTGTGTAGACAACATCAAATTAGGACCTAAAACATAGGTTGCACTTCCCATATTGCTTTCATGTAAACGCTCAATAGAAAACTTCACTCCATTTTCTAGCCCGACATGTTGTTTAGTAATCGTTCCAGACACTTTAACCTGTCCTGGTTTTGGTGCACGCCAAACCATAACAATATCCATGGGTCCATTGGTCATATCCACCTGAGGTATTGGATTCAATATAGGCGCTACATCCTCTTCTTTTAGAATAATTACAGGCGTAATCGAACTATCTAAACTATACGAAGGTGCTTTGGTTCTCGGATCAATATACCCCCTTCAAAACACGTCAAAACTTGGTGAAAAACTCAGATTTCCTTCTTCTTGTCAAATTACTTCGCCTAAATCACCCCTTATCTAAAGTCACTAGATTAATTTTATTGCAGACAACAACAAACGAAAGAAATTGTATACATTATGCTATAATTTACATACTGTGTAGGCAATCCACTCCTTTACATTCTGTATGATACACTTGAGAAATACTTGAATAATCAAAAAGATATAGGTAATCGCTTTGGATGGAAATTAACGGATTAAAACGCCCCCAGTTCATCATCAAACTCCGCAGCATCATGATATCCAAATACACAAACTTCTGGATGGTCTTTGACAAAAGTCATTAATCGGTTTAACGTTTCAATGCGTTGCGTATTATTCACAGCCCTAGTGGCAGTTAACTCATGTACAGGATGGTGGGGATCCGTTAATTCTGCTCGTAAATAATATGCATCCCCAATATAGAAATACACTTGTTTATCAACTTCAAAAGTAATACCACAATGACCTATCGTATGACCAAATAGGGGAATTAGAGCCATTTTTAAATCCGAATGAATCGAGAGATACCTCGCTTCAAATCCCAACCAATGCTCAGGAGAAGCAGCATACACTTCTATTTTGGGTTGATGTTCCAAAACAAAAGACAAGTACCGCGGATTTCCTTGAACAAAACTAGCTAATTCCTCTACACCTATGTGAACTGTTGCTTGTGGAAAATCGAGCAATCCGCTGCTGTGGTCAAAATCAAGATGTGTCAGCACTACAGTTGTTACGCAATTGGGATCCAATCCCAAAGCGAGAATTTGTTCTTTTGCCGATCGGATTTCAGTCAAATTAAGTCCAATTTGTTGTATGAGCGCTTTGCTAAAATGAAGAGAAGGTTGAGCTAAATCAATACTGCTGATTCCAGCATCAAGCAGAATTAATTCTGCAGCAGTTTCAATTAATACACAATGTCCAATGGCATTATCGCCTGTAGGAGATTGAATGGCTACACAATTCAGGTGGTGAATTTTCATCAGTATTCAAATTTTAAATGAAGAAAACAAACTACGGATATCTCCTTCACAAAAAATAGAACAAAAACGACAAAACTAATCCGCTATAATGCGCAAACGCTGGGTATGTAAAAGCTCTCCTGCCTTACAACCCGCAATCTTTTGTACAAACTCCTTAGGAGTATAACCTGTATAACTTTTAAATACACGTCCGAAATGAGCCTGATCAGCATAATTCAAGTCGTAAGCCACATGGACGAGTTTTTCCTCCTTCAATTGTTGCAAATGACCAACAGCCATTTGAAATTTAATCAATTGTTTGTAAGCTTCAAAGCTCAATCCGATATGCGCTTTAAAATCACGTTGAAAAGTACGAGAAGAAACACGATATTCTTTTGCTAACTGTAAACTTGAACAACCAATATACTGCTCAAAAGATTTCGCAATTAGCACAATATAAGATGGTTGAGTTACGTTTTGATGGATAAACTGACTCAGATAAGTCGTAAAATAATCGAGCAACTGCTGCTCATTAGTCAAGTGCAACAATGGTTCAAGTTGAATGCCTTCAAACAATTCCCGAGCATCGATACAAAGGTCTGTCAATTGAGCAGTATCAATCCCAAAAATGTGCTTCAAAGCATAGGGTTGAAATTGAATGCCAAAGAACAGTGTTCCGTCTGCACATTGATTCAAACAAAATCCTTTAGTCTTTTGACCATAAACAAAACACAAGGGCAAAGGAGTGTCTCCCCTAAATAAACCGGATTGTCCTTGTTGGTGTTGGAAGATCAACCCAGGATAGCCATCTGCATAGATTCGATAAGAAGCATGCTTCCCACTTGTTGCATCGGAATACCAATACCCTTTCACAATCCAATGTAAAGCAGCAGGCGGTTCAAAAAGTTTTATGTTCATATTGTCTTTAACTAAAGACTAAATTTAAGAAGATAAAACAGCAGCTGTAACGTATTTCTCAAAAATTTTCTTTGCTTTTTTCTTCGTTACTTCCTTTTTATAGGTATCGTGTTCTGAAAGGTAGACTACGGGAGCCTTTTTACACATGCCTTGACATTTCATTTTACACAACGCATAATCCGCTCCAAGACCACTTTCTTCAAGCAAATCTTCAAAGCATGCTTTGGCTTCTTCATTGTATCGGCAACATTTTTTTCCATCGCAAACGAAGATTGTTCGCTCACCTTTCTTAACTTTACTCATTTGGATCAAAGTTTGCTGCAAATATATGGTTATATTTATCTATTCTAAATAAATTTTTAGTTAAAATGCGCCCAATAAAAATCAGATACTATCTCATCGGATTCGCTCTGTTTCTGATACTTAAAACTATACTAACCTCAAATCCCGAATGGATTGAGCGCTTTTATACGCATGGATTTTATGCGTTTTACTTGCGTCTAATTACCGTGTGTACCAACCTATTTCCCTTTTCAATTGGCGATGTACTTTACTTTTTAATTGGGTTATTTCTCTTGTGGAAAATCCGTCTTGTATGGAAAACGAATCCTACACTGAAACAAAAAACACGTACCTATACCCGTTTAATCATCAAGAGCTGTCTTATTTTCTATACTGCATTTAACCTCTTTTGGGGATTGAATAACTACAGAATTCCCTTAGCTACTCAGTTGGATTTACAACAGGGCTATTCCAAACAGGAGCTTTTAGATTTAACTCATGTCATGATTCAACAAACCAATGCATTACAACTCGAAATTACAGGTGATTCTCTACAAGCCGTTGTCTTGCCTTCTGACAAAAATCAAATTCGACAAGATGCGCAATTTGGAATGGAACAATTAAGCGAATCTACGCAATGGTTCACTTATCGAAATCAAAAAGCCAAAGGTTCTTTGTATAGCTTACCCCTCACTTATATGGGTTTTTCAGGTTATGTGAATCCCTTTACCTTGGAAGCCCAAGTCAACACCAAAATTCCCACCTCTACACTTATCGTCACTTCCTCTCATGAAATAGCACATCAAGTCGGCTATGCTAAAGAAAATGAAGCCAACTTTATCGGTTTTCTTGCCGCTAAAAAACAAAAGGATATCCGCTATCAATATTCCGCCAATATCTTTGCCTTGCGCTATTTTCTAAAAGCCTTAGAATCCGAAGAAACAGAAGTTAAATTTAAAGCTTTACTTGAGGAGATTCACCCAGGAGTACACACCAACTTAATTGAAAATACTTTATTCTGGCAATCCTATAAAACGATAACAGATTCTATTTTCAAGTTTATCTACAGTAATTTCCTCAAAATTAACAATCAAAAAGAGGGCATTCGCTCCTACAATAAGTTTATTGATTTACTGATTCACTACAATAAAAAAGAGCCTGTGTTTACAGGCTCTTTTTAGTTTATTCATTATTATTTGTAAAACTTTCTTCGTTTTTTTTCTTGTATGGTCGAACAATTAAACGCGCTTGACGATCAAACATCAAGTAGTTGTACATCCAGTTCCAAAATACCAAGAATTTATTTCTAAATCCAATTAACGACATTAAATGCACAAACATCCAGACGAACCAAGCGAAGAATCCACTAAATTGAAACTTAGGCAAATCAACGACCGCTTTATTTCTACCAATAGTTGCCATAGATCCTTTGTCGTTGTATACAAACTTTTTCAACGGCTTTCCGTCTCTCAATTGAATTAAGTTATTCGCTAACAATTGTCCTTGTTGAATCGCGGGTTGCGCCATCATCGGGTGTCCCATGGGCAAATTTTCCGTTACCATAGCCGCTACGTCTCCAATAGCAAAAATAGAATCAAACCCTTCTACTTGATTGTATTCGTTTACTTTTAATCGATTTCCTCTTTGAATCACAGAAGCTTCAAATCCATCAATCACAGCTCCCATTACACCTGCTGTCCAAATAACCGTTTCTGCTTTAAATTCTCTTCCTGATTTTGTCTGTACCGTCTTTCCATCGAAATCAGTTACAATTTCATTCACCCATACATTCACCCCTAATTTCTCTAAAAACTCTTGGGCTTTACGAGATGCTTTATCAGACATTGCATCCAAAACCTTAGCACCTCCTTGAATTACATTGATTTCCATTTGTCTAATATCCAAATCAGGATAGTCTTTAGGCAATACATGTTTTTTCATTTCTGCTAAAGCACCAGCGAGCTCTACTCCTGTTGGTCCTGCTCCTACAATAACAAAATTCATTAATGCTCTTTTTTCCTTTTCATCATTAGTCAATAGGGCTTCTTCAAAATTTTCCAATACCAGGCTTCGAATATTTAACGATTGCGGAATCGTTTTCATCGCCATACTATTTTGTTGAATAGCTGTATTGCCAAAGAAATTAGTTTTTGACCCCGTTGCAATAACTAAATAGTCAAAAAAGATGGTACCAATATCCGATACAACTTTCTTGTTTGCGGTATCAATACGTTGAACTTGAGCTACGCGAAAGTAAATTCCCTCATAATTTTGAACCACTTTACGAATCGGAAATGCAATAGATCCCGACTCCAAACCGCCTGTTGCGACTTGGTACAGTAAAGGTTGGAACGTATGATAATTATGCTTATCTAATAATACAACTTGAAAATTTTTATTTTTCAATTTCTTAGCTAATGCTAATCCACCGAATCCTCCTCCGATAATTACTACTCTGGAGCGATTAGATGTAGGAATATTCATCATAACTACGCTGTTTTATCATACAAATTTACGACTATTTATCAAGTATTTAGTTTCCTCTCCTAAAGCATGAGGAAAAAGCGAACTTTTCCGTTATCTACTACACAAAAAATAAAGGTTTTTACTATTCAATTAGTAAAAAAAGAGGCTTAAACTATCAATTCAAAAAAATTAAGCAAAATACCTTCTCCTTTTTTTATTTGATATAATTTTTTATTTAAAGAAAGAATTAACAGTTTTCACCCTATTCACGGGCATTTGCAGGGTAGATAGCCGAGATAAAAATCAAAAAAAAACCGACGATTACGTCGGTTTTTTTTCTAAAAATTATTTCGAATATTTCGAATTAACGGCTCTAGTCCATTTAATTTCAATTCGTATACTAAAGCTAGTTGTTGTCCTAATTTTCCTTTTGGAAAGCCTTTATTGTGATACCATACGACATAGTACTCTGGCAAATCAATCAGGTATTTGCCTTCGTATTTCCCGAAGGGCATTTTGGCCTTAGCCAACTCAATCAGTTCTTTTTGATTGTCTAGCATTATTTTTGAATCCAATTAAAAGTTACTTCTTTTTCTATTTCTGGATGCAAACTCAACAAAACGGGACAATGCATGGCCACGCGTTCAAGAATTGTGCGTTCTTTGTCATTGGCTGTGCTCAACATCGTTATATGCAAGGTAATCTTCTTAATTCTCCTTGGATCGGCCTGCATTTCTTTGTATACCTCAATGGTAGATCCCACTAGATCTACGCCTAATTCATTGGCCTTAATTCCCATGATCGTCATGGCACAAGATCCTGCGGCATTGGTCACCATATCTGTAGGAGAAAAAGCTTGTCCTTTTCCGTGGTTATCTACAGGGGCATCCGTAATAATATGTTCTCCTGATTGTATGTGAACTGATTCTGTTCTTAAATCTCCTAAATACGTTATTTTTGACAACATTATTCTACTACTTTTACGGTTAAATCATCATTATATTGTAGGATATATACCCCTTTATTTCGCACAGTTCCCTCTGGATTTTTACTATACACAAATTTATTCTCAATTTCAGTCGATTTCAATCCTAAGGCTCCTGTAAATCCTTCTTTTTGGAACATACGCAAAATAACATCTAAGGTTACATCATATCCGCGAATTGCAAATCGATTTGGTAGTGCGTTATTTTGTGCTTTATACTCTCGCGCAAAGGTTGTATCCAAACTCGATTCACTATCTCTTGTTACAGAAGGAAAGGTATAGTGTAAAGCAACCAATGTTTCAATCTTTATTTCTCCGTAATCAAAGACTTCGCTTTTATCAAAAGAGGCTACTTGTATATCAAAACTATTGGTTTTTCCTTTTAATTTATCTGTCAATAACAGTGCTGACTCAATACTATTGGAATCTAGAATAAAAGCATTATTTTTTCCAGCTACTAGCGTTTTGTCAATATCCTTTAATTCTTTGGTTTCTATCACCTTAATAGTAGGATAATGGCGTTGCATAAAGCGCTTAGTTGACGCTTTTTTCTCATCCACTACAACGGTAATCTTACTGTCTTTTTTAATAAAATACTCCAACAAGCTCTGTTTAAGTACATCACCATAAGGCATGGTTTGAACCAATTGAGAAGAAGGATTCGCTTTTTCATTAGATAAAGGAGATACTAAGACAATATCGGTATTAGGCAATGCTTTGACTGCATCATCTACGTTGCTTTGGAAAAAAGGACCAATAACCACTTCTGCCTTAGTTAAGTTTTCACTTTCTAAGATTCGCTTTACATCAGAGCTGCTTTTCGTCTCATTAGAGTCAAAAACTTTAACTGTAAGGGGCAATCCCATTCCCACTGCTTTATCAATAGCTAATTTGGCTCCTAAATAGAAATCCATCGTCATATTCAAGAAACCATCCGTCTTCATACGCTCATTGGCATTATCCCCAATACGCGAAGTATTAAAAGGCAACAACAACACCAATTCTTTGGAAGTATAACGATCTAAACTTTGAGTCAAATCGACAAAACTACCGGAAGATTCGAGATTCCATTTGGATTGCGCAGTAATACTACTCCCTTTGGACTCTCCTGTTTTTGGAATTTTTACTTCCATCCCTACCTGCAATCCTTTTCTCAACTCAGGGTTAAGCTCAATTAAATCTTCAATGGAAATATTATTTTCCTTCGCCAGACTAAATAGAGTCTGCTTAGGTTCTATGGTAATCGTACGATATTGTTCGGTTTCTTTGGGTGTGCTAGGTGCACTCACCGTAGCTGTTGGTTTTGCTTCAGTTGAAGTCGTTGTTGAAACGGTTGTTTTTCCTGAAGTAGGCACCTTTATTTTTTGTCCACTTTTCAATCCTTCGTTCAGTTCTGGATTTAACTCCATAATCTTTTGCACGCTGGTTTGGTATTCTACGGCTAAGCTATATAAGGTCTGTTTGGGTTCAATCTCAATTTCCTTATACTCTATTTTAGCTTTATCTCCAGCAGTAACTGCTTTTGTAGCAGGTAACATTACATTGACTTGTGCTGATGGATCCGTTGCAACCGCAGTAGAAGAAGGTGAGATAAAAAGATAAGTATTCGCTTTTAATCCATTGCGCTCCAATTCAGGATTCCATTGATACAAATCTTGTACGCTAACGTTGTACTGACGACTGATTCCAAAGACTGTTTCTTTGGGCTGTACTAAATGTGTTTTGCGTTTTGTATCGGTTGACTGTGCGGCTTGAGTTATAGCAGATTTACTCGTTACAGCAGATTGGGTTTGCACTTTACCTGCGGGAACTTGAATAACATCTCCTTCTTTAATCCCTGTTTTAGCCTCTGGATTCAAACGCAAAATTTCACTGACAGAAATTTTATGTTCACGTGCTATTTTACTAATTGTATCACCTTTATTCACGCGATACGTTGTATAATTTTGCTCCTGAGCGAACGCGAATCCACTGGTAAAAATAAATGCTGCAATAGCTATAACAATTCTCTTTTTCATCTTGGTCTTTTTATAAAAGCGAATAAGTCGCTATACAAATATACAGCGACTTATTTATTTTTCTAATTTTATTCCCATTCAATTGTTGCAGGTGGTTTTGAGCTGATATCATATACCACTCGATTTACCCCTTTAACTTTATTGATGATTTTATTTGAAATCTCCATTAAGAACTCATACGGTAAGTGTACCCAATCTGCGGTCATACCATCTGTTGATGCTACTGCGCGTAAAGCTACTACTTTTTCGTATGTTCTCTCATCACCCATTACACCAACTGAATTTACAGGTAACAAGATTGCTCCTGCTTGCCAAACTGAATTGTATAATCCGTGTTCTTTTAATCCATTGATAAAGATAGCATCCACTTCTTGTAATAAACTTACTTTTTCTGGTGTGATATCTCCTAAAATACGAATAGCTAAACCAGGACCTGGGAAAGGGTGACGTCCTAATAATTCAGGATCAATACCCAATGAAGCTCCTACTCGACGTACTTCATCTTTGAATAGCATACGCAAAGGTTCTACTATTTTCAATTTCATGAAGTCTGGTAATCCTCCAACATTGTGGTGCGATTTAATCGTAGCTGAAGGTCCTTTTACCGAGATGGATTCAATTACGTCTGGGTAAATTGTTCCTTGACCTAAGAATGTAGCATCTTTAATTAATTTTGATTCGTCATCAAATACCTCGATGAAAACGCGTCCAATTGTTTTGCGTTTTGTCTCAGGATCCTCTTGACCAGCTAAAGCATCCATAAAACGTTGAGAAGCATCCACTCCTTTCACGTTTAATCCCATTCCTTCATATTGCTTTAATACGTTAGCAAATTCGTTTTTGCGCAATAATCCGTTATTTACAAAGATACAGTGTAAGTTATCTCCAATTGCCTTGCTCAACAATACAGCAGCAACTGTAGAATCAACTCCTCCAGAAAGCGCTAAAACAACTTTCTCCTCTCCTACTTTCGCACGTAAGTCAGCAATTGTTTCATCTACAAAAGAAGCTGGAGTGAAATCTTGTTTTACACCTGCGATATCAACTAAGAAGTTTTTCAATAATTGAGCACCATCTGTTGAATGGTATACTTCTGGGTGAAACTGAATGGCATACGTTTGCTCTCCTTCGATTTTATACGCTGCATTCGTAACATCAGCCGTACTCGCCAATAAAACTGCATTGGTAGGTAAAACTTTGATTGTGTCACTATGGCTCATCCATACTTGACTGTTTTGTGGAATATCTTTTAAGAAAGGATCCTCTGCAATAAAAGCAAGATTCGCTCTTCCGTATTCACGTGTATCTGATGGAGCTACTTCACCACCAAAGAAATGAGCTAGATACTGTGCTCCATAACACACTGCTAATAAAGGCATTTTACCTTTAATCTGAGCAAGGTCTGGATGTAAAGCTTCCTGTGAACGAACAGAATAAGGACTTCCTGACAAAATTACCGCATTATACGCTGATAAATCCTCGGGTAAACCGTTATAAGGAAGGATTTCGCAGAATATATTTAATTCTCGAACCCTTCTCGCAATTAACTGTGTGTATTGCGAACCAAAATCTAAAATAAGTACATTGTGTTGCATATGCAAAAATAGATATTTCACACAGACTACAAAAAAGTTTTACTGCATTTTTTTTATTGCACAATTCACAACAGTATCAGGCAATAAAATGAAATATTCAAATATTTTCACATTCTACTAAATAAAATACTTAAAAAACTCGCAAAAAATATTTCACATAGTGCCAACTGACTTGATCTTTACTTATATTTGTGCATCGAGTACGCTTGTTTCCCTTACAAACAGGAGGAAAAAACTTAAATATACTTACTATGGATTTTGGAATTTATGAAACCTTAATGTTAGCTTGTCTAGTTCTTTTATTAGGTCATTTTATTGTATCAAAAGTCAATTGGCTACAAAAATATAATATTCCAGAACCCGTAGTTGGGGGGTTCTTAATTGCCCTATTTACTTGGGGTGCTCACTCTTTTTTAGGTACGGACTTCACTTTTAACGAGGCTATTCAACAAAGTATGATGCTTGTCTTTTTCTCCTCGATTGGATTAAATGCAGATTTTTCAAAACTACTTCAAGGCGGAAAATCATTGGTGATTTTTCTCGTGATTGCAGCTGTGTTTATCATTTGTCAAAATTCTTTAGGGGTAATTTTAGCTAAAATTCTCAATCTCGATTTGAGATTTGGACTGATTGCAGGTTCGATTACGCTCACTGGTGGTCACGGTACAGCTGGTGCATGGGCGGATGATTTTGCTGTTAGTGGAAATCCGCTGTTAGGAGCTAAAGAAATTGGAATGGCCTGCGCTACTTTCGGACTTATCTTCGGTGGTTCAATTGGTGGACCTTTAGCTTATCGTCTGTTAAAGAAAAACAACTACAAAGAGGTGGATCCTGCAACAATAGAAAAACAGGAAGAAGAACAAGATATTACAAAATCAAAGAATTTTTCTCCTATTAGTTATACCACCATGATGCACACGGTTACTATGATGGCAATCTGCCTCGTTTTAGGACAGTGGTTGGCGGATTGGAATGCTCAATTCTCCTTTAAACTACCTACTTTTGTATGGTGTTTGTTCATTGGATTAATCATCCGCAATAGCTTAACCTATATCTTTAAATATAAAGTACACAGTAGAAATATTGATGTGGTTGGAAATACGGGTCTTTCTATCTTTTTAGCTTGTGCATTAATGTCATTAAAACTGTGGTTAATTGTCGATTTAGCTTTACCTATTTTACTAATTCTATTGATTCAGGTCGTTCTTATGCTCGTTTTCGCCGCTTATGTTACGTATCGTTGGATGGGGAAAGATTATGATGCTATCGTTTTAAGTGCTGGACATTGTGGTTTTGGACTTGGTGCAACTGCAACTGCGGTGGCTAATATCCAAGCGGTTACCAATCGATTTGGTCCTTCTTATAAAGCCTTTTTAATTATTCCTTTAGTAGGTGCTTTCTTTATTGATATTATCAACGCCTTGATTTTAAATATATTTTTAACTTTTATCTCGTAATTGGTTAACGGTTATCAGTTAACGGTTAACGGTTGACCGCGGATTTTCTTGATTGAAGCATACTTTTTCTTTCATCGAGAATTCAACAAACAACAAACAACAATCAACAATCAACAAACGACATACAAACTAAAAAAAGCCAACTTCGTTCGAAGTTGGCTTTTTTTAGTTTGTATGTTTGTAAATAAGTTTTGTATTGTAAAGGTTATTGGTTCCCTTTTGCGTAATCCGCTAAAAATTGAGCTAATCCGTTATCTGTTAAAGGGTGTTTCAACAAGCCTAAAATTGCAGATAATGGACCTGTCATTACATCAGCTCCGATTTTTGCACAGTTTACGATATGCATCGTATGACGAACTGAAGCGGCTAAGATTTGTGTTTCATATCCGTAGTTGTCATAAATCTGGCGAATTTCTTCAATAAGTACTAATCCATCTGTTGAAATATCATCCAAACGACCGATGAAAGGAGAAACATAAGTAGCTCCTGCTTTAGCAGCCAATAAAGCTTGACCTGCAGAGAATACTAAAGTAACGTTTGTACGAATACCTTTTGATGAAAAGTATTTACACGCTTTTACTCCTTCTTTTGTCATGGGTAATTTTACAACGATTTGCGGGTGTAAAGCAGCAAGCTCTTCTCCTTCTTTAATCATTCCTTCGTAATCTACTGAAATTACTTCTGCACTTACATCTCCTTCTACAATATTGCAAATTGCTTTGTAGTGGTTTAAAATGTTTGCTGCGCCTGTAATTCCCTCTTTAGCCATTAGAGAAGGATTTGTCGTCACTCCATCTAATACCCCCAGCGCTTCTGCTTCCTTAATTTGATCTAAGTTAGCGGTGTCAATAAAAAACTTCATAATTTTAAAACTTAAAATTTGTTATGTTGTGTGTCAAAAATACAATATTAATTCGCGTTTCCGCCATTCTCTCTCTTCTTTTTTAGCCTTTAATTTTATAGTGATTCATCAAGAGCTTTTCATAGGTTTTGCCTGGGAGAATTTTTTTCAAAAACAAAGAGAACTTTTGCATGGGTGCTCCAATTACATAGCGCACTTTAGGCTTAGGTGTTTGAATAATCTTGTAAATAGCCTGCGCCATTTCAATTGGGTCTCCCCCGCTATCTACGTGTTCATTCATCATATCCAACGACATTTTATAGATTTCTTCATAAGGGGAATTTTCAATCACAGGTGCGTGATAACGTCCTGCAGCAATATTGGTAGCAAAATCTCCAGGTGCCACATTGGTTACTTCAATTCCGAAAGGTTTTAATTCCATACGCAAGGATTCTGTAATCAATTCCAACGCTCCTTTGGAAGAAGAATAATACCCACGAAAAGGCAGTCCCATGTATCCTGCAATGGATGTTACGTTGATAATCAATCCTTTTTTTTGTTGACGCATCGTTGGTAAAGCTGCTTTCATTACCGCAATAGGTCCGAATACATTGGTTTGAAAATTATTGACAATTTCATCTGTTGGTACTTCCTCAATGGCTCCCGTAATTCCCACTCCTGCATTGTTAATTAGAATATCCAAGCGTCCTTCTTTTTCTACTACGGTCTGAATTGCCTTAGCAATACTAAGCTCATCTCGAACATCCAATTGAACTAAGGGAAATAGCGACGTAGTTACGCGCTCAGGATTTCTACTTGTACCATACACTTTAAAACCTTTTTCGCATAAAAAGTTACCGATTGATTTACCAATACCAGATGATCCACCTGTAATAAAAACTACCTTCGCCATGTTTTTTCTTTATTTCAACAAATATAGCACAACTAATAAAAAGGACAATTGTAAGTGAAGATATAAACAAAGGAAAAACAAAATGAATGTACTTGAGTAACTCCATATTTTATTACTGACTGTAACATCGTGATGTTCTATTTTTTAACAGCCTTTAGTGTTTTTGTTTTTAACTACTTAAAAAAGCATTAGTGCAATAATCAAAATTCGCGCGTATACTTTGTTAATCTTTATATAATACATATAAAAAAGACCAAAACAACATTTTTAACAACCTCTATTAAAGAGAACTTTATACCTGAATTAATATACAAAAAGTAGTTTTTGAAAAAAATAAAGAAAATAGATTAACTAATTGAGAATTATTTTTTAAGATTATTCATAAAACACTTTTAAAAATAAATTATATACAAATTAACCACACATTTAATTGTTTTTAATTAATATATTTACACTTGTTAACATTTAAATTTATACAAGTCGTTGTGCTAAAAAATGATATACATTAATCCATAACAGTTAAATAGTATAAAAAAGGAATGGAACAATTATTTATAGTGTTGTTACTATAGGAGCCTTTCTTTGGAATCATCAGAATATCTTTTAGAAGTATAAAACAATACTAAAAACAACAATAGCATGAATCAGATGAAAGGGAGTATAAAGTCAGGTATTTGGTTTTCTAATTCCAAAGACGTAATTCCTGTTAAAATTTAGGAATTGATATCCTCCTAAAATGATTTAAGTCTCCTTGTATCAAGAGTCTTAGAAAGAATTTAAATCTATAATAGATAAAATAAAATTGAAAATGAAAAAAGTGAATTTATGTTGTAGTATAGTATTAATTATGCTCAGTTTCAATGTTTTTGCACAAAAAGAAACGTACAATTGGTTTTATGGATCAGGTCAAGGAATTACTTGGAATAAGACACAAACTTTTAATGCATCGTCAATTGATGCACCTAACACAACAGTAGCATTGACGGGAATACCTACACGTTATGAACCTCAAAGCGTTCGACCTGAAATGTATCCTATTAGTACAAGAGAAGGTGTTTTTTCATTGTCGGATCCTCAAGGTAATCTATTGTTTTATTCGAGTGGTAGTACCATCTACAACGCTAACCACGTTATAATGGAAAATGCAACAGATTTAGAAGGACATTATAGCTCAGCTCAGTCGGGTATTATTGTTCCATTTCCGCGAAATAAAAAGAAGTATGTTGCCATTTCAATTGGAATGACTGGTCTAAACATGTTTGCATACAATATACTTGATATTGAAGCAAACAATGGTTTAGGAAAACTCGAATTACCCAAAAACAGACAATTTGTGATGCCTCCGGGGGTTGTGAAATCAAGTTTTATTGAATCATTAGCAGCTACAAAACATGCTAATGGTATTGATTATTGGATTATTGCTGTATCCAGAGCTGCAGCCAATTCAAAAATGGTAGCTTGGTTATTAACTAAAGATGGTGTATCAAGCTATCCCGTAACATCTCCAATTCAAAATAGTATACTTAATCCAGGTAGTTCAGCTTATGGCTATCTTAAAATTTCACCTAATGGAAAATATTTTGCTTTAATGGAACATCTTGCAAATAATATATATTGGGGAGAATTTAATAATAAAACAGGAGAATTTACCAATATCAGCAATTATAAAGCAAGTACAAATAAAACTATTACCAATTATGGAGGAGAGTTTTCTCCTGACGGGAATTATTTATACGTAAGTTCTGGTGGTACAACAAGATATGTAGCTTCTGTATTTGATTTTAAAGAATTGCTTCGTGGAAATGCTGCGATTCTAAAAAAATACGATGTTCCAACGAACTACTATTTTAGTGGAGCGATTCAATTAGGGCCAGATCTTCGTATGTATATGACTATGAGCCCTCCTAACTATTCTGTCTCATATCCATCAATATTATATATGTTTGAAACCCCAAATGAACCATTAACCACAAAGGTTTATACGTTGAAAGATTTATCTCCAGGAATAGGAACAGGAGCTGATGGTGTATCAGGAACTCGTGCTGGTCTTCCAACTTTTGCATCTTCTTTTTTTGTAGCAATTGAAGGTAGTACAACTATTTGTGTAGGTGAAGAGGCGGTGTACACTCTCAGTTCAAACGCTGCTAGAATTGAAATCGATTTTGATGAAGGAGATGGTCCTCTAATTATTGATAATGTTGAGGAGCTTAGGCATTCATTTAAAAAACCCGGCAACTACTTAATTAAGCTTCGCCCTTTAAATAATCTAGGAGAACCTATTGAAGAGGAAATCAAATCAATATATACAACGGTGTATAGTTGTTATTTACCAGTTAATCACAATTTAATAAACGCGGATTACTAACTCAAAATGATTAGCATAAAAAACGAGCTAAGATATCATGGTATTTTAGCTCGTTTTTTATGTTTTTAAAATATATGCACGCAAAATCTTTATACTACAGCAAGGAGAAACCTGCAATAGTATTATTAAATACATCATTTTTTTGCATTTTAAATAAATTATCAAGGTTTTAAACGTCTCAGCACAATAGGTAAAAACCATTATATACAACGGAAAATAATTAGTATTTTTGTCTACTCACGAGACTACATCGTTAATTTGATTGTTTATGAAAAAACTACTGCTTTTATCTGCCTTTTGTTTGTTTGGTATGGGATTTGTTCAATGTCAATCCCCACAATCCGCAGTACAAAGCAATACAACAGAAGTTCAAAAGGCTTATTTTACCCGTATCTCTTCTGATTCGATTAAAAAGAGTTTATTGGTTTTAACAGCAGATAGTTTGGGAGGGCGTCGTACTGGAGAACCTGGTCAGCGAAAAGCAGCTCATTATCTAGCGAATTACTATCAAAAACTGGGTATTGGAACACCTCCTAATACTAACAGTTATTTTCAGCCCATCCCTGCTTCTTTCATGACGAATTGGCAAATGAAACTAAAAGACAGTGAAAATGTTTGGGCTTATATTGAAGGAAGTGAAAAACCAGAGGAAGTGTTAGTTATTTCAGCTCATTTTGATCATATGGGTATTTTGTTAGACAAAATATACTATGGAGCAGATGATAACGGTTCAGGTACCTCAGCAGTAATGGAAATTGCACGTGTTTTTCAATCCCTCATAGAAGAAGGTATTCGACCAAAACGCTCAGTTCTTTTTCTCCACCTAACAGGAGAAGAGTTTGGCTTATTTGGATCTAAATTTTACACCCAAAATCCGCCTATTTCACTAAAACAAACAATTGCCAATTTAAACATTGACATGATTGGCAGACGTAGTACAGAGCATCTTTCTACACAAGATTATATCTTTTTAGTAGGTTCGGATAAACTCAGTCAAGATTTACATCATACGGCAGAAAGAGCCAATAAAGAATCGGTCAATTTAGTATTGGATTATAAATTTAATGACGACAATGATCCTCAACGCATTTATTATCGCTCGGATCATTATAATTTTGCGAAGCACAATATTCCAGCTATCTTCTTTTACAACGGCACACATGATGACTATCATCTTCCCTCAGATACGTTTGATAAAATCGACTTTCCTATTTTAACGAAGAGAACGCAATTTATTTTTGAAACGGCTTGGCAATTAGCAAATGGAGAACATCGACCAAAACTCAACTAAAACAAGAGTAAAATGGGCAAAAATTGCTGATATTTCAATTTTTGCTTTGTGCTTTATTCACTTAATTCTTTGGATTATACGCGCTTCCTACCTCACGGGTTTTCACACAGGAGAATGGGCCGCTTGGGTATACAATGAATTGTATACTCCCATGTATTATGCACTTTACGCTCTGCCTATTGCTTTAGGGTTTAGTGTAATCAACAGAAAATTATCCGTGGACTCCTTCGCTTTTCTTTCTTTTAAATCGTTGGTAATTACCTATGTGCTTATTTTTATTTTGAGATAGGAGAATTGTACGTTGTTTGTTGTACGTCGTTCGTTGGTAACTCCCAATCATCAACTAGAGATATATTTAGGATCAATATAATCGGTTAGCCAAACCCCGTTCGCTGAGCAATAAAACAACAAGCCTTCTTCTTGCATTTTTCCGGCTAAAATAGTGAGTACCACCACGCGTCCATGACGAGAACCAACAGCTATTGCCGTTTCTTTATCCTGACTTAAATGTACGTGTTGTCTACTCATCTTTTTGATGCCTTCGCTGTAAATAGAGGGTAAAAAACGATCAGCTGTTCCATGATACAGAAAAGCAGGAGGCTCTTGAGGGGTAAACTCCATATCTACTGCAATGGAATGTCCTTGATTAGCTCTTATTTTTGTTTGATCTTCATTTAACGAATACCTTTTCTTATTATTTGTTGCGACAATTTCATCTAACTCTTTTCGAGTAAAAGAAACGCGGTGTTTTCCACACTTCTGAATTAGTTCTTCAATATCAGCCCAACCATTAGCGTCTAATTGAATGCCAATTTTACTAGGTTCGTGTCGTAAAATCAAAGACAAAAACTTTCCTATACTCTTTTTTCTTGCTTCTTCCATTTATCCTTGTAAATCTTCTAATGTTAATTTCATTTCCTCTAAACGATGCATTAGATTAATCAGAATATAATTCTCCTCTTCCCTATTTTTATACTTGTGATACACTGAAGTATATGCTTGAGACAGTCGATCATCCTCTACTCCTCTTAAGGCTTGCAGACTATAAAGGACAACACTTTCATCGTCGTCTTCTAGAGCGGTAATAAAATAAGAGACATAGGCTTGTTTAGTACTCAATTTTCCCAAGGTATAAATCGCCTGACTTCGGATTGATGCCTTACTCGAAGATAAGCCTGGTAGAATCAAATGAGCAAAATCTTCCGTTGCTTTACTAGCAATATAGGTATAAAAACGATACGTTTCTTCTTCGTCTATTTGCTCTTTATATCGATCTAAAATCGGCAACCAATCAGCCTCGTTTTTTCCGTACCAGTGAATCTTCTGTAAGACAAACAACAAATTTACCTCCACTTCTTGGAGTAAAAATGGCAAAGCTAAATCGTATTTTGTTTTTGCTAATATTGTGATTAAGTTTTCTTTTACATCGGGAGTTGCCAAAGGAATTTTCTGTACAATGGCTTGAAGAATTTCATCGCTAATCTCACCTTTATTGATGAGTCCCTCCAGATATTCCAATTGTTCTTTTTCTTCCCTAGCAGTTTGAAAGGCCTCCCATAAAAACGCACTTGTTCCTCCTCTTCTATACCCAAACCAACCTGCGTGTTCTGCGCGTAAATCACCTGATATAATTTCATCTATCCAGCGTTCATACCAATCCAAAAAATGAGATTCGTAGGCAAATATGGGCTTGTAGTCTTCATTGAGGTAAACGATTCGCCCTTTATAGGTTCCGTTGAGAATTAAACCTGTCGTAATTGCACATCCTTGGGTTCCAATGGGCAATATTCCACCATATAAAGGACCTACAATCGCATCATAAGCCTCATCGGACAAATTATCGTCATTCATGGGTACTGTTAGCATGTTCCATTCTTCATCAGTCATGTCAGGGCGCAACAAACAAGGATAACTTAGATACTTTTTATTATCACCTACAGGTAAATCGTCTAATCCTTCTCCCATGGGATAAATGCCATAATAGGGTCCCGCAGCACTTCCCATATAGGCATTTTCATTTGTACTACCATGGCCTATTTGGGTAACAAATGTCACATAAGCTTCAGGTAATGCAATGGAACACTTTTGTTCAAAAGTGCTTACTTCAGTAGTGGTTACACAAGGGCCTACTTGATATTCATGCGAATCTGCTCCAAACACTTCAAAGTCCTCATCGTATTGTTCAATGTTTACTAACTTTTCTTTGATTCTATTAATTTGTTCTTTCATTTTCACTTCTACTGCTTTAATTCAGGAATAGACCAATATGCTATTATCATTTGTTGTTTCAAAATTACCTCTACTGTTTCTTTCTGCTCGTTTGCAATTAATACTGCATCCCAGGGTTTCAAAACCAGGGAATCTTCCTTGATTTCTACAGTTCCTTCTTCTAACGCAAATAACAAAATAAAAGGTTGATTGGTTAGAAAAGGTTGATTTCTCACTTCCACAACCTCATCAACAATATCATTTCGCAACATCAAATTAAAATCAGTTCCTAGCGTATAAGAAGTTATATCATCCGTCGATTGAAAAGTAAACAATTCGTGATTTTGATATTGTTTATCTATCCCATTGATGGTTAATTGCAACTGACCATCAAGCATAGCCAAATAGCGATGGTAGCCTTCGAATTTGGTAAATTCGGAAGGAATAGCCTCTATGGTGGCACTGCTGATTCGAAAATCAAAATTTCGATTACCATATAGGGCCTCTTTGGGATAGATACTATATTCTCTCGTTTGTCCGCCTGTCCATTGACTAGCGGTTGCGCTTTCTTTTGCTATGAATTCAATATGCATGCTCATTGGTTCTTGAAAACTCAAAATTACTACATTTTCTACGTCCTCAACTCCCTAATTCTAGTTGATTTTTTACTACGTTGTAGTAGGCTCCTTTTTGATTGACTAAGGTTTGATGGCTTCCTTGTTCTATACATTGTCCGTGTTGCAATACTACAATATGATCGGCTTGTTTAACGGTAGATAGTCGATGCGCAATAATTAATACAGTTTTTTCTTTGAAGAAAGCTTGTAAATGATCGTGAATGACTTTTTCATTTTCAGCATCTAAAGCAGAAGTCGCTTCATCAAAGAAGAGGTAATGCGGATTCTTATACACGGCGCGAGCAATTAAAATACGTTGTCTTTGTCCTCCAGAAATACCATTGCCTACGGCACCAATTTTAGTGTGATACCCCAAAGGTAATGCTGAGATAAAGGATTCAATATTAGCTATTCGTACAGCATTAGCTAATTTTGATTCACTAATTGCTTGATCACTTGTTGCAATATTACGTGCGATCGTATCCGAAAAAATGTAACCGTCTTGCATGACTACCCCAGTATTTTCTCTGATGCTTTTGGGAGATAAGGTTGATATATCTTCTCCATTATACCGAATACTCCCTTGGGTGGGTTCATAGAATCGCAAAAGCAACTTCATCAGTGTTGTTTTACCACTTCCACTAGCCCCTACAATAGCGGTGACCTTACCTTCTGGAAAACACAAATTTAGGTTTTTCAATACATAAGGCGATTTGGGACCTTCATACTGAAAGGATACATTGTTTAAATAAATCCCACGGATTGTAACGTTTTCTTGTTTCTCTTTTGTAATAGTTAATGGTCTTAAGAACTCATGTTCCTCAATGGGATGCTGTTGCACTTCATTTAATCGAGTTAAACTCAACTTTGCATCTTGGAGTAAAAAATTTGAATATGTATCAGACAATCCCCTATTTTGTTGCGGTTTTTCTCCTCAAGAAGTGAAAGCAATGGGGTTTGATTTTTACAATCGGTGCATCCTTGTCCAAGAACGAGAAATGTTGACTCAAATAGCAAAAGCAGGATTTTCCTTTTTTTCTTCTCTTCCTATAGAAGAGCGAAAAAACTATACTTTATCATTTGACATTCACCTTATCCATCATTTAAAACACACCACTTTAATACATCATGAAATGACTCCCTTACTTTTAACGGCAACAGGAAAATTGTGGAAATCCATTTGTATTGTATCTTTATCGACAGCATCCCAATCTGGAAATATTAAAATATTTAAAGTAAATTCTCCTATACTATGGATGTATACACTAGAACGAGCAATTTGGGAAGAGCAAACAAAGCCAAAGCTTTCTCATCGAGAATTAGAAATTATACAGTACGCCTTCCAAGGATATACGATTCAGGAGATAGCTGCTCTATTGTATCTCTCTACAGATACAATTAAATTTCATCGACGAAAAGTGTTAGAAAAACTACAGGTAAGCACCATAGCAAAGGCTATTCGATTTGCTATAGTCCATAAGTTATTATAAGTTACGAAATGAAGTATCAGATTAATCTATTGATTTTCTAATTAGGTATTCTTTTCCATTAGCAGTCCTCCCTGTATTCTCCCCCAGGTTTGAAACAGAAAAGGAACATTAATTGGTCTTGCTACAAGATAAATAGGTCTAATATACAAATGAGAACTGTATATTAGACCTAAAAAGATTTCTCTTTATTTCAAGCGTTAGTTTTTTTGGTTTGTTTTTATCGACTTAAAAAAAGCGTTTAATGACGTAAAAAATCTGGCTAACCTCTTGCATTGAACATTCCATCGTAGAGTAGCTAGCATTGCGATTAGACAACCTCAACATTCCAGTTTCAACATTGTAATCAACGATATCTTTATGTAGAATATGGTCCTTGGTCACTAAGACAAAACCATATCTCGTGGCTTTAAAACCTCCTTCCCATAAATCTCTATTGATTTCTTTGGCTAGGATTTGTGCTCCATTGGGTGTATCTTCAATATTTCCTCCATTCATCGTGTCTCCAACTACTTCAAATGCTTGATAATAGCCCAACTCAAAATAATCCACACTGAATTCTACCCGAACAAAATGATCTTGGAGCAACTGAACGTCTCTGTATTTTTCAATATAGGCCGTATGCGCTGTAAACGGGATTTTAAACACCTCAATATCCATTTTCCCCCCCGAATAGAACGTAAACGTATTGCCTCGTTTATTATAGAAAACTTCGGGAATCTGACTTTTTGTCAAATAAGTTGCTTCGCTTTCAAATAATAAGTTGATGCCGTTTTTTTGTCCTCTAATCGCTTCTTTGTGAATTGTTTTGGGCTGAGAAATAAATAAACTTCCCTCTCCATTGTGCAACCACTTCCGATTCAATATCGGAGCAAAAGAGACCAATCGATTAATAAAACTATTACTGATGTTAACTTTCCCATTGACGATTTGTGAGAAAGAAGATTTCTTGTACCCTAATTTTTGGGCAAGGTCGGTATGGTTTTTAGCCAAACCTTCAAAAACAATCCACTTAATAGCCTCGTTGAGGCGCTGAATTTTATCCATATCTAAAAAATTTACAAAAAATACACGAACGTTATACGTAATTTTTCATGGTAGAAAAAAACTTTGTACGTATATTTGAATTTATACCTGAATAGCAAAATTACAGAAAATTCAACAACAAATAATCAATTTTATTTATAATAATTCAAATAAAAATAGATTTTATTATAAAAAACAAATATTTAATCCTCTAAAAAACGATAATGATGAAAACAGCATGCTCAGACATATCCCAACAAAATTTTTCGCAAGAACTTCTCGAGAAGTTAAGCGATTGCATTCAAACAAAAAACGTATTGACTCTTTGGTACGGTCCCATTTGGGCCTCTCCAACCCTTCGTGGCTTATGGATGTACACCAAGGATAAACAGCAAGTAAAAGCGTTATTTACTCCGTCCTACATCAAAACGCTGTTAGACGAAGAACAACTTGTTTTCATTTCCTTAGACACCGTAGATTTTAACTACCACGCATCCATAGGGAATCCTCTATTCAAGACAAGTCTAACTGCAAATCGAATCCTTTATCAAACAACGTCCCTTCCTCCTTCCTTTGGTGTAAATAAATCGATGGGAAACTTCATTGCTCTCTATCAAGACAAACAAGCTTTGTTGTCTTCCTACTGTAATGATTTCCTAGAGCAACAATTCCACGGAAGTAGTCACGCCTTTTTAAAATCATTTACCCATGACCTCGATGTCTTAGAAACGGTCTTACTTGGCGTTAAACAAACCACAGCTACCTTAACCCATCGTCTATTGGTCTTGGAACAAATTATACCTAAAATGAAAACATTATTTGTCAAACGCCAAGCCGATGTTTACTACATCCTCAATGATTTAGCACAAAATACAGAAGATGTCCCCTACAATATGTGGGGATTATCCTTGCAAAAAGTTCAAAAAAAACTCAATCATATCGTACTGACTGTACTCGAGCAAATTGATGGACAAACCACGATTATCCAATCAAAAAGAACCTTAAAAAAGAAAAAAATTAAACCGTTCAAATACAAAGAAAAATTACTTCCTTTACTAAGTACCAATCAGATAGAAGAGATTTATCAATTTCACGAAATGCTATTTCTCAACCAAACCAATCCGCAAAAACACGTATATTTAGTAGTACTTACCAAAGAAACTCCTTCAAAAGAAATAAAGAAAATCATCCAAACAATTGAAGCTCAAAAAGAGAATATTCAATTTACGCTATTAGCGCATACTCGTTTTTACATTCAAGAGTCTGTCTATGAATTTTCTGATTTTTTCAAAACCGCCTTACATCCCAAAAACAAAATTTACGCCAGTGACTATTATCCCCAAATTCACTGGTACAAAAGTCAAATGAAGGATTACAGCGATTTTACTAGCCCCTTAAAAGAACGTACAGAACGAATCCATCAAACCCTTCGACAAGATTTAAAAAACTCTCAAAATCATACGTTTATTACCACGAATCAATTGTATACTTGCCTAAGCGCTAAATTCAAAATTTACATTATACATCACCTCCATTATCTACCCAATACCAACAACCTAAATACATTACTTCATTTGGCCTTGTATGCCGAAAACCAAAAAACAACTAAATTACATGCCCTCTACAAGGCATTAGTTCCTACCGTACTTACCTATACCATCAATAAGAAGAAGGAGAAAAAAAACAACTTAATTTTAGATTCCCTTGTGATGCAACAACTTCAACAATTACTAGATACCATAGCAATTGACGAGTCAACAGAGTAAGCACAACAAAGGCATTTTTATGAATCGATTTTTACTATAAAACCAAACAAAAAAGGAGCTTACGCTCCTTTTTTTATTATGTCCCTTTACCTAAAAAAAGGTAATTGGAACTTTTGAATTATTAACTTTTAATATACATTAACTCATTGCCATCCTCCACCTAAACTTTTGTAAATATCAACTACAGCTTCTAATTGTTTTGATTTAGCTTCAACCAATTCAATTTTTGCATTCATTGCTTCTCTTTGTGTCATTAATACCTCTAGATAATCTGCTCTTGAGGATTTAAATAATTCATTTGCAATAACTACTGCATCAGATAATGTTTGCGTCTCCTGCTTCTTATATTCAAATGCTTGTTGCATATTGTCAATATTAGTCATCTGATTAGCAACATCTAAATAAGCATTGAGCAGTTTTCTATCGTATTCATATAACGCTTGTATCTGATGTGCATTAGCCGTTTTAAACGCTGCTTTTATTGCACTTCTATTAATTAGGGGAGCGGTTAATTCCCCTACAAAAGAATACATCACAGATTCTGGTAATCTAGTTAAATAAGAAGGTTTAAAAGCATTTAATCCTATAGCTGCAGAAATTTCTAAAGAGGGATAAAACTCCGCTCTCGCAACTTTTACATCTAATCTAGTTGCTTCTAATTCTAATTCCGCTTGTTTAATATCAGAACGATTTGACAATAACTGAGAAGGAATCCCCGTTTTGATAACTGACGGAATTAAATGCATAAAACTGTCTTTCTCTCGTACAATTGGTTGAGGGTAACGTCCCAATAAAGCATTAATTCTGTTTTCTGTTTCAGTAATTTCTTGATGAATACTAAAAGCTAAACTCTGTGATTTCAATAACTCTGCCTCAAATTTTTTTACCCCAAGTTCTGTTCCTCTAGCTGCTTGCTTCTGAATCTTTGCAACCGCTAAAGCTTTTTGCTGTAATTCAATATATTGCATGGTTAGATCAAGTTGATTGTCTAAAGCCAACAATTCATAATAAGAAGTAGCTACTTCAGCTATTAAAGAAGATAAAACATAATTTTTTCCTTCGACTGTACTCAAATAACGTTTGACTGCTGCCTCTTTAGCATGATGGAGTTTTCCCCACATATCAATTTCCCATGAAGCTGAAAGTGCGGCCGAAAAATCACCTATTTGCTCTGGAACCTTCATTCCTGGTTTCATTTCTGTTCCTGCGTCTCCAGCACCTTGGCTAGTATATCTACCTACTTTTTCCACTCCTGCTCCTAATTTAGCATTAACCTGTGGCGTCAACTTTCCTTTTTTAGCCAAAACTTCGTTTTTTGCCACCTCAATTTCCTGAATTGTTATCAGAAGTTCTTGGTTATTCTTTAATGCTTCTTCAATTAAAAGAATTAAGTTTTTATCTGTAAAAAACTGTTTCCAAGGAATTAATCCAGAATTTACAGTGCTTGTTTCCCCACTATAACTTGTTGGGAGTTTAGCCTCACTATTAAAGTCAATCGCCTCTTGCGGAGCTTTACAATTCCACAAGCTCAAACTAACAAGAATAAGTATACTTCCTTTATGTAAGATTGCTTTATTCATCTTTTTCAATGTGTTCATAAATGGTTGATTCCTCTTCATAATGCGTTAATTTTGTTTTCTCTGCTAGGGTCCCAAAAATATAGTACAACCCTGGTACTACAAGTAATCCAAAAAGTGTTCCGATTAACATACCTCCAGCCGCCGCTGTACCAATCGTTCGATTGCCGATTGCACCAGGACCACTTGCCAATGTTAATGGAATTAGCCCTGCAACAAAAGCAAACGAGGTCATCAGAATAGGTCGAAAACGCAAAGTTGCACCTTCGATAGCCGCTTTGAACACACTACTTCCTTGCCTGTGCATAAATAGGGCAAATTCAACAATAAGAACTGCGTTTTTACCTAATAAACCAATGAGCATCACTAGAGCTACTTGAGCGTAAATATTATTTTCTAGTCCTAACATACTCAAACACAAGTAGGCCCCAAAAATACCTGCAGGCAACGATAATATAACAGGCAAAGGCAAGATAAAACTCTCATATTGAGCAGCTAATATTAAATATACAAATCCCAAACAAATGGCAAAAATGCCAATAACTTCATTTCCTCTTGAGACCTCATCTTTTGAAATTCCGGCCCAATCAATTCCATATCCACGAGGTAACGTTTTTTTTGCTACTTCTTGAATCGCTTGAATCGCCGCACCACTGCTATATCCTGAAGCTGGACTTCCGCTAATTTCTGCAGCATTATACATATTAAAACGCGTATACTCCGACAATCCATATACTTTTTCCATCGTCAAAAAAGCAGCGTATGGAACCATCTCTCCTTTATCATTTTTAACAAACATATGTAACACATCTTCTGGCAACGCTCTGTATTCGGGTGCAGCTTGAACCATTACCTTATAAGGTCTATCAAATTTGATAAAACTGGTTTCATAATCACTTCCGATTAATGTAGATAAATTATCCATAGCCGTAGCAATTGACACTCCTTTCTGCTCTGCTTTATCGTTGTCTATTTTGAGTACATATTGAGGAAAACTCGCACTATAAAAAGTAAATACTGCACTTATTTCTGGGCGTTTACTCAATTCTTTTACGAACTCTTTACTCACCTCCTCCATTTGTTTATAATCTCCACTTCCTGCTTTGTCTAAAAGTCTAAGCTCAAATCCCCCCGCTGCTCCATATCCTGGTACTGCTGGTGGCTGGAAGAATTCAATCGTTGCACCTGTCAATTTCTTCGATTTTTCCTCTAATTCTTCTATAATTTCTTGAGCCGATTGATCGCGTTCTTCCCAACTTTTTAAATTGATTAAACAAGATCCTGTATTAGCACTTGTTCCTTCTGTCAAAATCTCATATCCCGCTAAAGAGGATACGGATTGTACCCCATCAATTCCTTCAGCTAATTTTTGTAATTGAGCAGCTACTTGATTGGTGCGCTCTAAAGTAGCACCTGGTGAAGTTTGAATAATAGCATAAAACATCCCTTGATCTTCATTGGGAATAAATCCCGTTGGCAGTTTTGTATTCAAGAAATAAATGGCCACACAAAATACTCCTAACGAACCAAAAGTTACCAGCCTTCTACTCACTGTTTTATTTAGTAATCCTTTATAACGATAGGCTCCCTTTACAAATAAGCGATTAAATGCAGCTAGAAAACGGTTCAATAAAGTTGATTTCTTCACTTTGCCATGATTATTTTTTAGAATCATCGCACATAAAGCGGGAGTTAAAGTCAAAGCGACAATTCCTGATAAAATAATTGCGGTAGCCATGGTAATGGAAAACTGACGGTAAAAGACTCCAACAGGTCCACTCATAAATGCAATAGGGATAAATACCGCTGCCATAACACAAGTAATTGCAATAATAGCTCCGCTGATTTCTTTCATTGCCTCTTGTGTTGCTTTATAAGGGGAAAGATGCTCCACTTCCATCTTGGCGTGTACAGCTTCAATGACGACAATAGCATCATCGACTACCACACCAATCGCCATCACTAACGCAAACAGAGAAATTAGATTTAAGGTAATCCCAAATACACTCATCAAAGCGAATGTCCCTATTAAGGATACCGGTACTGCCAAGGTTGGAATTAAAGTTGATCGCCAATCTCCTAAAAATAGAAATACGACAATCCCTACTAATACAAAAGCTTCAACTAGGGTATGCACTACTTTTTCCATGGATGCATCTAAAAAAGAAGAGACATCATAACTAATTTCATAATGCATATCTTTGGGAAAGTCTTCTTGTAGTTCTGTCATTAATTTTTTTACTTGTTTAATTACATCACTAGCATTACTTCCAAAAGATTGTTTAATTACAATGGCTGCCGAAGGCTTACCGTTTAAATTAGAGTAGATATCATACATCGTACTTCCAAACTCCACATCTGCAATGTCTTTGAGTCTAAGAATTTCTCCATCTGGTGTAGCTCTCAAAATAATATCTCCGTATTCCTTTTCAGAGTTAAAACGTCCAGTATATTTTAATACATACTCAAAAGCTTCTGCTTTTTTACCTGAGCTTTCTCCAATACGCCCTGGAGAAGCTTCTATGCTTTGTTCTTGTAGTGCTTCCATAACTTCTTGGGAAGAAATAGAAAAAGCAGTCATTCGATCAGGTTTTAACCAGATACGCATCGCGTATTCTCTATTTCCTAAGATATCCGCAACTCCTACGCCGTTTACTCTTTTTAATTCAGATAGAATATTAATATCTGCATAATTATATAAAAACTTCTGATCTGCCTTAGGATCATCACTATACAGATTCAAATACATCAACATATTAGATTCTTCTCGTGTAATTTTAACTCCTTCTCGCACAACAAGTGGCGGAAGTTTATTTACAGCTGAAGAAACTCGATTCTGCACATTAACTGCAGCTAAATTTGGATCTGTTCCCAATTCAAAAATCACTTGAATAGAGGCTTCTCCATCGTTCCCTGCATTAGACTCCATATATTTCATACCAGGAACACCATTTAAGACTCTTTCTAATGGAATAATAACGGATTTAATTAACAATTCACCATTAGCACCTGGATATTCAGCTGTAATATTTACTTTGGGTGGAGATATGGAAGGATATTGTGTGACTGGCAATTTTAGCAAGGATAAAATACCTAAGAACACAATAATTAACGAAATAACAATCGACAGAACGGGTCTGCGAATAAATGCTTTAAACATCTTTAAACACTAAATTATTTACTACTCAACTAGTTTGCATCTAAATGCAATGATCGTAACACTTCTTTCGAATCTTGAACACGACCTCGAATGTGATCCCCTTCTTTTACCTTTTGAATTCCTTCAAGTAGTATTTGATCCGTCTCAGCGATACTTCCCTGATTTACAACATACAAACCAGGTAATTCCTGACTAATTTCGATTTGTTTAGTCTGTATCTCTCCCTTCTTATTCACCACAAAAACATATTTTTTATCTTGTTGCTCATAGGTTGCTTTTTGAGGAATAAGCAATGCGTGTACTAAGGGTATAAAAAGACGGACTTTTCCCGTTTCTCCATTTCGAAGTAACTGATTGGGATTGGGAAATTTAGCGCGAAATGCAATGGTACCTGTCTCATTGTTAAATTCTCCTTCTATTGTCTCAATTTTTCCTTTATCTGGCAAAACGGTGTTATTTGCCATAATCAAATCAACGCCATCACTTCCTTTTCCTTGTGGATGAGTGGTATAGTTTAAATATTCTACTTCTGATACATTAAAATAGGCATACATATTGCTATTATCTGATAGCGTAGTTAATAGTTCTCCTTCCTCTAATAAACTTCCTAAACGCTTGGGTAAATGTCCGATGTATCCAGAAAACGGAGCGCGTATCTCAGTGTAATTAAGGTGAATCTGAGCGAGTTGCATTTCTGCTTTTGCCTTTTGTAAACGCGCCATGGCTACTGCCTTTTCATTATTTGAAACAACATTGTTACGCGCTAGTGTTTCAACATTTTGCAATTCTAGCTGCGCTTCTGTTACTTCTGCTTTCGTTTTTTCTAATTCAGCTTTATGTAATTGAGGTTTAATGCGAAATAACAACTGTCCCTCAGAAACATATTGTCCTTCATCAACAAAAGTGGCTTCTAAATAACCTTTTTCTTGTGTACGAACTTCAATGTTCTTAACAGATCTAATTTGTGAAACATAATCTTTGGCTACAACTGTATCCATCGTTATCGGATTTGCAATGGGATAATCCTTAACTTCTTCTTTTTCTTGCTTTGACATATTACAACTAACTACCGCCAAAACAGTACTGAGAGAAACAATACATGCTACTCTTTTCATACAATAAATTTTGCTAAATAAATGGATTTAAAAATCGGTGCTTATAACACATAAGCCCGCTATATACTTTCCCTAACTAAGATTTAAGGAAGTACAAGTAAGAATTTAGAACCGATGTAAATCAAATTCTCAGTATACGATATACAATATATTTATGATCGAATAATTGTATAAGCGCCTGATAGGAAGTACGGCGTCTTTTAATAGCAAAAAAGATAAAATGCAAGGAGATTGCATAGAAAAACACCTTAACTAAAGGAAGTCCTAAAACAAGCTGATCTTGTTGATCTTGAAAATTAAAATCTCCATTATCCGCTTCTATCGTTGAAAAGGCATTAACTGGATTGTAAATTTTGGTCTCACTATACTTCAGTTGTTCAAATTCGTTTACCTGAAATACAATGGCCTTATTGACAGCCTTTAAACTTATATTTTCAACATTCACTGGTGTACCCAATACCTTTGTTGCTCCTACAAATAGAAGAAAAAAGAGAAGAAAAATATGGGTGTAAATGTTTTTCATAAGTCGTACCAAATATAATGCGAGATTTGCATCTATAATTCGACTTAACTGTTTTTAACACGATGAAAAACCAAACAAAATATTCCTAGAGAAACATCCTATAAATCAAGTAGATTCATTAGATATGGGAAAGGTAGATATTGAATAAAAACAATCTATTTCCCAATAAAATCTCTTAAATAGGCAAGTAGATCTTTTGTAAAATTTCCTTGTATTCTTTTTCTGCTTGACTGGCAAAAGTTATGCCTCCGCCACTTTTGTATACCATTTGATTCTCTTGTTGTTCTACAAATCGAATCATAACTGCACTATCTAAGGTTGTGCCGTCAAATATGCCGCAAATTCCCGTATAATACTTACGAGCATAGCCTTCTACTTCGGCTATAATTTCAACTGTTTTTTCTTTGGGCGAACCTGTAATGGATCCAGCGGGTAGCAATTGAGCTAAAATATCACCTACATGATCTTGCCAATTTTCTTGTAAATCTCCGCTAATTTGTGAACTCATCTGCAACAACTCCCCTTTTGTGGTCTGCAACCGATCCAAATAACGAAAACGATCAACTCCTACATTTTTTGCTACAATATTTAAATCATTGCGAATTAAATCAACAATCGTATAATGCTCTGCCGTTTCTTTGTCATCCGCTAAAATCAACTGCTCAGCCTGAGGAATTGAAGCATCTATCGTTCCTTTCATCGGATAAGAATAAATTCTATTTTCTTTGATTTGAACAAATATCTCAGGTGAAAAACAAACAAAATTGTCCTTTACCCACAACTTATATTTGGCTTTACTCGCGTGAAAAATATCTTTTAAACTTCCTTCTAGTTCAATGGGGGTTGATACCGTTAAATTAATCAAATAGGTATTTCCCTTTTGAATTTGATGCATGACTTGATTAAATTTCGTTTCATAGGTTTTAAAAGCGATAGGTTGAGCAGTTAATATTGGAAGTTTAAAATCAAAAGGTCCTAATTGATTGGTTTGACCATTAAAATTATATCCTATTTCCTTGTTATCAACTTCATCTAAGGGAATAACCTGACCATTTTCTCCTTGGTAGTCCACAAAAAATAAAAAAGGTTTTCTCTCCTTTCCCCATGTATTCATACTTGAGATAATTGTATCTTTGATGCCCATAATCTAATCTAAATTGAAGGTCAAAAATACAAATTGTTTATGAGCCAGAAGAAGGAAATTATAATTATCGATAACCGAGATTCGTTTACTTACAATTTGTATCAAATTTTTGATGAACACCCACTTTGCAATATTCATATTGTACAAAGTGATCAAGTGCAACTCGACGATTTAGAGGTCTATGATCAGTTAGTTTTATCTCCGGGGCCAGATGTACCCCGCGCTTACCCTATCTTATTTGATATTATTGCGCGTTTTGAAGATAGCAAACCTATTCTTGGCGTTTGTTTGGGGCATCAAGCAATTGGTGAATACTATGGCGCACAACTATACAATGTAGACCAAGTCTTTCACGGACAAACGCGTTTCTTACAATTGATGACCTCTGATTTACTCTTCCACAATATTCCCAATCAAACTCCAATTGGATTGTATCATTCTTGGGCATTAGCTCAACAAAACTTCCCTGAAACGCTTGAAATAACGGCCTTGAGCAATGATCAAGTGATTATGGCTTTTAGGCACCAAACCAAAAACGTTCGAGGAATACAATTTCATCCCGAATCGTATATCACCCTAATGGGGCGACAAATGCTAGCCAATTGGATTGAACAATAATGACATTTTGGATAAAATCCCTCGTCTTTATACTACTTTTTAAAGCGTATTGTTTATTCGAATTTTATACCCATTGTAGACAAATCATAAAACTTCTAAAAAATATTGTCCGCCTAAATGTAAAATGGTAAATTCAGTCTTTGATATAAAACACACATTTTTTAGATGAAAGCTGGAATCATACAAGACCCCAAAGTTCAGAAATACCTTCCCTATTTAGGCGCTTTAGCTATTTTCATGCAGGCTTTAGATGGTACAATTCTAAATACGGGTCTTCCTTCTATCGCTAAAAGTTTGGGAGAATCTCCCTTAGAAATGCAGAGTATTATTGTCTCTTATACCCTAACGGTAGCTTTGTTAATTCCCCTAAGTGGATGGCTTGCAGATCGATTTGGTACCAAGCGAATTTTTATTCTTGCCGTTGCTTTATTCACGTTGGGATCTTTATTTTGCGCTTTATCGAATACCTTAAATGAACTGATCTTTGCCCGTATATTTCAGGCAATTGGAGGTTCTATGATGGTGCCCGTTGCGCGATTAACGCTGCTTTATGCGTATCCTAAAGATCAACTTTTAAAAATCATTAACTTCATTACAATTCCAGCCTTGATTGGTCCCATGTTAGGCCCTACCGCTGGGGGGTTTTTAGTCGAAAAACTATCGTGGCACTGGATTTTCCTAATCAATTTACCTGTGGGAATAATCGCGATTATCCTTGCGCGATCCATCATCCCCAACTTCACAAACAAAGTTGAACGCTTTGATGTAATAGGATGGATTTTTTTCAGTGGTGGATTAACCCTATTAACTTTAGTCATTGAACGCTGGAATTCGCCCACTTTATCTGTGCTTCAATTGGCTGGACTTTTAATCTTGGCCATACTGCTTATTGTAGCGTATATCGCTTACGCAAAAAGAAGTTCCCATCCATTAATTAAACTCGATTTGTTCAAAATTAAAACGCTTAATATTGGGTTAATCGGCAATTTAGTCACGCGATTTGGTATTGGAGGAATGCCTTTGATGATTCCACTTCTCCTACAATTGGGCTTTGGTTATTCTGCTTTTTACGCCGGTTTGATGATGATTCCTCAAGCCCTATCCAACCTCATTTCAAGAAACTTTGTTATCCCTATTGTCAAGCGATATGGATATAAAAAAACCTTAGTTTTCAATACAATTGCAACCGGAATACTCATCAGTCTCTTTTTCTTCGTAGATCAAAACACTCCTTTTTTTATCATAATCCTATTAATGGTTTGTAATGGTGCTTTTAACGCCGTTCAATTTACTTCGATGAATACAATTTCCCTCGCGGATTTAGATAATTCAACCTCCAGTGATGGAAATAGCTTACTATCTGTCACACAACAATTGGCGATTAGTTTGGGTATTTCAATCTCTGCTATGTTTTTACAACTCTTCCGAGACAGTTCTATTGATACGCCAGATCACCCTACAGCAGTATTCAATTACACCTTTTTAGTGATGGGGATACTCACCATCTTATCAAGTGCCGTGTTTATGAAACTCAACAAAAACGACGGAGCTAGTTTATCAGGTACCCAAGATTACAATTCAAATAAAAAACCTCAAGCTGAATAGCTTGAGGTTCTGCAAATTAATATAAAACAACATAACTAAATAGTTATAACGATTGCATCAACAGCATAGAAGGAGCGTGATTTAACCAAATACTTCTAGTTTCAATCAACTTCTTCCAACTATCTAAGGTAATGAGCATGAGGTCAAATTCTTCTATGAATTCTTTGGACACCACCTTATTGCTAACGATGCGTATATGATTCGGCTTATACTGTTCGATAAGCCTTATATTTTCTTTAAACTCTGTGTGATTTTCCAATTCACCTGTGGCATCTAAAATCGAAACTTGTACATCATTGTTGCGAATCATTTTTTGTGCATAAGGCAATAATTTCAAATCACCTTTGCTAAAAATTGGCAAGAATACATGTTCTAACTTTTCAAAATCTTTGTTGATTAAGATTCCCAAAGGTACTTTTGTACGATTCATTATTTGCTGTGTACGCGCATTAAACCACGAATTTTCAAATAGCTTTTCTCGTCCTGTAACTTTATTCAACAAGACATCTGGATTGATGATACGCGTTGTAAAGCCGAGAATATTTCCTAAAACTGAACCGCGATAAATGGAATATCCCATTTCAATTAGTAAGAGATCACACGTTTCTTGATGAACCATACCCACAACGTCACTTTCAATGTCATTAGACACTTTGTAATAGGTCTGGACTTCTTGATCCATTTCGGTAGATTGCTCTTGTACGGCTTCAAAGATTTCTTCCTCGTAATCTTGTGTATTGAAGGAATTTAATTCCTGGCTATCAATCATATGCATAGCAGTAATACGCGTATCTACACTTGATTTTCCCGTAAATGCATTGGCTAATTTCATCAAAGGCGCCAAGCTCAATTTATTTTCAAAGAATAGAAATACCTGATATTTTCCGATGATTACGCCTTTGTGTTGAGGTTCATCTCCTAAAGGTCCAAAAATCTTGGCAATCAAATCCAGTAAAGGTCCTGTCATAAAAGTAGTTGCTAAGGCCATAATCACCATCATAGCAAATACCTCACCCGTCATAACACCCAAGTCAAATCCAATATTCAAGACAATGAGTTCCATTAGTCCACGGGTATTCATCAAGGCGCCAATAGTCAAACTATCCCGCCAATTTATTCCGACGAATTTAGCGGTTATGGCGCTTCCCACAAACTTACCAACGGTTGCAACTAGAATGATAAGTCCTGTAATTTCCCATAAATACGGTTCGTTTAATAAGCCTATTTCCGTACGTAATCCTGTGTAAACAAAGAATAGAGGAAGGAATAAAACAACAGCTACATCTTCTACTTTTTCAATGAATATGTTTCTAAACTTCATGTTATCTGGCATAATAGCACCAGTCATAAACGCTCCAAACAACGCGTGAATACCAATTACTTCCGTACAATACGCAGAGATAATTAACGTCAACAAAAAGATAGCGACCGTTCCCTTAGAGAGTAATTTACTACTTCCTTGGTATTTTGCAATACGCGCCAAAAAGGGACGAACCAATTTTAGCATTACGATTACATAGATAATAGCTAATGCAATGATATAAAGGGAACTTACAAAACTTCCTGCTTGCACAATGGCAATTACAGCCGCTAGTAAACACCAAGCCGTAATATCATCTGCTGCAGCGCAGGTAATGACAATGGTTCCTATTCGCGTCTTTTGCAACCCTCTCTCTTGTACAATCCGCGCCAATACAGGAAAGGCGGTAATACTCATGGAAATACCTAAAAACAATCCAAAAGATAGAAAATCCACCCCATCAGGTGCAAAAGATTCGAATATGTAGTAAGCCAATGCCATTCCTAAAGCAAAAGGAATAACAATACTAGCATGACTAATTAAAACAGCATCATGTGCTTTGTTTTTCAATATTTTGAGATCCAATTCCATTCCAATCACAAACATGAAGAGAATCAATCCAATTTGACTTAAAAAGCTTAAATTTCCTAAGGATTGAGTTGGAAACATCACAGCGGAAAATTCGGGAAAATAAGTTCCTACAAGAGAGGGACCTAAGGCAATACCCGCAATAATCTCACCAATTACCGAAGGTTGTCCAATTTTTTTACAAATCCAGCCAAATACTCGAGCAACCAAAACAATGGTTACAATCTGAGCTAATAACAAGGCTAAAGGGCTTTCTAAATTGTGTATTAATGTTTGAAGGAAATTTTCCCAAGCTGTATTATCGGAAACGACAGCTTTTGTATTCACCTCTAATTTTGATCCTTGGGTCACTACCCAATAAATAAGTGCAGTACATCCACCAATAATAGAAACGTAAAGTAGAGAATTTCTATATTTTGACATTGTAAATAAGTTTTCGATTTCTAGAGCAAAACTCCGAAATATAAAGCATGAAAAAACAAGGCCTGAGTTCAAACCAAGCTTTCTTGTAATGAAACGCTAAATTCTTGTAATGAAATTATATCTTATCTAAGAAATCTGTCTTAAAGGTAACACCAAGTGTCAATTCCAAAGGTTTTCCCTGCTCCGTAAGCAGTTGGGTGGTAATCAAATCATGTCCAAAAAAACGCACGATTTTTAAGGCTATAATTTCGCGTTTATTGATACGACAAAACTTAGTAGCAGGTAGTACTTCCACTAACTTATCTAATGAAATATTCTTGGCAATTAACTGTTGATCTCCTTCTAAAAAAATTTCTTTATCACGTCCGTCGTTTTCACACGTTTTGACGTACAAGATATCATCAAACTGCAAAATAGCTTTGCCTTTATTCGAATTTATGGTCAGCGACATATTCTGCTCTATAGGCTTCAGTTGACGCATGGCTTTTTGTATCGCGCGTTGCAATCGTTCCTTTTTTATTGGCTTGGCAATATAATCTATCGCATCTACTTCAAAGGCTTCTAATGCGTATTCTTTATACGCGGTAACAAATACAATTCCTTTATTCGGTAACAATTGAGCAACGCTCAACCCATCCATACCAGGCATATTGATATCGAGAATCGCCAATTCAAAATCCAAAGAAGGTGCTTCTTCTAAAAACTGTGTCGGATCATCAAATACTTTTACTACTTCAATCTCTGGGATTTGTTCACATAGCATTTTCAAGTATTTTAATCCCAATAACTCATCATCTAAGAGTATACATTTTAGCTTTGAAATCATACAAATTAATTTTTAAATGCATGGAGTGTACTTGTTCGTCTTCTGATCGTTCCAATTTATAATAGGAACCGTATATTAAATGTAAACGCTCGCGTAAAGCAGATAATCCATAACCGCCTTTTTCTTTTCTCAAGGACCCTTTGGCCGATTTTTTGTTTGAAACAACCAAATCAAACTGTCCATTTTTCAACTTAAAAAGAATCGTAATAAATGCATCATTTCCTGTTAAATCTGCGTGTTTAAACGCATTTTCAATCAATTCAACACAGATTAAAGGCGCCACTAAATCTTCCGTATAGAGCGCTTCGACCTCTCCTATATTCGAACGTACATCCAAGCGAAAAAGGGGATTCAACTTGATTTTATTAATGTCAATCAAACGCAAGGCAAATTCGTGTTCCTCTTTTAAGGTAACTAATTTTCGTTGACTATCATACAGTATATAATCCAATACCCCAGCCATCTTATCCAAAGCATAATAGGTTTGATATGCATGGGATTGAATTGAATTTAAAATATTCTTGAACAAATGAGGGTCCAACCTCGACTCGAGGTTCTCTAACTGTAAATATTTAATTTTTGTATCAAATAAATCCTTTTCCTTCTCAAAAGCCACACGTTGTTTATTGTATTGCAATAGAAAATACAGCAAGATTCCAACGATGACCAACAATAAAAAAATGATAAAAAGATATAAATACTGCATGAGTTTCTCTTTTAGTGGCTAATTTATCCATACAAGTACTTGCTACTTCTACTACTTTTACAAAGACGTTATCGTATTCTTTTCGTTGTAGTAGGTATACTTTGTACTGCAAACAAATGTACAGTTTTCTCAGTACATACCCTTTTCTTCAAATAGAATATTTAATCATTCCTCTAAAAACAAAAAAAGAGAAGCTTATTTAAAACTTCTCTTTTTCATTTCAACTACAGTTGTATGTTATAGGTGCTAATTTTAGAAATCAATCTTAGCAATCTTGAATTCATCCCCTCTTTTGATTAAGTGAAAGGTTTCGACAGCTGCACTTTTTTCATATTGTACATCATAATCAAATTCGAATTCTTTAATTTTTTCTTTTTTGTTTTCCTCCATCAAATCACCTTCTTTAAAAACGGCTTTAATGATGTGTCCTAATGTAGCTTCTCTCTCTTTTAATTTACCAAAAAACTCTGCTTCTGTAGTCGTTTTAAAGAAATCTTCATCGAGATATTGTTTTAAATCGTCATACTTTTTTTCTCCTAAATTATAGTAATACCAACCTATTAAAGTCTTTCCTGCATTCTCATCCCCCAACGCTCGACTGTTTTTCGTTTCTTTACAACTAACAAATAGTAGAACGGTACAAATAATCACAAATAAGTTTCTCATAAAAAATATGGTTTATAGTTAATCAATGCTTTTCTACCTCCAAGCTTACTGTTGGACGCACTTTAAAGTTAAGAAAAATTTATGATTTTAACAAAATAAAAAACAATATTTATTAGAAACTTTTCTTCTGAAAATAATAGGTATAAACCCAAGTTAAGGTAAAGGTTGGAATAATATCCAAACCTGGAGATAACTCTTCAATAAAATTGACTAAAGCACCAACTTTCCCTATCTTACCAGGATACATTTTCGCCAGAATAAAAGCAGATACGGGTGCCCAAATCACATCGCTAAACTCTCCCAAACCAGGAATCAGATAACTAGCCATACCTATCAAATCAAGGCATAAACCAATAAGTAATTGCCTTGTTTTCAAAGAATTTGTTTGCGTTTGTTGATTTTGCATACGTTCGTTATTTTAATTTAGCCGCGTAATACTTTTTAAATTTCTCCACTTTTGGTTTAACAACCATTTGACAATAAGGGTTTTCACCACCCTTTCGCTCAAAATAATTTTTGTGATAATCTTCTGCTGCATAGAATGTTGAAGCTGGACTAAGCTCAGTTACAATCGGTTGATCGAATACTTTTTCATCGCGTAAAATTCCTATATATTCTAAAGCAGCTTGTTTTTGACCTTCATCTACATAAAATATCTCACTTCTGTATTGTGTTCCCACATCTTCTCCTTGTCGATTCAACGTCGTTGGGTTATGTGTGGCAAAAAATATTTCCAATAACTCGGTATAACTTACCTCATGCTCATTATACGTAATTTCAACGGCTTCTGCATGCCCTGTTTCCCCTGTACATACTTCTTCATAAGTGGGGTTGGCATTGGTTCCTCCTATATATCCAGGAAGTACTTCAACTACACCTTTTAAACTCTTAAATACTGCTTCTGTACACCAGAAACACCCTCCTGCTAAAATCGCTTTTTTCATCTATTACTTGCTTTACTACTTCTTTTTAACTAGGTCTAAGTTATTAATAATCATCGGAAGTCAATAATCATTTGAAATATTTTTCCTTTTTTAATTTTTAATTGACGTAAAACATTGTTATTTTGTAATCGATCAAAGAAAGTATTATGATACGAGCGACGAATATTAGAAAATCATATGACCAATTAGAAGTCTTAAAAGGGGTTGATATCCACATTAAAGAAAGAGAAATTATCTCTATTGTAGGAGCTTCTGGTGCTGGAAAAACGACCTTACTCCAGATTTTAGGTACATTAGATAAACCAACTATTCAACCCAATAGCTCGCTTATCATCAACAATACAGATGTTTTACAATTGAATGATAAAGAAATTTCTGCATTTCGAAATCTAAATTTGGGATTTATCTTCCAATTTCACCAACTACTTCCTGAATTTAATGCGTTAGAAAACGTGTGTATTCCCGCTTTTATATCAGGAAAAGACAAAAAAGAAACGGAACAGGAGGCAAAAAAATTATTGGATTATTTAGGTGTATCACATCGTTCTCATCATTTTCCATCAGAGCTATCTGGAGGAGAACAACAACGCGTAGCCGTTGCAAGAGCATTAATTAATAAGCCTAAAGTCATCTTTGCAGATGAACCATCGGGGAATCTAGATACTAAAACGGCCGAAAATTTACACAATTTATTCTTTCAGTTGAGAGATGAATTTGGACAGACCTTTGTCATCGTAACCCACAATGAAGAATTAGCTGATATGGCAGATCGCAAACTCATCATGACCGATGGTTTAATGCACTCTGGCGCATTACAAACAAGATAAAAAAAAGGGGAGTTAACTCCCCTTTTTCGTTTTCTCCTCTTAAGAAACTTATTTTCTTAGTAAGGTCAATTTTACTCCATTACTTGGAATCATACTATCCATATACAAAGTACCGACAATTTCTCTATTCGTATAACTAGCTACTTTAAAGTAGTATACAATCGACGTTCTCCTTCCTGTAAGTAGTAGTGTACTTGAATTGTGCAGACTATAATAGCGCAAATCATCTACAAGATATAGAATAGGATTGTATTTCCCCATATTCTTTGCTTCTGCCTCCATTTTGTCCGTTTTAAACTTCATTTTGATCGAGTAATCGGTGCTATTGTCTTCATAACCTCTCCATTCCCCATAGAACATCTCCAAATTAATAGTCACATTTCCATTATCGTCATCATCGTCATCGTCTCCATTTCCAGGATCGACTTCAACTATGCGTTCTAATTGGCCCGTTTTTCCATTTTTAAATCCATCTTTGACAATAACCTCTACATCCAACAAATTAGCCGTGAATTTTGAGATGTTGAGTACACCGTAATCTTCATCTGTTGAATTTCCCTCAATTAAAGTCATTTGGACGCGATTGCCCTTTACCTTATACGTTCCTTTTTTCTCTTCTCCCCCTTGTTTATAAGAGAAACTCATATCGTTATTGAATTCGAAAATCGCTTCGATCGATGAGGGAATAAACTTCCATTTTCCCGTTACTACAGCATCTACATCATCCTTTTCTATAAAGCGAATATCCACTGTATTGCTGATTTTAAATCCTGCTTTTTGTGCATATACTTTGAAACTAGCTGCGGTTTTAGAAGAGAAACTAGTTGTATTCAGCGCTTGTTCATTGACAAAAAGTTTAGCATCTGCAACAAGATTCCCCTTTTCATCCACTACTTTAAACGTAACTTCTTCATTGACAAAAGCATCTTTTGTACTTGCAGTTAGCTTCAATGTAGGTAATTTTGAATTGGGTGTCGTATCAGGATCTACTGTATTGTCATCTCCTTTACTACAACTGCTTATCAAAATAAACAGTACCAATAAGACTTGTAAAAGTCCAGCTTTTTTTAAACTCATAGTGTGTGTTTTTAGAAAATTATAATTAGAAGCGCTATCTCACGCTTGTGGTTTATTGTTTTTTGTACACCCCATAACTGGTGTATACTTTTCCGCCTAAATAAGTCTCCTTTTCGAGATAAAAAGTCCTTTTATCTGCGCTAAAGGAAATAGAATATTCCCTATTTTCAGTTGTATTGGTTCCTTTTAGTTGGTACTTATCCCCTCCTATTTTGATCCATGTTCCTATACTTACGCCATTTGATTTACAATTTACTGTATTGTCAATTTCGGTGTAATAGTCATCATCACTACCAAAAATACCGATACTAGTCGTTTTGTATTTTACCTGTTCCTGACTATACGTTTCATGTGAATATTGTGTTTGACCAAATACATACACTTCTTTTAGATCACAAATTCCCAGAGTAATCAATCGATCATTTTCGATTTTTTCTCTCAAACGCCAAACGCCAACTAAGTCTTCTTTTGGTCCATTGGAGGAATCGTCATGCTTATTACATCCTAGTAAAACCGAGAGTATGGTCATTACCGCTAAACTTCCTGCTCTTTTCATCTTTTCTAAATTTATTGTACAAATTTTAACCCGAAGCTTACGATGTTTGCACTCAAACCGTCGTTTCTATCATAGTAATTATACCTGATTTCGAAGCTTTTCAACGCGAAGCCTCCGAAGGTTGATTTACTAAAAGGATTGTTGTATACTAAACCTCCTCCATATTGATGGCTATCAAAAGCAGCTAAATCATAATCTGAGGTATAGTATTTCTGTTTAGAGGTATGTTGCGCAAAAGGCGCAAAATACTTCGTTTCACTTTGTGTATAAAAGCGATACATCGGAAATAGGGTTACACGTTCGGATACTTTCACAGGCAATTCTATACTAAAGGTATGGGAGCGCAATTCCCAATCATCCGTATAAAAACGGTAATAACTTCGCAAGGTCAACCAATTGTTGACATAGTAATTTAAGCGCATGCCAATCGGCAGTTTAAAACGCGTATTAGGCAATCGTTCAATATCATCCGCTAAGCGATAAACTTCTGTATTATCAGGAGAATCATATACAGGTATATAATTAGGAGTTCCGATATAATAAGCCGTTTTATCTGCAAAATAAATACGGTGATAAGGTGTTGATAGTAATCCTTTTTGATATAGTACATCCGCAAACACAGCCAATTGCATTTTCTCTGTGAGAATTTGTGCTACAGATAAGGACACAGCGTATGAGTTGCGTTTATAATCGTCAAAAGCGACAAATCGATCCGGCAAGTATTTGGTAGAAACATTCCCTTGTTGATCGTAAATTTCTACATTGGCAAAGTATCCTGCATTTTGAAAATTAGTGCCATAGGTATTAAATTCATCTAGTTCTGTGGGATAAAAAGGTTTCCACCTATCGAAATACGCATTGGCTTTGATGCCTACTTCGGTATTTTTTTCATTGAATAATTGTGTCAAGCCAATTCCTCCTCCTATTGATTCATAATCAAATTCTCGAGCCACATTGGCATTGACTGTGAGAATGGTATTACGATCATCCGAACTATGGCTGTAATTAGCACCTAAATTGTAGAGGACATCCTTACGAGAAGGTCCTGTTGATGCATACCAAGGACTTCCATATTGCAAGGTTTTCGTACTTTCTACCGAAGTAGCCCCTGTTGAAGCTCCCGTAGTATTCACTTGAGTGATTTGCTTACTCATAAAGGGATTGATATTACTCGATGAGGCTGAAGTATAAGCCGAAAATCCAATATCAAAAGACAGAACACCATCCAAACTCACGGGAATAGACAACAGCATATTTCCGGCATAATTATCCAATTCTTCGGTTCCAATTCCTCCATTTACAGCCGAATGTTTTCCTTTTTGATCATAATAGCTGCCTAAAAAATCGAGTTCTACGGCATCTAATACTTTCTTTTTATATGCAGGTGTTTCAGATAAGGGATTCGTTCTGTGTTCTTGTGCGGATAACAATCCTGAGACACAGGTTAGAGACATTAAGGTAATGAGTCGTTTTTTCATCTTTCATTATTTAATTACATCCACAACCTCCACCCGTTTTTCCGCCGTTCGCACCGGAAGCCCCTTCTCTATACACCTGAAAATTAGTTTCATACCGTTCACATACGTGTGCGCTTAACGCCATATCAGGATCGTTTATATACTGCTTTTCATATTCTTTGACCGTCTGACAAGACGAGAAAAGCAAGACAAAACATCCGATGTAAAATAGTTTTTTCATTGTTAAATCGTATTGGTTTTAATATTGTTTGAGGTAAATACATTCGCTTGATTGTCAACGATCACACAACGAGCAGTGGGAATTTGATTGACAAAGTGCAATCCTGCTTCAATGCCCATCACCACAATGGAGGTAGAAATGCCGTTGGCCAACTCTGCCATGGGAGCAAAGACCGTAACACTTGCAATTTCAGTAGAGGGAATTCCCGTGCGTGGATCGATGATATGCGAATACTTTTTATCCCCTATAAGAGCGTATTTCTCATAGGTTCCCGAGGTGACAACAGCGCCATTCACTAAAGGAAATGTTGCAAAAACTTTTGTCTTATTCAAGGGATTGACAATTCCCACAGTCCAGGGTTGACCGTTGGGCTGTAAGCCCCAAACAGCCATATCTCCAGAAGCATTGACAATCCCTGCTTGTACCCCTTGCTCTTGTAAAAAGGCTTTTGCGCAATCTGCGGCATAAGCTTTTCCAATGGAACCAAAGCCAATTTTCATTTTTTTCTGCGTCAAAAAAAGCGTTTGATTTGAATGGTCCAACTGGATATGTTGATAACCTATATGGCGAATAGCCGCCTTTAATTCAGCTGCAGAGGGAATCCGAGTCATTGTACCATCGTACGTCCAGATCTGATTCAAACCCGCCATCGTAATGTCAAAGGCACCCCCCGTAAGTTTGGAAAAATTCAATGCCCGAGCTGTGAGTTGTACCAACTCTTCAGGCACCTTAACAGGTTGTAAACCCGCATGGGCATTAACAATAGAAACAGGGGTATCTGGCATCCATTCCGAAAGCAAGTATTCTATGCGTTGCATTTCCGCAATAGCTCCATCCATCAAAACCTGAGCAATTTCAGCCTCATCAACTACAAGAGTCAAATCAAAATGACATCCCATAAGAAAAAAAGAGCGAGTAAAAATTGAAGACATCCTAAGGTAAATAAAGAAAAAACAGCTAATCAAAGCCTTGTGTTACTGAATAAAGGCGCGTAGTTTTTTGATATAATCAGCAGGTGTATCTTTCGAATACCCCAACTTTCCGAGAACTTTTCCTTTGGAATTCAACACAACCACAAGTGGAAAATATCCCTCTGGGTTATATTGATCTGCTAATTGTCCATTTTCTTTCTTGACTGATGCAGTTAATTTCGATTTCTTTAAAAAATCGGCCTTGTACAGCACCCATTTGGCTTGTTCTTTTTCAAATTCTTCCGTTTGAAAAACTTCCTTGTCTAACTTAATACAAGGGGCACACCAATCCGATCCAGCAAAAACCAAAAGGATAGGTTTATCTGTATGTGATGCTTTTTTTAAGGCTTCATTGAATGTTTGGGCCATAGACAGATTGGCTAGCATCAATGCACAAAGTACATAAAACGTTTTCATATTTATTTGGGGTTTACAATCTACTTATCCGTCCCTTACTAGGGTTATCGCTTAGAGCGAGTCAAGCTTCTTTACAATTCAACAAGTAAATCCTTCTCGATTTACTGTGAAGCACAAACTCAAATCCACCACTCCCAACTGTTAATTATAAGCTAACACAAAGTAAATGATATATTAATTTCTGGGGCAAATATATATTTATTTAGACCAAATAAAAACAAATAAATATGATTTTATTCAAAAAATATATTTTTCAACACTTTTCCTCTCTTTTGAGTTTGTTTTTTCGTTTAATAAAAGTCTTATTTAGCTTAAAATTACAATCAATCCTAAATTCAATTTTAGTATTTTTTACAGATACTAAAATTATTTCTTAATTAAATGAACAAATAATCAACAATAAACAAAATAACCTATCAAATTATAATTACACTTTCTTAAATGAATTCAAAGCAAAGTTAAAATAATCTTATATTTTATTTTTAATAAATCTAAATAAATATATATTTGCAACAAAATTCACTGGATTTATTCACCTCATCATCGTTTTATGAAAACAAAATTACTGGTTTGTTTTGCCCTTCCGTGCTTGATGTTGCACGCCCAAGACAAAGACGCTATTCCATTACAACAACTCAAAGAAGAGCTCAAAAAAGAAATTATTGAAGAGCTCAAAGAGGATAAGAAAAAACTAATTCCACTTAGCAATTTTACGCTACATGGTTATGGCGCTGTCAATTACTACAACTACGGTCGCTATGATACAGATCCCAACATCAAAAACAAATTTGACGCGGAGCGATTGAATTTATATCTAGGTTATCGCTTTAATGATTGGATCAGCTTAAAAACCGAAATTGAATTCGAGCACGGAGGTACAGGTTCAACGATAGAGCTAGATACACAGGAAGAATTCGGTGAATATGAGAAAGAAATCGAATCTGGAGGAGAAGTAAAATTAGAGCAGATCCACTTGGATTTTAAACTTCGCCCCTACTTCAATGTCCGTGTTGGACGCATGAAATTACATTTGAGTTTGGCACAAAATCTCGATCGTCCTACACAGTATTTCACAACCCATCGACAAGAAATGGAAAATGAAATGCTTCCCTTGGGATGGTACGAAAACGGAATCCAATTGTATGGTAGTTTTCTCAAAAACCGATTTAGCTATGAGTTTTCCATTACCAATGGGTTAGATGCGACTGGATTTAGTTCGAGAAATTGGATAAAAAGAGGGCATCAAACGCGATTTGAAATGGCCGTTGGCAATAGCCTCGCTTATTCTGCTCGATTGGATTACAAATTTGGAACAAACAAAAATACATTTGCTGGGATTTCAGCTTATATCAATGATGCAGCGGCCAATAGACCGAAAAGAGACATGGACGTATCGGCTTATGTGACTCTTTTCGAAGCTCATGTTAGCTATGATGAGCGATACCTAAAATTTAGCTCTGTATTCCTATACGGAAATGTAGAAAACTCTAACATTGTCAGCCGTAAAAATGCGAATCTCTCCAACAATCTAGGGGTAAAACGCACACCTGTTGGAAAGAGCATGATCGGTTTTTCTGGAGATGTGGGATATGAAGTTTTGCATTTTTTCAACAAAACAACGTCTCAAAAACTCTATCCTTTTGTGCGTTATGAATACTACGATACCATGCATGAAACGGAAGGGGCTGTAGTGCGCAAACCGCGTTGGGAACGAAGTGTTTGGACCAGTGGTATCAATTGGTTGGTACATCCTCAAATTGTATTCAAAGCACATTATTCAACCAGACGTTTAGGCTCAGATCACTTCGATCCAGTCACTTCTTTAAATACAGGAAACAAACAAAAAGAGAATACTTTCTCTGTAGGAATAGGATTTACATTTTAATCACATAAAATAAATAGTATAAAATAATGAGAAACAAATTTTTAACTTTAGGATTGGTGGCTACCTCTTTCATGATGGTGAATTGTAGTAACAATGACGACTCTTCCACAGACACAAACAAGGATGATTTCTACGCAACTGTAATTTCAGACCTAACGTCGAGTGTGGTAACAGAAACCTATCGCGATTTAAACGACAAGGCCAATGCATTGAAAAAAGCAATTAATAATTTTGCTTCAAATGCAACAGATGCTAACTTAGAATTAGCCAAACAAGCGTGGATTGAAACGAGAAAACCATGGGAACAATCTGAAGGTTTTTTATATGGACCTGTGGATACAGAAGGGATTGACCCTGCTATGGATACTTGGCCCGTAGACGTTGAAGCGATGAATAATATATTGAAAAGCAACCAAGCCATTACCGCTTCTTTGATTAGCTCGAACAATGAAGCTCGCGGTTTTCACTTGATTGAATTTCTATTATGGGGAGAAACTGGTTCGAAAAAAGCAGCAGATATCACAGCTAGACAGAAAGAATATTTAAAAGCAGCAACGGAAGATTTACAACAAAATACACAATTGTTGTATGATCAATGGAAGGTTGATGGTGGAAATTATGCAGCCGTATTCAATACAGCTGGGATGAACTCTACAAAATATCCTTCAAAAGCAGCGGCATTAGAAGAAATTGTCGATGGATTAATTACCATTGCGGATGAAGTGGGAACAGGAAAAATCGAAGATCCATTAAATTCTGAAGGTAGTACACCTTACCCTGAAAAAGAAGAATCTCGTTTTAGCAATAACTCAAAACGCGATTTTGCAGATAATATGAGAAGTATTGAAAACATCTATTTAGGTCAATACAATAAGTCTGTAAAAGGATTATCTGAAATTGTAAGCAAAGAAAACAAGGCTTTAGATACGGAAATCAAAACCGCTATTACAGCAGCAATCAAAGCGATTGAGGAAATTCCAGGTACCTTCACTGAGGCTATTCACAGTCATAGACCTGAAGTAATTAAAGCGCAGAATATTGTCAACGATTTATCTACTCTATTAGAGTCTAAGTTAAAACCGTTTATCAATAGTCTATAAGGCTTTTAAATCGTTCATCCTATAAAAGAATACACAAGGATTTGTGTATTCTTTTTTATTCAATCTATTCGATTTTTTATCACAATGAAATACTTTGCCTTTTTTTCCTTTTTTCTTCTTTCTTCATTCCTTCTTTCTTGTTCTAGTGATGATTCCTCTGATTACAAAGAACTCCCTTCTTTACTCGATCGTCAATTAGCAGGTGGAGAAACAACGGTATTTATTAATACAAGCAATGCGTATGGTACACCAGCTCCTAATTTATCTGCTGCTGATTTAGCCTTACATCTCACTGGAGACTTAATTTTTGAATCGGTTTATGTTACCCCGCCAAATAAGGTCAACGGCGGTTTAGGTCCCATCTTCAACAACTCCTCTTGTATTTCTTGTCATCCCAAAGATGGTAGAGCCCCCTTCCCTACGAATATCAATGCAAGAAGCGGTTTTTTTATGCGGGTAAGTTTACCGGGTATAGCAGAAAATGGCGGTCCCGTTCCTGTACCTGGTTTTGGGTTGCAAATACAAAATCAAGCGGTATTTGGCGTTGAACCCGAGGCTCAGTTTCAGGTTACCTATTCCACTATTGTAGAAGAATTGGCAGATGGAACGAAAGTAACGCTACGCAAACCTCATTACAGCTTAGTCGAATCGTATATTCCCATTCCTGCTAACATACTCATATCTCCGCGAATTGGTTCTCCCGTATTTGGTTTAGGTTTATTGGAAGCGATTCCCGAAGCGGATATTTTAGCAGATATCGATGCAAATGATGCCAATCAAGATGGAATTTACGGTAAAGCAAACTACGTCTATGATGTAATCTCCAAACAAACCAAATTGGGACGTTTCGGATGGAAGGCTAATACTGCCTCTCTTTTGGAACAATGTGCAGCGGCTTTCAACAATGATATGGGAATTACAAATTATGTTTTCCCCTATGAAACAGGCTATGGACAAAGCAATGGAGATGATGGATTGAATGCTGGACTTGAAATACCGAACTCTACTGTAGATGCAGTAACCTTTTATACGCAAACTTTAGCTGTTCCAGCTTCACGTTTTCACGAGAATCAAAATGTGCGAAATGGTGCGCGTATTTTTGAAGAAATAGACTGTGCCAAATGCCATAAACCTAAACAAAAAACAGGTCCTAGTTCAATTAAAGCTCTTGCCCATCAGACATTCTATCCCTACACGGATATGCTATTACACGATATGGGTGAAGGTTTAGCCGATGGTCGACCTGATTTTATGGCCAACGGCCGAGAATGGAAAACACGACCACTTTGGGGCATTGGCTTTCAATACTTAGTCAACGGACATACGCAGTTTTTACACGATGGACGCGCAGCAAACCTCACCGAGGCTATCTTATGGCACGGTGGTGAAGCACAGCGCGCTAAAGATAAATTCAAACAACTATCAAAAAAGGAAAGAGAGGATCTCTTGGCGTTTTTAAACTCGCTATAAAACGATTTACCTCCATTTTTCTATTTTACCTTACGACCACAATCCTCTTTGCTTGTCCTACTCTATGAACTAACCGAAGGACAACAAAGAGGATTTTTATTTCTAAAATCAATAAAAACATTGTAAAGATAGATGTTATTTTATACTTTAGCAATTGCTTAATTACTTAATAATGAAATTAAATTCTACTTGTATTCGAGAGCAAGCGGATGACATGCAAATTGAACGCAGTCAACAACTAATGGCTCAATTGGCTCCTACTGTAGATTACCTATCTACAAGCCTATCTTTAATAGGCAATCCCGTGCGTCTACAAATTCTTTACCTTCTACACCTCGAACACAAGTTGTGCGTTTGTGACTTAAGTGATATTTTAGGTATGACATTGTCGGCTGTTTCACAGCATTTACGCAAACTCAAGGATCGAGACTTTGTAAGCACAGAGCGACAAGGACAAACGATTTACTATCTTTTGACAGCAGCACATTTACCTTTATTGACTTCTATTTTTCATTTTTTCATACCCATTGTCGATGAAAAAAACAACTAAACTATTTGGAGCAGCTGTGCTAGGTGCTTTAGCTGCCTCTTCTTGTTGTATTGCACCAGTACTAACGCTAATCGTTGGTTCTAGTAGTTTAGCTACAACCTTTTCTTGGTTAGAACCTGCTAGACCTTTTTTTATTGGTTTTACCGTTTTAATATTAGCCTATGCGTGGTTTCAAAAGTTCAAAGGATCACCTAAAGATGCATGCGATTGCCCGACCGTAAAACAACCCACTATTTTCAAAAGTACCGCAACTCTGATCGTATTAACTCTTTTTTCAGGGCTTATGCTTTCGTTTCCTTTATATAGTATGTGGTTTTATCCTAATTCACAGCATCAAGCCACAACGATAAGTCATACTGCCACAACTGTAGATTTAAAAATTAAAGGGATGACGTGTGAAGCTTGTAGCCAGCATATAGCTCATGAATTAAATCAACTTCAAGGTGTGCTTCAAACAACAGTTTCTTATGCCAACGGAAATGCTAAAATTTCTTTTGACGCTACACAAATCTCCACAGAGGAGTTAGAACAAACAATTCAATCCATTGGTTATAAGACCCAAATAAAATAAATATGATTCTATTCTCAACAATCACTTGTCCCCATTGCCAACATCAAGAAAAAGAAGAAATGCCTACAACGGCTTGTCAATTCTTTTATGAATGTAAATCCTGTCATACGCTACTTAAACCTTTAGCTGGTGACTGTTGTGTGTATTGTAGCTATGGTGATGTTACCTGTCCTCCTATTCAGCAAAGCAAATCCTGTTGTTCCTAAGTTTAATTTCATAGCTTTGCGTTATGAATCAAACTGAACTCAAAGAATTTTTAGACGAAAAAGTACTCTTATACAATAATCCCTCTTTTATTGTAGATGATCCAGTACAAATTCCCCATTTATATACGCAAAAAGAAGATATCGAAATTGCTGGTTTTTTAAGCGCTACCATCGCTTGGGGCAACCGCAAGATGATTATCAAAAATGCACATAAAATGATGGAATTAATGGGTAATTCTCCTTATGATTTTGTGATGAATCACAACGAAAATCACCTAGATGCTTTAGAAGGTTTTGTACATCGTACATTTAATAGTATTGATTTAGCCACTTTTATTCAAGCCCTTCAACATATCTACCTCAACCACGGTGGATTGGAAGGTGTATTCAGTGATTCTGCTCTTCCACTACAAACGCGTATTTCGAATTTCAAAACCTTATTTTTTGAAATTCAACATCAATCCCGTACCCAAAAACACATCTCAGATCCGTTGAAAGGTTCAGCCGCAAAACGCATTAATATGTACTTGAGGTGGATGGTTCGCAACGATAATGCTGGTGTAGATTTTGGTTTATGGAAAGGCGTATCTCCTAGTGAGTTATCTTGTCCTCTGGATGTACATTCAGGTAATATGGCACGTAAATTAGGCATTTTAAAACGCACCCAAAACGACGCCAAAGCGCTTTTGGAATTGGATACGGCTTTGCGTGAATTAGATCCTGTTGATCCCGTGAAATACGATTTTGCCTTGTTTGGATTGGGAGCGATTGAGAAGTTTTGATGATTGTTGGTCGTTGGTCGCTGGTCGTTTGTTGAACAAACAAACAAACAAACAAACAAACAAACAAACAAACAAATCTCTTAATACATCAACTGTACCCAACCAGTAAATACCTCTCCTCTATGGGTTACAATCTGATAAAAATACGTTCCACTAGGCAATAGTGTATTACTTGAATTTGTTTGTCCAAACCATTCATTTTGGTAATTTTTCTTATTGTATACTTTCATCCCATAACGATTGAAAATCTGAAGAGAAACTCCTCCAAAATGGCTGATATCAAAGGTGTCATTTAATCCATCACCCTGAGGGGAAATTCCTTTGGGAATTAAACAAAGATTTTTGTTTTCAATTTCTATTGTATTGGTGGTAACACAACCTGAAGGATTAGTCATACGTACCGTTACTCTATTTTGATGATCATGTAGTAGATTAGCATACTTAGACAAATTAACTAATGGAGATAATTCTTCAATTGCTATGCCATTAATCTGCCACTGAAATTGATGTTCTAAATCTGGATGAACGACTTCAACATAAAGCTCATTTTTAGTACAATAGGAATTCAATAAGAGGGTATCTATTCGTTTAACTTCTACGGTTGCTGTAACAGGTATAGCACAATCATGCCCTACTGGTGTAAAGGTGTACGTCGTTGTTTGCTGGTTGTCAATAGCAGGCGTCCAAACACCTCGAATACCGTTATTCGATACTTCTGGTAAAACTAACGGATTGCCTTCACAGATGAAAGAAGGAAGGCTAAACTCAGGCGTTATTTGATCCACTACTTCTATCGTAACAGTCGTTTCTAATCCACAAGAACCGGCTTCTGGGGTAAACGTATACGTCGTTGTTTCTTGATTGTATGCTTCAGGAGACCAACTGCCTACTATTTCATTTTCTGAAACACTTGGTAAAGTAATTGTCATTCCTTTACATATTGTTGTTTCTATATCAAAAATAGGTTCTATATGGGGTTCTATAATTTCAATGATTAATGTTACAGATTCAGCTTCAGCATTATCAGGAGTAAATGTATAGGTTGTTGTTTCTTGGTTATTAATGGTTGGAGACCAACTCCCTGTCCAACCATTATCTGACACTTCAGGTAAAGTAAAAATAGCTCCTTTACAAAAAGAACCTATCGCTTGAAAAGATGGTGTTAAATCTACAATAGAAACATCATCAAAATAATAATATGCTACATTATCCAACATACTAAAATTAGTTAATCTGTTTAAATTAGGTTCAATTCTCGTTTCAGACAATGGAAAAAAATTATTTATAACAAAATATTTTTGTCCAGAAATTTGAGGAGTGAATTCCGATTCTACTAAATACCAACCTTCCGTTTCTCTAATTACTTCTATGTAATTAACATCAGGAACTAGATTATAACCATCACGTACTTGATCATAGGGTTCTTGTAAAAATTTGATTCCAAAATTATTTATTGCTATTCCACTATTATTAGCCAACGAAGTATAAAATTTTATTTTATACTTATTTCCTGCAATTAAAGGAGATTGTAATTCCCCTTGTATCGCTTCAAGTCCTATTCCGAATGCAACCATACCTTTTCCTGTTTTAGGTGGTAGAAAATTATTTAGAGAAAAGGAAGTATTTAAAGGATGTGACTGACAATTTACATCAACACTCATATGATAGATATCAGCAGATCCTATTACTGATTTCCAATTTTCTATTGCCATTTCAAGTTCATTCGGTAAATAACTTCTACAAAGTAAAGCCTCCTCATTCACATCTTCAAAACTAGGATTAAGCACTAAATTTTGTTGTCCGTATAAGACATTCATATAAAAACAAAAGAAAACAACAACGCAAGCAAAATATCTCATAGGTTCTCTGATTTAATAGGCAAGCTATAAATATATGTTAATTTTAACAAAAATAAAATCTATTTAAATTATTATTTTTTCATATCCTCACTTTTATCTATATCCTTTTAATTATGCTGTTCTATATGTACCTGAGATGGATGGTCCAAAACGACAATGCAGGTGTAGAGTTTGGTATCTGGAAAGGTGTACCTCCTAGTGAATTATCTTGTCCTTTGGATGTATACGGCTTTACGTGAATTAGATCCTATTGATCCCGTAAAATATGATTTTATACTGTTTGGATTGGGTGCCATTGAGAAATTTTGATGATTGTTGGTCGTTTATTGAACAAACAAATCTCTCAATACATCAACTGTACCCAACCTGTAAATACCTCTCCTCTATTGGTTACAATCTGATAAAAATACGTTCCACTAGGCAATAGTGTATTACTTGAATTTGTTTGTCCAAACCATTCATTTTGGTAATTTTTCTTATTGTATACTTTCATCCCATAACGATTGAAAATCTGAAGAGAAACTCCTCCAAAATGGCTGATATCAAAGGTGTCATTTAATCCATCACCCTGAGGGGAAATTCCTTTGGGAATTAAACAAAGATTTTTGTTTTCAATTTCTATTGTATTGGTGGTAACACAACCTGAAGGATTAGTCATGCTTACTGTCACTTTATTTTGATTGTCATGTAATAGATTCACATATTTCGACAACTGAATCGTTGGTAATGATTCATCAATCGCTATCCCGTTAATCTGCCACTGAAATTGATGTTCTAAATTTGGATGAACGACTTCAACATAAAGCTCATTTTTGGCACAATAGGAATTTAATAAAGGAGTATCTATTCGTTTAACTTCTACTGTTGTTTTTATAGGTAAAGCACAAGCATGTCCTACTGGTGTAAAAGTGTACGTCGTTGTTTGCTTGTTGTCAACAGCAGGTGTCCAAGTACCAGAAATTCCATTATTCGATACGTTTGGTAAAACCAACGGATTGCCTTCACAGATAAAAGAGGCAAGGGTAAACTCAGGCGTCAGTATATCAACTACTTCTATGGTAATAGAAGTTTCTGACGCACAAGATCCAACTTCAGGAGTGAACGTATATGTCGTTGTTTGTTGATTATTAATCTCAGGTGACCAAGTACCTCTTATTCCATTTTCTGAAACATTGGGTAAAGTAAAAATTGTTCCTTTACAAATAAGAGTAGGAATATCAAAAATAGGCTCAATATGAGGTTCAATAATTTCAACAGTTAATGATACTTGCTCTAACTCAGGATTATCGGGTGTAAAGGTATAAGTTGTGGTTTCTTGATTGTTAATAGAGGGAGACCAAGTACCTGAGTAACCATTATCTGACACTTCAGGTAAAGTAAAAATAGCTCCTTTACAAAAGGGACCTATGGGCTGAAAGGATGGTGTTAAATCTATAATTTCAATATCATCAATAAAATAGTACGAAATATTTACTGTACCTATCTGTTCTACTGTTGTTTCTGATGCCAAAAAAAAATTAGTTAAAATAAAGTAAGTAAGTCCTGAAGTTTGAGGAGTAAATTCCAATTCTATCAAACTCCAATTCTGAGTATCTCTGATTACACCTGTATAATTTACATCTACATCTCCTCTCGTTATTAACTCTGTTCTTTCACTATAAGAATGCTCAAAAAACTTTATACCAAAATTATTTGATGCAACACCACTAATCATACGACTTAATAATACGTATAATCGAATACGATAACGATGACCTTGAAGTAAAGGAGTACTTAATCGCCCCTCAATAGCTTCTGCCATAGGAAATTCGGCTGTATTTGTGGTTAATTCGGAACTAACATACATCGCCATACCAACCATACTACTTCCTGTTCGTGGCAGTTGAAGGTTAACATTACCTCTATATGGATTATTCTGACAAGATATAGGCAAACTAAAATGATAAATATCTGGAGTAGGAATAGGAGCTTTCCAATTATTTATAGCATTTTCGAATTGTTGAGAACTTTGATAAGAATCACATTGTAAAGCTTCCTCATTCACATCTTCAAAACTAGGATTAAGTACTAAATTTTGTTGTCCGTATAAGGCATTCATACAAAAACAAAAGAAAACAACGACGCAAGCAAAATATCTCATAAGTTCCTGATTTAATAGGTAAGCTATAAATATATCTTAATTTTAACAAAAATGAAATCAATTTTTATTTATTATTTTCTTTTTAAGTTATGCCTCCCTAATTAACCACTTCTAAATGTACCTAAGATAGAAGATGCACCAAGACACCGTCGGTGTTGATTTCGGTATCTGGAATGTCATCTCTCCAAGTGAGTTATGCTATTATTATCTACTATAAAAAAGCTGTAACCTATAACTCGTTTCAATACACTTGTCATTTAAATTTAAATGAAAAACAAAAAGCATTAAAAATCTTCTTATATTTAAATTATGATACACAAAATATTAACCACCCTGATAGTACTTATTCCTTTTTGGAATTATGCTCAAAATTACAACTTATCTAGCCTTGTTAAGCCTGAAAGTACTTTATATCTTGGGAATTATGCAAAAAATAGTAGAACCCATATTTCTTACCAAGGGGTTTTGAAAGGTGAAATGTTATATAACAACCAGCTAATTAAACTTGATTCCTTTTATATTCGGAACAATATCATTCGTGATAAAATACATACTTTAGAATATAACTTACGCAATACTAAATTAAAGCAAATATCATTTTCTAATACAGCAGGTCAAAGCTTAAAACTTCTTAGAATATTTCCTAAAAGAGAGAGTATGTATAGAGAACTATGGCATGATGACCAGATTATTATCTATGATAATTACTTAATTTTTGATACTTCAATCATTGATAAATATAATATAGTAGTTTATTATAAAGGTGAATACTATACTATACCTAAAAATAAAAAAAGAAGGCAAAGAGTTATCGAAAATACATTTAATGATCTTAATGTAAAAAACACAATAGAAAGTTGGTGTATAAACAATATGTAGTAGTAGTATTCTGCATGTACCCCTTCTTTATATACATCCAGTAAAATACAATTTTATACTGTTTGGCTTGGGAACGATTGAGAAATTTTAATACTGGTTTGTGCTTTGTGAGGTTAACCTCGTCGAGTTTCTATTTGTTTTGAAGTTCGATGAATCTACGCTACGATTTGTGCTTTATAAAGAATTTACAACTTCACAAAGGGCAAAGAACAAATCTCACAAAGAACAAATCTCACAAAGAACAAATCTCACAAAGAACAAACCTCACAAAGAACAAACCTCACAAAGAACAAACCTCACTCCCTTACTAATACACGATGGTTTGATAATCCAATGGAATTTTACCGAAGTAAATTGCCTTGACAATTCCATCGGATACTCCTATTTTAGGTACATAAATTTGTTTTGCTCCACTGGATTTCATCGCAAAGGTATAAATTCGCAAAGCAGGAATGATTACATCCGCACGATCGGGATTTAAACCTAAAATAGCAATGCGCTCATCGTAAGTCATTTCAGTCAACTTCGTCAATTGCTGATTTAGATAACTATAGGACAAGGGTTTATCCTGGCTTTTTCCAGACATTTTAAAAGCTTTATTGATATTTCCTCCAGATCCAATTACAATTAAATCGTGGAGGTCTTTGGTTTCTTCTTTAACCCAAGTTTGAATGTCATTCCACACACTTTTAGAAACCATATCGTTTAGCAAACGAACCGTTCCATTGCGAAAAGATTTAGAAGCCAATGGCACTCCTTCTTTGAAAATAGTAAACTCAGAACTCCCCCCTCCTACGTCGACAAACATTACATTCTTCGTTTGGTTAATGAAGTTTTTCAAATCCGTAGAAGCAATAATCATCGCCTCTTTTTCACCATCGATGATATTGATTTTAATCTTGGATGCGGCCAAAACAGCTTCAGCCACTTCTTGTCCATTATCCGCTTCACGCATCGCACTTGTAGCACAAGCCATAAAGCGCTCTACTTTATTAACGCGCATCAACAAGTAAAAAGCTTGCATGGCTTCAATCATACGCAGTTTTGACTCACTGCTGATTTCACCTTGGGTAAACACATCTTGCCCTAAACGAATAGGAACGCGAATTAATGAACTCTTATTGAAAACAGGATCATGCCCTTTGGTTTCTACAATATTCATTATCAACAAACGCATAGCATTGGAGCCAATATCGATTGCTGCATATTTCTTTATCTTTAACATGGATTATCCTTTTAGTTTGTTTTGGTAATAACGATACATTTCTTTTTGTGATTGAAAATCAGCCTCTCCATTCTTATCTCTGTATTTATTGGATAAGTCTCCTGATTGAATACGCGTTTTAATATTGCCCTTCCACCCAATTTCAAAAGTTTCAATCAATTCTTGTTTGATGCGATCATCGTAAATCGGACAAGTAACTTCTACGCGTTCATCTAAATTTCGCGTCATAAAATCTGCTGAAGAAATGTAAACTTCTGGATTATTGTTGTTGCCAAAAATATAGATACGCGAATGCTCTAAGAAACGATCAACTACACTAATGGCCTCGATATTTTCACTCATTCCAGGGATACCAGGCACTAAACAGCAGATGCCTCGAATATTTAACTGCACTTTCACTCCCACATTACTTGCTTCATACAAGCGATCTACCATTCTTAAATCAGATAAACTATTCATCTTTAATCGAATGGATGCAGGCAATCCATTTTTGGCATTGCGAATCTCTCGATCAATCAATTTATAAAAGCCCGATCGCGTATAGTGAGGAGATACCAATAAGTGTTTATACTTGTGGACGCGGTAATTCACTTGTAAAAATTCAAATACCTTTGATACATCTTTCATAATCTGATTATGAGACGTTAACAAAGTTACATCGGTGTATATTTTAGCCGAACTTTCATTGAAGTTTCCGGTGGATACAAATCCGTATCGTTTGATTTTTTTATTTTCTAATCGTTCAATCACACAGATTTTACTGTGTACTTTGAGTCCTTTTACTCCAAAAATTAACTGCACTCCTTCGGATTGCATCAATTCAGAATAATAGATATTACTCGCTTCATCAAAGCGTGCTTGCAATTCAATTTGTGCAATTACCTTTTTGCCATTTTTCACTGCATTGATTAAAGAACTAATAATCTGAGAGTTCTTAGCCAAGCGATAAAGCGTAATTTTAATAGACAACACTTGTGGATCCAAAGCGGCCTCGCGCAAGAGTCGAACCAAATAAGAAAACGACTGATAAGGTGTATAGATTAAGTAATCTTTCTTTTGCAATTGTTGAATGATACTGTCTTCCATATCTAAATCACGTACGGCTGCAGGGATTTGTTTTGGATAGGCTAAATCTGATCTTCCCATGGTTGGAAAGCTCATATAATCGCGTCTATTGTGATAGCGTCCACCTGGAATGATACTGTCATTCATTTCAATTTCAACATTCTCAAGTAAATAGTCCAATAAATCTTGATCCATTTCTTGATCGTATACGAAACGCACAATTTCTCCTTCCTTTCGATCTCGTACTCCACTGGAGATTTTCTCAACGAAAGATTTGTGTAAGTCCGTATCTACACCCAATTCTGCATCACGGGTAATTTTAATCATAAAAGCCTTTTCTGCTTTATAATCAAAAATGCTAAAAATAGAAGATAGATTATCTCGGATTATATCGTCAATTAGGATGATGTATTTTTTATCATCATCAGAAGGTAATTCTACAAATCGATTGACAATATTGGGAATTTCAATAATGGCGTAACGCGTTCCTTTTTCGCGTTTATTCGCTTTACTTCTCTTGCTTCTCAATGCTTCATCTACTTCGAGTTTAACTGCTAAGTAGCCGTGTGTATCTCTCAACAAGGGAAAAGGGGCTAAATCACTTAAGATAACCGTTACCAAGTCATGAGATAGCGTATGTAAAAAATAATCTTTGACAAAAGCTTTTTGCTTCTCATTGATTGTATTTTCATTGAGTATGAATATTTTCTCCGCTTCTAATTGTTTTTCAATTTCCGCCAAAATACGCAAACTCTCGCTTTGCAAAACAATAACGCGATTCGTGATTTGCGTCAATAAATCTTTAACGACTACTCCACTTCCCAAGCGGCGATTGCTTTCACCTGTCAAAACCATACGGCGAATAGTAGCATAGCGCACCCGGAAGAACTCATCTAAATTATTAGAGAAGATTCCGATAAAACGCAAGCGTTCCAATAAAGGAACGGTTACATCTCCAGCTTCTTGTAAAACTCTTTCGTTAAAAGCCAACCAGCTTTTCTCACGATCAACATAATAATATTTAGGTGGTACAGTAGTTGTATTCATTTCTTATTTTAAATCTCTAGGAAAAACTTTACTTATTACAGTTCCGTTTTTAATCTCTTTCCAATCATCTTGGGGAAAGTCCATCACTATGACTCCCGATGTTGGTACATTATCAATCGAAACCATACCAAATTTATTAACAAAATCCGTGATAGCATCATTATGTCCGAAAATAATCAGCGCGTTGTGTGTATTTTCACATTTTTTTATCGTTCGCGCCAATTTCTTGACATCAAAAGTATAAATATCTTCTTTTTCAATAACATAAGTTGGATTGATATCTAAGTTTTGACAAAAAAGAGCAGCCGTTTGTTTGGCTCTTTGAGCGGTACTCGTCCATACGATAAAGCGTTCGGGTAAGAGTGAACCAATTGCCTGAGAAACTAAAAGTGCATCTTGCACCCCACGATCCTTGGAGATCGGTCTATTTTTATCTTCTGTAATAGCCTCCCAGCATGATTTTGCGTGTCGAATTAAAATAAGCGTTTTCATAACTAATTATTTTTTTCACTACAATAATTTACAAAATAGTGGTTATTTTATTTTCTTTTTTCATACTTCCTATTAAATCTAAGAAAAAAAATTAGAAAAAAATATATTTTAAGCTATAAAATAAAAACTTTACTTTTGAAGTATTATACTTTAAGCTAATACAATGAAAAAATTCTCTATTGAATTCAAATGGGCTGCCTTGGCAACCTTGGCAGCATTAATTTGGATGTTTATAGGAAAATCGATGGGATTCCACACAGAAAAAGTGCGTTTTGAAGTACTGCTAGAAATGCTATTTAGTTTTTTACTGTTCATTTTTTACTGGTTGGGAATCCGACAAAAAAAGCGTGAATACTACAATAATGTCATTCAATGGCAACAAGCGTTTATGACGGGTTTAGTCATGTGTATTATGATTACGTTGTTCTTCCCTATTGTTCAATTCATCACATTCAATCAAGTGAGTCCACATTTCATGGAGACGCTAGAACAAGCTTTGATTAATGAAGCAAAAATGACACCTGAAGAAGCTTTACAGAACGCTTCTTTTGACTTATTTTTAAGAAATGGAGTGATGAATAATCTCTCATTTGGTATTATCTTTACTACTATTATTTCGTACTTTTTAAAAACTAAAAATTACGATCAACTAAAAGCCGCTGCAAAGAAACCAGAGATGGTAAAAGTGAAAAAGCAAAAGGGCAAAACAAAACGAAAATAACACGATAAAAACAACACTATGGATATCAGAACTATACCTCTAATAAAAAATACAGAAGCAGATAATTTCTTTTTACTGGCTGGACCATGTGCCATTGAAAGTGAAGAAATGGCCATGCGCATTGCAGAACACATCATTAAAGTGACGGATAAATTGAAAATTCCTTACGTATTTAAAGGATCTTTCAAAAAAGCAAACCGTTCAAGAATTGATAGTTTCACTGGAATTGGGGATGAAAAAGCATTGAAAATACTAGCCAAAGTTGGAAAAGAATTTGGTGTACCAACGGTTACAGATATACACGAATCTTCTGATGCAGCTTTAGCGGCTGAATATGTAGATATTTTACAAATCCCTGCTTTCTTAGTTCGCCAGACTGATTTAGTCGTTGCAGCAGCTAATACAGGTAAAATAGTCAACTTGAAAAAAGGACAATTTATGAGTCCTGAGAGCATGAAACACGCCGTACAAAAAGTATTGGATTGCCATAACGAAGGGGTTATGGTTACGGATCGTGGAACCATGTTTGGTTACCAAGATATGATTGTGGATTACAGAGGAATTCCTGCTATGCAACAATTTGCGACTACTGTTTTAGATATTACCCACTCTTTACAACAACCGAATCAATCGAGTGGTGTAACAGGTGGTCGTCCAGACTTAATTGAAACTGTAGCGAAAGCGGGAATCGCAGTGGGTGTAGATGGAATTTTCTTAGAAACACATTTCAACCCAGCAGAAGCAAAAAGTGATGGTGCAAATATGTTGCACTTGGATTACTTCGAAGACTTAATGACAAAATTAGTCGCTATTAGACAAACGGTTCGCCAGTTCTAATCTCAACGACACAAAAGAGGATGCCCAAAGCATCCTCTTTTTTTTATACTTCTATCTCATTGACATGGGCGTAAGCTACAATTCGTTGATAGTCTTCTTCATTTTGAAACTTAGAATGCTCTTTGTAATAGTACAACAAGCGTTCTACAGCATGGAAATAGCTCGAGTGCTCGATGGCTTGCTCATAATGTTCAACAGCTTTCTTGTCACTTTGTTTTACACCATACCCATGATCATACAAAATACCGTAATAGATGTGAATATACGGTTGGTATTTGTTGCGTCTTAAGTACTTTAATACTTGTTCAAAATCACTTCTCTGATAGTAAATTTCGATAAGGTTTTGAGCATAACCTCCATAATATTTTTCCGATAACACATAGTAAGACAAGGCTTTATCGTAATCTTGTACCACATGTTGTCCGTAGAAATACAAATCACCTAAGTTTTGATTGGCCCAAACACATCCCAATTCAACGGCTTTCTCATACGCTTGAATCATCGCCTCAAAATCGTAGGCATAACCAATTGCATTTTGGTATAAATAACCAATAGTATTCCATGCATCTGCGTATTCTTGCTCCGCAGCAGCTTCTAAATAAGCAATTCCTTGCGCTATAGCTGTCCATGCATTTTCATCGGTATAGATGACTCCCAACTCATACAACATACGCGGATCTTTGCGTTCCGCTCCACGTGTGAAATACTTGATAGCTGAAATCCAATCTTCCTCATCTCTGGCAGCAATTCCACGTCTATATAACGTATCTACATCAAAATACGCCTCATACTGATCGCCCATTCGCTGCGTCCAAGCTTCGTAAAACGAGGTAAAAAAAGCTAAATCTTTGCCGCGTAAATTATAGCGTTGTTCGTATAATTGCCCCATTTGCTCGTTGCTAATCTCCAAGCGATTTCCTTCAACATCCAGGTAATACAGTGTAGTTCCTTGAAACAAACACAACCGCTGTGTATGATAATCAATAGGTTCGCATAGATACGTATACAATTCACTTAAGCTATGTGTTTGATAATCGTAATAACGCATGCCTTGTTTTTGCGTCACTTGTAACAACAACTGATTGACATGTTCTATTTTTAAATTATCCTGTTGGGGTTCAATTAACCAACGACTGGATGCGGTATGGTACAACCCATATCCTTTTTCCGTTTGAATCACATAGGCATCATGCATATAATTACACAAATAGTTCGCATGGATTTTGGCAATTACCACATGGGTTAGTATATTCTTTTGTTCTTTGCAATCAAATAACTTCCATTGCTTCTCTACTTTATAGGCAAAAGAAGCGTATGCTGGGAATAGCATTAGTTGGTCAATATCGGTCAGTATTGTTTCGCCAATGGGATTGATTACACTATTCTTTTTTTGATACTTATTGGGTTTAATCCAATAATATCCCAAGGGCAATTCTTCCAATACACCTTCCGGATATGCTCCGAGATATTGTCCCGTTACAGTGTAGTATTTTCGTTTTGCCGTTTGGGGTTGTTTCGCAAAAAATTTAATGGGATAATCAAGTTCAAATGCAGTTGCACTTACTTCTTCAATCAGGCGCTTTCCGGTATAATCGAGTAAATGATACTGTCCATCTTGTAAAACATTGTAATAAGGACCATACAACTGCTCAACTTCTTCATATTCTGGTGGAATCCCCCATTGATGCGTATCAATATGAAGGAGTCCTGTTTTTCCGTTTACACAAACAACTCCTACTTTGGTTTGATCAACAAGATAACCGTCAAAAGCATTCTCATATTCTAAGGGTACTAGCAATCTACCTTGATCATTGATATAGCCAAATTTACCTGCCTTTTCTACCACAGCGATATAGGCCTCACTAAAATCGTAAATGACATCATATATCGCTGGAGCAATAGTTACTCCATTTTTGTCTTTCAATCCATGTAAACCACCTTCCTGAAAAACAACACTACGCGTTTGTTTTACTCTACTTTCCTCCCAATAACCCAAACCATAGTGTACCCAATCGTGTTCCAAGGCTTCCAAAAAAGAAGTATACCCTGAAGCGTGAATTAAATCATCCAATACACCTATATTTTTTGTATCTATGGCTTTTTGATAAAGTTTCCATTTTTGTTGGATTTCTTCTACCCACTGTTTGGCTTGTTCTTTGGGTTTTTCTTCATTCATCGTAAATACATCACTTGCATCCACATAAAATGTATCATAGGGAAGATCAAAGAGAAACTCAAACATCAAAGACACCGCATCTGAAAAAGATTTATTGTCTTGTAACTGATACGTTTCGGTCAATACGTCATAGAAATTCGCCAATCGATTGACTCCTTCTTCTTTGTCAAAATACAGGGCTTTTCCCTTCACTCGAGCATTAGCGGATAAAAGTGGGGCTAGTAAATCTGGAATTACATAATTCCATTCTCCTAAATACCCTTCAAATACTTGATGGGTTTCACGGTCGATATTGTAGAGGTAAATGCGGTGTGCCATAGCTTTATTTTCAATCAAAAATAAAGCGAACCTCCTCTTTAAAAAACAAGGAACACATAAAAAACAAAAAAATCACTAGAATTAGGTAGATTCACTCCGCGTTATCTTCTTTTATTTCAATTTAATCTCTTTAATCAGTGCATTCATGGGAATTACTTTGACTTCTTCTCCTTGAAGCAAGAAAATATAATCTGCAGTTTTTCCGATTAGGATTCCCTCTGTTCTACTATTATCTGCATAAATAACCCCGATGACATCTTGCTGAGCTATTGCACGTTTATAGCGTTTTGCATAGACATCTGCACCTAAAAATAAGTATAAGACAAAAAGCAGTATTCCCATACTAAGTTTTTGCTTGGTGTACCATTTCGAAGGATCTAAGTTAAACATCCACTTGGCATACGAAGAAGGATGTCTCTTTTGCCAAAACTGATCTACTTGATAAATGATAAGGGTGAGCAGCATTGTTCCAATTGTAAACAGTAAAATCATAAAATCTCCAAAGGGAGCTATTAAGAAATCAAATAAACCTGCATAATCAAAGATATTGATTTCAAATAGAATAAATTTCTTGTAGTTAAATAACATACCAATACCAACCGCTACTAAATAAGCAATAGTTAAAAGCGTTTGAACATCTTTGAACAAACGCTTGAGTATTGTATTTACAAATTGATTCTCCATAAATATTGAAATAGCTCAAAACGGGTTTAATACACATCATTTCAAGTGCTAATGTAAATAAAAAAACAGTATTTTTTAACATGATATTTAGAAGAAAGAAAAAAAAACGAGCGAGTACCTATTGTGTACCCACTCGTTTTTACTGATTTGAAATTAACAACAACTTTACTTATTTTGTCACAGCATTTTCTACTTCATCAATCATCATTTTAATTGATTTTAATCCTCCACCTGATAGATACCAAGTTTCCGGATTTAAGAAAATGATTTTATCATTTTTATAGGCATTGGTTTGTTGCACTAAAGCATTAGCGAATTCTTCTTTACTCAAGGAAGCTCTTTTAATAGCAGCTCCACGGTCAATAACGAAAATATAATCTGGATTTAATTCTTTGATTAATTCATTTGAGATTACTTGTCCATGAGTAGCTACTTCGATTTTCTCATCTGCCGGTTTTAATCCGAATACATCGTGAATAATTCCAAAACGAGAACCTTTTCCGTATGAACTTAAACGACCTTCGTTAGCTAAAACGATTAAGCCTTTTTTATCTGATTTTTCTGTAATAGCTTTAATTTTAGCAATGCGCGCATCGATATCTTTCAATTCTTGCTCCACTTGCTCTTCTTTGCCGAATAATTTACCGATGATGCGTTGATTGTTTTTGAATGAATTCATATAATCTTTAGCATCAACATCTAAATTAATTGTTGGAGCAATTTTCTTAAACTCATCATACATAGCTGCCGTACGTCCAGCGATGATGATTAACTCTGTATCCGCGGCATTTACTTTTTCTGCATTCGGTTCTTTAATTCCTCCTACATTTTCGTATTCTGCTGCACTGTATTTTGCTAAATAAGCGGGTAAGTTTGAACCTGGTACTCCTTTCACAGGGATTCCCAATTCGTCAAACGTATCCAAAATACCATAGCTCAATACTACTGGATTTTTGGGATTTACTTTTACTTCAGACGTACCTGAAAGGTGATCAACAGTAAGAACTGCTGCTGTTTCAGTAGTTGAACTTTGTTCTTCATTTTTCGTTTCCTTACAAGAAACAAATAAAAAAACGGAGGCTGCTAAGCAGCTAATCATAAATTTACTCATAACGATGTTTTTATAAATTATTTAAAATAGACGCAAATTTTGTGGTCTCCATTGTCGATAATTTTCATATCGATATCGAAGACATCTTTCATTTTTTCTTCTGTAATCACTTCATTGGTTGGTCCGAAATACAGAATTTGATGATTTTTAACTGCCGCAATATAATCGGCATAGGCAGCAGCATAATTGATATCATGCACCACAATAACAATGGTTTTTTGGTATTTATCCGCTAATTCTCGAAGGGTTTTCATAATTTCGACGGAGTGTTTCATGTCGAGATTATTCAAAGGCTCATCTAACAATATATATTCTGTATCCTGTGCCAATACCATAGCAAGAAATGCGCGTTGGCGTTGTCCACCACTTAATTCATCGATGAACTGATTTTCAATATCTTTCAATCCCATGAATGTGATACTTTCTTCAATTTTTTGATGATCTTCTTTTTTGAGTCTACCCTTTGAATGAGGAAAGCGACCAAAGGAAACCAACTCCTTCACTGTCAGACGGATATTTGGACTATTGCTTTGCTTTAAAATAGCCAAACGCTGAGCGAAGTCTTCATTGGTATAATTTAAAACTTCTTTATTCAGCAAATTAATTTCTCCCTTATCTCGAGATACTAAACGACTGATGATAGATAAGAGGGTACTTTTTCCCGTGCCATTTCCTCCAATAAAACAAGAGATTTTCCCTTTGGGAAAACTTACACATACCTGATTTAGGATCAGTTTTTCACCATATGATTTGGATACTTGATTGACTTGAATCATACTTTATTACTTTTTAGCAGTAAATAGATAAAATACACCCCTCCTACGAAGTTGATGATTATACTTACTGTTGTGGTCAAATTAAACAAATGTTCTACGAGATATTGTGCTCCAATTACCGTGACAGAAGTCAATAAACAACACGTAAACACAACTAAGGCATGGTTGTTTTTTTTGACTAATTCATAGGTTAAATTGGCTACTAAAAGTCCTAAAAACGTAATAGGTCCTACTAAAGCAGTAGAAACAGCAACCATAATAGAAATAAAAATCAGATTCGCACGCACTACTTTGTGGTAGTTGACACCTAAACTAATGGCATTTTCACGTCCTAGACTAATGACGTCCAATTGTTTGAAATAGCGAATTCCATACAGCATCGTTCCAACGAGAATCACAGCTGCAATACCTAGAATTTTCAAATTAATGCGTTCAAACGAAGCAAACATGGCATTTTGTATGATACTAAATTCATTGGGATCAATAAGCAACATAATAAATGAAGCCCCACTTTTAAACAAAGTTCCTATTAAAAGTCCTACCAAAAGCAGCGTATACAATCCCTTACTCTCTCTTTTAAACACAGCGAAATACATGATAACTGCAAAAACCATCATCAATACGACCGACAAAGCAAAATTCCATTCAGATCCCAATACTTTAAACGTACGATCGCCATACCACAAAACGATGAGCGACTGCAACAACAAGAAAAAGGAGTCAAATCCCATAATAGATGGGGTTAAAATTCGATTGGCGGTTATGGTTTGAAAGATTACAGAAGAATAGCCTATGGCAAAAGACACCAGTAACATGGCTAAAACTTTATATCCTCTTCGCGGTAAAACATAATCTAATTTCGTTCCTGTAAACGTAAACATATAGATAGCCACACTAATTAATAAAGCAGCAACTAATACAGTAATTAATTTATTCTTAGGCATGCTTCGTCTTTTTTAGGATTAAATATAAAAACACGATTCCTCCAACAATACTAACAGTTAATCCGATTGGAACTTCATAAGGAGCAATGATTATACGGCTCAGTAAATCGCAAACCAATAAAAAGATAGCCCCTACTAAAGCAGTATAACTAATTGTTTTACGGAGATTATCACCAAAAATCAAGCTGACAATATTGGGAACAATCAAGCCTAGAAAGGGAATCACACCTGCTGTCAACACTACAACAGTTGAAGTTATAGAAACAAAGACTAGTCCGAGATACATGATTCGCTTGGGATTCAATCCCAAACTTGTTGCTGCATCCTCACCTAGTCCTACGATTGTAAATTTGTTGGCATAGAGATAACAGAGAATCACCACTAAAACACCCAGGTATAGAATTTCGTAATTTCCTTTTAAAATAGAAGAAAAATCCCCCATCATCCAGCCATCCATATTTTGAACGAGATTATATCGAAAAGCAAAAAAAGTAGCAATCGCACTCAGGATATTTCCAAAGACAATTCCGATTAATGGAATAAAAATTACATTCTGCACTTTGATTTTACTCGCCAAACGCAAAAAAACAATACTAGCGAGTAAGGCAATCGTAAAAGACAAGAGTGTTTTAAAAACAATTCCCCCATTGGGAAAGAGAATCATACTAAAGAGAATTCCCATTTTACAAGCATCCAAAGTTCCCATCGTCGTTGGAGAGACGAATTTGTTCAAGGAAATTTGTTGTACAATTAAACCGGAAATACTCATTCCTACCCCAGCAATTAACACTGCAATCGTACGCGGTACTCGACTCACAAAGATGACGAGTAACTCATCATGAGTCAAGCGATGCAAATCAAAAATTGAAATATCTTTTACCCCCACAAAAATGGACAAAACAGACAGCAGCAAGAGGATAAGAACTAACACAATTCTCAACATATATTGGCTTATTTTTATTTAGAATAAGATTAAATAAAAGCAAATATATAAAACTCAAGGGAGGAGAAAAAAATATTTTCCTTTTCTACACATGAAAAACAGCACTTTAGATTTTCATATTTTCAATAGGTTTACGGATAAATCCGAAACTCCTAAGTATTCTGTCCAATCTTACCGAATACCTAAACATCCACATCGGATTCTCAAGAATCCCATAAATTGTATAAAATTCACTTTTAATCTTCCTCAACCTCATCCTACTCCATAGTGTGCTACTCTCTTAAAAAACGATTAGTTAACTCTAAACAGCACTTCATACTTAAAAAAGGTCTGTCTAAAAAAGAAGCTTTTTTTGTTAAATTAATACTTTTAGCATACGAATGATTGAGCTATATTTGCGGCAAAATAAAAACAATTATGAACTATTTAATCAAATTAACCACTTTAGCAAGCTTTTTCTTATTTTTAGGAAGCTGTAACTCTGATGACGCTACCACACAACCTGAAAATAATACAAAATATCTCATTACCAAGGTACATTCTACCTCTTATGAAACTATAAAAATGGTCAATGGCAATGGTACACATATTGAACGTACACCAACCACTTACGTTGAGTTTCATCTAACTTATGACAAAAATGATCAATTAGAATCCCTTGCACAAGATTCTAGAACAATGAAAAACGAAGAAGTCGTGGCTAGTTTTCATCATATTTTTGACGTGAAATTAAATCAATCCAACCAATTGGATTCTTTACATATTCTTTTAAATGACAAAAAAATACAATCCGATTACTTTAAATATGAAAATAATTTAGTCGAAGAGTTTTCTACCTTTGGGATTTTGAAAATAGCATTAAAATACAATAACCAAAATCAATTCACTACTGGAATAGCTGATTTTATCAGACCTACTGGAAACAGTCAACCTTATACAGTAAATTACAAGTATAACACTAATAAACAACTAGTTGGATACAACTATATGGATTATAAATTGGAGTTAACTTATAACACTGGAAAAAATCCTTTTAGTCATTTACCCTTGGATTTAACTTCTTTTATTTTTGGTGAATTCGGTTATATTCCCCTTACTTATAAATTCCCTAATACAGTAGCTGATTATAAGATTACTAGTGATGCATCCACTACTTATTCTATTACATACAACTTTAATTCAGGAAATTATCCAACAGAGGCAACAGTATATAAAGGAAGTATTACACCTGAAAATATTGTTCAAGTTATAACGTACTCTTATCTTGAAAAAGCATTATAATCAAATAGCATTAAAATAAGCAAAAGCCCAATCTTAAGATTGGGCTTTTTTTAAGGCTATTACACCGCTCTCTTTGAACTCCTTTAATATTTCGTTTATATTTGTGTAAATTGATTCAAAAAAGATATGCTAAAAAAGTGGTTGAGCTACCTAACTCCTATTCCTGTTAAAAAAATTTCCTCTAAAATCAACAATAAGTTAGAAATCACTTGGCAAAAGGGGCAATTGGTTTTGGATACAAAGAACACCAACTACTCTTATGGTCAATTAGAACAAGTTTTTAAAAGGGGATTAAAATTCATTGGTTATCAAAAAATCAAAGCCATGAATCAGGTACTCAACCTAGGTTTAGGTGCGGGTAGTACGGTTCATTTACTGCGTAACGAAGTCAACTATACAGGCTCAATTACCAGTGTTGAGCTTGATGAAGCAATTATCTACGTAGCTCAAAAATACTTTAATCTCGATCGATACAAAGACAAACACAACATTGTTCAGCTGGACGCCTTTGAATATGTATTAACTTGTCAAGAGCAGTATGATTTAATCGTCATAGATATTTTTCAAGACACTTATATGCCTTCTTTTCTCTTCGAACAGTATTTTGTCTATCACCTCAAACAAATTTTAGCGGTAAATGGGTTTATTATTTTCAATACCATTGTTCTTTCCCTAGAAGATGAACAGCGCAATCAAGTGTTCAAAGCCTTATTTGATCCAACTCAGTTTTCTGTTCGCTTCATGCCGACGACCCTAGAACACAACAGCATTATAACCATTAAGCGTTTAGCTTAGAACGCATTAACGAAAACCTTTTCAGCTCTTTCCTGTACATTAAATGCCCAAACAAAGTGAATGAAAAAATCATCCTGCGATATTTCTCTTACCTGACCTAATTTTTCTCGTTGTTTTATACTAAATCGTGATTTATTATTTAGTATTTTTAGCGTGATTTTAGATTTTAATGCAAAAGATATGATTGAAATTAAACCTGCTATTACGAAAAAGGAAATAAAGGAATTTGTCCAATTTCCTTTTACCCTATATAAAGACAATCCTTATTGGGTTCCCTCTATCATCAAAGAAGAAGTAAAGAGTTTTGATCCGTCCAATGATATTTTTAAGACAGTAGATGTTCGTTTTTTTCTTGCTTATAAAAACCAGAAATTGGTTGGACGCATTGCTTGTTGTATCAATTGGACTGAAGTTAATGATTTAAACAAACCCAAAGTTCGATTTGGATGGTTTGACTTCATTGATGATTTAGCTGTAAGCAAAGCTTTATTAGCTGAGGTTGAAAAATTCGGAAAAGCCAACCAAATGCAATATATGGAAGGTCCAATGGGCTTTTCCAACATGGACAAAGCAGGTATGTTAACCAAGGGATTTGATCGCCTAGCAACGATGATTGGTTTATACAATGATGAATATTATCCTAAACATTTAGATCAACTAGGGTTTAAACCAGAAGCAGAATGGTTGGAATACAGCTTGGATATCACGGCATTTGACGAAGTAAAAATTACCAAGATGTCTCAAATGATACAACAGCGCTATGCCGTAAAACCGCTTGTATTTAAAACAACCAAAGAGCTCATGCCCTATGTGGATGAAATGTTTGCCCTTTTGAACAAAACCTATGCTGACTTACAGAGTTTTGTTCCGATAGAGCCTTTTCAAATTGAGCATTACAAGAAAAAATACTTACAGTTTATTCATCCGGATTTTATTTCTTGTGTTATGGATCAAAACAACAAAATGATTGCTTTTGCCATTACCATGCCTTCTTTTTCGAAAGCGTTTCAAAAAACCAAGGGTAAATTGTTTCCCTTCGGATTTATTCATTTGCTACAGGCAATGAAACACAATGATCGCGCAGAGTACTATTTAATTGGCGTTGATCCAGAATATAGAAACAAAGGAGTTACAGCTATTATTTTTGAGGAAATTTACGCTTGTTTCGTCAAACACAAAATCAAACATATCGAAACCAACCCTCTACTTGTTGAAAACTTAAAAATTCAACAATTGTGGAAACATATGCATCCAGAAATTCACAAAGAACGCAAAACCTATCGAAAAGATATTTAGCTCTATTGCTAACGTTTGAAAAGCCTATCCCTACAAGTATTTCCTTGTTTTTGATAGGCTTATTTTTTTTGCATAATTCTCAAATTAAAACAAATAAAATCAATATTAATTTCAAAATATTTGCAAGAAGGTCTCTTTTTTTGTACTTTTATGTTTTAAACATTTATTTTTACAATTTCCAACTATTGTAATTCGTACGTCAGGAAGAAGTACACCCACCTAAATTGTATGTGCAAAATTGCACATCCCTAAAATTCATCAGTTTTTATTTTAGCACTGATTTTTTATAATGGACCTGGTTTTTACCTGCGTATGACTACTTAGTTGTAAAAACACACCGTATGATTCAAATAGAAAAAAAGAATTCAGACAGTCCCGTCAGTCAAGAACAAGTAGACCAATACGCTAACTTCTTATTTCACCATCTCGAACAATATGGAGATGCAAAAGAAGACATCCTCAAAGCTCTTGATTATGCTTTAGGTAAAAACAACAAACCTGGAGGCGTAATCCTCATTGCCAAAGAAGAAGATCAAATCGTTGGAATAACTGTTGTTTTAAACACCTTGATGGGCGGATTTATCCCTGAACATATTTTAGTCTATATCGCTACAGACCAAGCCCAAAGAGGAAAAGGCATTGGTGGTCAATTAATTGATACACTGAAGACAACACTTTCTGGTTCTATTGCCTTACATGTTGATTTTAACAATCCTGCTCAACATTTATATGAGCGTAAAGGATTTGAAAAGAAGTATATCGAAATGAGATTAAAAAAATAACTCATGGCTTGTATTACCTTAAATAAAACGAAACTACAACATAACTTCAACCAACTCCAGCAACTATTTCAATCCGAAGGAATTACTTGGGCTGTTGTGGGAAAATTGTTATGTGGTCATTCGCTCTTTTTGGAGCAGGTATTAGAATTAAAACCTCATCAAATTTGTGATTCTCGTGTTTCTAACTTAAAGCGAATCAAAGAGATTGATCCCAATATTGAAACCATTTACATCAAACCAGCTCCCAATGGCAGCATTGATGAAATTGTTGAATATGCAGATATTAGCTTTAATACAGAGTTAGAAACCATTAAACTCTTATCCAAAGAAGCCGTTAAACAAGATAAATTACACCAAATTGTCATCATGGTGGAGCTTGGAGAACTTCGAGAAGGTGTTTTACGGGAAGATTTGATTTCTTTTTATGAAAAAGTCTTTAGTTTACCTCATATCGAGATTATTGGATTAGGTACAAATTTGACTTGTATGTATGGGATTTTACCCAACAATGATAAATTAATTCAGCTCAGTCTTTATAAAGAGCTTTTGGAATTAAAGTTCAACAAAACCTTGCCCTTCATTTCTGGCGGTGCTTCTGTTACCCTTCCTCTAATCACCAATCATCAATTGCCCAAAGCTATCAATCACTTTCGCATTGGCGAAACGCTTTTTATGGGAACCAATGCTTATGATGGTAGTCAATATGAAACCTACGAACAACATATTTTTGAATTACACGCAGAAATCATTGAATTGCATGAAAAACCCATGATGCCTAGTGGAGAGACAGGAATCAATATGACAGGAGAGAAAATTGAGTTCAACCCAGAATGGGAACATAGCACAAAATTCAGAGCTATTATTGATTTGGGATTACTAGATATTGATACCGATCACTTTTTTCCTGTAAACCCCAATCATCAATTGGTAGGTTCTAGTTCAGATATGATGGTCATTGATTTAGACTCTAATCCGGAAAACCTCAAAGTAGGTGACACCCTTTCATTTCACATGGATTATATGGGAATTCTTCGATTGATGAATTCAGATTATGTAGAAAAAAAAGTAATCACATAAAAAAAGGAGAAGCGCGAGCTTCTCCTTTTATCTTTTATAAATTGCTTAAAAAAAGTTTTTCTAAATCTAATGGAGCTACATATTTTCCAGCCTGATATACTCGCATATTTCCACCTGAAATCTCGTCAATCAAAATGATTTCGTTTGTAGCTTTATCTCTACCAAATTCTAATTTAATGTCATAAAGCTCTAAATCCTTCTTCGCTAATTCTTCTTTCACCATCCAACAAATTGTTTTCGTTAACGATTTCAATGTATTGTACTCTTCGTGCGATAAGATTCCCAACATTGCCAAAGCATCTTCTGAAATAACAGGATCTCCTTTTTCATCGTCCTTAATGGTAATTTCAACAAAGCTATCTAATGCTTGTCCTTCTGTACAATAATCGTTATATCGTCTGAAAAAACTACCTACTGCTCGGTATCTACAAATAACTTCTAATCCTTTTCCAAAAGGAACTGCTTCTTTGACAACCATAGAAACCTCTTCTAAATCTGCAGCAACATAATGCGTTGGGATATTCTTAGCATTGGCTAATTCGAAGAAGTATTTCGTCATTTTCAATCCGCTTTTTCCAGCCCCTTCAATAGTCAATCCTACTGTATTTGCCCCTGGATCAAAAACGCCATCTGTTCCTGTTACATCGTCTTTAAACTTTAGAAGTACTTGATGATTACCTAAGCTGTAAACATCCTTTGTTTTTCCTTGATACTTTAATTCCATAGTGTGTGTTGTTATTTAGGCCCCAAAAATAAGAAAAACTACGAGATAACCCGCTATTTTCAATTCCTAAATTAGTGCTAGTATAAAAAAAACCGATGTGAATCACATCGGTTTTTTTCTTTTATTGGATTAAGAAATCACATCTTCTAAAATCTCGTGCTGTTCCTGTTGATCCATCTCTACTGGTTGCACTTTGCGATAAGTGGACAACGTCTTTGATCAATCGATTGGCACTTATGCCGTTTTCTATTAAATAATCAATCACGCGTTGTGCTCTGCGCTCTCCCATCCAAGTATTGTAATGGGCGTTATTTCTTGTTTCAACATAAGAGCGAATTACAACAGATTGTCCAGCATTTTGTTTCATATAGCGTACTAACTCATCAGCTGCAACTCTGTTGTCATCGTTAAAATACGAACTATTAAAGTCGTATTGAATGTAGAAAGGCAACATCGTTTTAGCATTTGTTGCAGTTAATCCTGTACCACTTCCACTTAATTCTTTTGATTTTCTTGGACCACCTATTTCTTTCGTTAGGTTAAAATTTACTTCTAAATCATCTAGGATATTGTTCACTACAACTTCTGCCGAATTGAAGCCTTCTGCTGTACCTACAATTTTCTGAACCTTTTCGATATTTTTACTGTTAATCTCAAATTTACCTTCTTGATCAACCATCATATCTAGTACCTTTTGTCCTTTGTCATTGTAAAAGGAAACTCTTGCCTCCTCTATAATCCCATTGTTTTCTTTATTATAGAATGTGCCATGGATACTTTGGGCATAAAACTGTTGAGTGCCAAGTAAAGACAACCCCAAAACTAAAAAATAGATTTTCTTCATAATACTCATTTTTTACAAAAACAGAAGCTATCATTCGCTTCTATCATATTTTAACATAAACTAATCAAATATACTTAAAAATAAATTAAATTTACTTTTTATTTTTCATTAAAAAAACTAAACTTTTATTCAAATCCCTTCCCTAGCGATATTCAAATTATTTGCTATTTAGTTTCCTATTCACAATCAACGACGTAAATTGCATTTGTTACTTTGTTCAGCTAGCAAAAATAAAAGGATAACTTGAATTGTATTTATTTTGCGCTAAAAAAAGCGCGCCATTTCATCTCTTTTTTTCCTTCCTCACCTACTTCGCCCTGATTTTTCACCCCTAACTCTTAATATTTAGCATAAATAGGTCTTCTTTATTTATTTATCATATTTTTCATTTATCCAAAAACCATTATTGTTAATAATTAAAATAAACACATCAAAAACACAATTAATCAAAAAATAAATCAATAATTCACAGCAAAACATCTTTTATTTTTAACGATTAGCACCAAGATTTACCATATCTTTAATTACTTTTTAAGAAAATAAATTAGTTCAACTGAGGAAGGTTATCTAAATTTGTTCGACTAAGAAAATACAGGCGGAGTAATACTAGTAAACTCGGTTACTTCCGTACTTTTTTCAAGACTAAAATCGAACTATATAAAGTGTTATACTTTATCTAAGTTATATGTTGTTTCCTATGCAAAAGCCCAACAATTTCCGTTGGGCTTTTGTTCTTTATTTCTTTAAAACCAACGTTTCCATTTAAAATAGGCTATCATGGCTAATACCAGTAAAAACATGCCAATGAGGGTGATGTAATATCCGTTTTCCATTTGGAGTTCGGGCATATTCTCAAAATTCATTCCATATACTCCCACAATAAAAGTCAACGGAATAAAGATGACCGACACAATAGTCAATACCTTCATAATTTCATTCATACGGTTGCTTTGAGAAGAGAAGTAATAGTTTGTTGCACTATCCAACTTATTGAGATTATACTCAATCTGATCGAGAATTTCAATGCTTTTATACTGCAATCGATCATAAAAAAGCAAGCTATCTTTACTAATAATCATATGTGGATGTTTTTTATCATGCAAGGTTCGAACATTATTCAAAATCTCTCGCATCGGCATAACCGCTCGCTTGATATCATTTAACTCTTGTGTGTATTCTTCAATACCAATGAGTGTATCTCGATGATATTTCGCTCTTGCATCAAGGAGAATTTGCTCTACATTATCTTCTACAACATCCAGAGTGACAAAAAAACTATCCATGAGTGAATCCATCAGCAAATACAACAAATACCCTGTATCTCGTTTGCGAACTTGTCCAATTTTCAAGCGTATTCGCTCTCGAATAATATGAAAAAAGTCCCCGCGTTTCTCTTGAAAAGACAAGAGTATGTTCGACTTCAAAATGAAGCTAATTTGCTCTATTTCTACATTTTGATTGGCATCTTGATAGGGCAATAAGGCTTTCAAGCTAAAAAAGAGGGTGTCATCTAAATCTTCTACTCTTGTACGCCTTCCGAAATTCAAAATTTCAGCCATAATATAGGATTGAATTTGAAAAAACTCTCCAATTTCCTGCAATAGTTCGATATCATGTAATCCGTGTAAATTGAACCACTTGATCGAATCTGCACTGGAATTTTTCAAAACTTCTTCTATTTCCTTCAGACTTAAATCATTATACTCTTCGAAATGGTCTTCAGTATAAATAAATAACTGCATCGAAATAGGTACATCTGGAAAAGAACCAGAATATTCCAAAGTATTTGGCTGAAGTTTTCTTATTTTACTATATTTAACTCGTCTCACATTCGTAAATTTGTTTAAATATATAACATTTTTAAACTGTACTTTTAAGGCTACGTAAAAAAATAACAAACAACAATGAAAATTTTAATCAAAAACATAAAAGAATTACTACAAACTAGAGCGACTCACGTTGAAATGATTTCAGGAAGTGACATGAAAGTTTTACCCAAAATAGAGCATGCTTTTTTACTTATAGAAGATGAGCTTATTTTGGATTATGGCACCATGGAACATTGTCCTGAGGAAGATGACAGCATAGCTGAGGTCATTGATGCTCAAGGATGTGTTGTACTTCCAACTTGGGTAGACAGCCATACGCATTTGGTATATGCAGGAAATAGAACCTTGGAATTTGTTGATCGCATTAATGGTTTGAGCTATGAAGAAATTTTCAATCGCGGGGGAGGAATTTTAAATTCTGCCAAAAAATTACAAGAAACGAGTGAGGCTGATTTGTATGAGCAATCCAAAGTTCGATTAGAAGAGGTCATTGCACAAGGCACAGGGGCCGTTGAAATTAAATCAGGTTATGGTTTAACAGTTGAATCGGAATTAAAGATGTTACGCGTAATCAAACGCTTAAAAGAAAACTATCCCATTGCCATCAAAGCGACTTTTTTAGGGGCTCATGCCTTTCCTAGTGCATACAAAGACAACCACACAGGCTATATTGACCTAATTGTCAACGAGATGATTCCCGCAATTGCAAAAGAGAATTTGGCTGAATATATTGACGCCTTCTTAGAAACGGGGTATTTTTCTGTAGAAGAAACCGAACGCATCATGGAGGCTGGGAAACAATATGGTTTACGCGCTAAGATTCACGTGAATCAGTTTACAGCTATTAACGGAATTGAAGCTTGTGTAAAGCATAATGCGCTTTCTGTAGACCATTTAGAAATTGTAACCGATGAAGATATTGCAGTATTAAAAAACAGCAAAACCATGCCAGTAGCCTTACCTACTTGTTCTTTCTTCATTTCTATTCCTTATACGCCAGCTAAGAAAATGCTAGCTGAGGGATTACCCCTTGCTCTTGCTTCTGATTCAAACCCAGGAACAACACCTTCTGGAAATATGAACTTTGTTGTAGCAACGGCTTGTATTAAAATGAAATTAACTCCAGAAGAGGCGATTAATGCGGCAACTATTAATGGCGCATACGCAATGGGAGTTGGTGAAACACACGGCAGTATTACCAAAGGAAAAAAAGCAAGTGTCATTATCACTAAACCTTTACATTCATTCTATGAAATCCCCTATGCCTTTGCCAGTAATCTAATAGATACTGTAATTTTGAATGGGCAAGTTCAACCGTATAAAAACTAATAAACGCAGCTTTAAAATACCGCGACATGACACAGACTAAACTGACGATTTTTACAAGAGACAATTTACTTGCATTGACGAGTTTAAGAAATGGGGAAATCAAATTAGGAGAACGTGTTCACCTGATTCAACAACCCTTAGATTGGGAAAGAGAATTGGCTCAAAACGAAAGCAAATATGTTGTTTTGGGTATTCCTGAGGATATTGGTGTAAAAGCTAATTTTGGTCGCATGGGAGCAGCGAGTGCTTGGGATAAATTTATCGCCACTTTTTTAAATATTCAACACAATCGATTTAACAAAGGCTATTGGGTTACAATCTTAGGACATCTTGATTTTTCAGCAGAGGTAGAAGAAGCTCAGCAATTGGACCCCTCAAATAAAGCAGATCGCAAGCGTCTATTTGAGCTTGTTCAACTGATTGACAAAGAAGTTTCTCACCTCATTGCCAAAATCGTAAAAGCAGGAAAAATTCCCATTGTGATTGGCGGTGGTCATAACAATGCCTATGGGAATATCAAAGGGACGGCCTTGGCAAAAGGCAAAGCAATTAATGCCATCAACTTTGATGCTCATACTGATTTTAGACCGCTAGAAGGTAGACATAGTGGTAATGGTTTTTCGTATGCCTTTGAGGAGGGATTCCTCAAGAATTACTTCATCTTTGGACTTCACGAAAATTATACGTCTAAAGGTATTTTTAGCGCCATCAAGTTACATGCTGATCGCGTGAAATACAATACATACGAACAAATGAATATCAGAAAAGAGAAATCATTTAGCAATGAATTACTCAATGCAAAGAAACACATTGACACTGGTTTTTATGGAATTGAAATTGATTTAGATGCCATTCCACAAATTGCTAGTAGTGCTATTACCCCTACTGGTTTTTCCGCAGAACGCACCCGTCAATTCTTGCATTTCTTTGCAGAATCGACAAATGTAGCTTATTTGCATATTTGTGAAGGTGCTCCTTCTTTGGATTTTTCGACCAATAATCACGTTGTTGGAAAATTAATAGCGTATCTTGTGTCTGATTTTATGAAATCAAATTCAAATAGCAGTAAGTAGTGAATATATTATTAGTTGAAGACGACAAGCGAATCAGTGAGTTCATAGTCAAAGGATTAGAAGAAAAAGGCATGCATGTTCAACTTGCTTCCTCAGGAGATGAGGCAAGAAAACTCATTCTCAATGGCGATTGGGATTTGATTCTCATGGATATTATGTTGCCAGATATTGACGGTATTCAATTGACGAAGATGATCCGCTTTAAGAAAGACTACACCCCTATCTTAATGTTAAGTGCACTTAGTGATACCACAGACAAAATTGACGCATTAGATGGAGGAGCAGATGATTATCTAACCAAGCCTTTCCATTTCAGCGAATTGTTATCGCGTATCAATGCATTAACGCGTCGAACCAAATTCAACTACGAAAATCAGAATAAATCCTATAATTGCGGAGATCTACAACTAGACCCAGAAAAACATATTGTATCTCAAGGGGGAAAAATCATTGATTTATCCCCTAAAGAATACAAATTGCTATTGTATTTATTAGAAAATAAAGGACGTGTTATCTCAAGAACGCAAATTTTAGAACAAGTTTGGGGCATTCAATATGACACCAATACCAATGTAGTAGATGTGTATATTTCCTACATCCGAAATAAAATCGACGAAACAGAAGGTAAACTCATTCACACTATCAAAGGAACAGGATATATGCTTCAGGAATAGTTTGTTGTTGGTTGTTGGTTGTTGGTTGTTTGTTGTTGGTTGTTTGTTGTTGTGGAAATTTTCGGTTAAAAAACGGTCAACTGTATTTAGGGATGTTCAACTCCTAACTGATCACTGATAACTCATAACTGATAACTCATAACTGATAACTGATTATTTTTTTCAACCCTTGTTTGCCGTATTGTTCAATAACCATATCAATCATGACCAAAGCAGTCATCGCTTCCACGATGGGTACAGCTAAAATTCAAAAATTATTTTTTATTTAATTTTTTCAACCCTTGTTTGCCGTATTGTTCAATAACCATATCAAGTATGACCAAAGCAGTCATCGCTTCCACGATGGGTACAGCTCTTGGTAATACACAAGCGTCATGGCGTCCTTTACCTTGTACAGTAACCACTTCATTATCCGCATTGATAGACTTTTGATCTTTCATAATAGTTGCTGTTGGTTTAAACGCGACGTTGAAGAAAATATCCATCCCATTGCTAATTCCTCCAACAATTCCACCCGCATTATTCGTTTGAGTAATACCATTGGGCAATAAAATATCATTGTGTTGGCTACCTCTAAGTTGTGTTCCTGCGAACCCACTACCGAATTCCACCCCTTTTACCGCATTGATACTCAACATTGCTTTTGCTAATTCCGCATCTAATTTATCAAAAACAGGAGCTCCAAGTCCAACCGGAACATTCTGCACCACACAAGTAATCACTCCACCAACTGAATCTCCTTCTTTTTTCACTTGGCGAATCAGATCTTCCATGGCTTGAGCCATCTTTGCATCAGGACAACGCACAGCATTGGATTCAACAGCTTCTAGATTTAAGGCTGTATAAGGCTGTTCCAAACGGATATTCCCTACAGCAGACACATAAGCCGTAATTTGCATCGGAGCTATTATTTGCTTGGCAATAGCACCTCCTACTACCCTACATGCTGTTTCACGAGCCGAGCTTCTTCCTCCTCCTCTATAATCGCGTATACCGTATTTTTGATCGTAGACATAATCCGCATGACTGGGTCTATACGCTTGTTTAATATGCTCGTAATCTTGTGATTTTGAATTGGTATTTTCAATAGTAAAACCAATGGGAGTTCCTGTTGTGATTCCCTCAAAAATACCCGACAAAAAACGAACTTCATCTGCCTCTTTGCGTTGAGTCACCAAAGTAGACTGACCTGGTTTGCGCCTATCCATTTCACGCTGAATTGCCTGCATGTCCAATTCGATACCTGAAGGACATCCATCAATAATACCTCCCAAGGCTTCGCCATGAGATTCACCAAAAGTCGTTAAACTAAAATAGTTGCCGAAAGTATTTCCATTCATAATCCAATATCATTTAATTGAGCTAAACAAAGATAATTCAAACCAAGCGTTTCTCCCTTCTATTTAGATAAAATCAAACGTTGACGCTTCACATAATCTGCTATGAGTCCTAAATATTGCTCAAATAGTGGCAGACGATGAGAATCATCAATATAAATCACTTCACTATTTTCACAAGCATAAGGATTCAATTGCCTCAAATCCAAGGTTTCATCTTCCTTTCCGATTAAAATTAATGCTTCTGCAGGAGATGGAATATTTTGTAAACTATTTTTGAGGTTTGCTGTAAATACCAGTTCCTTATTGAGTCGATGATCATAACACAGCAGCGGACTCAATAAAACGAGTATCGTTTGTAATCCTTGAACCTTTCGCATTTCCTTTAACTGATACGCAAAATTAGCTCCCGTAGAATCACCAACAACGACAACCATTTGCTCTTGCTCAACAGTGTGGTAAAGTTGATTTAACCAAGTCGTAAAATCAGTTTCTGGGCTCCATTCCGGGCAACTAGTCTGATAGGCTGCTAGTTGTTGTTGAAGTAGAATATATTTTCTAGACTCCCTGTTGGAGCCATAACCGTGAATATAAATAAACTGCATGAATTGCTATTTTTCAATAATTTTTGATTTATTAGCCTCCACAAATTCTCTGTAGTAGATTTTAACCAACCACATAAAAAGAGAAAATAAAATAGGTCCGAATATAATTCCGATGAATCCGAATACATTCACCCCTACAATAACACCAAAAATAGTGATTAAAGGATGAACATCTGCCATTTTCTTTTGCAGTAAAAAACGAATTAAATTATCAGAGGTACCCACAACAACGAGGCAGTAAATAAGCAAACCTATTGCACTGCCTTGTTGACCATTGGCCAACATCATCACAATCAAAGGAACATAAATAACCGCTGCTCCAACAACGGGCAACAAAGAAGCAAATGCCGTAAGAATAAAAAATACAAAAGCATCTTCTACGCCAAAAATCAAATAACCAATAAAAGCGACAATTCCTTGAATAAAAGCTGTCAAGGGCACTCCTACACTATTGGAAACAACCAAGCGTTTCATATCTACCTTTAATTCATCCATATTACTCGCCTGCATCGGTAAATAACGCGTCAACCAAGCTTGAATTTGCTGATATTCTTTCAATAAAAAATACAACATCAAATAAGCGACTCCAATTTCTACCACACTGTTTACGGATGTATTGACAATAGCTTGAAATGCTTGTGTCCCCAGTTCTGTCGCTTTACTTATGGTGTTTTCATTAAAAATATCAATGTTGTAATTCTCTCTTAAACTGCGAACCGTTGACTCTATTCCTGCTTGAATTTTATCTTTATCTTGTAATACTACTAAAACTTTTTCTGTTAGCGTTTGAATTAGCAAATACAATGGAGCCAGTACCAAAAGGCTACTTCCCAACATCAGTGAAATAATGGATAAATTCTTATTCCATCCTTTTTTCTGTGTCATCCAACGATAAGGGGTAAGTAAAAGCACAAATAAACACAAGGCTCCTAAAAAACCAGGAAGAAAAAAGACCAGGTTACTTGCCAATAGATAAAAAACAAAGAGAATTAAGACTAAAAAGGCCAATTGCACTAAAATAGAATTGGGAATTAACGGTTTAGGCTGTGATGTCATAGTGATATCATTAAATTTTATGTTTTAAAGTTATTAAAAATAACCGTTCTTAAGTCGTCTAAAATTATTTCTCCTCTATAATTAATACAAATTGAATATCCTTCCTTATTTATAAGTCTTATTCTTAACCAACTTTAAATACTAAAATATTTTAAATCCAGTACAATTTAGAGACTAGTTATAAATTTATTTTTTTAATATAATTTAACTATATTGTATTAAAAATAAATAATTAATCTTTAATCAAAACACAGATACACTAACCTTTCTAATAAAAAACTATTATGAGTAAAATGAAATTAATTATTTTGGGAATATTATTTTCCATTTATTCTCATGGCCAACCTACAATAAGTTATACTTCAAAATTAGGAGAAACTTATTTTAATCTAGTCCAGGACAAATATTACTTTGAATATGAAAAATCCAAAGAGAAAGAGCTCAGAAACTACATTAAAGAATTTGTTCCAATCACCGAAGGTAAAGGAATAGGAAAAATACAGTCTATTGAAAAGCAGCAACACCTGTTTACAAAGATTTTCCCTATACTCTCCTATGCAGATGGAACAGAACAAGTAGTTACGAATCAATTACTTATTAAACTCAAAAAAGATATTAATATTAATGACATTACTGCTAAATGGAAAACGGAAAAAATAGAAAAAAACCAATTTGAACCTAACTTATATCAAATACAAATTCAAGAAAAAGACATAACAGCGATATTGAACTTCATTAGCAACTTAAATAAAAATGAAACTAAAATTGAATATGCCGAACCTAATTTCATTTATTTTTTAACACCTAGTACGCAAGATCCATTATATAATGAACAATGGTCTTTAAAAAATACAGGGCAAAATCAAGGGACTATAGGTATAGATATCAATGCAGAAGAAGCATGGCAATATGCAACAGGACAAGACATAAAAGTCGCCGTTATAGATGATGGAGTAGAATTGAATCATCCTGATTTAATTCAGAACTTACTACCAGGCTATGATGCTTTTGGAATTACAAATGGAGGCTGTAATCCTACAGATTCTCATGGTACAGCTTGTGCTGGGATAATTGCAGCACAAGCCAACAATAATATTGGGATTGCAGGGGTTGCTTATAATGCTAAAATTATTCCTATTCGAATTGCTTATAATTACTATAATGCTATAAATGAACGATACCAATGGTATACTGAAGAAATAGGAATAGTAAATGCAATTAACAACGCTTGGCAACTAGGAGCAGATGTACTGAGCAATTCATGGAGTGGAGGGAGTAGTACCTCTACTAGATATAATGCAATAGACAATGCTGTACTATATGGAAGAAATGGTAAAGGAAGTATTGTGATATTTGCCTCTGGAAATAATACTGAAACTACAGTTAGCTACCCAGCTAGATACCATAAAGTTATGGCAGTTGGATCCATTTATAGACAAGGTAATAGAGTTGATTATTCAAATTATGGATCAGCACTAAATATTGTTGCTCCAGGGATTAGCATCCCTACTACGACAAACAATAATGATTACAGAAACTTTAATGGCACATCTGCTGCATGTCCTCATGTAGCTGGAGTTGCTGCTTTAGTTTTATCTATGAATCCAAATTTATCTGGTCTTGAAGCACAAAATATTATAGAAAATACAGCTCAAAAAGTGCGACCTGATCTTTACTCTTACCTAGAGTATAATGACAAAACTAATGGTAGATGGAATAAAGAAGTTGGATATGGATTAGTTGATGCAGGCAAAGCAGTCAAGACAGCAAAAAAAATGATTGATCAAGACCTTTATATTCGAATTTCTCCTTATGATTACGGACAAGAACCTCGACATTTCACTAGTTATTCTTCTCTTTCAGACAGTCCAGACATTTGGAACAGAAGAATGATAGATAATAATACTACACATCAAACGATTAGATATGGGACATTTTATAGTAATTACATTAATATTCGTATTACAAATGGTGGTTCTAAACCTTCAAATATTCAAGATTCAATAAGTCTACATTGGTCTAAAGGAGGAACAGCACAAGAATGGGAGATGTTTTGGAATGGTAATTTAACTTACAACAACATTCCGTTAGGTGGATTAATTAACAAACAAAGTATTCCTATTTTACAACCTGGCGAATCAACAATAGTAAAAATACCTTGGACCAATGTACCAAATCCTTCAAGCTATGGCACATTCTTTGAAGATTCAAATTCATTTTCTCTACTCGCACGTATTGTTTCGGAAGAAGATTGGATGACTGTTCCTGAGGAAAGAGATTTATTTACCAATATTCTTAACAACAACAATATTGCCTTAAAAAATACAACTATTTTAGGTATTTCGATTATAAAACCACAACCTGTAAATGATGTTCTTCTTGTAAGCAATCCAGATTCTGTTACAAAAAAATTTAACCTATTGTTAAACGTAGATACGCAAGATGATCAAAAAACAAGGAGTCAAGAAGCAACAATTATAGCAGAACTAGATCCTATTTTGTATCAGGCCTGGGTAAAAGGAGGTAAAAAAGGGCATGCGATTAAAGAGAGTACAATTAAAAATCAACTTTTCATTACAGACAGTGCAGCCAGTTTAGAACATCTAGTACTAGCTGCAAACCAAATCGGTGCGGTGAAATTACATTTTGATTTCTCACATCAAAAAGAGATTTCCAAAAGCCCTTACCTCTATCATGTTACACAGCAAGAAACTGAAACAAAGAAAAATATTGGTGCATTTAACTTCTTAATTGAAAAAGAAACACAGCCTCGTTTTACTGCAAATGCAGGAGAAGATCAACAAGTAAATAAAAATGATAAGGTAACTTTACAAGCAAATGATATAGCAGAAGCAGTTTCGTATAATTGGTATGATGAATCAAGAAACCTAATAGCTCAAGAAAAGAGTTTTCAGATTTCTTCCCTTATTATCCCGCAAACCTATACATTAGAAGTAACTTCTGTCTTAGATGGATATAAATCAACCGATCAAGTAGTGATTTCCATGCACCCCAATTCGTTAATCTTGTTATATCCAAATCCTGCCAATGGTCAATGTACTATTCAATACACAATTAATTCAGCGACAAAGGCTCATGTAACTCTTATTCCTATCTATCGCGGCACCCCTAGCAATGGAGTTTCATACCCTTTAGATATAAGTAAAAATCAAATTACATTAGATACGTCAAAATATGTTAGTGGTATGTATAAAATAATGCTATACACAGACGGAAAACTTATTGATTCTCAAAATTTAGTTATCAGTAATCCATAAAAAGAGCAGATGAAAAAAGTATTTTATTTTTGTTCTCCCTTATATATTTTAATTTTTTTTTAACTATATTCACATTTTTATAACATCTGACAAAAAACAATGAGCAAAAAAATTTTATTACTTAGTTTTCTAGTTTGCGGTTTACTATTAGGTACCGCTTGTTCTTCGGATGACTCTTCTCCGAAAAAAGAAAATCCAGATTCGGGTGACGACGACAATCCTGTAATTGAAGAACCTACCAAAACAGGAACATTTAACTATACGACCTTTAAAGATGTAAAAGTGGGCTTTGGAGATGGTTTATCCCAAAGTGCAGAAGGAGCTTTTACTTTTCCTACTGATATTGAGAAAGTAAAAGCAATTAAAATGTACGTGCAAAACCCTTGTCAAAATAAAGAATGTGACGAATGGGATCGCTTTGCCAATGTCTATGTAAAAAACAAAAAGACGAATGAATGGTATGAAATCGGACGTTTTATCACTCCATATTGGGTAGGTTCTGAAAAACTGCCAAGAGGATGGGAATTTGACGTAACGGATTTCAAATCACTATTAACAGGTGATGTAGAATTAAAGATATACACCGAAACTTGGTTAGCTAAAGGACGCGTATACAGTGTTGATTTTGACTTTATCTATGGAGAGACCGCCTATAAGTATTCGGCAGTAACCCCATTATTTCAATACAACCAATCCTCTATTGATGGTGTACCTTATGGAACTGGACAAGTGACAGATTTAACGAGAAGTGTAAAATTACCGGCCAATACCGAACTAGCGTATTTTAGAACGACAATTTCTGGTTGGGGACATGCTACACCCTTTGATATAGATGAAAATAGAGTTAGAAGAGGATGTGCAGAATGGTGTTTTAGAACTCACCACATCCAATTAGAAGGAGCAAATGCTTTTGAACATTATATGGGCCCTATTGGTTGTGCCAACAATCCAATCAACAACCAGAGTCCAGGAACATGGAGAGATGATCGCGCAGGTTGGTGCCCAGGGATGGTGGTTTCTCCTTATATCAATAACCTAACAGGTGATTTAAAAAATAAAACATTAAATTTCGACTATAAGTTTGAACCTTGGACAGCAAACAACCCAGATGATAAAGCTTTTTATGCGATTTCAACGTTTATTATCGTACACAGTAATACACCTATTCCTTCCGCTGTTGTTCAATAAATAGGTAAGATATGAGATGATGAAATCGTAGCGTAGCGAAAATCGAAACGAAGTGAAAATCGAAACGAAGTGTAGATTCATCGAATACCAAAACAAAATAGCAACTCGGTGAGATATATTCATCGAACACCAAAACAAAATAGCAACTCGATGAGATAGATGATGAGGAGAGAAATTAAAAATTTAATCTATAAAAAAAAGCGAAAGATGATCTTTCGCTTTTTTTGTGCTTAATTATTTTCCGATTAGATTCCCGCAATTACGCGTAATTCTTCCATCATACGAGCTGCTAAACCATCCGCGTCTTCTTGGGTTGGTGCTTCTGTATAAATACGAATAATTGGTTCTGTATTTGATTTTCTCAAGTGTACCCAACTCGTTGGAAAGTCAATCTTCACCCCGTCAATCGTACTTATTTCTTGATTTTTATAATTTTCAGCAATGAGCTCTAAAATCATATCGACATTCAACTTTGGTGTTAATTCGATTTTGTTTTTACTCATATAATATTGAGGATACGTGGCTCTTAATTCAGCTACCGTTAGTGATTGATTGGCCAAATGCGTTAGAAACAAGGCTACCCCTACTAATGCATCGCGTCCGTAGTGAATTTCAGGATAGATGATTCCACCATTTCCTTCTCCGCCAATTACTGCGTTTGTCGCTTTCATCAACTCCACTACATTCACCTCTCCTACTGCTGCTGCTTGGTAATTTCCGCCTCGATTTACCGTCACATCACGCAAAGCACGAGAAGATGATAAATTTGAAACCGTATTACCTGGTGTTTTACTCAACACATAATCAGCTACAGCAACCAAAGTATATTCTTCCCCAAACATTTCACCATCATTAGAAATAAATGCCAAACGATCAACATCTGGATCTACCACAATACCAAAATCAGCACCTTCTGCTTTTACTAAAGCACAAATATCTTGTAAATGTTCTTTTAACGGTTCTGGGTTATGTGGAAAATGTCCTGTAGGATCACAGTATAATTCGACCACTTCAACACCTAATTTTCGCAATAAAGCAGGAATAATAATCCCTCCAGATGAGTTAACCCCATCTACAACAACTTTAAATTGGCGCTTTTTAATTGCTTCTACATCGACTAATTTCAATTTCAAAATTTCCTCAATGTGAATATCCATATAGTCATTTCTTTCTGTAATGCTTCCTAAGCGATCTACTTCTGCAAATACATAAGCATCTTGATCCGCAATTTCCAGAATAATTTCTCCTTCAGCTCCACTTAAAAACTCTCCTTTGTGATTTAATAACTTTAAAGCATTCCATTGTTTTGGATTGTGAGAAGCGGTTAAAATAATTCCACCATCCGCACCTTCCATAGGTACAGCGACTTCTACTGTTGGCGTTGTAGACAAGCCTAAATCAATTACGTCAATTCCCAATCCTACTAAGGTTTGCATCACTAAATTGTGAATCATCGGTCCAGATAAACGAGCATCACGACCAATAACAACTTTTAATTGTTCTTTACCACTATTGTTTTTTAAAAATGTTCCATAAGCAGAAGCAAATTTAACAGCGTCAATAGGCGTTAGATTAAAGCCCACCTTTCCTCCTATTGTACCTCGTATTCCTGAAATTGATTTTATCAGTGTCATATCTTTATTTTTTTTTCTTACCAACAAATATAGAACAATTCAATCGCTTATACTTTCAAATACTAAGCTAAAATTGTAAATTTGATTTTAAAGCAATCGAATGAATTTTTTAGCACATGTTTATTTATCGGGTCAAGATGAAGAGAAAGCTATTGGCAATTTTATAGCAGATAGTGTTCGCGGTAAACAATATCTCGAATTTCCAAAAGGTATTCAACATGGAATCCTCTTGCATCGAGAGATTGATACTTATACAGATACTCACCCTATTTGGCGCAAAGACAAAAAGTTATTGGTTCCTGTTTACAATCATTATGCCGCTGTAATTATTGATATGTATTACGACCATTTTCTCGCCAAGAATTGGGCTATTTATCACAATGTTCCTTTAGCAACATATGCCACTGAATTTTATAATACCCTAGAGCGCAATTTTGATCTACTTCCTGTAAAAATTCAAAATTTTTTGTCCATTATGATTCGAGAAAATTGGTTTACCTGCTATGAAACGATAGAAGGATTAGGGTATATTCTCCAACAAATGGATCGAAGAACAAAGGGAATTTCGAAGATGTCTCAGTCCACCAGAGAATTAGTTGAACACTATGAGGAATTAGAACGCGATTTTACTGAATTTTTCAAAGAATTAGAACTTCATGTCGCATTCGTTCAAAAAAGCCCGCGTTTTACGAGTATTTAAACTATTTTTAGCATAAAAAATATTGTAGACTGAATCACTTTTATTGACTATTTAGGCTATTTTTGCAAGATGAAAATTTGGAATAAAAAACGTATTGCCCACTATTGTAAGCAAACCTTTCGGTATGCAGAAGGTATTTTATTTTTTTTAAAATCGATTCTTTCGGATCGCCAATTTTTGTATTTGTCCTGCGTTTTAGTAGGAGCTTCTAGTGCTATAGCCGTGACCATATTAAAGTCATTTGCCCATGCCGTTTTCAAATTTGCCACCTATATCGACAATATTTCTCACTTGCCATACACCAATAGTATCTTGCCTATTATAGGGATTCTATTGACTGTATTTGTTGTGCGTAAGTTCTTAAATGGCAGCATTGAAAAAGGGACTTATCAGATTATGATTGCCGTAGCCAAGCGTTCGGGAGTGATGCCTAAAAAACAAATGTACTCTCAGATTGTCACCAGTTCCTTAACTGTTGGTATGGGGGGATCTTTGGGTTTAGAGTCACCAATTGCCATTACAGGAGCGGCTTTTGGATCTAATTTTGCTCAAAACTACAAGCTGAGTTATAAAGATCGAATTTTATTATTGGGATGTGGAGTGGCTGCAGGGATATCTGCCGCTTTTAATGCACCAATTGCCGGCGTACTTTTCGCCATTGAAATTGTATTAGCTGATATTACAGTTTCTGCTTTTATCCCCATTATGATTGCTTCTGCTACAGGAACGATTGTCACAGATTTAATCATCAAAGAGGATATCCTACTTTCTTTCAAAAAGCAATTGGTATTTGATACGTTCAATACAGGATATTACGTTATTTTGGGTATTCTCGCGGGGTTATTCTGCGTATACCATGCTCGTATGTTTCGAAAAACGGAAGCGTATATTTCCAAATTTACCAATCACGCATATAAAAAAGCCCTCATAGGGGCTACGATGTTAGCTGTTTTAATTTTCCTTTTCCCTACACTCTTTGGAGAGGGATATGAAAGTATTAAAATACTTGCGGGCGATCATCCAGAAACAATCCTCAACAATACCTTGTTAAAAAATTTCTCCACCAATGAATGGGTTCTTCTACTCTTTGTTGCCGGAGCAGCCTTAGTTAAGACATTTGCTGCAGGATTAACTATGGGAAGTGGTGGAAATGGAGGAAACTTTGCGCCCTCTCTATTTGTTGGATCTTATCTTGGATTTACCGTAGCTAAATTCTTTTCTCTTTTGGGAGTAAAAGATATGCCGATTCACAATTTTACCGTAGTGGGAATGGCGGGAGTCATTAGCGGTTTGTTTCACGCTCCATTAACAGGAATCTTTTTGATTGCCGAAATTACAGGAGGTTACGGATTAATGGTCCCTTTATTAATCGTTTCATCCATCAGCTTTGCTATAGCCAAACACATGGAGAAGTATTCCATGGACATTAAATCTATTGCCGAAACAGGAATGGTCTTTACCTCCGATAAAGATGCTAATATTTTGTCGACTATTAATGCACACGATTTCATTCGCAATGACATCCACCTTTTAAAATCGACCCAAACAACACAAGATGCAGTAACCATTTTCACCCAAACTCAACAAGAATTTATTCCTGTTGTAGATGAAAATCAAACCATTGTTGGAGTAATTAACCTCAATCACGTGCGTCCCATTGTATTTAGCACTTTTCAAACCAAGTTCACTCCTATCGCTGATTTAATTGAACAACCCATTACCGTTTCCTATGATGATACGACCAAACACATCATCAATCGCTTTGATTTGAAAAAATCTGATTTTTTACTGGTACAAAAAGACAATGCTTATTTTGGTTATATCTTAAAATCGGATATGCTCGAAGCTTATAGAAATAATTTAAAATCGCTTTCGATTAATTAGGGATAAATCTTATAAGAGATCGCAAAAGAAAAAATGCGTCGAATTAATGTTCTATTTCTCACATCTACTACTACAATAGCCATCTATGGTAAGCTATTTTACGTATTAAGCGCAAAAGTTGGGGACTAGTAGGCTTTTGCGCGAAACGTAATATAGTATTGTAAACCTTTAAAGAATAGAAACTCCACTTAAGCTATACTAAAACTACAGCGAGTCTGTGATTTGAAAATAATAGAGAGTGCCTTTTTGAGGCACTCTCTTGGATTATAGTATCTTTGTACATGTCAATTACCATTTGAAATAGAACAACAAAACAACAAAACCAAATTCCTTACAAGTAGCCGCTCAAAAGAAATCTTAAAAATAAATCTATTTCAAAACAAACACACAAAGAACTATTCATTCTTTCAGAGTGCGTCGAAACTAACGCTCCCCATTTTTCTTAAATCAAAGATACTGATTAATTTACTGAAACCTATCATGTCCCTATTCGCTTTTAACAATTATTATCCCAAAAAGATACTCATTATTCGCAATGAGTATATTTAATACACTATAAAAACTAAATTTCGTCACATTTAGTAGATATATATACTAAAAAAACGTTAACCTCCTTGTATTTCCTTGTATTTCCTTGTCTTTTGCTTACATTAGCTTTCTACAAAGAAAGTAACTTTCTTAAAAGAAACCTAAAATGACTGTATTAGATTTCCATACCATTCAACACACCCTTCATTACCTCAGTGGTAAATGGAGAATTCCGATATTAACAACGCTGTTTCAAGTAGACAAAGCACGTTATTCTACTATCCAACAATGTTTACCTAAAATTGGCAGTAAAATGTTGACTTCTGAACTAAAACTATTGGAGCAATTGAATCTAATTGAGCGCATCATTACGGAAACTCCAGTAATCATCGAATATCAATTAAGCGCAAAAGGCAAATCACTTCATCCTGTACTAGAAGCACTTTCAATTTGGGGGGCACATGAACTTCCAATAAAAGCGACTCCACTTACGGATGAAAACAAACATGAAATCAATCATTTCTTAACCATAAATATCTAACATCTGATGGATTATTTTATTCAAGAATTACTGCATAAAAACGAAAGCACCAATGCTTTTCTCGATAAAAAAAGAATGGAACAGTTTACAGATACTCTTTTTCATTTTTTATTTCAATTAGAAGACAAGCGATATCATTCTGAGCAAGCAATTAATATTCGACTAAATACATTAAAGAATGAAATGATTTCCATTCTATTTAGTATTAACAATCAGGAGAATCGCTCTCATCAAATCGCCAATGATTTCTTTGAAGCGTTGCCTTCCATTTATCGTTTGTTAAACACAGATGCAACAGCTATTTTAGAGAATGACCCTGCTGCTACTTGTTTACAAGAAGTACACATTGCGTATCCTGGGTTTTACGCTATTGCGATTTATCGCTTTGCTCACCAATTACAACAGCAGAATGTGCGTTTACTTCCTCGTATTTGGACGGAATATGCCCATAATAAAACGGGAATTGACATCCATCCTGCAGCTAGTATTGGTTCGCACTTTTGCATTGACCACGGAACAGGGATTGTTATTGGAGAGACATGTATCATTGGAACCAATGTAAAAATATATCAAGGAGTTACGTTAGGGGCAATTTCTGTTTCCAAAGACAAAGCCAATACCCGTCGACACCCCTATATTGAAGACAATGTAGTCATTTACTCTGGAGCAACTATTTTGGGAGGCGACACGATTATTGGTCATGATTCTGTCATTGGAGGGAACGTGTGGTTAACCAAAAGTGTAGACCCTAATTCTATTATTTACAGCAAGAGTAAAGTATATTCCAAATACACTGATAAATACCCAGAACCTATCAATTTTATTATATAACGACACAAAAAAATAGTTTTATGAAAGCACAAACAATTTTAGACACTATCGGGCGTACTCCCCATGTCAAAATCAATAAACTCTTCCCCTCTAGCCTAAATGTGTGGATGAAATTAGAAAAACAGAATCCAGGAGGAAGTTTAAAAGACCGCATTGCTTTGGCCATGATTGAAGATGCAGAAGCAAAGGGAATTATCAATAAAGACACGACAATTATTGAACCGACTTCTGGAAATACAGGAGTTGGTTTAGCCATGGTATGCGCTGTTAAGGGCTATCAATTAATTTTGGTTATGCCAGAATCGATGAGTATTGAAAGAAGAAAATTGATGGCCGCATTCGGAGCTAAATTTGTTTTAACGCCAAGAGAATTAGGTACAGCGGGTTCTGTAGCTAAAGCTACTGAATTAGCAGAACAAATGGACAATGCTTGGGTACCTCAGCAATTCAACAACTTCTCAAATCCTGAAATTCACCGTAAAACTACTGCTTTGGAAATCATCAATGATTTTCCAGAAGGAATTGATTACTTGATTACAGGCGTAGGAACTGGAGGTCATATTACTGGAGTGGCCGAAGTATTAAAAGAGAAATTTCCCAAGCTAAAAGTATTTGCAGTTGAGCCAAAAAATTCACCTGTTTTAAGTGGCGGACAACCAGGTCCTCACCCTCTACAAGGAATTGGTGCAGGATTTATTCCTAAAGTAGTGAATACTGCGATTTTTGATGGGATTATTACCATTGACAAAGAGGAAGCATTTGAATATACTAATCGCATTGCAAAAGAAGAAGGAATCTTAGCAGGTATTTCAACGGGAACTTCTCTCGCAGCTATAGCAAAAAAATTACCAGAAATTGAGGAAGGAGCAACCATTCTAACCTTCAATTACGATACGGGTGAGCGTTACTGGTCTGTGGATGATCTATTTGACGAAAAAGCGGCTGAATACAAAGAGTAAACAACAACAATATACGATACTAAAAACCTTTCCATCCGAAGATAGAAAGGTTTTTTTTTATCTCTCTTTAGCTTCCTCTAGATAATGTATACTATTCTAATTTTATGTTGTATTTTTGCCCTATAATAAAAAGTAAAACTAGAATATGTTAAAAAGAACTTTCCTCCTTGCGGGACTTCTTGTTTTAGCTGCATGTAAAACAACTCCTTCAAGTCAAGTTACTTCAACAACCTCTCCACTACACCATATTGAAGTAAATGGTAAATTATACGCTGCTGTATTTCAACAAAATGCAGCTGAATATCAAGCCTTAGCTGCACAAGCTTTCAATATAGCTACTTTGAGAGTGGACGAAATCTTAACCCAACAATTTGACAAACCTTTGGCAATTGTTACTGATATTGATGAAACGTTTTTAGACAACTCTCCTTATGCTGTGGAAATGGCACGTCAAGGAAAAGTATTCAGTGAAGAAACGTGGAATGCTTGGACATCAAAAGGAGAAGCTTTGCCTTTACTAGGTAGTTTAGAGTTTTTCAATTATGCTGCGTCTAAGGGAATTGAGGTGTATTATATTACCAATCGCACCCAAAATGACAAGGCAGGTACGATGAAGAATTTGAAAAAATACAACTACCCTTTTGCCGATGAACAACACCTAATTGTTCGCACTACAGAATCTAGCAAAGAAACGAGAAGACAAAAACTAAGCGAAACGCACGAAATTGTTATGCTCCTTGGAGATAACCTATCTGATTTCTCTACGGCATTTGACAAGAAAACACAAGCTGAACGTTTGCAAAATGTAAAAAACAACCAGGCGTTATTCGGCAAGCGATTCATCGTTTTACCTAACACAGGATATGGAGATTGGGAATCAGCTTTGTTGGAATACAAGCGCAATCTTACGACAGAAGAAAAAGACGAACTTTACAACAACAGTGTAAAAGGCTTTGAATAAAAATCTAACAAAAAAAATAAAATAACTCGACAAAATGAAAAAATTAGTTGCTATTTGTGCATTTTTGGCTTTGCCATTTGCTATTGGTAGTTGTTCAAGTGATGACAACTCTGTTATTCGCAAAAAAAGCGATTACGAAGGAACTTGGGTAACGGATAGTTTGTTTTATTCGATTCCTAACGGCCCATCAATGAAACATAAATTCTCTGATATGCCTGGTGGTGAAAATGCAGTTATTCAAGACGTAATGACACTAACTGAGGACAAAGCAACACTTGTTGAAACAACGAGAAAAGGAGAAGTGAAAGCAGCTGTTCAAGGTAGTATCAAGGATCAAGTAATTACCTTTACTAGTAATGATCCTGCACACACCCCTAGAAAAATACAAGCAGTTACAGAAATAAAATTAACGGTTGTATATGATATCAGTATGCGAGGAGACAAACTTCCCGTTACAGTAACGTACAAAAAAAGTGAATTAAAATAAAATACAAAGCCTTCAATTAAGAAGGCTTTTTTTATGGTTAAATAATAGAATTTCTTAAACTTGAGCTAGGCCACAAAATTCATGTAGAGACAATTCTCTAGCATTACAAATCTTGATTAATGTATTTAAACTAATGGTATAGGTCTTGTCATCTTTAATCAGGCGTACGATTTTTTCATCTATGCCATGATCCCTTGCAAACTGACTATTGTTAGAATGTTTAATTAACCATTCGTCTCTAATAAATTCAACGATTTTTCTATTTTTATTGTGCATACTAAATTTTTATTCATTTTTTTTCGGAAATACTTCCGAGTTATGTTTTTTTTCGTATCTTAGCCAAACGATAATCAATACAGCCAAGTTTATTATCCTTTGCGGTGATTTATTAAATCACACCTAAACCTCTCTTGTTTTAGTTACACGCATACAAAGAGCACTTTTTTAGGAAAGATAAAATAAACCCCTATGGTTATAACTCCGTTGTTCAAAGTTCAAAATATACAGTAAACTTCCTATGGGCTATAGGTTCGTTGTATACATCCAAACTTATTGATTACGCACAAGTAGTTGACGCTACTTTGTATTGCAAGAGGGTTAGAATACCCTTCTGCATTTCTTCTTACAACAAAACCCCAAAGGGCTTTTGGAATTGATATTTTATTTTACATGATTTTGCACTCTAAAAGTAAAAAATTTCTCATTTTTTTCCAAAAGAAAACCAAAAATACTAGGGGAATTTGTTAAAGAGGCACGTATTGCGATAGTTTAGTTTAAAAACTGAACTATCCACGCACCAAAAAGTCGCAGTAGTACACCTATTGCGCTTACGAAATAGCTTGGTTCAACTCTCCCAAACGGCTAAGTCAATAAGAAAAGAAGCGAATAGACCCCTTTTAAGGAGTAAACATCTCTTCACCTTTTTCAATGTAATTTTTTTTTAATACGTTTTTGTTGCTTATTCTCACAATAGCAAAAGGGATTTCATTACACGCCTGTAAATGAAGAAAATCTCTCCATATTTATACCTACGAGTATAAGCTGACATTGATGTTAGAGATTAAATATCTCGTTTTTTGTTTGTTTAACCCTGCTCAAAATCTTTTATTTTGAGCGGGTACAACAAAAATAAATGCAAAAATAAGTTTAACCCCTAATAATTTCCCCTTTATGTAAATTTTCTAAAATCCCCCTTAATACACTGTCTCAATTTCAGATAACTTACTGTTTTCTTAGCTATACAAACGATGGTAATCTTAAAAATAAGCCTCGTCTATTTACAATATGATGATATACTTGAGCCAGTAGAAACAGATTTTTTTTCAACCTACGCCATTGTTGTTAGACACAGCAAGCGTACAGATTTTACGCCTATTTCTCCGTGCCAATAGTTTTTGTTTTGGGAGACGCAATAGCTAGAAAACACTGAGTTATAGGCTTTTTTTTTTTAGAAAAATATCGATTACGACCACTGTACTTCTTCTTTTAGCAGCCCATCCTAACTAATTTAAATGAGAAGAGGTCTTAAGTACAATCACCCCATACATCGCTATCGATCCATACATCGCAGTAGCTTCAACTCCTTTTAAGAGGAAAGAAGATAAAATATCCTCCTCCTTCAGTCGATTGAGATCTTCAAAGTAAATCATTTTATTGTCCACATAAATCAACGGTTGTTGTAAAGGATTACTTATATCAATTTCGTTTTTGTGAAACTCCTCCTCTATCTTTTTATACAAGTTTGATTTTTGAGTCTCTTCTCTTATCGGTTGGTTAACCAAGAGATTACGCATACCATTATAATAGGATCCTGAAGGGAGTTGCTGAATAAAAACATCCATTTTATCAGAAATAAGAGCGTCGTAAATCTGAACCAGTTTTGATCGTATTTCTCGATTACATCCCAGTGATTTCACAACATACTGTTGGTGTTCTACCCACTCCACCTCTAAAGAAGGGCAATCAATGACCATCTTAGATTTCAATGCTTGCACTTCCTTAAGTGTTACTATTTCATCTGGTCTTTTTGCCTCCATTTTAAACAGCTGTATTTCCTGTGTTTCGGAATTAATAAACAATCGTTGAAATTCAAAGGTGTCTTTCCAAGTGTATATTCCTCCTCCGCCCCAGATACGCACTATTTTGGTTGGTGACTGTTGGATGGAATCCAATTGATTTCGTTTTAATGTAGCACCTAAATTATCGTAGAATAACTCCGTTTTTCTATCTTGGAATATTTCAATGGTATTTTGACCATACCCAATAAACCCAACAAATAAAAATACAACTAAATACAAAAAATTCATGCCTTTTTCGTTACTTGATTGACAATTTCCTTCAAGAGTGCTTTGCGTTTTACTGCAGCTTCTTGCTCTTTTTGTTTCTTTTTTGCAATTTTATCTTTGACAATTTTGCGATTTGCGGGTGTATTTCTGCCCATAATTAATCTTATTATAGTGTTCCTAATCAATCGTACACCCTACAAAAGTAAGACAATTGCATCTATTCCCTTCTCCAAAGCCTCCTTTTCCACTACCTCACCTGAATTAAATTTGCATTTTCCCTTTCATACTCTAACTTTTTAGTACATTTCATCCCTAAACGCATTTAAACAATCATATGAAGCATTTTTTTTTATTTCTGATTTTGCTTGTTTCCTTAGAAAGTTGGGCACAATTACAAACTCAGTTTAAGAAAATTGTTGATTCTATTTACAATCAACATCCTGAAGCAATAGGTATTCTTGTTCATGTAGAGGCGCCCAATCAAAGCATTTCTTGGAGTTATGCCAAAGGTATTTCAGAAAAATTATCCACAACTCCATTAACAGCCCAACAACCTGTTTTGATTGCAAGTAATACCAAACCCTATGTTGCCGCTGCTATACTGAGATTAGTAGAAAAAAAGAAATTTACACTTGATCAATCGATTGCTACTTTACTAAGTACACAAACAACAAGTCAATTAAAAAAAAGTGGTTATAATTTACAACTTATTACTCCACGACATCTCTTATCTCATACTTCAGGAATTCAAGATTATGTTGATGAATCTTATTTTCAGCATATTAACGAACATCCTCAATATCAATGGACTAGAAATGAACAAATTGAACGTTCTCTTGCAATTGGCAAACCTCAGGAAGTGGGAACGCATTTCAGTTATGGCGATATCAACTATCTCCTCTTAACAGAGATTATTGAGCAACAAATGCAACAGCCTTTTTACATCGCTATTAGAACTTTATTAAAATACCAAGCATTAGGGCTAAATCATACTTGGTTTTTTCAATTAGAAGATTATCCCGTACATACCTTACCCTTGGCTCATCAATATGCAGCGAAATTACAATGGAATTCTTATCAACTTAACTCTTCTTGGGATTTATATGGTGGTGGTGGAATTGCGGCGACAGCTAAAGATGCGGCTCTATTCTTTCAGTACTTATTTGAGGGAAAAATCATTGAAGATAAGTCGCTTTTACAAAAGATGTACACCTATGTACTTCCTCCTGACCAATCCAAATATTGTCTTGGAATTTTTAATTTTGATTTGGGGTTTCCGGCCTATTATCACGGAGGTTGGTGGGGAACAGATGTTATTTATTCTCCCACCTCAAATGCTACAGTTACAGTTTTTACGCTACAAAAAGAATTTCAACACACAATCAATCCTTATATCGGCAAGGAGTTTCTTACCCTCTTGTTTAAGCAAGAACAACTATTTTCTTCTCCTTCTAGTGTCAATGAAGCATTGAAACAATAACAAAGTGCATTTCTTTCGATGCATAACAAAAACGACCTCCAAAATGGAGGTCGTTTCTTTTTGTTTCTATAAAGCTTAGCGCTTCAATTGTATAGTAATTGTAGCTTTGATGTAGGTGTACAATCTAATTTTCATCAAAGCCTATGGGTTATTTCACCCAATATTGAACAATTCGCCCTTCATAAACACTAGATGTACCAATTCTGTTGAATTTGTGTTGTCTCCAATTCGACCAACCTCCTCTACAACTACTTGCTCCTCCAAAATCATCAGTACTATCACTACACGTTCCAATATGATGATTCAGCTGAGCCTCTGTCCCCATATAAAGACCAAATAAATCATTGATATCGTATTTACGGAAAATAAAGGAGTTTCCAGCTCCAGCTGTTCCTACTGGATAAACATAGGCTACATTATTTGCTGCGTTTGTATTAGCAACATAACCTAAAGCACCATAAAATCCCGTAAAGAAACCAGAACTACTTGTCATTCCAGGAGGATTAACTGCAAACTGAACCCCATCAAAGTAATAATATTGACTTGATCCCGATGTTCCTGATTTTACAAGTGTTTTTCCAAAAATTTTCCCTTCCGTTGTGTTATTTGTATAGTTACCACTAAAATTACTTGTTGCTGGGTTTCCTGATAAAGTCGTTACATTCCAATAGTTGTCTTGTGTCCAACGATCGTTGATAGGAGCAACTGTTGTGCTTTCCACCTGTTGATAAGTTGCATTTGGATCTGTGGTATGTCCTTTTTCTTTAATAGTAAATCTAAAATTTTTCGTTGCACCTAGACTACTTCCTACGTTATTCACTACGGCAGCAGGTAAAGAGAAATTATATTCGTTAAACTTGCCATTCTGAGTCGTTACCATCCCTCTACCAGGTTGAGATCCTATGGATTCCGTCTGACTCTTGAAATCAACAAAAATAAATTTCTCTGACATTGATTTGACTAAAGTCCATCCCCCATTACTCATATCACAATACGTTTTAAACTTGTTATTGGAATTATCTTTCACCCAATAGTAGCCATCTGTTGCAGCAGGATTATCATCTAACACTTCCGTACAGCGATTGGCAGGTAGTACAAAGGTTCCTCTTCCACTCTTGGTCAATACAGTAAATGAACAGTTTGCAGCTGGCGTAGTAGGAATTGCAAAAGTATAGCTATTCGATCCAAGTGCGGCAGGTGTACCTTGTGCATATAGTCGAATAGAAGTTGTTGCATGTGTTATATTTACAGATCCAGTAGAAAACTTAACACCATTAATTGTCGGTGTTTCAAGTAAAATTGCACCAGGAGTAATAACATTGGCTATAGGAATATCTATATAGTGATTGCCTGTAACAGCTAAATCAGCAAAATAATCTCCATGCACCACAGCTTCTCCACATTTTAAGTTGAATTGAGTAGAAGCACCTAGTACAGTAATTTTAGGTAAATTACAATTTGCAACAACATCAATTCCATTAAATCTAACGGTTATTGCATTTTCAATTGGTCCGTTTACAGGAGATCCTTGACCTTCTAACACTACAATCTGATTACCCGTTTCTGTGAAAACACCAGAGCCAGAAAAAGAATAACCATTTCCTGTACTCACGAGGATTTGATACGTTCCCGGTTCCGATATATTTAAAGATAAAGTATAGGTATTTGAACTATTTAATGCGGTACCTTGCGTATAAATTCCCAATGGTCCAACGGGAGGATCGCAGTTCAAAAAGGTAAATACAGCAGGGTCATAAGTACCACACATACTCAACCAACGTTTCACTTGTCCATCATAATAATTCAAACAATTCGTTGTTGTATTAAAAATCAGTAATCCATTTGCTGGATTATCGATATAATTGCGTTCAATTGTTGTAAGTCGAGGAATTAAAACTCCCTTATTATTAAAGGTTACCTCCAATTGAGCTGTTTCGTCAATCCTATTTGTACCAATTCCCACCCTTCCATTTTGATAAATATCTTCATGATTCATCGAAGCCGGAAGTCCTGTTTCCATTGACATCCAAGGTTCAGAATCTTGGAGTTGCCACAAACTTGTATAAGCATTGTATACATAAATACCCGGATTATAGATAAAAGCTGTTGTAGGTCCACTTTCCGAATCATAATCCAACACATAGACCATGGTTCCATGTTGGTCTTCTCCGTATTTATCCGCATCTGCATCCAATTGAGCCACAGTTACCCGAGGCAATAGAAATCCGTTGGGAGGTCCGGAATTTGTAGTTTGTATTTCCATTGTTACTTTAGGATTTTTAGTATAGACTCCCACTTGAGCGAATATAGTAAAACTAATAAAGTACAAGGAAACAGCGAAAAATTCTTTTAGTTTCATAAATTATTATTTTTTGTGTGTTAATTTTAAAATATCGTATTAAAATTAAGCTTTTATTTATGTTAAATATCATATTAATGTTATTTTTAATCAAAAAACAATATACTTTATTTTAAACAATAACAAAATGAATAAAAAACAGTAAATTCACACAATATGAAAATATTTAACAGCAATTAGCCCATCTAAAATTGTACTTTAATAATTATAACTCCCTGATGTTAAAATGAAAAGCTATTTTTTCTTTCTTGTATTCCTCTTATGCAATCTTTTACAAGCACAAGAAGGATTTGAAATAACAGGTCAATTCACCCAACTATCTAAAAAAGCTAGGGTATTCATATACTATCAAGATCAAGTACTTGACAGTTGTGCAGTAAAAAACCAGGTATTTTCCTTACGTGGTCAACTTCCTCCAGGGCCTAATGATGTGCTTTTACGCGTGAAAGACGGCGATTTAATTCTCCAAGCCCCCTTATATATCGGCAATGAAAAATTGACCATTCACGCCTCAAAGGACGACTTTCCCTATGATATTCAAGCTGTTGGATCTAGTTATGATACCGATCGATATCACTATATGCAAAGTATAAAAAACAAACCAAAAGACGCTATTAATGAACTTATGCAACAGTTTATTACTACGCATATTAACACCCCTTTTGGGATAAAACTCTTTGATATGGCTAAAAAAAGCTTTAAAAAAGAAGAAATTGAAGTTTTATTCAATCAAATTAAACCTAATTTAAAATTTACTCCTGCAGTACTTTCTATTCAAAATTATCTTCAAACGCTTGATTTAGAACCAGGAAATGCTTTTATTAATTTCAATGCTTTTGACGTTGACAAACGCGAATTTGAATTTGCAAAGACCTTTAACGGTAAACCCGTACTGTTAATCTTCTCTAGTTTGTATTGCCATTGGTGTGAAAACACAATTCCTCTTCTGGAAAAGATGCACAAAAAACTAGGAAATCAACTCAATATTGTAGTTTTCTATATGGATGATGAAGTAGATGATGTTGTAAATTTCTCTAACAAAGCGGCGAGTCCTTGGATTTCTATATGGGATCCTACTCGAACATTTAGCAATTATATGCAGTATAACGTATATGCTACTCCCACTTTTTACTTATTTGATACACAAGGAAGGTTAATAGATAAAATTGAAGGGTTTACTGCGCACATTGACGAATTAATAGAGGGAAAACTAAACGAATGATTCTTCTTCATATTTACAAAAAAGAGCATGCTGTTTAACCAGCATGCTCTTTTTGTTATTTTTAATTGAATCTCCTTCAACCAACTGGTTGAGGTAAGGTTTACAGCTGAATAATTCCTGCTCCAGAAATTCTTCCACTTGCGTGAACGAAATCGTTCATGGATTGATTTTGTGCCGTTGACAATTTGCTGTAATTAATATCTAATTTTGATCGACTCATCGCTAAATCAAACAATTCTTTGTGAATTGCTTTTTGTCTTGCTGCATCAGTTGAGTTTTTGTACTCTTCCACCAACTCCATTTCTTTTTTGTACGAGGCAATTACATCCGCCTGATCTACATCGGGCAACACTAATTCAACCACATTAGATTCTGTAATTGTGTTTTCTCCATCAGCCATTTGGTTTGCTTGGTGAAATCCCTTTTCTTCTTCCACCAAAATAGCATCGTAAAAGGCAATAAATTCTGCCTTTGTAAAGAATTTATTAAAGAAATTTCCAACGGCTTTTTTGTCATACGTAATTTGCTCTTCGGGGTATTCTTCTCCAAGAAAATACGTACATCTGTAGAAATTGTTATCGATGAAAAGCGCATTGGTTGATTTGATGTTATCTTCATAACTAACGCCGTCAATCCACACTTCTCTCATCGTAGCCCCAAATTTGTCAAAATTGCCTTCTGTGGCATATACCATAGAATAAATATAATGTGGCTCTAAAGTTGGATTAATAATACCTCCCGAATTACTATAGAATACATTAAAAGCTGTTTGCTGATCGTTATACGTCAATTTGTGCTCACCTGTATCTAGTTTAAGGATTTCATAGCTATTAGGAGCTACTACATAGGTTTTGTCATCAATACCCACTTTTATTTCCTTTGTTGTTGGGTTAGATAAATAAAAATCTTGTCGTTTAAATGCATCATCACAACTGATGAACGTCATTATTGTTAGCAAAAATGCCAAAAATCTCAATTTCATAGTACTTCATTTTAAAAGGATGCAAAATTATCGAATTGAATCGCGCCATCCAAGGTTTGAACAGATTATTCCATCAATGACGTTCGTCCTTTTTTTGTCCTTTGCCTTGTAGAGTAATAGCCTTATCCCGTTTCAATACAGTTCTAAATAATTTAAGTACATTGAAAAAATCAGATTAAAAACACAATAAGCTTTAAGACAAGTAGGAATGCTTGGTTGGTTTATCTTTACAAAAAAAATAAAATTCCTCCCTAATTCATACATTCAATGAGTCAGGACTAACAGTTGATCTGATCTAGCTAAATTTTTATAAAAAAACACAATTCCTTAATTAGAATAATTCTAAAATATATTTACATTTGCGTGAATTAAAACAGATTTATTCTAAATAAAAACACTGTATTTTTATGCTATCATCAATAAAAAGTGTGAAGTTAAGAGCCCTTTTTTTGGGGCTTATTTTTATTTTTTCAACAACTACTTTGTTGGCTCAACACGTAGTTATTAAAGTTACAAATCAAGACTTACAAGCTGTTTATCAAGCGTCAATTTCGATTAACGGAGAAAATAAAGGGGCAACTAATGCTAGTGGGGAATTGGTTTTGGACTGGACTTCCTATCAAGATGCTACTTTATTAGTTACGGCAAATGGCTACCAAGAGCAAATTCTAACAGTGTTAAAATCAGAAGTAAAGTCCATTTTACCCGTACAATTGCAAGCAGCTGAACATGCTTTAAATGAAATTGTCATCACTGCGGGCCGACGTGCGGAAAATATTGCGACAATTCCATCTTCTGTGACGATTATCAATCAAGTAGAAATGGAAAAACAAATGGGACTAACCACCGATGTATCCATGATCTTAAGTAATCTCGTTCCTGGTTTAGGAAGTGCCACCAACAAAGGGACTTCCTCGGGTCAGACCTTAAGAGGAAGGCCTTTACTTGTTCTCATTGACGGTATACCACAATCTACCCCACTAATGAATGGAGCGAGAGATATTCGATCCATAGCACCCTTTGCCATTGAAAGAGTTGAAGTCATCAAAGGAGCTACGGCTATTTATGGTAATGGTTCTACAGGAGGCATCATCAATTATATCACCAAAAAAAATAAAGGCGAAAAACGATTGGGTGGAACAACCGTTTTAGGAACTTCTTTTAATCCAGCTAACAGCAGTGGTACATTGGGATATAAAGCATCACAATCTTTTGGAGGAACGTATAAAAACTGGAATTATATAGCAGGTGCTTCATTAGATTATACAGGTGTTCAACGCGATGGTGAAGGATTAATTCTCGGACAAACAGATGGTTTATCCAATACTTATCAAAAGAATCTGTTCGCCCAAATCACGTATAACCTCAATGAAAATTCTGCGATTCGCGCCTTTTACAATGGATATTCTAGTACACAACACGCTCGATATATTAGCAAGGTGGGAAAATATAACAGTGAGCCAACGATAGGCATCGCTGGAGTGGATCCTGGAGAAGACGCAGGAACTCCTTATAATCACAACATCATGCTTGGATATAGTCACAATAATCTATTTTCAGATTCTCAGTTGGATGTATCTCTCTATCTAAATTCTTTTCGTTCCATGAATCGCTATGTGGAAAATGGAACTGCTTGGTATGGTCCTGGCCAAACTAGAATCAACTCTAATAAAAAGGGAATTCGCTTTAATTTAAATACCCCTTTTATTGTAATGAATAGACCTGTGGAAGTTACGTATGGAATTGATGTATTAAACGACAAAACAGATCAAGATTTAACAGATGGAAGGGTGTATATTCCAACTATGAATATGGTTAACATAGCCCCTTATGCACAATTTAAGATAGACATACTAGATTATCTTATCCTTAAAACAGGTGTTAGATATGAAAATGCTTCGGTTAAAGTGAATGATTTTCACACCATCGCATCAGGTCCTGATAACCAAGGAAGTATTTTTGTACAAGGCGGAAAAATCCCATATAAAACTACTTTATTTAATGTAGGGATTCGCTATAATAAGTACAACTCCTTTAATCCTTTTGTTAGTTTTTCACAAGGATTTGCAATCAATGAATTAGGTCGAATTTTAAGAAGAGCTACTGAGAGTACATTAGATCAACTGGAAACAGAACCAATTATTACAAATAATTATGAAATAGGTTTTTCGAGTCGATTCTCTATTTTCAACTTTACAGGAGCCTATTACATCAGCACATCTAAACTAGGTGCTAATTTAGTTGATGTCAATGGGTATTTAGTTGCTCAACGCGAACCTGAACGTGTGCAAGGTTTTGAAATTACAGGAGAAGCGACCCTATCTCCCCAATGGACAGTTGGAGGTTCTTATGCCTATGTAGAAGGAAAAGCCACATTTGACGACGGAAGTAAAGTGTACCTAAATGGCGGGCGTATTTCACCTCCAAAAGCAACGGGGTTCGTTTACTATACCCCAACAGACAAGTGGAGTATTCAACTTTATTGGTTGTTTTCAGGAAGTAGAGATCGCTTTGATGCAAATGAAAAGGGGAAATACAAAAACAGCGAAGGAGCAGTAAAAGATGTCCATCTATTTAACTTAGCGACTACCTATACAATTAACAAAGCTTGGAAAGCGAATATTGGTATAGAAAATTTATTCAATAAGACATACTATCCAGTTGTCAGTCAATACCGTGCTCTAGATGCAGATTATGTTAGAGGAAATGGAATGCAAGCCAACCTAAGTATTCAGTATAACTTTTAATCCATGAAGAAATTTCTTTTAGGGTTACATAAATGGCTGGGATTACTTACGGGGATTATAGTGATTATTGTCAGTTTAACAGGGGCTATCTATGTTTTTCACGATGATCTAAAAAAAATCATTTACCCCAATCATTATTATCTCAATACAAAGGAGGTAGAATACCGTCAGTCTCCCTTACCTTATTCAGAAATTGAATACCTAGCCCAACAAGCAGTAGGAATGGAATATCCTATTAATCGCGTGGATATTTATCCTGCTAAAAATAGAACTTGGGTATTTCGCTCTTTAAAAACCACCAAAGAAGCTTTTGGCATTCATCAGGAAATCCTATACTACAAGAGAGTCTTTATAAATCCTTATACGGGGGAAGTACAACAGGTAGAAGATACCCAATACGAATTCTTTTATCAGGTATTACAGCTCCATCGCAACCTTTGGTTAGGTAGTAAATATGGGGGTTGGTTTGTTGGAGGTAGCACGGTTTTATTCCTAATCATTTGCCTAACGGGAATCTATTTATGGTGGCCCAAAAAATGGAAGGGAAAAACACTTAAACGCAGCTTTGCATTTGATTTTTCAGTTCATTGGAAGCGATTAAATTATGACTTACACAATCTACTGGGGATGTATAGTTTTTTACTCGCTCTTATCATTGGTTTCACAGGTATTCTCTTTGCGTTTCCAGCGTTTAGTACACAGTTAGAAAAAACTTTAAATAAGGTAGATGAAAAGAAATTTCAACTTATGGAACCCGTTGTTTATGATACTGTTCATCAAATACTTCCAAGTACATTAGATAATGCTTTATACTACGTCCTTCAAACCTATCCGTCAGCCGATATGATATCTTTGAGAATTGGAGATAAAGAGAGTACAGCACACAATTTACAAGTAAGACTCGAACAAGACAAAACAAGTAAATTCCAATGGCTCTTTTTTGATAAAGTTACAGGACAAATCACTTCCTTAAAAGATCATACCTATCAAACCCTTGCTTTAGGAAGTAAAGTTAATTCGTTAAAATACGACTTGCATGTAGGAACAATCTGGGGTTATCCTACTAAAATCACAGCCTTTATAGGCTCCCTAATTTGTGCTTCTTTACCGCTCACTGGATTTGTTATTTGGTACAATAAATCAAGAAAGAGAAAAAAGAAAAAATAATTCAAGCGGATGAATTTATATTCACAAAAAAAAACAGGCCATGCGATCTAATCCTATGGCCTGTTTTATTAATTTGCATTATCATTTTTAAAATTCCAATACAAACTCTTCTTTTGGTACTCTCACCTTTTTCATCGGTGCAATCCAGTCGTTTTCAGCATCTGCATAACCAATATACATGAGAGAGACACTTTTCAAACCATATTGCTGTAAATTTAATACTCGATCTACCACTTCATTACTAAATCCTTCCGCAGGAGTTGAATCTACTCTTAATTCTGCTGCTTGTGCTAAAGCTAGTCCCAACGCAATATAAGTCTGACGAGCTGCATGCGCAAAATTCATTTCACTTGGTTGATTTAAATAAATTTCTTTTAACTTGGTGGTATAACTATCAAATCGCCCTCTTGGCAATTCTCTTTGATCGGTTGTAAAATCGTAAACCGAATCAATTCTCTCTGCGGTGTATTTATCCCATGCTGCAAAAATCAAGACATGAGAACAATCTCTCATACATTCGGGGTTTAAAGCCCCTTCTGCTAATTTCTCTTTTATTGCTTGATCTTTTACAACCAATAATTTAAAAGGTTGAAGTCCAGAAGAAGTTGGTGCCAATCTGGCCGCTTCAATAATTTTATTTAACTGTTCTTCACTTACTTTTTTGTTCGAGTCATAGGCCTTTACGGCATGTCTCCAGTTCAAATTTTCTATTAATGACATGAATTTATTATTTTGAAATTAGTAAACACAATAGGGCTAAAACAGCAGGTAGTCCCTGAATAAAAAATATCTTTTTAGAGGCCGTTATTCCAGCAAAAATCCCAGCAGCTGCAACACAGCTCAAAAAGAATATGCGAATATTAAAACTCCAAATCGGATCTGTAATGACAAAGGACCAAAGTAAACCCGCAACTAAAAAACTATTATATAATCCTTGATTTGCGGCAAGGCCCTTTGTTGGTTTAAAAAGCTCGTGAGGCAGAGATTTTCCAAATACTTTTTTGCCTGCTGTTTCCCATGCGAAAATCTCCATCCACACAATATAACTATGTTCTATAATCACCAAGATAGTTAGAACGATGGCTATTAATTGTATCACCTGCCTAATTGGTTGACACCGTTAACTCTACTTCTATGTTACCACGAGTTGCGTTAGAATAAGGGCAAACTTGGTGTGCGCTTTCTATCAATTCTTTCGCTTGTTCGATTGTAACTCCAGGTATATTTGCATGTAACTGTACCGCAAGTCCAAACCCTTCATTATCTAACTGACCTATACTTACATTCGCACGAACTGTTGTTACTCCAGTTTGAATCTTCTTTTTTTTGATCACTAAATTTAAGGCACTATCAAAACAAGCCGAATATCCAGCTGCAAAAAGCATTTCTGGATTGGCATAGTTATCATTACTTCCTCCTAATGCTTTAGGCATACGAACTTCAAGATCTAGAACGTCATTCTCACTTTTTACTCGACCACTTCTACCTCCAGTAGCTGTAGCCCCTATTTCATACAATTTTTTCATTTTTGTTTATTTAAAATTTTTGTTACAACCGCTTTTAACTCTAGCAATTCAGCTTCCGAAACTTGCATAGATTCCATTAGTTTTTGAGGAATATCTTTTGCCCTTTCTTTTAAAGCCTTTCCCTTTTCTGTCAATGACAATTTGACCACACGCTCATCTTCCGTTCCTCTGATTCTCATGATCATCCCCTTTTGCTCCATTCGCTTTAATAAAGGGGTCAGTGTACCACTATCTAAAAATACCTTCTCACCTAATTGACCAACTGTCTGCTCCTTTTCCTTCCACAGTACCATTAATACTAAATATTGGGGATAAGTAATATCCAAAAGGTCTAAATGAGGTCGATACTGACTGATTATTTCCTTAGCAAGTGCATAGATGGGAAAACAAATCTGATTTTCAAGTTCTAGTGAGTCTTTCATTTGATTAAAATATAAAATCGTTATACAAAGGTAAATTAATTATATTGTGCACAATATAATTTTACAAAACATTAATAATGTTCTACTCTATTTACATTAGTTTTTCTTTATTTCCAACTTCTTTTACAGCCATACGTCATAAATAAAAACCCTTCTTTTTCCATTTCCCTATCTTTGCCTTTTAAATGCTGTCACTCTAAAAAATGGAAAAATCTACAATACGTCCTTTAGTTTCTTCTGATATTGATCAAGTGATAACTGTATTGAATCAGGTTAAACAAATGATGTTCTCTAATGGAATTGACCAATGGGATGAACATTATCCCAATGCAGAAACGATCCAAATGGACTTACAGAATCAACAAGCCTATGTCTATACTGAAAACGAAGCGATATTGGCCTATATGGTATTAAACGAAGCTTATGACATCGAATACGAAGCTTTAAAATGGAGTACTTCTACTCCCTTCCTTGTAATCCATCGGCTTTTTGTTCAACCCGCTGCTCAGGGAAAAGGCATCTCCAGTCAAATGATACAATTCGCAGAAACGTATGCCAAAGCCAAAGCCTATGCTTCCATTCGCTTTGATGCCTATGCTTTAAACAATACAGCCAATGCCGTATACCTCAAAAAAGGATATATTCATGTGGGAACTGTTCAGTTTCGAAAAGGAGTGTTTAACTGCTATGAAAAAGCTATTTAATGCTTACACATCCAAAACATAAATCACTCAAAATTACTAACTTATACAATAAATCATAACCATCATTTTCATGATTCCTCTACCTATTTCCCACAAGAGTTTTTATCAAAGCTTATTTAAAATAAAACGAAGTAGCTTATGTCAAAAAAAAAGAGTGAAGATTATCCCTTCACTCCTTTTCCGTTAAATATAAATGATTACTTTATTTTTTTGAGTCAAAAAGAGGAAGGTAAACGCCCTCTGCTTCTTCCATATTAAAGCCCAACACTGTACTGATGATTACGGGAATATCTTCTAGGTTTAATTGATCTACAACTAATCCTGCTTTTAGTCCTTTACCATAAGCAACAAATCCAGTATAAATCTCGTGGAAATTGGGATAATATCCATGCTTCCCTCCTTTACTAGTGGTGATTACTTCACCAGTAGTTTGATTGGAAAAAGCATACCCCAGTTTTCCTGATAGGGCTAGTTTCGCTTTGGTTTCTCCCCCTCTAGCTCGAATCATGGATTGGTCAATCAGTTCAAACATTGCTTGATAGCGCTCCGGTAGTTGGCGAATTACTTTTGTTACTTCCTCTACAATCTTTTGATCTTTTGGATTCTTGACTTGTAATACCGTACTTCCTCCTGTAGAGAAGAAAAAAGCACGGTCTAATAGTCCGGCTTCTTTTAACCAAATATTGGGTGCAATACTAAAATCCGTCGAGACAAAGCCGTGATCTCCCGTTACAATTAACAAGGTTTGCTCTGCCAATCCTGCTTGAGTTACAGCATCCCATATATTTCCAAGGGCTTTATCTGCTCCTGCAATTGCACGGGCTACTTCCTTTCCTTCTCTTCCCTCGCTATGTTGAGCGCCATCTGTATTGGGCAAATGGAGGGTCAACAAATTGGGCTTATACGTTTTGATGAGGTAAGCCGCACTGCGTCCTAAATTCTCATCCATTGCTAGGCTACTTAAATTTAGCTGATTGTAGTGAATTTGCCCCAAAGCTTGCGCCATAACCTCATCAAATAATCCCTTTGGATTCGCATACAATTTGGTTGGGGTAATGCGATCCATTGGGCGATCAAAATCCCATATTTCGGGTAAATTATAATCAATAAACGCATTGTGTAAGGTAATGGGCCAAGAAACCGAAGCGGTTGTTAAACCTTTTTCTTTTGCTTTTTCCCATATCGTCGGCACTTGAATGTCTTTGCTATCGTAAATCCACTCGCCAGGTTGTCCATTTTCGCCTACGGTTGTATTATAATACACCCCATGTTTGTGCGGTAAGGTAGCGGTAGACAACGTAGTATGAGAAGGGTAAGTTACGGAAGGGAAGATTGTGCGTACTCCATTGGCTGAGACTCCTTCCTTAGCCATTTGTTTTAAGTTAGGCGTTCCCCATTGTTCTTCTTGATAGAATTCTGGACGAAAACCATCAATACTCACCAAGATAACGTGTTTTATTTGTTGTGCCCAACTTGTACATCCCACGATACAGCTAAGACTTAATGTTAAAATTATTCTTTTCATATCCATTTTCTTATTTAAATAAAGGCATAATATAAGGGCTATTCTTATGCGTTACTAACACCTTATTCATATCGTATTTCATGGTTACTGTTCCCGTTGTTGGATTGGTTGTAAAATCATCCATCCCTGCCTTAGTGGGAATAAAATCGGGAATCAACGCCTTAGTGTAAGCAGCAGAAACGTTTGAATTATTCCCTGCTTCAATTTGAGAAATAGGGTATTTAATTCCCAAATCGCTCAAACGACGCCCTTCGCTAATAAAGATTTCCTGACGCAATAAGTAAATCGTATACAACAATTCATCAGCGGAAGTGATCCCTTCAATATCTGCTTTTGTCACCTTTGTTCCTGATATCTTACTCACCAATACTTTTCCTTTTTGGCGATCTACAACATACCCTTCTCTTTCTGGCGAAGAAGCATCAAAGCGCACCTTCACTTCTCTTAGTGGATAATCTGAACGAATACCTCCATTTCGCGTTTCTCTTTTATCGTCAACTAATTCTGTAGGTCTAGCAGCTACCACATCCAACAATTGATTGAGGTAGTGTTTACTTCCTGCAAGATCTTGTGTAGCTAAAGCAATTTCAGCCAATATTAAATAAGCTTCTTCTCCTTTGGCTAATGCCAGTGATTTCTGATCATTTTGAGGTGTTCCTACAGAGAAAAACTTTGGGTCGAGGTAATCTAAACGCGGTAAGGGAGCCAAGCGATTTGGCAAAGCGTCATAGGTTGCATTTTGCATTTCATTGGGTACACTATTTTTCCCGTCAAACTGAATATTATACAACAAATTGGGTGTAGTAATAGCCTTTGTCGCATATTGTTGTGCCTCCGTTTTGTTTCCCAAACGGTAATAAGCCCGAGCAATAAACAAGGCATATGCATTTTTTATTTCTGCTTTGGTTTCCAAGGCATACGCTTTTGCAAAGTGATCTACTGCTCTTTTTAACATTTCTTCTGCTGTAATGACTTTTCCTAAATTTGATTCAGGTAAACCAATAAACAGCTCTCCTCCTAACAAATGAGCATATCCTTTACAGAAATTCATAAAAGCAATGTCTGCTTCCGTCAAGGTTGGATCTTTGGGTAACACCACTTCTAAACCGTAAGTAGCCATTTCACGTAGGGCTTGAATACTCGCTTGTAGGTTATTGACATCTGGATCAAAATAATCAATTTGCGGTTGATCAAATACTTTGGAGTATTGGGTGTAATTATTGAAATAATTGTCTGAAGTAATTTCTGCATTAATTACGATAATGTTAGTGGTCAATGCCAACTGTTTTTGTAAGCCAATCACCCAACTATGACCTGCATTGGGTTTATTTAAATAACTGTCTTCTGTTACATATGGATTATCCACACAACTCACCGTTGTTAAGGCTAAGGTAAAAACGAAACTTAAAGCAATACTTATTTTTTTCATGATGGTCGACTTAGAAATTAATTTTAATAGATCCTAAAAATTGTCTTGGTGCAGAGTAAGTTGCATATGCAATCCCCCCTGTTGAAGCCCCTCCTTGTCCTTGAGCTGCTCCACTAATTGTTGCTTCAGGATCAAAAGAAGAAGCAGTAAAATTGAATGGATTAGCCACGGTAAATCCAAAGGTGATCGATTGATATAAACTAGGGTTTGATGGTCTTAGATAATACGATAAACCAATCGTTCTAATTTTGAGGTAATCGGTTTTTTCCACAAAGCGATTGGTGAGGTTCAACCAGTTAGTTCTACCATTTTTCTCAATTTCTTCTTTGGGCACAAAATCATCCGATGCTCCGTAATTATATCTAAACTGAGCATCCCAATTCGCTGCATATCCTCCTGTTTGATAGTTAGCATTGGCAAATAGACTCCAGTTTTTATAGCGGAGATTCAATCCAATATTACCAAATACTTCTGGAATTGTGCTTCCTAAGTAAGCTTGTGGAATTGTTTCTTTCAGGGTTCCATCCTCTCCTATTACTCCGTAGTTTCCGCGAATAAATCCAACAGGTTTTCCTTCTTCTACTACGGTTTGCAACGTTCTCGAACTGAATCCATTAATATTAAACGCTGGTGCTCCACCTGTGCTCAGCACTTTGTTTTTTAAGGTATTTACCGATCCTGTTAAGGTTACATTCCAATCTTGTGCAGACACAACTTCCAACGCAAAATTCATCTCAAATCCTTTATTCTCAATTTCTCCAATATTGTAAAGTTGACTTTTCGTATATCCACTAGATGGTGCTGGTGGTACATAAAACAAGGCATCTTTCGTTTTTGAATAATAGTATCCTACAGAAAGTGTTAAGCGATTGTTCCAAAAGGAAGCATCTACTCCTGTTTCCCAGGTATGCGTTTTCTCAGGGCGTAAATCATCATTTCCTGGTTGACTAAAACGCGTCGCTTGTTCACCTAAGTAACCATCAAAAGAAACCGTTTTTTCGTTGGCATAAGCAGGAGGTAAATTACCTGCAACACCATAACTTCCACGCAATCGCAAAGCATTAACTACTTGATTGGCAAACCAACTTTCTTGCGACATCATATAGGATACCCCTACTTTAGGATAATATTGTACTCCAATATTCTTTCCAAATGAGGGATTTCGATCTCCACGCACTCCTAAATCCAAAAACAATTTGTCCTTATAGCCTACATTTTCAGAAAGGTAAAATCCATAATTCAGGACTTCACTGATGTATTCATCACTGGTGCGAATTGCCGCTTCGGAAATAGAATATGCTCCATCTCGGATGTTGCGTCCTTCAATCATCGTTTGATTATCTGAGTTTCTAAACAATTGACCTCCAACAGTAGTAATAAAGGAGAAATCACCTAGGTTGATGTTGTGTTGTCCGTTGAACTCTACGGTTAGCCCCAAATACTTACGCTGTATCTTTTGAATACTTCCTTGATCTTTAATCAACTGTCCTTTGGTGGCAGTTAAATACTCATTTGTTTCTATATTTTCCTGATCTTGAATGCGATAATCCAATCCTCCTACCAATTTAAACGATAGATTATCCAAGGGATTGTATTTGAATTGTTGAGAAGTAGTAAAGCGGTTTACTGTAATATTATTGTCTTGTAAGCGCTCTGCATTATCGACAAAAGCTTTCATCGCTGCAAATTCATCAGCTGTAAGTTCATCTAGGCGATTTTTAAAACCGGGTCCAGTAATTTTAGATGCTCCATCTTCTGCAAACCACAAGCCTGTATATCCCCCTTGATTTCCGTTTCTATTGCGCTTATAGGCATTGTGCACATAGAGAAAGGAACTTTCATAAGTAATTTTTTCCGAGAGTTTGGCGTGAAAACCAGAACTTAAATCAAACTTTTGATTTTCGTTTTGTTTGTGAATTTGTACACCAGATGAATTTTGATAACTCGTTGAGAAATTATAACCAAAACCACTGTCTGATTCTCCATTGAGGTTTAAGCGATATTTTTGATAGAATCCATTTTCAAACAATAGGTCTTTCGTACGATCAAAATACAAGAAATCCGTAGTAGGTGTTTCCACTCCCATTTCGGTATATACATTAACGTAGGTTCCTGGCATTCCTCTCTTTTTTGTAAAGATTTGAATCACCCCATTAGCGGCATCTGATCCATATAAAGTAGTCGCAGCACCTCCATTGATGAATTCAATTTTTTCAATATTATCCATGGGAATATCGGCGATCGAACTCATTGAAGCTCCTTGTGCACTTCCACCTAGAGCTGCACGTGTATTATTGTTATCTAAGCGCACCCCATCAATATAGATAATTGGTGTACTACTCAAAAAAGCTGAATTCACCCCTCGAGAGCGAATCAAAGAAGTAGATCCCGCTTGACCTCCCGTCAAATTAATCTGAGCATTGGGTAACTTCGTTGCCAGTAATTGATCTACGCGTTGAGCGGGAATTTTCTCTAATTCACTGGCTTTGATTACAGTTACATTGTTCGCTAAACGTTTTTTCTGTACATCAGCTCCTTGTCCTGTAACGACAATCTCACTCAACATTTGATTGTCTTCTTCTAATTTCACCAAAAGATTGAGGTTATTTTTTGTAAAACTCAGGTCTTTGGTCTTATAGCCCATAAAGGAAAACGAAAGCGTAATAGGCGCTTTGGTTACTGTAAGTGTAAATTGCCCCTCTATATCAGTTACTGCAATAAACTCATTGTCTTTATCACGCACATTTGCTCCAATAATAGGAAGTCCATCTTGATCTACGACTTTTCCTTTAAATTCTAAGATTCGCTCTTGCACTGTTGCATTGGATTTGACCAATATCTGATTGCCTTGAGTTTGAAAAGACACATCCGCCTTAGTAGCAATATGGCGTAGTAAACTATCCAGTGAATCGTATTCTGCAACAAATTCATACGTCTTACTTACAGGAATATCCCCCGTCATATAAACAAAATGTTGTTGAGTTTGTGCCTCTACTTGTTCGAATACTTGTTTTAACGTGGCTTGATTTTGGGTTAGTTTTAGTTTCGTCGTTTTCTTTACTTGCCCCTGTATTTGCTCGTTTGGGACGGCAGATAAGGCGGAGGCTTGTGTGGCAATACTAGCAAAGGTTAAGGTAGCTAGTAAAACGCTTTTTTTCATCATGGTGTTGTTATTTAGTTTTATTTGTTTGGGTTAATGTCAGGGCTATTGTCTTTAATGCAATGTGCATATGACTTTCAATAGTTTTCACAGATAAATCTAAGATGTCGGCAATCTGTTGGTATTTCAGTCCATCGATACGACTCATCTCAAAAATGCGCCTTGATTTAGGTGGTATCTTATCGATAATCTTCAAAAGAGCTTGTCGTAGATCTGCTTCTTGTTCTGATTGAATAATATCATCTTCGATCGTCGTCACATAATGCTTGTGCTCGACCGTTTCAAACTCTAAATCCAACATGGTTTTTCGCGTGATTTTTTTCTGTTGAAACAGCATATTCTTTGTCATGGTAAAGACATAAACCTTGGGATTTTCAATCTTGCTTAATGCTTCTTTCTTTTGCCAGATATAGTAAAAAACGTCCGATATTTTTTCTTCAACGAGGTATACGTCTTTTTCATAACTCAATGCAAAACGGCATAAATACTGGTAATACTTGACATAAAACTGTTCAAAAGCGAGTCTATTTCCCTGAGCTATTTCTTGAAACAACACCAGATCATCTTCTGGTTTAGGGCTGCTTTTTTGATAGAGGATATTGGGCATAAGGTTCGATTAAATAATTGGTATTGTTTAAGGTGATGGTACAATTTGCTATAAAAGCTAAAGCCTGAATGAATTCGTCTAGGGTTGTTTGATCAAATACACCTGTGATTCGCTTTTGAGCTAAAAGAGAATCCTGAATGACAAAAGTGACTCCGTAAAATTGATTGATTTGCACTAAAGCTTGGCCTAAAGGAATATTGTCAAATACCAACCTTTCATTGCGCCAACTCATTTGTTGTTCAACATTGGTTTTGAATCGCTGGACTTCTCCCAAGCTGGTATTCCACAGCAATTGTTCATTGGGTTTAAGATAGAGCTGTTCACCATTACCCAATTTAGCGAGTACTTTTCCTGATAATAGAGCTACTTTTTTCTCTTGTCCCAGAGTATTTACACTAAATTGTGTACCTACTACTTCAATCTCTAAATCTTCGTGTCTCACCACGAATTTCTTGTGTACATTTTTTACAACATCAAAAAAAGCTTCCCCTTCTAACCAAGCCAAGCGGATAGAATCATTTTGGGTATATTGCAAACGCGCTTTTCCATTGAATACGACCATACTACCATCTTCTAAAGTGATTTTTTTGCGCACACCTGGTAAATTGGTATATATGCGATATTCAGCGTGAAGTGGATCTACAGCAGATTGAAATAATACATAGGTTGCCATAAAACTGCTAATCAACACCAAAATTGTACAAGCTATTTGGAAATATCGCGTGCTAAAAAGTCTTTTCTTTTGCATGTGTTGTTGAGATTGACCTTTGGCCTTTTGCCAAATTTCGCCATTGGTAGGATAGGACTTCCACAACAAACAGTAGGTGTCATACATGCTTTTTAACTCTTCATCAAAAAGCAAATCTATTTCAAAAGTGATTCGTTCTTCTTCAGTATATTCTTTCGTGAGATACTGAATACATCGGTGTTTATTTATTTCTTGTTCACTCAAAACTAATCAGGCGTTTGGTTTAGTAAAGGAGTGAAATAATTGATTTTACACCTAGAATTTAAGGTTATTGAATTGTTAGGGAATTATTACGATTTTTTTGGTTGTTGAGCGTGGTCAAGTTTCAATTAAAGGAGGTAATTCTTTATTTCAGTAAAATCTATCATAACTGATAAATGATAACCGATCCCTTTACAAAATCCACGTTTTACGATTTTACATCTCGAAAAAAATAAAATGATACACCAATTTAACACAAATACCTACAATTAAATTAAAAATAATCAAAAATAACATTGTCAAAAACAATATTATTCAATATATTAGCAATTATATTTTATTTCTCCTTTTGAAATAGGTATTCAAAAAAATGTCACAATATCCTCATGGAGTAATAAATACTTGCTCGAACTAATTGTAAGCTAAACAAAAGATTAGTTTGTATTGAGAAATAGCTTTCATCACTATATTTTCAAAAAGTGGTAAATGACATACCTCTATTTCTTGTGATTTGACATTTGCTTCTCAAATCAATAGATAACTCAAGAAGTATAATCCATCTACAAACTTGGATTGGACTTTTTCAATATACTAGTTCTACAAAGACGATTGTTTTCAACTACCAATCGTTGTGAAAAGAACAAATTTCTCCCCTCAATATTAGTTATTAAATACCCTATTTTTCTAGGCAAATAGATGTATTTGTTTCATTTATTTTAAAAATAAGAACACTCCTTTTTCATTATTAAAAAAACGTATAATTTAAAATAAACCTTATGTATCCACCCATTTTTAATCCTTTTGTTAGAGCAAAAACGCCTGTTCTAAATCTTTCAAACTACATTGAACAAAATATCAATTGGTTAGCAAAATACAAACTCGTAGAACATCCTACCTACGCAAAAGGCATAGCAAGCGTTGGAGCTATGTATATCGTAAATTGTTATCCCAATATTCAGCCAAATCAAATTCAGGATTTAATTGATTTTGCTTCTTGGAATTGTATTTTGGACGATTTTATTGAAAAGGGAACGGTTAGTAGTGATCTTTCTCAATTAACAGCCTTCTTGTATGCACTAAAATACACCTGTGAGGAATCCATCTGTACCAATCCCGTTGATTTTGAATTGTTACCCAATTCTCCTATGACCCAAGCATTGGTTGATTTAAAAACCAGAATGCATCATTGGGCTACTCCCGCTCAAATTCATCATCTTATGACTACTTTGGGGCATTTTATCTCAGGATTATGCTGGGAAAGCACATTGAGAAACAGTGGACATACACCGGACCTCAATCTTTTTTGTGCTATGCGAACAGCCAATGGTGGGATGTACATGGCCAATGCAATGGCTCAATGTGTAAACAATACATACCTAACTATAGAGGAACAAGCCAATCCGATACTGCAAGCCATGACCAAATGCATCCTATTCGTCTTAGTATTGGACAACGATATTTATTCCTACAAAAAAGAATTGTTATCTAATTTACCTTTTACGAATATTATTAGTGTGTTTAAACTAATCAATCCTGATCAGTCTGAAGAAGAAGCTATAAAAAACACCATCGAATTGAGAAATCAGTGTTTATTGTGTTATCAGGGCTTGCGCAAAAAATATCCACATACGGGCGATAAAATGGCTTTATACTTCCAAGGACTTGAAGATATTATTTCAGGAAATTTAATTTTCGGTTATACAAATGACCGATATAAATTACCAGGTGAAGACAATCTTGCTATTTCATTTTCAACTACAATAGAAACGCCGATTACTCCTCCAACCTCTATTCCTTCTATTCTTTGGTGGTGGTCCTTTTTAAAATAATGCTCCTCCGCTACGCTTATTTAATTAAAAATTCAAATAAAAATTTCAAATATGAAGAACAACAAAAACAATCTTGAGGCACTTGGTCCAATAGGAGAATTGTATGTACCAGAAGCTCATTTAAACCGCGTTGTTGTGATTGACACGACTACGTCAACAATCACAAGACATATTCCCTTGGATGATATTCCAATCTTGCCCTTAGGGAGTCGGCCTTCTGTATTAATTGCCACTCCTGATGGTTCTAAAATTTACAGTGATAATTTTGGGTTAATTCCCCCTACTGTTTCTGTTATCAATCGAGTAGAAAACACCGTTCGCTCTATTTTAGTAAGTCATGTTCCCTTGGGTATATTCATTTCCAATGACGGAGAAGAGATCTATGTCTCTGAAGGAAATTACACGGTGGAGGTAATTAATACTCAAACAGACGAAATTGTCCGTTCTTTAACCTTTCACGACGTACCAGTAGCTTGTATGAGTGGTCCAGGAGATCATTTATACATTGGTTTTGGCACGGGTTACTTAGGTGTTTACGACAAGCTGACAGGAGAGGTCATTAAAGAACCTATATACGTTGGAGGTACTTTACCGGCCTGGTTTACTTTTACTCAGGATAACAAAAAACTCTACGTAGACGCAGTAAATGCGATTGGAGTCATTGATGTTGATCAATGGAAACTGTTGAAAACCATTCCAACTAGTGGAGAACTCTCTCATAAAACGGACGACCCTTGGGCCTTTACCTCAATCCTTTCGCCAGATGGTAAAAAACTGTATGTTTCCTTATTAGGGGATTCAGGTATTTTAGTTCTTGATGTAGATACAGATCAAATTAGTAAGACAATTGAAACAGCAGGATCAGCCACGGGTATCACCTTTAGTGGAGATGGAAAGAGAGGGTATATCAGTGATATGGGAGCCAGTCTTTCCTTTTTAAAAACACCTATTGGAGGAGCAATTTTAGGAACGGCTTGGGTTGGTTTTGGCATTACGGGAAATGGACAAATCATCACTTTTGATCCTAGTACAGATGAAATTATTGGCACACCGCTCACCGTTGGCCCTACTCCTGGTATTCCGGTATGGGTTCCTTCAATCCAATAGCATTCACTTAGTATCGCATTATTATGGAAGATAGTAAAGAAAAAACGAAGGGGCATAAAAAGAAAAACAATCATGCCATTATCATTGGAGGAAGTATTGCAGGCTGTTTAGCGGCTGAAGTTTTATCCCCCTACTTTGACAAGGTTACCCTATTGGAAAAAGGAGACTTTGAAGATGAAGTACATCCTAGAAAAAGTGTTCCCCAAGAAAGACACATTCACGTACTTTTACAAAAGGGAGAAAAAATTATGGAGCGTATTTTCCCTAATTTAATGCATGATTTAAAAGCGGAAGGAGCAGTAAACGTCAATTTAGGTCAAGATATTGAATGGTTTCAATATGGATTGTGGAAAAAACGGTGTGACATGAATTTTGAATCTCATTTTTTTAGTCGTCGCTTGTTGGATAATTGTATTCGAAGACGCATTCGACAAAATACAAAAATCAGGATCCAGTCTCAATCTTCCGTTGAGGATTTTATATTTTCAGTCAATGAGAAAGAGGAAACCACAGTGGTTGGAGTGAAGATACACACGCTTACAGGTATAACTTGTCTCCATGGAAACTTAGTTGTTGATGCCCGTGGTTTGGGTTCACAAACGCCTAATTTATTAAAATCGGCTGGGTTAGGAGAAGTGTATAAAGAAAAAATAAAGACGAATCTGGGGTATGTTACCCGCTTATACAAACGAGATCCACAAAGCACAGAACGCACCATCGTTGTGTGGTCCACACCGCCAAAAGAAAAAGCTTTAGGTTTAATGCTTCCCATCGAAAATGACCGTTGGATGGTGTCAGTTGGCGGATGGTTTAATCAATTTCCAAAACCAGAATCAGAGGATTTTTTGAATTATACGCGTACCATATTACCTGTTTCGAATATTTATGATCGAATCAAAGACCTCGAACCTCTTGATGATATTGTTCGCTATCGACTACCCTATGCTGAATGGAGGCATTTCGAAAAGTTAGCTAAATTTCCGGACGGTTTACTTGTTATAGGAGCTGCCTTATGTACAACCAATCCATTTTATGGACAAGGAATGACACTTTGCGCCATACAAGCAGAACTTATCCAATCGACGATTTCCGGTTGGATAAAAGGTCGCTATCCCACGCATTATATTCAGTCCTCTTTTACCAAAATCGTACAGTTTTCATGGGATATGGCCAAAACAGAAGACCTGCGTTTTCCTGAAATTATCGGAAGACGCACCCCTTTTATAACTTTTAAACAATGGTATAGTAAAAAATTTGCACGTATTGCCGCTTTAACTCCATTCGCGAGAAAAATGCAACTCGATATTATTCACATGATTAAACCAACGTATTGGGCATTTCATCCTCTAATCATCATCCAAATGATTCTATTTTATTTTAAAAGAATTAAATAAGCCTCCCTTTCTTTTATACTGTTTCTTAAATAAAAAGGGTTCGGTTTTTAATTAAAAACCGAACCCTTTTTATAAGTATACTTCAACATGCGAAATTCTTACTAAGCAATTTCTCCTTGTAGCCAAAAGGCTCCTGTAATCTTCATTCCAGGTTTTACATCTGTGAATCGCATATTGGCTTCATTGATAAACAAATCAATAGTAAAGAAATTAGGATCATCTTCTTTATTTATCAATTTCACCTGCATGAGATATCCATAATTTCCCTCTTTAATCTTACATTTTTTAAATGAGTTGAGCACCCCTATAAAATCGTAATAAGATGGACTTGGCACCTCTTTATTAGGCATAAAACTACAGAAATCAGGACTAAATGGAACACCTTCAATGGCTGTCAAATCACTTTTGTCTAGCACAAGTCCCACAGCTGAAAGTTTAATATTCAGCTGTTGCTCTGATTTGTATCTTTCTTCATTTACCGCATAATCCGTAGCATAAAAAGAAAGTTCAAAAGTATCCCTTCCCCCGCCTTCAATTTCTGCCTCTTTAAAGTCTGCATGCGACCATTCCGTAATACGTTTTGTCTTAAATGGTAAACTATAATCCGTTTCAACATAAGGAAATGCAGATAGAATTTCTCCTTTATAAGGTCCATCTTTAAAAATAACCGCACGCATTTTCACCTTACCTCCTTCTTCAAAACTAGCTTCTGCTATCCTAAATTCATCGTTCTCTATCCTTGATATTTGGTCATACGCTAATCCTACTCCTTCATTAATCCATTCACGGCCTTCCTCTTGCTCTAAATTACTAAAGCCTATTAGCCCTCCGAAATTATCTCCATGAACACCGTGATCATCAGACACTACAACAATAGATTCCTCTTTCATTGACGCTGTCTCCATTTGTGTTGCTTCATTTACATAAGGCTCTATTGATTCTTCAACTGCCGTGATTTCATTTGGAGGTGTATGAACCTCTATTTCTTCAATTGAAGGATTGGTCATTACCTCCTTCTCCGTTTCTACCTGAACAATTTTGCTTTTTTTCTTAAAGAAGTCGAATATTCCCATACCTACTTATTTTTTGATTGTCATCATCTAAGTTAAGAAAAATCTTTAATTTTTTAACACCATCAACTTATATTCGCGTTTATTACTCTTTGGATTTCGATCTACGAATTCGTAGTTTTCAAAGTCCGCTAATACTTCTTTGAATCTAGTTGTTGCTTCTTCTATACTCCAAGAAGTCGGAAAGTAAAAACCATCAAAAGTAGCATCTGAAATATGAGCTTGAAACTCGTGTATATACTCATAAAACCCTCCATAAGCTAACGCGATATTTCCTTCCCACTTTATCTCCCAATTCCCCTGATCATGAGCAGTAAATACAAGTCGATGATTGGCAGATAAATCGTGTCCTAACAAATAAATTCCAAAGGCTAAATCACTTTCTATTGTATCGTCTGACAAGGGAAGTGCATCCAGTAGAAATGCTTTCTTTTGTAGCGTATCAAAACTAAAAAACGCCCCTTTATCACAAAGTAAAATTCCTTTTTCATCTGACCAATATACAGACGATAAGATACATTGATGGTAGTTATCCCAAACACTTTTTGATTGCCATTCCACCATACTCGTATAAGGGGTATCTTCCTCTAGTTCCTCCTCCTCTTCCTCACTATATTCCTCTCCCTCACTTCGATAATAATCTTGTGTTTTAAGATGAAGGTCAAACCACAATTTTCCCGATTCATCCAATCTACCGGACCAAATAAACTCTTCGATTTGATGTTCTTTCGGATAAGCGCTATCTATAAATTTTATTGTTCTCATTGTTAAGCTGCATTAGATTCCATTACTTTATGGTTTGTATTCTTAAACAAAAGTAAAGCTTTACAAGAAAAACAAACCATTTGTTTTCGTATGTTTATGGATTTGATCATGCACAATTACAAAGCTTAATCGAAGATTGAGTGGCAGTAGAATTCCATATAAAATTTCAGATAGTTATCTATAAATTGTTTTTAGCTCGTTTAAACTAATTATCTCTAATTTTACTACAACCAAAAAATAATCTCTTTTTGCAATTATGACTAAACAATCACTAAAATATGCGCTTTATTCCACCTTCTATGCTTGGATAGCTATTTTCTTGTTCTTGTATTTTATTTATGGGGTTAAACTGCCACATACCCTATCAAATGTAATGTACTCCATTCCACTATTGAGTACTTTTTTAGCGGGCCTCTACCTTTTCAATAAAATTAAAGAACCTTGGCTATTGGGAATTGCCCATTATTTACTCGCCCATGCATTTGTGTTTTTCTTGTTTGTTATTCTAACATTTCTGGAGGATTTTACAGAAAAAGGATTTTCTAAACACATTATAATAAACTCCTATCAAACTGGAGCTAAAGCCGTAACTTTTAGTTTATTTGGCATCCAACTTGTTTTACCTACTTTTGTACTTGGTGGTTATTTTTCCAAAAAGAAGATTAAGTAAAACAAGGCGCATTTACCGCAATCATGGTTATAGCGACAGCTGCTGTGGGAGTAGCCATGTATCAATTGGGTAATCCACTTGGAGTTTTTGTGGTAAGCCTTATTGCCGTAGCAATCTTAGTAACTGCTGTATATTTTAGCTTTGGTTCCGTTGATTAAACTCTTATCATGTAATAACACACTATATCATTCTTCTATGACTTGTGATTTTTAAGCTTGGTTAAAGTATCTTCTATCATCTCCATGCGCTTCTTAACTTTATCTGCAGAAGCATCTAACGTATACCCCTCCTCCATTAGTTCCTTAATCAACAGCATTTTTTTGATATTCTCGTAATTATATTTTCTGTTTTTTCCTTCCTCCTCGGTTAAACTTGTCACGATACCTTTCTCTTCCCAATATCTAATTTGACGCGTTGGAATACCTGTAATTTGAGAAACTTCCCCTATTCCAACTACCAGCTTATCTAAAAAATCAAAATCAAAAGACAAATCATTCTTGTTGCTTTCTTTCATTTTGTAACTTATTTACAATTTATGTTGTAAATATAAAATATTAGCCTTTCATTTGCAATTGTAATTTATTTACAATAATAGTCAATTATAAACATTCAATGTATGATACGAACATTTTTTATTTTAGTACTACTGGCAACTACGCTAAAAACAATCAACATGTCAGCACAAAACCCTCCTTCACAAGATGCAAATAGTGAGCTCATAAGTTTAGTAGAACAAACCTTTGCACAAGGTGCTTTAAACAAAATGGAAATTGAGCAAATGAGAAAAGGGTTTCACCCTGCATTTGCTATTCTTATCCCCAAGGGAAACGAGGTACTTAAACTCCCCTTAGATGCTTGGATTAAGATTGTTCAAGCCTATAAAGATTCACCTGAAAAGCTAAACTCGGGAATTCGAAATCTTCACTATACGATCGCAGTATTAGACCGTACTGATTGTACAGCTGTTGTCAAAACTGAATTTTTCCGAAACCAGGAATTAATTATAACGGATTATCTATTGTATAGCAAATTTGATGATACGTGGAAGGCAGTATCTAAAATATCTAAAGAATACAGTACTAACCCTTTACATCTTGATTTATAATGAAAAATACTGTTTTACTAATTCTCAATCTCATTTTTATGAATGCTCTTTTGGCTCAAACTACCTCAAAATCTGCTTTAATCTTAATTGAAACTCAAAATGAATGGATGCATCCCAAAGGAAAGCTGAATAAAGCTTTAATTCAAGATCCTCAAATGATGCAAAACTCGATTGCTAATATTGAAAAAGCACTTCAATTTGCGAGAGAGCAGAACATGGAGGTAATTCACGTAGGACTTCGTTTTAAAAAGGGATATCTGGAAATGGGCGAAGCCAAAGCAGGACTTCGAAAAGCGATTCCCAATGCAGGGACCTTTCAAGAAAATGAATTTGGCGCTGCTTTTTTTGAAACAGTTCAACCTATAGCAAATGAATTTGTAATCAGCGGACGTACAGGGGCTAGCGGATTTACTGGTTCTAATTTGGATGTCTACCTGCGAAACAATAAAATCGACACGCTATATCTGGTAGGATATGCCACACATGTATGTATTGAAAGTACTTTTAGGGATGCGCATGAGAAAGGATATCATACGCTAGTCATATCAGATGCTACCTCTGCTTTTAATCAAATGCAACAGGATTACTTCTTATCGGAAATAGTACATCATTTTGGTCAGAAACTAACTACTGATGAATTTATACATTCTAACTTCTAATAGCGTCCCCTACTTCACGATTGAAATCCAAAACACACATCTTTTAAGATGTGTGTTTTTATTTATTGTTTCGTTACAGCGGTGATGGCTTCATCATTCGTTTAAAATTCACTGGTAAAACATCTATTTTCCATAGGACATTGACATTGTTATCTACTAGATTACCTTTATCTTTATTCCTACTTTTATTTCTTTTAATCAGAGTATCCGTTCAATGACAATTGATGCCTTATCTTTCATTAAATCAAACCATTCATGCGAAAATTCCTTCAAAAAAAAGACATTCAAATTTCGAGTAAGCGTTACTTTATTGATGCTATGGGAGCTATGGCCTACGGATTATTTGCCACCTTACTCGTGGGAACCATCCTAAAAACAATAGGGGAGGAATTTAATCTTTCCTTTTTGAAAGAGGTGGTTTGGCCTTTTGCGAATCAAGCGACTGGTCCTGTACTAGCGTTAGCGATTGCGTATAGTTTACGAGCGCCTCAATTGGTTTTATTTTCTTCTGCTGTTGTGGGAGTAGCTGCCTATCAATTGGGTGGTCCGCTCGGCGTTTTCATTGCGAGTATCGTTGCCGTAGAAATTGGAAAAGCAGTGGCGGGTGAAACGAGGATAGATATTGTAATTACACCCATTGTCACAGTTGTGATTGGAGTAGCATTAGCCCAATTAATTGGGCCGAGTGTCAATCAATTGATGCAATGGATTGGTCAAGTGATTATACTGGCCACAGCAGCGAACCCCCTGATCATGGGCATGGTACTCGCTGTTGTCGTTGGCATGGTATTAACCTTGCCTATCTCATCCGCGGCCTTGTGTTTGATGTTGCAACTCGATGGCTTAGCTGCTGGTGCCGCTACCATAGGGTGTTGTGCTCAAATGATTGGATTTGCCACCATCAGTTATAAAGATAACGGCATCAAAGGATTACTCGCACAAGGCATCGGTACAAGTATGCTACAAGTGCCCAATATTTACAAAAATTGGAAAATTTGGATTCCACCAACCCTCGCATCAGCCCTATTAGGTCCCATTGCCATTCTGTTTTTTGACATGCAAAATACAGCCTTAGAATCAGGAATGGGAAGCTGTGGGTTAGTCGGACAAATAGGAACGTTTAACGCCATGAAGGCCTCGCACTCCACTTCTTATATTCTCTTGGCAATTGTAAGTCTACAGTTTATATGTCCAGCAGTTTTATCTTATCTGATTTACTATTTTATGAAAAAGAAACAGTGGATTCAAGATGGGGATATGAAATTATTTTAAAAGTCAAAAACATCACTGCTAACTTCTTCCTATCCAAAAAGCTGTTATTTATTATTCAAGGTCCAAATTAAAGCTTTGTTTTTGGTGGCTCTAAAGATGGTTGTATGCAATTCATTTGGTTCATCCGCATAGGTCCACTCCAGTGATTGATCTTTACGTTCTGCCAAGATTGTTGCTAATTCCCTCGTATAAGGAAAGATATCCGCCGCATTAGATCCCGCAAACCACAGTTTTCTTTTTATGGCTTTGTTTTTTTCAAGATTAGCTCTTGCAGTGCGAACCAAAAAATGATCGTTCCACCACAAAGAAGGATCAAATGCAATATAATTCGCAAACAGCGCTGGTTCTAAAAAAAAGGTCTCCATTACGAATAATCCAGAAGCTGACTCTCCTAAAATAGTTCTTTCACCTTTGGTTCTATATCGTTGCTCAATTTCCTTAAACAATTCTTCTTTAATAAAAGCTCTAAACTTTTCTGCTCCTCCTACCTCTGGTGCAATTTCTTTGTCTTTTGCTACCGTTGTAACTCCTGTTAAATCTCGTCTTCTCTGTGTATTTTCAATTCCAACTAGCATAACAGTAGGAATTTTTTGTTCGTTGATTAACTCTTCTAATGTATTGGCAATATGAGAGAAATCCTCCTCTATTCCCCCATCAGCCATATAAATTACGGGTAAGGAATCTTGCCCCTTGGCATATTCTTTAGGTGTCCATACATTGATTACTCTCTCTTCTTTTAATTGAATCGATTGCAACTTAAACGTATCGTGTTTAGGTACTACATCCTTAATGGTCGATTTATTCACACAACTCGTAATCAAAAGGGCACTCAGTAGACTGAATGCAATAGCCATTGTTCCTTTCATTTTAGTATCTTTTTTAATTTTAATGGGAGCTCTAGCAGTAAAGCAATGTGAAAACACCCGAACTAGTTGAATTGTTCTTCTTACTCACCTCATACTAAATCACTTATTTTTTTTTAAAGTAGTTTGCAAGAAACCTGTATTAAACCGCTAAAAAATCAATGGTGTTTTTCCAACCCTTTATTCTTGCTTTTTACTTAAAATTCCCCATTGATTCATATTGGCATATTCAAAATCTTGTTTGTATCGATCGGGAATATTCCCTAAAAGCAAAGCTCCAACTTCTACAGAAGGAAAAATCTCTTCATAGGTCAACATATCATTTAAGGAAACACGTCTATAAATATGAGAACGAGTGATGTTTTTCATATCATCCAATCCCGAAGCGCCTAATAATTCTACAAAACTCTCAATCGTACCTTTGTGATAATTAGCCATTCGCGTTTTTTTGTCAGCAACATCCAAGCCTATGGTCAGTTTAGGATCCTGAGTAGCAATTCCGGTCGGACATCGGTTCGTATTACACAAAAGTGCTTGAATACAACCAATGGCAATCATCATCGCTCGAGCGGCATTACAAGTATCTGCCCCCAAAGCCATGGCACGTGCTAGATGAAACGAAGAGGTTACTTTTCCGGAAGCGATAATTTTAATGTGTTTGCGAATTCCCATTCCAGTTAAGATATTGTGCACAAACGCCAATCCGTCAAGCATCGGAGCTCCTATATAATTAGAAAACTCTTGTGGAGCTGCTCCTGTTCCTCCCTCACCACCGTCTACCGTAATAAAATCGGGATAGGTATCTAAATGAACCATCGCCTTACAAATCGATATAAATTCTGCTTTATGTCCGATACACAATTTAAACCCAACAGGTTTTCCTTCCGATAAATCACGTAACTCTTTAATAAACTCCACCAATTCCAAAGGAGAATTGAAAGCCGAGTGATACGGTGGAGAAGCGACAATCGTATGCGGTTTCACGTGTCGGATTTGAGCAATTTCCTCTGTATTTTTAGAGGCTGGTAATATACCTCCGTGGCCTGGTTTAGCTCCTTGAGAAATCTTCAATTCAATCATTTTAACGTTGGGTAATTTTGCCTTTTCAGCAAACAACTTCCCGTCAAAGTTCCCCTTTTCATCTCTACATCCGAAGTATCCTGTACCAATTTGCCAAATTAAGTCCCCACCGCCTTTTAAGTGATACGGGCTTATTCCCCCTTCTCCTGTATTATGAGCAAAATTCCCCAATTTTGCACCGCCATTCATTGCTTCTACAGCTTGTGCACTTAACGAACCAAAACTCATGGCTGAGATATTAAGAATACTAGCTGAATACGGTTGTTTACAGTCCTTATTTCCAAATAGGACACGAGGATTGTGATCTAACTTATCAAATGCTTTGGGCGCAATCGAATGACACATCCATTCATAGCCTTCTGCATAAACATCTAGCTGCGTTCCAAAGGGGATTGTCTCCAATTCTTTCTTCGCACGTTGATAAATAGTAGCGCGGTCAATACGACTAATCGGCTTACCGTCCGTATCGGATTCTATAAAATATTGATACATTTTAGGTCGAAGTTCTTCCATCACATAACGAAGTCGACCAAAAATCGGATAAATGCGCCTCAGCGTATGTTTCTTTTGATACATATCCTGATACCCCATAATCACAAAGAGGAGAACAATTACAAAAAAAATGCTCCAATTTTTATTTAAAAATATAGAAAGTAGAAGCATTACAACCAAAAGTAACGTTGAAAAAATAACGAATTGTTTGCGCATAATTTATCAGGTTTTTTAAATCTTTTTTCCACTGTAAAAATAGAAAATCTCATTTATCATGAAACGTATCTAATATAAAAAAATCAATTATTTAACCCTAAAATTACAGATTAAAAATAAATAATAAAATTTTAATTGCTATTTCTAATGCTTTTGTTCCTACTGTATCGTTCCTCCCCTACTTATTCTTGAAGAAAAGTTGAACAAGGTGAATCCCCTTACCCAAAACTGTACTAGAAATTTAAGAGTAGTACTGACCTGAAAGTCGAAGCAATTATGGAATAGATTGACCAAACTAACAGATTAATCACATCAAAAAATTTCCCTTCTGCCTTTTGGATACACGATTCCGTGATTTGGAAACATTTAAGTTTCAAACTAATCCAACCTTTGTACTGTATTAATGAAATGCTTTAATTCATGCAAAAAACAATCTTAATCACAGGAGCATCATCCGGAATAGGAAAAGCCACTGCTCTCTATTTTGCTCAACGAGGATGGAATGTAATCGCTACCATGCGCCATCCTGAAAAAGAAACAGAACTTATTCAATATCCTACTATTTTGGTGACTTCATTAGAAGTTACCCATCCAGATTCCATCGTAACAGCCATAGAAAAAGGGATTGACAAATTTGGTCAAATCGATGCGGTATTAAATAATGCAGGATATGGTCAACAAGGGTTGTTTGAAGCAATCACCGCTGAACAGGTTCAACAGCAATTCGATGTCAATGTTTTTGGACTCATGAATGTAACGAGAGCTATTTTACCTTATTTAAGAAAGCAAAAGACAGAAAGTGTACTGGTAAACATCACGTCTGGGGTTGGTAAAATTCCCTTTCCGATGACCAGTGTATATACAGCTTCTAAATTTGCCATTGAGGGGTTTGTAGAAGCCTTGGCTTATGAGTTAGATTCACAACAGATCAAAGTGAAGATTATTGAACCAGGGTATGTGCAAACGAATTTCCACGAAAGAGCCGCAACTGAATTTGCTACAGATACTACCTTATCGGATTATCAAGATTTTCTAACACAAACGACGGAATTATTGGGCAGCCTATCTTCTGTCGAGGTGTTTACCCCTGAGGATGTAGCTGCAACAATCTTCACATCCGTAACCGATGGAACACATCAGTTGCGCTATGTTGCAGGCCGTGATATTGAACAAATGATAGCCTATAGAAAAGAGAAAACAGAACAAGAATACGTGACTTTTTTACGTGGAATGTTCGCTCCACAAGGATTTGAAAACAAAAAATTAAAATAAATAAGTATGACTAAGACAATATTAATTACAGGAGCCTCAAAAGGAATTGGAAATACAACCGCTCATTTATTCGCAGCTAAAGGGTGGAACGTAATTGCCGCAATGCGAAACCCCAAAGAAGAAACAGGATTAACGTCCCTTGAAAATGTACTAGTTACACAGCTAGAACTACGCGATGTAGAGAGTATTGCTAACACTATCAGTCAAGGAATCGCGCGCTTTGGAAAGATTGATGTATTAGTAAACAATGCGGCTTATGGACAATATGGGTTATTTGAAGCACAAACACCTCAACAAATAGCAGAACAATTTGAAGTAAACTTTTTCGGGACACTACAGGTAACTCGTGCGATACTCCCTCATTTTCGAGAGCATAAAGGCGGTATGATTATCAATATAAGTTCAGGTGGTGGACGCGTGGGCATTCCGATGATTTCTTCTTATGGAGCTTCTAAATTTGCTTTAGAAGGTTGGACAGAATCAGTATCGTATGAATTAGCTTCTCAGAACATCATCATCAAATTAATTGAACCTGGAGGTGTTGAAACTCCTTTCCATGTTACAGCAGCCAATAACTTTGCCAATGATCCTACGCTATCGTCTTACGATGCATTTACTACTGCCTTTACCAAGCAATTTGAAAGCATGCATGGCGGTATAGCAACGGCACAACAAGTGGCAGATGAAATCTATACGGCAGCAACGGATGGAACAAACCAATTGAGATACTTAGTTGGAAATGATGTAAAGGGATGGGTTGACTTGAGAACAAGTCATTCAGATGCCGATTACATTGCCAAGATGAGAGCCCTTTTTAACTTCTAAACCCCCCTCTAAATCAATGAAAACAATTTTTATTACAGGCGCTTCTTCTGGATTGGGAAAAGCGACAGCAAAATTATTTGCCTCTAAAGGATGGAAAGTAATTGCCACGATGCGAAACCCCGAAAGAGAAACAGAATTAGTACATCTAGATAATATCACCCTACTACCTTTGGATGTAGCTCAAGGAGAACAAATCAAATCGACCATCCAAAAAACCCTTGAATTCCACGATATTGATGTTGTGTTTAACAATGCAGGCTATGGCTTAATTGGTGCATTAGAGGGGTATAGTGATGCTCAAATAGAACGTCAACTCTATACCAATTTTTTAGGGGTAGTACGCGTAACTCAAGCTTTTATTCCCCACTTTAGAGCAAAAAAAGCAGGGTTATTTATTACAACAACTTCTATAGGCGGACTTGTATCGATGCCTTTGGATTCTATTTATCACGCGACAAAATGGGCCTTAGAAGGTTGGTCTGAAAGCATGTCCTTTGAGTTAGGATTGCACAACATTCAAATCAAAACCATAGCCCCTGGAGGGATTATTACTGATTTTGGTGGGCGTTCTATCGAAGTAGTGGAACACCCAAGCTACGCAGGGGCTATAGATCAGTTAATGCGCTTGTTCAATACGGACAACTTCTCTACTGCAGAGCAAATAGCAGATATCGTATATGAAGCTGCTACCGATGATAAAAAACAATTGCGTTATGTGGCCGGTGCAGATGCTCAAGCGCTATACAATAGACGCTTAGAAATTGGACAAGATGCCCTGCATCAAGAATTTAAAAAAACTATTTTTGGGTAAGATTAAACAAAGGATGACTGCCTCCTTCCTTGATTTTTAATACCTTTATACAAGAAGACACAAAAGATGAAACATATAAGTGCTATATCCGAATTTCACAAATTATTAGATTTACCGGCTCCTCTTCATCCTTTAATTAGCTTGGTGGATGTAACGCAAATGCACATTACCGAAAATGATATTTGGAAGAAGTTTACCCTAGATTTCTACAGTATTTCGCTCAAGCGCAATGTAACGGCTAAGGTAAAATATGGCCAGCAGTACTATGATTTTGACAAGGGAACGATGAATTTTTTAGCGCCTAAACAAATTCAATCGTTGGAAGTTGATGAAGTGAATGAAATCTCGCAAAACTGTGGTTTGGGCTATATGCTAATGATCCATCCCGATTTCTTGTATAATCACCCTTTGGGTTCCCAAATTAAAACGTATGGTTTCTTTTCCTATTCCTTGAATGAAGCTTTGCATCTTTCAGAAAAGGAAGAAGGGAATATTATTGAAATCTTTCAGAAAATTGAACATGAATATCAGTTTATTGATCGACATACCCAAGATATTATCCTATCGCAATTGGATTTATTGCTCAATTACAGCAATCGTTTTTACGAGCGCCAATTTATCACGCGTAAAGCAGTGAATAACGATTTGCTGTCCAAAACGGAACAAGTGTTGACAGATTATTTTAACGGAGAAGAAAAACTTGTACAAGGCGTTCCTACGGTGGAATTCTTAGCCAGTCAACTCCATTTGTCTCCGTCCTATTTAAGTGATATGCTGCGTTCCTTAACAGGTCAAAGTGCAAAGCAACATATACACAACACACTCATAAACAAAGCAAAAGAATATTTGTCTACAACAACCTTATCTGTAGCTGAAATAGCCTATCTATTGGGTTTTGAATACCCCCAATCTTTCAACAAATTATTTAAAAAGAAAACGGATATGTCGCCTTTAGCCTTTCGAGCTAATTTCAACTGATCAGTAGTAAATATTCCATCAATCAACCACTGATTCAAATTTTCCATAACACCTTTTTGTGTATCCATCACACTAAATGTTAGTACATGATGTGAAATACTGAATTCTGGTTCACTATAATGAGCCATACTTCCTTTCAACCCTTTTTCTTGAGCAAAAATCGTAAATTAATCTCTTTTATAGTTTTCGGGTTTTGAATCTCCCTTAATCGGGGAAAGGAGGTATCGCTTATTAGTGAACGATTATGATGGAATACAAGCGAAAAACTATTGGTAACCATTGTATTACAACTTTTTCTTAATCTCAACTTTATAAAAAGAAGCAACAACTTCAGCAATTTCCAACGCTTCATTTACATCGATTGTCCTAAACAATGTTTTATTATTGTTCGTTTCGCTAAACACGTTTATGCATATTCGCTCATCCTTTATAGTGGTTGAAGCCGCTTCTTGCCGATATCTATTCCCAATTATATGTCTAACTTTTGTTCTAACTACAACAATATATGCGATGGTTGGATAAGATTCCCAAATACCAATATTCAAACCAAATAGAGAAAAGATGATTCTAAACTGTTTGGTATCAAATCTAATCTCTATTCCTTCCGTTGTAGCGAAATAAAGCCCCACAAAAAAAGAAAAAAAACTAAGCACAAAAGTCAATGCAGTAACTGAAATTAGCAGTAATACAGCACTAAAAATAAGGAATAAAGCTCCCATTGTTTGCTTTACAAACGAAATCTTTTTTAGATATAAGTACGTATTCATAACATTTTGACGAAATAACAGTTCACGTTGCTACACTCTCCTATTCACAACACAAAAAAACAAAATTTAAATTAGAATAAAGAATAAGATTCTTAACTTAAGTCTTACATTTAGAAAATAAATCACGAAAGAATTATATGGAGACTATTACTTCTAAATTTAGAACGCTGTACATTTTAAAACTAATTTTTGGTTATTTCGCTGCTATTGTTTGCATTGGGATCTGCCTTAAATTTTTGAATGGAAACTACTACCCAACAAAAGAAAAAATGGCCCTCTTTATTATCTTTCTCATTCTTTTATTTGTACTCCTTGGAACGTATGATTTTTTAAAAATCACAAAAATAATTGTAAGAAAAAATGCGATAGAAATTCAATATTTTTTAGGACTGAAAAGAAAAGTAATACAGTATCACGAAATTACAAGAATTAACCGACATAAAAGTTTCTTACAAGGAAGAACAGGGCAAATAAGTGATGGGTTCCATCTCAGTGAGATTATTTTATCAGATAAAAGCTCTTTTATTGTATCACCTGATAAATTTGGAAATTACAGTCTATTACTATTTTCCATTAACAAAAATAGGGATAGCATACAACACAATTAATATAGGAAAAGAGGACATCCTATTACACCAATTAATCAAAAAAAATGAATAACCAATCCCTACCTCTTCAAGTTACACAGACAACAGCGTTTCTTACCCATACGTTAGGTCCTTCCCTAAAAGCAATATACCTCTATGGTTCTTATGTAGACGGTGGACTCAAACACAAAAGTGATATTGATTTTTTTGTTGTACTAGACGCTGAACTTACACAAGAAACGAAACAGCTACTTATTCAAGAGCTTCTCCTCTTATCAGGAGCTATTGATAATAAAGAAAATAAGCGTTACTTAGAGATTACAATTGTTAATCAAGCGGAGTTCTCTCCTTTACGTTTACCTATTCAAAGCGAATTTCAATATGGCGAATGGTTAAGAAATAGCTTTTTAAATGGTTACATCCCAGAGAAAACCTTAGACCCCGATCTTACCCTATTACTTAGACAAATCAGGCAAAATAGTATAACACTTCATGGAATATCTGCTGATGCGTTGTTACCTGTGATTTCAGATAAGGATTTTAAATTAGCAATCCTATCTTTATTGCCAATACTTCTAGAGGAGTTAGAAGATGATACAACCAATGTTATATTGACACTTTGTCGAATGTTTTATTCCCTTGAAACAGCAAAGATTACATCAAAAGACAAGGCCGTTGATTACGCCTTACGCTATGTGCCCGAAAAATTCCATTTACTACTCCTAGATAGCAAAAATCAGTACTTGGGAGAAACTAACGCTATGGAAAAGCTTAATCCTTTACTTTTAAAAGAATTTGCTTCCTTTATAACTCAATTCATTACACTTAATCATGAACCCCATTAACAAAATACTTGGCATACTCGATGGTATGGAACCTCGCTCTACCACGCCCTTTTTAGAACTTGTCTTAGATGAATGCCAAAGCCAATATAATGCAGTTCTAGATGAGGAGTTTCCTGAAATTATCCTCTATTCTCTACCGACGCCCTTTTATTTAGATAGGGATATTGATCATCAATTGATGCAGAAAACCATTGTAAAAGGATTACAAAAATTAGAAGCGAATGGGGTTCATAGTATAGCCATGCCTTGTAATTCTGCGCATATTTATATTGATAGCTTGCAGAATTCAATAGATACTAAACTGTTTAATATGGTAGAAGAAACTTTAAATGAATTGCCAATGAAGCAAACCAGAACGACGCTATTTGCTACTTCTACTACTTATGATGCGCAAATCTATCAAAAGGGCCTAGAAGAAAAAGGACATGTATTTATCTTCGAACCAGCATGGCAACTTGAACTCAATACAATCATAGCGGGTATAAAAAAAGATAAAACAAATCCTCAAAATCAACTACTTTGGGAACAGTTAATCCACAAAGTAAAACCAAAAGTTGAGGCTATCCTTATTGCTTGTACAGATTTAAACGCAGTGATACAAAGTGTTCCAAATGAAATCATCCTCATTGATTCATCGAAAAGCTTAGCTAAGGCCTTTATTAAAGATTATCTAAAATAAATATTACAGCTGTCTCCTAAAACCATTGGGAGACAGCGTCGTATGTCTTTTAAAATACCTACAGAACAGACTTGCATCATTAAAATTTAAGCGATTACTTATCTCCTTAACAGATAAGTCTGTTGTTTTTAGCAGCGATTTAGCCTGTAATATCACCACGTGATCAATCCATTTCAGAGCCGATTTACCTGTTTTCTGGGCGAGTAACGTGGTCAGATAAGGAGCAGTCAAATTTAATTTATCTGCATAAAAACCAATATCTCTTTGTACAACCGCATACTTAGATACTAATGTATAAAATTTGTCTATAATTGTTGCGCTTCGATCCTTCAATAAATACTCCTGATTTTCCTCTTCTCTATGTGCTTCTACCACCATATGAATCAAAGCTAGAATATGATGTCGCAATATTTCATTTTTCTTATCACTTAGATTAGAATGATAAAATTTCTGAAGATATACTATAAATTCTCTCTGTAAATCTTGTTTGTCGGAATGAAAGTGAATTAAAGGATTCAAACGCACCTTATCACTATTTACGAATTCCCATACATGGGGAATCGAACTAATAAAATCAAGCGATAGCCCTATAGTAATGATCTCAATATCCTCACTTTCAGCTATCACATCTATCATAAGATGAGGTAAAGCCAAGATTACATCCCCCTGATGTACTTCATATTCAGAGAAGTGCACTTGTGTTTTCATTGTTCCTCTTAAAACAAAACCCAATAATAATCCTTCAAATTGATGTCTACTATACGCATATTGTCTGGTCGGAACATCCTTATGATCCACGATAAACACCCCTTCTCCTTTTAAGGAAGAATCCAACTGATGTAGTTCGTATAATTGATTTAAATCTAAAAATGAAGTCATAGGCAAATATCTAAATAAAAGAACAAAATAAACTTTTCAATGCAAAGAATCACATCTAAATCTAAAAAATTGAACATAACCTCCAAATAAATGAAAATAGGAATAACCGCAATGCTCCTATTTTTGTCCTTTGTATTTCCTACTACATTCAAAGGGTAATAATATTAAAATTCAATGTATATGAACAACATCTCAACTAGTATCAATGAAAAAAGAAGTAAAAAGCTTCACAATCATCCATCGCACCCTATTTACTTATTGAAAAAAAGAATTCAATCTTTTTTTAGCGATTTTACAATGTTTGACGATCTTGACGAAGTTGTCTCTATACAAGATAACTTTGATAAGCTTTTAGTTCCTTTAGATCATCCTGCTCGTTCTGCAAATGACACCTATTATCTAAATGATGATTTTGTACTTCGAACACAAACCTCTGCGCATCAAAATCAAGTATTAGTTCAAGGATATCACCAATTTATCGTTACGGGAGATGTATACCGAAAGGATACCATTGACAAAACACATTATCCCGTCTTTCACCAAATGGAAGTGGTTAAATTAGTACCCGATGGGGTGGATGCTTTAGAAGATTTAAAAAAGACTTTACAAGGGTTAATTGAGTATTTATACCCTGGTAAGGAATATCGATTCTTAGATGATTACTTCCCCTTTACAGCATCTTCTTTGCAAATAGAAGTGATGCAAAATGGAGAATGGATGGAGGTTTTAGGTGCAGGAGTTATACATCGTGACATCTTAAAGAACTGTAAGATTCAAGCCACAGGTTGGGCTTTTGGCTTAGGTCTTGATCGCTTAGTGATGTCGTTCTGTAATATTCCTGACATTCGTTATTTCTGGAGTGAGGATGAGCGATTTATTTCTCAATTCAAAAACGGATTAGTGGAGTTTAAAGCCTATTCTAAGTTTCCACCTGTTTATAAGGATATCTCGTTCTGGGTAAACAACTATGTTGAAAATAGAGAGAAAAATTGGATCGAATACCATAATCTTTGTGAAATGATAAGGGATAAAGGCCATGATTTAATAGAAAGTATCACCTTAGTGGATCAATATACAAAAGCAGATAAAACTTCTTTGGCCTACCGCATTGCCTATAGATCGAATGAAAGAACCTTGCTGAATGCAGAAATCAACGCTATACAGGATTCCATCCGTAGGAATTTAGCTGAAAAATTCAGCATTATATTAAGATAAGTAACAACAAATGCACTAATCTGTAATTTTAAAAAGCTATAATCTAAGTAAAGGATTATAGCTTTTTTTATTTTTCCTTGAATCAGTGTGATAGGCTTTTATTTTTTCTTGACTGAATGCTAAACTATTTAACGCTAGCATGACTAAAACTAGTGTTTTTTCATCCTATTCATTTCTAGAAAATGAATTACAAACTATTCTCAAAAATCCTTCTTCTCCCTTGTTGCTACCAATAATTGAAGGCTTTCCTTTTTAAAGCACACTTATTCCTATTCTTACAGTTTCAATTTCAATAAACCTTCCAATTTTATTGGAATTAAAAACGGCTCGTATTGTGCCCTTTACCGACGATTTTAAGTTGAGGAAGTTCCTGTTGTAGACTGTTGAGTTCCTCTTCTGTTAAGTAATTTGAGATAAGATTCAATTCCTCTAACGTATACATTTTAAAAATAGTAGGCGGTAAATAATCTAACTTCATCCACGTGATATACAGTTTTTTGAGCTTGGGAAAGCTCGCAAAAATATCGGGCAGGGAATTTTTCTTTCCGTCGAAAGCAATTCGCTCCTTTTGGTTCTTTGGATACCAATTTCCGATATCTAACGTTTCCAGTTCTCCAAGTTGACACACCTGCTCTAAAATTTTTGAAAAAAGTGCAAACTTTGGTCTCAATTGTCCTTGTACTGTTTCACCATTCACTACAAGATGGCGCAGGTTAATTAAACCCGATAAGGAAGGAAAATTTTCCAAATAAGTCATGGAACATTTCAATTTCAATACGCTCAATTCGGTTAGGTTATTAATTTCTTCACTTAGTACTGAAAAATTACACAACGTCAATTCCAACTGCTCTAACTTCGTCATTTGATACACAAAAGCAGGCATTGGAATAGGAGAATCTCCTTTTTGATAATAGTGAAGTGTCAAGCAGGTAACAGATGAATCTTTAAGGTCTTTTGGCACTCGTAATAGGGCTTGATCACTTAGTGTCAACTTCTTTAACCGCTTGATTTTCTTTGTGTTTTCAGGTAAGAAACAATTGGTATTTACTTCTTCTAACTGTTGTAAATGAACTAGATCCTCAATGGTATAAGGATCTTTTGAAGCAATAAAAAGCCTTTTTACTTGAGGAAATTTTGTTAAATCAACCTGAAAAGCAAAAGCATTATCAATAGACAAATCTTCTATTTCATTCAAATAAGGCTCATCGTACAAATCTGCCGTTGGTTTGCTAAATATAACTAGTGCTTTACAACGTGCTGTATAAGTATACGTATGTTTTTTCATGTCTTATGCTCTTTTTTTAAATTAAATAGATGCTAGCAACTCCTTTACCTTTTGTGTATTGGAATTATTGATAGCAAGCGCTGAATTGTACGTTACTTTTGGTTCTCCTGGAATAGTTAAAAAGAAAGCCATAGCCTCTACTTCAGAACCATATTTATTCACTAATTCACTTTTTGCCTCTTTCATTGCTTTGGTAAACAAAGCTACATTTTTTTGTTGGATGGGTTCATAGTCAAAACCTTCTTGAAACAGGGGTACAATCTGCGCATCGTAAAAATCAATCAGCGTATCGATAAAAGTGGATAAACCATAGACAATCTCCTCTTCATCAGAAACATAACACCATTCTTCTGCGTCCCACTCACAATTTTTGTGCAACTTTTTTAAACTTTGTTCGGTTGAAACCGCAGCATAAGCCGTTAAACAATCAGCATCTAAAATAAGAGCAAACCCGTACAATTGTTGTTTTTTCTTTTGTAAAAAATGATAGAGGTAGTCGAATTCATTGATAATAGCTGTTTTTAAATCTACCCAATGCACATCATACCATGCATCAAGAACGGGATTTTGGACGACTGTTTGTTTCTTAGGTGACCAATACGTATTAGCTTGACAGGCTCGCTCAACATCATTCAGTCCATCTTCTCCCAAAGAAAGATCCAATTTAGCACAAAGAAGACCGTGAAGTAATGCGAACTCCGCTCCTACTTTTTGTTCACTGATATAAGTTGCTAGTGCTTTTTGTTGTTCTTCTTGTGTTTTGTTTTTCCTTGGATCCTCGTGATAGACTTTTATTTTTTCTATTGATCGTACAAATTGATCTAGAGTAGCAATCATCTGCAAAACTTCTGCTCCCGTTAATTTGATTTCCTCATTCTTTGAATTCATCTTTTATCTTTTTTAATTCCTCATCCAGGTGGTTTAGAAAACGTAAAGTAAGTATAAAAACGGATAGGTGTATCTCCCTAATTTTATGGATTTTTGGTAGTAGTATGGTAAAACAACGCTTCGCCTATTTCGTACAACTCATCAATAATCCCTCTCTTTTGCATCACTTGTAAAAACCGAAATAAGCCTTAAAAGGTGTAACACAGTTCTCCATAACGAACAAATCCTTATTTTCGTAAAGAAAACAAGGATACAGATGGACAAAAAAGCCAAAAATATACTTTTCAAAACGTATTGGAAAAGCGGATGGATTAACAAAAAAGATAGACATACGCCTCCTGCTGACCTTGCCTATGCTAAGGAAAAAGGGGTCATGTTTGATCCCCGAACAATTTCGCATGACGCATGCTTAACTCTTATATTCGATATACTTCCCAAGATCTCAACACAACACGTTGCCAAAGCTTTCCTGAGTAGCTTGTCTACCCGACGATTAGATTGGCGCTCTGGTTTATCTTCTTATTTCATTGCCAAGCAACTAACGCCACACCAATACACCAAAGTGGAAAGTGGACAAAGTTTGGATCCACACGGCAATGTAACACACATCAGCTACACCTGTGGTGTATGTAGAGATTCGAAATATGGAATTATAGGAAATGAATGCTACGATAAAGTAGATCTAAATGTATTAAACTTTGAACGAATAAAATGGGGAGGTGTCAGACATGGAGATTTGATTTACACCTTATTTGACTTGGAACAACTACAGGCCGCAGTTATTCCAGACCCCACAACAGAAGACATCGAGATTTTCAACAACATACTAACCGTTATCGAAAATTCTCTACCAGATGACTATCCTGGTGCATTAGAGAAAAACCTCGCAACCGTTATTAAATCAACCAAAGAGGAACGTCAGGTACTAATCGAAATATTAGCTTGCATCGACATCCTAAAACCTACCTCCTATGACAGACCAACAAGAGGAAAACATGATTGGACTTTTGTTACCTACTGGCGTGGGGAGGATAAGTACAATAAGGAAGCTTTACAGCAGTATTTTGGTAAGTATATGTTTTAATCTACAGGATCATAACAAAGGGAATATCAAATGTAGGCCACGCTCCTACGCTATGCTTGGCTTGGCAAAGTGCGGGATTGAATTGAGCGAATGTTCAATTCAGACCGAAACGAAGACAAAGCTATTGCACAATTTGTAAATTTACGAAAAACACGAATAGATACAGCTTTTGGCGTATTAGAAAACAATAGCGTTTAATCAAACTAAAACTCCGCATTTAGGTAAGTCGATGTTATCTGATATTGTATTTTATAATTTCAATTTATTGTTTCTTAAGAATTCTTGTAGTGATTTTTCCCAAACTTCTTTTTCTTGGAATTCATTTCGCCTTTCTTTAATAATTTCAAAACAATCATTGAATAGCTTTTCATCTCCTAGTTTTTTGACACCATTAATTATTATTAAAAGACCGTAAGCACTTTCATTCGATTTCATTTTTTGAATAAAACTATTCTTTGCTTTCAAAAGGTTGCTATTATCGTTTAGTTGGTAAATGAAATCATCAGTTTCTAAATCATCAATATTAGAAATTACACTATTAAGTGTGAATTGATATTTTTCTTCTGACAAAGTTTTCAGTCTATTTAAAAGTTTAACCAATTTACCTGTTTCACCAAAAGTTAAATCTTCTTCACGATTTTGACTAAGCATTTTTTCAATATCGTACATATTATGACTGATTAATTCAGCTTTACCGTTTAGAAAAAGTCCAGAAAGTATGAAGTCTACAGTTTCTTCTTTCGTGTGATTTTCTTCATAAAAATCTAAAATATCAAATGAAAGAATTTTGTGGCTTAACCACATTTTTTCGAGTATTGGATAAAATAATTTGCAATCATTCATATAGATTTGATTGTAAAATACTTTTAAACAATAGTTTTTATTACACTCGCTATTTTTAAGATTTGTTGTTTTTAAATCGACAATTTTCGAAATCAATTCTGTTCCTTTTGGATTGCAAAATTTTGAAACAGCAAACAGATAAGGAAACTCATCGTAATGATTTGTATATTTTTCAAGAAAAGGTAAAAAGTCATCATTTGGGAATTCTCCGATAGCAGAAAAAGAATTTTCTTTAAAACTTTTGATTAGTTCAATGTCATTTTCGTTTTGATATTTAGCCAAAGCAACAAGTAGTGAAGGGGAATTTGATTTAATAACAATATTTCTAATTTTTTCGTAATACTTTTTATTGACAGGAATTTGATAATGAATTTCGTTAAGTAAACTTATATTAACAGGTTGATTGTTTAAAATAATTTCAGTCAAATCGGATTTTATTTTATTCTGGGTTTCTTTGTCTAATTTATTATTAAAAGAAAGGTTTTCGAAGAAAAAAGCAGGAAGTGAAACCGAACTTGATAGGTGTTCTCTATTATATAGTATTGAATCTTTTGAATTAATCAGTCTTTTGAAAACATCTTTAATTTTTTCATCATTTCTGTTAATTAGAATTTTAATTGCTACACCTTTTATATAAACATTATTCCCATTTAATGCTAAATATTCTAATTCATCTGATTTTGCAATTTTATCTACTTTGTTTTCGATGCCATTTATTTCCTTATCTAATGCATAAAATGATGGGTACTTTTCTAAAGATTTTATTGTTGTTAATAGTTCTTTAGATATTTGTCCAAACAAGCAATTTGAAATTATTAAAAACACGAATAGAGTAAATTGTTTCATTAGCAGAATTTTTGATACAATGTAAGATAACTGGACTTGGCAAATTGCGGGATTGGATTGAGCGAATGTTCAATTCAGCTCCAAACGAAGCCACAGCTGTTCCATTATTTGTAAACTTACAAAAAATACGAATATTGCAACTATCCGATGGCGCGGCAATCCGTGACTTTATTTATATACACAGCCTACAATTCCGCACAATCAGGTTTTACTTCATTCAATTTGGCTAAAGCCTCGAATACAATCCGTCTATTTAAATAAAAAACAATAACTCTTGATTGCTTTGATTACACTAAATCAAATATTAGTATATACTTTATCTTCAAATATCCTTTTACATTTATGATTCTTTTATTACATATTTCACATAATACTACTCTGTTCTAATATCTTGTATTTTTTGTCAAATACCAATCTATATTCTATTATAGTTAAAAAAAGTGATTATTGTTATAATTCTAAATAATCTTAGATTGTTTTATAATATATATATTGTTACTTTGTAAATCCAAATATTGTGATTTTTATCTTATAAAAAGATCAATTATTTACATGATTACCAGAATTATATTATAATGAAAAATATAAAAAAAATAAAAGATCTAAAAGCTAATTCTTGGGCAGTCTTATTAGCGACATTAGCAACATTTTCTAACATATTCGCTAAGGAAAACAAAGACCTCTTCTTTCTTGATTCTAATGATTTTACTGATGAAGTAGGTAGTAGCAGTTTAAAACCAACCCTCGTTCTAAAATTAAATTCCACTGGAACTAGCTTTAATGCGATGATGCATCGTTCTCATTCGTCTCATCGCTCTCATTCATCTCATCGTTCTCATTCATCTCATTATTCATCGAGTTATAGTTCTGGTTCAACTAGTAGTCGTAGAACTACTACAAGTTCTTCGTCAACCTATAGCTATCCTACTACTTCTTCTAGTTCGACAACGACTAGTAGTTTTAGCTCTCCGACTAAGTCGCCTCAAACAGGAACTTATCAAGAATCTACTAGTAAGGTAGATGAAACAACTAAGGTTTATGAATTAGGAGAAAGAATACTCTATAAAGGTTGTGAAGGAAAAGATGTGGAAAAATTACAAACAATTTTAAAGTTATTAGGTTATGATGTCTTAATATCTGAATATTTTGGTGGTAAAACAGAAGACGCTGTCAAGAAATTTCAAGATGATAATGAATTAAAACCAGATGGTAAAGTAGGTAGTAAAACCTTAGAATCAATGCAAAACAAGTTATGAGAAACATAAATTATACTAGTGGCTTACTTTCTTTCAAACTTAATGTTTTAAGCTATTCTGAAGCAGTAATATTTAAATGCATGTATTGGTATCTAGGTGAATTTAATGTTAGTATTATTCATGAGAATGATTATCATCTTGTTTCTCTCTCTCTCAAAAATAAAGAAGAATTTGATGAAGAAGAACTAATTGTCAGAATTAAAAACGATTTAATTGATTTTAAACTAAGAGAAATTGTAAATACTGAGACTTCAAATTTAAGAGAACTAATTACAGCTAAGGCTTTTGCAAATTATGATTTTGATATTTTTGAAAAAAATGATAAATCAATAAGCGACCCTGTTGGTTTTGATCCAAATGAAATAAAACATGAGTGATGTAGCATATAAAAAAGAGAGTAGAAAATTTAATGATTCTGATTACTATAATACATCTGAAACATATTATCTCTTACCTTTTAAATTCAAATCCCTTAACAGTTCTGTTGATATTATCACTAACGATATTGGTGACTTTGTTTTAGTTCCAAAGAATTTTATATCAGAATTAATTAATAAACGTTTTCAAAAAAATGACAATATAGATTTATATTATAATCTTATTTCAAATTTTATAATTTCTGAAACTCCAGTTCCAGAATTATTAGAGGTGTTAGTTGCTCGTTATAGGACAAAAAAATCATTTTTAGATCATTTTACAGCGTTACACATTTTTGTAATCTCATTAAGATGTGAACATACCTGTCATTACTGCCAAGTATCTAGAGTTATACAGGATAAAGAACGATATGATATGTCTTTGTTTTATATTGATGAAGGAATAAAACTAATGATGCAAAGCCCTAACCCTAATTTAACTATGGAGTTCCAAGGAGGAGAAGCATTATTGGCCTTCGATAAAATTGTATATGCAGTGCACAAAGCTAAATTTGAAGCCGAAGAAAGAAACAAGAATATATCTTTTGTTATTTGTACAAATTTAGCTTTGATTAATGATGATATTTTAGCATTTGTTAAAGAACATGATATACTAATTTCTACTTCATTGGATGGCCCACAAATGATTCACAATGCAAATAGAAAACGCCCAGGTAATAACAGTTATGAACTGACTATTAGTGGTATTAATCAATGTCGTAAAGTGCTTGGAGATGATAAGGTTTCTGCTTTAATGACTACTTCAAATTTATCTCTTCAATATCCTAAAGAAATAATAGATGAATATGTGAAATTAGGGTTTTCAAATATTTTCTTAAGACCAATTAGTCCTTATGGTTTTGCAAAATATAATCCTAATAAAAACCATTATTTTATAGAAGAATTCTTATCCTTTTACAAAGAGGGATTACTTCATTTGTTAGAATATAATAAAAAAGGGGTTTTTATAGCTGAAGATTACGCATCTATTTTACTCAAAAAGATATTTACCCCTTTTCCAGTGGGTTATGTTGATTTACAATCTCCTTCTGGTGTTTTAAATAGCGTAATTGTATTTAATTATGATGGAAAAGTGTACGCATCAGATGAAGCAAGAATGATTGCTGAATCCAAAGATTTTATGTTTCAATTAGGCGAACTAGGAAAAGATAATTACGATAATATTTTTTATGGAAGTAAGGCTCTAGAAATTTCAGAATCTTGGTGTAATGAAGGTTTAGCTGGCTGTAGTGATTGTGCTTTTCAACCTTATTGTGGAGCAGATCCTATTCTTAATTATGCAACACAAGGGGATTTATATGGTTTTAGACCTACTAGCATTTTTTGTAAAAAAAATATGGAAATAATTCGCTTTATATTTGAATTAATAGCAAAGGATAAAGAAAATGAAATAATATTTAAAAGCTGGATTACAGGATTTCAATCATGATATTACAAACAAGAGGAAAAGTAGCAAATTTAGAACATTTCATAGTAGGAAAAATAAGTATTAATAAAGTAGAAAAGGATGCTATTGTTATCATTAATGATTTAAACCAAGTAGATTTTAATCATCTTTATCAAACAAAAGCAATTCTAACCACTTTTACATTAGACTCATTTACTGATTTAAATCTACCTATTGTTTATTCTGTTAAAACACTAGAACACTTAAATCAAAATGATATTATAGTTCTTAATGTTAACGGGGTGATAAACACTTTATATAGAGAAAGATCAAATCACAATTTTCTTTTCCTAACAGAAAGATGCAATAGTAATTGTTTAATGTGCTCTCAACCCCCTAAGGACAGAGATGACACAGCATATTTCTATGAAATTAACTCTATGCTTATTAAATTAATACCAGGTGAAAGTTGTCAAACTATTGGTATTACCGGAGGAGAACCTACTTTATTAGGAGAACATTTTTTTCTTTTAATTCAAAAATTGAAAGAAAATCTTCCAAATACTTTTGTACAATGTTTAACTAATGGACGTTCTTTTGCATGGTCTAATCTAGCTCACAGACTTAATCATATTAATCATGATAATTTTTTATTAGCTATTCCATTATATTCTGATATTCCTGAAATTCATGATTATGTTGTTCAAGCTAAAGGAGCTTTTGAACAAACTGTAAAAGGTATATACAATTTAGCTAGATATAATCAAAGAATTGAGATTCGGATTGTTTTACACAAAATTAGCGTTATTAGATTAAAAGAGTTAGGACAGTTCATTTATAAGAATATGCCTTTTGTTGAACATATTGCTTTAATGGGGTTGGAAATAGAAGGATATACACCTTACAATATTGACAAGCTATGGATTGATCCTTATGATTATCAAGAGGTTTTAAAAGAGGTTGTTCATTTTCTAAATGATTTTGGTATGAATGTTTCTATTTATAATATTCCATTGTGTTTATTACCAGGAGACCTTTGGAGATTTAGTGTAAAATCTATTTCAGATTGGAAAAATATTTACTTTGATGATTGTGTTAATTGTGTAAAGTTAAATGAATGTGGAGGAATGTTTAAATCAAGTAGTAAAAAAAGTAGTAAGTTTATTAAAGCATTTGATTAACACTAGACAAAAATTCTTCAAGAACGTCAAAGCATATCCTTTAATAGAAATGCTCATTCTACCTCCTTCTCTACCCAGCTTGATACGCTTATTCCCGCTTCTAAAATATCCACACTCACAAAAGAAATGTTTGTGGGAGCTGACTCTGATAATTTTGATGAGCGAATAGAGCTAAAGATATTTCACTCAGAAGTAGTAGTTGATAATGAAAAGGTAGATCAAGAAATGAAAGCCTATCAAAAGATACCTCGAATAACTTCTTTCTTAGATGCTAGGGGTAATAATACCTTAGATGAAACGATTCAAGCGAATTACAGACAAGTTAATCTCGATGTTGAACAATTTTGAATCAGAGTTAAAACGAATTGAGAAAAACCCTGAATTGGTTCATTTGATTAATAAGAAGCAGTAGTTTTATCTATTTAGCTAGATACGCTAATGGAGTTTGACCTGTATACGATTTAAACTCTTTTAAAAAGTGATTATAATCGTAAAAGCCATGATTAATAGCTAAAGCCAATAGATCAGAAGAATCCTTTTGTAAATTCAAGTAAGCCCGTATAAAACGATGCATACTGATATATTCTTTAGGTGTAAAATGTAGATGTTTAACAAACTTACGCGCTAACCATTTGTAATTTACACCTAATTTTTCAGCTAACTCCCCAACTGTAATTTGTCCTTTAGACGCTCTTATGATTTGAATCGCTTGATCTAAAGAATGGATGCTGGTATCGCTAATTATGCAATTATTCAAATAAGAATCAAGGTATTTAATCCTCTCTTCTACTGACGCTATTGAAAAAAAATGATCTATAATTTCATTCGTAAAAAAATGATCTATAGGAAGTAATCCTTGACTTGTAGCTTTGTTTAAGCCAGCACTTGTAATCTGAGTAAAAGCCTGAGGCTTAAATCGAATGACAAGTAAATAGTCTAATGCTGTAGGATAATGAATAAACACTTTCTTTTGGAGTCCTTTATCTACCCAACCAGACTTAACTATCATTTCTTTTAACTCCGTACTCATCTTTACATGATCTTGCCTGTTGGCCAATAAGATAACGCTGGGAATACCATCATTAAACATCCACTCTTGTTCTACTAAATCACCTCGTGTATATACATAATACCCCTCAATAACTTTGCTATTTTGCGCTGAGGCATAGCGTATTACTGGGCTAGCACTTTCGATACTGCTTTGATTATCAAGAATATGTTTTAATAAATGAATGGGCATACTGGGCAAATATACTGCGATTATAATTCTCGCTCTCCATTTTAGTCTGTCTAATTTTTACTATGTAAGTTATTCTACCGCAATTACTTTTGCTACTAAAAATGATTATACAGACCGCTCAAGAACTTGAGCATATGCAGCAAATAAGTAATATTGTAGCCACTACCCTACAACAAATGATTACTTACACCAAAGAGGGAATGACGACAAAAGAAATTGATCTTTTTGGGGAGAAAATACTTCAATCCTATGGTGCTAACTCAGCTCCTTTTGTCACGTATAATTTTCCTGGATGTACTTGTATTAGTGTAAATAATGAGATGGCTCATGGTATTCCTTCTGATAGAGTTCTACAAAAAGGAGATGTTGTCAATATTGATGTATCTGCCGAATTAAATGGGTACTTTGCAGATAATGGAGCATCTATTGTTATTGGAGAAGATATTTACTCCAATCAAAAATTAGTAAATACTTCAATAGAAGCCTTGTACAAAGCCATCTCAATCATCAAAGGAGGCGTTAAAATAAATGAAGTAGGACGCATGATTGAAAAAGTCGCTAAATCTAATGGATTCAAGGTAATCCATAATCTAGGTGGTCATGGTATTGGTAAAAGCCTACATGAAGAGCCTGATTGTATTTTAAACTACTATGATAGATATGAAAACAGGCGTTTTAGAAAAGGTAGTGTTGTAGCTATAGAAACGTTTATCTCAACAAACTCAACATCTATTTATACCGCTAAAGATGGCTGGACATTTCTTGCTAATCATGGAGGATATTGTGCACAGCATGAACATACAATACTTGTAACAGAGGATAAACCTATTATTTTAACAGCAAACAATGGTATTTTTAAGGACTATGTTTTCGAGAAATAGTAAATAACGCTGATCATATTATTGTCAAATAATGGCGCAATCGAACAAACCATTATTTGACACCTATATCTAATTATAGTCTCGTGTATTTTTTGGGCTTTACTCCAATGTGTGTTTCAAAGGTTTTTGAAAAATGACTCAGATTAGTAAAGCCTAAAGAATAACCAACCTCCGACACGGAAAGCCTTTCCTCTTTTAATAAACGAGCAGCTTCTTTCATTCGAAACTCTTGGTAATAATTAAACACAGTACGACCAAAAACTTGTTTGAACAAACGCTGTAACTTCGATAAGCTCATATTCGATTCATTGACTAATGCTGCTAACTGAGGAGGATGAGCTAGATCACTAAGAATCAAGGCTCTTATTTTATATATTGTTTGAATATCTTGATTATTTAATGCATATAAAGAGCTATCCTTTCGCTTTTCAAGTTGATACAACAAACTACATATAATTTGCTCGGCCTTTATTTTCAAATAAAACAACTCAAAAGTTCCATAATCCCTTGATTCCATCAACGCTTTAAGCATACTAATTAAATCAGGAGAGACTAATTCTTCAAAAAGTAAAGGTTGGTTATGTTCAAGTAGCCCTTTAATACTAGGTGAATGTTCTTTTGTGCCTAATTGGTTTTGTAAATAATTGGCATCTATTTCAATCGTAATGGAGTGATCACAATCAATGACAATTGTATTTTCTGTATTAATTCTACTTGTAGCAATTAATACGCGTGGAATATCTTTTATTTTTCCCCCTAACGTTTTATCACTAAGAACTCCTTGAAACTTAAATAGTATAATTTTCTTGTCAGATAACAACTCAGGATTGCTGATGGATACTTCTTCGTTTAATTGATAATCCGTGATGAGTATTCTGATATTTTCGTTTAAATGATACCCAATACAATACCCTACTCCTTTATCTAAAGGAATATCAATACGGCCCTGTTTTATTTTAGTATCTAAATATTTCGCTAACGCAGTAAAAATTCTAGGCACGTTTATTCTTTGCTCCATTTTAATTTGAAATTATATAGCTATTTTATGCTATAATACGACTATTTTACCTCAAAATCAACATTTAGTTTTGTCCTGACGTTTGATCACCTAGATGAATCAAACCAATTTATTCATTCTAAAAATTATGATTCGACATGAACTTAAAACTAAATAAACTGTGGATTGTTATCCTAATTGTAGCCTTAAACTCCATTGGTTTTTCCATTGTTATTCCTCTTTTACCTTTTCTTTTAGAGGATTACCTACCCTCCAATCAAATTGTTTTTGGGATGGGGCTATTATTCTCTATTTATGCGATATGTTCCTTTATCACCGCTCCAATTCTTGGCGCATTAAGTGATAAATATGGCAGAAAACCCATTCTTATTATTAGCCTTTTAGGATCTGTTCTTGGATATGTATTCTTGGGAATTGGAGGGGCGCTCTGGGTACTCTTTCTCGGGCGTATTATAGATGGTTTAACTGCAGGAAACATCAGTGTACTCTTTGCTTATATAGCAGACAATAGCAAACAAGAAGAACGCTCTAAATGGTATGGATATATTGGAGCTGCTATGGGTATTGGTAAAATCGGAGGTCCCACTTTAGGTGCCTTGCTAAGTACGATATCCTTAGCACTACCTTTTTACCTCACTGCCTTTCTGCTATTTATTTCAACCTTAGCCGTTTATTTTTTCCTTCCTGAATCGTTAGCTGTAAAACTAAAAGATAAAAAAATAGAGCTGAACAATCTCAATCCTTTTAAACTACTACTAAATACCTTCTCAATAAAACCCCTTAAACATTTGCTTTTAATTGGTGTACTTTTCTATATCGTCCTTACAGTGTTTCAATTTAATATGACCCTTTTCTTAAAAGATATTTACTCTTTAAACACCTTACACATCGGAATACTTTTAACGATAGTTGGGATAGTTGAAATTGTATCGCGGGGCTTTCTTCTTCCTTTTTTATTAAAAATATACAGTCAACGAACAGTAACTACAATAGGCTTACTAACGCTTATCGTTGGTTTTAGCTGTATTGTTAGTAGTATTTACATAAATTCTCTTGCCTTAATTAGCCTCGCACTAATCTTTATCATACTTGGAGAAGGTCTTTTTGAACCTACTTACCTCAGTAAATTATCAGAACAAACGTCAGCGGATGATCAAGGTAAAATACAAGGTATTAATCAAAGCTTACAGGCTCTTATTACGATAATAATTCCAATTATAGCTAGTGCTGTTTATTTTCAAAGTGCAAGCCTTCTTTATCTAAGTACCATACTCATTTTAGGTATAGCATTACTCCTATTTTATAAACTCATTCGTTAATCAATCCACTTTATACTTTCCCAAGCCCCTTGTTTGTATGATACTGATTTGCTGTATTCCAAGTGTATGAAATCTAGAAAAAAAGCAAAAGAGAGTGACCTAGTAAGGCACTCTCTTTTACTTGACTACTTTAAATAGTATAGTTTTAAATTATTAATCCTGTATCGATTTTTCAGGACTAGTCAAAAATAGTTCTTCGGTAAGCGCTTTAACCACCATGGCCCCTGCCATAGAGCCAGTAGCCACCGCAGCTGATACCGATCTAAACATATTGGTATTATCACCACAGGCATAGACCCCATCAATACTTGTTTTTTGAAAAGCATCAACCTTGATGTAACCTGTTTCCGTTAGTTCACAACCTAAGTCTTTTGGAATCGAACAGTGTTGCTCAAAAGCTACAGCTGCGTACATCACTTGAACATCTAATGTAGCATCATCTTGAAATCGAACCGATTCAAGATAGCCATTTTGATGTTTAATTGCTGTAATTGGAGTTTCGATAATTGCAATATGATTGCGCGCTAACTGCTCTCGCTGTTCTAAAGTAAAGTTCGCGGGAGCATTCGTTAATACCGTAATATCCTTCGTTAAATTACCCACTAAAGAAGCCAGGTGAACAGCCTTATCAGAATTTGCTAAAATAGCTGTTTTCTTATCTTTAAATTCATACCCATGACAAAAAGGGCAGTGAATCACTGATTTTCCCCAACAAGCTTCTATCTCATTCACATCGGGCATAATATCTTTTATACCTGTGGCAAAAATTAATTTCTTACCGCTAAACGTATCATGTGAAGCTGTTGTGATTTCAAAGCCGTTTGAGGTCTTTTTACCTGATATTGCTAATCCTTGGTAGAAATTCACCGTTTGATAGGCTAAAACCTGCTCCCTCGCTTTTCTTGCTATTTCAGCAGGCGTTTGCCCGTCTTGGGTAATAAAGTTATGGGAATGCGGCGTTTGTCTATTAGAAGGCAAACCGCTATCGATAATTAAAACGGATTTTAATAAACGGCCCAATGCCATAGCAGCAGAAAGTCCGGCATAACTTCCTCCTACAATAATTACGTCATATTGATTTGTATCAGTCATAATCTATTTTTATTTAATGCAACTAAGTTGCAATAATAATGATTAAATTTGTAATTGCAACTATGTTGCATTATTATTTAACATCATGAAACAAACTAGAACTACACAAGCGAAAACCGAAATAATAAAACTCATTGAAAACTCAACAGTAGCCCTATCCCATGCAGAGCTACTTGCTTCATTACATGGAGTCTGTGATAGAGTAACGATCTACAGAGTACTTGATCGCTTACTAGAAGAAGGGATTATTCATAAAATAGCCACGGTAGAAGGTACAATCAAATATGCTATTTGCCAGAATTGTTCCGTAGAAAAACACCATCACAATCACCTTCACTTTACCTGTGAACGCTGTCAAACCACCACTTGTATGATTGATATAGAACCTTCTTTTTCATTGCCAAAAAACTATAAAATGAGAGCTGTCAATTTTACAGTATCTGGTATTTGTCCGGAGTGTAGTTAAGATTCTATTTACCTTTAATTAAGTTTCTGTGCTTTACACCAAACGCAAGTAAAGATTCTAAAACGGGATAACTCTCTAAGGCATGTGCTGTTAAACGATAAGATACCGTAATGGGTTTAGTGGAATTAACCGTTCTCGTAATTAATAGATTATCTTCCAATTCCTGCAACTCTTTAGTTAATACCTTAGGAGAAATCCCTCTCGCTTGCTCTTGTAAATCTTTAAATCGCATTACTTCGCGAGTACGAAGATGATGAAGAATGCAGAATTTCCACTTTCCACTTAGTAATTCAATAGCATCTCTTAATGCTAAAATTGTTTCTTTGGGTACTTTATCGTTGTTTGTTGTTGCCATTGTATTCGTTACTATCCTAGAGGTAAGTCATAGCAAATATAAAATAACCGTGTGCTAGATTTGTAGTTATTTTAAAAACTATAACATGAAAATAGCTTTAATTGCCAACATCTCCATCAATGGTAAAGTATTAGTATCAGATAATCCCTTGTATCAATTACCTGAAGAAGCCTTCACCTTCTATCTTGGTTTAGCCCATCAAGTTGGAAATTTAGTCGTCGGCTTCAACACCTTTCAACACTTTCAAAATTCTCCTCCAAAAGTGAAAGATCTCTTTAAAGGAATAGAAATTATAGTATTGTCAACGAATCCAAATCATATTGTAGAAGGGTATACTGTTGTTCGTAGCCCTGAGGAAGCAATAGCCTATATGGCGGCAAAAGGAAATACGGAACTAGCTATTGGTGGTGGAACAGGTACCTTCAACGCTTTTATCGACAAAGAACTGGTAACGGATCTTTATTTGAATATTAATCCCTTGTTTATTGGTGGTAATGACATTTTAGGAATGCAAAATAACTTAAATACAAAATTTGATATTGTAACGCATAAAGAGCACCATGGGTTTCTTGAGTTGCATTTAACTAAATCTAAGAATTAAAAATAAGTTCGATTTTTTCTATGTATTTATGATAAAAGGGCATTAGTTAAACTACCGCCCTTTTTAGGTTTTCTTTTAAGTAGTATTTCTATAGCCACTTGTCTATTTAAACGGTTTAGGCATCTTATTTTGACTTGCCTCTTTCGCTATTTCTTCTATTCGTTTTTGCCTTGTTTCTGAGCGTTTAGCTAGTACTATCCAAGAAAGTAGTATTTTTTTATTGCTTTTACTTAAACGAAGAAAGTAGTCCTTTGCTCCTATGTACTTTGTGAATTCTATTTCTAAGTCAGTGGGAATAATTAACTCTTCAACTGTATCTAAAATAAACCAAGAACCGTTTTCTTTAGCTACTTTAATACTATCTAAACCAGCTTTCGTTATAAGTCCCTCCTCAATAAACCGCTTTACTTTTTCTTTATTTATTTTAGACCAAGTACTATTTACTTTTCGCTTACTGAAAAACTGATGCGAGGTATACTTATCAATTTTTACTTTCTTACTGTCAATCCAGCCAAAACAAAGCGCTACATCAACAGCTTCACTCCAAGAAATTGTTTCCTTATTGGATTCTTTGGTATGAAAAACAAGCCAAACAGACTGTTTTAAAACATGGTTGTTTTCCAGCCATTCTCTCCACTGTGTTTGACTTGTCGGATAAAAAATTTCTATATTGTTCATCTTTATTTTACTACGGTAGCTTCTAATTCAATCGTTAAGGTAGCAAAAAGTCCCTTTACTTCAAGTAATGTTGTAGCTTGTTCTATCCCATACTTTTCAAGGAAAGGGACATAAACCCCCATGCAGCTTGTAAAGAAATCCTGTGTTGATGTAGTATAAACAGTAAGTCTTACTATGTTCTTACATTCATAACCCGACTCGATAATTAACTGTTCTAAGTTCTCAATGGCTTGTTTTAATTGTGAATTCATATCCTCACTACTTGGAACCCCATTTTGATCAATAGCGACTTGCCCTGAACAGTATAAAGTACCTGTTACATTAGTTACCTCTACGGCTTGTGCTGAATTGGTGAGTTCTCCCCATTTCCAAGGATTAATTATTCTTTTTTCCATCATTTTAGTGATTTGTTTATGATGGGACAAATCTAAATCTGTGTTATGACACCCCTATGTCAGGAGGTTAAAAATCCTTAATCATATTTATCAAGATATTCTTGGAATGTCATCTTGTAAAAACGTATCCCAAACTGCATTTTTTGAATTTACACACTTTAAGAAATAGTATCAACTAAAGTATGCGTAAAAAAAAGGTACCACATAGGTACCTTCTTTTTTAAATATCTTTTACACTTTACTTCGAACCAACTCTTCTACTGCAATCGTAAGCTTCATACTTTCTATCACCACAGTCACTTTCTTTCCTCTTATTTCGATTATTTCTCCCGCTTTGCCTTTTCCATTTCGCTTGACAAAATCTCCAACGACTTCGGAGTAGTTTTCTAGCCCTCTGCAAGAGTAAGTCGTTTTGAAAACTCGAATCTCAATTTCGAGTGCCTCAAAACATAACTTGCTGTGATCTTTCGATTACTAAATCCACCAATTTTACAAAGTAAAATCTATAGTGATTTCATAGTAATAAATCACCCACTATTTGACACTAAAGTGCCAAGTTCAACCTATTATCCCTCCTAAGGAAACTTCTAATACACCAAGTACTTTAATGTTGTTTGAAAACATAAGTTCATTGTAGATTTATTGGTACAACTTGTGATTAACACCACAATTAGTACACAGCATACGCTAGTCATTTTTGCTTTCATGTTTGAATCTTTTAGTTTTAAAGTAAGAAATTTCATGCTTTGTTTTTATGTTTCCCCTTCTTAATGGATCAACTTTTAAAAAAACAAGTTGATCAAAGCACTTAATACCAATCACCTATTGTAAATTCACTCAGCTTTTGGCAGTGAAGAGCAGACACCTAGATAGCAATTGAGGATATAAAATAATTCCCACAATAAATAGCCTAGCTAGAAATCGGCAGTAAGAGAATCTGATGCTTTTTTTGCCTCCATTCAACCTTTTCATGCACCTTCAACGGGTTGAATCAAAATAAAGAAGCACTCTTGTATAAGAGTGCTTCTGGGCTAAAATTATCTGTTGGGTTTAAAATCCTACAGCAGGATTATCGAAAAAAATTTCACTATTGTACGAAGCTTAAAAGCAACAGGCATTCGGGTCTAATCCATGCATCTTTAATCCTTTTACTTCGCTTTTACTTCTATATATGATTTAGATTTATTTTAAATGAAATACAATTTATGTGCCATTCTATACAGACAAAAATAAATGGATCGCTAGCTAATCCAAGTATATAATCACGAATAAAACATTTACAAAAGACCATTTGTGCAGGACTTAAAAAATGGAATAATTGGGCAACCTATTTTTTGAATAACTTGTTTTACTCCGTTTTACCCTACATTAGTACGAATGAGCGCCAACATAAAAACGTCCCTCTTTCAAAAGAGGAACATGCGGACTAACATTAAAATCGCAAGCTAAGTCAATATCTTGTTCAAATCCTCGTTCGATTAATTCTTTACCTGAACTACAGTTTTTAATATCAGCTAATAAAGAGGATTTAGCACTTTCAAAAATGGCTAAACTAGCTTTACTTTCAGGAGATAATGTTCCTGTTAAATACGAAATAATTGCTCCTGCTTCCATTTCTTGAGCATAGGAAATCGCCGATTCATCTTTCCAACGGAAGGATAAATAAGAGCCCCTCGAGCCGTTGCAATATCTACACAAGTAGAAAAGGAAAGAACATCAACAATAATAATAACATCCGATATGGGAGCTAATTCTCTTACTCCACCATATCCCCAATCCATTCGAATATCAAAGGCTTCTTGGTTGTAAATCATGAGTCAAATTAAAGGTTCGTTTTTAGTACGTTCGTTTAGTATCGAGCGCAATCCTCCTACCTCTTAATCTAAGAGGAGTATTTTTCCTTGTCGTTGGAAGAAATAAAAAGCAGGATTATTTGTTGGTGCGAAAATAAACAAAGTCACGCAATATAAACGCTTGCTACAACAAGAAAACGGGGTAATATGAACGTCCTTTTTGGAGTTCTTATCCCCTTTTTTGTACTTTCGCGAAGAATAGACTAATCATGAGAAACAAAATCATCCTCGACCAATTACGCGCCAAAGAAAAACAAATGGAACAGCTTGTTTGTGATCGTATTGAACAAACAGGAAATAGCATACAAAAGGAGTTTTACCAACGATGGAAAGACCACAATCGAAATGAATCAATAGAAACTATGTTTTATGATTTGAGGCAAAATGTTGTGGACTATTGGTTAAACGAAAAATACACCAAAGGTTCAACAACAGCATTCAACTTATTATATTTAGAACAGGATGGTCTCTACGGGGGTGAGTTTACTTCTTTTGCCATCGACTTTCGCTATCCATCTAAGAAATTACCTCAATTTGAAATCCTGGATGATCGCTTTCATTACATAGAAAACAGGAGTAATTTACCTACTTGTGTGATTCCTCTACTAGATGTTTTAACACAAGAAATTCAAGGAAAAGAATATGATTTTGAAGATTGGGACGATGTCATGGATATGTATGCGCTCTTTGAAGTTACGGCTTATATTGACACCCATCACACCTTATTACTCGCCCATCAGGAGCAGCTTTTCCAATCCCTTCCGATCCAAAAACCTTTTTATCTTGCGGTAGGTGAACACGATGCAGGGGAACCTCAATTGATTTACGTGATCGAATAAAATATACCAATAGTGAACCGAAGCAATTATTCCCTTTGTTCAGAATAACAAGGGGATTAAGGAAATGTACCCATAGATTGCTATTTACCCGCATAACGCCTCATGCTAAAGAAGCTTTTGAACTAGTGTCACCTATATCAGGGACGTACAAATCCTCTAATCATCTCACTTCCTCATCCTTATTTCTCAATATAGATAAACCCTTCTTTACCCGACAAAAACGATGTTTTTATGCGTTTATAGCTATCCACTTCATAGGCATCTGCATGAGCCAATTCTTCGTCCGTCAGCGTTAAGAGTACCCCTTCTACCCTATCGTTGGGATTTCCACTAGGTGAAAGAATAGGATGGAATTGTTGCCCTGATTTTTTTAATACTTCTTCATCAAAAATTTCGATATAATCTAATTTGTATCCCAGTAGAACCTCTTTTTCACTTTGTAAGATTCTACCAAAAGTTTCCAATTGAACTTTTTCGTACTGTAAAGTGCCGTATGAGAATAATAAATTCATAAATATGGTTTTAAAAAGGGTAGCGCTATATTCATAAAGCCTATATGCTTATTTCGTTTACCCTGCTACTAATATAGTTAGTTTTTATAACAAACTATATTAGTACGAATAGTAAAACAGAGAAGACCAATCCCTTATTGCATTCAGTATTGTATGTGTATATTTTTAGAAAAACGTAGGGGCGAATTGCCATTCGCCCAATAACCTGAAAATTTTATTTCAAAAGGACAAGGGATTACATATCCCAAAGAAAGTGTAGGGGTGAATTGCAATTCGCCCTATAACCTGAAGATTTATTTCAAAAGACAAGGGATTGCAGATCCCAATGAAAACGTAGGGGCGAATGGCAATTCGCCCTATAACCTGAAAATTTTATTTCAAAAGGACAAGGGATTACATATCCCAAAGAAAACGTAGGGGCGAATTGCCATTCGCCCAATAACCTGAAAATTTTATTTCAAAAGGACAAGGGATTACATATCCCAATGAAAACGTAGGGGCGAATTGCCATTCGCCCTATAACCTGAAAAATTTATTTCAAAAGACAAGGGATTGCATATCCCAAAGAAAACGTAGGGGCGAATGGCAATTCGCCCTATAACCTGAAAATTTTATTTCAAAAGACAAGGAATTACATATCCCAAAGGAGGTAAATAAACACAAAGAAAACCAATACCTCGCTGCATTCGGTATTGTATTTTTTTATTTTCGTCCATGCTCGAAAGTAAAACTTTCGGCATGGCCTAAAAATAAAAAAACCGATAACTCTCGTTATCGGTTTTCTTTGCGGAGAAAGAGGGATTCGAACCCCCGGACCTGTTACAGTCAACAGTTTTCAAGACTGCCGCAATCGACCACTCTGCCATTTCTCCAGTAGTCTGCTTTACTTCTGTATTGCGAGTGCAAATATAGCGCATTTACTGACTTTGACAAACAATAGACCAATAAATTTTACTCTTTTTTAATCTAAAAAACCTAAGTCTTTTAGAACAAATAAATTACATCCAAAAAAAAATAGCACTTCTTTAGGTAAGAAGTGCTAGTACTATCGATTTGCGCTCAATGATTACGCGTAAATTCTCTTTTTAGCAGTTGCCCATAAATACACCCCTGCGAGGATAAATGGAATACTCAACCACTGCCCTGTTGATAAAAGTCCTAAGGTTTCTTCAAATCCACCTTGACTTCCCTTTACAAACTCTACGATGAAACGCACCATCCACAGCAATACTAAGAACACTCCGAAGATGTATCCTCCATACTTGCGAGCATCTGTTTTCCAATACATAAAGTACAGAATTAAGAACACAAATACATAGCCAAAAGCCTCGTATAATTGCGTTGGATGTTTTGGCAATACTTCAGCCAAGGCTTGTGCAAATTGAGGATTGTGTTGAATCGCATCATAAGCAGCATTGTGATCATTCATACCTGTAATTTCCATCGCTTCACGTGACGTAAAACGATCGCGAATAAAGCGAATTCCCAAGGCACTTGTTGTTTCATGTCCAACGATTTCCGAATTGAAAAAGTTTCCTAAACGCACGAAGATTCCTCCTAAAGTTACAGGAATCACCACGCGATCTAAAATCCATAAAATCGGTTTTTGAATCACATTTTTGCTGTAGTAATACATCGTTACGATAATACCAATGGCTGCACCGTGACTTGCTAAACCGCTGAATCCCACAATTTCAAATTTTGGCGAAAAGCGAACCGGTAAAATAATCTCTAACAAGTGATTTTTAAAATAATCCCAATCATAGAAAAAAACATGTCCCAAACGCGCACCAATCAAGGTAGCCAATACCGTATAAATGAACAACTTATCCAATTTATCAACGCTTAATCCTTCGCGGTCGTATATTTTTTTCATGACGAACCAACCTAAACCAAAGGCCACTACAAACATCAAGCTGTAGTAACGCAATTGCATAAAACCTAAATCAAAACCTTCCGAAGGATTCCAAATCATAGTATTCGAATTTGTTATGTTATTACTGCGGTCTCCCGCTTTTGTCAATACGTAAAAATAGAAAAATTATTTAACAATCAAGGGTAAAAATACACTAAGGTACCGGATCATACCCTTTCCCTCCCCAGGGACCACAACTACTGATTCGCTTAATCGCCAACCAACCCCCTTTAAATAAGCCATGCTTCTTAAGTGCTTCAATGGTATAATGCGAACAAGTGGGACTATATCGACAAGTAGGCGGAAAAAAAGGAGAAATCCCCCCCTGATAAAAGCGCATCAATACAATAAATGGAGCAATGAGTATCTTTCGCAACATAAGTAGTAAAATTAAAAAAAGCTATAGAATAAATCCTATAGCTTTTATGTGGTTATAAAGAAAAGGATGTACCTTCTTTGCCGTCTTTTAATTGAATATCTAACTTCGCTAGTTCATCGCGAATGTGATCGGACATAGCAAAATCTTTATTTGCACGAGCTTCATTTCTCATTTGAATTAACATGCTTACAACGCCTTCTAATTTGTCGTTGTTTGCTGCCATCATATTCGTTGATTCCAATCCTAGCACATCAAATACAAACGCGTGCATTAACGAAATAAACAAAGTTAAATCTTCTGCTGTGATTTTTTCTTTTCCTTCTTTGATAACGTTGACTAATCGAACCCCTTCAAATAAGTGAGAAATTAGAATTGGACTGTTGAAGTCGTCATTCATTGCATCATAACACTGTTTTCTCCAGTTTTGGATATCTACAGTAGATTGAGCCGCAGTTGGCAATTCTCCCATGTGTTTAATCGCCTCCATCAAGCGATTGAATCCGCGTTCAGAAGCTAAAATAGCCTCATCAGAGAAATCCAACACACTTCTGTAGTGTGCTTGCAACATAAAGAAACGAACCACTGCAGGAGCAAATGCCTTACTCAAAACCGCATTCTCTCCCGAGAACAACTCACTAGGTAAGATATTATTCCCTGTTGATTTGGCCATTTTCTTGCCGTTTAAGGTCAACATATTCGCGTGCATCCAGAAGTTTACAGGTGTATTTCCTGTACAAGCTTCGTTTTGTGCAATTTCACATTCGTGGTGAGGGAATTTTAAATCCATTCCTCCTCCGTGAATGTCGAAGTGATTTCCCAAGTATTTCGTACTCATGGCTGTACACTCCAAATGCCATCCTGGGAATCCATCTCCCCATGGTGAAGGCCAACGCATAATATGTTGTGGTTCAGCATTTTTCCAAAGAGCAAAGTCCAATGGATTGCGCTTATCCGACTGACCGTCTAAATCTCTAGTATTCGACAGTAAGTCCTCAATTTTGCGTCCACTTAAAATTCCGTAGTGATGCTCCTGGTTGTATTTTTCTACATCAAAGTAAACCGATCCATTTACCTCATAAGCAAAACCATTGTCAATAATTCCTTGAATAATAGCAATTTGTTCAATGATATGCCCTGTGGCTGTAGGTTCAATACTCGGAGGTAGGTTGTTGAATTGTTTCAGGATATTGTGGAAGTTAACCGTGTATTTTTGCACGATTTCCATCGGTTCAATTTGCTCCATACGCGCGCGTTTGGCAATTTTGTCCTCTCCTTCATCCGCATCGTCAACGATATGCCCTACGTCAGTAATATTACGCACATAGCGCACTTGATACCCCAAGTGTTTCAAATAGCGGAATACCAAGTCAAAAGAAATAAAAGTTCTACAGTTTCCCAAATGCACATAGTTGTAAACCGTAGGTCCACAAACATACATTCCTACTTTACCCGTGTGAATAGGTACGAAAACTTCTTTTTCTCCCGAAAGAGAATTGTAAACTTTTAATTGTTGTTCTTGATATAATGCCATAGTTCTATTTTAATAAATTGTAAATTAGAATTGTGTATCCAATTTAATATAATCTAAAAATTCTTTTCTTACGCTTTCTTCTTTAAAACGCCCACCGAATTCAGCCGTAACTGTACTACTTTCGATGTCTTTAATTCCGCGTGAGTTTACACATAAATGCTTTGCATCCATAACACAAGCTACATCTTCAGTATTCAATACGCGTTTTAATTCATTGACAATTTGAATTGTTAAACGCTCTTGTACTTGCGGTCTTTTTGCGTAAAAATCAACAATACGGTTCATTTTAGATAATCCCACTACCGTACCATTTGAGATATAAGCCACGTGTGCACGTCCGACGATTGGCAATAAGTGATGCTCACAAGTAGAATAAACCACGATGTTTTTTTCTACTAACATTTCGTTGTACTTGTATTTATTGTCAAAAGTTGAAGAACTTGGTTTTTTCGCAGGATTTAATCCTCCAAAAATTTCCTTTACAAACATTTTAGCTACACGATTTGGCGTTCCCTTTAAGCTGTCATCAGTTAAATCTAACCCCAGTGTGTTTAAAATATTCTCAACGTCTTTCTTAATCAATTCTATCTTTTCTTCGTCTGTGCGATCAAACGCATCACTTCTTAATGGAGTCGCATCGCTAGAAGCAATGTGGTTATCTCCCATATCGTCATGAAATTTTTCGTCTAAACTCATTATCTAGATTTTAATACGGTTTTAGTTTTAAAATAAACGCAAATATAAGCAATAAAACTAACATTTTAGTAGGTAAAATACTTTTTGACAATGGATAGTTGTTGACCGTTGACCGTTCGCGATTTACAACCTAAACACCTCGAAATAAGACAAACCTTCAAACAAAAAAACATCACTACATAAAAATAAAAACAAACACTTTTACCATACAATTAACCAAAAAATCTAATTTTTCTTAATTATTATCCGTAATTTTACTATCAAAATTTATTCTCATGAAAAAAACACTTTTAATTGCTAGTTTAGTAGGTATGTTTGCTTTTGCAAGTTGCGGAAACAAAAATCAAAAAGAAGGAACGGTAGAAGAAGTTAGTGTAGAAGAAACACTAGACAAAACAGCTACTCCAGAAACTGCAGAAACACAAGACATTGTAACGATGTTTATTGGACCTAAAAAAGTAGATTGTACAGGCGTTGGACCAATGAAATGTCTACAGGTAAAAGAAACAGAAGATGGAGAATGGACGTTATTATACAGCTCTATCCAAGGTTTTGAATACGAAGAAGGATACAATTACAAGTTAGAAGTACGCAGAGAAGATGTTCCAAACCCTCCTGCTGATGCGCCTTCTGTTCGCTACATCTTGGTGAAAGAAATTTCAAAAACGAAAGCTTAATTTCAATTTTAATACTAAAAAAGAGCACTTAACGTGCTCTTTTTTTTATGGTATTATCTGTATTCTTTTACATAGAGTTTATGTTCTAAAAGTGGATGATCCAAAGGAACGAGTGGATGATTGAAATTTTTTACATAGGTCATCCCATTCTTAATCATCACTTGCTCCGACGCTTTATTGGGTAATGTGGTAAAAGCATACACTCGTTCTAAGTTCAACCTGTCTTCAGCAAAGTGCAAACAAGCCTTTGCCCCTTCTGAAGCATACCCTTTATTCCAAAATTCAGGTAATAAACGCCAAAGGATTTCCATTGCTGGAGCAAAATCAACATCAAACTCAAATCGGTTGAACCCAATAAATCCAATAAACTTTTGCGTTGCCTTCTCTTCTACCGCAAAGACTCCATATCCATTTGCTTCAAGATTATCTTGTAGTTTGAGCATCATTTCCTCCGATTCTGCTGCCGTTTTTGTATTCAAAAAATAACGCATGACTTCTGGATCGCTATTCAAGCGAATAAAATCATCTAAATCTGTTTGTTTATACTGTCTTAACAGTAAACGATCTGTTTCTATATATACCATTACATCCTAATTTAAATGACAAAAAGAAAAAAGAGATTGGAATTAACCAATCTCTTTAAACCAAAAATCTATAAAAAACAAATGTAACTATTTCGTGGGGATTTCTTATTGCTGTAATGCTTTTTTTACGGCAGGAGCTACTTTCGTACCTAACAATTCAATGGATTTCATCATCGTTTGATGATCAGGTGCACCTAAATCCATATGCATTAACCAACGGGTTAACCCAAACATTTCTTGGTGGTACAAAATTTTATCTATTACTTGGTTGGCATCTCCAATAAACAAAGCGCCATCTCTACTTCTTCCTCCTTCATATTGCTCATACGTATAGGGCTGCCATCCTCTTGATGCACCGATACGATCCATTTGCCCTTTGTATAAATCAAAGTATTCTTTAGACAATTGAGCACCATCAACTCCAAGTAAACCATGTGAATGCGTAGCAATTTGCATCAACTTCGGATCATGTCCCGCTGCTAAATACTCTGCCTTATAATAATCAAAGAAAGGTTTGTACTGCTCTGGCATACCCCCTATGATGGCAAAAACCAAAGGCAATCCCAATTTAGCGGCACGCAACACCGATTCTGGCGTTCCTCCTGCTGCAATCCAAACATCCAACGGCTTTTCTGCACGCGGAAACACTTGCTGTGCTTTTAAAGAAGCACGGTGTTTTCCCGTCCAAGTTAAAGGTTCTTCCGTCGCATTAATATTCAATAAGAGATTTAATTTCTCTGTAAATAACTCACTATAATCCTCTAAATTATAACCAAATAAAGGAAATGATTCGATAAAACTACCGCGTCCAACCGTAATCTCTGCTCTTCCTTTAGACAGTAAATCAATCGTTGAAAATGACTGATATACGCGAACAGGATCATTGGAACTCAAAACCGTAACAGCACTTGTCAATTTGATTTTTTCTGTTACACTTGCTGCAGCAGCCAAAATAATATCTGGCGTTGACACTGCATAATCAGGACGGTGATGCTCTCCTATTCCAAACACATCTAATCCAACTTGATCCATTAGTTTGATTTCTTCCATCAATTCTCCTAAACGTTGTTGGGGAGATTGATAGGTATTCGTCTGTTTATTCAAACGCAAATCTCCAAACATACTGATTCCTATTTCCATAACTTCTTGCTTTTTAGTACACTATAAAATTACAACTTCTAAACGGATCCAAGGCTTAACCTACATTAAGTTCAACAAAACAAAAAACCTTCTAAATTTTGTTTAGAAGGTTTGATTTATATTTGACTATATTTTCAGTTAGTCGTTTATTTTATCGCTTTCATTGCTTGATTCAGCATCTTTTGGTTCTTCAATTGAATCTTTCTCGTTATTCTGTACTGCTTTAGCGTCAACAATACGCAAAGGAGTATCTACTTTAGGTCTTTTCAGACTCCAGATAACCAAGAGCAATCCAACAATCATAAAGGGAATACTCAAAATTTGTCCCATATTCAAGACCATCTCATTTTCAAAAGCAACTTGATTTTCTTTGAAATACTCCAAGATAAATCGAGCCGTAAACATAAAAATCAAGAAAAGTCCGAAGAGCAAACCTTTGTAACCGCTGTATTTCTTTTGATATAAAACATATAGAATAACCGTTACTGCTAAATAAGCAAATGCTTCATACAATTGAGTAGGATGTCTTGGAATCAAATCATCGCGTTGGAAGATGATACCAAAGATAGAATCTGTTGGTTTTCCGTAAATTTCTGAATTCATGAAGTTTCCAAAACGGATGAATGCTCCCGTAATTGGAATCGCAATAACCAAGCGATCTAAGAGTTGCAATAAATTGGTTTTATATCGCTTGCAAAATAAAGCTAAACTCAACAACACTCCAATAGCCCCGCCGTGACTCGCCAAGCCCATAAAGCCAACGAAGTGGTAACTACCGTCTACTTTTGCAATAGGCAAGATGATTTCTAAGGGATGTTGAGAATAATAAGCAAAATCGTAGAATAAACAGTGCCCTAATCGAGCACCTACAACTGTTCCTACAACAATATAGATTAACAGTTTATCCAAATATTGAATAGCAATTTGCTCTCGCTTAAAAATTTGCTTCATGAATTGATAACTCAAAATCATGCCAACAGCAAATAATACACCGTAATAGCGAACAGCAAAATCCCCTATTCTAAAAATCTCTGGATCTACGTTCCACGTAGCTAAACTTATACTCATACTTTATTTTGTCTTTCTTTTTACTCGAATTCCCAAAAGTAGCGGAATTGAGAAGAAAAACAGAAAAGTTAACTGTTTTTTATGAGGGAGTTGATTGTTGGGGGTTGATGAGGAAATGAGACGATGAGACGATAAGGTGGTGTCTCTCTCCTACCTATCGCAGTACAAACACAACCCATCAAGGCTTTGCCTCTATAATCCTTTCATACTATAACCATAGTGCGTCTATTGAAAACAACTCTATTAATGGAATCACTATAGACTTATCCTCTACTAATACAAAAAACAAGGGCAAAAAGTCTCCCTTTTACCCTTTATTACTTTCTTTACTAATGAAGTTATTATTTAAAAAACAGTCAACCATATTTAGGGATGTTCAGATTTCAACAATCAACAATCAACAAACAACAAACAACAAACAACTAACAACAATCAACTAACAACAATCAACCAACAACGAACAACAACCAACCTCACAAAGCACAAACCGTCAACTGTTCACCGTTAACTAAATCCCATGTTGCAACACGTACACCTTTTGGTACTTTTCTTTGCGTGGTTTACGAGGATGAAATACAATTCCAATTTTAGTATCTGAGATTGGGCTAATAGAAGAAACAGCCAAATCATTCGTATCGAGGTTTAACACCTCTTGAGAAAGCAAGTTTTTGTACCCACTTTTATTTTTATTGTACACCAATTCTACCAAACTATCATGGCGAACCACTAACCAGCCATTGCCGTGTTCTGTGGTAAATTGAACAGCACTAGTTTCCTCATTCAAATGTTGAGGATGCCAAGTTCCAAAAAATTCATCGCCTAGATTGTACAATTCTGCGTATAAACAATTGCCTTCTTCATCGATTTCTACTAAGCCAATTTCTCCATTTTCCTCACATAATAAATACGATTTCTTATCAAAAGAAAGACTCAATGCTTCATGTACAAAAGGAAAATCGAAATCCAACACTCGGCTTCGGATTTCTTGGCCACTTTCGTTAATTTGACGGTGTAACCACCCAGATTCTACTTCTGTAATGAGGTGAATTTCTCCATTTTGCACACATACCTTATTGCCTTTTGGCATGGGTACGGTGATTTGCTTACAGCCTAAAATATCATTTTCGTGAAAGGCCAAACAAGTCATAATATCCTGTTTGCTTTCTTTCCAAATATCCACTTCATAAAAAATGGTAGATGCCTTTGTACAACCGACAAAACGCCCAGCTAAATCCTTGTCAAAGGTAAACTGTTCTCCTATGTTGCGTTTGAAAACAGGCAGGATTTGTCGAGATTCACTCTCATCCTTATCTCCCACAACAGCGACAAAATTTGTCGCTAAGGGATTAAGAAACAAGGTAGGTAAAATCCCTTCTGACTCTACAATCTCTCTTTTTCCTCCTTCTTCATCAATCAGCGTATAGACCAATTCAAAAGCGGTTGGATCTTCTGCATCTGTAAAGACGTAATTTGCTACTAATAATCCCTTTTTAGCCCAACAACTTCCCATCGCTTGAATAGCAAAGGGTACTTCTACTGTTGAGATTAATCCAAATGATGTTTGTTCATTCATAAAGCAATATTATTAGCAGTTAAACGTAGGCACAAAGGTAAAAAAACTTAGCAGACAAAGGAAGGCCTTACCTCCTTTTTTGCCCACTAAGCTTTTCTTTCAATTATTACTATACTATTTCTTTCTTTACGCTCTCATATCCGCCAATTCTGGATGACGGTCAAACTGAGCTTTTACAAAAGGACACAAAGGCATAATCTTCACCTTTTTTTCTTTCGCAAAAGGCACCACTCCTCTATTTAAGAGTTTCACTCCAATGCCCTGTCCTTTAAACGCTTCATCTACGTGCGTAGAATCGACAATAATCATGGAGGTTCCCGCCACACTATATGTCATCTCTCCTGCTTTTACTCCGTCAATCCAAGCAGAAAAAGCACCTTTACTTTCGGTTTGTTCGTGTTTTATTTCCATTCTATTTTAGTTTTGTATGGTTGTTTCAATGTTTACATTTCCTGTAATAATTCGGTGTACTGGGCACTTTTCAGCAATTGTTAGCAATCGCTTCTTTTGAGCTTCATCTAGTGTACCGCCAACAAATTGTACTTCTCGTTTGAAGTTTGCTACTTGATTGGGCTTATCGTCTTCCATTTCTACCTGTACCACAATTTCATCCACCTCCCATTTCTTCATATTTAAGTACATACGCAACGTGGCAGCCGTACAAGTCGCCAAGGCCGAAGCCAATAATTCAAACGGATTTAATCCCGTATCTCCTCCACCTAAATCAGTTGGCTCATCGCTGATGATGCTGTTTTTCCCTGCTTTTACTTCTGTTTGATATAAGGTATTGCCTAAAGTGGCTGTTACTTTTACTTCCATGCTTTTTACTGGTGATTTAACTCGTCTTATTTCTAAAATTCTTCATTCCTTCTGGAAAAGGTACATAACTTGTATCATCTCCTTCAATTAGGGGAAATGCCTCATAATTTTGATCAATCCAATCTTGTTTTGCTTTTTCTAGGCGCTCTACATCATGAGAAACAAAGTTCCAAAGAATGTAACGCTCTTCTGGTAGAGCATCTCCTCCAAAAATATAAACGGTTGTATTAGGAGCCATCTCAAATTCACAAAGTGTACTATCGTTTGAAATCAAGATATTCTTATTTCCATACGTATGTTCTCCGCTTTTTACTTCTCCTTCGAGAATATACATCGCAGCTTCTCCAAATAAACCTGCACCGATATTGATTTTCGCTGCTTCTTTGGATTTAATTTCGATATAGTATAAGGGACTGTGAACAGGAACAGGAGATTCGTGACCTAGTGCCTTTCCTGCAATTAATTTATATTCCACCCCGTTTTCTTGCCAACTTGGCAATTCACTTGCTTCAATATGCACAAATGACGGTTCAGTTTCTTCTAATTCTTTGGGCAATGCAATCCATATTTGCAAACCATGCAAGACTGTATCTGGTTTCTCTTGGCGGATATTGACAGGCATGCGTTCCGAGTGAACTACTCCACGTCCTGCAGTCATCCAATTTACCGCACCTGGTGTAATTTCAACATGACTGCCCAAACTATCGCGGTGCATAATAGAACCTTCAAACAAATAAGTCAACGTGGATAAACCAATATGAGGATGGGGATCAACATCTAAATTATCGTGATCTTTTACCGCTGCTGGTCCCATATGATCAATAAAAGCAAAAGGACCTACGGTTCTCTTTTGGCGGAAAGGCAGCAATCTTCCTACGAGGAAATTACCAATACTCGCCGCTCTTTCTTCAATAACTAAATCTACATTTGACATAATCTACTTGGTTTTTATACGTTTATTTTTCTATAAGGTAAAAGTACATCCCTTTTTTCACCTCTTCGCTTAACCTACGTTAAGTATCCTTCTAAAATACGCAAAATAACCCAAATATGCCAAACGGAACCGTTAACTTCATGTGAAGTTAAAATACAGAACCCTTAGTTTTTTTTATTGCGCAAACGCAACTTATACGTTAATTCTACGCTAAGCAAGTGATTATTTATGCTTTTTTTAGGTGAACTGATGCGATATAAAGAGGGTTTATAACTAAATCCGACGTGAAAATTCCTTGCCACTTCAAAATGAACAGCAGCGACTAACCCTACTGTACTGTGACTGCTTTCTATTGTTGGATCCTCTACAATTTCATTTTTATCATAATCGTATTCTTTATTTTCATTGCGTCCCCAAAACACCCCATAACCAACATTTAAGCGATTAAACTGATGAAAATTCGCTAGTTTGATCGTATAAGCATATACATTATTTTCATAAAGCGGAAAAATAATCATCGTTGTATTCGCCCCAGCACCAACACTTAGATAGTTTCTATTGGTGTAATAATACGAAAATCCTACCTCTCCAAATCCCGTACCTACTCCCTCGTTCTTTCTATTGGCCTCAGGCAATTCCACATTGAGATAACTAAAAGGTGAAATAGTCAAATAAAAGTAAATATCACCCTTTTGCGTATCGGGTTCATAACTAGAATACTTGCGATTTCTACTAAAGTCCGCAATTTTGATGCTACTATCTTGTAGCACTCCATCCGCCTTCATGGGATCTAAATACACCATTTTAGGATACTCAAAACGTCTATTATTTGTTAAATCTACAGCGTAATTTACAGGTGCAAAAAAGACACCTATTAGATTTAAGTAGCGAAACCGATCGCTTAATTCCGATTGAATTGTATAGTTTAAATCTGTCGAATCTGTAACTACAACGACTTTCAACTCTTCTTTAGCTCGGGGTACATTAATTCGGACGGGTAATTCGTAAACAGAATCTTTGAGTTTAATGTGCTCAACATTTTTACTCGTATAAAAATAAACCGATTGATGGTTTTCATTGAGCACGGTGGCACAAGAAGTTAACATCAATAAGAACACAAGTAAACAGAGGTATTTCATCTTTGGTATTTTTTGTTAAATCTAACAAAATAAAAACACAAACAAAATAAAAAACAAAGGGATAAATTGCTATAGTTTCTCCCATAAACTCCTTTATCTTTTCTGTGAAAAACACGTATCTTAGGGGTTTTAATTTGACTTTCATTTAAAATGTATAATAATCTACTTGACACCCCTATTGAATACTTGAAAGGCGTTGGACCTCAACGCGGTGATTTACTCAAAAAAGAGTTAAGTATTTTTAAATACAGTGATTTGTTGCATCTATATCCCAATCGATATATTGATCGCACGCGCTATTACAAAATTAATGAACTTACAACAACGCTAGCTGAAGTTCAATTGGTGGGTAAGATTATCCACCTGAAAACCGTAGAACAAAAAAGAGGCAAGCGACTAGTAGCTACCTTTACAGATGGTACGGGTCAATTAGAAATTATTTGGTTTCAGGGATTCAAATGGATTAAGGAAAATTTAAAACTCAATACGCCTTATGTTATTTTCGGCAAGTTAAACCACTTTAACTACACCTATTCTATGCCGCATCCAGAGATGGAAACCGTAGAAGAGCACAAAAACAATATTGCTTCTACCATGCAAGCTGTCTATCCCTCTACGGAAAAACTTGGGGCTAGAATATCGAATAAGGCCATGAATAAGTTAATGCATCAATTGGTGCAAGAAACCTATCCTTTATTTAACGATTCCTTGCCCGAAGATTTTCGCGCTAAATTGGGTTTAATGCCGATGAATCAAGCGATGATAAACATTCATTTTCCCAAAAATCCAGAAGAGTTAAACAAAGCGCAATTTCGATTAAAATTTGAAGAGTTGTTTTACATTCAAATGCAGCTTTTAATCAAGAATATTGCGCGTAAAGGCAAAATTCAAGGTTTTCCCTTTACCCAAGTTGGCGACTATTTTAATGCGTTTTACAACCATCATTTGCCCTTTCCTTTAACGAATGCGCAAAAAAGAGTGATCAAAGAAATCCGCAATGACGTAGGGGCTCCCGCTCAGATGAATCGCCTCTTACAAGGAGATGTAGGGTCGGGAAAAACGATTGTCGCCTTTATCAGTACGCTCTTTGCTCTGGACAATGGCTTTCAAGCGTGTATTGTGGCGCCAACAGAAATCCTAGCTACGCAACATTTTATCGGAATTTCTGAATTGGCAGCCCCTCTAGGCATTCAAGTTAAATTACTCACCGGATCAACGAAAACAGCGGAAAGAAGAGTCATTCACCAGGATTTAGAAGATGGAAGTTTACACATTCTCATTGGTACCCATGCCCTATTTGAAGACAAAGTTATCTTTAAAAATTTGGGATTAGCCATTATTGATGAACAGCATCGCTTTGGAGTGGAACAACGCTCTAAACTTTGGAAGAAAAACACCATTCCTCCTCATATTTTAGTGATGACAGCGACCCCCATTCCCCGTACTCTAGCCATGAGTTTGTACGGCGATTTGGATATTTCGGTAATTGATGAATTACCTCCAGGTCGTAAACCCATTCAAACCATGCATTATTTTGAAGGAAAACGCTTGGCCGTGTGGCATTTTATCAAACAGGAAATAGCCAAAGGCAGACAGGTTTATATTGTTTATCCACTTATTGAGGAAAGTGAAACCCTAGATTACAAGAACTTAATGGAAGGATACGAGGGCATTTCACGAGATTTTCCTCTGCCTCAATACAGCGTGAGTATTGTTCACGGACAAATGACACCTGCTGAAAAAGACAAAGAGATGGATCGTTTTGCCAAAGGGGAAACCAATATCATGGTAGCCACAACAGTGATTGAAGTTGGGGTAAATGTTCCCAATGCTTCCGTGATGATTATTGAAAGTGCCGAACGCTTTGGTCTATCTCAGTTACACCAGCTTAGAGGTCGCGTAGGCCGTGGTGCTGAACAGAGTTTCTGCATTTTGATGACAGGTGATAAGTTGAGCAACGACAGTAAAATACGCATGGAAACCATGTGTCGCACCAATGACGGTTTTGAAATTTCGGAAGTAGATTTAAAACTCCGCGGTCCTGGAAATATCATGGGAACCCAACAAAGTGGTACACTCCCTCTCAAAATTGCGGATATCGTACAAGATCAGGAAATTTTACATTATGCTAGACATCAAGCCATTCAATTGCTCAAAACAGATCCTACTTTAGACCAACCCAATCACAGTAAGATTAAAGAAAAATTAAATCGCTTGAATCAAAGCACAAGTATTTGGAATTATATTAGTTAAGAAAGAAGAAAGAAGAGAGAGGAGAGGAGTAAATTTTCAAGATTTATAAATATTTCTTCTTTTGCTTTTTCGTTTTTTTGCTTTTTTGCTTTTTTGTAAATTTTCGTTTAAAAACGGTCAACCTTATTTAGGGGATGTTCAACATACAACATACAACGTTCACCTCTCTCCTCTTTCCTCTCTCCTCTCTCCTCTTTCCTCTCTCCTCTTTCCTCTTTCCTCTTTCCTCTTTCCTCTTTCCTCTCTCTATTTATCATAACTAGCTACCTGATAATTAGCTACCGCTCTTTTCATCAAATATTCATCCAATTGCGTTTGTTTTTCCATGCGGTATTCCCCATCTTCTTTGAGTGTTACCTTAAACTGTTCCACTTTTCGATTGGGTGATAAGACCGTTAAAATATCGTTTTCTAAATAACCGAGATTCTGATATGTGGCCAAAAAAGCTCGTTCCTGATATGTTTTGTTGTAAATATCTTGTCCAAAAAAACGAGATTCATAAGTGAAATGCAATAATCCCAACAAAGTCGGCATTACGTCGATTTGAGAAACCAGGCGTTTTTCTGCTTTTGGTTGAATAAATCCTGGTGCATAAATCAGAGCTGGAATGCGGTAGCGCTCCAATGGCAAACTAGCTTTTCCGGCACTTGAAGCACAGTGATCTGCCAAAATAACAAAGACTGTATCTTTAAACCACGATTTTGTTTTGGCCTGTTCGATGAATTTTCCGATAGCGTAATCCGTATATTTTACCCCCCCATCTCTCGATTGTGAGTCTCCTGCAATATTAATTTTTCCTTCAGGATAGGTATAAGGTCTGTGGTTACTTACCGTCATAATATGACTAAAAAAAGGTTGCCCTTTAGCACTATTCGCATCAAAGGTTTTTAAAGCTTTCGCAAACATATCTTCATCACATACCCCCCAAATGTTACTAAAGCTAATCTCACTTGGATTTAAAGCACTTTTGTCAATGATTTCATAGTGATTTCCTCCAAAAAAGGTTTTCATATTGTCAAAATAGCTGTCACCACCATATAAATATTGCACTTGATACCCCTGATTTTTCAATACTTTACCCAAAGAAAACAAATCGGCATTATTGTCTTGTTTCACCAAACTTTCTCCTGCACTAGGTGGTCTAGATAACGTTACCGCTTCCAACCCTCTTACGGTGCGATTTCCTACAGCAAACAGATTGTCAAACACTAAGCTTTCTTTTGCCAATTGATCTAAATTAGGCGTAATTTGATCCGTATTTCCATAGCGTTCCATAAACGAAGCACTTAAACTTTCTACTGTAATCAATACAATGTTCTTTTTACTTGTTGATACAGTATCAACAATCGTTTGTATATTCTCCATCCCTTTGCTACTATACATCTCATTTACAATAGCTTGTGCTTGTTTTTCGTCTAGTTTTTCGTAAAAGTGATTGTAGTCTAATCGGCTACTCTTAAACGCTTGATAAAACTTATAACCTCCGTTGGCTTGTAATTCATTATAATACACATTATCTGTCGTTTGAAACTTAGTGGTATAATTCAAAATTCCAATAGAAACTACTACAGCTATACTATAACCTAATAAAGCACTAATTCTTTGTTTCGACTCCATAGGTTGTGCAAAGGCAGATTTAGTACCTCGTACCACCCAATACGTTAGGAGTGTTGCCAAGACTACCACACTGATAAGAATCGTTTTTATAGGATAGGATTCAGCAATATTTCCAACTACTTCATTGGTATAAATGAGATAATCAACGGCAATAAAATTATAGCGCACGCCGAATTCATCCCAGAACAAATACTCTCCAAGGGCAACAAACTGCACTAGGACAACGGCGTAAATAAAAACAATCCCAACATAAATCACATAACTCCATGTGCTTCGAATTGTAGGGATAAAAAGGCGTAAACCAAAACTCAAGGCCTTATAGAAGAAAAAACCTTGGGCAATTGTTGGTACAACGTTACCATACTCGTGAAATATAGTATTAAAGAATAACACATAAAGAAGTAGAGCTACATAACAGCCAAAAATAAAATAGCCCCAAGGTTTTTTATATTTGATATGAGAAACCCCTAAAACTTGTAAACCAATAAACAAACAAAGAATTAAGGTAAGGCTGATATCGTTAATCATTCCCAATACACTCAATTTAAATAAATAAAGTAAATTCAGATCTTCCCGTACCTGAAAAGCCAAAACCATACGAAGTAAAAAACCAATTCCAACTGCAAGTCCAAGAAGGCGTTTGACAGTAAGACCAAGTAAATCAAAACAAGAGGTTGTTGTTTTTTTGATGTGTTTTACTTTATTCATGCGACAATTACTTTTAAATTTAGTTGTACATTTAATTCATTCTATTCGTTAGAATGTATACACAAAAGGAAGAACTCTTTTTGTAGAAAATTTGAATTTTAAAAAAAATTCACTTTTTAAGTAAAAAAAGAAGCGTCTATTAAAATTCAAAATTTCTATAGATTTGCTGGCTACTTTTGTATCAAATTCATTTCTTATGAAGCTATTACTCGTTGAAGATGAGCGTGAATTATCTCACAACATCGTTCAGTTTTTAGAAGCCAACTACCTCTGTGAGCAGGCCTTTACTTTCCATGAAGCCATGGAAAAACTAAAATTATACACCTACGATTGTATTTTATTGGACTTAGGTTTACCTGGTGGAGATGGGCTATTATTGTTGGAGGAAATTAAAAAACTCAAGATTGACAGTTCGATTCTAATTATTTCTGCACGCAATGCTTTAGAGGATAAAATTCAAGGGCTTGAATTAGGTGCGGACGATTATTTAGCTAAACCTTTTGCACTACCTGAATTGAGCATCCGCATTCACGCTCAATTAAGACGTCGATTGTCAACACCCACTAATGAGTTAACCTCAGGTAATGTGACGATTAACTTATTAAGCAAACAAGTAACCATAAATAATATTCCAGTATTGTTAACCAAATCGGAATATGCCTTACTTTTATTTCTGATTGGCAATAAAAAAAGAGTAGTTTCAAAAAATGCAATTGCCGAACACTTATCTGGAGATATGGCAGATATGTTAGACAATCAAAACTTTGTTTACGCTCACATCAAAAATGTAAAAGCAAAGCTACAAGATCATCAATGTGACTGTACAATAAAAACAATTTACGGAATTGGTTATCAATGGATGGAAGAATGAAAAGTTTATTAAGTACCTATCAGCGTTATTTTATATTATACACAGGAATCTTATTGATTGCCTGTGCTCCTTTATTTTACTGGGTGATGGAATTTTGCTATGCAGAAGATTTAGATGAATTAATCGAATATCGCACCCATGATTTCACCCAAAATCAGCTACAAGAACTCACCACCCAAGAAATAGACCTTTGGAATCGATACAATTACGATTTGATGATTGTACCTGATGATGCTTCTATCGTGATAAACAAACCTCAGCTCATTTCTTTTTTCAATCCTGCCGAAGGTTATGAAGTGGGATACCGCACGCTATACACCCCTATTCGCATAGAAGAGCAACCTTATCTCCTACTTTCGAGAATCGCCATGGTTGAACCTGGCGATTTACTCAATACCTTGATTTATGAATATGGGTTAGTTGTGTTGATTTTTTTCTTATCTATTGTATTAATTCAAAAATTCCTAGCTAAGAAACTGTGGTCTCCCTTTTATAAAACCTTAAATCAAATAGAGCACTACAACCTAGAGAAAGGCAATATTCCTACTTTTGAACCCACTCATACACTAGAGTTTAGCCGATTAAACAACAATCTGCAACATTTGATTGAAAATAACCTAACCGTATACAAGCAGCAACGCGTTTTTATTGACAATGCTTCTCATGAGTTGCAAACACCTTTAGCCGTTTTTCGTTCTCAATTGGATTTGCTCTTACAAGATACAGATCTCACTCAAAAACAGATGCACTTGGTACAATCCCTCTATAATGTTTCCTCGCGTTTCAATCGATTAAACAAAAATCTATTGCTTTTAGCTAAAATTGAAAACAATCAATTTCAGCAATTTCAGTGCATTAACCTCGCAGAGTTAGTGTCAACTCAATGGAGCTTTTTTGAAGAATTAGCAGCTGAAAAAGAAATCCAACTGACACAAACACTAGATGCAACAGTCAATGTAAAAGGGATTTATACGCTTATTGAATCACTTTTCAGCAATTTGTTATCTAATGCCATCAAATATTCTACTGCAGGGGGAACTATTCACCTCAAACTCGATACTCAGGGCATTCAATTGTCTAATACAGGAGAAGATGCTTTGGATCCTGAACGCATTTTCTTGCGCTTTAATCGAGCAACAGAAGAGAAAAATGGAACAGGCTTAGGTCTTTCCATTGTACATGAAATTGTTAAATTACACCAATGGACCATACAATACTCTCATACAGCTAACGGTCATTGTTTTACCATTTTATTTAAACAATCGCCTCATATACCTCACTAAAAACACTGCGATTGAAACGATAATCTTTTATTAAAAAATCAAATGATAACCGATAATTCACTACTTTTATCACATTAATTCTTAATAACAAAAAGTTTAGTATGATAAAAGTAATCGGATTATTCATTGTTTTTTTAAGTTTAACTACAGCAAGTATGGCGCAAAAAGTAGATGTATCTGTTTTTCCAAAACCAGAAAAGGGATACAAACAAATGGTCATTGAAGTTCCTCATTCTGCTCAAGACAATAATAAAAAAATTGAATTTAGAGTAGGAAAAATGATGGAAGTAGATGGTTGTAACAACTATGGTTTAATGGGAACTTTAGAGAAAAAAGATCTACAAGGTTGGGGATATGACTACTATGTATTCCAAAGCAAAGGAGATGCATTTTCAACGCAAATGGCATGTCCTGACGCTCCAAAAAGACATCTTTTTGTATCAGGACAACCTGAAACGACACGTTACAATGGAAGAATGCCAATTGTAATTTACGTACCAGAAGGTTTTGAAGTGAAATTTAAAATCTTTACAGCAGATCAAGACGAATACGAAGCACAAGAAATTCGCGTAAAAAAATAAGACTATCTTCAAAAATAGTCCTTGCAAACGGAGTAAAAGACATCTTTTACTCCGTTTTTTTATACTATTTTGCGATTATTTTTTTAACAGCTTTGACAAGCCATGACAACAGTACTAAAAATAAATAGTAGATTTACGCCATGTAACGAATTAACATAAACCCTGTGGGACACAATTGTAATTTAAGTATAATTCCTTACTTTAGGGGTGAATCATCGCAAAGTAAACCAAAGCTACCTATATTTACGTGGCATTTATATTTGGGAATGAACCATACGTTAGTACGCACTGTTTTTGACATAGCCATAACCAACAACAAAAAGCAATTCATCTTTTAATGGAAAGATTGATTGCAACTCATAGCCTAAATATACTGTATACGCAAAAGACTTTTTTATGAAAATTCGCACTCGACTATCGCTCCAATTTTTAGGTCTATTTACCATATTACTTTCTATTGTGCTAATCGCTATCTATTTTGTAGTAGCGAATCATTGGCAGAAGAACTTTTTCAAACAACTAGAGGATCGAGCCTATATTGTTGGTCATAATTATTTGGCAGAAGACAATTTCACCTATGCGGAGTTTCAAGAAGTCTTACGCAAATTTCCTCGTACACTTCCCAAAGAACAAATTCGCATTTACACCCTTGATTTTAATCCAATCTTTATTGAGGAAAATGAATTAAAATGGGACAAAGAAATCCTACAAGCCGTTGTAGACGAAAATAGAGTGTGGTTTAAACAAGGAGATAACTACGTATTTGGTGTTTTATACAAAGACAATTCAGGAGATTATATCATTATGGCGAAAGCCGTGGATCAAACAGGATTAGATGCCTTAAAACAACTGCGTTCTATTATGTTCATCAGCTTGTTAATTGCCTTGTTAATTACATTGCTGCTCTCTCGTTTGTTTGCGGAATCTTTTCTAAAACCGATAAAAAAAATCATTCAACACGTACAATCGAGAAACGTAGATACGTTAGCAGAACCCATTTCTACTACTGAGATGTCTAAAGATGAGATCCGAACGTTGAGTGAAGCGATTAATACCTTATTTGAGCGTTTACATGAGTCCTTTGAGAGTCAAAAAGCTTTTGTGGCTCATGCTTCTCATGAACTAAAAACACCTATTGCTGCAGTATTGGGAACGGCTGAAATTACCTTGACTCAAGAAAGAGCACCACAAGCCTATCAACAAGCTTTACAGTCTATTATACAAGATACAATTTACACCGATCAAATTATTAATAACTTATTGACCTTAGCAAAATTAGATCAGGTTAACTGTGATTTATCTCCATTGGATTTTGAAACCTTCTGGTGGCAAACAATTGACAATTTAATGTTGCATCACAAAGAGTTAAAATTGAATTTTGTGGTGCAGACAACAGAAGAACTTCACAAGTTACACCTCAAAGGCAACCAACAACTTTTGAGTCTTGCCCTATCTAATATTATTTTAAATGCGGATAAATTCTCCTTCAATCAGACCGTTGACTTAATTATAGATAGTACAGATACAGCAATCATTATTCAAATTAAGGATTATGGAATTGGCATTAAAACGGATGATATGGAAAAATTAACCTTACCTTTTTATCGTTCATCGAACGCACTTCCTATCCAAGGAACAGGATTAGGTTTATCTCTAGCATTTAAAATCATTAAGATACACAACGGTCAATTAACCATCGACTCTCAACTAGATAAATACACCATAGTCACGATACAATTACCTAAAAACTAACCAACAACAAACACTTTTCATGTTTCTTCCCCTTTCCCAATCTTTTAAATCTATTGCATTTGTTTTTATGGCTTTACTTTTATTGTCAAGCTGTAATTACAAACAATCCAAACACCAAGTAGATCTAGACAACTTATATGCGATTAAACGAACTCCAGCAGAGAAAGACAGTATCTTCAAAAAATATGAAGTTGATGTAATTAAAATCAAAAGTCTAGCCAACACCATTGAACAACAACCCTATATTGACAGTGTACTTAATAGTTTGCGTTATTCTGGTCATAAAGAGGCTTTTTTTGCGCTTACAGCCATCGCTGAACGCGATGCAAAAAAACAGCACGACTATAATCGATTGGCTCAAATTTATGAGAAAAAAGCTGCTTTTTATCACGATAACCAACAATTAGATAGTGTTTATCAATACTATTTAAAAGCAGAGTCGTTATACAAAAAAACAGCAGATAGTTTAGCCTTAGCTGAGAATACATTCTATCAAGCCCGTCTATTGTATGAAGTTGGTTTTGAAAAAGAATCCGAAGCTAGATTGTACAAAGCACTTAAAATCCTTCAAAAGTATCCAAATAGTCCGATTCTCATTGAAGCCAATCAATTAAAGTCATTTTACTACCTCTACTATTACGAACTTGATAACGCGACACAAATCTTGTTAGAGACCTATAACATGCTCAAAGAAGATGAAGGTGTTTATCAAATTTTACCTGTTGATACCTACAATTTAGCTATGGCTAATCTATTAGGAAATATTGCCATGAATTATCAAGAGTCAAAAGAATATAAACAAGCCGAAAAATACGCATTAAATGCCTTAGCTTATTATCAAAAGGCGCCGACATCCATACAAGTTTATGCCCATTTAAATAGTACGTATCACATGGCGTTGTATTCGCAAAAACAAGATAGTGATATCATTAAACGTTTGACGGAGTCTTATGAAATCTACGAGAAACTCAATCATCCATTTTATGCAGTTGATATGTCAATGTTAATTTCCAATTTTTATTTAGAGCAAAACAAAAAAGAGCAATCTCTGGCTTGGTTGGAGAAGGCTTATATTGCAGCAGATACCCATAACTTTTACAGGTATAAAAAGGAAATTATCGAAGAGATTTTAACCCAACACAAAGATGCACAAACCTCATATTTAGTCAAAGAACTCATTGATGTTAACTACCTAATCGAATCAAAACAAAAAGAGACCTTAGAGAGTTTTGCTAAAATTGAGTATAATACATTAATTCTTGAACAAGAAAACGAAACCCTCAAACAGCGCATCTATTTTGTCTATTTAGGGGCATTTATTGTTATTGGTACATTGATTTTTATTTTGATTATCATTCGAATGAGAAATAAGAACAAGGATTTAAAACACGTCAACAGCCAAAAATCAAAGAATGAACAAATTATGAATTTGTTAATTGAAAATAATACCATAGAAAATGTAACCATCCTAAAAGAGCGCAATCGCATTGCCAAAGATTTACACGATGGGATTATCAATAGTATTTTTACGTTGAGATTCAACACACAGTTGTTAGAAATTCCCAACAAAACTTTGAAAAATATGTTGGTAGACGAATTAGTTCATCTAGAAAATAAAGTACGCGATATTTCGCACTCATTTTCCCAGCAAAATATCTTTCAGAACAAGTCATTTGAGAATTTATTGACAGAATTAGTTCAAAAACAAACCAACAAAATCAAAACAGTATTTTCTATTGTTTACGAACCTAACCTTTGCTTAGAACATTTGAGCACGGTACAAAAAGTCAACATTTATCAGATTATTCAAGAAGCTTTCCAAAACGTAAATAAACACGCCAATGCAGCGGCATGCCAACTTAAAATTGCAATGGAAGACCATACAATTGTACTGAGTATCAAGGACAATGGAAAGGGAATTAAATATAGTACCCAACGCGGGATCGGATTGGAGAATATGAAAGAAAGAGCGCAGCTCATCGGAGCACAATTAAAAATAAAATCCGATTCTGGCAAAGGAACCTCCGTTTTTCTATACCTAACGAATGTCTAGATTACAATCTCTTTGATCCGTTTTTATTGTAATAGGATTTTGTACTTGAGCTTCTGCTTCAATACGCAATCCCGTCAAGCCAAAACCATAATAGGCCCCTGTATCAATATTCCAAGAATTAGATATAGGGGTATATTGGGCTTGATTCATACGCAAAGGTGTATGCCCATGGATTTGCAGTAGACCAATATTCGCTAGAGGTTTTCTATTCCACAATACACTATCGTCATGTTCTTCCAGAAAAGGGTTTTCTGTTTCCGTAATTCCAGCATGGGTAACAATAAAATGAGGGGTTTCAAACTTTAGGGGCAACGCTTGTAACCACTTGATGTAATCTTTCGTTTGCAGTTGATTTTCCTCAAAATTTAGCAGCGTTAAATCACCTCCTTGGCTGGTCCAATTATCGTTGTGACCTTCTATAACATATTGAATAAGTTCAGCTTCGTGATTCCCTTTGAGTACAACTACATTGTCGTGGGTTGCAGTTAATTCCATGCATATTTTCAAAACACGGGCACTGTAATTTCCACGATCAATCAAATCTCCAACGAGGATTAGCGTTTCTTCTTCCCTATTCCAATGCGTTAACAATTGACAAAAGGTATAGTAACAGCCGTGAATATCACCTATAATAAAATAATTCATTTCTCTTTTATGCTTCTAAAATACGTGTAAGGCAATATGTGCACAAGCTTCTGCATCGGCCAAAGCATGATGGTGATTATCTAGTTTAAACCCCAAATATTCAGATACCGTATTGAGCTTGTGATTCGGTAATGTAGGAAATACACTTTTCGATTTTCGAAACGTACAGTAAAATGGATTTTGATGAATGGGTAGATTATAGCTCGCCAATACCGCCTTCAAACAACTTTGGTCAAAAGCACTATTATGTGCCACTAAAGGCAAGTCTTTGATGCGCGTTAGCAAATATTCCCATATTTCGGGAAATTCCTCAGCTTGAGCCGTATCCCGTTGCGTCAATCCGTGAACTTGCGTATTCCAATAACTATAAAAGTTGGGAACTGGTTTAATTAATTCATAATACTTATCGACAATTTGTCTGTTTTCAACAAATACCAATCCAATACTACATACACTACTTCTATGTTGATTGGCTGTCTCAAAATCTAAAGCAACAAAAGAATTCATTTTCAATTCACTTGGGTTAGCTACAAAGGTAGGACTTTTGTTTTTTACTTTTTTGCTTTTTTGGGGGATGTGATTATGGGTTTTGAGGCATAAAAGCACAATTTACAATACAAAAAACCTTCTACTCCAAAGAATAGAAGGTTAAAAAGCAAATCTCATGTATTTTTTAATACTGAGCGATTAAATAATTAATGAGGTCTGTGGTTGTAACAATTCCCACCAAGGCCTTATTTTTGCCTACCACGGGTAATGAGTGGAATTGTTGTTCAACCAATAATTCGGCTACTTCTTTTATCGTTATATCCTCTTGTACTACAACGGGATCAACCGTCATAATATCCTCTAATTTATAGGAGTCATAGATTGCATGAATTGCCTCTACGTCCATATTTGCAGTGCTATATCCTATTTTTAAAATATCATTACTCGAGATAATGCCCACCAATTGCTCCCCTTCCACTACGGGAATATGCCTGATGTTATAATCGGTAAATAATTGATTGACTTCACTGATTTTCTTTGTAGTTGGTACTGCGATTAATACCTTAGTCATAATTTGCGAAATGGGTACTCTTTGTTTCATAGTGTTTTTATTTTCTAACATAAAGTTCTCCCTTTTTTAACTTCAAAAAACTGATTTTTCACAGCCTTTTTCTTCTTTTTTCTTCGTATCTTACTATGATTTACTTCTAAAAATCAACCTCTTACTATTTAGAAGTCTTTGTTATAAAGTAGATGGATTGATACCAAATTTCTGTTTGAATGCATGAGAAAAATGAGCTAATGTTTCAAATCCCACTTCCAAATAGACCTCTTTTACCTTCATATTTTTTTGTTCGAGTAAGTAATACGCTTCATCTAGCCTTTTACTCACCAACCACTTGCTTGGCGAATTATGGAATATTTTTTCAAAATCTCGTTTAAATGAGGCCAGACTTCTTCCTGTCAAAAAAGCAAAATCGGCCAGCGGAATATTGAATCGAAAATGCGTATTCATATAGCTTTCTAAATCTACTTTTCCCGGCTGAGCAAAATCAAAAAAAATAGGTAGTAAACTTGCATTATGACGATAAAGTAAGTGAATCAATTCTTTCTTTTTGAGCGTAATAAGCTGTTGATTATCCACCTGATAGTGAAACCAATTGCGAACTGTTGTAAAGTAATCTGTCAGTAACTCATCTGGTTCTAATCGCAAGAGATTGGGCATACTTTTCTTTTCAAGCTTTAGGTCGACCGTACGGGCAAATTCTTGTAATAATACCTCATCTAACACAACAGAAATTGCCTGAAAAGCCTCTTCTTTATAAGGATATTTAACAAATCGAATCAAGGCATTTTTGCGATACACAATCATATCCCCTTTTCTATAGAAGTACTTGGTTTTTCCATCAAAAGCCTCTAATTCACCAGATATAATAAAAGAAACACCATATTCTTTCATTACTTGTTCTCCTGCTTTTTTACTCTTGGTATAACAAGCAAGATGAATACCAAATAAATCCACCGATTCTATCATATGTACATTATTATTTCCACCAATACGTAGGTAAAGTTTGCATCTGATCTAAATTTACACATTCTCCAATTAGAGGCGTAATGATAGGCATATTTTGTTGTATGCTCTCTTGTGCAATTCGCTCTAAAGGTTCATTCCAAGCGTGATTAGCCAAAACAAACTTAGCCGAATGCACCGGAAATAAAACACGTGTTTGTAAGTCTTTTGCTGCTTGCACCACTTCCTCTGGCATCATGTGAATGTATTTCCAACTCAGGTCGTATTGACCATTTTCTAAGATAGCTAAATCAAAAGGTCCAAAACGATCTCCTATTGCTTTGAAATGTGTATCATATCCACTATCTCCCCCTAAATATAGTTTTTTACTTGGCGTTTCCAAGACAAATGAGGTCCATAGTGTATTAGCTGAAAAAATGCTTCTTCCAGAGAAATGACGAGCAGGTGTTAAAGTTAATCGAAACCCATCTGCTAAGGGAAATTCATCCCACCAATCCCCTTCTGCAATCTGTTCAGCCGCATAGCCCCAATAAGCTAAATGTTCTCCTACTCCTAGTCCGCAAATTACTTGTTTTACCTTGGGTTGTAATGCCTTTAACGTTTGATAATCCATGTGATCATAGTGATCGTGAGAGATAAGGAGTAAATCAATAGGAGGTAAATCCTCCACAACCACAATATCTGTCCCTGCAAAAGATTTCGTTCCTCCAGGTATAGGAGAGGCACTACCGCTAAAAACGGGATCTACTAAAATGTATTTCCCCTCTATTTTCAGCAAATACGAAGAATGTCCAAACCAAATCAATTGCGATTGATTTTCTTGTACTTCCTGCCAATTAATAGCCTTTGAAGCAACTTTTCCTGGTGGTTTACTCTTGTTAGATTTCGCAAATAGATAATCGTACAACGCTGTTGTAAAAGACTGGGTGAGTTGCGGGGTATGATTCTGATTTTGAAATTTGCCATCTCTGTAATTGGGCGATTTCTTGATTCTTTCTAAACGCTCTCCTGATGGACGTTTACCAAATTTTGGATGCATCATATACACTGTGGTCATTGCGATTAAACCTATGAAAATACCTCCGATTATTCTACTGTATTTTCTCTTTTTTGTTCTGGTTTTCATCTGAATTAAATTTAATCAAAAATAAAAGAAACCACAATAATCTATTTTCGTAAAAAGCTCAAAATTAGTTACGTGTAAAGCTCATTAATGAATCTGTTAATGGATAGCGGGTATCCGTTAGCAGTTTATTTTTCTAGAGAAAGAGCATTTATTCTATTAAAGAACGTTCACAATACCTCATCGTCCCAACAAAAAACATATCTTTGCTCAAAACAAGATCAATGCAAACGTCTAAAGATCCATTACACGGTAAAAAATTAGCAGAAATAGTAGAAGAATTAGTCGACTATTACCAAGGCTTTGAAGGCCTTGGAAAGCAAATCAATATACGCTGTTTTACGCATGATCCAAGTATCAACTCTTCCCTAAAATTTTTGAGAAAAACACCATGGGCAAGAGAAAAAACGGAAAGTTTATATCTTTATGTACTTCGTCAAAAAGCAAAAAAAGACAAGGAATAAAACAGGTTGCTCCGTTGAATTATGGTGCAATCGCCATTAATTCAACTTCAAATTGCAACGTACTATAAGGTCCAATTTCCTTACTAATATGCTCTTCTTTATAGGCATATTCAGGCGGTGTAACCATAATAAATTTGGTGCCCATTGGCAGTAAAGGCACGACCTCTTGATACGCTTTGATTAACTTTTTGATTTTGAATGTACTCGGAGTACCCCGTTGTATTGAGCTATCGAACACTTCGCCTTTTACATTTGTTCCTGTATAATGACAAACAATAGCATCTTCTACTGTAGCTCTCTCCCCTTCTCCTAAGGTGAGAATTTCATAACTTATACCCGAAGGCAATACCACAACATTTGCTCTTTGAGAAAATTGCGCTAAAAAAATAGCTCCCTCTTCTTTATTAGTTTGTTCTAATAGTTCTCGTTTCTTTTTTAAAAGTTCAGCTACACTCATACATAACGGCATTACAGTTGAATACAAAAATACTTATTTCTGTGGAAAAACTATTCCTCTTCGCGCTCTTGATAGGTGTGCAATTGCCAAATATTTAAATTATCAATAGCTCTCGTACATCCAACGTACCATTCAAAAGGAGTAAACTGATCGGGTTTATCTACGATAAGAATAACATTTTTACGTTCTAATCCTTTATATTTCAATGCAGTTGTAAACTGTAACTTCGTGGGTGCTAACGTTAGATTGGCTGGAGTTAATTCCTCCATCTGCAATTCTTCAATCAAATCTGCCACATTATTTCGTCTTTGCCAAACTTTACTTTGTACCAAGACAATTACATCTTCCGCCTCTAAAGAAGATTGAGGGTCATTAATACTGTCAATTACTGCTTTCATCGCTTGCTTTAGCACTTCTACTTCATCAAAAGAACGCAGTTCAATCTCATCGTATTCCGCTTGATGATTCGTTATTTCTTCCCATTCTTCAGGAGATTCCTGAATATGCTCCGCAATCTGACGAATTTGTGATTTTTGAGCACTTCGCCTTATTTTATGTAATTTGAAATGCGTAAAATAATCTTTGAGAAAATAAGCATATTCGGTTACATCGCGACCAAAAAGCGAAAAACTCTGATCCAAATCGTATAATAACATGACATTTCCTTGCGTTAATCCTTGTCCATCGCCACAGAGTTTATCAAGTAACAGTGCCAAATTTCGATCAAATAAATCTTGAGCTTCATCCACAATCATATAATCGTAATCAGGTAATTGGTCGTTTTCTTCCAAATAGGTCAACGTTTCTTGTACTAATTTAGCACATGTTCTAGGTTTCAAATAGTACACTTCCTTTTCACTACATTGAGGGTGATATTTTGCAATAAATTGCTTAAACGTAATACAATCAATACGCACGTTTCTTTCTTCAAATCGCTGTTGATTATATGCACAAAGCAAAGCATTCCAACAGAGGTAGATTCCCTCTCGTTCTACTTGCATTTCCGCATACGCCATAGCCATCGTTGTTTTTCCTGTTCCTGGTGATCCTTCAATCATCAAACGAGGGTTTTCAGCTAAAGAGTATAAATAATCTAAGTTTCGCTCTTTGAGCCATTGAAAAGAGTTTCTAGAAGCGAATACATTTGTATCTTGCACTTTGGGACTGAAGGTGTTCACGATATAATTCAAATCACTTTTCTTCAGTTTCTTAAAGGTAATCGGGTGAACACTTTCTAGCTTTTCTTTGGTATACTTGTAAATATGCAAGAGAAAATGCTCTATATTCTCATAGTCATTTTTGCGTGTATAATCACTGTAAATCAAATTCTTATCATAGATGGTGCTATCAATGGCTATTTTGGTCGTTGGAAAAGCTACGGCTTCACAAAATTGCACCTGTTTAAAGTTTGGAAAAACTTTATTCATCAAAGTGTATTTGTAACCTTTAACTTGTTCAAATGGATTCTGAGGGAGCCATTTGGTATGGTCTCCGTCTTTAAAACAAAAACGTCCTTGATCAATAAAAACGTTTCCTCCTTTAACTTCTAATACAATAATCCCAAAACGAGAGACAATGATAAAGTCGAGTTCAGCATCGGCCTTGGCTCGTTGAATTCTCGTATTATCGTGAAAGGGTAATCTTAGGCTATACCACACATACCAATCATGTTCACTTTGACTGAGTGATTCTACCAAGTCTCCATAAATTAAAAATTCCCCATAGGGTACTTTATTGCCATTGATGATTAGTTGTTCGAGTTCATCAAGTGGGTATTCGGGATAAATTTTTAATGCCATGTTGGTGTATCCTTTAGCGTACAAAACTAATTTAGGCTTTTTTCATCAATCCTACTACATCGCCCATTAAAAATAAACCGATATAAAAAACCAGTAGTTCGACAACACGAGCAAACTACTGGCAAAGAATTAAACTATTTACCTAAGATCCAAGCAAATATAAGTGGGGCTACAATAGTAGCATCTGATTCAATAACATAACTTGGTGTATCTACATCGAGTTTTCCCCATGTTATTTTCTCATTTGGAATACATCCAGAATACGAACCATACGAAGTAGTAGAATCCGTAATTTGACAGTAATATCTCCATTTCAGTACTTCGTTTTTCTCTAAATCTTGTACGAGCATTGGCGCAACACACATAGAAAAATCTCCTGCAATTCCCCCTCCGATTTGGAAGAATCCGATTCCTTGGTCTACTGCATTTTTTTCGTAGAAATCAGCCAACCAAACCATGTATTCAATACCGCTTTTTACCGTTGACGCTTGTAATTCTCCTTTGATTATATAAGAAGCGAAAATATTTCCCATCGTTGAATCTTCCCATCCCGGAACAACAATAGGCAAATTGCGTTCTGCAGCAGCCAACATCCACGAGTTCTTTGGATCAATTTCATAATCTTGTTCCAACACACCGCTCAACAACAACTTATACATATATTCATGTGGAAAATAGCGCTCTCCTTGCGCTTGAGCATCTTTCCATATTTTTTCAATGTGATGTTGAATCTTGCGAAAAGCCTCTTCTTCTGGAATACAAGTATCTGTTACGCGGTTGTATTTATTTTCCAACAAATCCAATTCATCCTGTGGCGTTAAATCGCGATAATTGGGTATTCGCTTATATTGTGAATGAGCCACCAAATTCATGATATCCTCCTCTAAATTGGCCCCTGTACAACTGATAATATCTACTTTTCCTTGGCGAATCATCTCGGCTAAAGAAATACCTAGTTCAGCCGTACTCATAGCACCTGCCAAAGAAATAAGCATCTTTCCTCCGGCTGCAAGATGTGCCTCATACCCTTTGGCTGCATCTATAGTTGAAGCAGCATTAAAATGTAAAAAATTACTAGCTAAAAATTGTGAAACGGGTCCTTTGTTCTGTTCCATTTTACGTTTTTATATTAAGGATTAAAAATTAAAAGCATAAACACTACAAAGAGTACCAAGTGCATCATTCCCATAATTGGCGTTGTTCGCTTGCCAATAAAAGTCATCAAACTCAACAATAAAGTAATGACAAAGAGAATGGTCTCTGTAGGTGTCATACCAAATAAAACTGTTTTCCCGGTAATCAGTCCCACGATTAAAACCGCTGGAATCGTCAGTCCCACAGTAGATACAAAAGCACCATGACACAAGTTAATTGCACGTTGAAATTCATTGTTTAAAGCTGCTTTAACCGCCGTCATCGACTCAGGTGTAAATACGATAATAGCAATCAAAACTCCACCCAATAAAGGAGGTAAATTAGCCGCTTTAATTCCGTAATCTACTACTACAGCCATATTGTGAGAAAGCAATACAATGGGTAAAATCATACCTAGTAAAATCAAGGTACGTATCCAGATTTCCCTTTTATCTACCGGTACTGATTCTGTTACACCTTCCTCTTCTTGTCCTCCTACTTCATGACGTTCTACAAATAAAATTTCCATATTCCCTGCCTTCGGCTGAATGTACAAATGCTTGTAGCGCTTCATCTGCAACAGCAAGAAAAAGCCATAGAGCAAAATCACTAAACCAGCTAATACAACGGCTTGTATTGTGGTAAATTGACCTCCACCTGCTCCTTGGATGAAATTGGGCAATAACAACCCTATTCCACCAAGCATAATAATCATCCCCATATAGGATAAGGTTCCTTGAGCGTTATATTCTTGTTCACCAAACTTTAAGCCACCTAATAGAATACACAAACCAATAACCAAGTTCATGATAATCATCATTACAGAGAAAATAGAGTCTTTTCCAATAGTTGGATTTTCCCCTGGCCCTAGCATCACTGCTGCGATCAAAATCACCTCAATGGATACAATCGACAAGGTTAAAATCAACGTTCCGTAGGGCTCTCCTAGTTTATGGGCAAGCTCATCCGCTTCTTTCACTACGCCAAATGCCGCTCCAATAATCGTGAAGAGTAAAACTAAAAATGTTCCTAACGCAATCGTACCCGTAATCGTATCCCCTAAGATACTCTGGCCAAATAGCAGAAATAAAATCACAATTAACCAAACAGCAACTAGTCGAATTCTAGTCTTCGTTGGAAAAATCTCGGATAATAATAGTTTTGTAGTCGTCATTGTTTTTTAATCGTTTAAGTTTAAAATAACAGCACAAAATTACAGTCTGCATCCTACATTAAAATTATCATAGGATAAATAATGCAAGGAGTTCTTTATCGTAAAAGTGTAAAATTATTCAATCATGATAGTATAGTGATATTAGGTCATAAACTGTAAATTTTGGTCAGTATTTCACTAGTTCATGTGCTATCAATAATACATCTCTTTTGCGCATTTTAATGAGGTAGTTAAATGTCTTTGGAGGAAGTCCTAAAAAATAATAATCCATATAATTAAAATAAATATTCTCTTCATTTTTCACATCTGAAACTCCTAGCAATATAGCTATCCGTTTTTTTAGAAATGGCTCATGTACGAGCTGATCTAATTGCTCCATTAATTGCTTACTCTTTTGGATAAAAACTTTACCTTCTAGCGTTATTTCATCCTTATCTGTATAAAAAAGATTCTTTTCTTGAGCTAAACTACTAGAATCCAGCTGTTCTAAATAAAAAAAATAGGATTCCATATCTCGAATTACAGCAGCGTATTTCAACTCAATTTCGCGTTTTTCAAAACTATCTTTCTTAAGTGCAACACTTTCGCTCAACCACTTTATGTCTTTTTCTATATCCTTCCCATACATCAACATCATATGATCTAATTGCAAATCATAAGTCCCTTCACTGCGTTGACACCCCATACAGAAAGAAAAAAACAAAATTAAAAATCTGATTAACAGAAACTTAAATATTCTCATGTTTTTTATTTTTAATTAATTTATTCTTTTAATTTATGCATAACCTTTATTGATAAATGGTTAATCCAACAGTATTGATGCCGTGATATATTTTTGGTTTTGTATGGAATAATCTATTTTCATTAGCGACATTGCTCCAAATTGTATCATTCAAAATAATAATATGTCGTAGATAACTAAAATTTTGAACTACATTTTCAAATACAGATGTTGTTATGAAATCAAAAGTTTCTCCTTTACGCAGTATTATTTTTTGCCTATTCCTCGGGTTTGTAAAACTGTTTTTATTTCTATTATAAGAAATAATGTAACTAATTTCATTCTTACTATTTATAGTTTGAATCAAGTAATACTTATTTCTTTTTATCTTATTTAAATAGGTTAATTGTAATGACTCATACTTAATATAATCAGGTATTTCCTCATATTCATCTATCTTTCTATTTGTTGCACAACTGAAAATAAATCCTACTAGAAGTAAACTAATAAAAATCTTTTTCTTTTTCATACGAATGAATATTTTCAACAAGATACAGTAAAAATCAGTTTCTTATGTAAAAAAGGAATAGTAAAACTAAACAAGATACACTCTACTATTAAAAAAAAGTATAATCTATCAATTCGCTAACATTTACATTCTCTTTCTTACTATATTAGACGTCACATCAAACGATTCACTAACATCAACTAATGAGAACACGTATACTGCTGTTTTTTCTATGGGGATCCTTAGCTAGTTTGGGACAGTCCAAACAAGAAGATATCATCGACCAATACCTTACCCAAGGGGCTTATCACTATCATTATACCCAACAAGGATGGAATGACCAGATAGATTTAGCGCTTGCTCAGGATTCCACAATTGCTGTATTATGGCAAAACAAAGCTTTACCTTATTGGAAAATGAAAAAATACGATCTTGCTGTTGCTTGTTATGATCAAGCCGTACGATATGACAGAAAGGCCTATTTAGGAAGAAGAGGGTATTTAAAGTGTATTTTTCAACGCGATTATAAAGCTGCAATTGAAGATATGCAAATAGCAGAAAAAGAATATGGTTACGATTACCAAAATGATCATTCCTATGCCTTTTATATTGCGTTGTGTTACTTACAGCTCAACAACTTTGAACAAGCTAAAATCACCTTAGAAAAAGACTTAAATCGCACCATTCAAAAGCAGGGTGAATCTTGGCTTCATTACCTCGACCTATTTTATATGGGAGTTATTTACTATGAATTGAGAGACTATAATCAGGCGCATCATTACTTAGACAAAGCACTTGCTGAATATTCTAAATTCTCTGATGCTCAATATTATAAAGGTATGTGTTTTCTCGCTCAGAACGAAAAAAACAAGGCGAGAACGATTATGTTAGAAGCGCAAATCAACGCGAAACAAGGATATACGATTAACGAAGATGATGCTTTTTATGAGCCTTATCCTTATCAAGTAAATTGGCATATGGCCCAATGGACCATTCCTCAAGATATCCCGTAAACCAAACGGTTTATCTGCAACGGGAAAATATTCTCCTTTTTGAGGAAATTACATTACACAAAAATAGAGTCTCATTACAATTTTACGTTAATTGACGACAGTAAACCTTGTAAAATTGTTGATTTTTGAATCTTTGCGTTACATCCTTAAACACGCAAACCATGTCAACTACAGCAAATTTAAACTCTATATGGAATTTCAAAACACCTAAAAGGCGTTTTTGGAACTTATTTTTATTTTGGAAATCGCAGTCAAAGAATCAAGCGAAAATTCCAACGCCTAAACATATCACAAAATCCTGCAAAGGATTAGAATTAAAAGGAAATAAGATTAAAACCATCCTTTATTCTACTGATTTAGCGCTGATTGAGAATAATGATGCGGATGCGCTTTTAGCCGTTTATCCCTTTCCTCCATCTATTCAAATTATTAAAACACTCATTGCGTTTTCCAATAGACCTGTTATTTGCGGTATTGGTGGTGGAATGACACAAGGAGATTACGCCATTGAAATCGCGATACAAGCACAAAAATATGGTGCAGCAGCAGTCATTGTCAATCAACCTTTCAAAAATGAAGATATTGCTCGTTTGAAACAACAGCTATCTATCCCCATTATTTCTAGTGTTTCAACTTTAAATTTTGATTTTGATCAACGCATACAAGCAGGAGTGTCTTGCTTTAATGTTACGGGAGGACCAAACACAGTTGCCCTTGTTGAACATATACAACGTCACTATCCCAATTTTCCTATTATTTCAACAGGGGGTAAAACCTTTGACTCCTTGTACAATATCGTCGATAAGAAAATTAGTGCAGTAATATTAACTCCCCCATCCAATGCTGAACTTTTTCGTTCCATCATGGACAACTATAGACAAGGATAAAAAAGATTCATTTACCAATCCCCAAAAAAATAAGGTAAAAGAGGGTCCTATATTTGGGCTTCTTTTACCTTATCAATATCTTTAACCTGTATACAGTATACTATAACAATGCTGCAGCTTTATGATCTAAAACATACTCTACTTGTTCTAATTGTTGTAAAAAAGTAGCAGGAATAGCTGAGGATATTTCTCCTTTTAATGCTTTTTGAATAATCTCTGCCTTGCGTTCACTCAACGCTAGCAAAAAGATCTGCTTCGCTTGAACAATCGTTTGAATTCCCATTGTAATGGCTTGGGTTGGAACTTTTTCCATTCCTCCAAAGTCATCAGCTGCATCTTCACGGGTTATTGCATCTAATTGCACCAAACGCGTTAAGGAACCTTGCAAAGATCCCGGTTCATTAAATCCAATATGTCCGCTGCGTCCTATACCCAACAATTGCATATCTAATCCACCAAAGTCAGCAATCTTTTTTTCATACAAATCACAATAGGCTTGTATAGCATCCAAAGCTAATGTTCCGTCTGGAATGTGAATATGGTTTGTAGGAATATCAATATGATTAAACAGATTTTGCTTCATGAAGGTTACATAACTCTGTTCTTCTACTGGATGCATAGGATAATATTCATCCAAATTGAAAGTTACTACATTCTGAAAACTTAATCCTTCACTTTGATGCAAGCGCACCAATTCTCTATACACACCCTTAGGTGTAGATCCTGTTGCTAATCCCAAAATAGCAAGATCGCCCTTCTCTTGCTTTGCTTTAATTAATTGCGCAATTTTATCAGCTACATAAACAGATGCGTCATTTGCATTTGAGTAGACTTTAATGGCTTGTTGTAAAGAATGTTCTAGCACTTTGTTTATTGATTCATTTATGGTATAACCTTTAAAGAATACACAATAAAATACTCATTTCAGCTGTTTTATTGTTGTTATTCTAATTTGATTTACACTATTAATAATAATTCCATTCATAGGTTAAGAAGAATCTTTCCCCTTATTTAACCGACTTTCTTTTTCGTGTATCAAAAATACAAAAAATAAAAATAATTAACACATTTTTTTTGGTCAATCCCACGTAAATAGTAGCGTCGTCTAATTCTAACCTCCTTATTTGCTATACATTTTTAGTATCCTTTGGCAATATCGTCACCTCTCGGATCTGCACCTCCCTGATAACTACCATCATCATTAACTAAAATTCCTTCCACCTTCCCATATGGATTGCGTTCTTTTAGCACATACTTTTTATCTTCCAGCGCTTTTCTTGTTTTTACCTCGATTGCCTTAGGCTCGTAATCAATTTGATCTGGCAACCATTGATGATGAAAACGAGGAGCTGCGACAGCTTCTTGCATATTCATTCCAAATTCTACAACATTTAAGATTGTTTGAAATACAGAAGTAATAATCGTTGAACCTCCGGGCGTTCCCACCACCATATACAATTTGCCGTTTTTTTCCAAAATCGTTGGAGTCATGGAACTCAACATTCGTTTATTTCCTTCAATTGCATTGGCTTTTCCTCCAACTAATCCATACATATTAGGTGTCCCAGGTTTAACCGAAAAATCATCCATCTCATTGTTTAATAAGAACCCCGCTCCACCAACAATTACTTTTGATCCATAAGAATCATTTAATGTTGTCGTGGCCGAAACGGCATTTCCCTTTTGATCCACAATAGCATAATGCGTCGTTTCTTCGCTTTCATAGCCTTCAAAAACACCTGCTTTTATTTGACTACTCGGCGTTGCCTCTTTAAAGTTTAAATCGGACATTCGCCCAACATTATAGGCTTTATTTGTTAATTCCTCTTGAGGAACCTTCCAAAAATCGGGATCACCTAAGTGTTTTGCTCGATCCGCATAAACGCGTCTTTCGGCCTCAACCATCACTTGGATTGTCTTTTCAGATTGAAACCCCCATTGTTTTAATGGAAATCGTTCTACCGACTGCAAAAGAGCGATTAACGCAATACCTCCACTACTTGGAGGAGGCATCGAAATAACTTTCAAGCCCTTGTATTCTGAAACAATCGGTGTTCGCCAAACGGCTTCATATTGTTTTAAATCCGCCAAAGTAATCATCCCGTTACCGCGTTTCATTTCTTCTACAATAAGCTTCGCTACTTCACCTTCATAAAACCCTTTTCTTCCCTCTTGCTGTATGCGCTTTAACGTTTGGGCTAAATCGGATTGAACAAATAAATCTCCTTTATTCCAAGTCACTTGACTCGTCAAAGCTGTTTGCTGTGTGCTATACTGTACAAATACATCGTGATATTTAGTAAATTCTTTGGCTTGTTTTTCAGTAAGTCGAAACCCTTTCTCTGCCAAATCTATAGCAGGTTGAACCACCTCTCTCCAAGGCAATGAACCGTATTTCTCATGCGCTTTCACCATTCCAGCAATAGTTCCAGGTACGCCACTTGCCAATCCTCCTTTCATACTCAACGCTGCAATAGGCGTACCGTCTCCTGCCCAATACATATTTTCTCTTGCTTGTGAAGGAGCTTTTTCCCGATAATCCAACGCATCTGTTTTTCCATCTGCGCTGCGATAAATCATAAATCCACCACCTCCAATATTTCCTGCATTGGGATAAACAACAGCCAATGCTAATTCAACAGCAACGGCTGCGTCAATTGCATTTCCCCCTTTTTTTAATATATCTACTCCTACTTGGCTACTTTCTGGATGGGCGGACACCACCATCCCATTTCTGTAGGTAACTGGATTTTGAGCTATCCCTGCTCCAAAAAATCCAAAGAGTAGAAAAACAACGATTCCTATTTTTTTCATTGTGACTATCTTTTATTTTCTTCTACTACAAATCTAAAAAACACTTTTTTAGTAGAAAAACAAAACCTCATTTAAAACAAAAAGAGGAAGTAGTTACCACTACTTCCTCTTTCCTATTTTGTTTCAGTTCTTGAAAAATTATGCTTGTTCTGCAGCTAATTCTTCTTGAGCTTCTTGGTGTAATCTTTCGATTTCTTCTTTATCTTTTCTAGGCATTGTATCAACTAATACAGGCGTAGCTAAGAAGAAAGATGAATAAGTACCAACAACAATACCAATTAACATAGCAAAAATAAATCCACGGATAGAATCTCCACCAAAGATGAACATAATCAATAATACAAAGATTAACGTCAATGATGTATTAATTGTTCTCGATAATGTTGTATTTACTGAATCATTTACAATCTTATTGAAATCACCTTTTGTTTTACCAGCGATAAACTCACGCACACGGTCAAATACAATTACAGTATCGTTCATCGAATAACCAATTACAGTCAAGATAGCCGCGATAAAGTGTTGATCGATTTCCATGTGCCATGGCATAAATTTGTATGTCAAAGAGTAAACTCCTAATACAAAGATTACGTCGTGCGCAACTGATACAATAGCTCCTAAAGAATATTGCCATTTACGGAATGAAATTACTAAGTAAACGAAGATAGCAGCCATTGAACCTAAAACAGCCCAATAAGCATTTTGTTTTACGTCTTTTGCAACACTTGGTCCGATTTTAGAAGCTTGAATAACTCCATAAACTTTACCTTCCGTAGCATTAACGAATTCTTCGTACGTAATATCTTTCGCGTAGTATGATTTTAATCCGTTGTACAATTTCTCATTCACTTCTTGGTCAACAGCAGCACCTTCTTCTTCTACTTTATATTTAGTAGTGATTTTCAATTGCTCTTTGTTACCAAAAACTTTTGCTTCAACGTTTACACCGAATACTTCTCCTAATTTTTCACTTACCTCATTAGCAGAAACGGCTTTATCAAATTTCACTTGGAATGTTCTACCTCCAACGAAATCCGTTCCTTCATCAAATCCATTGATAAAGAATGAAGCAAAAGAAACTACAACGATTAAAGCAGAAATACCATACGTTGTTTTCTTCATTTTCAAGAAATCGAAATTGAAGTTTGTAAACCAGTTTTTCGTGATATTCGTTGCAAACATTAAAGTTCTTCCTGCTTTCACGTCTCTATCCATAAAGATACGAGCGATGAAGATTGAAGTAAACAATGAAGTAGCAATACCAATTAATAAAGTAGTAGCGAATCCTTTGATAGGTCCTGATCCGAAAGCGAATAAAATAACCCCAGTAAGGATGTGCGTTACGTTTGCATCTACGATTGGACGCATTGCACCATGCCAGCTGTAAGATTCTTTAATTGTATCCGCCAAATTCATACCCTTTCGCAGACATTCTTTCGCGCGTTCAGAGATAATAATATTCGCATCTACCGCAGTACCCATGGTTAATACGATACCGGCAATACCTGGTAATGTCAATACAGCACCTAAGCTAGCTAAGATACCGAACATGAATAATAAGTTGGCTAATAACGCAATATTTGCATACCAACCCGCTCTACCGTAGTAGAAAGCCATCCATAACCAAACAACGATTAAACCAGCAATCGCAGATAACATACCTGCATCAATTGCTTGTTGTCCTAATGATGGTCCTACGATTTCAGATTGTACGATATCAGCACCTGCAGGTAATTTACCAGCACGTAAGATATTTGCTAAGTCTTTTGCATCAGCCACAGTAAAATCACCTGAAATAGATGATCTACCACCAGAGATAGCTCCGTTTGTAACCCCTGGAGCCGAATAAACTACGTTATCTAAAACGATAGCGATATTCGAGCGTTCAGCATATGCTTTTCCAGTTAATTCTTCCCAGATCTTAGCTCCTTTTGGACTCATTGTCATTCCAACAACTGGACGACCGAAGTTATCATATTCGTCTTGTGCACCTGTTACTACACTTCCGCTTAAAGGAGGAACTCCTTCACGGTTTGTTTTTAATGCATATAACTCAACGATATCTGGTGCTTTTTTACTTGGTTTACCCCAAACAAAACGAGCGTATTTTTGATCAGCTGGCAACAAGTTTCTAACGTCTTGACGTTTTAATAAACCATTTACCTTTACTGTATCTTTTGTTTGAACATAGCCTAAAATTGGGCTTCCTTGTTGTCCACCTCCAACGAATAAGCTGAATAAAGGACCCAATTCTTGCAATTGATCCGTTTCAGTCGAATCAGCTTTGATTCCACCTAATAATGCATCAACATCTGTTTTTGTTGAATCTTGAACTTGTTCTGTTGTTTTTGTTTCAGGTTTAGCCGCTTTTTCAGTTGACTTTAAATACTCATTAGCAGAAGCTAAGTAGTTTCCAATTTCCTCAACCTTATACGTTTCCCAGAACTCTAATTGAGCAGTACTCTGTAAAAGATTCTTGATACGATCTACATCTTTTGCACCTGGCAATTCAACTAAAATACGTCCAGTATCACCAAGCATTTGAATATTGGGTTGTGAAACACCAAATTTGTCAATACGCTCTCTGAATACGCGATACGCACTCTCAATAGATTCTTTTACTTTTCTGTCTAAGATAGCCTTTACTTGGTTATCTGACATTCCTACTGTAATCTCACTTAAATTTCTGTTTGCAAAAATATCTCCAGAAGCTAATTTTACACTTCCTTTTGATTCTTTTTCAAAAGCAGCATAAAACGCATCAAGGTAACTTTGATTACCTTGTCTCATTGTCTCAGCCTCTGCCAATGCTTTATTAAAAACAGCATTTTTCGAATTATTCGCTAATCCTTTAAGGATATCTTTGATTGAGATTTGTAACGTAACGTTAATACCTCCCTCTAAATCTAATCCTTTGTTGATTTGTTTAGCTCTTACTTCATTAAATGTCTGTCCTAAAAAAACTGTTTGGTTACCAATAGAGTCTAAATAGTGTAATTCTTTCTCAGAATCCCCGTTAGCAAAAGCTTTCGCTTTGTCCTCATAATGGCCTGTAACAAAGGTGAAAGACAACTGATAAATACTTACCAGAGCAAAAATTATTGCAAAAAATTTAACAAGTCCCTTGTTTTGCATTATTACTAAAAATTAATTAATTATTTTTTTAAAACGAGCAAATATAAAATATGATGCTAGATTAACCAATTCTTTTGGCAAGTTTATCGCTAAAAAAACAAGGAATTTCACTTCTATTTGCTCGAGCTGTTATAATTATTTTATGAAAGTATGTTATGAAGTTCTTTATTTACCTCTTTAATAGCTTCCGCACTCTTACTAAATTCTTCTTTTTCTTCTTTATTTAAAGCCACATCTACGATTTTCTCGATGCCGTTTCTTCCGATAATACAAGGAACACCAATAAAAATATTTTGTTCCCCATATTCTCCTTCCAATAAAGTTGAACAAGGTATTAATTTTTTTCTATCGTGCAAGATACTATCCACCAATTGTGCTACTGCTGCACCTGGTGCATACCAAGCGGAAGTCCCCAATAGTTTAGTCAAGGTAGCTCCACCAACCATCGTTTGTTTCACTACTTCTTGCTGATCTGCCTCTGATAATAATTGAGTAACTGGAATTCCCTTATACGTTGCTAAACGGATAAGCGGAATCATCGTTGTATCACCATGACCTCCAATAACCATTCCTTCGATATCCGCTACTGGTTTATCTAATTTTTGACTTAGAAAATACTTGAAACGCGCAGAGTCTAATGCCCCTCCCATTCCGATAATTCTATTCTTAGGCAAACCCGATATTTTCAAAGCAGCTAAAGCCATTGTATCCATTGGATTAGTCACAATAACAAAAATAGCATTGGGAGAAACTGTCAATGCATTCTCCATCACACTTTTTACAATAGCAGTATTTGTTCCAATTAATTCTTCACGTGTCATTCCTGGTTTTCTAGGAATTCCGGAAGTAATCACAACAACATCACTGTTTACTGTACGGGCATATTGTTTAGTTACCCCTTTGACAACGGTGTCAAAACCTGAGTTAGCAGCGCATTGCATGATATCCATCGCTTTACCTTCAGCTAATCCTTCGGCAATATCCACAAGGACTACCTCGCTTGCTATTTGCCTAAATGCGATAACTTCAGCGCATGTAGCACCAACGTTACCTGCTCCAATTACAGATACTTTCATAATTAAATGGCTTTAAAGTTTTCGTTAAACAAAAAAAGGTCAATGCAATATGCTTGACCTTTTATTTTAGATATTTTTAATTAAGCATCGATTTTCGCGTACGTTGCATTTTTCTCAATAAAATCTCTACGTGGTGGAACTTCATCCCCCATCAACATTGAGAAAACTAAATCGGCTTCTTTTAAATCGTCAATTCTAACTTGTCTTAAAATACGGTGCTCTGGATTCATTGTAGTCTCCCACAATTGTTCTGCATTCATCTCTCCAAGACCTTTGTATCGTTGTACACTTGATCCATTACCCATTTCTTCCATTAAATCGATGCGTTCTTCATCGCTCCACGCATAAACTTTGCGTTGTCCTTTCTTCACCATATACAAAGGTGGAGTTGCGATAAATACGTGTCCATTTTCAATCAATCCTCTCATATAGCGGAAGAAGAATGTCAAAATAAGCGTTGCAATGTGGCTACCGTCCACGTCGGCATCACACATGATTACTACTTTATGGTAACGCAATTTTTCAAGATTCAGAGCTTTACTATCTTCTTCTGTTCCAATCGTAACACCCAAAGCAGTAAAGATATTTTTAATCTCTTCACTTTCGAACACTTTGTGTCCCATGGCTTTTTCCACGTTCAAAATCTTACCACGCAACGGTAAAATCGCTTGGAAATTACGGTCGCGTCCTTGTTTGGCAGTTCCACCCGCCGAGTCACCCTCGACAAGGAATACCTCACATTTCGTTGGATCTTGTTCCGAACAATCCGATAATTTCCCAGGAAGACCTCCTCCTGTCATTACGGTTTTACGCTGAACCATTTCGCGTGCTTTTTTCGCAGCATGTCTAGCTTGTGCAGCCAAAATTACTTTTTGAACGATAATTTTAGCGTCGTTTGGATTCTCTTCTAAGTAATTCTCCAACATTTCTGCTACTGCCTGACTTACAGGAGAAACAACTTCTCTATTCCCCAATTTCGTCTTTGTTTGACCTTCGAACTGTGGTTCCATTACTTTAACAGAAATAATAGCTGTTAACCCCTCGCGGAAATCATCCCCACTAATTTCAAATTTCAATTTATCTAACAACCCCGAAGCATCAGCATATTTTTTCAACGTACGTGTTAATCCCATACGGAAACCTTGTAAATGCGTTCCTCCTTCGTGTGTATTAATGTTATTTACATAAGAATAGATATTCTCTGAATAGGTATCATTATAGACTAACGCAACCTCAACGGGCACATCTCCTTTATCTGATTCCATCCAGATTACTTCGTTGATAATTGGCGTGCGATTACCATCTAAGAATTTAATAAATTCTTTTAATCCTTCTTTAGAAAAGAAGACTTCATTTTTAACTTCACCTTTTTCATTTACCTCACGTGCATCTGTCAACGTGATTGTCAATCCTTTGTTTAAGAACGCTAGTTCACGTAAACGAGAAGCTAAAGTATCGTATGAATATTCTAAGGTTTGTGTAAAGATGGTTGGATCGGGTTTAAACATAACTGTTGTCCCTCTCTTATCCGTTTCACCAACTACTTTTACTGGAAATAAAGCTTTACCTTTTGAATACTCTTGTTCGTAGATTTTTCCATCGCGGTAAACCGTAGCTCTCAATAAATCAGATAAAGCATTCACACACGATACTCCTACCCCGTGTAAACCTCCTGATACTTTGTATGAGTCTTTATCAAACTTACCTCCTGCACCAATTTTGGTCATTACTACCTCTAAAGCGGATACACCTTCTTTTTTGTGTATATCAACAGGAATACCACGACCGTTATCTTCAACAGAGATGGAATTATCCTCGTTAATAATTACATTAATGGTATCACAGTGACCTGCTAATGCCTCATCAATAGAGTTATCTACTACTTCATATACAAGGTGGTGTAATCCGCGCACTCCTACATCTCCAATATACATGGAAGGACGCATTCTTACGTGCTCCATTCCTTCTAGTGCCTGAATACTATCGGCTGAATAATTTCCCTTATTTACTTCTTGGCTCATAATAATTTTCTAAAATAAGTAACGTACAAATATAGCTTTTTTATAACAATTTATCAACTTCTCTACTTCTTATCTCAAGGTTTTTCATCTTTAATCTAAACATTTCCAACAAAAAACAGAAGGTCTCAAATTACAATAATATTCCATCTTTTCACAATAAAGTTTAACTTAATTTTCACCCCTTATCCCAACAAAAAAAGGTGTAAACTCTCGCTTACACCTATGTTGTTATTGTTTTATTTTTTTATTCTAAAAAGTTAACCGTAAAATCACAATTATTAAATGAAAACGAATCATGTAATTTACGTCCCAAAAGCGCCTTTGCAATGGGTGCATCCATAGAAACACCTAAAACCGATACTTCGTCTACGGTTACTTTCGGCAAGGCAGCAGCCAAAAATAGATAAACTGTATTGACTTTTACAATGCTTCCAAACTCCACGACATCTGAGTTTTTATTCTCATCTATGCGTTTGACAACCTCTCGTAAATCGAGGCTTTCTCTGATTTTTTTCGCTATATTTTCTTGCTCTAGATGCATCATGGATAAAGCCGTTTCGTGTTTATCTCCCGCAGAGCTTTTCGCATCTGTTTGAGCATCCACCGCTAAATCCTCGACAATGCCTCGAAGGGCATCAATCTTATCATCTAATCGCTGTATAAATGTAGCTTTTAATTCTTGTTTTAGTGTCATTTCTAATTTCTTAAATACCTGATAGGTTCTGTATTGCTGTTTGAGCGACAAAAGTACTTCAATAAAGTATTAAAAAAAATTAAAAAATGAGAATAAAACGGTTTTAAACTAAAAAAATATGATTTTTAACAATATTTAAATCGTAATTGTTCTCAAAAGTCGAATTTATAAATAGCTCCTCCCATCACTTGTATCCCTTGTGACTTGAAACTTCCCCATTGATTATAGTTTTCATTCAATAGATTATTTCCCTTTAAGAATACGGTCCAGTTTTTCGTAGGTCGATACCCTACCTTTAAACTTAAATCCGCATATCCATCCACTTTTCTCTCCATGCTTTTTGGCATAACAGCAGCATCGGTTCCATACCCTTGATCAACGAACCAATCTTTTCGCTCTCCTACATATTGTAAATCAACACCAGCAAACCATTGATCCGTAAAATTAATCAACACATCGGCTCCTACTTTAAAATCAGGTAATCCCCACGCTTCTCCCGCATTTGATTTGTAGTGATTGTACTCTCCTCTAATGCCCATAATCACAGTATTATCCAAATCAAAACGCAACTCTCCAAAAAGGTTAAACGTTTCTACTTCAGCATAAACTACATCCATAGCATTCCCGTACAAATAATTCATTCGATTGACATTAGAAGAATACGGAGTAGAAATAAATAATGCTTTGTCATTTTCCTTGCGGTAAGATGCCTTTACATTATAAGAAACGGTATGATCTAACTTTCCTTTCATCCCTGCATAAAAATCATAGGTTTTATCTGTTGGCAACAATCCCGCTTCTGGTGAAACAAATGGATTTTGATCTACAAAATCTTTGAATGTATTTTGCGTTAAATTCCCATCAATTCCAGCATAAGCAATTACAATATTCGGCACTAAGTTATAAGACGCCTTAACTTGTGGATAGAATTTAAATACATTATCTGAGTTCCCTCCTACTTTTCCATTGTTGTAATACAAACCTACCCCTAATTGCACGAAGTAATCATCTCCTTTAAAAACAACACTAGGCTCTGCTCCAAATGTAAAATGCTGATCTTTCAACTTAACAGTTTGAATACTGTTGTTTGCAAAATTGACCGTTCCATCTGCATCAAAGAAATTTTGTTTTTTATAATCCGAACTCACATAATCCACAACTACATTCAACTTCCCTATGATATTTTCATCAATAGCCGTTTCTACTCTTGGCTTAAATACAAAGTGATTTTCGGCACGATCAAAATCGTCACTAAAATTATTGTAATACACATCAATCCCTTTGATTGGCAAATCTTCAAAAGATACTGATCCATCAAAATAGAACGATTTATATTTTTGTTTTGGATTAATACTCACCACTGTACTCTGCGGAATCGAATCTCCCATTTCCTCCTGAGGTAAACCATACCAATTCAAGGTTTGGTAAGATCCTCCTACTTCTGTATTCCATCCAATTTTCTTTTTCTGACCTGAAAAATTAATTCCCGCTTTTGTCTTAGAAAAATCATCATCTAAAAGCAAGTTCTTAATTCCCCCTTGAGAAGAGAAGTGATTCACAAATCCCGCTATATAACTATCTGGATCAATTTGACTACTCAAAAATAACTCTCCATTAATATTCGTATAATTACCGATAGCGAATAATGCATAATTGTCAAAACGCTCTAAATTGCGCTTTGCCTCCACTTTTGCAGCCTCTCCTTTCGTGGGCACGAAGGTAGATGCTACGGGAAAAGAAGTAATGGTATAAATCACTTCTTTCTTTTTACTCTTAACATCTTCGTCTAAATTAGGAACTTCTCTTACTTTAAATGCTTCCGAAACAGTAGCGTCATAACGTCTTACCACATCAACAACCTCTGTTCCTAAATCACTTTTATTTTTATCTTGAGCAACCGCTGTACCAACGAACAAAACACTTGATACAAAGGTTAATATTTTTATCTGCTTCATAATTACTTTCTAATTCGATTAAACCTTACTGTACAACAGATGAATTGCTTTTCGCCTCTTGGCTCTTAATGGTGTTCAATTCTTGCTGTGCTTCCGCAACAACATCCGCAAATTCTCCAAAATTCTTAATAACGCTATCCAAGATGTACGTTGCTTGGTATGCATCTTTTAAACTATAGAAATTTTTAGCCATTATCACCAATCCTTTTGCTCCATAATACTTATAGGTTGAATAGTCTTTTGCCAATTTCTGAACACTTTCATTAGAAGCGTCAAACTTATTGTCCATGCGCTTAAAGAATGCATCGTAGTACAAAGCTTCAGCAGCCAATTCTCCTTTGGCAATTTTTGCTACATCTGCATACCCTTTTTTCGCTTTGTCATATTGTTTATTTGCAAAAGCGGTTCTCGCAATAATAATCTGCGCATCACTTTTAACCTTATCGTCAATTTTCGCTAATTTCAACACTTGTTCAGCGTAATTTAAAGCATTCGTATAATCTTCTTCTTGATAATACAACTTCATTAAATTCGATTTCGCAAACACTTTATTTTGTTCTTGTGCAGCCTCATTTTCCAATCGACTCAACATCAATAACGCCTGATCAGTATCTTTGTCTTTCAAGTAGATTTCTGATAAACGCGATAAACTTACCTCTACATATTCATTTTTGTTTCCTTCAACAACAGCTAAATAATGAGGTTGTGCTTTCTTCAGATTGTTGGAAGCAAAATACATTTGCCCCAAATAGAAATGAGCATGCAAAGCCTTTAGTCCTTTTGGATATGCAGCCAAATATTTCTCGAAACCGGTAATTGCCGCTTGTGTATTGTTTTGCATATACTGCTTTTCTGCAGACTCATAGGTATCCTTATCCAATTCTAAATCACTCACACTAACAAATGACAGTCCTTTTACCCAAGCACCATATTCATCCACCTTTCCTTGATCTACATAAACTAATCTAGCATTTTGAACCGCTTCGATGGCTTCTGCACTGCTAGGATACTTCGCTACTACTTCTTTAAATTTCACCAAAGCATCATCTGCTCTATTGGCGTTATACTGAATTAATCCCTGACGCAATAAAGCCTTAGAAGCATAAGAGCTCTTCGGATAATTTTTCAGTAATTGATCAAAAATAGGCGTAGCCTTTTGCGGCTGTTGCATCACAACATAGGTCATCCCCAATTCATACAACGCATTATCTGCTAAGCTTGATTTAGGATAATCTTTGGTAAAGGCAATTAAATCGTCTGCTTTTTTCTGTAGTCGATCGACAAATCCATAAGCTAATGCTTTTTGAAAACGCGCATACTCTACATCTACTTTATTGGCGTCAATTACTTTATTATAAGCCTCCATTGCTGGCCAATACCCCCCTTCTACAAATTGACTATCCCCCAATCGAAGGTAAGCGTCAATACGCCTTGCTTCATCTTTGGGTGCTGTTGCGATAAAACTCTGAAATTGCTTCGCCGCATTACCGTAATCTTTCTGCTTAAAATACGTATAACCTAATCCGTAGTTTACATTTTTATACTCATTGGTGTTCTTAGCCTGTGGGCTACCTAAAAAACTTACATAGGAAGAAATTGCCTCAGAAAAATTATTCAACGCATAATTTGATTCCGCTTGCCAGTAATATGCACGAGCCGTAAATACCCCATCTTGACGTTCTACTAACGATTTAGTAAACATCGACAAAGCCTCGTTATACTTCCCTTCAGCAAACAACTCCAAACCGCGATAAAAAGTCACTTTTTGATAAGCCTCTTTATTTGCAGTCGTTTTGTTTTTCTCTAAAAGAGCTAAAGCTTCAGTAAAGTTTTTAGAAGTAATATAAGAGTCAATCAACAATCCCTCCATTTCCTCTCTATACGGAGAACTCGGGTATTTTTCCATGAATCCGCTAATTACTTTTGGCGCACTTTGGTAAGCATTTCCGATATCATAACTCAATTTCCCATAATTCAAAAAAGCATCTTCTTGAATACTCGCATCAAAACGCATCTCTGATGCATTTTTAAATGCATTCAACGCTTGTGTTTTTTTATGGGTATGCAAATAACTCTCTCCTAAATGATAATATGCATTTTGCGCAATAGCGTTATCTCCATCAATAATTTTATTGAATTGTTCAATGGCTTTCTCATAGTCTTTTGACTTGTAATACGCATAACCTAATTGATAGTAATCCGTATTGTTCCACTTGCCATTTTTTCCTTTATACTCTAAAAGATAAGGAAGAGCCTTATCATATTGCTTGAGGTTGAAATAACTTTCCCCTATGATTTTTGCAAGCTCTGATTTTTCTTGAGGATTCGATTTATTGATTTGCGATAAACCATCTGCAATCGCCTGTTCGAAGTTTCCTGTTTTGAAATTCATATCCGCTTGGAAGTACCCCATTTTCTCTTTGTACTTTTCCTTGCTTTCCACCTTTTCAAACAGTTTTTTAGCATCGTCAAAATTGTCTGTATCATAAGCAATATACCCTAAATAATAGGTTGCCTGTTCCCCCCATTCTCCTTTTTGACTTACTTTTTCTAAGTATTTTTTTGCCTCTTTTCTATTTTTCATATAGAACGAACTATATCCTTTTTCAAAAAAGAATCGATCAGCTACTTTTTCTGTTTCAATGACGTGATCCTTCACTTTTGCAGCATAATGTGCTGCTTTTGCAAATTGACCTCTAGTGAAATAATAATCCGTTGCTTCTATATATGCAATATTCTGCTTCGAGCTCGTTGGATAATTGGCTACAAAATCATCAATTTTGTTTTCCGCTCCACTTTGATCCAATCGAATTGCACAATTGGCGATATAATATGCACAATCCGCTTCTATTTCTCTGTTCTCTGAACTATTTTCTTTTTTTATTTTATCAAACAATAGTTGGGCCGCTAAATACTCTTGTTCATTATACAGCGCCACTGCATGATTAAACGTTGCATAAGGACCCGTATATACAGCCGTTTGCTGTGCATAAAGGCTCATACTACCCACTAGTGCAGCTATACAAGCCAACCTATTAATTCTACGCATTGATTTTCTATTTATTTTAGTGTCAAATATAACGATTTATACCCTTTTTAAACAGCCTATCCCTATAATTTATTGTGCAAAAAACGAAAAAGTTATCCAAGATTGGTTAGCAGCTAGCGGTTGATTTTTGCTTTTTTGTTTTTTTGTTTTTTTGCTTTTTTGTTTTTTTGTGCAAATTCTAAATGAATTCTCACCAGCCCCTCACCCCCTCACCACACCAACACACCACACTACACCACACCACCACCTCATCAACACAAAAAAAACCACTCCCTACAAAAGGAATGGTTTTTCTTATTTATGACTATCTTCTGTACGTCCCTGATATAGGTTGACCATAAAAAGTCAATTTTTATATGAAAGCTAATGTCAAAACTATCCAAAAAAGT
>NZ_JACAGN010000004.1 GCF_030324495.1 Myroides sp. 1354 | reverse complement strand
TTTACAGTGAACAATGATTTCTTAACCCTTGTAGATACTGAGGGAACGACATTCAGCGTATCGATTGACGATTTAGGTAAAGTAATTGCAAATAATGATGTTTTCGTAACGGAGTTGGTTGAAAATCAGGAGTTCATTACTAAGTTGGGAGATAACAGTAATTTTATTAATCAAATTACCAACAACAATGAATTCATTGATAACATTATCAATAAGTTAGAACACACCTATGGCAATGTTAACTATGATGTGGTCAACAATGAATTTTACTATTACGATGAGCAAAATATCAAACAAATCATCGATTTAACAGAGATTGTTAAAATATATGAAACATTGACAAGTCTTGAAAATGTGGTTACGAAAGAAACAGATGAGAATGGACAAGAATTTGATCTGTACACTTTGACGTATAAGGATGAAAATGGAACGTTGCATCCTATTGATATAAACGTATTAGTAAAAGGAAGTGAAACATTGACAACATTAACGTATGATCCAATAAATCACGTATTAAAATATATTGATGAAGAGGGAGTTAGTAGTGAGTTTAATTTAACGGATTTAGTTGGGGACGCGGAATCATTAACTAAGTTAGAATTTGACCCAAATACAAATAGCTTGTTGTTTACGGACGAGAATAAGAGTATTCACACAATCGAATTAGCCTCGATTAACAGACATCCTTGGTATGATACAACAACACATAAAGTAGCGACTTCAAATACAGCAGATATTTATACAAAAGGGTGGGTTGGAATTGGATTTACTGAGCCTTCTGGAGCTCCAGGAGAGAGATTAAGAGTAAATGGAAGTATTTCTGCAGTGAATAGTTACTACGCAGATTATGTATTTGATCATTACTTCGATGGATATTCTTCACTGAAATACGATTATGATTTCAAGAGCTTAGATGCTGTTGAGGATTATATTAAAGAGAATCGTCACTTACCGGGAATCACACCGATTCACGAATTAGCTAAATCAGACGAAGGGTATGCGATAAACATTTCTGAATTGTCTATTCAATTGCTTGAAAAAACAGAAGAATTGTATCTACACATCATTGATCAAAAAAATGAGTTAGAAGAAAAGGAAATAAAAATTAAACAGTTAGAAAGAAGTAATCAAGAACTTCAAACACAAACTGCACAGCAAAATCAAGAAATGGTGCACAAAATTGAGCAACTAGAGCAGTTGATTTTGAATTTAATGCAAAAAAACTAACTATTTAAAAGGATAAATTATGTATAATAATACAGCTATATATAAGGGTATGAGATCTGTGATTTCATTGTTATTGATACTATTTCTAGGAGTTTTTTCTAGTATCGCCCAAACAAATATGACAAAAATTAAGGATGGAACTATTTCAGGAACAACAGCAGTTCCAAGCTTAGGCGCTATTCTTGAGTTAGAGAGTGCAAATAAAGGATTTTTGACACCTCGATTGACAACCCAACAAAGAGATGCCATAGGGACAAAAACGGATGGTTTATTAATTTACAATAAAACAACGGGTTGTTTTAACTATTGGAGTGCAGCACAAGACAATTGGTTGAGTATTTGTGGTACACCACCACCTGCAGTGTTTGAAATTACAAACATTCAGTGTCAGGATATTACACCACACGGTATTTACAAACAAGGTGTTTATTTAAATACAAGTAACTATTTAACTATTCCTGTAACTGTTACACAAGCGGGAACGTATGAGATTATTGCAAGTACGACCAATGGGTATTACTTTATGGCAAAGGGAACTTTTCCTTCATCGGGTAGTTATACGTTACTTTTAGAAGGAGTAGGAACACCAAATATAGGGTATAATACGGGAGTAAATGGCGATTTATTAAAAATCACATTAAACAGCAAAGAGAGCACGTGTAATACTAAATACGTATTTGTTGAAAAAGCTGCTGTAGACTTTGTATTGAACTGTTCTAAGATTACTGTAGAAGGAAAATACTATGCTGGAAAAGAACTTGATGCAACAAATAAAATGAAACTTGAAGTTAATGTTACAGCAACAGGTTATTGGAATATATCAACGAATAGGGTAAATGGATATTCGTTTACAGGATCAGGTACTTTTACAACAACAGGTATACAAACGGTTGATTTATTAGGTACAGGAAAACCAACAACTTCAGGTACGAATTTATTCAATATTTCTGCTAATGCGAATACAATAACGAGTTGTTCGGCTATCCCTGTAGTTGTAGAACCGGTGAGCTTTACAGTAAATTGTGCTAGTGCAGTGGTGAATGGTGTGTTTAAACAAGATGAGCCTGTTACTTCAGCAAATACAGTAACACTAATGGTAAATGTAGAAGCTACTGGAGATACAAGTATACAAACCAATACAGTTGGAGGAATTTATTTCTCTTCAGGACCACTTTCGTTTGAAGAACTTGGACAGCAAGAAGTTGTGTTGAGTGCAATTGGTACACCAACAACTGCGGGTACTCATACATATACGTTGAGTCAAACACCAGGTTTGGTTAGTACATGTACTTTTGATATTGAGGTGGACAGTAAACCGGTTTCTTATAATTTAATATGTAATTCAATGGTTGTTAGGGGGAATTATGCTCCAAATATACCTATGAATGCAACCAATACAATTTCATTAAACGTAAATGTTGAATATGTAGGAGATTACACCATTTCAACTAATACAGTAAACGGAGTATCCTTTACAGCAAGTGGAACATTTGCAAGTACTGGATTACAAGAAGTAGTATTAAGTGGAAATGGAATGCCATTAAACGGAGGGCTTCACCGCTTTACTCTAACAACAAATAGTACAACGGGTGGGAATAATTGTAATACAGCTATTGAATTTGTATACAGAAAGATGAATGTTTTAGGTTTAGGAGGTGGAACTTATCAACCAGGTTCAGCTTCAAATATACAAACGTCTAGAGTAGCTTTACAAGCGACAACTAATTTTGGTCCAAATGGAATCGTAAAAGTGGATCAGATTAACATTGTAAATGGTAGTACGTATCAAGGAAGTGCCTTAAGAAATTTAATTAATAACAATAAAATTGACATTGTAGTCATTGGATATAATTACATACCAAATGCCGAGACAATTTCTATTTTGCAAGACTTTGTGAAGAATAAAAAAGGAGTATTAATCCACTCTCAAGAGAATTATGCCAATTTGACTGTTGATTTAATCAATGCTATTTCATACTCTTCTTCTACAGCAATCTCTGGTACTAGATCTACGTATATCAATCCACTAGTAGCATTAAATGATCCAATTCTAAACGGACCTTTTGGTGATCTCCGAGATAAAAGTGCAGGAAGTGACGTAAACAACTCATATTATGTAACTGGGTATTCAAATGATTTCATCAGTTTATCACATGTAGGTGGTGATACTTCACGCGCTTGGTTCTTGAAACACAAATCTTTAGGATATGTATATATTGGAGATGGAGGTTGGACTGCTGGGGATTCAAGAAATTCGTCTACAACTATTTGGCCAGCAGCTATTACAGCAGGAGGAACTCCAATTGCCAAACGTTATGACGGTGGAGTATTGGTTTACAATAGTATTTTGTATGCAAATACAATCACTTGGGCAATTCAATATGCACAAGAAAATACCAATGTAAACTATACTGTAAGATAGTTTTTTAATACAATGAGCTTAGTAAATAGCTAAGCTCATTGTTTGAACTAAAAGAATATAGGCGTTTTAGCCTTTTAATTGAGTATTAATTTTATTCACTCGATATGATGAAAAATAAAGTAATACAAACGTGTTTATTCCTTGCGTTAGCAAATACTATATATGCACAGAAACAGGTGAAATTTATCAATGAAGGTATATTATCTGTATCATCTGATGATGTGGTATCCATTGATCTTGACTTTGAAAACACGGAATTAGGGAAGGTGACTAATGATGGAAAAATCATCTATCTACACCATTTCCTTAATGATGGAGCTTATGGAATTACAACAAATGGTACAACTTCAACTACAATTTTTAGAACAGAAGGGAATCTCATAGATGCGAAACAGATAAGAGGAAATCAAATGGCGTCTTTTTACAATATCATTTTTGACAGTCCTGTCAGTAAAGTGGCTTTTGATTTAAGAAATAATATTGACGCTCATGGAGTTGTAGACTTTCAAAGTGGAATTGTTGCAATTGATTCTACTTATAATCCTATAACCAAGGTTTCACAGGGTATGTTTACCTTTCAAAATGGTGCAAAAGCCATAAACGCTGATAATACATCTCATATTCAGGGGATTGTAGAAAAAATAGGGAAGGATGCTTTTACCTATCCTATAGGGGACAAAGAAAAATATCGTTACGCCCGTATTTCTGCGCCAAAAGAAATGACAGATGTTTTTATTGGACAATACATTTACCAAGATGAAAACTTTTTCAACGCTCGAACCAATACCGTAGGAGTAATAAAAAAATTAAATACTACCGAGTATTGGCTCATCGAAAAAGCAGAGAAAAATGCAAGCGATGTATTGTTAACTTTGAGTTGGGATGAGGAAACAACCTCACCCGAAATATTAGTCAATTCGGAAGAAGAGTTGCATATTGTGCGTTGGGATCCAAAAGCACAAATATGGGTAGATGAAGGAGGAGTAGTAGATATGTCCACTAAAGAAGTAACTACTATTGCAACAGTAAAAGGCTATGGGTTCTTTACGCTTGCAACAGTTAAAAAGGATTGGATTCTAGATGGAGATGTTGTGATTTACAATTTAGTGACTCCAGATGGAGATGGCAAAAACGACTATTTCATTATCGATAATATCCAGCACTATCCTAACAACAGAGTAGAAATTTTTAATCGTTGGGGTGCACGTGTATATGAGACTAAGGGATATGATCCGCTTGGGGATGGTAGCACCAATGTGTTTACTGGATATTCTGAAGGTAAAGTAACGATAGACAAAGGAAGTAAACTTCCTAGTGGTACATATTACTACGTTATTACGTATGAATATAAAGATGAGAATGGGAGTCGCATGATAAAAAAGGCGGCGAACTTACACCTTGAAACGAACTAAAAATGGAAGCAATGATAAGAAAAAACAAAGTAAAAGCTTTTATATTAGCTAGTTTAAGCTTGATGAGTATCGTTCAAGCCACTGCACAACAAGACCCACAATACACACAATATATGTACAATCCAGCAACCATTAACCCTGCTTATTCGGGCAGTGTTGATCATCTGCAACTCTTTGGATTGTATCGTACCCAATGGGTAGGGTTAGAAGGCGCTCCTAAAACAGCGTATTTGTCTGCAGTTACTCCTTTGACAGATAATGGATTAGGAATGGGATTTCACTTTAAGAATGATCATTTGGGTGTGATGGATGAAAATAGTTTGTCTATTGATCTAGCCTATACGGTAGAACTCAATTATTCCTATAAGCTTGCTTTGGGATTAAAAGGTACAGGATCACTCTTGGATGTCGATTACAATAAATTGCATATTTACGATGGAACCGATCCTCTCTCCGAAGATAATATCAAGAACAAGTTTTCAGGCAACATTGGAGCAGGAGCGTATTTGTATTCAGATAAGGCCTATGTTGGAATTTCAGTACCTATGATTTTGTCTAGTAATATTTACAATGACAATGATTACAAAGTAATGAAAGAAAAAGCACATGCCTATCTGATGGGAGGTTATGTGTTTGACCTAAATCATTATATTCAGTTTAAACCAGCTGCTTTAGTTAAAGTAATGACGGGAACTCCCCTTCAAGTAGATGTAACAGCGAATTTTCTGTTCTATAATAAATTTACAGTCGGAGCAGCCTATCGTTGGGATGCTTCAGTAAGTGGACTAGCTGGTTTCCAGGTAAGTGATGGTTTATTTATCGGTTACACCTATGATGCAGATACAAGTAAATTGGCTAAATATCATTCAGGTTCTCATGAAATCTTTATGAAGTTTGAGCTATTTAAAAATAACAGACGAAAAATCGCGCCTCGATTTTTCTAAAACAAGCAATTATGAAAAGAAAATATAGCTACAAAAGCGTATTGCTTTTTTTCTTGTTTTCCAGTGTAATTGGCTTTGGACAAAACAGGAAAGAGCGAAAAGCGGATAGAGAATATGAAAATTATGCCTATGTAGATGCAATTAAAGTGTATAAAAATATGGCAGAAAAAGGATTCATCAATACTTCGATTTTAAGTAAACTGGGGGATTCTTATTACTTCAATGGGAAGTTTTCGGAAGCATACAAGTGGTATGACGAACTATTTCAGGGAAGTTATCTAGATAAAGATTTAGCAAGTTTAGATGCGGAATACTATTATCGTTATGCCCAAACGCTAAAATCGATGAATCAACCTGGACGTGCCGATGCTATTTTGCAAGAGTTTGTCACATTGAAATCGTCAGATTCTAGAGCTCAGCTGTTTATTACCAATGACGAGTTGGTTACTAATACTTTAGCTGCTTCACGTTTTAGTAAGGTTAATTTATCCATTAACAGCGAATATTCCGATTATGGAGCTACACTAGCCAATAACCGATTGATTTTTACCTCTGCTCGTTTAAGTGAAGAGATGAAAAATAAAATACACAATTGGACCAATCAAAATTATACCAAATTATATGCGTCTACCATTGGGGACGATGGGAGTTTTAGTGAACCTGTTCTATATGCAAAAGAAATTGCCTCAGGTGAACTTAATATGGGAACTGCTGTATTTACCAAAGATGGACAGACGATGTATTTTACAAGTAATCACGGGTCAACACGAGGTAATAAGCGCGCTCAATATAATGAAGAAGAAACTTCTCTACTAAAAATATATCGCGCTAGAAAACAGCAAGATGACAGTTGGGGAGCAGTAGAAGAATTGCCGTTCAACCTCGATCAATACAATACAGCTCATCCCGCTTTAACACCAGATGAACAATGGCTGTATTTTGTATCAGATCGGCAAGGAACAATCGGACAATCGGATTTGTTTCGAGTGAGCATTTATGAATCTGGGCGTTTTGGTGTAGTGGAAAATTTAGGAAACCAGATCAATACCGCAGGACGTGAAACATTTCCATTTATTTCCAGCGATTATACTTTGTATTTTTCTAGTGACGGATATCCAGGTTTTGGAGGGTTAGACTTATTCAAAGCGAAGATCAATCGCGATGGAAAAATTGGTGTACCCATCAACTTAGGACCAGACATCAATACTGGATTTGACGATTTTGGAATCTATATTGATGTTGCAACCAAAAAAGGATTTTTTAGCTCTAATACAGAAGGAGGACAGGGAGGAGACGATATTTATTTATTTGTAGAAACCCCTTGTTATCAAATAGTTGATGGAGTAATTCTAGATGAAGAGACCCAAAGCGGATTAGGAGGAGTGGAAATTGTTTATTACGATGCAACTCAAAAGCCTATTGGTCAAGTTTTAACTGATGAACAAGGTTATTATAAAATAGATCAGTTAGAATGTGGAAACCAATACCGTATCCGCGTTGTTCACGAAGGTTATTTTACGCGTGAATTCACCGTTGATACTACTCGTGAACTTCATCAACGTCACAATCTAGCATTGGAACCTGATGGAACAAAAATTAAAAAGGGCGATGACTTATTTAAAAAATTAAAATTAAATCCAATTTACTTTGATTTTGACAAGTCAAATATTCGTCCTGATGCTCAAATAGAATTGATGAAAATTGTAGAAGTATTGTTGCAATATCCTGATATAAAGCTAAATGTACATACGCATACAGATAGTAGAGGAAATGATGCGTACAACCTTCGATTATCAGAACGCCGTGCACAGTCGACAATTCAATGGATGATAAATCGAGGAATTGATGCCCATCGATTAGAAGGTAAAGGATTCGGAGAAACACAGTTGATTAATAACTGTAGCAATGGAGTTCGCTGTTCAGAAGCAGAGCATCAAGCCAATAGACGAAGTGAGTTTATTATTTCAAATAATTAAGAATAAAATCTACTAAAAATCTTTTTTTCTTAATCTTTGCAGTGAGTGGAAACATGAACTAGCATAACTTTTTAGATTGAGAGGGACCAGCCATGTGCTGGTCCTTTTTTTTATGGGTCATAGACCAATGGTTCAATAATGATCTTATTTACTTTTTCAATCCATTAATTCACAGAAACACCACCAAATTTTGTCTTTAGAAAAATATAGCAGACCTTTGTAAGGTGAAAATAGCCACTCTCATATTATCCCTTTTTATGTTTTTCAAACCAGTCTTACCGGTTGTGGAATATGTGGTGCTATATGATTACATCAAAAATGAATTATGTGTTAATAAGGACAAGCCAGAACTTGAATGTAATGGGAAATGTCACTTGAAAAAAGAAATGGCACATGCTTCAGATAACAAAGCAGAAAAAAGCAAGGTGAATTTTGCCTCAGCAGAGGTACAGATTATGTATTATCAGGCGCTAGATACAGAAAGTGCGCTTGTTTTTAATCCGTATCGCATTACAAATGATCGTGCTGTAACAAGCCTATACACTTTCTCTTTTTCGAATCTTTTGTTCAGACCTCCCGTTTTCTAAATTAAAAATAGGAAGACTTGTTATATATCTTGATTTAGTGCTGAATTATTCACTTGATTTTTGGTGTACTGCAGGTCTATTCCCCTTTATCTTATCGTATTTTTAATTGAGTTCTCATCCTTAGGTTGTAGATTGATGAATATCTACCATCTACAAAGGTTTAGCTAACTACATGCTGTATGTGATGCACGGTGATATACTGTGCGCATGGGCTATGCTTTTTTGTATGCCTAGAACTAAGGAGCAACAGCATAAGGATAGACAGGACCATCACTGAAAACAATGAAAAATTTTATTTATTTACTAGCAGCATTTTTTGTTGTTGCGGCTTGTACAATAGAAAAAACAGATTACGAATCTGAAACCAATACCCTCGTCCCTGACAATAAGGAGTTTAAGGAAGTATTTTCTATTGCAAAAGCAACATACAAAATTAGCGTCGAAGCACTTCAAGGTCACTTGTATCAAGGATACAATGAAGTGCGTTTAAAAGTGTATCAAGCCGATTCGAATCAATTGGTTGAAGGAGTAAAAGTGAGGCTTTTACCTGTTTTGACTACAAGTAAGGGAGACCGAGAGTCTTGTCCTAATTTGTATGAATTGGTCTACGATAAACAAGGACAATATTATAGTGGATATTCCGTATTTACTAAAATGAGCAAGGAAGGTACGTGGGAATTGTCTATTCAATTGGAGGTTCAAAATCAAAAAATTGAAATGACACAAGTAATTCTTGTGGAGGAACAATTGAATAAGAATTTGAATATGACTTCATTTATAGGTCAAGATCAAGAAGAATACACGATTGCTTTGGTAGCGCCAATTCAGCCCAAAGTGGCGGAAAATACACTTGTAGCAGGAATTTTTAAGCTGAATAAAACAGCAGAAACTCTTGAGAAAGCGTATGAAGTAGTGGATGGTTATACGTTGTATTTAGATCCGAGAATGCCTGAACCTTCAATGGGGAATCATTCGTCACCTAATAACCGAGATTTAACCCAAAAAGAAGATGGCTTCTATTATGGAGTAGTTAATTACACTATGACGGGCAATTGGACGTTAAATTTTATACTTCAAAATAAGCAGGGGCGCATACTCAAAGGCACGAAAGTACCTTTGGATTTTACCCCGGGTATTGCAGGAGTAAAGAGTGAATTACATATCGATATTCTATTTTAAGTTATGCGCAGTATATCCTTATTGCTGTTCTTCGGAACAGTAGGAGCTTTTGCTCAGTCTACTGCTGTTGTACAAGACAGTGTAACCTTACTCGATGAAATTGCGGTTATAGCTAAGGTGAAAGAAAAGATTAAAACGGATTTGAAAATGTCCGTTTCTGTCGATGAATATTTGGCTTCATCCGAACAGATTAGCTTCATTAAACGCGGCGCCTATGCTTGGGAGCCTCTGTTGAATAATATGAGCACAGAACGCTCCACCTTAACCATTGACGGCATGCATATTTTCGGTGCTTGCACAGACAAGATGGATCCGATTACTTCTTATGTAGAGAGTAATAATCTTGCAGCTGTTGATATTCAATCTGGACAAGAAGGGGGAATGCATGGTTCTACCATTGCAGGAAGTATTGATTTGAAGCGAAAAACCACCGCTTTTAGTCCGTATAACCAATGGACAGGAGGCTATCAAAGTGGGTTTGAATTCAACAACAAGCAATATTACAATTTAGGGAATCTTTCTTTTGCTACAAAGAAATGGGCGACAGATGCTAGTATAGCGTATCGCACGGCTCAGAATTATAAAGATGGAAATAATCAAGAGGTCAATCACTCTCAGTATAAGAAGTTTAATACTTCTCTAGGAATAGCACATAAAACAAGTGAATTGTCTTCTGTGCGAGTGGATGCTATTTTTGATGTGGCGAAAGATGTTGGATATCCCGCTTTACCGATGGATTTATGGCTCTCTCGTGCAATTATTACTTCAATTAATTATAAGCAACTATTTGAAGATAAGATAATTAAAAATTTGGATACCAAGGCGTATTTCAATGCGATTGAACACTATATGGATGATACTACCCGCCCGGAGAATTTAGTTCATATGGATATGCCAGGGTGGAGTACGACCTATGGATTAGTTTCCAAAGCAGATTTTAAAAAGGGCATATACGCTTCAGAATTACAGCTCAATGTATATAACAACCTTTCAATTGCAGAGATGCGTATGTATCCTCAGGATCGAAAAAACCGCACCATGTTTGCTTATACTTGGCCTTGGGTAACAACTACCTATGGGGGTCTATCGTTAAATAATACCATTGAATTATCTTCCAACAGTCAGTTGCATGTTGGCGGTGGTTTAGGAGTGAATTACAACAAAGCCAAATACATTGAATTCAATTGGATTTTCCATCCAGGAGCAGCTCAAGAAAAAACAAGAGTGCTACCCAGTTTTCACGCGAGTTACGAGGTGAAATTAGATGCTTTTAATTTTGCAGTAGGTACGGGCTATGGCCATCGAGCTCCTTCTGTATCAGAAGCATATGGATACTACATTTACAACAGTTATGACCGTTATGATTACATAGGAAATCCCGATTTGAAGAATGAGGTTTCACACGAATTAAATGCCAGTGCCGGATACAAAGGAAAGCGCTTTGGAATAGAGGCCAAAGCCAATTACTTCTATATTAAAGATTACATCATTGGACGTATTTTAAGCTTGGGAAGTCCGATGAATTACCAATCTGTAGGAGTGAAGGGGTATACTTCTTTGGACTACGCTACGTTGTTTAATTTCTCCTTAACGGGAACCTACAATTTTTCCGATCATTTGCATTGGAAAGGAAGTTTGACTTATGCGAAAGGACAAGATGATGATCAAGGTAATTTGCCTTTTATTCGTCCTTTGAGCTATCAAACCTCCTTGCATTATGGATATGGCGATTTTGGTATTCAAACTTCCGTACATGGAGATGGGAAACAACGCGATTATAGCCCAGAGTATGGGGAAAGTCAAACGCCTGCTTATGCCATTTGGAATGCTTCCGTTGATTATTCTTTTTATATCAAAGACGTCAAAGCAGTGTTTCAAATTGGAGCAGAAAATTTGCTCAACGAATATTACTCTACGTATGCCGATTGGGGCAATATACCAAGAATGGGACGCAATATTTATACGTCCTTAAAACTTAATTTTTAAATAAAAACACATAAATAAAATGAAAAACACAATAAAATATTTCGCTCTATCTGTTTTAACTATTGCTATGGCATCTTGTTCAAGTGATGACAATAGTACCGCTGCTAATAAAGTTACACTTTCTTTTATGAATACTTTTGGAGATAAAACCATTGTATTAGGAGAGGCTAATTCAACTACAGCTACGGTGCATACTTCTGCAGAAGGACAAGTACATCATTTTAGTGAATTGAAATACGTAATTAGCAATATTCGTCTTATCAAGAATGACGGAAAAGAAATCCCCTATTTCATTAATGATTTAGATCAAGGAGCAACAGTAATCAATCAAGCAAAAGAAAGTAGTTTAAATTATGTTTTACGCGATATTCCAAAAGGCGAATACAAGCAGATTAAATTTGGATTAGGAGTGAGAAGTGATCTCAATGTATTGAATGAAGTGAGATTTCCTAATTTTTATGCTGCTGCTGGAGCCAATGATACAGAGATGATGTGGGAATGGGGAACAGGGTATCGCTTTACGAAGATTGAAGGATTTTATGAAACAGATCACAAACAAATGTCCATTCATACGGGAAGCACATTAGAAGATGGCGACAATAATGACCTAAAACAAGGAGTAGATGCTTATAGAGATGTTGTTTTAGATTTACCGGTATTGGCGCAAGTAGGAAAATCATCACCCGCAATTTTGATTAAAGCTGATTTTAATGCACTATTAAGTGGAAAATCAAATACGATAACACTTAGCTCAGGTACAGGATCAGATGACAATGCTACACCAAATGTGCATACAGCGGTACAAATGGTGAAATTTGTTGACAATTTAGGAGGAAACGGACTCAATGATGTGAGCGGTATGTTCTCTGTTCTTCAAGTTAAAAATTAAATATTACAGGGAGTTGTTTGAAAAGGTGACTCCCTTCATTTGCTATGAAAAAAATCTATAAAATAATACAAATCAGTGTTTTACTTCCTTTTTTTGGTTTGATGGCATGTAGTTCAGATGACTCCTATGCGCCAATAGAATCGAATCCATTAGTAGAATTGATTATTCCAGCTGATTTTCCTTCTTTTAATTCAGCTTTTTACAACAATCAACCAACCAAGTTTGGCGTAGAGTTGGGTAAAAAGCTGTTTTTTGATCCCCGTTTAAGCCGAGACAATACCATTGCTTGTGCGACTTGTCATATTCAAGCATCAGCCTATGCAGATCAACAAAAGCAAGGAGTTGGAATAGAAGGGAAGGTGGGGTTGCGCAATGTACCTCCGATTCAAAATCTCGCGTTTATGCAGTATTACAATTGGGATGGAAGTAAGCGCCAATTGGAAAATCAAGTTATTGTTCCTTTAATTACTCCAGAAGAGATGCATTCATCTATTGTAGAAGTAATTGGAAAAATACAAGAGGATTTAGACTATCAAAAATTGTTTCAACAGGCCTTTGGTGATAAGCAAATTACGGATCAACGTATTTACCAAAGTATTGCACAATATGAGTATACTCTAATTTCAGCTAACAGTAAATACGACCAGGTTCAACGCAAGGAAACGGTATTTACACCCAAAGAACAATATGGCTATGAAGTATTTCAAGTAAAGTGTGCCAGTTGTCACAGCGGTACTTTATTTACCGACCAGACATTTCGAAATATAGGATTTCCTATCAACAGAGATTCAAATGAAGCTGGTAGAGCGCGGGTAACAGGCGATTTAAAAGACTACATGAGTTTTAGAGTGCCTTCGCTGCGCAATATTGAATTTACAGCTCCTTATGGGAGTTTTGGACAGTTTCAAACACTAAAGGAAGTTTTGGATTATATGGATCAAGGGGTTCTATGGGCAGATAATTTAGATCCCATTTTTAAAGAGAATGAGAACAAATTGCCTTTGACAACGGAAGAAAAAGAAGCTTTGATCGTATTTATGCAAACCTTGAGTGATGGGAATTTTATTGGAAAATAAGTATAGGAGGTGAAAATTAGACCAAAAGCTGTAAATTAGACCCTTAGTTTATATTCTAAAAGAAATGAGAAAGAATCTTTTAATACTATTCGGTTTCATAGTTTTATCGTCTTTTGCTATACAAGACGGTTTAAAAGAACGTATGCGAATCGCTGTGACTCCTTATGTAGAATCAGAATTGGGCGTTGATTTGAAGAAAAAAGAAAATACGTTAACGATTGTTCGCATCGATACATTGACAGAGAAAAACAGATTGCAGATTAAAGGACAAGAAATGCTCGAAGAATTACAAGTCGGTTATTTGCCGTTTATTGAATTACAACAGCATGCGGTGAATCAATATATGTTGTTGTATAAAATTCATCCAGACAAAAAAGTGCGCAATGAAATAGACAATGCTGTACGCGAATACAGCGAAATTGAAGCCAAAGCAGCACCATTAATCAAGGAATTAGAAGAAGTTATAGCCAAAGAAAAAAAGGCAGATAACAAACAATTTGTCGCTTATAAGGTTAGTGCATTATTAAGTGTTGAGAACCAAGGTCGCTTAATTAAAACAGATACCTTAGGTATTATTGTAAGCAAAGATTTGCAAGTCATTAAACGAAAAGATTTTATAAAAGATTAGAAAACCACGCTAGGCGTGGTTTTTTTGTTTATTAATTTAGATCTATAAACTGATGGAAGTACAATGAATAAAGATTGATTTGAGCCCCTATTTTAAAATACCTTTATATATCATAATTAATATTATGTAAAATAGAAAAATTAAACTCCTCTTCCTAACCGCTACATGCCTATATTTTCTATTTTTGTAGCCACCTAGCATTTTATTATGATCTATTTACTTTGTAGTATTCTCGGAAGCGTTTCAGTTGGTGTATTTTTTAAATACATTAAAAAATATTCGATTAACATCTTTGAGATTATTATCATCAACTACGTCATAACTTCGGTATTGTCGTTTTTTATTTTTCAAGTTGATTTAACGCAAATCTCAGTAGCGATGCCTTGGAAAATTATTGCAAGCTTAGGCGTTTTATTACCGACTATTTTCGTGGTTCAATTTTATTCCATTAAACACGCAGGTTTAATTAAAACAGATATTGCTCAGCGTTTATCCCTTTTAATTCCAATTCTCGCTGCTATATTTATTTTTCAGGAATCCTTAAATACAATGCGCTATATTGCATTAGCAGTTGGATTAGTATCGGTTTATTTTATTTTAAATAAAGGAAATGCTATAAAAACAACTCATTCGAATACGAGTACTTATTATTTACTAGGCACGTTTTTTGGATTTGGAATTATTGATATTTGTTTTAAACAATTAGCTCTTTATTCTGCGATTCCTTATACGCAAAGTTTGTTTTATGTTTTTGCAACAGCCTTGATTTTGAGTTTAATTGCTTATGTATTCGGTACAAAGAAAAATATTTTTAAGATTAAAAAACTAAATTTAGTCTCTGGAATTTTTATAGGAGGATTAAATTTTGTCAATATTATTTTCTACATGAAGGCCCATCAACACTTCTCCTCCAACCCTACTATTGTATTTGCAGGAATGAATTTTGGAGTTATTTTCCTGGGTACTTTATTGGGCTACACGCTTTTTAATGAGAAATTGAACAGAAAGAATATAATTGGATTAGTTTTAGCTGCTTTAGCAATTACATTACTGATTATTTCATTGAATTAAAATAACATAGAAATAAAAATACTAAAACAGTTTATCCTGCGTTCTATATGTAGAAATATTGTTTTTTATTGTATTATTTACTTAAAGGGTTGTCTTGTAAAAGATAACCCTTTTTTCTTTTATTCATTAGAATTTAAAATCTTAATTGATTTATTATCAATAGCTAACACTTGTTTGTTGTTTAAAGGAATCAAAGATAATTGGTGGTTGTATTCCTCAAAAATCTGTACTGTAACTGTTTCAAAGGGAGTATTTTTGTAATGTACTAACGGATAGTTTTCTATTAGATTCAATCCAGTGTAATCCTTTAATAAAGGTGCTTTAGCGAAGTCGTCCATTGCTGCTAGATACCCGATGTTTGGTGACATTATAACGCTACCAGCGGATGTTCCAATGTAAATTTTACCCTTAGCTATTTCTGCTTTTATCCATTGATCTGCACCTGTTCGCTTCATTTCTTGTAGTAGATAAAACGTATTCCCCCCAGAGACAAAAATAAAGTCATTGGCTTGCAATTTGAATTGGATTTCCTCTGGTTTTGCTGTACTCAATTCTAAAATATCAACAGTAATTCCCAGACGTTCAAAAGCTTCTCTATCGCGATCAACATGCGCTGTATACTCTTCTACTATACTCGCTGTTGGAATGAAAGTGACCGTTTTATTTTGCAAATTTTCATTGACAAAATCTTGAAATACAGTTGCAACATCAGCAAAAGAGGAAGCTAAAAAAAGACGAAGTGAATTAGAATTGTTCATATTTTAAATGTAAGGGTATTTTAATTGTAATTTTCATCTGAAGGCTCCAGTACTTTTACTTCATAATAAGGAACAAAAGCTTCTAATGCTTGTTGATATTCACTTTTGCGAATAGATAACTCAATTTCACAGGTCATTTCTAACTTTTGTTGCACCAAGTTTAGGTTGCGTTCTTTAATCACGCGCATGACATTATTCATGTCTTTGTAATCAAAGCGAACTTTGAATTTCTTATCGATGGTGCATTCAATAATTTCAGCTTCTTCTAAGGCCATTTGAGCGGCAGCGCGATAAGCGGTAATTAATCCTCCAACTCCTAATTTTACACCGCCAAAGTAACGAACAACCACGATGAGAATATCGGTCAGATCGAAGGATTGTATTTGTCCATAAATAGGAGCTCCTGCTGTATTACTCGGTTCTCCATCGTCATTCGCTCGATAATAAACGGGATCAGTACCTAACTGAAACGCATAACACCAATGGCGGGCATTGTAGTGTACTTTTTTAATCTGATCGAGTATTTCTTTTACCTCTTCTTCTTTTTTTATGGGAAAAGCATAACCAAAGAATTTGCTATTCTTTTCTTTGTATAGTACTTCTTCCGTAGGCTCGCTAATCGTTTTATAAAAATCTTTTTCTTCTGACATTATAAGGCGTGTAAAATATGTAATTCATTATTGGCAATGGCATAGCGTTTTGTTTGCTGTGTTTGCTTTATCTGTGGAGCGGGAATTCCTTCACCAAGTACTGCTTCACTGATAAAAATACGGGCTTCATCCCAAAGATTAGCTGCTATGAAATGTTGAATGGTTTGTGTTCCTCCTTCAATAACGACAGACATAATTTGAAGCTCATAGAGCATGGTGCAAATTTGTTGAACTAAATTTCCATCAAAATCAGCGTAATAGTATCTGGTGTGTTCATTCGATTTCATTTCTCTATTGGCTGTAATACAGATAGCAGGTTCTTCCTGTTGATTAATTGCAAAGGAAGTTGGGATTTGACCTTTTCGATCCAAATAGATGCGCACTGGATTTTTGCCATACCAGCTTCTTGTTGTCAGTGAAGGGTTGTCCTCCAAAACTGTATGAGTGCCTACTAAAAAAGCCATTTCTTCGCTTCTCCACTTATGGACGAGTTGCTTGGCATAAGCGTTAGACAACCAAACAGGAGCTTGTTCCGTTCTGTGTAAAGGAGCTATAAATCCATCTTGACTTTCAGCCCATTTTAAAATAATATAGGGGCGTTTCTTTTGGTGAAAGGTAAAAAATCGTTGATTGCTTTGTTGACATGCTTTTTCCAAAACACCTACAATTACTTCAATACCCGCATCCTTCATCTTTTGAATACCCATACCGCAAACCTTAGCAAAAGGATCGATTGTTCCCACAACCACACGGGGAATTTGTTTGGCAATAACTAAATCACTACAAGGAGGCGTTTTGCCAAAGTGACTACAGGGTTCCAAACTAACGTAAAGCGTACTTTCCTTGAGTAAATCTGGATGCTGTACACTGGCAATTGCGTTTACTTCTGCGTGAGCACCTCCATAAGCGGAAGTGAACCCCTCTCCTATGATTTGATCTTTGTATACGATTACTGCACCAACAGATGGGTTGGGCATTGCGGCAAATGTTCCTTGCTTGGCCAACTGTAAGCAGCGAGAAATATAGTATTCGTCTTTTTCCAACATTGATAAAACTGTATCTTTGAACAAATTTAATTCTTTTTAGCTAAACTCATAAGCTTTTAGCTTTTAAACTATGTTGATAAAAGTACTCCAAGACCAGTTTATATCAAAGCTCGCTCCGATTTATGACGAGGTAGAAGCTCAGCAATTATTCTTATTCTGCCTAGCGGAATTGGAAGGCAAATCGCGTATTGATTTAATAATGAATCCCGAGTTAACTACGCTCAATTCAGAACAATGGTTTGCTATATTGCAAATGCTTATCGAACAAAAGCCGATTCAACATATTTTTGGAAAGGCGTATTTCTATGGGTATGCATTTAATGTAAACGAACATACGTTAATACCGCGTCCAGAAACGGAAGAATTGGTGGAGTGGATTTTGAATTCTGTTCCTCACAATCAATCTATTCGCATCTTGGATATAGGAACTGGTAGCGGTTGCATAGGCTTAACTTTGGCCAAGGAATTGCCCCAGAGTCAAGTAACCCTGATGGACATTTCTGTAGAAGCTTTAAAAATAGCCAAGCAAAATGCCGAAGCCTTAGCGGTAAACGTCGAATTCATACAACAAGATATTTTAGCATTGGATCAATTAACTTCACCTTTTGATGTTATTGTTTCCAATCCGCCTTATATCCGTCAATTGGAAAAAGTGGAAATAAAGAAAAATGTCATGGATTATGAACCCCATACGGCTCTATTTGTTGAAGATGATGACCCACTTATCTTCTACCGAAAAATTGCAACATTGGCTTTTGAAAATTTAAAACCAGGAGGGCAATTATTCTATGAAATCAATCAATACTTAGGTCAAGAAATGATTGAGCTATTAAGAGGTATCGGATTTAAAGACACGGAATTACGTCGCGATATGATGCAAAATGACCGCATGACAAAATCAATAGTTTAATTGTCTTTAAATGATTGTAATTATGTGTTTTACATAATATTAATTAAAGTAAAGCTTTAATTAAAAAAGCCAAACAACCTTTGTGATTGTTCGGCTTTTTTATTCTTGAAATAGCAGGTTATTTCAAGAAATCTTTCGCTCTAAATGCTGGATTTGGATAGGTATAAAACCCTTCGCCTGTGCCTACACCTAGTTTATTTTTATCTAGAAATTCTTTCTGAAGATAGGCCGCCATTTTTAGTTTTAAAGGATCTTTTGTGGCATCGGCTGTCATTTTGATGATGTTATAGGCGGTTGTAATTCCGATAATATCTAAAATACCGCAAGGTCCTATAGGTGCACCCGTTGCTACCATCCAGGTTTTGTCAATTGTTGGTGCATCTGCAACCTCCTTAACTAATAGCTCTGTAGCGGCATCCAACAAAGGTACTAAAAGCGTATTTAAAATATAACCCGGTTGTTCTTTGTGCAAGGGTAAAGCAATCATGCCAATATTTGTTGCAAACTCAACAATTTGATTGAAAATAGCAGGATCTGTATGGTCATGTCCCATAATTTCTGCCGTATTGTGTTTGCCAATTTCATTGGCAAAGTGTAAGGCCAAGAATTGTTTTGGTCGCTTTGTTGCTTCAGCAATTTGGCTAGGGATTAAAGTGGATGAATTGGTCGCGAAAATAGTATGTACAGGTGCAACTTCCGCTAAGTCATTATAGAACTTAATTTTAATTTTAAGATTCTCCGGAACAGCTTCAATCACCAAATCAGCTTGAGCGGTTGCTTGTGCCAAATCGCTTGAATACGATAGATTGGCTTTTGTTTGTTTCAATTGTTCAGGTGTTGCTCCTAAATCTTCTTGGTATTTTTTACTGAGAATCTCAAACTTTGCTTGTGCCTTTGTAATGGCTTCTTCATTGATGTCATATACAGTTACATTAAATCCTTTAAAGGCTGTCTGGAAGGCTATTTGATAGCCCAAAACACCGCTTCCAGCAACGGTAACGTTTTTAATTTTCATATTTTTAATTTTTAGTATTGTTTTGTCGATATTGAGTCTATCAATATACGATTATTACGTTGAATTAACTAAAATAAAAACTTAATCCTTAGTAGTATTAATGCTATCTTCTTTGCTTTTTTGCTTTTTTGTTTTTTTGTGAGGTGAAAAATTCTCGTTTAAAGGAAAAGCTATCTTCTTTGCTTTTTCGTTTTTTTGTTTTTTTGTGAGGTGAAAAATTCTCGTTTAAAGGAAAAGCTATCTTCTTTGCTTTTTTCCTTTTTCGTTTTTTTGTGAGGTGAAAAAATTCTCGTTTAAAGGAAAAAAGCTTTCTTCTCCTCTATCCAATTTTATACTGCTGTCTTAAACTAAAAGGAAGTAAAAAAGCATAAAAAAAAGCTACTGTGGTTTACAGTAGCTTCTTTGTGGTATTTTAAAAAAACTTAAAACGTTTCAATTTCATCCATTACAGGTACGGGACGTTTGCTTTCATTAATAGCAACTAAGGTAAAATTACCTGAGATCGCTTTTTCACGACCTTCTCTATACATGCTTTCAACGAATACGTCTACCCTAACATCTAAACTTGTACGTCCTACACGTACTACTGTTCCGATTAACTCAACCAAGGTCCCTACAGGAATAGGTTGATTAAAGTCGATTTTATCACTGGAAACAGTCACAATTGGTTTGCGGCAAAAGCGAGTAGCGGTCATAAAAGCGATTTCATCCATAATGGCTAAAACAGCTCCCCCAAACATTGTTCCATGGTGATTGGTTTGTCCTGGGAATACCGTTCTAAAAACGTGAGTTTCTGAATCTTTGATCTTTTTTTGAATACGCAGCTCCTTGCTTGTTAATTCACCTTCCATAGTTTTATCTTGAACAATTAAATAATAGACTTGTTGTTTGGAAAAATACATAGGCTCTTGGGGACAAATGTCGACAACTGTTCCAGTAAATCAGGTTTTTTATTACTTATTTTGAAGTAAAAAGCCTGGATTTATGTCAATTTTAAAACATCTACAACGAATTGCTATACTATCCTTAGTAGGTCCTGTTTTGAGATTGTAAATTTCGCAACAAATATACGGAGTAAAACTATTTTTTTAGGGATTTTTCAAACAATATTTGATTTTGGCATACTCTTAACAATTTATGCTTGAAGTATGCCAAAAACTATATTGATATTTATTTGCCGTCTACGTAGTCTTGTAGGTAAGCAAAACGCTCTGTTAAACGACCATTTTGAGTAACGGTTGCACGGGCTAAGATTTGATCTTTGTCATCATTGAAAAAGGCAGGTAGAATTTCGTTTAAAAACACTTCTCCAAAGCCTTCACTAGCATCTTTCGGCAACTCACAAGGGAGGTTGTCAATAGCCATTACGGTAATGGCTGCAGGGTGATCAAAGGCTACTTCTTCGTTTTTCCCTGGGTGATATCCATATAAAGGATCTGCGATAGTAGAAGCTCTTAGTGTACTGTCAATGGGTCCGTGATCCACATCACAAGAGACATCTCCTACTACTTGAATTTTATTGTCAATGGCATTCAACATTTCTTTCGTCAAGATTTTTGGTGAACCGTGTTTGAAGAAATGCCCCGTGATTAGTACATCCGTAACTTTTGTAAAGCGCTCAAAATTGCTTTCGTATTGTTCAGGATTCGCATAGAAATCAGCTTTAGTAGCCTCTCCTCCATCTTTGCGTTTGTAGTAATCCATTACTTCTAATTGGGTGTAAACGGGAACGTCGTATTTCTGGGTCAAGAAATGTTCAATTGAAACTTTTTTGGCTTTCATTCCATTTAAAATTTCCATGATACCGTGACTGACTTTTCCATTTCCGGTTACAGCAATTTTGATTGGCGGGAAATATTGCTTTTTCAACTGAGCAATTAAATCTTCCGTATGTAGCATATGCTCCGCTTTTTTTAGCGTAAATAGCTCATATTTTAATCCAAAAGCGCGCAGTGTATTATAAGCTCCTACGATACCAGCATAACGTCCAAAACCAATTAAGCGTTTGTTATTCTCTGTAACTAATGTTTCGTGATCAATTAAGCGAATATTTTTAGCTAAACAAGTTTGTAAGATATTTCTATTGTATTCTTGTTCTTTGATGGTATGCGAAAAGAAAAAGTAGGTTTTGTTGGGAATTAAAGCCTCTACAGGAACCTCTTTTACACCTACTAAAACATCACAGTCCGCTAAATCATCGCTTAATGTGAGGTTTAGGTCAGCATACGCTTGGTCAGGAAAGATTCTGATGTCCGAGGGTTCCACTACTGCTTCTAGGGTGTCATAGGTTTTTAATGCCTTTGCTAGAATTTCAGGTGTAAACACAACACGTCTATCAGGAGGACTTTTTCGTTCCTTAATAATGCCAATTTTCATAATATGTATAATAAATTAGTTGTTTCGTTTTTTGCGGGTGGTTCTGGCAAATATAGCTGTATTTCTCTGTTATTCCAAAAAACCCAACTTTTTTCAGCATTAAAGGTTGTATTCTTTATTTTAAAATTGTAATTTTGCAATCTCTTAAAAACTTATTCTATAAGGGGTCGATCGGTTTTGACAGCGAGTGGAATTAGTTAGTAAGCACGTCGAGCGTTGTTGTTTAGCTCGTAAATATCAGACAACGAACTTTTTAAACGGCGAAAATAATTACGCTTTAGCTGCATAATCTGAATTATAGTAAGATTGCCTTAGTTTCCACCAGGTGGAAGAGCTAGATTCTCCTTAAGAGCCTTGGTTTGTGGCGCTTTGTTGAGGGGAACCGTAAAATAAACCTAGGAAGGTTAGTGTCTCGGACATCTTCCGAAATCTTAGAGGCTAAGTCAGTAGTGGTTGTTTCAAACCAAGCTGCTGATCGAAAATTCAAGTTGAAACTAAGCGTGTAGAAAGCTCTCTGATTGCTTGTTTGGACCCGAGTTCGATTCTCGGCGACTCCACCTCTGGGGACAAGTCTAAAAAAGAAAGACTTGTCCCTTTTTTTTCATCTTGCAACTCATTGTTATTCTGATAGATAAGAGCAACAGCGGAATTTAGTCTCCGAGTTCGATGTTGTACACCGTCAAATTCTAAATAATCAGGGAATATCGAACTCACTATAAGTCTTTTTTCCTCAATATCGCCGTTTTCATAACGTCTATCAATGTTTGCGACCTTTTTTAATGCGGAAGCTACTAAGTCTTTTATCTCCGTTCCGGTTACAGCCAAATTGTTTAATCTCTTTTCTAAAACCTCAATCTTGCCTTTGGTCAATTTCTTTACTTCTTTGAAATCATCGTCTGCCATTTCTCCATCGGCATTCTTTAAAAGTGCATTTTGATAGCGTTTATTCAGCGCATTAATCTCATCTATGATATTTGTCCTTTCGGTATTTTGGGCTTTGGTTTTGTTATTGAAATCTTTTATAAATGCCTCAATAAACACATCGACCATTCCCTCTTTTGGTGATAGATGCCGTAATTGCTTTATGAAAGCCTCATTGACAGTTTCGGCTTTAAATCGTGTTCCACAGGAGGATATACAATGATAATAGTAGTAGTAATTTCCCATTTTACCTTTTGATGCGCTCCCTGTGAGCATCCTATCGCACTTAGGGTTAGGGCATTTAATAAACCCTCTAAGTGGTAAGTTTTCAATGGACACTATCTTAGGTTTTATTTTCCTTTTTCTACCATCGAGAACGTCTTGCACATCGTCAAACAGTTTTTCACTAATTAACGGCTCGTGTTGTCCGGTAACTAAAAAACCTTTTTCCTCTTTGTAGGGCGGAACGAATATTTTACCACAGTATAACGGGTTTCGTATCGCTAACCAAAAATTGTTTTTACTGAACCTGGCTCTTCCTTTTGCTTTCTCCCTAACCATCTTCCAAATCTGTTCGGTATTGAAACTGTTGGAAGCGATTTGCTCAAATGCCCATTTTAGTAACGGAGCTTCAAAGTCATGCAGGGCAATGTATTTCTTTTTGTCATCTGTTATCTTATTGACATAACCCAATGGAGCAACCCCCATATATCGACCCTCCTTTCTTGCCCTCCGCATCCCGTGAAAAATGTTCAATGCACGCCTGTCGTTCTCAACTTCCGGTGAAGCGAGATAGAATGCAAGCATGATTTTGTTTTCGGGAATGCTGAGGTCTAAGGGCTGTTCTATTGCCATAGGTTCAACCCCGAATGCCTTTAATTGGTTAATCATTTGATAGGCATCTCCAGCGTTTCTACTGAATCTATCCCATTTAGTGAACAGAACTATCGAACCAATTCTATTGTATTTGTTTTTGCGCAGAGTGGATAAAAATTTTTGCCATTCTGGACGCTGGAAAGATTTAGCCGAATGGTCTTCTATGTACACATTTCTTATCGGAATGCCTTTAATTTCACAATATTTTCTTAGCCTTTCTTCTTGGTCACGTTGCGAATACCCCTTGTCCGCCTGCTCGTCTGTCGATACTCGTATGTATAAATCTGCCTTTCTCATCACAACAGTTTTCCTTGTTCATTAGATTAAAGTTTTCCTCTTAGATACTGGTTAACTGCAATATGAGCTATCTTCTTAACAAAATCCAAGATGGTTTTTGCTTCCTCTATATCGACCTCTGTTCCTTTCTTTTTCAAGATTTGTATAACTCGTTCAGGAGTTAAATCGTTCGTTTTTTCTTTCTCCATCCTCAACTCATTTTGCCTGTTAACCGTTCGGATTAATCCGCATAGACAAACTTATCGAGTTGATGGAAGGAGTATTAGAATATGTCTTCTTACTGGATTACTTGGCTTAGATTGGCTCATAGCATTACAATAGCCTAAGCACATTTACGGCATTCGCTTAGCTACTGACCGCAAAAGAGCTTATGGCTATGATTGGGAACAGGAGATTGAAGATGTCGTTCCACAGATTTGGCTGTTCCACTCCAAACTTCAATCACCTGTAGCTGTACCAACAGATATTAAATTCTTTCTGAACCATTTCCCAAATGCTATCCTCACTACTTCCACGATTGGTTTTACGTAAAAGTCGAGTATGCCTGTTGTTTACGTTTCATGGAGCAAAGGTATGTCCGTGTTCTTAACGTAGTCAAAAGGTCAAGACAAGTTTGGAAAAAAAATCTCCACCTATGGGTAGTATTTTTTTTCCAAAACCTTGTGCCTACTAAACACTAACCTTTTATGCTCCCGAAACGAAACACAGCATACTCCGGCTCTTTACACGAATAAAAAAAATGTCAGGCATGAGGATTAAAAGCATTGAAACAAAACAACAGCACCTCCTCTCATTGCCGAATAAATCAAAAAAAATAATTCAAAACAGTAAAGAAATGATACAGCAAATAAACACATCGGAAGCAAGCGTATATGTCGGCACATACGGAAAATATAATGACGGTTCAATCTTCGGGGAATGGCTAAAGCTGTCCGACTATGCAGATAAAAAAGAGTTTTACACGGCTTGCAAGGAGTTACACAATGACGAGGCAGACCCCGAATTTATGTTTCAAGATTACGAGAACATCCCGAACGGCTTAATCGGCGAATGTTGGCTAAGCGACAATATTTTTGATGTTTTGGAGGCTTTGGAAGATATGGACGAGAGCCGACAAGAAGCATTCCTAATATGGTGCGACAACAAAAGCCACAAGCTAAGCGAGGACGACATTAACGACCTTATAAGTGATTTTGACGATGATTATATAGGTGAATACAAGGACGAGGAAGATTTTGCCTATGAACAGATAGAGCAAATGGATTTACCCGAATTTGCAAAAAGGTACTTCGATTATGAGGCTTTTGCCCGTGACCTATTTTGCTGTGATTATTGGAGCGATAACGGTCATGTATTTTACAATTCCTAACCCATAGGCGACCATCTGCAAAGGTGGTCGCCTAAAAAATAATTAAAGTTTTAAAAAATGACCTCAAAGCATGATACGGGCATGATTCGGAAAAATGCTTTACTCTAAAATTCGGTCGGGCAAAAAGACAGATCTTTCCCAGGTCGGAACCGTCTTTTTGCAGAAAGCGGAACAACCACTTTGTAAAATGCTCCGTTCCACAATACCAACACATCTGTATTTCCCAAACAGGTTGTGTCGTAGTGGACTACTTTCTTTCATGAGTGAAACGAAAAAGAAAGTAGCAAAGAAACCAATATTTATGATTGACTTTTAAAATATTCCGTCACTATTCCACTAATCCCTACACTGAAATATTTTTTGTTTTCGCTCAATGCTCTAATGGCTGTCACTAATTCTTCGGGATCGGAAAATTTCAAGACATACCCCGATACACCTGCCTTTAGCACATCCCTTACACGCTCGGTGTCGTCTTCCGTACTTGAAATTAGGACTTTTAAATCGGGGTGTTTTTTGAGCAAAACTTTAGCGGTGGCAAAGTTTTCCTCGATGATACAGACATCCGGCCACCCGCCATGCTCTTTTAACTTTTGCAGGGCTTCCTGTCCGTTGCCTGTTTGGAACAATACCGTATAGCCCGAATTTTCGAGTTGCTTTACAGACATATCCCGAAGCTTTGCATTATCATCTATGACCGCTACACAAACATTGTTTTTGTTTTCTTTTCCAGTATTCATAATATCTGTTTTAAAGTAGCGACCTGCAATAAAAAAAGCGCAGGCAACTACACTTACTCGATACTGGGGTACTGGTATACCTTATCTCCAAATAAGCGAGCGCCCACGCCTATAGCGTGAGCGTTCTTACTTATTGTCTCGGAGATATAAAAATTACCAGTTTTCAGTACCAAGACTTAAAGCAAAAACACTTTAAGTATTTTAATATTTTCTATTAGCAAAGATAACGAAGCGGTTTATTATACACAATAATATAATCCTATCCTTTAGGAGTAAAATACACTATATATTAAGCCTAAAAAAATCCCGCCACATCGGGCAGGATTTTTCTGTCTTTAATCACGGCTGTTAAACTGGAAACTTATCTGTTTTTCGTTCCCGAAATTGTCCGAAATCCAAACATCAAACGACTGTGATACGGTCGATTGAGCCGTGTAGTACAACCTAAACTGTGTCTGTGGCAACACGTACAGGTCATTGGGCATATACGGCGGTTCGCTGTAATACCGCAATGCTCCCTGTCCGTCAAACTGGAAATAGCGGATAAAGTATTTCGCATCGCTGAAATTGCCCGACCGTTGAACGGTAATCCGTATTTCAACGGTCTGTCCTTTCGTCAACTCTTTGGGTACGGGCATCACCTGTACCTCAAAAGGGTAATTCTGCCTGATGTCGAGTTCGTCTTTTTCGCACGAGGTCAGCACCACGGAGCAGACCAACATCGCCAAGAGCATAAACGTTGCCTGTAAATGAAGCCTGTATTTTCTGATTAATGTTTTCATTGCAAATCATTTTAAAAGTTAAACCTTAGTCCAATCCCTGCCGATGGACGAAACTGTTTCAAATCCGTACCCCAAAGCACTTTTGTCCGCCCTTGCAGGAGCAGGACAAAACGGTCGGACAGGTATGTTTCAAGTGTGAGCCGTCCGCCTGTACCATAGACAAAATTGTCTTTGTCAAGGATGGTTGAGCCGTCCGGTAGCACTGCCTCGCTCCGGTTGATGGTTTCGTAACCTGCCACGGCTGTAAGCCCTGCATTCAGCGTGATGGTCTTCCGTGCATCGCCCAATAGCTGAAGACTGTAACCCACCTCGCCCGTATAGGTTTCGAGCGGTATCTGTACATCCCTGTAACCGGAAAGCTGATGGGCATATTCCGCACCCCATATCCAGTAATTGCCGTTCTTTCCGTTCACGGTAAGGGTCAAATTCAGATAGTAATTGTCGCTTACTTCTTTGGACAGCATACCTGCGTTTACTTCCAATCCCTTTTGTTTGGGGAGCATTCGCTGTGCCTGTACCGCCGTGATGCTCCACATGGCAAGCACCACGGCAAAAATGTATGTTTTCATCTTTATAATTTTCTTTTTAATGGTGATGAAGCTTGCATGGGTTCATATAAAATACTTTAAGGCAACCCATGCAGGTATCATTGTTCTTTCGTTTTGGGTTAATTAATCTTTAGGTGCATATCGTTTATCAACTTGGCATTTACGAGGTCGGAATTTTCCACCTGTAAGGTTTGCTGTCTGCCACCGTTCTTTTCAAAGATTTCAATCACGAGTACCTTGTCATCCGTGATGGTAAACTGGTCGAGCAGGAACACGTTTTGGTCTGTCGTATTGCCCGTGATTTCACCGAGCGTTTTGTACGTCCTTAGTGGTTGCATTGCCTTTTCCTGTACCACGGTACGCTTGGCGACTTTCTTGTCCACCACCTTGAAATTCACAAAATCAATATTGAACGGCACATTGCTTTTGTTGCGCAGTTCCGTATGGAAATAGAATTTTCCATGATGCACGTAGATACCTTTCAGCAGAAATTGTATGCCGTAGCTTTTCGACCCGATATGCTTTACAATCCGTTTGTTTTTCTTGTAAATCGTTTCCATGAGCAAGCCTGCCAGTGACGGAGAATTGCCCCCTAATTCCTCAAACAGAACATCGTTGCCGTTTTCCCTGTCCGATGCCTTTTGCATCGTCAGCAAATCATAATTCAGCGTTGAGGGATAAGCACTGTAAAAGACGTTGAAATTGTAGAAACGACCATCGTCCGTAATGACGGAAAAATTGGTTTCCTCGTCAAAATCCCTTACGCTTGCCTTAATGCGCAAGACGTTTTCCGCATCTTCGGCTTTGCCTGCGATAAGGTATTCACTGCCCAAATCCACGTAGCGGATAGCGGACGGGAATATCAGATGCGAGGTTTTGCTGTACGTCACCTGCATTTCGTAAGGCTCTACCTTGCCCATACTCAATTTTGTGGTATTGGATGCAACTTGCTGTGCATTTGCTCCTGTGATAAATAGGGTCAAACAGACCATTGCCAAGAGGCTTTTAAATATTGCGTTCATATCGTTATTATTTTATTTTTAATGGTGATATGGAATGTCCATGTGTGTTGATTTTTTGGGAAACATGGACATTTCATTTTCGTTTTTATTTTAGTTGAACATTAGTTTTTTGAAACAAGGAAAATTTGATGACCGGCTTTGACGGTTACTTTGGGTGTCCTCACTTTCTTGGAGAAGTAGCCCGATACACCCTGTACCACGCCACGGGAAAGGTCGCCTGCCATCTGTTGACCTGCCGAGCGTGTCATCATAATGGACGTACCGGAGGTTTGGCTCATGTTGGAGGCTATCTCACTTAGGGCGTTCATTTCGGGCGAATATGGCACATATAGCCCTTGCTGTCCGTCCACATCGTACACGGTTATATCGACCGGAATAATGTTGCCCTCATATTCGATGGACGTTACTTTTAACTGCAATCTGCCACCTTGAAACTTGGCATTTGCCGTTAGTACCGTTCCTGCCGGAATGGAGCGGACAGGCGTTTGTGCCGTTTCCAGCAGGCGCAAACGCACACCGCTTTCGCCCGTCACGACCTGTGTTTCCTGTACCACTGCCTTGATGCTGTTTTTGGGCTGTATGACCTGTTCCGAAACACCTGCCGTATAAAAGCCACGGTTTCGGGTTTCGTTCCAGTTTGCCAAAAAAGCACTGTCGGTCGGTTCACGGTACAATGCTGAAACCGTATTTTTCCTTACAGGAGTGAAAGCCACAAAATGCTCCTTTTGTGAGGCACTCTTTGCGGAAACCATTGTGTCCGTACTGTTCGGCTGTGCCGGAGTTTGTGGCAGGTAACGGGAAGCCATTTCGTATGACTTTTCCATCAAAGCCAGTTGGTCTTCCATTGTTGTTACAGGCGGTACGTCTTTTTCTGCCAACTGTTCTTTGAGTTCCTCAATCTGTTTGCGGAGTTCCTGCGTTTCGTAATCGCTGTTGTCGTAGAACGAGGTCAGCGTACTTTGCGCATTGCGGTAACTGTTCAGAGCAGGGTTGCTGTTCCTGCGTGTACCACCGCCGTAACCGTAGCCGTCTTCGTAAACCTCATCCGGTTGCTCCGCTTCCGGATCGGCGGTACTGTCCTCGCTCCAATAGTCGGATAGTGACAGGAGCGAATTGCGCTTTTCCTGCATTTTCTGTTCGAGCAGTTCCTGTTCATAAGCCTTTTGCTTATCGGATTGAAGCCCTGCATCGCTTGCCTGCGGTACGGCATCGTTCAGGCCAATATCCTCGACCGCTTTCTTATCGGAGGACGGTTTGAAGATTAGGTACATACAGCCGAGGAACACCACGCCCATAAGGGCAAAAATGATAGGCTTCTTTAGCTTGTCGGCTTTGTTCTGCGCCCCGTCTTGGGTCGCATCCATTCCGTTTTTCGGGTCGTCATCTTCGACCAAAAAACTCACCTTTTTGTTTTCACTGTCTTTCATGATTTTTATCTTTTAAGATTGTTTTAATACTGTCCTGCGGAGATACCGAGGAATTGTTTTGCCTAATGGGGTTTTCGATATGCTCAATGGTCATGGTATTATCGGAATGCGCTACATCGTAGCACACTTTCAACAGTACGATGACGGACAGCAGTGCATAGCCTGCAAAGAGCAGTAGTGTATAGCGATGCTGTTTTGCAACAGGCATCGCTCGCCACTGTCCATCGAGCTTGTCAAACCAATTACTGATTGCTGTTCTTAGATTTTTCATGCCTTAATCTATTTTAGAAACTGAACCGCTTTTGCCTGTGAACCGCCTTTTGCTCCGGTACATCGCTCACCATTGCGATTGCCTCCTTTGCTTTGGGAGCGGTCACTACGGACAGGTCGGTCAGTTTCTCTTGTTTCAGTAATTGCCCAAACTGGTCTTTTCTCGCAACCTCCATTTTATTGAGGAAGAATTTGCCGTTTAGGTATTTCACCCACATACAGCATTCTACACGGGGTTTGTCACCGCCTGCCCATTGCAGGTAGCCTGTCAGCAACAATTCCTGTTTAGCTATACCTTTGGGGTTGTCGGCGAGGTATTCGCTGATGCTGTCTTTCAATTTTCCGGCATACGCACCCTGCGTTTGGAAATAGCCGTCATACCCTTTGGCGGTAAGGATTTTGGCAAATGTGTTCAAATCTGATATTGCTTCCATAATCTTGATTTTAGCGGTCTATGACTTCAACATCCCTGTTTTCCAACACGGCAAACTTTTCGATATTGAAACCTTGCGGATTGTTGTCAGACTTGACCGAGTTTAACAATAGGCATGAAGTGACCAAATTCCGTCTGGTCACATTGCTTGGACGGATGATAAACTGTTTGGCATACGTCCGTACTGCATAGGGATAGGTATCGAAGTTGCAGACCACGCTGTCCACTTCGATGCGCTGTTGCACGTTGCCCGAAATGATACGGTTGTAATAGCCTTTTTCCGAAAGGTCTTTGTAATAATCAAATGCCGATTTATCGGCAAGATTAAAAGCCCTTTTCATGTTGCTTTCGATAGCGTTCTTATCCGGTGCAAGCGTAAAGAACAGTTCATGGAAACGCTTAACGTGTTCCCTTGCCTCAACAGGTCTGTTGATGCTCGCATCCTGCGACAATGCCAACATCAAGGATTTACCGTTATCCAGTATATAAACCTTTTGGCGTTGCGCTTCCGCAAACTCATAGGCTTTCCATACGCTAAAACCTACCACAGTGGTACAGAGTACCGCAAATACGATGGCATACAGCCGTATTTGCCTAAAGCTGTTTTCTATGTTTCTTAGTGTTTTAAATTCCATTGCTTTTTGATTTTTATTTGTTCATTAACCTGCCACCGATATTGCCTGCCACAGCACCCGTTCCGGCTCCGGCGATGTTTCCTGTTTTCGATGCCGTCTGATTGACGTTGCGCATGAAGTTTCCTGCGCCTCCGGCTTGGATAACCCAACCTGCAACCGTGGGAACAGTGAAGTAACCCACTATGCCAATCAACATGAAAATGACATACACCGTGTTGGATGTGTCGGGGATGTAGGTCGGGTCGGCAAGCATATCAATATCCCGTTCGATGATGAGGGTCTGTATCTTGGCGAGCATGGAGCTGAACATATCGGCAATGGGCAACCATAGATACACGCTGATATATCGGGTCAGCCATTGCGTGAGTGTGGACTGAAAACCATCCCACACTGAAATCGCAAAGGCAATCGGCCCGAGTATAGACAGCACGATAAGGAAGAACGTCCGTATGGTATCTATGACCAGTGCCGAGGCTTGGAAAAGGACTTCCAGTAGTTCCCGAAACCAGTCACGGATGCTTTTCTTTAAATCGTACATTCCACGCTCCATGTACATACCCGATATGGCGACCAAATCAGACGGTGACCATCCCAATTCTTCGAGTTTCTTGTCAAATTCGGCATCGCTTACGAGGTAAGCGGTTTCGGGGTTGCGGAGCATCGCCTCCCGTTCCAACAGGTCTTTTTGTTCCTGTAACTTGTTCAAGTCAAGCACTTGGTTTTCGAGCATCGCATTTGTACCTTTTACCACCGGACTTAGCACCGCATTGATAGTTCCCAAGACGATGGTCGGGAAGAACATAATGCAAAGACCAATGGCGAACGGTCGCAGGAGCGGAAACACGTCTATCGGTTCGGCACGGCTCAAAGCCTGCCACACTTTCAGTGCTACGTAGAACAGTGCGCCCAATCCGGCGATGCCCTTAGCCACTGTCGCCATATCGGCAGACAGTGGGAGCATCTCATCATACAGCGAGCGCAGGAGTTCATGAAGATTGTTCCATTCCATAGCTTACCAGTATTTTTGTTCAGAAGTTCCGTACAGTTCAAGCACCCTTTTAGTGTTGTTCTGTTTCTTAGCCCTCAAAATGCTTACGGAGATATTCTTATTGGTGAAATACCGGACAAGGCTGTGATAGTCTTTGACCTCTTTGTACACCCTGTCGATGATGTCCATACGTTCCTTATCGTTTAGGGAAAGCGAGGTCGAGGTAACAATCTGTTTCAGTTCTTTGAGCAGTTCCGTACTCTCGCTCAAGAGCGTGGAATAACCGTTGGCGATTGCCGTCAGTTCCTGCGGACTGAAATTCGGGTCGTTCATCATTTTGCCAAAATTGTTTACATACATTTCGGACACATCGCCAACGAGCAAAACTGTCTGTTGTACCTTACGGGCATCTTTCACAAGGTTGCTTACGGCTTTCAGTTTGTCGTAATACTCTTTGCCCTGTTCGTAAACTCGCTTTACCTCATTGAAATTTTTTACCACGTTGGAAACAGTGGAGGAAGTCTGTATGATTTCATTCGCACTGTTGATAATACCCGATGCAAGGTTTGCAGGGTCGGTTACTACAAATTGCGCCTTAGCGGACGGTGCAACGGCAAGCATAAATGCCGTACACACCAGTAACATTACTTTTTTCATTGTTCTGATTTTTTTAAATGATTAATAACTATTTGCGTTATCACGCCTTTGTTGGGCAATGCGCTTGATTGCCAGTTCCACATTGCCGTCCAGTTCGGAAGCCAGTTGCGTGACTTCCATCTTTTCGGTTTCTTCCGTGGTATAGGCTAAGTATTCTTCGAGCGATACCTCTGTCGCATACACGGCGGAGTGTGTACCGCCAAGCCCAATCCACACCTCTTTGTAAAGCCTTGACGGGTCGTTGTTCTGATTGATGGAAAGGATTTGCGCCTTTTCCTTTTCCGTCAGTCCGAGCATCGCCTGTATGTCGTCAAACTTGTTCATGTACTTGCGTTGGTCTAAGAGGATTTTGCAGTCGGAGTTGTTGATGATACTTTCCTTGACCACGGGTGATTGGATAATGTCGTCCACCTCCTGCGTTACCACGATTGCCTCACCAAAGAATTTCCGCACCGTCTTAAATAGGTACTTGATGTACTCCGCCATGCCCTCTTTGGCGATGGCTTTCCACGCTTCCTCAATGAGTATCATTTTACGCACACCTTTGAGCCTGCGCATCTTGTTGATGAAGACCTCCATAATGATGATGGTCACTATGGGAAAGAGGATTTTGTGGTCTTTTATCGCATCAATTTCAAAGACTATAAAGCGTTTGGAAAGCAGGTCGAGTTGCTTGTCCGAGTTGAGCAGGTAATCGTATTCACCGCCACGGTAATAAGGCTCTAATACATTGAGGAAGCCTGCGAGGTCAAAGTCTTTTTCCCTTACCTGTTTTTCTTCGAGTACCCTTTTGTAATCACCCCGTACATACTCATAAAATCCGTTGAAAGAGGGATATTCATCGCTTTGCTTGATACGGTCGATGTAACCGCTCACGGCATTGGACAACGCCACTTCCTCCGAACGGGTCGGCGGTTCATCGTCACGCTTCCATAGCGTAAGGATGAGTGTTTTGATACTTTCCCTTTTTTCAATGTCGAATACTCCATCATCCGTAAAAAATGGATTGAATGCTATAGGGTTATCCTCGGTATAGGTAAAGTACACACCGTCTTTGCCCTTTGTCTTACCCTTAATCAGTTCGCACAATCCTTGATAGGAATTACCCGTATCGACCAATAGTACATGAGAGCCTTGCTCATAATACTGCCTCACCATGTGATTGGTGAAGAATGATTTTCCACTTCCAGTTTGGAGGGTTGGCGGGCTACTCAATTAAGAATAGCCCGCCAACCCCCAGATGGGCCTAACACGAAGCGATTTCGATTTGTTATAATGCCTCGCTTCATAGGCAAATCTGATATATCCAAATGGATGGGTTTTCCTGTCAGTCGGTCTGCCATCTTGATACCGAAAGGCGATGGCGAGCTTTGGTAATTGGTTTCCTCGGTGAAGAAACACAGGGCAGGTTCAATGAACGTGTAAAAACTTTCCTCTGCCGGAAAATCACCTGCATTGCCTGCCATACCTGCCCAATACAGTGTGGCAACATCCACGGTGTTGTGCCTCGGCTTGCATTCCATCAAAGCGAGCGCACTTCCCGTGTCGTTCTTTAACTGTTTGAGTTCGTTCGGGTCATCCGACCATGCCATCACGTTGAAGTGCGCACGGATAGAGGACAGCCCGAAGCTGTGCGCTTCGTTCAGATACCTTTCTATCCATTCTTTGTTAATCTGATTGGCTCGACTGTACCTCGCCAGTGAGTGCATATTACGTGCGGACTTTTCAAACTTGCGCAGGTTCTCATCGCTGTTGTCCAAAAACAGGTACTGGTTATAGATATGGTTACAGCTAAGGAGCAGACCGACCGGAGAGGCAAAGGACAGCAGGCAATCGCTCCTGTCCGTGGACAATTTTTCATACCTCGAATTGGACGATACCGTATTGGGCAAATCGTCCGTATCGGACAGCGTGTGCAGGCATAGCCTTTTGTTTCCGATACGCATATCCTCACTGCCCAAAGCTATATCCTGCATAGGCGTTCCGGCTTCCCTTGACAGGGTAAGGTACTGTTCGAGCAATCCCTGTCTGTCGCCTGTTCCGATGATGTCATCCTCGGTCAAGCGTTCCAGTTTCACAAAACCACTGTCATTGATAATGCGCTCAAACTGTGCGACCGCTTCCATAAACCTGCGCACGGTTTCTTTATCCCTAATTTCTTTCGGGATAAGAACGCCTTTGCAAAGCGAACTAAAGTTGCTCTGCATCCGCATCCTTTCCTTTGTCGTCTTGGTTAGGAACAGGTAACAGTAATGGTTTAAAAAAGGACGTTCGTTGAAATGCTGTTGATAGGATTTTGCAAGAAAAGTCAATCCGTCCTGTGCAATATCCGGCGCATAATTTTCCTTGATGTACCAGTCCTGTTTGTGTACAATGGTGTAATCCGGCAAAGTCTTGATAGCCTTGTGCCATGCCGAATGAATGGCATCGTATTCTGCCGATGCTACCGTGAACAGTTCTGGCAGGTGTACCCGAAAGCAAGCCGTGATGTCCGCATCCTTTGAAATGATGCAGTTCTGTTCCACTGCCAGTAATGGAAACTTGCTCTCCAACGTTGTGGCTTTTCCTGTATTTCTCATAAATGACTGGATTTAGAAGTGAATTTTAAATAGCGGTGTACGGCTCTGCGACAGATGATGTATTTCGGATGCCTTTTCTTTGCCCCGACTTTCATTAGTCCGTGTTCGCCGTATTTACCGTTCAATGCGAATGTTTGCCATACGATGAGCGATGCTCCGCCTGCCCCGACAAACAGGCAGATGTAAGGGTTTACACCTGCCATGTACATAATCATGACGAGGATAAGCACACCGAGCAGACCACCTGCGAAGATGAACAGGTACTGTGCTTTCAGCCCTTTGAACTCGACCGTTCTGCCGATACCTTTATTGATATTGTAATTGCTCATAGGTCGTCGGCTTAAAGGAAGAATGAGCGGAGAATGGTCGCCGCTACGATTAAGAAGATACAAGCCCCAAACCACGACGCCGCTGTCTTGCTTGTATCGGGGTCTCCGCTACTAAATTTGTTGTACACCTTAACGCCTCCGATTAGTCCGACCACCGCCCCGATGGCATAAATCAACTGCGTTGCAGGGTCGAAGTAACTCGTTACCATCTGCGTAGCCTCTTGGATGCCTGCCGAGCCGTTGCCCTGTGCGAACACACCAAATGCCGACAGTAACGCAACGCCTGTCAGCCATACTTTTTTGCTTTGTTTTTCCATGATTTAACTGAATTAAATTGTTATTGCCTGCCCACCCCGTGTGGGCTTTCGCAACAAAAGTCTTATGGAAATCGAAGCGGTAAGGGAAAGTGGAATTCCGTGGAATTAGTTGGCAGTATGTGGAAGGATAGGTAGGAAAAGAGTATAAAAAAACGCATCATGTAATTAACCATGATGCGTTAAATGAATAATTCTTATTACTTTATCGACTCTCTTTTGCTAAGACATTTGCAACAAATCTTCGCCCTCTATTTTGTGCTCCCTTAACAACAAGTAAGTATTGAACCAATAAAAAACAAAAGTAATATACACTGATCGGTCGAGAGGCAATTAGAATAGCAGGCAATCCAATAAAAACTATAAAAAGAAAACATAAAGAAGTTAAATCCCTAGCTAGTAAAAAAGCTCGATGACTCTCAGAAATCACAATATCCAAAGAATTCTTTCTGTAGATTTTATACCATAGTTTATTTTGATCTAAAGGATTTTTGGGTAAAGAACCATATATTTCCTTTAGCTTTTTTCTATCAATTCGAGGATCTTCTTTACTTATCCTAGAGAATGCTACTGATCCAGGTAAAGGATTTTTGAATTTCCAAAATACCAGTACTGCTTTTTGGTTACTTGACAACAATCCATTTAACAAAAATAAAAGTAAAGGAGCAATGGAAGCTCCTAAACCTTTTAATATGAAAATAACATCAAATTCTTGTGTTATCTCTTTAAAGTAAAGCGGAAAAAACACACCACATATAATCAAAATATTTGCAGAAAGTAAAATCCACAATTGAGGCGTGTTCTTTGCCTTTAAATTAACTTCTTTCTCCATGCTACAATTGTTTAAAAAACGTAAGGGTAAAGTCCAGTTGGAGTAATAATGGATAAAAATACAGGCAATGGCGGTTGAAGATTACTACATTCTTCTTTGTGCTTCTTCACGCTTTCCATATCCTGTTTACTAAGACAATTAGGCCCATTAGGATGAGTGTGCCACTCGCCGACATAACCTATTTGTCCCCCTGAACTGTTTTCTATTTTAGAGATCTCTTTCGATAATCCATCATTTCCCCTTATAAAATGTGTTGAACTGCCCTTGCTATCCAAAGGAGCTTTAATTGATCCCGTAACATGAATTGTCTTTGTTTTATAATTACAAACACCCACAAAAACACCTCCTGTTTCAGTTTGTCCAGCAAGTAAAAATTCTTTGGTTAGCTGTTCGATAATTTCGGGTTTAAAACGAATTGTCCAACTAGAATCATTAACAACTTGAAAAATATCAAATGGTTTGACATTTAATACATGTGTCTCAATCGTGTAATCTTCTGTGTCTATAATATTGTTTAAATATATTTTCCCATCCTTAGCCGGATTAGCCATTTCTTTTTTAAGAATACCTGAAAAGTATGAGGCATGTGATGATATTTTGTCATCTGATAAAATTGTGGTTTCAGAATTACATCCAACACCAACTTGAACAATAAAACCACTCGATCGAGCTGTTGTTTGTTCTCTCTGAAGCCAGTTTTGAATGTTTTTATTGCTTTCAGATAGACTGTATAAATATGACTGTAGGTCATCTAATCTTGGATTTCTTGACTCACCTTCTTTATACATTATTCCTAAATTTCCAAAATCAGAAATGAATGTGCTGGCAACCCTATTTGTATCTAAACTTTTCAGTGTAGCCAATTTATTAAAGAATGCTTCAGACGCAGTAAAATCTAATATCCAATTATATATTTCGAATGTTGATTTTTGATCTATTAGTCCATCTTTAAAGGAGGGACCATTTATAACATTCGTTTGTTCATAAGGATATATTTTCTTTATTTTTTCTGCTAATGCTTCTGCTTTATTTTGCCCTACATCTTCTCCAAACAAGCTATGTCTAACTAAATTATGTGGGGAAATATAGTCTGGATCAATCAACGTCAAGTTTGTTTGTCCAGATCTTGCCAAGTGCATTATTATCTTAGAACCGATGGCTCCACATCCAAAAACAACGTGTCTTTCATTACCTAAAGAAAGATTCATCCCTGATATATGACTAGCTAATTTTTGCGTTAGAGGCTGGTTGTGTGATAGCATATCAATAGATATGTTATTGACAATTTTTTCCTGTTCGATGTCACTGGAAGTTACTTTAAAGCGTAGGTTTATGAATTCTACATTCGATGAATAGCCAATCAGTTGACTAGGTCTACGTATTCCAATTATTACAGGAAAATAGATATATTCGTTTATTTTACTATAGGTAGTAATGAATTTTTCAAACTCTTTATATTTAATATGATAATACTCACAAAACAATTTAAACTCGTCCCATGACCTTGGAATATTTACTTCATATTCTCGTCTTATCACATCTTCTTCACTCCATAGCACATATCCGTAATAATATTTCTTTCTTGTAACATCTTCTTTGTCTTTTTTACGTTCCTCGTCAACTTCCTTAATAGTAGTAAGTGCATTTTTATCAGTAATCAGCCTAACAAATTTATACGTATACCTACCCGAATTATTCGGACGTTCGAACAAGACAATTGAAAACTTATCTCCAAATTCAAAAGCTGCTTTATTAGCAACAACAGTCAGAAGGGTATCATAGTCATAAATTATACTTCCCGAGTATCCCTCTAATCTCAATGGTTCATATTGTTCACCATTTTCAGTTAACTCACCTGTAGCACCATCTCTAAGCCAGTTGCTTATTCGTATTACGAGGTCTTCAATCCTTTTATTTGCATACCATTCGTCTGCATTTCCTCTTACATAACAGAAGGCCGGCGGGCGATTATTAACTGCTACATAAAGATGAGCAAGATTGTTTTTAGGAAAATCTAACCTGTCAGTATAAACTCGAGGAGCTGAAACTGGATAATTAATTAAATCAAACACAAAAATAACAGGCTCTTTTTCTCTAATGTCTAAATCGTCAAAATTCCCCAGACTAGGTAAGTCAATATTGATCTCAATTGGAATAGCAATTCTACTATTTCCCCAATCCAAAATCTTTACTTGATCACCTTGAAGTTGACATAATGATTTTAGAGAATCCTGAAATTCAGGATTCTCTATATCATTAGTAAATAACGGCAGGCTATCACTAAACTTCTCCATTTCCGTATTTTGAAGTGGTGTTTACAATACCTAAACCAGCTCCTCCGGCAACCTTAGCTGAACCCTCAACCTGCTTAGGTTTTACTATTCCTTGAGAAGTAACCTCAAAGACGATTGGTTGCGGAATCTTGTTAACTATGTTATATGTAGTAGTATTCAGAAAATTTCCATCCGTTACTTTTTTAACATACTCGCGTTTAGCCTCATAATGAGGTGGATTATCCTCGTCATTTAAGATTTTCTTACTTGATGCAATAACCTTTGCATTATTCCTCCTGTAGTTTAAAACTTCCAATGAAGTATCTTTCGGATCAGGATTTTCTTCTTGTGGCCTATCGTTAAAGAATGACCAAGAGCAGTGATGAGGAGAAAGAAATAAATCCCATTTCAAAGCATGTTCATTTTTGTACTTTTTAGTTTTTTCTAAAATAATACACCATGAAGTGTGATCAGAATCCCCCCCAAACATTGCAAGAGTTGAGAAATCTTGCTGATAAGATGTCTTTTTAAATCTCGCTTGAAACACAATGCTCGTTGAATTTTTTTTATCGTCACCTAATGCTTCAAGATGTTCCTTGAAGGGGGCATGGATGAATATTGAAAACAATACTTGATTTCGGTCATTAAAGCGGTCTACTATGTCTCCTGGTTTAGCTCTTAAATGATCTAAGTCTTTATAATCTGTACTTCCGTCATACCCGATAATCTTAATTCTATTTCCTGCATTATCCTTTTTAGGGTCTTTGTTTCGATGTAGTGAAAGCCGGCGTTCTGCTTCCTTTTGGTAAGCATCTTCATCATCATTTGTATGTTCCTCAGCAATCATTGGAGAAAACCACATTGTGTCTACTCTGATAAGCCCTTCCTTCTTATCACTTTCTGAATATTTTTCGGGAGCTCCTTGATAGAAGTGCTTTTTAAAGCCTCTACAATGATCTTGATCACCATGAGTTAAGATAAATACGTCAACATAGGGTATACCATTACTATACTGCAAGCTTTGCAATAAATCTTTTTTAACGTCATATGTTTCGTCGTTGTCACAATTCCTGATGTTACAATCAACCACAATGGTTGTTTTGTCTTCCAAAGTAATTAGAGAGGTATCTCCATTACCAACTGGGTAATACTTAATAGTAGCGTTTGCCATTTAATTTTCTTTTTTATTTAATACTTTTATCATTATCGTCTACCTAATTTTATAAAAATGGTAGTCCCAGCATAAACATTAGCAAAGCCAGACGATCATTGACCACTATAAGAAAAGAAAATGACAATTATATTTGCACAAATAACAAGTTTGTTTACTTTTGTGCTATTCCAATCACAATATCATTTATCCATTCTCATAAGTGGACACTTGAAAGAAACAGTAGGCATAGTTTAAGTTGTCGCATTTCTTAAACTATGCTTAAATTTCTCTAATATTTTTGTTTACGTTTTTATTCTATTTCTTTCTCAAATTTTCCACCTCCTTTTTTAAATCATTAATAGTTTCTGTTAGCTCTTTACCAGCCTTAAGGTATTCCATTGGATAATCTTCCTTGAGCTCATTCATCATTAGGTAATATATAGGCTTCAGCATAGTTCTAAGATCCAAATCATTATTATCACTAAACATATCTAAAGCAATATCATATTCTCTTTTAGCAATAAGTAACAGGAAAAATTCTACAAGTTCTGAAATATTTCTGTGAGCATAGCTATCATCATCAGTGCTGTTATGTAAAATGGCAGCTTGCTTTTTTACAATGCCTATTGCTTCCGTCAAATTGTCGTTCCACAATAGTATTTTAGCATAAAGTAACTCAAAGCGACTATTTATATCGTCTGGTTTGTATTTCTCAAGCAACTCTTTTGTGAATTTTTTCCTATTGTTTCTCTTAGATCTATAGATGCTCTGTACCCAACATCCTATCACAGAAGTATCGCCTAATTCTATTGCTTTCTCAAACATTTTATCCGACTTCTCAAACAGCCCTTCTCTGTGAAAGAGATGAGCCAACTGATGTGCTGATTCAGCATCATTATGTGATACTCCATTTTCAAGAACAGCAATTGCCATGTCGTTTTGTTTCTGTCTAAGATATAATCTTGCTAATTGAGTATACCCATCAATTTCTCCCTTGTCAATGGCTAATTTAAATTGCTCCTCCGCTTTTTTGAAACTTGGTTTGCTTTTAAACATGTAGAGTCTTCCAAGATTAATATTACTATCCTCTTCGTTCTCCTTAACCGCATTCAAAAGAGCTATCTCAGCATCTTTTTTCTTTTTCATTTTAGAAAACAATTTTGCCAAAGCAGTATTAGATTTATCTAATTTAGCCTCTACAGCATCTCTAAAATATTTCTCTGCCATTTCAAAATCATTAAGATCTAAATAAATATTTCCTAAGGAAATCAATGACTGTTTAAAATTCTTTGTCACAGCTTGTTTATGATATTTTATCGCTGACTCGTAATCCTTTCTCTTTTTATAAATACTACCTAACCTATTAGCAGCATATGGATGAGGATGTGGTAATGTCAATGACTTCTCATAATATTCTATAGCTTTATCAGGATCATTTAAGTGCATGTCATAAATAACTCCTAATGTGGTGGATGTAAATGTATTTTGATCATCTAAATTCCAAGCTGATTTTGCTGCGTCTAATGCTTTTTCATGATCTCCTTGCATTAAATAAACAGATGTAGCTAACATGAAATAATCAATATCTTTATTTTCTACATCGTTGAGTCGACTAACAGCTTCATCAAAACGCTCATCTTTTAAGAGCTTTTTAATGTCATCTAATACATCCTTTTCAGCAGTTTTTGCCCCTTTTAATATTCTGTCTGGTAAGATAGAATTAGTAGTACTAATCAATTCTTCCTTTAAATTCTCCGGGATGTTCTCGCAAGACAAAAATGTATTACCCATATCTATTGCAGCAACAGCGTCATACTTACCATCTTTAAGGTTGCTAATATGATTTTTAAGTCTTTTAGTTAGCTCACTTTCGTCACACCAAGCATCAAAAAATCGAACTAGCCATATCACATTTTCCTTATCATGTTTTCTTCCAAACCTCATTAAGTACCAAATATTCATAAAGCGTTCCTTTATTCTATATAAATGATTCTTTGTAGAAGTAGGCACCTTCTCAATCAATTGATTTTTTTCTAGATATGATAGTATCGATGATATATTTTTGCTTTCCAATCTAGTCCGCTTTGCGATTTCTTTAACAGAAATCGCGTCCCATTTTCTAGCTATAGCATCAATTACTTTCTGTTGTTGAGTTGAAAGTTGATCTAACTCAGACTTGTATAATAGTGTTAATGTATCTATAAGAAGATAAAGGTCTTTAATAGCCTTGCCATTTTCATTATCTAAAAAAATCTGAAAAAGATAAGAGATTGTTCTTGGTACACCTCCAGTTAATCTTCTTAACGCTTCAACTCTACCGGGGTAATTCTCAATAATCTCTTTAATCTGATTCTCCTCTCCATATTGTTGACCAATTTTTATTAGAAGTTTTTCGCAATCTTGTTGATTCAGCCCATCCAATTGCACCGTATTAAAAAACTTATAAAATGGATCGCCAAAGTCAATTGTTCCATCATTGAAAGAAGTTGAAGAACCTATTATTCTAAAATGAGATTCAGAGGTTAAAATTGACTTAAGTCGCTTTTTTTCGTATTCATTTAGCTTCTTTAAAAAAAAGTTAACATTCTCGATAAAAAGAATGGCCGTTTTGTTTTTTGACTTCAGAAACTTTTGCAAAAAACTAAATGATGCTTTTTCATAATCTTCTTCCGTGTCAATAATCTTCTCAATGGAATCAGATAGTTTTTCCTTATAAAAATTATCATCAATTCCCATAGCTATAGCCTCCCAAAGATTCGTTAGATCAGATAAATTGTATTGTTCTTCCGAGAAAATAATAGGAAGGTAGATATCCGACAGCAGCTTTTCATCAAGTATAGCGTAATTCAGTCTATGCATTAATGTTGTTTTTCCAGCACCGCGCTGTCCAATAATAATAGTGTTTAAAGATTTACTTTTAATATCTCCATTCACTAAAATGTCTTTGATATAATCAAACTCATTTGTTCGTACAACAAACCCATCTACTATAGCAGACTTAGACTTGCTCCCAGTATTGTTTCTTAAAAATATATCTTGCTCACTCATAGTTGACGATAAAAATTTTGTCAAATATAGTGACTATTTTTTTATCGTCAAAATTTTTGACGATTTTTTTATCGCTAAAATTATTAATCTGAAAATTAGCACAAAAAAAGAGCACGTGTATAATCGTATACATGTACTCTCTAGATGAACTTTTGCTATGTCCAATGAAACATACCTAAAAATCACACAAACTCCCCGATGTCGAAATCTTCCAAATCACTTTTCCGCAAATCGGGAGAACTGAAATCCGTTCCGGCGGAGAGGCTCTTGTCCAACAACTCTGCAATCTTCCGTGAAGCCCCATCCATTGAGTTTTCGAGCAGGCTTAACAATTCCGTTCCCTGTAATCGCTGAACTATATCCACCGCTTTCTGTTGCTGGTCAGGTTCAAGTGTATCTTGCTCCAACCATGCCCCCACGGTTGTCAGTTCATCAAAGGTAACCCCTGTGGCAAACTCATTGTCGCCGTCCTCAAACCCGTATTCATCCCATTCGTCTTCCTCATTTTCAAAATCTGACATACTCCCGAAAACTTCATCCGGTTCTCCCTCAATCTGCGGATTTTCCAATCCTAAACCTATCCCGTAGGCTTCTGCATCAAAATTATCAGCAATCCCGTCACGTTCGCCGGATTGGCTCTCTGTGGCACTCATGGGCAACGTGTGTCGCTCCACGGGCTTTGGAAGCCCCATAATATCCGGCAGGTCGGGTCTTTTGTGTTCCGGCTTTATCTCCCTGCGGACGGTCTTATTGATAACCAACTTATCTTTCAGCAACAGGATAATGACGATGATAAGGCATATTACAATCAATGTTTCCATAGCTATAATATTGGCTTTTGGTTTCGGGCATGGATGGTATTTATTTCCTCACCGAAATCCTCAAAGTGCTGTTTCAATACGCTATGCAGATAATCTGTCAGCGTGATTTCCCCGTCTCCGAGAATACAGACGATACGGGATAATTTCTTGTGGAAATCGGGGCAGATATACACCGACTTTCCACACCTTGCGACAACTCCGGTCGGTCTTAGAAAGACAGACTTGTATCGGGCTATGCGCAGTACCTTTTTTGGTTGGTTTTGCTGTTGTTGCTGTTGCTTTTTCATAATCAAATACTTTAAAAAATGGGTTTAAACTTATCGTTGAAATCATCGGTGATGGCTTTTTCAAACTGTTCAAAATGGTGTTCGAGAATATTGTCCAAATAGGCATACAAGGGTATCTTGTCCTCGCCGATGACCTGCACGATACGGGAAAGCCGTTCGTGGTATTCCTGCCGGATGTAGATGCTCTTATCGCCTCGGCGTGTCATGGTATGGCTGTTGAGAAACCGCTCGCCATAGCCCATATCGGAAGCCCTCTTTTGCCGTGTTCGCTCTTTGGCTACGAGCTTTTCCGTGGGTATTTCCTTTGGCGGTTCTGCCGTTGGCTCTTGGGGTGCTACCGCCTGTTGGGGCTTCTTTGTTTCACCTGCCATAATCGACATGAGATATGCCTCGTCAATCGGCGCATTCGGTTTTTTCTTGTTGTCGTTGTCCATAGCATTTACAGGTTAATGGTTCTTAAAAATTCACTGAAGAACAAATCCAGTCCAGAGTTTTTCATCAACCTTTTATCGGGGGGCAATAGCGTGGAACGGAAGACGGTCTTTGCCGTTGCCTCGCTTTCTTTGCGGAAGCGTTTGCTATCCCTGATGCGTGTTTCCATTACTTGCAGTCCGACTTCCTTAATGACGTTGCCGTAGATTTCGTACAGTTGGGATTTTTCCCTGCCATCGACCATGTTCCAAAACAGCCGTATGGTTTCGATAGAGGTCTGTCCGTGCTTCATAAGGACATTTGTCAGCACATCGGTAAAGCTCAATGTGCTTTCCATGACTACACGGTCTGCCGTGATGGGCGAAAAGATGTGGTGCATCCCTGTCAGTGTGTTGAGCAAGCCCGTAGTGTTCACCGTTCCGGTCAAGTCAAAGAAAACCACGTCCACGGGAACAGCCGAATCCTGTACGAATGCCTGCGCATCTGTTAGTGCATTGTCAGCCCTACTTTGCAATACTGGATAGGCTTTCTTGTTGATGGTGGAGAATTGGCGGTGCGCCAGTTTTTTCAACACCTCGTTTTGCATGACCGCTTTCAAATCCCGTTCCCTCATTTGGCAGATGCTGTGCTGTGGATAGTCACAGTCAAAGACGGCTACATTATACCCCATTTGGTAATGGAGTATGCTTGTCGTAACTGTCGTAAACGTGCTTTTTCCAACGCCTCCCTTTTGGCTTGAAAAGGCAATAAATTTTGTCCTGTTTGTTGCTTCCATTTCTATTCTATTTTTAAGTTTCTGTTTCCGTGGACTGCCTGCCGTCCTGCATGGAGCAGGGCTGTCATCCCTGCACACTGTCCGGCAGTCTTGGTACATTCCCGTCTGTCGGGTTTGCCGTCATCCGTTCAGTCAGCCGTGCCGTCATTCGGGCTTTCATGCAGGCAAGACCGATGGCTTGCCTATCGTCCTGCTTGTTGGAATGGCTACCGGATAGCTTTCATGCCGTCCGGCGTTCCTGTCTGCCATGCGGAACGCCGTCATGTATTCCGGTGTTCCTGCGCTCCGGCTTTCCTAACTGCCATCGGGAGCGGATGCCTGCAAACAGGCTTGCGTGACTGATAGCGCAAAGAAGCAGGTTATTCCGATGCACTCTTTTAATGCGGTAGTTTGGGGCATTTGTTGGCAATGTTTGGTCGTGACGGATAGGTCAATGCTTTGAAAAAGCTACCCTTACTTTGTAAGGACTTAAATGCAAGGGGTGAATGGAAAAATCATTGGCGTATGGAAGTTGTGGGCGGAACGGCATAAAGCCGTTTTTTTCCGCTTTACCCAATCCGACCCGTAGGGCGGATTTTCTGTTCACCCGAACAGAGCAAGTTGTGTTTTAAGGCACTCGAAACCCGTTTCTGTGCCTCAAAACCACTTGCCCTTGCAGGGAGCTTTAAAACACTCTCCGAAGTCGAGGTTTTGTTGAACTATTAAAATGGATTTGTGATGAATGGAAATGAGAAAAAGAAAAATAACAGAGGTGGGCGCAAGCCTAAAGCAGACCCAAGCACCCACCGCTATGTTTTCCGTCTTACGGACGAAGAAAATGCCAAATTCCTTTCGCTTTTTGAAGCATCGGGAGCGGATAACAAAGCACAGTTTGTTACTTCCGTACTTTTTGAAAAGCCGATTAAAAGCGTAAAGGTGGACATGGCTGTTATGGATTATTACACACGGCTAACCAATTTCTTTGGTCAGTTTAGGGCAATCGGTGTCAATTACAATCAGATTGTAAAGATACTCTACCGCAATTTTTCCGAAAAGAAAGCATCTGCCTACCTCTTTAAACTGGAAAAACAGACAGCAGAATTGGCAAATCTATGTCGTGAAATCATGGAATTGACACAGGAGTTTGAAGCCAAGCACATCAATAAAGGCGATTAAAAATGATAGCAAAAATTGGTCGAGGGGCTAATATGATGGGCGCACTTGCTTACAATCAACTTAAAGTCGAAAAGGAAAACGGACAGATATTAGCCACCCAAAGGATTATGGAAACGCCGGACGGACGATATACGGTAGCACAGTTGCACCGCTCTTTTGAACCGTATTTTATGGCAAACAAGCGGACGGAAAAACCTGTACTGCACATTTCGCTGAACCCAGATCCTGCGGATAAGGTCAGCGATGCGCAGTTTGTGAAAATGGCACAGGAATACATGGAGCGTTTGGGCTACGGCGAACAGCCGTATATCGTTTTTAAGCATACCGATATTGAACGCACCCATATTCATATCGTATCTACCTGCGTTGACCGTTACGGCAAAAAGATACCCGATAATTACGAAAAGTTACGCTCGATGGAAATCTGCCGAGCATTGGAACAAAAATACAACCTCGTACCTGCCACTGAAAAACAGCGCACGGGAAACGAGCAGGTATTCCGTCCGGTGGATTACAGAGCCGGAGACGTTAAGAGCCAAATCGCTTCGGTGGTGCGACACCTGCCGAAGTATTACGGGTACGCAAGTCTTGGGGCATACAGCGCCTTGCTTTCACTTTTCAATATCACCGCCGAGGAAGTCAAAGGGGAACTGCACGGACAGCCCAAAAATGGGCTTGTCTATTTTGCACTGAACGGGCAGGGAGAAAAAGCGAGCAATCCTTTTAAGGCATCCCTTTTCGGCAAGCAGGCAGGACTGGACGAACTGCAAAACCAATTCGCAACAGCTAAGGAGAAAATGAAAGCCGACCCTGTAAGAGCCGTACTCAAAAGCACTATTGAAGTGGCAATGCACACCGCTACAAACGAAGCCGATTTTAAAAAGCAGTTATTGGAGCAGGGTATCAATACCGTGGTACGGCGCAACGATGAGGGGCGTATATACGGTATGACTTTTATCGACCACGAAAGCCGTACCGTTTGGAACGGCTCGGCTTTGGGCAAAAACCTTTCGGCTAATGTCTTTAATGATCGGTGGAACGAGCAGGCAATCGGACAACGCCAAGAAGCGGAAAAAACATCCGCACAAAATCAGTCCTCGACCACTGGCAACACCGTAGAGAAAGAGGAAACCCATTCACTTTTTGACTTTCTGAATAAAGAACAGCCGACCGATGATTTGTTGATAGACGGATTGGGTGGGCTACTGCCGGAGGCACAGGGCGAAGACTACGAGGAACAGGAATTTGCCAACCGTATGAAGAAAAAGAAGAAACGAAAAAGGCTACCTTAAAAATAAATGGATATTTTTGTTAGATATTGGCATTTATAGCATGAAGTATAGAGACGAGAAATTAAAGCGTATCATTGATTGGTCAGAAAAAAATAGAGAGATAAGAGCGGTATTACTAACAAGCTCCCTTGTAAATCCATTAGCATCTGTTGATGAATTTAGTGATTTGGATATTGAACTTGTTTTTGAGGATAACACTACATACATTTCAGACAATAATTGGATAAGCAATTTTGGAATTCCAATTGCGATGATTGAAGAAGATGAAACCTATTTTGATTACAAACACGCAATGAAAATGGTTTTATACGATGATTATGTAAAAGTAGATTTCAAACTATATAGCAAAAAAGAATTTTTAGAAGAAGTTCAGCAAAATGAATTGTGCGAAGATTGGGATATTGGTTATAAAGTTTTGATTGATAAAGACAACTTAACCCAAAATCTGAAAAAACCGACATATCAGGTTTCTATTATTATAAAACCAACCGAACAAAAATTTGAACAGCTTTTAAATGATTTTTGGTGGGATACCACTTATGTAGCAAAAAGCCTTGCAAGAGATGAGTTGTTTTATGCAAAATTTATGTCGGAAAACAATATCAGAACCGACTACTTGATACCTTTAATTGAATGGCATATTGCCATTCAACACGATTGGAAAATAACAACCAATAAATTTGGAAGACTTTTTAAAAAATACCTCACATCTGAAATGTGGCAAAAAGTAGAGCAGACATTTTCGGGAAGTATCATTGAAGATAATTGGAATGCATTATTTGCAATGGCAGATTTAGTATCAGAAATTGGTAAAGAATTGTCAGAAAAATTGGGGTTTGAATATCCTATAAAGTTAGAGACTGATATAAGAAAGTATTTGCTCGATTTAAAAGAAAGCTACTTGGACAAACAATAAGATTTCTACAAAAACCACAAAGACCAGGATTAACATCTTGGTCTTTGATGGTTAGCTTTTAATGTCCACGTTTAACAGAGTGGATGGGTTAACCGCATTTGTCGGAATAGATTACAAACAATAAACATTTCCCAACCACATAAAGAAGTAGAAAACTTCGGTTATTCAATCCTATTTAGTAGTCGTTTTAGGTCTGTCTTAACACCTAATTCATCAAACAGCTTTTTTGATAAGTTCAATGAATTTTGGAAAGCTACTTTTAAATTTCCAGTGTCCAAATCAGATGTTGTCAATTTAAATTCTGAATACCAATCTTTGTCAATATCTTTCTCTAAACTTTTTGTCGGACTTTCCCAATGATGGGTTTGATTTGTTGCTATTCGTATTAACCAAAGTAAATACTTTTGTACGTTTGACAGACTTTGGTAAGCGTGAGCGTATTCCTTTCTTTTAATCAAGTTACTTGTTGTCAACAATACATTCAGTAATGATTGGCTTAAAAATAAGATATTTTCATTTGTAGTTCTGTCGGGCAATTTTGTTTTTATTTGATTAAGTGTTTCAGTCAAAAGACCGTCTTTGTCAACTAAGTTCATTTGGTCAAAATCACTGAACGATACAAAACCATCCCACGATTTTATAACGTCAATCTCATTTATTGTTAAAAAATGAAATTCGCCTCTAATCAGGTTCTCAAAAATTGCGACTTCACTGCCATATTCATTCGTAAAATATAACGCTGTCGGATAAATCTGATTTACCCACTTTTGGGTAGAAAAATTTTCTTTGCTTTTCAGGAAAATATAAAACTCGATATCAGAATATTGGTCGCCCTCGTTTTTGGTAAACGACCCATACATTAAAACTGCGGAAACATTTTCGTCCTGTTGAGCGATTGATTTGGTCGTATCAATCATTTGTAACTGTGTCATTGTGCTAAATTTAAAGTTTTGCATGCATTTCACCATCACTTATACAAAGTGATGGATTGTCAATTCCATTTTAGAAAAGTTACTTACAGCTTCATTGGATTAAATATTTTAGTTTTTGTAAGGAACAAAGTTACAAAAAATTGCTCTTGATGCTCAATAGCGAGTTTAACCTTTTCGGCTTCTACGATACTCAGCCAAAATAAGCCACCAAAATCCATCTGACACCCCTTTGTGTAAGTGCTTTTAAATAGCCTTTAAATTCCCTGCATCACTAAATTTTTTGTTATGCAAGGTGAAGACGATTTGAGAGGATTAGCCAAAATCATGGCTTTTATGCGTGCCGTAAGTATTCTTTTGGTACTGATGCACTTTTACTGGTTCTGTTACGGGTTCTTTGCCGAACGTGGATGGACACTGGAAATTATTGGTAAGATATTGACCAATTTCAACCGTACCGTAGGGCTTTTTGAACACACGCTTTACACCAAGATTTTTGCACTGGTATTATTGGCGTTAAGCTGTCTCGGAACTAAGGGCGTAAAGAATGAAAAGATAACATGGGGTAAGATTTACACTGCCTTAGCTATTGGCTTTGTGCTGTTCTTTCTGAACACGCCATTGTTGAAGCTGTCGGCAGGGATTGCCACATCGCTTTACATACTTACAACAGGCTTTGGATATATAGCTTTGCTCATGGCAGGGGTATGGATGAGCAGACTACTCCGCAACAATCTGATGGACGATGTTTTCAATAATGAAAACGAAAGTTTTGGGCAGGAAACCCGTCTGATGGAAAATGAATATTCGGTCAATCTTCCCACAAGGTTTTTTTACAAAGGCAAGTGGAACAATGGATGGATTAATATCGTCAACCCTTTCCGAGCTTCGATTGTACTTGGTACTCCCGGCTCGGGAAAATCCTACGCCATCGTAAACAGCTACATCAAGCAACACATCGAAAAGGGGTTTGCGATGTACATCTACGATTTCAAGTTTGACGACCTTTCCACGATTGCCTACAATCATTTGCTAAAACACTCCAATAAGTATAAGGTAAAGCCTAAGTTTTACGTCATCAACTTTGATGACCCTCGCCGAAGCCACCGATGCAATCCGCTCAATCCAAACTTTATGACGAATATATCCGATGCTTACGAAGCATCCTATACCATCATGCTAAACCTCAACAGAACGTGGATAACCAAGCAAGGGGATTTTTTCGTAGAAAGTCCTATTATATTGCTTGCTTCCATCATTTGGTATCTGAAAATCTATGAAAACGGGAAGTATTGCACGTTTCCCCATGCCATCGAATTACTCAATAAAAAATATGCAGATGTTTTTACTATCCTTACTTCATATCCCGAACTGGAAAACTACCTGTCACCCTTTATGGATGCGTGGCAAGGCGGAGCGCAAGACCAATTGCAGGGTCAGATAGCATCGGCGAAAATCCCATTGTCACGCATGATTTCGCCACAGCTTTATTGGGTCATGACGGGGGATGATTTTTCACTGGACATCAACAATCCACAAGAGCCGAAAATACTGTGTGTCGGGAATAACCCTGAACGTCAAAACATCTATTCCTCCGCTTTGGGTTTGTACAACTCAAGGATTGTAAAACTTATCAATAAGAAAGGACAGTTAAAGAGTTCTGTTATCATAGACGAATTGCCTACGATATATTTCCGAGGATTGGACAACCTTATCGCAACCGCACGTAGCAATAAGGTCGCTGTGTGTATGGGCTTCCAAGACTATTCGCAGTTAACAAGGGATTACGGCGACAAGGAAAGCAAGGTTATACAAAATTTGGTCGGTAATATCTTTAGCGGACAGGTCGTTGGGGAGACTGCAAAATCCCTTTCAGAGCGCTTCGGGAAAGTCTTGCAGAAACGTCAAAGCATCACCACAAACCGCAATGATAAATCCACTTCCATATCCACACAATTAGACACGCTTATACCTGCCTCCAAAATATCCACCTTGACACAGGGAATGTTCGTAGGTTCTGTTTCAGATAATTTTGATGAGCGTATCGAGCAGAAAATCTTTCACGCCGAAATCGTGGTGGACAACGAAAAGATTTCTGCCGAAACCAAAGCCTACAAAAAGATACCGCAGATATTGTCGTTTACCGATGAAGACGGAAACGACAATATGCAACAGGTAGTTGAAACTAATTACAGACAAATTAAAGCAGACGTTGTTCAGATTGTAGAAAGCGAAATGGAACGCATCAAGAATGACCCCGACTTACAGCATTTGATACAAGAGGGATAATATCCAAGTATAGTTTTTCAATATTTTTTTACGTGTGCTACATTGATGACAACATTTTTTTTACCTTTGCCCTATGAACTATTCAAATACAGCAATGATGGCTAAACCTTGGAATAACTAATCCAAGTGTCACTTTAGTACACTTCCCTTCTTAGAAGACAATCTTGGTATTGCTCTTCCTTTTTTTGTTGTATAACAATTTCATTAAATTTTCATGGAAAATAGAAAATGGGTGCAGACCTATGTATTTATATGGTCTGGGCAATTTATATCTATGTTGACCAGCTATGCCGTTCAATTTGCAATTATTATTTGGTTGAGTTTAGAACATAGGTCGGCGGAAGTCTTGGCTTTTGCAGGAATATCGGGTATGCTTCCACAAGCTATAATAGGAACTTTTGCGGGTGTTTTTATCGACAGATGGAACCGTAAAAAAGTCTTAATAGTGTCTGATATTTTTTTGGCATTATGTGCATTAGTTATAAGTTTTCTCCTACAAAACGATACAATCAATCTTAACTGGATTTATTTGATGCTGGGTTTACGTTCTATTGGAAATGCTTTCCATTCTCCTGCAATGCAAACTGTCGCTCCACTTCTGGTACCCAAAAAAGAACTAATTAGGGTCGCAGGAATTAATCAAATGTTACAGTCAGTGAGTGGAATAGTTGGTCCGGCAGTGGGAACTTTAGCTATTACTTATATGCCTATCTCCACCGTATTGTATTTAGATATAATTGGAGCAATTATCGCCATTGTGTCTTTAGTGTTTGTTCATATTCCTCATATCAAAACTGAAGCGAAACTTTCAATTTGCTATGTTATCAAGGATTTGAAAGATGGTTTAAATAACGTGCTAACGAATAAAGGTTTGACACTACTTTTCTTATATGCAATTATGGTCACATTTTTCATTATGCCAACTGCAATTATGTTCCCACTATTAACAACTGAGTATTACAATGGGGGTAAATGGGAAATGAGTGTGATTGAAATTGCTTGGTCTGTAGGAATGCTATTAGGAGGAACAGCTTTAGGTTTTTTCAGAATAAAAACTAAAAAAATCACCTTGGTTAATACTATGCATGTATTATTAGGAACTTCCTTTTTGCTATGTGGATTGATACCATCAACATGGTTTATAGGATATGCTGTATTAACCATATTGGGTGGTATTGCGCTGTCGATATTTTCTGCATCATTTACTACGATAATACAATTGGAAGTTGTTTCGAACATGTTGGGACGTGTGTTTTCTATATACTACAGTTTAGCTGTGTTGCCATCGGTTATAGGTTTGTTATTTACAGGTGCATTAGCTGAAGAAATTGGAATTTCGAATTCGTTTTTACTCTCGGGTTCTATAACAATATTAATTGGAATAGTTTCCTTTTTATCTCCAGTACTGATGAAAATTGGTAAATCTAAATAGCTAAGCCGGAAAAAGTGACATTATATAACAATACAATATCATAATTAATAAAGTAGAACTTACTTATAATAATCTATACCATTTTAGACAGGATAGATACAAAAACAAAAAATAAAATGACAATCAAAGATATTCAAAAACTTGCCAATGAGCAGGGATTATTTCTAACAGAAAATATAAAATTTAATGAAATGGGTGTCGACTTTAGGGTAGGTTATGCCATTGACATCAAGGGTCAAAGATGGGTACTTCGTATCCCTCGTCGTGGTGATATGAGTGAACAAATTGATAAGGAAAAAAGAATTTTACAGCTTGTAAAAAAACACCTGTTCCTAAAGGTTCCCGATTGGAAGATTATATCACCACACTTAATTGCCTATCCCCTAATTGAGGAAGAACCTGCACTTACAGTTGATACAGAAAGCCATAATATGATTTGGAACATGGATAAAGATAGCCCAAAATACATTATATCGTTAGCAAAAGCGTTAGTACAATTACATGCTATTCCAAAAGAAGAAGTAAGAAAAAATCATCTGAAGATAATGAAGCCATCTGACTTAAGACCAGAGATAGCTAATCAATTACAAACTGTAAAATCAGAATTAGGAATAAGCTCTAAGCTTGAATTACGCTATAGAAAATGGTTAGATGATGATAAACTATGGCCAAATTTCACACAGTTTGTTCACGGTGATTTATATGCCGGACATGTGCTTACTTCGCAAGATGGTGTTGTTGCCGGCATTATTGACTGGTCAACAGCCCACTTAGGAGACCCTGCAATTGATTTTTCTGGACATGTAGCTATTTTCGGAGAAGCAAGTCTGCGAAACCTAATCACAGAATATGAAAATCAAGGTGGTAAAACTTGGGATAAAATTTATGAGCAAGTTATAGAAAGAGCTTCTGCATCAGCCTTGTCATATGGTTACTTCGCATTAGAAACCAATAACGAAAATCATATTATTGGGGCAAAAGTTCAATTAGGTGTAATCTGATAAATTTTAACGGGTCAAGACGGAAATTATCCGTCTTGACTTTTTTACGAAAGAATTGATAAAATCAATTCTTTACCTTTTTTATCTACAACAGACAATAATTAATAGAATATGAATAATTATTTTAGAGAAACGTCTCATAAGCTGGAAACGGCAATCAACGAATTAGAGATTGAAGCTGATTACTCCATACAGCGGATTGAAGCTGTTATAAACCTTATTTTAGAATGCCTATCCGAATTAAGGGAATATATCTTGGAAAAAGGATTTAAGAACAAAGAAGCAGAAATCCACTTTTTCAGACACCAAAAACCTATAATTGTTGCCAAACTGGTTTATTACAATGCTATTTATAAAATAGAAACCAAGAAACCTCATGGAGCAAAACCCTTAAAAAAATACCTCAACAGAGAGTTGAAAAAACTTAAACGGTACTTTGACAACAACCTCGACTTTTACAAATACTACCGCACCAATAACACTTCTCTTGATGAGAAACTTTTTGTACGGGGCAACCACGATATAAAGCTGTGCTTGGACACGGGATATTTTCAGTCAGACCTAACATTTTCCACCTCGCATGATTACAAGGTCGCCAAGATAATAGGCAATGATTTGGTACAGGACTATATCGAAGACCAGTTGTACAATAAAGACCAAGAGGGTAAGCCTAAAGCCTCTAAAAAACTCAACTGGACAGGTAGTAAGGTAGCAATAATCGAATTGATTTATTCCCTGCATTATCAAGGTGTCTTTGATAATGGGAACCCCGATATAAGGCTAATAGCGAAGTATTTTGAGGATGCCTTTAACGTCAATTTGGGTAACTTCTACCAAACGTATTTGGAATTGAGAAGCAGGAAGATGAACCAAACAAAATTCCTTGATACACTTCGGGAAACGCTTATCAAGAAAATGGACGAGCAGGACGGAATATAAGATTTGGGCGTGACACCGACTGCATTTCGCTACTGTACGATTGGTAGTAACGATAATGCAGACGGGTCGGGCTATCCGCTATATCTTTTGTGGATCTGCAAGGACCACAAAAGGATGTCGCTTCTATCCCTCACGCTATATGCCGTTCAGAAACATTGGGGTTTATTTCCTTTTCGACTTCCGTTTTTCAAATTCAAAGGACACTTTGCCTGTATCGTCCATGACGATATAGGCATCGAATTTATTGCCCGACTTACTTTTCATGCCTTTGATAAGTTTGGTTTTTCCATTGGTCACAAGGCTTTCTATATCGGCAGTGCTTAACAGCACTCCGCACACCGTGCGGAATTGAAGCCAACCGCACCCCTCATCGGGGCATTTTACAACCTTGTTCCATACCAATAGCTGTTGGCTCTTGCATTGTGGGCAGGTCAGTTCGGGTTGCTTTTCTTTGGCAATGGTCATGTCCAAAATTTCCCGTGTAATGGAAGTGGCGTAGGCTTCCATATCGCTGTGAAAAGCATCTGCATCTGCCTCGTTGCTCTCGATTTTCTGCAACGCCATTTCCCATTCGGCTGTCATGGCTACATCGGCAATCTTCCTATCCTTTACAGCCCCGTAAACCTGTAATCCCTTATCGGTAGGGATAAGCGATTTCTTTTCTCGCCGTATATAATCCCGTCTAAAAAGCGTTTCTATAATGGAGGCTCTTGTGGCAGGAGTGCCGATACCGATGTCTTTAAGAGCTTGGCGTTCGTCCTCGTTTTCTACTTCCTTTCCTGCATTTTCCATTGCGGACAACAGATCTGCCTCGGTGTAAAGTACAGGTGGTTTGGTTTTCTTTTCCAGTACCGAAGCCTCTTTGATTTTCAGTTCATCGCCAACGTTTAATTCCGGCAGTTCCTGTACAGGTTCGCTGTCGTCCTCGGTAAACTTTTCTTTGATGCCACGCCATCCGGCTTCGATGATTTTATGCCCTTTCAACGAAAAATCTTGATGAAAAGCCTCCAAACCGATGTCGGTTATTTCTTTGGTACAGGCAGGCGAAAGGGCTTCCAGTAATCGGTGTGCAATCATGTCATATATAACGTTTTCGTGTGCGGACAGTTCGGACGGGATTTTTTCGGTAATCAACAGACCGTGGTGGTCGGTCACTTTTACATCGTTCACGATACGTTTATTGAAACGCCCCCATTTTACTTTCCCGACCGCCTTTTTGCACGAAGCCCTTGCCTCCAAACTCCGTACCAGTGCAGGGATTTCTGACCACATATCTTCGGGTATGTATTTGCTCCCTGTGCGTGGGTAGGTGATAAACTTCTTTTCGTATAGGCTTTGGGCAATGTTCAATGTTTCCTCGGCGGTATAGGATGCTCTTTTGTTTGCTTCTTTCTGTAATCCCGTTAGGTCGAACAGCAAAGGCGGTTGCTCCGTGACCGTTTTGCTCTCGACTGCCGTAACGGTAGCCGTTCCGGCACGTTGAACGGATTTAAGCGTATCGTCAGCAAGTTTTCTCTCATCCCACTTGGTCTTGGAAAGGCTCTTAAAGTCCACAAAACCTTTGCGGTGTTCCAACTGGATTTGAAAGTATTTTTTGATGGCAAAATCCCTGTTTTCCAAATACCGCTTGCAGACAAGGGCAAGCGTTGGCGTTTGCACCCGTCCGAGCGAGTACACGCCACGACCTGCCGAAATGCTCAACGCCTGCGAGGCATTGATACCCACAAGCCAATCGGCTCTGCTTCGTCCTTGTCCGGCTCTGTACAGTCCGTCAAAATCGCTTCCGGCTTTTAGGCTGTCAAAGCCCTGTTTAATCGCTTTTTCTGTGAGCGAGCTTATCCATAGACGTTCAAAGGGTTTACGGCATTTTAGGTACTCGTAAATGTACCTAAATATGAGTTCTCCCTCACGTCCGGCATCGGTGGCCACGATAATACTATCGCATCTACCGATGACCTGTTCGATGATTTTCAACTGTTTCAATGCTCCGCTATCGGGAACATAGCTTTTGTCCTTTTTAATCTTTCGTACCGTCAGTAAGAAAGGGTCGGGCAATATGGGCAGGGCTTCACGTTGGAAGCCCGACACGCCGTAATCTTCGGGCATCGCCAGTCCGACCAAATGCCCCAATGCCCACGTAACTTCATAGCCGTTCCCTGCGAGGTAGCCATCCCGTTTTTCAGTCGCTCCCAAAAGGGTAGCTATTTCTCTCGCCACACTTGGCTTTTCTGCAATGATTGCTTTCATAATGCTAATGGATTAAGTGTTGGACATTTCTCTTTGAGAAACCCCTCCGTTTTTTGTGAGAGGGGATTTCCAAAGAAAAATGTTTTTTATAGTGTTATCTTCTCACCCCTTTGGATTTAGCCGGAGCGTTAGGCTCATTCTGCCGTTGCTGTTGGGGTTTGTTTTTCGGCGTTTGTTGTTCCGGTTTCAAAGGCTCTCGGATGTTCTTGGTTGCCTCGTTGGTCTTTCCCTCGGAGTTGACGGCGACCTGTGTTTTGTGAGCCTCGGCAGGCTGTGCCTTGTTTTTCAGTGCATTGGGATTTCTAAAGCTGAAATCATATTTTCCTGTTTCTTTGTTCAGCGTAACATACCCTTTGTACGGCTGTCCTTTTCCGTCTTTCAAATCCGACACATAAATAGTTTTACCCTCCGCGAGCTGTTTGTACTGTTCATCGGTAAACGTCTTACCACGGTAGTATTTCGAGTCTTGCTCTTGTGTTTGCTTGGGTGCTTTGTCACCAAAAAGGTATTCTGGATATTTTTTGTCGGCGTTGAACTGTACATAGGCATTTTTGTTCGCACTGTTCTTAAAATCCAATCCCTCCAAATAGATGGCTTTCCCGTCTTTCAAATCCTGTTTTTGGTCTTCGGTCAGTTTTACGCCCTTAATCTCATCGGGTACTTTTATCCTGTCCTGCCTAAACGCAATGACCTCGTTTGTTAGATGGTCGATACTGATAATGGACGGTATCTTTTCACCCGTTTTGCGGTTGGTCAATTCCACCACACGCCCCATGTTTCCGGTTTTTAGCAGGTTTTCCCTGTCCTCTTTGGTAAACTCGTGACCAAAGAAAGGGGCTTTGAGGTTCGGCTCATGGCGGACACCGTACATGACAAGTACAGGTTTCCCGTTTTCGCCGTCTTGGAAACCAAGCCTTGCTTCCGTGCGCATGATGACCGCACCGAAATTGACACTTGTGGGATAGACCTTATTGGTTTTATAGCCTTTCAATAGCAAATCCATCTGTCCGTCTTTTTCAAGCCTCTCTTTGCTTATCCCAAATTGCGCTAAATAATTCCAGTCCACTTCTTCCGCTTTATAGCGGTAATCGTTTTTTCCCTGTGTTTCCTTCGTTTCGGGTGTTGCCTGTGGGGCTTCCACATCCTTTTTGTTTTCCTGTATTTGTTCCTTTGGCTCTTTGACCTCATGCTTTGCCAAGACGGCTTCGCCCTCTTTGGTCGGGGTATCGAACTGTTTCTGTATCTGTTTGGCAGTTTCGACCGCTTCCTTTTCAGGCACTTTAAAGAATGAAAAGTGGGTCGGGTCTTTTAGCTGTCGCCAAAAGTTAGAGAAGAAATTTGTAAACACGTCTCCGGCTCTGTCCACTCGCATGAATTGGCTTTGGTTTTTCTTGGTGGCATCAACGGTTTTCAGATTACCGTTTTCGTCAACGCCCGAGACGGCTTGAATTTTCTTTTTTTCCTTGTCCATCACCAACAGCACATCCGAAAGCTGTTCGGGATATTGCTGTGTATTTTCGATTGCTTGTTCGCTCATGATATTGATTATTTAAAGTTTACATTGTCCGAAAGTAATCCTCGTGCATACCCCATTTAATTATCCATCCTTGGACGGCGGTCTTTGTCCTGGATTGTCTTTAGTGCGCCTTATAGGTGCATTAAAACTTTCCCTTATGAACTGGTGTACGTCCGATAATTTGTAATACAGCTTTCCGCTGATGGTGTAATACGGCAACTTGCCCGTGGAGCGGTAGCGTTGCAGGGAGCGATGGCTTATTTTGAGCATTTGTAGGATATCCTGATTGTCCAGTAATTCTTCGCCATCTATACTTTGGCGTTCTCTCTTGATGTTGAGGACGTATTCTTTCATTATGTCGAAGCGTTCCATAATACGTTCCATCCATGCGATAAATTCCATTCTGTCGATGTTCATAACAATAACTTTTTAATGATTTCTACATCACAAAATTGGAGCGATTGGCGCAGGCTGTCGTCCGATACGTATGTATCAAAAAGGCACTTTTTTCATTTTTTTACAATTCGTGTAAAGTGCTGTTTTTAGGGTATTTCTGCGCTTTTGGTCAATGGCTCGCTGCGCCATACGACCCATTTGCCGATAGACACATATCGGCAAATGCACAAAAAAAGGACAGCATCGATTGATACTATCCTATTATTGGTAGGAAAAGATGAAAATTACAGGTTGTCTTCCCTGTCCATATATTCTTCTAAACTTTGTTTTAGTTGGTCTAAAAACAGTGTCCGTGAACCTGCACGGGTTTTCATTCGGTGGAAGCTATTATGAATGTCGTTCAGCGAAACACGGAACAGGATTTGAAATACCATGCTGATTTTGCGGATGCCTATTTTCCCGTGCGAAATGGCATCGCTGGCATAGAGGGCATAAATCAATTCGATAAGGGCATTTTTTGTCTGTGTCCAAAAGAAGTCTTTTGTTTCCTCGTGTTGGAGAAGAACATCGGGATTTTGTTCGGGGCTTAGTTTGGTTGTCAGATAGTTGTAGATTAATTCGTTTGCTATGATTTTCGCCACTTTATAATCAAAGTAGGTCGAAAATTTGGTGTCGATTTCAAACACGAAGCTGTTTAATCCATCATAGCAGTTGATGTTGCCAAGTGTAAAATATTGCTCGTCACGGTCAGTTCTGCCGGAACGGTAGTAGCGGTAAAAATCGGAATTGCAGACATGCTCCGTATATTCCTTTTTGAACTCACGCAGGTGCATAGCAAAATAGCCTTCGTAGATATTCCCACTACTTGCAGGGCATGCAGTTTCAATCCTGAATACCTTGTTGTAATAGATGAGTTTGCCCAGAACAGTTGGTTTTATCTGCTTAAAGAAGAGAATTTCGTCTTCCTTTGTAGTAAATCCCTCGTTTATTATATCTTCTTTAACGTCTCCGAGAAGTTCTTTAAGGTATACCGTCATCTTGTAAGCTTCGTCTATAAAGCTTGAAGCCTCCACAGAAAACTTACGTTCCTGTTTCTGTATGTCGGAGACGATTTTGTGTAATAGGTGTCTCATAATACTAAAGGTTTAAAATGAAGCCAATATGCCTTTCCAAATTTTACGATTAGTATTGAGCTTTTTTCATGAGACAGGACGAAGTTGGGGAATATTTTTTGTATTTACATACACATTGTAAAGCATAAGTAATCTGCAACTAAAGGATTTCCTTTTAATACATTCCATATAAAGGTTCTCAATCTTTTATATGGAATATTAGGACTCCAATGTTTTGGGGTACTGTCTTCCACATCAGCAATCAAAGAAAAAAGCAACAAAACGTCGTTTGGGTGAAAAAGCTTGTGCTTTGCACCAAATGAGTATCTTTTGAATACTTTTATTCATTAAATTTGGCAGAAAGGTTTTATTAATCATAAATAATACCTATTAGTGTGCCAATAGTGGTACAGACCTTAAATAATAAGAAAAAACAATATGAGCTTAGATAAACAGAGCTTGCAACCCATTATCAATTTTATTTGGACAGTTGCAGATGATGTATTGATTAATAAATACTTGGAAAATCAGTATCAAGATGTGATACTGCCAATGACTGTTCTACGAAGATTAGATTTGGCGTTAGAGCCAACCAAAGAAACAGTTCTAAAAACTTATAATGAGTTTAGAGGAAAACTAGACAATCTATCAGGACTGTTGACCTCCGCTCAACATGGTTCTGGGCTAGCGTTTTATAATACGTCACCATATACCATGAAAAAGTTGTTAGACGATCCTCGGAACATTGATGCCAATTTCTTGGATTATCTCAATGGCTTTTCAGAAAATGTACAGGACATTATTTCAAAGTTTAAGTTTCGTCACCAATTAGAGACATTTGAGCGAACAAATATCACCTTCTCCTTAATAGAGAAGTTTTGCAATCCTAAAGTAGAGCTAAGTCCCGACAAGATTTCGCCTATGGCAATGGGATACATGTTTGAGGACTTGATCCGTAGGTTCAATGAAAAAACAAATGCTGCTGCTGGGCGACATTTTACACCAAGAGAAATTATCGAACTCATGACGCACTTGGTGTATCTTCCGGTTAAAGATAAAATTCAGCAAGGAACATTCTTGGTTTACGATCCGTGTGCGGGTTCAGGCGCCATGCTTACACAATCTAAGCACTTTGCTACAAACCCTGAGGGCGAAATAAAATCCAAAGCCTCCTTCCACTTGTACGGGCAGGAAAATACCGGCGAGATGTATGCTACCTGTAAATCGGATATGTTGCTTAAAAACGAAGACCCCGATAAAATTAAGTTTGGTTCAACCCTGAGTGAATATGGTTTTGATCCTGATTTGAAGTTCAACTTTATGTTGACCAATCCGCCGTATGGAACATCGTGGAAACAAGATATTGATAATCTAAACGTAGGAACTGGTAAAAAAATCGAGATAAAGGATCGCCGCTTTAACCTAAAAATCAAAAATTTTAAAGGCGAGTTGGAAGAAAAATGTTTGACATCCCGCAGCAACGACGGGCAATTGATGTTTATGTTGCACATGCTTTCAAAAATGAAAGACCCAAAAGATGGTGGCAGCCGTATAGCTTCGGTACACAATGGTTCTGCTCTTTTTACGGGTGATGCAGGGAGTAGCGAAAGCGGTATACGTCAATATATTATAGAAAATGATTTGTTGGAATGTATTATTCAATTGCCGAATGATATATTCTATAATACAGGTATTGCGACCTATGTATGGTTGTTGAGTAATGTAAAAGAGGAAAAGAGAAAAGGTAAAGTGCAATTGATTAATGCTTCTTCGGAGAGCTTTTGTCGTAAGATGCGAAAAAGCTTAGGAAACAAGCGAGTTGAACTAGCAACTGAACATATTCAAAAAATTCAGAATCTTTATTTTGATTTTGAAGAAAACGAATACAGCAAGATATTTGATAACGAAGATTTTGGTTTTTATCAAATCACTGTACATCAGCCTGAAAAGGATGAAATCGGGAAAACGATTACCGATAAAAAAGGTAATCCAAAAAGCGATAGTAGTTTAAAGGATATTGAAAATGTGCCTATGAAGGAAAGCATTGCTGACTATTTTAAAACGGAAGTCTTGTCTTTTGCTCCTGAAGCTTGGTATGATAAAACCAAGATGAAAGTAGGCTATGAAATTGCTTTCAATAAATATTTTTATCAATATCAGCCATTACGATCTTTGGAAGATATTGCTGGGGATATTTTTAAATTGGAACAAGAAACGGAAGGTTTGTTAAAAGAAATTGTGGATTAATGGCATTATATAAACCTTATACAAGATACAAAAATGCAGGGCTTTCTTGGCTTAAAGAAATTCCTGAAAATTGGGAAGTTATTTCATTTAAAAATATCCTCAAGGAACGTAATGAAAAAAATGATCCTATCAAAAGTACAGAACGGCTTTCTTTGTCTATTGATAAAGGTGTAACTCTATATTCCGAAAAAACAACAAATCTTGATCGTTTCAAAGATGATTTTACCCAATATAAATTGGCGTATAAAAATGATCTTGTATTTAATAGCATGAATATGATCGTTGGAGCTGTCGGAGTTTCAAAGTATTTTGGTTGTGTTAGTCCTGTTTATTATACCTATTATAGTCAAGATAATAATCCTTCCGCTTCCAAATTTTATGAATATCTTTTTAAATGTAAAACTATTCAAGGAGTTCTATTTAGCTTAGGAAAGGGCTTGATTGCGATTGATAGAGGAGACGGAAAGTACAATACATTAAGGCTCAAAATTTCAAGAGAAGATTTACGTTCCTTAAAATTACCAATTCCTGAACAAACTGAACAAACCGCTATTGTCCGTTTCTTAGATTACAAAGCAGCTAAAATCAACCGCTTTATCTTCAAGAAAAAGCAGCTTATTAAATTGCTTAATGAGCAAAAAGCGGCCATTATCAACCAAGCCGTAACAAAGGGTTTAAACCCTAATGTGAAAATGAAAGACAGCGTTATTGAGTGGTTGGGAGAAATTCCGGAGCATTGGGAAGTGAGGAAGTTGAAGTATGTTGCAAACTGTTTTCCGAGTAATATAGATAAACATTCAAATGAAGATGAAAAGCAAGTAAGGTTATGTAATTATACGAACGTTTATAAAAACGACTATATAACCGATTCAATGGACTTAATGTTGGCTACAGCCACAGATGAGCAAATTGAAAAATTCACATTATTACAAGGTGATGTCATTATTACTAAAGACTCTGAAACAGCAAATGACATTGCCGTTCCTGCTTATGTAAAAGAGCCATTAACAAATGTGGTATGTGGTTATCATTTGAGTGTTCTTCGACCCTATGAAACGCTTTATGGTGAGTTCCTTTTTAGAGCTTTGCAGTGCAAAGAAATCAATATTCAATTTGAAGTTCGATCCAATGGAGTTACAAGAGTTGGATTGGGTGTTTACGATTTAAAAAATGCCAAAATTCCCGTGCCACCAATTAATGAACAAACCAAAATAGTGGAATTTATATCTAAGGAGACATCTACTATTTACACCACCATTTCCACCATCGAAAAAGAAATCGCTTTGGTTGAAGAATACAAAACAGCTTTAATAACCGAGGCGGTATTAGGTAAAATCGATGTACGTACCTACCAATTTCCAGAGACGGAAACCGAAGACGAGGGATACGAAGAATTGGAAGAAGAACTAGCGCTGGTAGCAGAAGAAAGTATAGATTATCAAACAGAAGAAATGGAATGAGTGCTCTTGCAGATATAAAGATTTTAGGATGGATAATAGAAAAGCTCTCATTGTATAAAGAAAAAGAGCGGGAGAAAACTAATGAAGCAATTAGTGCTATTCATTTCGCTTGGTCAAGAACTTATGACTATTTAAGAAATAATGAGGGAGACTATATACCAAATCAAGAGTTGTCAGATTGTTGGAATGATGCTGCGCGATGCACTCGATTAATCGACCCTGATTTAGCTACCCAACTTCAAGATAAATCAAGGTTTTGGATTCATCCAAATTTACCACGACAAAGACGTATCATTATGCTTAATGAAATCACAGATGAACTTGAGCGTTTAAACAAAAAGTTTGAATAAATGGGGAAACAAACAGATACTACAGAAAAAGGTTTAGAAGCTCATATTTCACAGTTTTTAGTAAGTGAAAATGGCTATGTACTTCGTAGCAATACGCTCTACGATAATGTAAGCTGCTTGGATAAAGAATTGCTGTTTCAGTTTTTGGAAACTACGCAACCAAAGACTGTTGCTAAACTTAAAGCCTATCACAAAGAGCTATACGAACAAAAAATCGTAAAACGCCTCAACGACCAAATTCAGGCAAAAGGCGTGATTGAAGTGCTTCGTAAAGGAATTACCGATGGATTTACCGATACCAAACTGCATTTATTTTACGACAGACCGGTATCGGGTTACAATAATAAAGCCGAAGCCTTATACCACGCCAATCAATTTTCTGTGATGCGGCAAGTCTATTTTTCGCCCAACAATAAGAAATCTTTGGATATTGTGGTTTTCATCAATGGTATTCCCGTGATTTCTTTTGAGTTGAAAAACGAGCTCACCAAACAAAATGTGCAACACGCCATCAGACAGTATAAACAAGATCGAGACCCCAACGAAGAATTATTCCGTTTGTGTAGACTAATTGTAAACTTTGCTGTCGATACCGAAGAAGTGTGGATGTGTACGCAGTTGAAAAAGGAAAAATCATATTTCTTGCCTTTTAATAAAGGGTATAACAACGGAGCAGGAAATCCGCCCAATGGAGCCATCAAAACAGACTATCTGTGGAAAGAAGTTTTGACCAAAAATAGCCTGACTGATATTATTCAGAGCTTTTGTCAACTCATTACCGAAGAAAAGGAATACATAGACGACAAAGGTAAAATCCGAACACGCAAAGAGAAGAAATTAATTTTTCCGCGATATCACCAGTTAGCAGCGGTACGTATGCTTCTGGCAGATGCCAAAAATGTGGGCGCAGGGCAAAAATATTTAATACAGCACTCGGCAGGTTCGGGCAAATCCAATTCTATTGCGTGGTTGGCGCATCAGTTGGTGGGTTTGCACGATAAATCTGGTGAAAATATCATTTTCGATACGGTCATCGTGGTTACCGACCGTCGGGTTTTGGATGCACAGATACGAAGCAATATCAAGCAATTTCAACAAGTGGCCGGCGTGGTCGAGGCCATCACCGAAGGCAGTAAGCAGTTGAAACAGGCATTGGAAGAAGGTAAAAAGATCATTATTACCACCATCCAGAAATTCCCACATATTGTCGAAGAAATTGGCGAGCTTCCGGGACATCATTTTGCGATTATCATTGACGAAGCTCATAGTAGTTTGAGCGGGCAAATGGCACGGAAATTAAATCAAGCTATTGCCAAAACAGAGGATATGGAAAGTGATCCTGAAACCGAAGATGGTGAAACCATTACGTCAGAGGATTTGATTACAGACCTGATCAAATCAAGGAAGCTGTTGCCTAATGCCAGTTATTTCGCTTTTACGGCTACGCCTAAAAATAAAACATTGGAGTTATTTGGTGTTTCTTATGTCGAGGGAGATAAAACCAAATTCAGGGCGTTTCATTTGTATTCCATGAAACAAGCTATTGAAGAAGGTTTTATTATGGATGTATTGCAAAACTACACTACCTACCAAAGTTATTACGCCCTGTTGAAACGTATCGAAGACGATCCGGAATACGACAAGTTAAAGGCGCAGAAAAAGCTGAAACACTATGTAGAAAGCCATGAGCATGCTGTAAAGAAAAAGACGTTTTTAATCGTCGATCATTTTCTTGATGAAGTGATTAAGAAAAGAAAGGTTGGTGGATTGGCTAAGGCAATGCTGGTAACCAGCTCCAGAGCAAATGCTGTGAAGTTTAAAAAGGCTTTTGATGATTATTTACTGAAAATCAACAGTCCTTATAAAGCAATTGTTGCTTTTTCGGGAGAAATCGACGGAGAAACCGAAGCTAGCTTAAACGGATTTTCAAGTGCCAATATTCCTAGTGAATTTGAAAAGAGCGATTATCGCTTTTTGATTGTGGCTAATAAATACCAGACAGGTTTTGACCAGCCACTGTTACACACCATGTATGTAGATAAGAAATTAGGTGGAGTGAATGCGGTACAAACCCTATCCCGATTAAACAGAAGTCATCCATTGAAGAAGGATACGTTTGTTTTGGATTTTGCCAATAAAGCAGAAGATATAGAAAAGGCATTTATGCCGTATTTTGAAAGTACCATATTAGGCGATGCAACCGACCCGAACAAACTTTTCGACCTACGTGATGCTTTGGATAATTTCCAAGTTTATAGTCAGGAACAAGTTTATGAGTTTTCGGAAAATATATTGGCTAATGTACCTGTAGACCAGCTTCATGCAATTTTAGATAATAGCACAGAGGTATTCCGCAATGTATTAGCAGAAGATGAACAAGCCGATTTCAGAGCAAAAGTCAAGACCTATGTGCGTCTTTATATTTTCCTATCGCAGATTGTTCCGTTTGAAAATCCGTATTTAGAACGTTTGTACATCTATCTCAATCATTTGCAGAATAAATTAGGAGGTGATACGCCTATTGATTTAGCGCAAGGTATTCTTGATAATATTGATATGGATAGTTACCGTTTGCAGCTAGAAGCTACAACGAATATCGTTATGGAGCAAGGCGATGATTTAAAGCCTATTCCAACGGATATGCGTGGTGGAAATTCCGAGCCAGAGATCGATCGCTTATCGAATATCCTGCAAACTTTTAACGACCGATACGGAACCCAGTTCGAAGACGCCGATAAGGTGCGCCAAATGGCAGAAAACATTGCCAATGACGTAGCGAAGAATCAAGAATTGATAACCTCTATCCAATATTCCGACGAGCAAAATGCCAGGATTACAAGCGATAAGATTGTTGGTGAAGAGTTATTAAAACACATCACTACCAATTTTGATTTATACAAACTCTACTCTGATAGCAAGGAGTTCAAAGAGGATTTTTCTGCGATGATGTTCGGCGTTGTTAAAGAATTGATTAATAAAGGAATCAATGTGCAGAAGTAATGCTACAATGTTGATTGCAATGAAATAATTTTTTATGATTGAAATATCAATACCCAAGAACGTTACCATAAGTAAGATCGCTGAGTTATATAATCAATATATAAATACAGGAGACAACTTTTTGGACTTAAATTTAAAACTACCTAGCTCATTTGATAAATATACTTATGGGTTGTTAGGAGATCTATTAAAGTTTGTCATAACATTAAATACGAAGTCCAACATTGAAACAGTAATTTTCGATGATGATGTTGCGAATATAGATAGTTTCTACGACCAAGAATACGCCTATCCTATTGTTTCGTTATTATGGAATACAGCGGCATTCATTGACAAGAATAATGTTAACATTAAAAGTAAGTTAAGGGAAAAGCAAAATGAATTCTTTATTAAAATGAATTCATTGTCACGATTGAAAGGTAACAAATACATTTTTACAAATACTGACCATTTGCCACAAAGTAAAGGTTTAATTAGGTTGTTCGAAAATCAAAACGGTTTTAATGATGATGAAAATCAGATTAAACAAAATATACGGAAAATCTTTGATGAGTATATTTTGACTTTCAACAAAAAAAATAAATATGAGTTTGAAGGAATCCTTGACGATATAGGAGCAATAGTTTATGAATTAACAAAAAACACCTATGAATGGGGAAGAACTGATGAGAATATGATTGAAATTCCTGCGAGTATACGTGGCGTTTACTTTAGATTTCATAAAAACAAAATTGATACTGTTTTAAATGAGTATGTAGATACTCCCATTAATTCTTTTTTTAAGCATCCTTTCGTTAACCAAAATTGCCTAAATGAACTTAATCAGATTTATTATTTGGAGATTTTAGTATTTGATTCTGGAGTAGGTTTTATTGATAAATTTTTTCAAAAAGGAAACAGTACAAATTTAGATATAATTAAAAAGTGTCTTGTCAAAAATCAGACCTCATCGGTTTCAAATTTGAAGTCTAAAAAAGGGATGGGACTCGATAGAATTTTGAATATACTCAATAAAAAAGGTTTTGTGAAAATACAAACTGATAAATATTCTGTTTATAGAGATCTTATAAAAGATATCTACAAACCAATTGATATACAGAAGCTAGATGATTTAAAGCTTGAAGATTGGAACAACAACAATTTTAGCACAAATAATATTGCTAAATCACAAGGGTCTTTCATAAGCATTCTATATCCATTCAACAGCAATAAATAATGGGGAAATTTTACATATTTAATTCCAATATCGAAGACAAAAAATATAAAAATATAACCGTTGTTTTCAACCCTTCTTCTGAATTGGATTTTGGAATGCTAAAAAGAGAGTTAACGGAACATTTTAGATATTTTCATCAGACGTCAGCACTACTTTTTTTGCACTGTTCAAAGACAAGCTCTATTCAACAAGAAGTAGAGAACAAACTTGACGATATTTTCAGAAGTATTCCTAAAGCAGAAGAAAGTTCTCTTCGGGATAGTATTTTTTATGGGTCGTATAATAGACAAGGATTTCGTTTCCCGGGGAGAGAGCTGTTTTTGAAAAACAATATTAAAGAAATTATCAATCAAGGTTTAGCAAACATTTTTGTGCTAAATGGCGGGCTGGTCGAAAGTAGCGGAATCTCCCATCATTATGTATTTCCTTCCGGGAAGCATTCGTCAAAGTTCCTAAGAACAGCAAATGTATTAGTTCAAAAGAGTGAAATCGATTTTATTGGATTGAATATCCTTCATCAATTTAAAAATCAAACGATTAAAAGCATTTATTGTGACACCTTATCGATAAATGTTATTGGGTACTCTGTTAGCCAATACTTAAAACGTTTTGAAAAATCAACAGATATAAATATTCAGTCTTTTAAGTCTTACGACGGTATATATAATAAGCAGACAGTATTTGATAAAGATTCAATTTTTTTAATTTCAGCTTCTACCTCAGGTGGACTAGTCCATTATTTAAAAGAGAATCATCCAGAGATAGATTCAAAGAGTATCAGTGTTCTATTTTACCTACCTATTGAAAAAGCTTCAAAATTAGCATTGGAGAATGTTATTTGCAATTTAGAACGTAATGAAAAGCTTAAATATGGTATTGAAACCTTTGACCAATTCAAAAAAGATGAAACATGCTTGTTTTGTAAGAACCAATCTACGGCAATTAAAATTATAGGCGATTCCTTCAGTTTGGAAGAGCCCATAATAAAAGCAAAAAATATTACTACAAAATATATTTCCAAGGATCTTAAGGATTTTGTTGAAATTTTCAAATACAATAAAGAGATAGGTACCTCACTAAAGGTATCGTTTAGTGAGAGGACAATTGACCGAAAGAAGTATAATCTTTATATCGATTATGAAAATATCATTAAGAATATTGAAAATGAACAATATGAAAAACATAAAGCGAAAATTGACGCTTATGTAGATCAACATGTTCCTGCCTCGTTAAAGTATATTATTTACCTAAATGACAAAGGTTCAGAGTTGTTAGCCGCGTATATTTTTGAAAGAATAAAGAACTTTTCCAAAAACAATATTAATCTCATAAGTCAATCAGATCTTACGAAAAATGATATCAATAATGAGGAAGTCGGTTCGATATTGATTGTGGGATCCTGTATATCGAATGGAAAAAATTTACTGTATTTGAGTAGGTTCTTCCGAAATTACGATGGTATGCGACTTATTTATTTTGTTGGAATCAACAGAATAAGTAATGTGGATAAACAAAAGGAGCTGAAAAGTAATATTAAATATGGTCTGTATGGTGCTGAAAACAGCTCGTTTATTGAAATTGAAACCATTAATTGCGACAACTCAAATACTGAAACTCCTTGGGAAAAAGAAATAGAGCATTTAAAAGAAATCCAAGAGAGCTTGGATGAATCATCTTCATTTATAAGAAAGAGAATAGACTTAATAAACAATTTTTCCGGGTCAGAAATGAAAGGTGGAACAGATGAGATCTTTTATCATGATTTACAAGGTAATCCATTGAAAATACGAAAGAATTCGGCGTTTTTCAACGATAATGATTATTTTGACAATATCTCCCAATCAGACGTTTATTTTACTATTGCGTGTGTATTGAATGCTATGCGAAACAGTGAAGATGGGCTTCGACAGAGTAATTTCGTAAAAAACTTGCTGGATCCTTTTGTGTTTAATCGTTTTAATGATGGTATTATCCAAGCTGCAATTCTACGATCTGCAAAATCTGAGGAATTAAACTATTCTTATAGTCGACAAAATTCAGAAAATATGTTAATGCTTTTGAAAACATTTGTTAAGCATCATTCGGAATATCAAGGAGAAGCGTTATTGGAGTTTTTACATGCAATTGCTATTGGAAAATTACGTTTATTAAAAGAACATTATCCTCCACTAATTGAAAGTTTAGATTCCATTGTTAATGAATACGTTTCTATATTAAAGAATAAAATTGACGAGATTTATAAGTCGATCATTTAATAGGCCAATGGCTCCTTTAACTTGAATTAATGGAGCCATTGGAAGACGGAATATTATAGCAGAGTTATCGTTTTAACTTCCTAATTCTAGTTGAATCCTGAGATTCTTTACCTTGATTGTCTGACAAATACTGCTTAAATGAAATCTCTTTAAGTTGGTTCAATCGCCTCAAATCTTCCAAAAAAGAGTTCGAGTTCTGTACCGGCGGGTCCACAGAAATAAAAAACAACCACCTGATAATCAGGTGGTTGTTTTTTTTATGGGTGATTTTTGTAGACATTGTTGTTTTAATTTATTTTTTATAACATTATTCTTATTCTTCCTTCTTAACTTGCACGTTGAATCGAGATTTGATTGAATTTATTTAATGCTCTATCAATATGATTAAATAAAAATTATGAAAAAGTTTTTTCTTAGTGTAATACTATTATTATTTGTAAATATTTTATATTCTCAAAACATTGATTTCAATTTAATTCATAAGTTAATAAATACATCTTTTGTTACTATTGATGATTTAATGACAGAAGGTTATGGTTTTAAGAAATTTGAAAGTGAAAGTGATGATAACAAAAGACAATATGGTCGTAATTATAATGATGATTTTGATAATGCTATTATAATCACAGTATTAAATTCAAAACTTAAATCAAATAGTTTAGAATTAATACTCGCTAAAAATTATAATATTCGTGATATAAAAGATAAGTTACTTGAATATGGATATGAATATTATGGTAGTAATGAATATGGACTTGTTTTGTATAAATATGAAAAGACGATATGGGCAATTGCAAAAGAACCAAATAAAGTTGGAGCTACTCAGATATTTATAATGACTAAGAACTAATTTATTAGAATAGAATTTATACATTATATTCTAAATAAAAAAAACGCTTGAATAAAAACTAAGCGGTTTTAGATAATTTATTTTTTAATATTTACCCACTTTTTCCGCAGGAAATAAATTACAAATAGTACAACAAATATGAATATTCCCAGAAAGATAATAATTCCTTATTTTCTTAAAAGAATAAAGCATGATCCTGGAAGCTTTGTTCCGGTGTATCCTCCAATAAAAACATGTCCCTTATAAAGCAACAAAGCCGTAGTAAATAACTTTTACTACGGCTTTGTTCTATACGTCATCTACCAAAAAGCTTAGCTTAATTAATTTGTCGAATTAACATCCCTGGCACCATCTTTTTGTTTCCTCCAGAGAATTCAGTGGCTTTTATGGGTTGTTCTTCTTCACTTTCTTCATCTGCAGCATATCGATTATCCCAAATTTTCCTTTTAGCGGCTTTAATTACCCCTACTCTTTGATATGAAATAAGTCCGGTTTCTGCATCTTGTATTTTTTCCAATACTTCAAATTTGTCTCCTGATTCTACACCTTCTTTTAGGCCTATTCCAGCTGTTAGTGTTGGTTCTGTTGTTACAAGTGGCGTCTTTGTTCTAAATACCTCAAATTCACGTTGTAGCTTGGCAATAGCATTATCAATTGATCGCACCGTTGCACGTTGGACTAAATCTTTTTGTGAAACATTGGAAAGCGTTGTCGATTGTACATCTGCCCAAGCCGTCTCTTCTCCAATAAACTTCAATTTAAACATCCCATCTTCAGCAAACTGTTTTAAATCCTTTTCATTGTAGTATTTTTGGTAGAAAGTTCCGCCAATTTCTTCATTCCACTCCAGTTGATACAAGAAAGCTGTAGCTTGAACCACATAGCCTTTCCCTATCGTATTAGTGGCTCGAGAGGCGAGTGCTAGAGTACCGCCAACAACCCCAAACACCGTTCCAGATGAATTCGCAGCTTGTCCTAATTTATTCGATATAGAAGCTTTATCCACATAATTAAAGCGAATTCCCACTACAAAGGTGTTGTTAATTAAATTTTCGCCTGCATCTGCTAAAAGGGAAAGTCCTAATTTGGAATGACTGGCAATACTCTTATCCAGTTCAGTAGCATTGTATAGTCCTCTTTGTTTAATTAATTCCATGTTGAAGGCCGATTTAGTAATCGTATCATAGACCCCTTGATTAAACCACTTAGCAACCAACTGATTGGCGATTTTATTTTGCTCAAAATACTTGAGAAATTGAGCTCGTATTTTATCGTTACTTGTAGTATCAACGATCCCTAACGTTGCAACATTCGTCACATCATTTAAAGTTCGTTTCAATCGCTTGCCCAGCATACTTTGTTTTTTCTGTTTTGTTCCCAACAGCCTATTTATTTCCGTCTGTGTAAGGCGAATTTCTCTTAAATTGATATGTCTGTATTTTTTTTCTAAATTGTGATCATTAAATTTTTCAGGAAGTGGTGTCTCAAAAAAAGTAGTCTTAATCGTTTGGGCTTCTGCAAACGCAAATCCGTGATCTTCTGCAATCATGGTGTACAAAGAGCTTCGCATATAGTCAGACACTTCACTATTTTTATCTTGCCCCATGATTCCAGGGATAAACCCCAATCCAAAAACTACGAGTACTACGTTTTTTATCATTACATTCATTGTAAACTTTTTATATCAACATTTTTTATTTTTTGCTTATACTCTTTGCATAGGCAATAGCGATTTCTTTATAGGCTTCTTGTTGGGCTTTGCGCAACAAAATTTCATTTTCATGGCGTTTTTCCAACAACTTCATTTCCTCTTCACTCTTTTTGATTTCGTAAGCTTGATCCTCTCGTACCTTCGCTTTTATCTCTGCAAAAAGTGCTATTGCTTTTTCATAGCAAATAGAACTAGGTTCTATTTGCGCAAGAAACGCTCCTGCTTCTTTTCCGCCTTCACTGTTCTGAGTCGCATTCCAACTAGCCAATGCTTTAGCGTAATTTTCGTTGCATTGCTGATCAACATACTTTTGATATATGTTCTCTGTCGCCTTTAACGCCTCTTGATATCCCACTGTACATTCCGGAATTAACGTCAATAAATACAAGGATTCACTAAAATTTTTTTGATTGGCTAAATTTGTAGCTTTCTTAATGATATTCGCATAATTTTCATTGTAGTATTGGGCAATTAGCGTATGACTTTTTTGAAAGAAATCCTTTACCCCAGCGGTCTGATTATTCAGCTTTTTAATCGCATTGACATAGGCTTTCGTCTCATTTTGCCCTACCCCCTTGAGTGTAAAAGAAGTAGAAGTATAGATTTTACCTTCGTACACATCTTCAACGAATAAGGCAACATCTAATTCCAATACAACACTTGTTGGTGGCCCTGGTAATATGTTTTTTGCTGTAACCGTTACCTCAGGGTAAACAAAGAATTGGGCATATTCTCCATTCGACCCAAAACCTTCTGTAGCCGCTATATGCTTTATTTTGGTTGAGAATTGCTGTTGTACCGTCACGGGAAGGTTTTCCATTTGTTGAGAAATATAGGTTGAGATAGGAATATCACAACTCGCTGATTTTTGTGCTTTTACTGGTACAAACGCCAAACATAAAAGCAGAAGTGCAAACTTTTTCATCCTGTATTTATTCATTACCAATATAAATATCAACCACACCTAAGCCTTTTGTAATCAATTTCGTTTTAAGGGAATAGGGTTTTGATTTTAAAAATTTATCCAATTGTCTACCAAAAGCACGAGCATCCATAGCTCTGCCATTTTCATTAAAGAGCGGAATTCGAACACTTGTTAGTTGCATCCTCGTTTCTGTAGCCGTTGCTACATTGAATTTTCCTTTAACTGCATTGTTTTCCATCCAGTCTTCAATGCTGTACTTCAATTCTTCTCCATTGTATTCTGTATCCAAATCAACCCCGTCTCCATTGTCAAAAACGTGGATATTAACTGCAATTTCTCTACCATTGGCAAATAAATCATCAAAGTGATTTTGCAACTGATTGGTAAAGCTATCCATGTGTTCTAATACAGCTTCTTCCAATAAAACAGGGATTTCTGCCGAAAAAGACGAGCTCCCCGTTCCTTGAGCTCCTGCTATTTGCTTGTAGGTATAACTATCCAAGGCTCTTAGATTATAAGTGATGGACTTTTTAGGTCCCATGGTGTTAACTTGCCAATCAATTTCTAGAATAATATCCGCTTTGGCTCGCTTTAATACCACATCTAGCATGCTTTCTGCAAGGCCTGAACCCGACTTGCTCTCCACTAAACTATTTTCTACCTGTTCATTCTTAATGCCTTGCATCTGAGCAGATAAATCAATCAAAGGAAAACCTCGATCAGCCATTAGTATATTAATCTTACTAATGACATTTTTTAGATCTGTATTTAATAAAGCCACATCATAATCGCAAAATACTTCAATAGTTCCTTCATTGTCAAATTGTTGCATCGCCTTATTGGTATTACACCACGATTTTGCAGGTATAATCATTAATTCTGGTTTTTTTGCTTGGCCAAAAACCACAACGCTTGCTAATAATAACGTGCTAACAAGTAGTATTTTTCTCATGCTATTTTAATTTTTTTTTGCTTAGTTTTTGCTCTAATTTTTGTCGATCAACCGTTACCTTAAAACGATAGGTTTGTTGTTTTTCTCCTTGTTTATATTGGGCACTCCCAATGTTTAACTGCTCTACAACGGTATACTTTCTATAACTTTTTTTCTTTTTAAAGAAATCTTCAAAAAAAGATTTGTTCTTTTCGTAGCGATTAGCCCCCCCTAGTATCGGTTTTTGGGTACACTGTCCTTGGTTATCCAAATACCCTTCAAATAACATTACATATAAAGCGCGTTCCTGAGCTTTATAGGCGGCTTCTTTTTTATTGTTATCTGTGAGGGTGACATAATAACTCTCTTTGCCAAATGCATCTTTCCCTGCACAGTCTATTTCTTTGGTATGGAAGGAAGATAAACTTGGGCCTGGCTTACTCACACAAGCGCTTAATAACCACAAACAGCTTAATAGTATGATGTAATACTGTTTCATCTTAGTTGTTTTTCTTAATTAAATCCTGTACTTAATCCTCTGATAATACCTGCTTTTTCTAAATCTGAACGTAATAAATCTTTGGAAACCGTAACTACATAACCGATTTTGTACTGTTTTTTCCCTGTTTTAATCACTTCAGGAGTAGGACTACTCAGCGCTACATATTTGAGGTAAAACTGCTCGCCAAAAAAAGCATTAAAGTAATCTGATTGACTGTATTGGATGGAAGTATCCGTCACAATTGGCTTTTGGGCTTGGCATCTCAATTCTTTATTCCCTGTAAATCCTTTAAATAAAACCGCGTGTACCGCATTTTTTTTTGCTGTATTTTCAGCAATGGATGCCTTTTTATCATAGGTCCAAATTTTTACCAAATAAGTACCCGTGTTACCAGAACCCGCACATTCTATCTCGTAGTTCCAGGTAGGGTCTTCTTTCTTTTTTGAAAAAGAAGAAAAAAGAAATATTCCCCAAACAAGGAAAAAACAATAACCAAATTTCAATTTCATAATAAAGTAGTTATTAAAAACGTTAAACAAATATATTTTATTTAAAAATACATCTTATTAGATTCGGTATAATTAAAAAATATACGCCATCAATGCAGCAAATTTACAACTTTTTAATTAAAATTAACTTTATTTGTAATTATGTAAGATTAAAAAACAGTAGCAAACTAAAGCTTACTACTGTTAAATATTATAATTTTAAATTATTAATCCTGTATCGATTTTTCAGGACTAGTCAATAATTAAAAAAAAACTCAAGCATATTATATCTTTCTGTGTTAGCAGTAACTCTGTAAAGCTAATTTTACTATATTCAAATTTCAATTGATCTCCAATGGCCGTGATAGAACGATCTAGATGAATGGTAATGGAACCATTGCGGATATATCCCAAAGTAGAAAACTAGGTTTTACAACATATAAAAACAGTTTATCCGATTAATTCGTCCTGATTTATAGTAAATTTGTACCCAATATTAAATCGCAATAGTGCCTACTACATTCTTTTTTTCGTTGAGGAAGTAGAATCAAATAGTATACGGTGGATATGGAAAAAGAAGAAATCAACCAAGTCAGTTGGGGCATTTGCAAAGCATGTCAAGGAGTTGGAAAAAAAAGTAAAAGACGCAGTAAAAAAGCAAAGTACAAATCTCAGGTGTTATCCAATCCGTTGAATAAAGAAAGGGACGTAGAAATAGACACAAAAATGAATAAGGAGATGAGTACTGCTCCCCTTACCCCCCAACTATATACCTGTTCGAAGTGTTTAGGATCGGGTTTACTCCCTTGCGAAAGTCCCCTCGTTGCAGATGGTAATAGGTATCCGCATGTTGCTATTATTGGTGGTGGCATTGGCGGAATGGCTCTTGCAGTTGCTTGTTTACACCGTGGAATTCCCTTTACACTTTATGAGCGCGATACTAATTTTAATGCACGGGCACAAGGATACGGACTTACACTACAGCAAGCGAGTAAAGCTATTAAGGGATTGGGTGTTTTAACACTAGAAGATCAGGTAGTTTCTACCAAACATGTGGTTCACAATACGGAAGGAAAAGTAGTTGCAGCATGGGGGCTTCGAAAATGGAATCCTTCTACCCCATCGCAAACACAGAAAAAAACGAATGTACATATAGCGCGTCAATCTTTGCGCTTAGCCTTATACAATCAGCTCAAAAATCAGACTGGAGAGTCTCAACTTATACAATGGGGCCATCAATTCATGGACTATAAGGAAATTTCAGCACAAAACTTCGAATTGAATTTTCAAGTTGAGGGAGAGATTAAAACCGCCAAGGCCAATCTTATCGTTGGTGCTGATGGAATTCGCAGTGCAGTGAGAAAGTTACTGATTGGCGAGGAGGTTGCTCCTTTGCGTTATTTGGACTGTATGGTTATCTTGGGAATTTGTCCTTTAACGGCTATTGAAGGTTATACAGCAAGTGTTTTACTCGATTCGGCAACGGTGTTTCAAACGGCTAATGGTAAAGAGCGCATTTATGTGATGCCTTATACGAAAGATTCAGTGATGTGGCAACTTAGTTTCCCCATTGCTGAGAAAGAAGCTAGGGCTTTAAGTGCTTTAGGGCCTGATGCACTCAAAGCAGAAGCCTGTCGTCGAGCCCCATGGCACGATCCGATTCCTCAGCTTTTAAAAGCTACCCTACCCGCTCAAATCTCCGGTTATCCCGTTTATGATCGAGAATTAGTTAACTTGGAATTAGTTGAAAAAAGAAATTCAATTACTTTACTTGGGGATGCTGCTCACCCAATGAGTCCTTTTAAAGAACAAGGAGCAAATCAGGCTCTATTAGATGCTTTGCTCTTAGCACGTGCAATATCCAAAGGCTGTGATGCCAACTTAGAATGGAAAAAAAAGGGGTTGAGAGAATGTGTATTAGCTGCCTTTGAATCCGCAATGTTTGAACGCAGTGCTTCAAAAGTAAGAGATTCGGCAGTAGCAGCTAAATTGTTGCATTCTGACCTTGTACTAGAAGAGCGAGATGAACCAAGAGGTTCCTTGGTAAAGAAACAGATGTAGAGTACTTATTGTAAATCCTTACTCCTCCAATATAGACTACTGCTTATTATTATGAATGACATAACAAAATAGTATAGATAGGAGTAGTCCGTGAAAACTCTTCCAAGTGATTGACTAATAGATTATTTAAATAGGGACAGATAGGGATCTTGTCTTCTAAGTGATAAAATTTAATTACAATAAAACTGTATATTTTGTTAATTGCTAATGTTTTATTTATATGTTTATTAATATTTTTTATAATTAGAATGAACAATTTTGAAATATTTATTATGAAAAATTTACTTTTAATGGTTGCGTTTATGTTATCAATTGGAGTTTTTGCTCAGAATCCTAAACATCCAATAGACCCTAATAATGAAGTGTGTGTGCAAATGAATACTTTTAAACCAATATGCGATATAATTAGTAATGGTTTTCCCTCTTTTTATGGAGAATATCAATTAACAGCATGTGGCCCTAAGTCCTGGCTTTGGAGTATCAGTCCAGCTGATTTAGAGGAAATGGTTCAAGATTATATTTGTTTATAAATAATGAAAGCACAATAACGATTTATTGTGCTTTTTACTTTTGATATCTACATGATTTTATACTAAATTTCTATGTTCCATTAAATAAGCCAAAGCTTCCTTTACTGCTTGTTCTGGATTTTTGGGATTAAAACCGAGCTCCTCCCTTGATTTAGAAATATCGAAATCCTGCTGTAAGCCAGAGAACATGGCGATTTCCTTCGTGGTTAATACAGGTGGTTTGCCACTCAATTTCGCATAAAATTCCATCCATCCAGCGATTGCATACAGCATAAACTTGGGAACTGAGCCGGGAATTTTGAGGTCTAATTCAGGGTACAGTTGCTGGGCCAATTTGGTGGTATCTGTAATGGTCATGCATTTTTCATTTGCTAGAATGTAACGTTCCCCTGAACGCCCTTTCTTTGCCGCAAGGTAACAGCCTTCTGCTACATCTTGTACGTCCACCCAATTCAGGGTTATCTTGGTATCCATCGGAATCTGCCTGTTCAAAATGAGTTTTAAAACTCCATAAGAAACATTTAAGGGCAGAAAAGCTTCTTTGCCAATCATTGCTCCAGGCAGGACAGAAACTAGTTCGATACCTAATTTTTTAGCCAACTGAAATGCCAGCTTTTCACCGTCATTTTTGGAATTGTAATACATATTTCTGCGATCGGGATTGTAACCCAGGCTTTCTTTGGTAGGAAGATGAGTATAGTCTAATGCGGCAATGGAGCTCACATACACGATTCTTTTTACTCCTGCTTCTGCAGCTGCTTCTATCGTATTTCGGGTACCTATCATATTGACCTCGTAAATTTCCTTTACGGGATCTTTTGCCCACAATTTGAAGGCGGCCCCTACAGCATAGAATGTCTCCACTCCTTGCAATGCAGTTAGGAAGGATGCTTTGTCTGTAATATCGGCCTGAACTACTTCGCAATCTAAATCTTTAAAACAGACTGCATGTTCCATATTTCGAACTGTGGCACGAACTCGAAATCCCTTTTTAATTAAGAATCGTACCAGGTTATTGCCCAAATGCCCGTTTGCTCCTGAAACTAATACTAAGCTATTATTTGTCATATCCATTCATTTTAAATGAGAAGACAAAAATCAGACTTGCTTAGCTGAATTCACTTCACAAATGTTACCTAATGATCTGTTTGCGTATACGGCTCAAACTTTTAGGATTCATACCGAGGAAAGAGGCGATATGTTGCATGGGAACCTGTTGTACTATTTCAGGGTATTCATCCATCAATTTAATATACCGTTGTTCTGCTGTTAGTGTGGACAACTCCTTTGATCGTTTTTCATTATAGGCTAACGATTGCTGAAATACCCAAAAGCTAAAATCTTTAAATGCAGTACTTTGTTGAATAAGAAAATCGAGATTCGCTTTTGTTATGCGCAAGAGTTGACAATCGGTAGTAGATATTAGATTTTCATCCGATTTACTCTGGTTGACAAAATGAGTATAAGAGGTAATAAATCCAGGTGGACAATTGATGTGCGTAGTGACTTCATCTCCTTTGTCGTTATAATGAAACAAACGAACAAAACCCGATACAACGAAATAGAGATAGCCTGGTACTTTACCTTCTTCTTCAATCAAACTATTTTTGGGATAATCTACCCACTCAAAATAATGCATACACCAATTCCTTTCTGTATCAGAAAGTACAACACTTTGGGTAATAAGTTGGATAAGCAGATGGTGCATGACACAAATCTAAATAAAATAGAAATGATGTCAGATGAAGATCCATCTAAATTATCGTTTTCCCTCTCTTTTTTGAATAAACTCCACTCCTACTACATCAGGATGATCCAAAACGACAGCCTCCATTTCGTTTTCAGAGAGGTTTAAGATTCTCATTTTTAGTTCATTCAACCCTTTGTCTGAGTATAAGGTTAGTATATCCCCTTCTAGTTTCCACATTCCTTGTCTTTCAATTAAAGAATAGGTATCGATGGCAGTATAGTTTTTTTGTTTTAATTCTAAATGAATCGACGACAATTGGTAGTTTATTTTTTGAGAGGGATTACAAGTTGTTGTAAATGTAAAATGAGTGAGAATCCAGGACTTGGAAATAGATGTGGTATTGATTTCCTGTTGAGTTGAGGTAAATTGATTGTGACTATTTTCGTCTGTACTGCAATTTCCCAATGTCAGGGCTAAGCAGAGTGCTCCACTCCAAATGATTGTTTTTTTTACTTTCTTCTTCATATTCTTTTATTTAGTAATGAAATAAATGTTTGAAGAAGCAAAAGGAATATAAAATCAAAAAAAGACAGATGTAAAAAATAAAAATGATTTTCCATATTGACAAAAACTTTTTTTTTCAAATTCGGACGATTGTCATATTCAATTTTTATATAGTTTAAAATCAAAGTTTTGTAAAAAAATAAAGGTGTGAGAATAGTAGAAAGTAGATACTGTATTGAACCTAATGAAATTGTACTTGATTTCAAAAAGAAGCGTTTATTTTTCATTATTTGAAACTCACTTCTGGGGAAAAGAGCTATTAAAAGCAAGAAAAAATTCAACTTAATTTTTGATGAAATTGTTTAATAGTTCCTTTTATTAATTATCCAAAGGTAAATTTACCTTTTTTATCACTATAAGATATTGGTTTATAGTGATTAAACTAATGTTCATTTTGGGGGTGATTTATCAAATAAATTAATTTTTTACTTTAGCAAAATCAGTATTGTCTTATTGGTTGCATCTTTTTATTTTCTGTATTTAAACTCCTTTGTGCTCTTCTTTTCTTTGTTTCATAAATTAATTATGCAATGAAAAAAATCATAGTATGTTGTTTGAGTGTCATAAGTTACACCATACAAGCGCAAATTGGGGTAAATACTCCAGATGCTACGAGTACATTAACGGTCAATGGTTCTATTTCAGGTAAATATTTGGAAGTGGGTACCACACCCTATCAAATACAAGAGGATGACTATAATATTGCTTATTCTGGAGGAAATGACACCAAGGGATTGTTTATCTTACCTGAAGTGAAAGATGCAGATTTAACTTTTGCTGGACGTGCTTATTACATCAAGAATTTAACTGAATCTAAAACTCTACAAATCAAAACTTCAGCTGGGCAATCGATTCGTTTTGGTGGATCCTTAGAGGCTCAGCCATCTATTAATTTACTTCCCGGACGCTATATCGCTATTGTGGCTAATAATAGTATTGGTCAGGCTAAGTGGGATTTGAACCTTTTAGGGGTAGAAGAAAAATTACCTGAGGTAAAAGTTTTAGAATACTTGAAGACGGATTTGCCATTTGATAAAATGTATACTGAAGATGAATCTGCTGTTGTCATGGGAAATCTAACCTTGGGATTTGAGAGTTTTTCTAGGGATACGGGTGTATTAAAGTTTAAACTGAAAAATAATAGTAGTGCAATAACCTATTCAAATAGAGCACACTTGGGATCTGGAATTGTTGGAAATTCTGAAGATAGAAAATACTATCATTCTTCTGACGTGGAAAATTGGAATCTTCTTAATATTGGGGCGAGCAATATAGTAAGATCTTATTATGAAATAATTGTGATTCAAATTATTGCTTATGACACCAATGAGATCTATCGCGTTTCTGTATTTACCAATAGTGAAAGAATAACCTATTTTATTGAGAAGATAAATTAAAAAATCATATCGTAGCAAAAGAGGGTTCTCTCTCTTTTGCTTTCATTCCCTACTTATATAATAACCTATTTCTAAAGAGGTATGCTCTTTTGAAATAGGTTTTTTTAAATCTAAAGGAGTAAATGTTCTAGATTTAATGTGTACAATTTACTATTTAAAATATTAAGTATCTTGTTTTTAGCGAATTGCGTTTTTGTTATTGATACAATATTGTTGTTTTTTACATTTGCTAAATCATCATAGGCTAAAGTGCTTAATATTTTTATTTTTTAAAGGAAGATTGTTTGCGACTACTATTTTCTTTGTTTTTAGAAATTAAAGAACAATGAAAAAATTAGTACTACTCGCACTAAGTATAACTAGTGTTTATACGCAGGCACAAATTGGTGTAAATACTGCAGATGTTACCAGTACCTTAACGGTGAATGGATCATTTTCAGGTAAGTATGTTGAAGTTAATACTTCAACATATCAAATCAAACAAGACGATTATAATATTGCCTATACTGGGGGCAATGAAGAAAAGGGAACTTTTATTTTACCAACGGTCAAGAATGAGGATGCGACCTTTCCAGGACGCATCTATTACATTAAAAATCTCAGTTCGGATAAAGATCTTCAAATCAAAACCTCAGGATCAGAATTGATTCGTTTTGGAGGATCTTTAGAGGCGAAAAAGACCATTAATCTATTCCCTGGGCGATATGTTGCTCTCATAGCAAACAACAGCACAGGAAATGCTACATGGGATTTAAATATACTGGCCATAGAGGAAAAACTTCCTGAAATTAAGATTACCGAATATTTAAAAATATCACTTCCTCTCGACAAAGTATACCTACAGGAAGATGCCCTTCAAATTGGAAATCTCACCGTTTGGTTTGACAATTCTGTTGGTGCATTGACAAACGGACAATTAAAATGTAAAATAGCCAATAACAATTGGGCTGCGATTTGGTCGGATAGAATCGGAACAGGAAATACAACAACAACTTTTAAATCATTACATAGTTTCTATGATGACGAATGGTTGACTATAAAAAGTGGTGGTACTGGTCTGTATACTTTACAAGGAGCCAATTTAGATTTCTTAATTACGAATATCGCGCTTTATAAAACAGCTGAATTATATAGAATTACCGCATTTATTAATACATTTCAAAGTGGGGCTGCTGGAAAACCTAGTCTAGTTACGCCTATGATAACCTTTTTTATCGAAAAAGTGAATTGATTTTACGTACAAAGCATTCTACTCTTTTTTCTTCAAAAAACAGCAAACAATTAGAGCTCCCTAAGGAGCTCTAATTCAAAAAACAGTAAAACAAAAAGAAAAATTAGTTTTCTAAGCGTTCAATCCTGTTTTTTAGATTTTTATTTTCTTGAGCGAGCTCCTGAATGGCTTTAATCATTGGAGCCATTAAATCAGTATATCTCAAGAGTAAAATTTGTTCTTGCGTATTATCGGATTGAATAATTCCTGTATCCGTTATATTCAGTTCATTTAATGTTTGTTGCAACTCCTGAGCGATAATCCCCCACTCTGTTTTTTGAGCACCATCTCCTTTGCGGGTATAGGCTGTGGGTTTTAATTTATTTATTAAATCCAACCCAACAGATAAAGGTGCACTATTCTCGAGTATGCGTTGATCATGGATAGAAGAAAAAGGTACTTGCCCATAAATCAAAACGACATTTTCATTTCCGAATCTAACTCGATTTGAGCTATACACTTTAGCTCCGTTCCCCACCGTAGTGGTATTGCTAAGATCAAGAGCATCTACACTTGCACCATATCCGATGGCTGTATTAAATGAACCATTTTTATTTAAATGTAAGGCCATGTTTCCAATTCCTGTGTTATAGCTTCCATAGGTATTTCCAAGTAGTGTACTTCTTCCTATGGCAACATTGTAATTTCCCCATGTATTTCCAGCTAAAGCTTCCATACCTATTCCTGTATTGCTATTTCCTTTAGTATTGTATTTTAATACACTCGAACCAAGGGCAGTATTGGAAAATCCATTCGTATTAAGACTTAGGGTATTAGCTCCTACTGCTGTATTATCATGACCAACAACAACATGATCATCATTATTTAAACTATTATAACCTATAGCAGTATTCCATCTTCCACTATAGCTTCCTTTTGGTGTCCCTGTATAAGACCTTACACCAAAAGACGTATTAAAAGTGCCTATGTCACTCAATAATCCAGCTTGAACACCAAAACGTTTAAAAATCAAATCCTGATTATCGGTTGTGCCGATGAAGTTTTGACTAGCATCTGTATTCGCATTTCCTTTTGTGCTCCAAGCATTTTCTGCTGTAGTGGATAATTTAACCCATCGTGATCCATCAAAGTAATAATACCCCAAATAAACAGGATGGTTACTACCTTCAACAAGTGCAGTATTAAAGACGAGTAAACCTTGAGCGGGATTGGCAATGGTTTCTATGTCATTACTGCTTTTTAAAGCGATTCTCGGAGGTAGAAATCCCAGGTTCTTTGCGCTTAAATCCAATACTGCCGAACGATGTGGATTTTTTGTGTTGATTCCTATACTTGCAGGTTTGGTCGCTCCGGCATTTACGTTAATTCCATAGATCGTATTGCCGATATTCAATTGATTACTTCCATCGATAGAAGGGAAATCAGAAGAGGCACCAATAGCAATATTAAAATTACCAGAAACAAGATTGCTTCCCGCATATTGACCTATTCCGATGTTCCAGTTACCGCTCTTTATATCCGACAAGGCGGCATTGCCTAAGCTACTATTGCCCGTTCCTTCTGAATTATGACGCATCGTAAAATTGCCAATTCCAACATTTCCGAATGCCTTCATTGTATTTTGTAAAGCAAAGACGCCAATGCCTATATTAGAATAGTAATTATTGTATTCTAAAGCCCCATAACCTAGTGCTGTATTCATTGTACCAATTTCTAATTTTCTTAAGCTATTGACTCCTATAGCGGTATTGTACTGTCCTGAAGTTTGCAGATTTTCTAATGAACTCAGGCCAAAGGATGTATTCTCTTTGGACAATCGTCCTGATAGAATGCGATTTCTTTTAAAGAGTACGTCCATATCTATCTTGGTTCCCATAAAATGTATCTTGTCATTGATATCGTCATTTCCTTTAATATCCCAGGAAGCACTAGTAGAACCAAAACTTTTCCAAAAAGTTCCATCCCAATAGTAGTATCCAGGAGTAAGACGATTATCTAATGTCCCTGCTTCTACTGTATTATAAATCAGTAAACCTATGGCAGGCTGTTCGATTGTACTTTTGTCATTCTTGCCTTGAAGAGCAACGCGTGGTGGTAAAAAACCTTGATTGGTTGAAGCAATTTCTAAAGCAGCAGATGCATGAGGATCTGGTGTATTAATCCCAATTTGTCCATACATCATCATACATTGACTTAAACTTATTGCCAAAGACAATAGATATTTTAACTGTTTCATGTCTTATTTTTTTTCTCTGTTCAAGACAAAATTCACAAAACACAACTAACTCATCCATTGAAATGGTAAATAATTAAAGTAAAAACGACAATACTTTCTTGTACACATTCCCGATATCTAGGGGAATAGGTAGGAACATAGCGCTACTGAAGGACTAAATGTAGTGCCCTACTTTGTAATAAAAGAACAAAAAGGAACTACATAATCGCATCAAAGAGATAAAATCTCAAGATGAAACTATTTATTGATATCGTATAAAGAATATTCATCTGACGTATAATTGAAAATAAAAACTGTGAATTTTATGCTTTTTAACAGGGCTAGTAGAGGAACTACTGAACTACTATTTTGTATAATAGTAAAAAGCAAACGATTGATTGATAGTGTTTTAAAAAAATCGTACAACCTAAAATAGATCAATTTTTATTTTTTTTACGATCCAAAAATCATCTCACACCATCTAGTCTTTACTTTTTTACAGATTGTTGATTTACCCTGACAAATCATCAATTTATTTGCTGTATAAAATTCATTTAATCTCATATCGTCTAATCGTTTTCTATTCAAGTACGCTAAGTATAGGATCTATATAGAACGGTTGAATTTTAATGAATACTAAAGGTAAAAAATTATGAATGAAGAAGTCAGATTAACCTCGTCAACGGATTTATTAAAAAAACTTCGTTTTCTATTAGGTTTAAAAAACGGATATGAATTAGCTAATCTTATTGGTGTAAAACCCAATACGATGTCTTCTTGGAAGGTAAGGGATTCTATTCCTTATCATCGCATTGTTGAGTTGTGTAAGCGATATAATATAGATTTAAATGAGTTGTTTTTTGATAACTATGCAAAAAATGATTTAACGCAGAAATATGTGCAGATTCCCATGCTTTATTTACATCATTATTGGGATTACTATTTTGATTTGGCCACAAATAATACAACAGTATTGCCCTTGGCTCATTTTCCAGGTGAAATAGATTTTGATTTGATTATTCAAGTTGCAACAGAAAGTGAAAGTGACTTGAGTAGTAGGCTTTTCTTCACATTTTGTAAGAAAATTACTCCTGAGGAACTGATCTCTGGAAAAACGTATATCATCATTGTAAAAAATCGAGGTTTCTTATATGCTAAACTGCAGGGTATGAATCCCGCTTCTACCATACTCGAATTAGATTTAGGTGGAGGTAAAATTACTCATGTAAATAACTGTGATATTCTAGAACTTTTTATTTGTAAGGGAATTTATTCTGAGGAATAAAGAATTCTAAAATTAGGTATTTACCTGTTCAATCTGCGAATAGGTAAAAGTGAAACTCGCAAAAATGCAATATGCAATACAAATTGTATAGTTGTAAAAACTGTGTATTAACTATTTTTAAATATGTATTTAACTTAAAAATATAACATTAAATGTTTTGTTTTGTGTTTTTATTTGTATTTAGGGTGGTTAAAATATAATATAATCTATTTTTTGTTATCAAATAATAAATCGCTAAATTCGAAGTAATTCTAATGATTAATCATATAACAGCCATGGATCTTTTTAAATATATCTTGATCTCAATTCCGCTAATTTCATCCATGACTTGCGGAATTATTTTTATGGTCGTATTTCATAAAAGTCTTTCCGTAACTGAAAATAAAATTAGACAAACCCTAGGAAGTTATTTCATTTTAATGACGCTCCTATGGCTGATGATGAATATTTCTGTGGAACATTATGAAGGAAAGTTTTTATTGATTCCTTTTTTCTTTTTATTGATTCACTTAACACAAGTGGTATTCTATCACTTTATTTGCTATATCATTCCAACAAAAGACAAGTTCAATTCGTTTCATTATAAGATAGCAATCGCTATTTTTATCATGTCCTCCATTTTGGTTTATCTCTTGTTCACTTTTGAAGGGCATCAAGCACTTAATTTGCATGATTTCTTTTACCAATACCTCTATATCTACACCTCATTGAATATGGTGTATTATACGGGTTTATGTTGGATCAGACTATATAAACAAAATAGAGAAAAGAATAAACCGGAATTTGGCAAAAATCAACTAAACTGGATTTTTATCTTATTGGTCTTGCGCACTTTATTTTCTGTTCTTTTTATCTTTAATAATCAAAGAATTTTGCTCGTGGATATTAGTATTGTGGTGCTTATTGCCACCCAACATATTATTGTAATATTCAATATGCTGCAACAAAATATCATGGATAGGATAAGAGCTGAATACAAAACCAATATTATGCTTCCTTCGGGACAAATTGTTTCGGTTGACAACAAAGGACTCGTTGAGCATGTAGCGACAACCACAGCCTATTTACAACAGGATGCGGAACCAAATAGTCTGTTAACTCAACACGATATTGTTACTTATTTTTCAACTGAAAAGCCCTATTTAAATAAAGATTTTAAATTGGAGGATTTGGTTAAACATTTTGGGGTGAACCGTACTTATATTTCCAAATTCATCAATGTCACTTTTCATACGAACGTCAGTCAATACATCAATTATTGGAGGATTAAAGAGGTTGAAGAATTGCTAAAAATAAATGAAGATACTCTCCTAGAGGATTTTGTTCAACAAGTAGGTTTTTCTAATTTACGCCATTACTTGAGAGCGAAACAAAATGTTGGACAAAAAAACAAAACAAATTAAACCTGTAAAACTATGGATTTTGAATACTTATTTTTAGTTGTATCCTTTTCAGCTTCAATTTTTTCGGCCTTATTTTGCTTGGTTTTGATTGCTTTGAAGCTCTTATATACTCCCTTGGATTACTTTACCAAAAGATTGTCTATTGTACTGCTTATCTTTTATTTTATTAGCATAGTATACAATGTAACTATTTTATTTTACGTGTTTGATCTGCCCTTATATTGGTGGTTTAAAGCCTTAAATTTTCAAACGGTTTTACTGATTCCAGTGCTGTTTTATCACATCGTATTCAAATTGTCTAGGCTAAAGAAAGATGAATCGTTTAACTACTATCATTACCTGATATGCTTTGCTGTAGGGATTTTTTATCTGATCTATTCGGAATTTATCTTACCTCCTACTACAACGCTGCTTGGAGAAGATACTATTAAAAACGTGTTGTTTTTTGATAATGGAAGAATTCTAGCTAGGATTGTTTTCAATACATTTTACTTGGCTTTTGCTCTTTATAGACTCATACGATATAGAAGAACTATTAGTGATTACTCCTCAGATGAAAGTCAAAATTCACTGAGATGGTTGTATACTATTTTTATTATTGTTTTTTTATTGTATCCTGGTCCTATTCTATTTTATATGATTCCAGATATCAAACACAGTTTAATGTTTGGACAGCTTATTCCAAATTTTCTATTTATGTTCTTTAGCATTAGTCTGTGTTACAATATTTTTAGTCAAAACTTTGCCCTAGTTTATGAAGATATTGTAGAGGATAATAAGAAAGAAGAGAATAAAAAAGGAAGTTCGATTGATAAGGTGAATTTTGAAAATTATATCAAGACTCAAAAACCGTATTTAAACCCTCAACTAAAAATTACCGATCTTTTATCTGATTTAATGACAAATAGAACTTATTTGTCGTCTTTTATCAATACAACGTATAAAATGAATTTTTCTCAGTTTATCAATCGATGTCGATTTAATGAGTATTTAGAACTCAAAGCTTCTTTTGATGAATCAAAACAGGAAGAAGTTGAGATTATTCTAGCCAGTGGTTTTACGAGCTATGAAAGTTTTAAAAGGACAGAAAATCAATATTATGGAAAAAATAATTGGATACCTGCAGTTAAAACTCCTTTTTAGGTAAGGCAGATTTATTTTTTTAATAAATAAGAAAAGGGAGTACAACTACCAAAGAAAAGTAGTCGTATTCCCTTTTTTAATTACAATCTAAAACTAAATAGGTGTTATAAAGTTTGAATAATAAAATCACTGCGTCTATTAGATTGATGTTCCATATCATTACATGGTACTCCGTTGGCGCATTTGTTTTTTAGCTGTGTTTCTCCATATCCTCTACCGGTTAATCGTGCAGGATCAATTCCCTGTTTGACGATCCATTTGATTGTAGCTTTTGCTCTGCGATCTGAGAGCATTAAATTATAGGTGTCCTCCCCTTGACTATCCGTATGGGAACGCACATCTATTTTCATAGTAGGATATTCTTTCATTATTGCTACAATTTTCATCAATTCCACAGTCGCATCGTATCGAATATAAGATTCATCAAAATCAAAGTAAATCGGTTCAAGTTGCAAACGTTGGGCCAAATCGTCGTTGAGTTGTAGTGCACGCTTTGTTGGGGCTAAACCAATATTGACGATTTTAATTCCTGGTTCTTTATTGACGTTTAATGCGATTTCAACCGTATTATAGTATGCTTTCTCAACTTTGATGCGGTATTTATAATCGTGATCTAAGGGAGTAGAACGATAATGCCCATGACAATTTGTGTATAAGGTATCCGTTTTTTGATAACGGGCATCATAGATAATGACTGAAGCATCGACTAAAGCTTCTTTGGTTTCTTTATCGTATATTTTTCCTTCAATGTATTGTTTATTCGGTTTTTTACTAAAGAAATAGATATCATCTGACCCTTTGCCTCCTTTTCGATTGGAGCTGATAAACCCTTTGTTCTCTTTTGGATCAAAGTAAAAGGCAAAGTCATCCCTTTCACTATTAATGGGCGTAGACATATTGATCACCGGACCAAAATGACCATCAGGATAAATTTTGGTTCTAAACACATCCAATCCTCCAAGTCCAGGATGACCATCCGAAGAAAAATACAAATAATAATCAGTAGAGATAAATGGAAAGCTCTCCTTTCCTGCCGTATTAATAGTTGGTCCTAAATTTTCCACAGGTCCATAGGTTTCATTTTCATAGCATCCTACGCGAAATAAATCTGCTTGACCGTGTGTTCCTTTGCGATCAGATACAAAGTACAACCATTTATTATCAGGTGTTAACGCGGGGTGACCAGTATTAAAATAATCTGAATTAAAAGGCAGTGCCGTTACCTGTCCCCAAGATCCATCTGGTTGTTTGATGGCTTTGTATAATTTAAGTACAGCCGTCTGTGATTTATTTTGTTTGCTCTGCCCATTAGCTTTGGAATTATTACGAGTAAAGTACATCGTATTTCCATCTTGGGTAAAAACAGGGGTTGCGTCGTGAATTTGAGCATTGATCTCAGGAGCAAATAAAACAGCGGCACTAAAACCTAAAGTGTCTAAAGTGGAACGATATAAGCTCGTAAACGTTTCTCGTGTTCTCTTGTCGAGGTTCTTTTCTTTTTGAAAAGCAGTAGCTCTGGCAGAAGTAAATACAAAGTTATTACCTAGTAAGGTTCCTCCATAATCGGAATAAGCGCTATTAATGTCGAGTGATTGTATATCATATTGTCCCGATTGTTGTTCAATAACTGTTAGATAGTCTCTATTCTTTTGATATAAAAGAGAACGAGAATCTTCTTGTTCAAGTGTTGTAAATTGAAGCATTAACCGTTGTGACTTTTGATAGTCCCCCATTGATTTTAATGTTTGAGCATAGCGATAATAATATTCTGAAGGTAATTTTGTTGTGTTTTTGTTGTTGTATTCTCCTTCGAATAATAAGGTATACCATTTATTCGCTTCTTCAAATCTACTGTTAAAGTAATAAGCATCGGCTAGATTTTGTAATACTAAGGGATTGATATAGCCCTTTGCAGCAATTTGCTCGTAGAGTTGAATGGCATCGACATAGGCCATGCGATCAAAACGTTGAATGGCTTGTTTTTCCTTTTTTAATTGACTATATCCTGAGGTTCCAAAACTCAGCATCCAAAAAAAGAGACTGAGTTGTATTAGTTGTGTTTTCATACGTTTTATTTTAAAAGAACCTCGGAGTGGCCACGCGTTTGAATCCATTAAATAAGCTGAAACGCATAAAAATTTCGTGTGAGCCCGAATTGTATCGGGCTAGTTTACTCGTTTCTGCATCATAACTATATCCGATAAAAAGTGTATCGTTAATTTGGAATCCCGCAAGACCACTAACCGAGGCATCCCATCGGTAAGCTACGCCAAGTGTGAATTTTTTAATAAACATAACATTGGCAGTAACATCCATTTGCAGTGGAGAACCTAATTCTATTTTTAGTAAAGTAGCGGGTTTGAATTGAATGGACGGACTTAGATCAAAGATATATCCGCCCGATAAATACAAATGCATCTTCTGATGAAGTACTTTGACCTCATTATCCTCATAGCGAGATTGATTTAAAAGGTGAGGAACAGATAAACCAACATAAGCTTTGTCTGAATACAAAAATAATCCTGCCCCTACATTAGGGGTAAACTCATTCTTGATATCTTCTGCTATTATAGGGTCGGTTGGATTGTAAATGTGTAGTTTGCTATAGGCTACATCGAGTAAATTTCCAGAACCTTTTAATCCAAAAGCCAATTTGTATTGGTAATTTAAATCGATGGCATAAGACAAATCAACAGATAAGGTATTTTCATCCATAACACCTAGTCGGTCATTTGTGAAATTTACCCCAAGTCCTAAACCAGAATTTCCCAATGGAGTATGAACGGACAACATAGCTGTTTTAGGAGCTCCTTCTAATCCCACCCATTGTGTGCGATAAGAACCAAAGAAATGTAATCCTTCTTGGCTTCCAGCATAAGCGGGATTAATGAGCGTATGGTTGTACATATATTGGGTATATTGAGGATCTTGTTGTCCATAACTTTGCGGTATATTCAGCAACAGTAAACTTCCAAGTAAAAACGTTTTAATTGTGTTATTTCGTTTCATTTGCGTTCGATTTAGTTGGTCTCTAAATGTAAATTAGCCGCTTTCTTAATCATGCGACTCCCCTTCTCATCTTTGTATTCATAGGTAATTACATAATAGTAAGTACCGCTGGGTAGTTGTTGACTTTGATCTATTGCATTTTTTCCTTTTGCATAGCCCCTAAATACATTTTCACTTCCATCTCCCTTTGAGTCATAGTTGGTCGTTTCATATACACGTACGCCCCATCGATTATAAACTTCTACTCTATTATTGGGATATTGATTGATGTTCGCTATGATAAAATAATCATTTTTACCATCCCCATTAGGAGTTACAAGATTGTAAATCACTAGGTCGCCGTCCAACATCCAGTTCTTTTTCACTGTTGCTAGTGTGAAATAACCGTAGCCTTTGACTGGTGCAATTGTCGTTACTTCTTTGCTGGATAGGTCTACTACGCCTCCTTCATCCACCCATAGCTGTTGTTGCTCATCCCAACGGACTATATGTAAGTCTTTTTCTGGGTTTTTAATTAAAGATATTGGTGTGTAGTCTTCTTGCCAGCTCAGTGTCAATTTGATTTGCTTCTCGGAATTATTTTGCCCTTTGATTACAGTCCAATACTCACGAGTATTGATTTGGTCAATTATACCTGCTTTGACTGTATGTGTTTCAAAAAAAGTTGTATCGTCCAACTTGTATTTGGCTTGATAGCTGTTTTGTACATCTCCAGTAGCGCTAATCTTTACAGGTCTTAATACTCCTTTGTCTCCTATTGGGAAAGTAAATTCCCTCCCTCCTTTTTTTTCCACTTCTCCTTCAATGTGACTCCAATTACTAGCGTTTTTATGCGTAGCTGTTTCTAAAAAAGTGATCATCCCCTTTGAAACTTTAGTAGTTTCATTCTGTGTAGAATCGACTTTAATAATTCCCTTTACAAAATCAAGTTCTCCTTCTATATCAAGATTGGCTTTTAGATCAAAAAAAGAGACTTGCGGTTGATCGCTTTTAAAGTGCACCTGATTCAATTCAAATGTACGATTGCCTCGGATCAATTGAGGATTTGAATCGTTTTGGAAAAAAGAGACTTTACCAGCCGATAATCGCTTGGTAAAGCTAAAGATACCTTCATTGGTTGTTGTATTGTGGTAATGGATTTCGCCATCATTGATTAAAAATCCACGATCTGTGTTGACAAATGGAAGATAGGAACTCAAAAGGGTTTGTTTATTAATATATAAGATGCCTCCGTTTAGAAAAATAGGATCTTGTGCCTTCGTTATATCGCTCAGTAAGATGAGATAACCCAAAATAACGATAGTAAAAAAGTAGTTCTTTTTCATTTGGTATTTTATTTTTCATAGAATGAGCTCAAATAACGGGTTGAATAACAACAGTTCTTCCTCTTTTTTACTGGTACTTAAAACTCATTTTGTTCAGTAGTTTTTTTAGTTTTTCGTTTAAATTGTATCTAGATACTAGCTAAACAAATTAGGTAGTAAAAAAAGCTTTGTTTCGGATTAAATCAAGTGTATTTTAATACAGTTAAACAGATGCTTCTTTTTTGGGATATGAAATAAATGATGTAGGAGAAGATTCTTCTCCTACATTTGAAAAATCCTATCTATCTAGCAGTAAATTCAACCATAACTTCGTAGTTTGTTCCTGCTGCTTGGCGATAATACATAGAGCCTTCCCCCATGTAAAAGTTTATTTTCGATCCCGTTATGGTAACACCTGTAACAGAAGATGAAATAATTTTCTTATCCTTAAAGAGTTTTACTGATACGATGCGATCAATTGCTGTGGTATTTGGAGGTAATGAAATTTGAACTTCATCAATCTTTGCTCCTGCATTTGAAAAGCTTGCATTATTTTTAAACAAATAAACATCATCTCCATCAATTTTATTTCCAGTATTCACTGAGATATTATTCGTTACTTTATCCCCAATTTCTTGCTTAATATATTCCATGTTATCTTCAAAGAAGTTTTGAATATTGGCTGATATATCAATGATTTTCTTCTCATTTGTAGCTAAATCTACTTGATATAGGCTATTTGCAGGAATATTTTCTGCTGGAATTTCTACATTGGTAAAGTAAACATTGCCTCCATCTTTATTGACTATTTTGATAATTTCGTTGATGATCGTATCATTTTCTTGAAAGACATTAAGGATATCTGCTGTAAGATTCAAATAATCAACACGTCCATTTTCTCCCGCATATTGGTAGTATATTTCTCCCTTTTTGGTATTAGCAGGAAGAACGACTTCCGTATCTTGGAAATCAAGTTGTCCGTTTGTAGTAACCTTTGCTCTTTTAATTGTTGTTGGAGTTTCTGCTGCAGAAACAAGATCATCGAATGAGATTTCTACAGGTTTATATTCCCCAGCGATCGTATCATACTCTACCATCGCAATTTTGTTGTTGGAGGGATCAAAAATAAGGACCGCATGATCAAGTGTTTTATCAGCACTCTTGGGATTAGTGGGTACAAGATAATCCGCTATTCTTTTCAGTTCCCCCATATCACCCGTAACAATGTTTGTTATAGATTCTTCTAGGTTAAGCTGATCAACCACTTGATTCCACTTTTGATCCTTCCAAAAATAGAATCCTTGAGGCAGGGCACTGCCCACATTGTAAACGAGTAATCCATCTACTTCTTCCCCAACCACTGGTGAAAAGGCCGTTAAACTAGTCAAAGTAATTCGAGGTATTAAAACACCTTTATCTGTAGCATCAACGTCTAGCATGGCCGAACTCTTAGGGTCTGGTGTTCCAATCCCAACCTGAGCTTTAGCAGTATAAGCAATAGTTAAGAAACAAGCATAAAATAGAATTTTCTTCATCTTTTAGTATTTAAATTATTAATTAATTACATCGTATTTTCGATTTACCTAGTAGAGAACCATCACGTGTATCTTGGATTGCTTTTTTCAGAATAGAACGAGTTCGCTATTTAGGCTAAATCATCATGTTTACTATTTCCTTGATGATGGGCGATTAAATTGTCGATGACAAGCACTACAAGGCATTCATTAGTTAATGATGATACAAAGAGAGGAAGAACGTAAAAAACCAGCTATACAATTAGTAAAAACTTAAAGTCAAACTATCATATACGAGTTGATGAGGTAAAAAAGAATGGATTTATTTTTTTACTATCGAGGTTAATTAATTGGTATTTAAACCTTTGATTGGTTAAAAAAGTAAATGTATGTTTGAAAACCTGTTTTTTGTATCTGTTGTTTTTTACAGAAAAAATGCAGCTAAAAAGACTTTGGCTCAAATCAAAGGTCTGCTCTTTACTTTCAGTTGAGGTATTAGGATTAAAAGAATTGAGCTATGGAGGATATTTAGTTCCTCTTTTTAAGGAATTTCTATCCTTCAAATCTCGATGAGAAATTTAAATTTATACAGTTAAACTTCATAATTTGTTAATAACCAGAGTTTTATTTCTATTCTTAATCGAAGTTTGTTATTTTAACAGAAACCAGATTTAAATTATTGATTATGAAAAAATTAATGTTAATGGGAGCCTTTTTGCTTTCAGTTGGAGTTTTCGCTCAATCAGTGGATACTAACTCTACTTTTGCAGCATTTAAAAAACAAGGATATGTGCAAGTTGATGCGACTACAATGTTTAATCCTGTACGCGAATGTTGGATTGGTATTGTTTATAGTTGTGATGAAAATGGAAATCCAAAAGACCCTTGGGACCACGATGATGTGGTTAGCATCATTGTTACTGCTTATACTCAAAGAGGAATTGCAGATAAACAAAGAGAGTATTGTGAAACAGGTACTATCAAAGTTTTGAGAGATTGTGAAGGAATAAATTAATAGATTAAGTTATTTGAAACCTGAGTTAATTTTTTAACTCAGGTTTTTTATTTCATCACAAAATTGTACAGCATCACTTGATTCAACAAGTACAATTGTCAACAAGTACAATTGTCAACAAGTACAATTGTCAACAAGTATTCGATTGCTTTGAATCGTATTAAATGTTGATTGTAAAAAGAAATCACCTCTTTTTTCGCCTTTTTATACGATGTAATAGAATAAACGATTTTACAGGATATTGTCGTTTATGCGGAATATTATTGAAGAGTAAGGCAGCTATAAACAAGATAGTAACTCCCGTTAATACAGGAGATAAGACATAGGTGTATCCGAGATTGGTGATACTACTTCCTCCTGTTACGGCAATCAAGGCGGTCGCTCCTCCAGGAGGGTGTAGAGATTTTGCCATTTGCATTCCAATGATGGACAAAGAAACCGCTAAAGGTGCTGCAATCCAAATATAGTCTCCCAAGAGTTTATAAACGCTTACTCCTATTACAGCTGAAATAAGATGGCCAAAAAACAGATTTTTAGGCTGAGCCAAAGGACTTCCAATTGCTCCATAAATCAGCACACAACTAGCTCCAAAAGAACCAATCAACAAAGTTAAGTCGTATTGAGAAAAGGCTTGGTAATGCAAGTAACAGATTGTCGCTAATCCAACAAAAGATCCAATAAAGGCCCAAAGGTGTTCGTTAAAATCAACAAGTGTTTCTTTGTACAGCAAATAGCGTGTTCTGCGGTATACTTTATTTTTTTTAATTGACATCCTACTCTATATCTATGGGAGGACAAATATATTATATCTAAAAGAGATCAGCATGAAATTTTGATTTTATATTCCATTCATACCGATGTAGAGTTCCGGATTTTAATTAACAAGAATTGTATTTTTAATACACATATAGTTAATAATTTATTTATAGTTGTTTTAATTTTAAAAATTATTATAATTTTAATTAACCAATTTTAAAATTTAACTATTATGAAAAAAAGTTTAGTACTATTAGCGGGTCTATTTCTTTTAGGAGGAAGTACGATGAGTGCAAACACTGTAGATCGAATTGAAACCTTTTCGTTAGAAAGCAATAAAGGAGCCATTCGCTACAAACACGAAATTAGAGTATACTTGTTTGGCAAGTTAATATTGGAAACAAGTGGATGCTACACACCAGAAGAGCTAGAGGCTTTTTTGGATGATATCGTCTTGCGTTTAGGAGATCTTGTAGAAATAGAAGTGAATATGGCTGAGGAAACATGCTCTTTCTAAGGACAAAGACCATAAAACAAAATAGCTATTCTAATTCAAGGTAGAATAGCTATTTATTTTAATTGACCCTCCATGTGAATGGAGAAATGACTTCAAAATTGTTCGATTTGATTCAGTCACACGGTGTTGAGCTTCTATTAAATCCCTTATCTTTGTTTCAGTAAAACTCGTTATTAAGCTAGGATGGATTATCTTTTTTTCTACTGTGGACTTTCTTTTATGATTATGCATGAAATTGATGCCGTTCGTTGTAAAGAATGGCGTATTTTTCCAGGGCTTGCTTCTTTAGGTGATAAAATCGGATATATTATCTTTATTTTCGCTCATCTTCCTTTGTTTGTTTGGGCTTTATGGTATTTGAATCACGGTCAGAATCCAAAGCTATTTATTCAGGGCTTTAGTATTTTTTCTATCGTACATATCGGACTTCACCTTTTATTTTTAAAACACAAACTAAATGAATTTAAAGACTGGATTTCTTGGTCTTTAATTCTAGGTGCAGGTGTGTCAGGTCTTTTTCAATTAATTATCATGGCATATAATGGTTAAAAATAAAAAGCTCATCCTAATCGGATAAGCTTTTATTACTGCCTATGTAGCAATAAGATGTGGGGACTATTTTGTTTTTGTATCAGCAATAATTTTTTCTAGCTCATTGAGTATCTTTTCCATTGCTGCTTTGGTAAATCCTTGGGCAATTAAAACCGTTTTTTCTCCTTCTGAAATACGGTATCGCAGTACCAACTGAGCATTAGTTCGAATTAAGTTCTGAGATAAAATATGAAACTCAAATTGTATAATCATATCCAAGGGAATACGAATAGTTGGATGTATAAGCCCAACTTTTACATCAATAAATTTATGCTTTACATTTAAATATACTTTGTTGGTTGTAAACGCCCAAAAGGCCAATGTTGCTATAACTAAAAGTAAAAGAGCTATCAAAGGAAATTCAACAAGATAACTCATATAAGCAAAACTTAAAAACCCGAGTACTACAATAATCGCTAGCTTATATTGAGGTTTTAGAAAGTAAGTCTCTCCCCTTTGTTTGAAGTGTTTCATCTTACTTATAACGAATGGGTTTAGGCATTGTTATAATCTCATATTTTACACCATGTTTATCTGCATAAGGCATAATTAAATCGTGTACTTTGTTGTACTTTTCATTTAAGATTTGACTTTTATTTTCTTCTAAATTAGTTATTGCGCGCTCAATATCTTCTTGTGCTCTGCCTTCGTCTATCATACGTGCAATGTGAGGGAAGTCAAACTTGTAAATGGTATCTGCATAGTAGAATAAATCTAAAGCCGCTTTTAAAATAACAAGCGTTTCTTCATTCGGTTCAATACTTTTAATAGCGTCAATATCTCGATCAAACAGCGCAACATAACGTCCTTTTACATATTCCGTTGCATTTACTTTTTTAATTTCATTTTCTGGAGTTACAAGAACCAAACTTCCTGCTTTAAGCTGGGCTTGTATCTCTTTGAAATGAAGCTTAAACCCATCGGGAATTTTATTGCTGTTGAGTTTGACTTTCTCAAAGACTTCTTCCGCATAGCTTTTGCTTCCCAACTCACAAGACATTAGTACTAACAAAGTGATAAATAGAATGCCTATTAACGTAATCTGTTTCATATAATTATTTTTTATTACTCATAATTTCCTCTAGTTCCTCGCGTAAACGTTGCATACTTTTAGGACGTAAAGAGGATCCAATCTCATAGCGTTTCTTTTGTTCTGCTTGTGTCAATTGAATATACAGCGTTGCGTGAAGAGGGAGTCCAAACTTTGTTTGTATTAAGTGTATATGAAAACCATCTATTTCACTAAATTGATATTGAATAGGCTGTTGTCCTCTAATTCCCGTATCAATTTGCACTCTTTTTTCTGTTGGAACTATCCTAGTTTTAGAAGATTTGAATAAAACCAATGCAAACAAAAGCAGTGCAAAGACCGTAATTACAAGCCCTAATTTAAACTTTGTACTGAAGAATAACACAGCTAAACCAATACTCAACCAGCACAAAAGCACTAAGTGAATCAAAGAGAAGGTTTTCTTTATTTTGTATGCATTCCCCTCTAAAATAAGGAAGTTAAATGGATTCATTCCTGTAAATACTAGGGATAATTAACGAATGAAATCAAATTTATCTTCAAACAATTTTCCAATAAGAGGTACTGGTTTTTTTGCATGATTCGCTGCATTGATAATACCAAAAATGGCTAGAATCCAAAAAGCATAACTAATATAGCTCAATATAAGGCCAATAATAGCAGGTAAAATCAAAATTAGAATACCGCATATTATACTAAATAGAAGCCCTGCAATAAACAATCCCAACGATTGTTTTAGATGATATTTTAATACGTCATCTGTGTTTTCTTTTCCAGCAAAATAAGCAATTAACCATCCGATGATCGTAATGTAAGAGACAATTGAACGTGTTTTATTATCCATTTTTTTAAAGTTTAAATAATTGCAACAAATTTGAACTATTTCCAAGAGTTGTGCATTAATCCCTTACCTACAGAAGAACTACATTCTTTTTTAGGTGTGACTACAATATGTCTACACAAAATAGTTATCTAGATGTATATGAGTGAGTTGTGCTGTTGTTTTTCTAGATCAATTTTCATTAAATATTAATCTTTGCATCTACAGCTTTTATACATTTGTACCAATGAAAAAATACGTATACTTTATTTTATTAGGCTTTTTAGGTTTTCCACTGCTCGCACAACAGCGTTATGAAGACAGTTTGAAACAACGTTTACAAGTAGTCACACAACCTAGTGAACAAATGGCCCTTGCTTTGCGATTGTCCGATCGCTATCGAGTGAATGAACAATATGACGAAGCCCTAACTTTAGCTCAAGATTGTTTAAAGCAAGCCTTGACCAAAAATCCAAAAGGTATTGAAGTAGTAAAAGCCAATTGCATACTTGCTAATATTTACGCTAATATTGAGGATTTTGATCAAGCGCAAACGTATGCGGATCAAGCGCTAAAAGTAGCTGAAACACAAAGAAATCCCATTGGATTGGCCTATGCTTATTATGCAAAAGCAGTGTTACACACCATACTTTTTGACAATAAAGCTACTATTCAATGGTTGCATAAAGCTTTAAATCAGCTTGATAACCAAGAAAGTGAAGCGGATCTGTTGGCTCGGATTTACTATTTATTATACGGGGTCTATACAGAATGGAATGATGAAGTTCAAGCCTTAAACTATGCAAATAAGACGTTAGAATATGCTATAATAGGAAAAAATAAAAATATTGTTGCAAATGCTTACAATGCACTTGCGGTAGTTTATTCCTTTCAATATGAGAAAACAGGAGATCAAAATAAAAGAGATCAAATGATGCTGGCGTTAGATCAAGCTATTGCATTGTATAAAACTTATCCTGGAGAAGTTGTCGCTAATACTTATGCTTATATTCTCAATAACAAGGCCAGTTATTATCTTAAATATTATGACACGACAAACCCAACAATCAAACAATCTATTATTGAACTTGTACATGAAGCCATTCGCATCGTACCTAGTACTAACGATGTAGCACTAGCTAGTGGATATGGAATTCTCAGTGAATTGAGTATGAAAGACAATGATTTAGTTGCTGCTGAAACCTATCTTATCAAGGCTTATCTCCTAGCTGTTCAAAAGAAAAAACCATACTATCACACCCTAATTAATATCCTCAATTCTCTTGTAAATCTCCAAGTTAAAAAAGGAGATTACCAACGCGCATTAGCCTATCAACAAGAAGCGATTTCCTATAGTAACTTGTTATTTAATGAAGAAACAGCGGCCACCGTTAATCGTTTAGAAGTCCAATTTGAATTAAAAAAGAAGGAACAAGAAATTCTGACTCTACAAGAGACGGTTGAAAACAAACAAAAACAAAAATTTCTCTTATTAGGTGTAATTGCGCTGGGAGTTATAGGAGGATTTTTTATGTTTCGTTCTTATCACTTTAATTTGAGATATTCATTAGCTCGTGAAAAACAATTAGAAGCAGAAAATAATCAAGCGAAGTTAAAAGTAAAGTATCAAGAAGAAGAACAAGCTAGATTAAAAGCAGAACAAGACTTATTAGAAGTCAAACAACAACAGCTAGAAACAGTTGTGTTAGCTAGTCAATTACAATTGCAGCATAAACGCGAAGTTTTAAAACAAGTGAAGGCAAATTTAAACCATGCGCAAAGTATAGATATACAGCAAATACTACGCGAAGAGCAAATGACAGCCACGAGTTTTGAAAAAACATAAGCAAGAATTGAACAAGTGCACCCTCAGTTTTTTAAAAATATTACCACTCATGCTCAACAAAAATTAACACCTTTAGATCAGAAATACTGTGCTTATTTCTATCTTGATTTAGAGACAAAAGAAATTGCCACGCTATTGCATGTTGAAGCTAAAAGTGTTCGAATGACCAAATATCGTCTAAAACAAAAATTTGGACTAGACGCACAAACGGATTTAGTTGGATTTTTAAAACAATTTGGATAATACTTGTTAGTAATAAACTATGATTCTGTTTTTGTTTAATATTTAAAGTATATTTTGTTTTACAGTTAAACTATATGTGTTGTTAAGTGTTTGTTTGTTAATTTTGTATGAATTTAAAAATTATCTATTTTTAATCAACCAATTTTTAAATTTATACAATTATGAGAAATTTTTTATTTGTATTTATGTTCCTGTTTACCGTGGGAAGCTTTGCTCAAGGTAAATCAATAAATCTGAATGCTACACCTTGTGTTTCTATTTCTAATTTTGTACCTGATTGTCAAGTACAAAGTGGAGCTGGTACCTACACCATTCAAGTTTGTAGTGAGGCTATTCAAGGGATGAGTGAAACACAAATTAGACGAATGATTCAGGAATATGTTTGTATTTTTAATGCCTTTCCTGATTTTGTAACTATTCTGTCATTCACTCCTAGAGCATGATGTATAAGAAGTTAAGTAAAAGAGAAGCACGCTAATTATCTAGCGTGCTTTTTTTATTTTTTATTAGAGGAAATAGCAAAGTAAATAAAAGGTTAATTTATTTATGTCTTATTACTATTTTTTGTAAATCAGTGTTTACATTTAAATTTATTGATTAATTTTAAAGATAAATACCAACAATTAAAACCAATAAAATGAAAGTAGATACCCACAAGTTTGATAAAGTATTAGAGGCTTCTTCTACCTACGGGCAAGTCCATCATGCTCCCAATGCCAATACAGAACCTCCTATTAACACGCCTCAGCGGTCAATGCCTTTTGCAGATGAACCTGGAAATTACCAACGCAATATAGGTCTTCCAAGAAAAGATTTCAGTAAAAGTAAAGTATATATCGTTGGAAGTGGAATTGCAGGGATGTCAGCGGCATATTACTTTATTCGCGATGGACGAATTCCCGCTGCTAATATTACTTTTTTAGAACAATTGTCTATTGACGGAGGATCGCTAGATGGTGCAGGTAATGCCAAAGAAGGCTATATCATTCGCGGAGGTAGAGAAATGGATATGACCTATGAAAATTTATGGGATATCTTTCAAGATATACCAGCCCTAGAACTCCCAAAACCCTATAGTGTTCTTGATGAGTATCGCTTAATTAACGACAACGACCCCAATTATTCTAAAGCTCGTTTTATCCATCAATTGGGAGAAGTCCAAGACTTTAGTAAGTTTGGACTTGCCAAAAAAGATCAAATGGCCTTGGTTAAGCTCTTGTTGAAAAAGAAAGAAGAGCTAGATGATATAACAATCGAACAGTATTTTAATCCATCCTTCTTAGAAAGTAATTTCTGGACCTTGTGGAGAACAATGTTTGCCTTTGAAAATTGGCATAGTTTATTGGAATTTAAATTGTATATGCATCGTTTCTTACACGCTATTGATGGTTTAAAAGATCTTTCCGCCCTTGTATTTCCGCGTTATAATCAATATGATACATTTGTGAGTCCGCTTCGCAAGCACCTTGTCGAATTAGGCGTTCAGATTCGATTGGATACGCTTGTACACGATGTAGAATTGCACAGTACGACAGAAGATAAAGTGGTTAAAGGCCTACTTGTACAACAAAATGGAGAAGAAACTCGAATTCCAATGGATGAACAAGATTTTGTTGTTATTACAACAGGATCTATGACAGAGGATACTGCTTATGGAACGAATACAACAGCTCCTATTCAAAAAGTTGATGCCGCTACAAGTGGTAAAAGTCCAGGATGGACCTTATGGAAAAACTTAGCAGCTAAATCTCCTATTTTTGGACATCCAGAAAAATTCTGCTCTGATATTGAAAAATCTTCATGGGAATCGGCAACCTTAACTTGTAAACCTTCTCCCTTAATTGATAAATTAAAAGAATTAAGTGTTAACGATCCGTATTCTGGAAAGACTGTTACTGGAGGAATTATAACCATTACTGATTCCAAGTGGTTGATGAGTTTTACGTGTAATCGTCAACCGCACTTTCCGACGCAACCTGGTGATATTCTAGTACTTTGGGTGTATGCTTTATTCATGGATAAAGAAGGAAATTACATCAAAAAAACAATGCCTGCTTGTACAGGTAATGAAATCTTGGCTGAATTATGTTACCATTTAGGTATTGTAGATCAACTAGATAATGTAATCGAAAACACAATTGTGCGCACGGCTTATATGCCTTACATCACGTCTATGTTTATGCCTCGTGCTCATGGAGATCGCCCACAAGTTGTTCCTCAAGGCTGTCTTAATTTGGGACTTATCGGTCAATTTGTAGAAACAAATAACGATGTGGTTTTTACCATGGAAAGCTCCGTGCGAACAGGAAGACAAGCAGTATATCAATTATTGAACTTAAACAAACAAGTTCCCGATATTTTTCCTTTGCAATACGACATTCGTCACCTCCTCAAAGCCGCTCATGCTTTGAATGATGACCAACCTATTGTAGGAGAAGGATTACTGCGCAAATTTCTACAAGGAACTTATTATGAACATATACTGCCAGTCGTAGAAAAAAACAAAGAAGAAGAAGATTCATTCTTCGTTGAACAATATGAAAAAGCAAAAGATTGGTTTAAGAAGATTCTAGGTTAATTTAGTTTTAAATAAGACAATAAATAAACACTAAAATAAGGGGTTTTCAACCTATTTATTTTAGTGTTTTTCTTTATTAATATAGCCCTAGAAAGATTGGAAGGATATAATTTGTTGTCCAATCGCTTCCTTTAAAAGAGTATTTATTTATCTTCGCATCGCCTAGACCTAACGTTTCTTAATTAAATGAAAATAGATTTTTACCAGCCTAAAAGTCAAACTTTATCTAAGTATATTGAAGGATATTATTTTCTTCACTCAGGTAAAAATATTTCCAAACCAATTCGCTATTGGACCTATCCTAATAATTATTGTATTCTTACTTTTAATCGAAATTTTAGTGTTCAAGAAAATGACGAAGGAGTTGTGCTACGCGCTCACGATTGTTTAAATAGCATGACGTCTTTAGTTTCTCGTTATACTAAACCGATGCAGATCTGTTATGAAGACCTTATTGATGAATTAACTATTTATTTTAAACCTCTGGGAATTAATCAATTTATGACAGATGCTCAATCCTTATTTGAAAAAAGAGTACATATAGACTTTGTCTTTTCTCCTGATTTTAATCAGAAAATGAATGAACTATTTGATTTAAATATAGAAGCTCAAATTGATGCATTAGAATCGTATTTATTAGTTCTCTTAAAGGAAAAAAACCTTGATTTGATAGAAAAAATAGTTGAGGACCTAGATGCGGATAGTAAAATAGAAGAAATAGCTAGAAAACATCATATTACAAGACAATATATGAATCGCTTATTTATCAAACATTTAGGAAAATCTCCTGCTGAGTATAGAAAAATTCAACGCTTTAGAAATTCAATTCTAAAACGCAAAGAAAGTAAGAACTATACGGAATTAGCGCAAAATGGTTTTTATGATCAAGCCCATTTTAATAAGGATTTTAAACTTCTTACTGGGCATACACCGCAAAAATTTTTTAAGCAGGTCAATACATCTCAAGAAAATATTTGGTTATTTATTTAAGTAGGTTACATTTTTACAATTTATAAAGCTAGAGTTCGCCTAGTTTTGCCGTAAACTAACCAAATTCTATATGATGGATTTAAAAAAATACCACCTTTATCTTTATACTTTTTGTAGATATTTTATTGCAACAATAATTATTTCCTATGCCCTAGCCAAATTAGTAGAAACTCAATTTATCACTCAACCTAGTGTTTATGATAAACCGATTTCTGATTTATCTGGATTTCAACTCACTTGGTATTATTATGGTTATTCCTTTTGGTATGGAGCAGTAATTGCCGGAGCTCAATTAACAAGCGCCATCTTGTTGTTTTTTAGAAAGACAACGAGAATAGGTATTCTACTTTTCTTAACTTTTATGGTCAATATTTTATTGGTAGATTTTGCTTATGATATTCAAGGAGCAAAAGGAATGGCTGTGTTGTTAACACTTATGGGGTTCTTTGTTTTTTTATCGGATTTCAAGATCTTTTTTACTTTACTTATTCAAGAACCGCCTTTATTTACGAATATAGATAGACCACAGTGGTTCAACAAAATAAGTAAAGTGAAGTATGTCTATATTCCTTTAGTTTTTATTGGTTTTTTTGTACTACTCACTACTTTAAAACAAGAATATTTAGGAAGTGATCAATTTACAGGAGCATGGGAAAATGTTGAAACAAAAGAGCGTTTGTACTTTGAAGCTGCGCATAGTTTTCAAGAGATTAAACCCTGCAGGACAGAACCTCATTCGCAAGGAATCTATGAGATAAAAGAAAATCAACTTATTTTAATTACGAAAGAGAACCAACAACAAGAGACTCACCTAACTTATGATTTCACCTTGAAAGATGATAGGTTGACTTTACTCCTTGACAATCAGACGATAGTATATAAAAAGATACGTTAATTTAAAATGTTAAATGCATAAAAAAAAGACTTAGATGCTTCATCTAGGTCTTTTTTTTATGCATTATTTTAGGATTAAAACTTTTTCTTTTAAGAACATACGACGCTTTACAGTAAAAACAGCATGAGGAGACCTTAGGTACTCTAGCATGGTTAAAACAGGTATAACTATAGTAGGATAAAAAGTCCTCCTTTTAATCCTTAATGACCCTTTTTCCAAAATAATAAAATATTTTACTTGGAATAAGTATACAATTATAATCCAATGCTCTTAGTAATCAGATTAAACCCATTTGCATGGAATCTGTTTTTTGGAACTTACGTATTATACCTAAAACTTCTAATTTACAGAAAATCAAAAACTTATAATTATATTAAATGCATTGAATCATATCTTTAAGTAGGTTAAATTCATTTTATTTGAAAAAAAATGAATAAAATGTAAAATTCAATTAAACGTTTGTTTAATTTTGTACGCAACAAAAACGTTTAATATGGCATTGAATGACAAGCAAAAGGAGATTCTACTTATAGCAGAAGAATTATTTTCTCAAAAGGGAATTGATGGGACAAGTATACGCGATATCTCTAAAGCAGCTGGAATTAATGTTGCCATGGTTAATTACTATTTTGGTTCAAAAAGTGCCATGGTTGGTGCTCTTTTTGAAATTCGATTAACGCGAACACGAGAAAAATTGGTGGATTTAACGGGTAATGTAGAACTTGATCCGATGGAAAAGTTGTTAGCTTTCGTTGAACATATGATGGCAGTACAGCTTCAAAACTCAGATTTCCACATTTTATTAATGAATCAATTGACTCGTAAAGAGAATCAACCTGCTATTTCTGAAGGAATTACCTTACTCAAACGAGAAATTCTTCAAAATATAAATCAATTTATAGAAGAAGGTTATGCAATGGGATTGTTTGGAGCTAAACCAGACCCTATTGTTTTTGTAATCTTCGCGATGGGAATCATCAGTTATTTGATTCATCATGAACATATGCTTTCGGATTATTGGAGTCTTTCTGATCATCAAGCCTATGGTTTATATATCAAAGAAGAGATATATCCTTATTTAATTCAATCATTTAAATCAATACTAATCTACAATGAACAGAAGTAATTACGTCTTACTTGCTTCCTTGTTTGTTTGTCAAATTTTCGCGCAGACCCCTACTCCACTCACCTTAGAGCAGGCCATAGCGTTAAGTTTAAAAAATGGCAAAGAAATAAAAAAAGTAAAAGCAAGTACAGAAGCCTCTAGACTTCAAATTCACAGCGCGCAAAATATGCGTTATCCCGAATTAGAAGTATCTGGAACCTATAACCGCCTTTTTGATGGTACTGACATCAACCTAAAAGTACCTTTATCTTCTTCTTCTGAAGAAAAACAAATGCCTCAAGTAAAACCAGAGCATTTAATGCTTGCACAGGCAAAAGCGAACCTTCCTTTGTTTAGTGGTTTTAAGATTACCAATGCGGTAACACAGAGTAAACAATACTATGCCTTAGCTCAGTTAACGGAAGCATCCACTACAGAAAATGTAGTATATCAAACGATTAACTTATATTTTGCACTGTATAAAACCCAACAATCTATTGCGTTATTGACAGAGAATTTAAAGCGTGCCCATCAGCGTACGCTTGATTTTGAACAGTTTTTAGCAGAGGGAATAATTGCGAGAAATGATTATTTACGCACCCAATTACAAGAGTCGAATGTAGAGCTGTCTTTGGAAGAAACGAAGAACACACAAAAGAATATTACTACGCGCTTAAAAGTTTTGCTTGATTTGGATGAGAGCGAAACTATTTTGGCCGAAAAAGTACAAGCTGTAGCTATTTTTCCGACCAAGACAGATGATCTTTCTTCGCGTAAAGATGTTCAAGGTGCTCAAAAGATGGAGGAGATTGCGCATACAGCAATCAAAATGGCAAGAGGGAACTTTTTTCCTTCTATTGGTCTAACCGCAGGTTATTCAGCCATACAGTTAGATAAGGTTGTGGATATAACCAATGCTACTAGTGTGGGAATTGGAATAAAATACGATTTAACTCAACTGTTCAAAAACAGTACAGAGGTTAACAAAGCAAAAGCAAAAAAAACAGAAGTAGACTACCAAGTACAGCTTGTTGAAGATTTAGCTAAAGTTGAAATTGAAGAAGCTTACAATGCCTATGAATTGGCTTTAAAAAAGAATGTCGTTTTAGCGAAAGCTCTGATTCAGGCCAATGAGAACTATCGCATTGTAAAAGATAAGTACGACAATGGTTTAACAGATACGGATCATCTATTAGAAGCGGATGTACAACAGTTACAAGCGCAGATTGACACCATGTTAGGAGAGGCAGATGAAACGTTGACGCTTTATCAATACGCGTATAAAACAGGAAAATTAATCGAGAATTTACAAGCAAAAAATTAAATGGAAACAAATCAAACAGCTTATAAAAAACCGTTAAATAAAAAATTCATTGTTGCTTTAGCGGTTATCGTCGTTTTAGGAGGTGGATACGGTATATATAAATACATTCATTCAATGGCACATGAAACAACGGATGATGCCCAAATTGAAACGAAAATTACCCCTGTTGTATCTAAGATACCTGGTTATATTAAGAATATTTATATTCAAGATAATCAAATCGTTAAAAAAGGAGATACACTTATTCGTTTAGATGATACGGAATATGCGATTCAGGTACAACAAGCTAAGGCAAATTATCAGGCCGCATTGAGTCAATTAGCAGTTGCTGAGGCTGGAGGAAACACAAGTCAATCCACTATTCTTTCTTCCCAAGCAGGAGCTTCCACAGCACAAGCCAATGTAGCAACGGCTCAGGCAAATATTGATGCAGCAAAAACACAATTGTGGAGAGCAACAAATGACTATGAACGTTACAATCGTTTGTATCAAACGCAATCCATTACGAAACAACAATATGAACAAGCTTTAGCGGCTAAAGAAACGGCTGAAAAACAGGTAGTTGTTCTACAAGAGCAATTAAAAGCAGTTGAAAAACAAGCTCATGCTGTTGCTCAACAAGTGAATGTTAGCAAATCACAAGCGGTGGCTTCTACTTCTCAAATTGATGCTGCAAAAGCAATGGTTGATCAAGCGAAGGCTAATTTAGATCATGCGGAATTGTATTGGTCTTATACTGTAATTACAGCCAAAGAGGATGGGCAAGTATCTAAAATTAATCTTCAAGCTGGGCAATTAATTCAGCCTGGACAAGGTTTGTTTAATACTGTACAGAAGAATAATATTTGGGTAGTTGCCAATTTCAAAGAAACGCAAATGCAATATATGCGCGAAGGACAATCAGTGAGTATTAAGGTAGATGCTTTTCCTAAGCACAAATTCGAAGGAGTTATCAATTCAATGTCTCCAGCTACGGGTGCTAAGTTTGCACTATTGCCACCCGATAATGCCTCAGGGAACTTTGTTAAAACGGTACAGCGTATTCCGGTAAAAATCACGTTTACCAATCCAGATGACGAGATGTTAGTCTACGTTAAACCTGGGATGAATGCGGATATCGATGTCAATATTAAAAGCGGACGATAAACAAGACAACTATGAGTGAAGAAAGCTTAGTAGAGCACGGCTATCGTCGCATCATCATTACTGTTACAGCTATTCTTTGTGCGCTATTGGAAATTGTGGATACCACAATCGTCAATGTAGCCATGAATGATATGAAAGGAAGTATCGGTGTTTCCTTAACTGATATTGCCTGGGTGGTAACGGCCTATGCCATTGCCAATGTAATTGTAGTGCCAATGACGAGTTGGCTCTCCCAACAGTTTGGAAGACGCAATTATTTTGCCGCTTCGATTATTATCTTTACCGTAGCTTCCTTCTTATGTGGATATTCTACTACTTTATGGGAAATTATTCTCTTTCGTTTTATTCAAGGTTTAGGTGGTGGAGCTTTATTAGTTACCTCACAAACGATAATTACAGAAAGTTATCCTGTTGAGAAAAGAGGGGTCGCACAAGCCATTTACGGTATGGGAGTAATCGTTGGTCCAACTTTAGGTCCACCATTAGGAGGATATATTATTGATAATTATTCCTGGCCCTTTATATTTTATATCAATGTACCCATTGGAATTTTAGCCACTGTACTTACCCTACTCTATGTAAAAAGTCCGAGGTATGCAGAGAAAAGTAAATTAAATGAAGTTGATTTTTTAGGTATTATTTTACTAGCTATAGCGGTTGGCTCTTTACAATATGTATTAGAACACGGACAGCAAGACGATTGGTTTGAGAACTCAACAATCTTAACCTTATCTATTTCTTCTGTATTGGGATTTTTCTTTTTTATTTGGAGAGAATTAACCTGTGAAAAACCCATTGTAAACTTACGTGTGCTCAAAGATTCTAATTTGGCTATTGGTACGGTATTGTCCTTTATTTTAGGTTTTGGATTATATGGTTCAACTTTTATTATTCCCATTTATACCCAATCCATCCTAGGATGGACCGCTACAGATGCAGGAATGTTATTGGTCCCTAGTTCTTTGATGACAGCCTTGATGATGCCTTTGATTGCGCGAATGTTACAACGTGGTGTACCACCTAAATACTTAGTAGCTACTGGATTTCTAGTATTCTTTGTCTACAGTTTTTGGGCACATAATATTTTAACACCCGATACAGGAAGTGAACACTTCTTTTGGCCTTTGGTTGTACGAGGTGTAGGATTAGGTTTGTTATTTGTACCGATTACAACCCTCTCTTTATCAAACTTGAGAAACAAGCAGATTGGTGAAGGTGCTGCATTTACAGGAATGATGCGTCAGTTAGGTGGGTCTTTTGGGATTGCCTTAATTACAACTTTTATTTCACGTTGGACCGTTAACCATCGATTGGCTTTAGTTAGTCATTTGGACTCTGCCTCTTTAGAAGTGCAAAATCGCGTGGCTGCGCTACAACAGAGCTTTATTGCCAAGGGATTTACTGCAGATGAGGCCTTGCAAAAAGCCTATACCCTATTGGATTTAGGAGTGACAAAACAAGCAACAGTTCTAACCTATATGGATGTATTTATGTTTTTAGGGGTACTTTTCTTGATTTGTATTCCTTTTATTTTAATTTTAATTAAGAAAGGCGCTGGTAAAATTATCGCTGGAGCTGGACATTAATAAATAGAAAAGAGCCCCTTATGGGCTCTTTTTTTATTGTAGATTATTATTTTTTTAATTTACTTTCATACAAACCTATCCATTGTTCTGCACTCATTTTTTGCATCAATTCTCCTATTAAATCATAGGGAATTTCTTCTAGCTTTTTAAAGCGAATACAACTTTTACCCATGTCCAATTTTTGTTTGCTGTGTTTGGGATATTCAGACACAAACCACTCCAATAAAGCAGGATCAGAATAGATACCCATATGGTAAAAATTGATGGAGTTTTTTTGAGAAGCTAAACCAGCAAAAGGCAAGGGTTCAATTGGTTTACAATGATAACCTGCTGGATATATACGATGTGGAATCACATAACCCAATCCGCCGTAACTAATAGCAGCTTCAAATCCCTCAGGCAAATTATTGACAATTGTCTGGTGTAATTTTGTAAAAGCTTGTGCACGCTCCGCAGGTATGTGAGATAAAATCTCCTCTACTGTACTTCCTACTGCTTTCATAAATTTCTTGTTCTAATTTAGATTATAAGTGTTTTTTAGTATGATATAACCCATCAACAAAGTAAATGAGTTTTTTTCACTATAGGTAATCTTTATAAAATGAGATTCTTCAGAACGTTGTCATACCAAGAAGTTTCACGCTGAAGAATTGATATCATGTTAGTTGTTAAAATTAATGAAATTTTTCAAAACAACACCATCAAATACTTTGAGTTACAAGCAAAGAATATAATGATTACTACCAAGGATTTAAGCTGGATCTAATGAGTCCTAAAAGCAGCTATTTTAAGCCTAATTACAAAAGAAATTTATGTCGACGATAATCACTAGGTGAATACCCCGTTGTTTTTTTAAACAAACGCGTAAAATACGAAGGGGAATTGTATTTTAATTCAAAGGCAATTCCTGCGATATCCCTTGTTTTATCCTGCAATAAAATCTGGCTGTGTAAAATACTGATTTCATTAATCCACTGTTTGGGTGGTTTATTTGTGGCTTCTTTTACACATTTATTTAAATAGTTCTCGGAGATGTGTAATAAGTTTGCGTAGAATAGTACATTTTTGTGGTCAATGTGAAATTTTTGCACCAATTCTCTAAAGCGAAAAGCAATATCTAATTGTCTGCTCATGGGTGTTTTTTTCTCCATATCCACACGAATAACCTTCATCAATACAGTCTCTAATAACGTAATACAAATTTCAATGTCGCGCTGCTCACTCAAACTCTCTTCTTCTAATAAATCAAGTGTTCTACTCACCCAATTGGCATTGATATCATTTAACTTGACATAAGGATTCATTGTGAAGAACTTTAAATCATTGGCCCCAAGTGAAATATCTGTAATTACTTCATTTTCATAAACAACAAAATAACCTTGTATATCATCAGAAATAGATAAGGTAGCTGTAATATTGCCATTTTTGACATTAATGATTTCATTTTTGACCAAGGTATAGGCACCACTATCTAAATATTGTGTCATGTCTCCCTGGGTCAACAAAATCAAAAAATTGAACGTCGTGCGATAGGGAATCACAGGCATTAAGATACCTCTCAAATAATCTTCTAAACGATAGACTTGTATTTTACTCTCGTTTTTTAAATAAGTATCATTCAGGTGAGGCAAAAACAACTTTTTATATTGATAGTTGTTTAATATTTCAATAGAAGGTTTTGACATCTTGAATCCAAAAAAAATAAAACAATGTTTATAAAATAAATGTAATACTATAAGAGGAAAAGAACTAATTTTTTATTCTTTCGTGTGAAATAGTTTATTCCACAGGCTATTAAAACCTAATTCTTCTAGTTTATTTACAATCCATTTGTCTAATCGTTTAATAGGGTACATTACCCACATGGCAAATACAAAAGGAAAAGTTAAGGTAGTCCATCCATATTGAATCATGAAGATATCAAAATAAGTAGAAATAATCACACTAATTAATACATACATACCTGCGCGTACTTTATCTTCTCCCATAGCAATTCCACAAAGTACAGCATTAAAGCTAAATACCCCTTCATTAATCAAGGCATTGGAAGCGTGATTGCTGTGCGAAATATACACACTGACAATGACTGCAACAAACCCATATAAGGCTTGTATGGGTCGACTAATAAAAACGCCTAAAAAGAAAACAACACCAGCGACAAAACTTCCCTGAAAGAGTACTTGTCCAAAAGCATGTCCTTGAATTAAAAAATCATCTAATTCCTCAATATCTACAAAATGTTCCGGCACTGAGCGAATAGCTAAATTTGGAATACTTAAAACAAATAGAGATATCCAAGTGAAGATAATAAAGGGGAACGTATATGCAGGTAATTCGCGTTTCATGGTCCAGTGCATCAGTATCGTTGAGCAAACAGAAGAAATTATCATCATTAGATAAACCCACAGACTAGGCTGAAAATAAAACATTAGTGCGATAGCTATTAAACAAGGGTTAAAACCATACTTGCCACTTTCTATATCATCTTGCTCGTATTTCAGTATTTTTGCTGTTAAAATAGCCACTACATTGCTCAAAGAAGCTGCTAGGGCCATATCTGTTGAATCATAATAGATGGCAGCTAGAAACAAAATTCCAGTCATAGAATTTGCCTGTAACATAATTTGCCCAAACCCTTTAAAAAAGGCATTAAAACAGTGAACAAGAAGTGCTTTCATTATTTTTTCTTTTCGTTTTTTCAGGCTAACATTAATTCATCCCAAAGTTTCTGTTGAATGGATTGAAAAATACTAAAGAGTTTCTCTGCTCCTTGCCCTAAGACACGAACCATAAAACCATCTCCTTCAACAGCACTAATTCCAAAGGCAATCGCTTCCATTTCACCATATTGTTCATAAAAAAAATCAATATAGTCTTGTACCGCTATTTTTGCTGTATTATAATAGATTAATGTTCCTTGATGGGTATATCCTTCTAAAATTCCCAAACCTTGTAAGGGCATTCGCTCTGGTTGCAACAAGACATTATCTTTAACGATAAGTTTTCCTTCTTTGTATAATGCAGTGAGATTCTGAAAATGGTGATATTCAAACTCTTCTCCTGATAATTTTCGTCCACAAGTAATAATATCTGATAGTAAAAAATGACAATCTTCTTTTAATTGCACGGTATTTTTACTGATAAAGGTTGAAGCACGTTGAGGCACTACAGGATGAGGAACATAGGCAAAAACACTTCCCTTTTCCATATGTATAACAGTCGTTTGCGTCGATTTGTTTTTCATATGAAAGAGGCGCTGATATGCTTGCGTTTGCAATTGTAATTTGGTATTTTCAGCTAAGTGTATCTCAATGCAATGTTCGTCATTATCCAACAAGCCTGGGGAAGAACTCATAATCATCAAATAAGCGGCTTTATCCTTTTTGTATTGTCCCACAGGAACAATGCGAAAAGGGGGGGTAACATAGGCATCTTTGAGATAGGATTTACCTTGGCGTTGTTCAATTTTAATTTCTAAAGAAGAGACCATATTATCGCACTAAATTCGGTTCATCAATATCTTCTAATAAAGCGTATTTTTTGATCCATCCGACAATTTCTTCTAACCCTTCTCCCGTTTTTAAATTAGAGAAAAGAAAAGGAGCTTCTTTGCGCATGCGTCTAGCATCACTTTCCATCACACCCAAATCTGCGCCAACATAGGGGGCTAAATCTATTTTATTAATGAGTAATAAGTCAGAACGTGTAATAGCAGGTCCCCCTTTTCTCGGAATTTTTTCGCCTTCGGCAACATCAATAACAAAGATGGTAATGTCAGCTAAATCAGGACTATAGGTAGAAGATAAGTTATCTCCTCCACTTTCGATGAGAATCAACTCTAAATCAGGAAATCGATTGGCGAGTTCTTCTACCGCTTCTAAATTCATACTGGCATCTTCGCGGATTGCTGTATGCGGACATCCTCCTGTTTCCACACCAATGATGCGATCGCGATCTAGAAGACTGTTCTTCGCCATAAATTCAGCATCTTCTTTGGTGTAAATATCATTCGTGATAACCGCTAAGTCATATTCGTTTAATAAGCGACGACTCAAGCGTTCTAATAAGGCTGTTTTTCCCGAACCTACGGGTCCTCCAACGCCAATTTTTACGTATTTTCTAGTTTCCATAATAGTCTTGTTTTTAAATTAGGATAAATAAAGTCTGGAATACAATCGCTCGTGTTGCATGGAGCGAATGTCAAAACCAATTGTACACAATCCAATGAGACTGCGGTCCATTTGGAGCGATTCCTCACTCAACTGAAGTAAATCATCGTGTAATTCATATAAAATATCCTGTCCGTCCAATTGTCCTAAAGGCACGAGTTTGACGGCATTGGTTACAACTCCTATCGCTGCATTGTAGTAGAAGGCATGCATCGCCTCTACGAGTGGAATTTTCATAATAGCCGCAAAAAATCCATACATAATACAATAATGATTATATACCGCTTTGCTTTTTATGTGATTTCCCCAGGCTTGAACAAGGGAATTTTCTTGGTGATAGCGACTGAATATTTTATAGAGACGCAAGCCTAATTTTTGACTAGCTAAACGAATTTCCATTGGCGCTTTTAGTGCATTACACTCTTGATCTAAGAGTATTAAATCCTCTAATTGAGCCACTATCGTTGCCTCATAGGCTAATTTCATTAAAGCCGCATCATTATACTTTAAATTGTACCACAAATAGTGTCTTACATACTGATCTGCCGATGCTTTGTCATACACCTTGCCTATTTGAACGTAGGTTTCTAACCCATTTGAATGCGTATAGCCTCCTATGGGTAAAGTTGGATCTGCTAAATGTAATAGTCGGCCTAAAAATGATTGCTGCATGCTTAAATTTTTAATACTATCCCGCCCTTAGGCATCTTGAATGCAATTTTTTTATGTTGTTCGTAATCGACATTGGCATTCAATGGATTACATAGTTTTTTTTGTTCAATACTCGGTTCGTATCCCTTGTTGATTAACCACTGGTGCATGGGGTGTTCATAGGGCATACACAGTGAAGAGTCTTCAATAAAAAGAGGTAAATGCTTATTGCCTATTTCACTAGCAACCCAACCCAGTTTAATCCAATGATCCACGGTTAAAACAAGAGCCTCACAGGGCAAAATAGAAACCATAATAACCTGATGTTCCTCCTCATATAAAATATCCCCTTCGCGCAAGATTTGTCCCTGACCTAAAAAGCGAATTGCAACAGCTTGTCCCGCTGCAGTGCTAAGTCGCTGAATGCGTTTAGTAGCTTGATACCAGTCAATAAACAAATAATCAATTTGTTTTTCTACTTCTTGGGCTTTACAATTGCGTATAACTTGAGTGATAATCATTCTTCGGCATTAAAAGGGAGAATACAAGGCCAAAAGAAGGCCTTGTATTCTCAAGTTGAATTGGGCTATTGTTTGTTGTTCCTATCTGAATTAAAATAAAAAGTAGCGCTGTCCTAATGCCACTTCATCTATGGGTTGACAAGTGATTTTCTTACCGTCAATACTCACTTCATAATTTTCTGGATTCACTCTAATTTCAGGTGTAGCGTGATTGTGAATCATATCTGCTTTGGATATGTTTCTACAATTTACTACTGGGAGTAAGGTTCTTGCAACCCCATATTCTTCTTGTATTCCTTTGTCCAAAGAAATTTGAGAAACGAAGTTGAAACAAGTTTGTGTCACTGCTTTTCCCAATCCTCCATACATTGTTCTTAAAATGATCGGTTGTGGAGTTGGAATGGATGCATTCGCATCTCCCATTTTGGAGGCTGCAATCATTCCCCCTTTGATGATCATTTCGGGTTTCGCACCAAATAAAGCAGGTTTCCAAATCACTAAATCGGCAATTTTACCTGGCTCAATAGAACCTATATATTGAGATACTCCATGCGCAATGGCTGGGTTAATGGTATATTTAGCAACATAGCGTTTGGCGCGGAAATTATCATTATCACGACCTTCATCTTCTGCTAAAGGGCCGAGTTGTTTCTTCATTTTATCTGCCGTTTGCCAAGTTCGGGTTACTACCTCTCCCACTCGTCCCATCGCTTGTGAATCTGAACTCATAATGCTGAATACACCTTGATCTTGTAAGATGTCTTCTGCTGCAATGGTTTCTGGACGAATACGCGAATCTGCAAAAGCGACATCTTCTGGAATATCCTTACTCAAGTGGTGACAAACCATCAACATATCCAAGTGTTCGTCTATTGTATTTTTTGTAAAAGGACGCGTTGGGTTCGTTGAAGCAGGTAATACATTGGGATACATGGCAGATTTAATAATATCTGGTGCATGCCCTCCTCCTGCTCCTTCTGTGTGGAAAGTGTGGATGACACGACCGTTAATCGCTTGCATGGTATCTTCTAAGAATCCTCCTTCATTTAATGTATCGGTGTGAATAGCTACTTGTACATCATATTTGTCCGCTACGGATAAAGCTCTATCAATCGTTGCTGGGGTTGCTCCCCAATCTTCGTGTATTTTTACACCCAGGGCTCCAGCTTCAATTTGCTCAATAATAGGGGCTTCCGTTCCTACATTTCCCTTGCCAAAGAAACCAAAGTTCATCGGCAAGTGATCTACTGCTTGCATCATGCGTTTCATGCTCCACTTACCAGGTGTTACTGTAGTGGCATTGGTTCCATCCGCCGGACCTGTTCCGCCTCCAATCATGGTGGTGACTCCACTATACAAAGCCGTTTCAATCTGCGTTGGACTAATATAGTGGATATGCGTATCAATTCCTCCTGCTGTGACAATAAAACCTGCGCCACCATGTACTTCTGTTGAAGCGCCAATAATCATATTAGGCGATACATCATCCATCGTATCGGGATTTCCCGCACGACCTACACCTACAATCCTTCCATCTTTAATTCCAATATCGCCTTTTACAATCCCCCAATGATCAAGGACAATCGCTCCCGTAATCACCAGATCCAATACCCCTTCGTGACTCAAGTGATTTGAGGATTGCATCATACCATCGCGAACAGTTTTTCCACCGCCAAATTTGCTTTCATCGCCATAACTAGCAAAATCTTTCTCTACTTCAATGATAATAGCGGTATCTCCTAAACGCACGCGATCGCCAACTGTGGGACCGAAAATAGCGTTGTAATTTGCTCTGCTAACTTTTAAACTCATACACTTTTGTTTTTAAAGTATTGTTTTTCCACTTTCTTCATCGCAGCGATTTTAGCCTCTTCAGAAATTGTTTCCCCATTAACTAAATCATTGTGTCCGTATATTTTACGCGCACCTGCATAAATAACTAGTTCAACTTCTTTTTCTTCACCGGGCTCAAAGCGAACGGCTGTACTCGCAATAATATTCAGGCGTTTGCCAAAGGCAGCCGCTCGATCAAACTCCATCATCTTGTTTACTTCAAAAAAGTGGTAATGAGAACCTACCTGAATGGGTCTGTCCCCTTTATTTACTACTGTAATCGTGGTAACTGCTCTACCTTCATTACAGATAATTGCTTCTTCTTTACTAAAATATTCTCCTGGAACCATTGTACTTTATGTCTTCGTTATCGAATGGGATTATGCACTGTTACTAACTTCGTTCCATCAGGAAAGGTAGCTTCAATTTGAACGTCGTGAATCATTTCGGGAATGCCTTCCATTACATCCTCACGCGTTAATAGGGTTGCACCATATTGCATGAGTTCAGCTACTGTTTTTCCATCTCGAGCAGCTTCTAAAAGTTCGCTGCTGATATAGGCAATCGATTCGGGATAGTTTAATTTAACCCCTCTCGCCTTGCGCTTTTTCGCTAGTTCACCAGCTAAGTGCAAAAGCAACTTTTCCGTCTCTCTCGGTAATAAATGCATAAATAATTTGAATTAAAATTGAACAATACACTAGCCAGCCAACCAGCTAAAAGTGATTAGTTTTTAAAATAAAATAAAAGAGTTGTTTTTGGAAGGTCACCTACTTGTATAGGGACAGAAACTTAAAGATTGATTGTTCTGCCCTCCTGTTTGTGCTATTTCCTTTTGACTTCTTTGTTCGGATACTAAAGTAAAATCCGATGCGATATAAGACCGTTCCAAGTATTTAGGAGGAAGTGCAAATGCCCCACCTAAACACAAAAGAAAAAAACACAAAACGAATCGTCGAAATAATGCTTTCATAATTGCCTTACACCTTGTTTTTAATTACACCACAAAGATAACTTCAATAGGGCTCCATTAATAGCACAAATCTTGACTAAGCTAGGATAAAATAGGGAATTATGAGCTTTGAATAGCATAAGTATCGCATAAAGCATCAATTATGTGTTCAAATAACTTCTTGAGGGCTAATAGTTCGCTAAGTTCGAGTCGAGTTGATTCAACATAAATAGCAATTTCAAAATTATTTCCTATTAAAGGTTCTCCCCATATCCCCTCTTGTTGATCTATAAAAAGACCTTCAATATTTAAATCAATCAGTTTGTTCTGAATTTCTGGACGTAAAAAAGCTAAAGATTCCATTTTAGGTGCATGAATCTGATACTGTTTATTAAAAATAGAATTTTTTGTTTTTAGTAAATGACCCTGAAATAAATTAATTAGGCGGTTTAGGAAACTAGCCTTTTCTATCCTAATTTTAATGGGTTTGTGATGTTTAAACTTGCAATATATTCGAGTAATAAAAGATTCATAACTTCTCGTACTAACTGCACTTGTAAAGCAGTGATTATCAAATACAATAGAAAAATCTTTATAAGTGTAAATAACTTTGGGTGAATGCCAATACCTTCTTTCTATGAAAGAACCATCAATTGATGTACTAAATGCTTTCCAATATATATTGTCTTTCTCTGTAAACATTAGATTTAGCTTGAGTCTATGAAAATAAATATAAACAATATTTTTAGGTTTAGAAAGATAGAGGCTCATTAATAAAAAACACCCTCAAGAATAAACTGAGGGTGTTGAATAATACTTATACTTTAATTAAAATGAATAGCTCAAAGCAGCCATAATATTACGGGGTGCTCCTGCAAATACGCGGGTGTAATCAAAACCACCTAAGAAGTAATAGGTATCAAAGATATTATTGACATTTAAAGCAAGCTTGAACTTATCTACGTGATAGTAAACCGCCGCATTTGCTGTAGTATAAGCGGGTAAATATCCCCACTGTGCATGGCCAGCAGTATCTTTTCCAATACTTTCACTCAATCTTCTTTGGTCAACATAGTACATACCTGCTCCAAATCCAAGCCCTTTCAACGCTGTTGTTGAGAAAACATATTTCAACCAAATGCTTCCAGAATTTTTAGGTGCACCAGGAAGTAATTCTCCCTCTTCAGCAGCAATAGCAGAAGATTTTACTTCTGTCTGATTGAAGGTATAATTGGCCATCACCTGAAACTCTTTGGTAATCTGTCCTCGCACATCTAATTCCACCCCTTGAGAAAGTACACGACCTGATTGACGATATACTGGTAACCCACCTTCTGTTACTTGTCCGGTTCCAATTAGCATATTTCTTCTTTCAATGTGAAATAAGGCAACATCCATCTGCAATTGATTGGCAAAAAAGCCCATTTTTACCCCTGTTTCGATTTGAAAGCTACGCTCAGATTTGAATGGACTATCGGCTCCATAATCAGAATAATTCGATACAAAGTTGGCCGAGATGGGAACATAACCTTGAGAATAACTAGCAAAATAATTTATTTGATCATTAATCAAATAAGTCAATCCCAAACGGGGTAACCAAACATTTTGGGTAGCTGTAAATGTTTTCTTTGCATCTGTTGTTTCAGATTCATAACGTTCCTGTCTGATTCCCATAACCATCTTTAGTCGATCTCCAATCGATACCTGATCTTGGATATAAATTCCTGTACTTTTATAGGGACTCATAAAAGGATATTGTGAATTTGATCGCCAAACATAAGTGGAAATATCAGCTCCTTGATAGGTTGGATTATTCATGTCAAAAGTAAGGGCTACGGTTTCCCCATGAACTGTTTTTGAACGCGCTTCTCGTTGATAGCTATTTTTATCCCCTTTGTATTGGGCGTAATCAATACCAAATACCAAGTGATGATCGATGTTTTTACCGTATTTATCCCATTTTAAGTAAGAAACTACGTTGTCTGTATATTCCTTGCCATGACGATCAAAAAAACGCAAGTTTACAATCGTTTGTTCTGGATTTGCATAGGTATTCAACGTTCTGTGCTCATTCAAATCTTCTTCATAGATTGACTTCATATAATTGACATGTAAGTTTAGATCATTTGTTAAACGTTGACTAAGTCGCCCACTGATGGTGGTTGTTTTCGTTTTAAAATAATCAGAGGGTTGGCTCAACGTAAATGTGCGAGGCAAACCGTATAAATCACCTCCTTTTGTGCTCATTCCTCTATCGAGATAGCCATTAAATTGATCAAAAACTAAATCAACATCAATCGTTGTTCCTGCTGTAGGTTTAAAAGTAAAAGAAGGTGCTACAGCCATGTTTTTTCGATTATTGATATCTCTAAATGTTTTAGAACTTTCATAGCCTGCATTTAAGCGATATAATATTTTTTTGCCTGAATCCAACGGACCTCCTACGTCAATGGTCGTGCGTAGTGTTTCAAAACTTCCCGCTGAGAATTGAAGCAATCCCTTGTGTTCTTCTAAGGTCTTTTTTGTTACCATATTGATAGTCCCTCCAGGAGCAATATCGCCAAATAAAGAGGCACCCGGCCCTTTTAAAACTTCAATACTCTCAAAATTCAAAGTCATAGGAGAACGATAATAACTTTCTCCAAAACCATAGGCTGAACGCATGCCATTAATGAGTCGAATACCGCTATCATACCCACTTTTAAAGCCGCGAATAACAAACTCATCGTATACAGAAGCTTGAGTAACACCCGCCAAATCAGGAATAATATCCGCCACTTGAAAAGCTTGTTTATCCTCCATTAATTCACTGGAAACAATAGAAATGGATTGGGGTAAATCTTTGATTCTTCCACTGTATTTTCCTCCTAAAACGGTTGAATTGGTCAAATAAGAATTATCTCTTCTTGAAGTAACTACAATTTCATCCAGGTGATTTTCCGTTTGCTGTGGAGTTTGTGCCATAAGCACCGTTGGGAATAAGCACCATAAGCTTCCTATTCCTATTTGTTTTATATATTTTTTCATGATATTATTTTATAAATTGAAGTTTTTAATCAGAGAGACTTCTGTTCATGTGTAAGGTGGTAAATCCTCCATCAGTAGAGGTAGTTACGAGTTCAAAACCCTGTTTTTCCCAATACTCCAATGCACCTGTCAAAAAGGGATGTGTATGTAAATACAAGCGTTCAATTCCTTTAGCAACAGCTTGATGAACTAAAACCTCAAAAAGTTGAGTAGCCAACCCCTTTCTTCGATAAGAGGGCTCAATATACAAGCGAACTACTTCAACGGTTGCATAATCTTTATACTGCAGATAATCAAAACGCTGATCATAAGTTAACATTCCAATCACACCTAAAATGCTTCCTTTTTGATCTCTTGCTTGCAAAAAACAACCTTGAGAATTCGTTAAATAAGTTTCTTTAAAGGCAGTAAGGTCACGTGGAACGGTACTGTGATCCAGCATGGGAAATAAAAGCTGTCTGCATTTTTTAACATAAGCAACAACTTCTTCTATTTGTTGTTCTTGTACAGAAGTAATAAAAATTTCTTGCATAATTCAACTAAATTAGAGGGGCAATCATTAGTTTTCCTTGATTATCTAAGGCGTATAACGGCAGTTGATAGGTTTCTTCTAATGCATGATGAAACTCTTCTTTTTGAAGGGTTTGCATATTTGTTAATTGTTTGTTTTGCATGAGATAAAATTGATCGCCATACATAAAAGCTAGATTGGGATCATGCATGATACAAAGAATAGTCATACCTTCTTGTGCCAGCTGTTTCATGCATTGTAATACTGCTACTTGATAGTGTAAATCCAAGTGATTGGTTGGTTCATCAAGCATGAGAATGTCTGGCTTTTGAACGAGAATACGACAGAGTAGAACCAATTGACGTTCACCTCCTGAAAGTGCAGTATAGGGCTTGTTAATCAGATGTATAAGATTAAATCGCGTCAATATATGGTGTACTTCTTCTATATCTGTTGCTGTGGGAGACCATCTTGAAAAAGAAGCTCGTCCAGTTAAAACGACTTCTTTAACCGTAAAAGGAAAAGTTGTTTGATGAAATTGATTTAAAAAACCGATTTTCAAATTTGAGCGTTCTTTTCCATCAAACGAAATATGTCCGGTAAATTTTTGTTCTAACCCAGCCAAAATAGAAAATAAAGTAGATTTTCCACTGCCATTTCTACCGAGAATAACAGATAATTTCCCTTTTTCAAATGAAGCATCGAGACCTGCTAATACGCAGTCTTTACCATAAGAAAAAGACAAATTATGTAGGTGTATAAATGGTTTCATGAGTTCCAGTAGTTTAAATTTTTTTTCATCAAATAGATAAAAATAGGTGCACCAATAAGCATTGTAAATACGCCAACGGGAATTTCAAAAGGCATAATAGCTCTGGAAAAATCGTCAATTAACAAGAGAAAAGATCCTCCAATGCTAATATTAGCCCATACCCCAATACTGTTATTCGGTCCAAAGAGCATTCTAGTTATATGAGGCACAATTAAACCGAAGAGACTAATTACGCCTACGGCTGCTACTGCAGAAGCAGTGATCATCGTTGTAACACAGATTAAAGTAAGTTTAATGTATTTAGGATTGACTCCTACAGCTAAGGCTTCGTGATCTCCTAACGCTAAAAGATTTAATTTCCAGCGCAAAAGGATTAGGATTAACAATCCAATTAATATAGGACCTAGAGCCGTTTGTACTTTGAGCCAAGAGGCCGTGTGTAAATTCCCCATAGTCCATTGTACAATAGCTTGTAGCTTATAAGGATCACTCAAATACTGCAATAAAGTCAATAAGGCAGTAAAAACACCAGATACAATAATACCAGATAAAACCATACTGACCAAAGAAGTTTTACTTCCAGCATAAGATACAGTATACGTTAAGGCCACTGCGCATATACCAAAGATAAAAGCAGAGAGATTAACTGAAATAAAGGGAAAAAGCATAGCCAACGCTGCTCCAAAAGCAGCTCCAGAAGAAATACCCAAAGTAAAAGGATCTACGATGGGATTTCTAAAAATAGCTTGTAAGACTCCCCCGGATACAGCTAAAGCAGCACCTACTAAAAAGGTCAGTATAATACGAGGTAAACGCACATTCCACAAAATGGTTTCTATTGGATCAACACTTAAAATTGTCGCATCAAAGCTCTTCATCAAATAGTGGAACAAATCAGCAACAGAAAGATTCGTGGTTGATCCCAATAACAAGGATCCAATGAACAATAAGATCGGTATAATCCACAAAAGAGTAACTTTCAAATGATAACTCATAGCGTAAACTAAATTCTAGTGTTTTTTAACATATAATACCTGCATTGCTTCTTCTAAATCGCGTTCTAGGGCTGCCGCAGTATAAGCCGGATAAGACCATTGTCTCACCTGCTTAGCAAATAATAAAAATTTCACCGTATGTGGATCATATAAAAAAGAAGGACGCATTACTTTGACTTGTTTATTTACTACAGCTGGTAAATTGGCCAATTCACTTAATTTATAAACATCATTTGCATTAGAATTCCAAAGAATAATTAGATCAGGATTCCATTTATACAACATTTCAGCGCCAATATTTGGCGCTTGCATGGCTAAAGGACAAGCATTTACTGCTCCTGAAAGTCTAATAGCCATATCCATTAACGTTCCCTTTCCTGAAGTTGAGAGTACACGTCCTTTTGACCAAGCATAATAAACCGTCTTGGGGTGATCCATCGGTATAGTTTCCATGACTTGGATTTCCTTTTCGATATAATCGGTTATTTTAGTAGCACGATCTGATTGGCCAACTAAAGTACCAATTCCTTTTAGTTCATTAATAATCCCAGCAGCATCTTCACTCGCAATGGTAAATACAGCTATACCTAGATCTTCAAGTTGAGCAATAGCCTCTTTGTCTTGATCAAAAGTTAATACAAGATCGGGTTGTAATCCGATTAAGGCTTCAATACTGGATGCTCCACCACCAAATGTAGGGGTTGCAATTTGTTTTTTTGCCATACGACTATCTAAGGTTGAAAAAAAAGCAAAAGCATCTTCATTTAAATAGGTCTGTTGTGGAATCCCAACTAATTTATCTTGGGCATCTAGCATAAAGATATCGTCAACTAATGCTTCGTATAAAGCTACAACACGAGTAGCCGCATGCGGTAATTTCACCTCTTTTCCTCTACTGTCGATGGCACTGACTGCAGTGTCTGAGGAAACTTCTACTGGTAGTTTTGTCTTTTGTTTACACCCCTGTGCGAAGCATAATAAACACACAAGTGGTATGAAAAATATTGTCTTCATTAATTTATAATTGTGCATGTTTCTCATGAAGAAGCATACGAAATAATAATTGCTTTTTTACTAAGGTAAGGTCTAAAGTAAATTTGGCTGTTAATTGTTCATATAACGGACCATCATAAGGAACAAGAAACGCATGATCTTCAACATCAATAAAAATGGGGAGATGCCTATTGCCTATATAATAAGTGAAATCAACAATTAAATCACTTTGTTTAGAGGTAAATTGAATCGCTAATGTAGGCTTAATTATAACCTGCGCAATTAACTTCCCTTTGGAATACAAAGCGTCTCCTTGCTGCCAAACAGGATGTTGCTGTTTTTCAACTTGTAGCTTAACGCCACCTTTAGTTAATCGTTTGAATAGATGCTTTTGTGTTTCAAACCACTCAATTTCAAACAGATCTACTCCTGCTATAACATCCTGTTGTACTTGAATCTCATCAATGTTAATAAGGGGTTCCATCTTCAAATTATTCCGTTACTTGAGCCTTTTTGGCTGCCACACGTGCTTCTAACCATTCGCACCAAGTTTCAATCCCTTCCCCATTTAGCGTACTAATAGTTACAACTTCAATGTTCGGATTAACTTCTCTTGCATCTTTGGTCACATTTTCAATTGTAAAAGGAACATAAGGCAATAAATCGGCTTTTGAAACCAACATTAATTCGCTAGTTAAAAACATTCTCGGATATTTTTTAGGTTTGTCATCCCCTTCTGTTGTAGCGAGTAAAGTAACGCGATAGTCTTCTCCTAAATCAAAGGCAGAAGGACATAATAAGTTTCCTACATTTTCAATAAACAATAAATCTAAACCTTCTAAATCCATGTGATCTAAAGCTTGTAAAATCATTTGAGCTTCAATATGACACATTCCACCGGTAACAATTTGAAGCGCATTTAATCCCACTTCTTTCATGCGAACTGCATCGCGATCAGTTTCTGGATCACCTACTAAGACTGCGATATTTAGCTTTTTTCCTAAGCGTTTTCCTGTTTCTTGCATCAAGGTCGTTTTTCCTGAACCTGGAGAAGAACACACATTAATCACACAAATATTTTTTAGGCGTTGTCTAATTGCATTAGCCACAAAATCATTGGCTTTTAACAAGTGTAGCGTTGTATTATCGCATTGCAATGACCCTACTCGATTTCCTAAACTTTTTGGATTTGATGACATAATAAATACTATATTAAGATTGTTTGATACTAACTTTCGAAATGTATAATTCATTCCCTTGCACAATAGTTGTGGATGGTGTACCACAGGAACAAACAAAACGGTGATATTCTACTTTAAAATCGCGATTGCACTCTTGACAATGTGCCACAATATCTTGCACTACTACTTCTAGTTCCATTTGCCTATATTTTTGATGTTCTATTATAAAAGCATCAAATGCGTTTTGTATGAGCACAGGTTGTACATTAGATAACAAACCTGCCGTGATTTCTATTTTTGCAATATCCTCTACTCTAGTTTTATAATGCTCTTCTAAAGTGGAAAAGATATCCTTCACGATTGACAATTCATGCATCGCTTACTAATTTAATTCTCTAAATACATTTTCTAAAACAAATAAAAAGCACCTAAACAATAGGTCTTTTTTTTTTCTTAACAACCAACTTCAAGTACTGCGTTAGTGTCAAATTATTCTATCGTATTAATTCTCCTAAAAGACATTTTTTTCTTAAAGTAAGAATTAATACTGCTACTTTTCTTTACTAAATAACCTTTAAGTGGTTTAAGTATAAAAAGTATTGATTGTCTAGCTAAAGTATTATTATAATTGGATTTTGCTAGAATAACAGCACAAATGTAGGAACTGTTTTAATTCTAAAATAGCACAAATCTTGACTATTCTACCATTAAATAGGGATATATCTTGAAGTATTCCCTTTTTTGCTTTGAACTACTTGTTTCAAAAAGATTCTAGTTATTTAGGAAGTAGCACAATGGGAGCGAAAACAGTTACAACAGTTGAAAAAATAGCTGTAGAAACTCAAGAAGCAAACTGTATTGGTGAATGAGATGATTTTTAATCTAGTAAAGTTATATAGCAAATCGAGATAACAAATTTTAAAGTTATTTATGATTGACATATTCTGGCTAATTTTAGAAATAATGGTATCTTTTTAGCTACCATACTTCCTTAACTTTAAATGAATAAGTATAGCACATCTGAACTATTCAAAAATGACACAACACTAGATAACATATATCTAATACGGGCTGATTAAAAGGATGCTATTCTCTTAGAATTAAGATAGATATGTTTTAATATTCTCAAATATTGAACATTTCACTATAAAATTAAGATTTACCAAGACTAAACCTATACCTTGTTTCTACAAACACAAGAGCCAGCTGCCTTTGGCTGAAATTTAGCCTATCTTAAAGCAATTAACTGCGTGTATAATTATTATTCAATAATATTAAAAACAATGTTAATTGTTGTTTTTAAGTCTTAATAATTCATAATTTCATATCATTAATCTTAAAAAAATATATTTTATGAAAAAAAGTTTTTTATTAGCTGCGGCTTTATTGGTGGTAGGGAGCAGTACGATGGTGGCAAAAACAGTTTCAACAATGGAGAATCCAACGCTAGAGTTTAAAAAAGAAGTAACAAGTGAATTGTATTTGTTGGAAGTTTTAGCTCTTTATACTTATGAAGTTTTATATTCTGAAGAGATGTGTTTAACAACTGAGGAAGCGTTATTAGATAGAGGGTATGAATTAGTTGAACTTTATGGCGGTTTTGATGTAGTAACAGTTGGGTTTAGTGCCATTGGTGATTGTGAACTTTAAAAATATTAGATGTTAAATTAGGAGCTATTTCAATAAATGAAATAGCTCTTTTCTATTCTTATAGTATTTATCTTTTTATTCAAAAGTGAAAGGAAATTTCCTTCTAATAGGGAATTAATCGAAATTTATAAATCTAAAAAACGTATTTTTATAACATAGTTAGTCCAAAAGATAATACATGAAACCTCAATTAGAAACAGAACGATTAGTTTTAAATCAACCGCTTGATACCGATATTCCTGTGTTGGTGGAAATCATGAAAAACCCAATATACCACAAGAATACAACCAATATTCCCTTTCCTTATACCGAAGCTAGTGCAGCTTTTTGGGTGGAATTGGCCGCTCAAGGTTTGCTAAATACAAATGCTTATATTTTTGCTATACGCTTAAAAAACGCATCTAAAATTATAGGAGGAATTGGTTTGGGTATTGACAAGATGAACCATAAAGCTGAACTAGGTTATTGGCTAGATGAAACGTATTGGAATCAAGGATTAATAACAGAAGCTGCAAAGGAGATCCTAAACTTTGGTTTTGAACAACTTAACCTCAAGCGAATATTTGCTTCTCATTTTGATTCTAATAAAGCTTCTGGAAAAATAATGCAGAACATTGGCATGAAAAAAGAAGGTTTACTCCAAGCTTATACGTTTAAAGAAGGGAAGTACATCGATCATGTTTTATATGCAAGTATAAATCCTAATCTGTAAGGATACAGTACTAGTAGAATTAAAAAAAATGCACTAGAAATATAGAGCGAATATTTAAGAGATATTCGCTCTTTATCCTTAATCAAGGATAAAAACTAAACGTTCTCCACTTGACAAAGGGGTATTCCAAACCTGTTCGATATTTTTCCAAGAATGACAAATGGTTTGGAGCTTTAACTTTCCTTCAGCCGCTAAAGTGAATGCCTCAGGAAGTAACTCTTTAAAAAAACGCTGCATTTCCACTTCTGTCCAACTGCCGATCCCCGACCCTAATAAATGAATATCGGTTCCTCTTAAAATAGAAGAAGACACTTCCATTCGATCTCCTGACATGGCTCCAACATTGACGAATTTTGTTTTGTATTGGTAGGAGCCATTTCCTTTTAAAGCCGTTAAAATAGTAGAAGCACTCTCGCCCCATACATAATCGATAACTAAATCGATAGGCGTTTGCTGGTGAATTTGACGAATGGATTGAATGAATTGATCTGGATTTTCGGCAAGCGACATGATCTGATCGGCACCTAATGCGTGGAGTTGATTTAAACTTTCTTTATTTCTACCTGTTGCAATAATTGTACTAGCTCCATAATGGCGTGCCATTTGTATTGCTATTTGACCAGTTACACCTGTTGCTCCATGGATTAAAACAACATCTCCTTTTTTTAGGTTTCCACGCACCAACATGGCCATAACAGACCCTAACAAAGCATTAGGTAGTGCTGCTGCTAAAGCCAAATCAATTCCTTTAGGCAAAGGAACAAGTCGATCTTGAGGAACAACGGCATAGTCACTAAGCATTCCTTTTAATCCAAAACCATAGGCTAAACTACCGTCAGATAGTTCACCTATTCCATCCGTGCCAACAACAAAAGGCACAAAGGGCTTATTGGTAACTGAATAATGTTGTCCTGATGCTATAGCACGATCTAAATTTTTAATGGATACTGCCTTTACTTTAAGTAATACTTCAAGGGGTGATTGAATAATAGTCTCTTTATAATCCGTTACATATACAGGATCTATCCCTTTATCTTTTACAATAATAGCTTTCATTTTACTTTTTTTAGTGTATTGTAAAAGTAAGGTCTCACTTCATTTTAGAGCGATAACATTTGTTATCAAATTACAATCGCATTAATTTGCTTTTAATGCGACTAAGGTGAACTTTAGAAATTCCGATATAAGAAGCAAGATAATGCTGAGGAATGCGCTGAATTAATTCTGGTCTTGTCTCGCGAAGTTTAAGATAGCGTTCTTCAGGTGTTGATTGAACGAAAGAAAGACTATGGTTTACATAATCAAAAGTACGTTGAAAAATAACATCAATGAATAAATCTCTATATATGGGTTGGGTCAATGATTCTTCTAATAGGGATTGAATATCCTTTTTTTCTGCTTCCCATACCTCTGTAGATTCAATAGTTTCTAAAGTAAATTTACTAGGAGTTCCCTGCCAAAAACTCTCAATGGAAGAAACTAAACTGTTTTCCAAAAAAAACTGAAAGGTAATTTCTTGTCCTTCTTTATTCATCCAAACACGCATACACCCTTTTTTAATCCAAAATACTTTATGAGCAACTTGGCCTTCTTCCAAAAGTATCGTCTTTGGATTATAAGAGGTTGCTTTAAAATAAGGACGATACAAGTCTATAAAGGCTTGACTTATAACTGATTTTTGATCAAAACGTTCAAACATAGGGAATGATAGGATTTAACTAGAGCAAATTAAATCTTTTTTTTCTAAGAACATACTGTATTAAATCTTTAAATAGCTAATGAAAAATAGAGCCATGAGTTTGATTATAAAATCAAACTCATGGCTCTTATTTAGTAACAAAATTGTATTAATAGGCAATTGTAAAGCGTTCTTGGTGATGTTGTGGGGTTTCAAATTCATCTAACATTGCTTTGGCATAATCTTCTACTGAAATTTTACTTTCTCCTTGTGGATCAACGAGTAAGTCGTCTTTCCCTAATCGATATACGCCTGTTCTCTGTCCTGGTTCTAAATGAGCCGCGGGCGAAAAGAAAATCCAGTCGATGTTTTTTTCATTCACAAGCGTATCTAAGTAAAACTCTCCTAGCGATTTTACACCTGGCATAATCGCTTCTGGAATCGCACCTGAATCTACTACGCGTAAACCTGGTTTTACGAATAAAGTACCTGCTCCCCCTACAAGAAGTAAACGCTCTACTCCTGCTTGTTTGACTCCTTCTAAAATAAGCGGATATATTGTTAAGGTTTCTTCATATATATTAGGGTTTGACCACCCAGGATTATAAGCACTAATTACGGCGTCTTTTCCTTTACTCCATGTTGCTACTTGTTCAGCAGAGGTAATCGTACCTTCTACAACTTCTAAATTGGGATGTTGAATCGCAATTTTATTTGCATTTCGCACAATCGCGCTTACCTTAATATTTCTACTTAAGGCCTCTTTTAAAAGAGCAGTTCCTACAAATCCACTTGCTCCAATTAATAAAATATTTTTCATCTTTTATTTTTTTAAATTAACTGAAACAAAGGTAGATTAGAATTCCACAAAGGAAATAATACATTACCGCCAAAAGAAGGTAAATTACAGCTGTTTCTGCTGTTGTTGACTTTCTCGAAATACTTGAGGCGTAAGTTGAGTATGCTTGCGAAAATACTTAATAAAATTGGTAGGTTCTTCGAATCCCAATATAAAACTCAATTCTTTGACAGATAAAGAACTATAACTCAATAAACGCTTGGCTTCTAAAACTACGCGTGTATCAATACAGACTTTCGGAGTTAATCCAGTTCGCTGCTTGATTTCTTGGGTTAATTTTTTTTCTGATATTCCCAGCAATGATGCGTAGTAATTGACATTTCGATTGATCTTGAAATGTGATTCAACAGCTTGATAGAAGGATTGAATCTGTAGATTTGTTGGTATTAAATGCGTAGGTTTTACTCGCCTTTCTGCTTCTAATAGCACTATTCTCAAATAATTTTGAGCAATAGCCAATTGAAAAGAATCTTTCTCCTTTTCTAATTCTTTTTCTAAGAGAAGAAACAACGGTTCAATCATACAAGCCGACAGCTTTACAATTTTGTTGCTATTGACTAAGCTTAGAATTTCAGCTGTATGCAAAAAATGTGCATCTTCCTCTGTGCGTGTAAAGAAATTAGCTGTAAATAAAACTAACCGACCCGTATATGTTGCATGAACATCAAATTGACAAACTTGACCAGCAGTAATTATAAGTAGTTCATTGGCTTCTATTGTTGTTAATTCAAAATCAATACGACAACGAAGACTACCTGTTTTAATCCATATCATTTGGAAAAATTCAGCTTGATGTGGTTTGCCTAAGATATGAGGTAAATCTCGCATAAAAAGGAGATCCTTCACCTCAATTTCAACGGGTAAAGGATTAAAAGTATACGTTTTGATGGCTCCTGTTGTATTCATTCGTACAAATTACAATTTGTATAACAAATAACCATAAATTATTTAATAAAAAGGATACACAAAAGATCTCAACTCTATTTGTTTTCACACCTGTTGAATCTGTACCTCAATACACAATTTCTCTTGGAATTTTATTAAAAAACCGATCAACCATTAACCAACCACATCTTTAGCGAATCACTTCTAAAGGAGCCCCAGGTTTAGGACGGTGAAGAAACATATAGTATTGAACCGCATTTCCATCTTCATCCTCTCGTATTAAAGCTGAATAATTTAGGTAATATTTATCGTCTATCTTCGCTAATTTGACCAAACGTCCATTGCCGTACAACTTCATCACATAGCCCGAAAAAAGAAAGGGACGCTCGTCATTGACGTCTTTGATCCATTCATCAATAATTTTTTGAGCTTTCCATGCTTTATTGCTATAATAACATTGAGCGATATCTTTTCTTCGCTTATAATATTTAGCTGCTAATCCATTGACGTCTCTTGTTGTTTCGTAAAGGGCAATCATCTCTTTGTAAAAAGCTTCTACCTCTTGAAACAAAGCCCCTTCATCTTCTTGAGATAGGTCTACACTCTGCTGCCATCCGATGATATCATTTTCATAAGGAACAAGTGGTGCTTCAAAGTGGAGCTTAATCTCATAAGTGGGAACTTCTCCTTTTAAAGCAGGCAGTTCATATCGGAACACTTCTTTGAAATCGGCTGTTTTCTCTCTACCATAATCTCCGTATTCTACGGCTAATTTGAGTTCGGCTAAAGCTAGGTCAATGGAAGCAGACATATTAAATTCCTCATTTACTGGAGGAGTCATGCGTACTGTAATGCTCTGTTGGCCTGCTTGTAAAATGGCTTCATTAATAGGAATAGACCCCGTAAGAGCCCCTGGGTCATAATTAATAAAAACAGGAAAATCATTGACTAAGAGTTCAAAGGTGTAATTCGCAGCTTTTTCGATGTGGAGGGTATAATCAGGATTGTAATCGTAAGTTTTTATAATCTTATAACTGTTTAATACATTTTGTACGTGTTCCATCGTCATAATATCTTCTTTGTTTACTTTTTTTTGGGCGCAGCTAGTTAAACTCAGCAAGGCCATACATAGGATACTTATTTTATTCATTACAGTAGATTTATATAGTGTTTGGGGGTCGTATGGGTATAGGCTCCAAAGTGTATCGATACTTTGTATTCGATAAATCTCCTCTGCCTTTTGATTGAAGCGGTAAAAGCGGTAAACCGCAAACGTAAACCACTAACTATCAGTTATTAACCAACCACACCTTTAGCGAATCACTTCTAAAGGAGCCCCAGGTTTAGGACGGTGAAGAAACATATAGTATTGCACTGCTTCACCATCTTTACCTTCTCTTAAGAGAGCAGATAAATTAAAATAGTATTTGTCGTCCATCTTCGCTAATTTGACTAATCGTCCATTGCCGTACAGCTTCATCACATAGCCCGAAAAAAGAAAGGGACGCTCGTCATTGACATCTTTGATCCATTCATCAATAAACTGCTGTAGTTCCCACTCTTTAATACTATAATAACATTGGGATAATTCCACGGCTCTTCTATAATATTTAGTTGCTAATCCATTGACGTCTCTTGTTGTTTCATAAAGGGCAATCATCTCTTTGTAAAAAGTTTCTACCTCTTGAAACAAAGCCGCTTGATCTTCTTGAGATAGGTCTACACTCTCTTTCCATCCCGTGACATCATGCTCATAAGGAACAAGTGGTGCTTCAAAGTGGAGCTTAATCTCATAAGTAGGAACTTCTCCTTTTAAAGCAGGCAGTTCATATCGAAACACTTCTTTGAAGTCAGCCGTTTTCTCTCTGTCGTAATCTCCGTATTCTACGGCTAATTTGAGTTCGGCTAAAGCTAGGTCAATGGAAGCAGCCATATTGAATTCCTCATTTACTGGAGGAGTCATGCGTACTGTAATGGTCTGTTGGCCTGCTTGTAAAATGGCTTCATTAATAGGAATAGACCCCGTAAGAGCTCCAGGGTCATAATTAATAAAAACGGGAAAATCATTGACTAAGAGCTCAAAGGTGTAATTCGCGGCTTTTTCAATGTGGAGGGTATATTCCGGATTGTAATCGTAAGTTTTTAATTGTTTATGGCTATTAATTAAGTTTTGTACGTGTTCCATGGTTATAATATCTTCTTTGTTTACTTTTTTTTGGGCGCAGCTAGTTAAACTCAGCAAGGCCATACATAGGATACTTATTTTATTCATTACAGTAGATTTAAATAGTGTTTGGGGGTCGTATGGGTATAGGCTCCAAAGTGGATCGATACTTTGTATTCTATTTCGGGGACGGTCTTTTTTTGCTTCTTTGTTATTTTATCTTTTTTTACTTTAACCTCCAACGTAGCAGAAAACTCCAAATGGATCCCTTCAAATTCCAAGGTTTTTTGGGTGTATACTCCATAGGCATCACAGCCAAAGGAATCAATCATGCCCAGGCCAATTTTCCCACTTCCGATGATATTTAAATCGAGTAGCACGCCAAAGCGCAATACTTTTAAGGTTTTGGCGATTCGAATTTTAAGTTGTAATTCCACGGTTAATGCTGTTTTGCCTTTTGCCTGGATGTTTTTAAAACCAGCGAGCATATTGTGTTGCCAATCAATTTCAGTTTCAATGCGCCCTGTAACAGTAAAGTTTAATTCTACAGCGCTCGTATCGTCCAATAAAATGGACATCAAGGCATCAATAGATTTCAAAATAGCATAGGCAATAGGGTGTTTTCGACAGAGCAATTCTAGCAAATCCCATTGTAAGGCAATACCAACAAGGGGTTTTGCTTGTAGATTGAGATCAATTGCCAAGCCTTGTTGTCCTGCTAGAGCTGGGTGTATAATGGGGTCTATGGCTTCATAAAACCAAGAAGCAACAAGGGCTATTTTCGGATAAAGTAGCTTGTAGGTCAACGGTTTTCTATTCAGCTTTAGCCTCAATTGCTCAATACTTACAATATCTTTCCCTTCAAAGGGCTTGACATCGTGCTCTCCTTCAATGGTTGATAGTATTTCAAACACAAATAGCATCGTATCCAATCTTTCGATCAAGGAATGGATAAAATCTGTGCCAAATTCGTTTTTTTCTTCTCCACCATAGTGCTCCTCAGCCAATGACAAAGAAAACTGATCAAAAAGTTGCAATAGCCCTCCAAGTTCTCCCTCTTCGACAACCGTTAGATCCTCCACTTTTTTGTTTTTTTTCTTGAGGCTGTATTTTCTTCTGGCTGTATCTAAGGTTTTATTTTTAATTTTCTTGAGTTGATTGTTTTTATTTAAATGATCAACCTCTTTTTGATTGGCTTTTTCTTTTAACTCTTGGGTGCTTTTATCTAGGGATTCAAAAATTTGTACTGGTGCTTTTAGCCCTCTAGTGTTTAAGGCTTCTAAATCTGTTTTTTGAACATTAAAACCAAATTTTAACGTCCATTTGATGTCGGGATATAGGGTGATTTTAATGTTGCGTTCAAAGGCACAACTCGATACTTTGAGCTGAATTTCTTGTAACTTATGACTTAAATCGGGAAGCCAAAAATACTGCATGGCACGTTCAAACTTACTAACGGAGAAACTAGGCTCTGCTAGGTTGGGTATTTCATAACCAAAAAAGACATCTAATTCAACTGTGGATTCCCCTAAAATAATTCTCCCCTCTTCTGTTTTTCTGGCGTTTGTGATAAAAGAGGTTGGACTCCACGTATAAGAAAATAAGGTTGTTTTATTTGTTCCTGTAAAGCGTATAGGTGCTTCTTTTTTGGCAGGGGCTAAACTCCCTCCTCCATTCACGTCATAACAATAAGCCGGAGGAAGTGTGAGGAGTTCTATTCTGTTCTTCGGTGTATGTTTTTGTATTGTATTCTCACAAGACAAAGTATCAAATTCCTCCAAACTAATTACATAGGTTTCCTTTTTTCCTGTAATAATATCTAAGGGAATCGGATTGCGTCCGATTGTCGTATAATCCATAGAGTTGAAAATAGTAATCCCCTTTTGCTGATCCTTTTTTCTACTGGTAATTTTATCAAATCGACACGGATTAAAACGTTGAAAATTGACTTCCTCTTCTCCAACGAGGACAGCCTTATTTCCCGTGTAAAATAGGTTTGATGTAGTCGTAAAAATGTCTGTCAAAAAACCATGCGCTTTAAAACTGATATAATCCAATGCTTTTTTGTGTTTTATTTTAGCATAAATCTCTATTTCATCTTCTCCTGCAAATTGTGGTGCACGCCAAAAGGGATCAATGAAAATCTCCATTCGCACTTTTTGTACTTGGACTTTTTTTTCTTCTATTATCTCCTGTTCTCCTTGATTTACAACAACTTTAGTTAGGAGAATTTCTCCTGTTTGAGCATAAGAAGGAATGGCGGTAACTTCTTCATCATAGGTGTTAACGATACGCTTAAATACCTTGAGTTCTTCATCCAAAGGCATGGGAGGAATGACTAGGGAATCCGAATCAAGCTTACGTTCAAAGGGAGGCAACTCATCATCCGTTAGAAAAGGACCATCGTCATCCATTAATTTGATGGTCAATTCTTGTTTATACAACCCTTGGGTATAAATATGTAAAAATACTTTGGACCCAAAGGGGACCTTAGTTGTTGGAGTGATAGGAACAAGACTTCCAGTTTCCTCGTATTGCTCCCATTTAATCCCCAATATTTTAGGAATTCCTAGGGCTTGTACTAGTAGACCTACAGCAGGAGAGTTTGCGGGTTTATGACCTTTTCGAAAGGCCTCAATGTAAACAGCTCCTCCTCCTTCAAGAAAAGCAGGAAACTTAAATCTTTTTTCGACTAAACCTTCACCCAAGGACTGGACGTAATCATAGGGTTGAAATTGCAACACTTGTTCTACGGTATAAAAAAGCCATACGACATCTTTGTATTCCGCTAGTAAAGCTTGCTTGTCTATACCATTTTCTTGACTCCTCTGTTCATATTCTTCAATAATAACATCAAGCACACCTGCTTTTTCCAAGGTTATGGAGCCATTTTCATAGGAAATTATATTAGCGTCTTGCGTCTTTAATTTTATTTTCAGTGAATTACTCAGATGCATTGTACAATTTTTTAGGTTGATGCTCTAAATCTAAATCGACAAATGGGGATAATTCCATCAAAACTTCTTGATTGCTTTGGGCTTGATTTTGTACAGTAATTTCAACTGTCTGCCCATGAAAGTCTATAACAATACAATCAGGACCTCCAATAAGACATGTTGCTTTGCTATTTTCCAATAAAGGATAACCTTTGTTTTCTTCAACCTTTATTTTATCGTAAATCCCACTCCAATCCGTAACCATGACTTGACAAGGTTTATTGTTCATTTGGGCACAACTTCCAAAGCTATTGTGTCTAAATACAGCTCCTACTTCTTGGTTCGTTGCAAGCCGTTTTTCTTTTTCTTCTTTTTCGTTGATATAGTGTTTGGACTGCGTTTTAATTTGCAAAGTGTCCGGTATAGTTCCAAACTTACATTGGCAAATGGCGCCTTGACAGACGAAGTGTTGTTTACTCATTATTGGCGTGCTTTTAGTTCAAATAATTCAAATTCAATTTTAGATGCTATCTCTTGTTCAAAAGAGGTCATCTTAGCGATAATTGAGAAGATTTCGTGCGTATCCTGATGGAGTTTATATTGTATGCGTATTTCTCCCTCTTGTTGAAGCGCATCTCCTAGCTTCCCCCTTACCTTTCCTTCAATAATCAGCTCAATTTTATGGTCGAGCGTATAGTTAGAAGATACTGTACATGTGGTTTGATAGGTTACAAACCGCTTCATAGAGGAGAAATAAATAGAGAGTAAAAACTTTGTTTCTTGTTCACTAGAAAACGTTTGATAAATAGGCAAAAAGAAGAAACGATAAAATAGATTGCGTTTAAAATCATCTTGCCTAAGATTCAACTGTTCAACTGAAACATTAATATGTTCTAAAACAGCATCACTTGTGGCTCCTTGATAATATTGTTTTAGCATCGGAAAAATAAGCCTTCTCCATCGTTGTTTAATTTCAGCACTATTGGCTATTTGATTTAAACCTCCATGGGGTTTATACGTCACGACTATGGGGTATAATCCACGATTAACTTTCTGAACTAGTTCGTCCAGAGGTTGGTTTATTTCTTTGTTACCGACAAATACTTGTTCCTGTCTTAACTCTATTTTATCTTGATTTCGATTTACCTGCATGATGTACTTCATATCGAGGGAACTTGGATCCATGCGCTGTTGGATGCCATATTTTTTACAAGAATTTAGTTGAGGAAGATGCAGTGTTTGACTGGGAAATACCTGCCTCATTTATCAATCGCAATTGTAGTTGGAACAAAAACCAAATCTATCTCTTCTAAAACTGTATCTTCTTCGGGTTGACCGAATACAATACCTTCATCTGCTGTAAAATCAGTATGAAGTCCAGCTTGAGCAATAAAATCATGTGTATACACTGTCCAACTTTGCTCTACTGTTGTATTATACTCCCCTTTAACTGTTCGAATTATTGCCATTTTTAGTATAAATTAGATTTTTCACCACTATTGTTTTTAAAGGTTCCTTTAGCATGAATAATATTGTTTTCTTCAGCGATTATTTGCCTAATTTTAGCGCTTTCTACAACTTCTTTAGCCTTTGTTTTTCTATTGCCTTTGACAAATTCAACTAAATTTCCCACGACTTGGAGAACTAGATTGGCGCCAACGTGTACGTTTTTCATCAAACCTACTTGCTCTGTGCTGTGCATGCCTATAGTGTCATGTTTATTCCCTCCTACTGTAGTTGTCATCGTATCTGCGACTTGAATCGTTAAGTTTTTGCTATTTAATGCAAGTGTTCCTGCTGAAGTAACGGTGATATTTTGATTTCCATCCATTACCCAGGTACTGCCCGAAGCGTCTTTAATGGTTATACTCCCCTTGTGGTCCTCATCATCAACGCGAATAGTGCACCCACTACGAGTTGTCCAAGTTTTGATTCGATTATTTGTTTCTCCACCTCTGCCGTTTTCCCCGTGAAATAAACTCCCCATAACATAGGGACGGTCTGGATGATTGCCTATAAAGCCAACAACTACTTGATCGCCAATCTCAGGAATAGAAACAAATCCTCGGTTTACATTTACTTGATCACTACTACCCGCATCGGGAGTCATAATGCGAATGAATTCCGTTTGTTCGTCTGTATTTTGCCAGGGAAATTGAACTTGTACACGCCCTTTGTTCAAGGGGTCTGCATTATTTTTGACTGTTGCGATTTGCTGTTCGACAAGGGGAACTTGAAAATCGACACTTGGAATACATCGTGTTTCTGCATCTACAGCTTCAAAATAGCCTTTGTACTTTCCTAAAGTGTCTACTTCATGCTTGATTGATGTAATCATTAAAGTGGTAAAATGACTACTGTTTTTCGTATTAGCTTCTAGCATAGCTAATTGAACAATGCATCCAGGATATAAGAACGGAAGGGTCGTTGTGCCTGTGGTTACAAATACTTGCATTCCATTACTTCCAATAATACTGCGTTCTATATCTGTTATATCTTGATGCGTTGATGCTTTTTTGGGAGCAAGCTGTAGAGAAGGGCTTGTATATGTCTTTTTTGATTTATGATAAGCAACTTTTGCTAGTGTTCCTTTACTTTTTAAATCAACATTCCCCCCCGCACTGAGATACTCATTGTTCAAACTGTTGTATCCATAAAATTGACGATTGACATGGCGGATATTCATCTGTATTTGTATATTTTCAACATCTCGTCCATAAACCAAATGGATAGGTTTCTCACCTATAGATAGGTCCCCAAAATGCAATACATCACCATCGTAATAGAATTGTTTGTCGTACGCTTCAGCCAAACGTGCAAGAAAGTTATACTGTGTTTCATTGTACTGACAAATGTAGGATAGATTAAAATTTTTGACCGATTCAATTTTATAGCGATACTTTCCTTTTTGTGCATACCCCTCCTCAAATATTTGATGTACAATAGCATTGAGGGTGATTGGATAGTCTCCTCCAAAACTTTGGATATGTGGTGCTCCATCTAATAAAATTGTAGGACTATAGCCTTTTAAAACAAGATTCCCTTTGCTTCCATGGGATTGTTCAAAATGAACAGAGGTAATTACTCCTGTAAAGTCTCTTTCGGGTTTATCCGCTATATTTTTAAAATTCATGCGAATCAATAAGCGTTTACCTAATAAATCTTGAGCTTCTTCTAGATGATAATCTTGTTCGATTGCTAAGGCATCATGATTCAAAACCAAAGTAAAAGTATGATGCCCATTCATCGTTTGATCTAAAGTCAAATCTTTATAATGGCGTAGTTTAATCCCTTCGCAAATTAGAGACACATCTACTAAATGATTTACTCCAGGAATAAAGTGACTTGCGATGGCATTTGCATTCTGAAGGGGATTTGTAGGGGGATAATTTTGATTTGTTGCGCTTATAGTATAAGAATCAATAGGCAAATCGCGGTGATTTGTTTCTAAGGTATTTTCACAGGATAGTATGTGGTCTCTCCTTGTTGTTGAGGCTGTATTTCTTCTTGATTTAAAATGCTCTTGCATATCGTAGTAGTTGGAGTTAGTCCCTTAAAAGTTAAGTTTTTAGATTATGTAATATTGGTCAAACATCTTTGCTATACTATCAATAATGTCTTTGAAAAGTATATTTACTTCTTAATAGATGTTTGTTTTATTTAATATTATCCTATTTTTAATACATATTAGTCAATAAAATCAATTAATAGACTAATTATAATTAAAAACAATGCCATTTTATTGATTTAAATAAAAAACAAAAAGTTCTGTTTTCTATACTTAAAATAAACAAGGATTATTTTCTAAAACATAAAAAAGAGTAACCTTTTGAGTTACTCTTTTTTTTATATAAAATAAAAAGAGGATATCATACCCTCTTTTTTGCTAAAGTATTGATGTGATTTTCAATACATTTTTATCTGAACTTATAAGAGTCAAACTCTTATATTAATTAACTGTACTTCCCTTCTTCTTATGTTTGGTTTGTACATAAGTTACTCCCTCAACAAAATCATCTGGCCCTGCGTTGTATTCAATGGTTAATGTTGAATCATCAACGTTAATAATCGTACTTTTTTTAAATTCAATTTCTTCCCCATCAACAATAGTAAATGTAATAGTGCGCTCTGATAAGGTATACGTACTTTCTTCAATATCTACTTGACAATTAGCCTCTTCTGACAACTTAAAAGGTGATCGACTAAAGAATGTAGTATTGTTAAACTCAACTTCATCAAAACCACATCCATCATTATCTGTAGCTTCTTCTCTTGCAATCACTTTTCTATCTTCATTTAAATAAAGCGTTTCTACTTCGACCCACTCTCCTTGAATGTCTTTTTTATAATTGTGAGAATTAGAATCATCACTAGAACAACTAATTGTTCCAATTCCCAATGCAACAAAAGCCGCTATTAGTAGTGTTTTTTTCATATCTAAATAATTTTATACTAATTTATATTAATTTTTAAATAAAACAAGACTGTTTTTTAGCTAAATACAATTCTGGTTTCTATAAAATTGAGAGTGAGTTTAAAAGGTAAAGCAGAATTGTTATTCTATTTTTACCTTTTTTTATATACTCTACATGCTAATTAAAGTCCCAAACCGTAGCGAAGTTGGATGCCTACACTATAATTTTTAAAAACGGCTTTAGAACTTTGTTGAATACTATTGTATTCTAATGGTTCTAGAGGATTGGTCGTATAGCCAATTAGTTGTTCTTTTGTCTGACTCACTGAGGGCTTTTGATTATTTAATCCCAAATCGAAATAAGCCCCTACATACAACTGCTGGTTTTCTTTTAAGTTGTGTCTAACCCCCACTTCGGCAATCCATGCCCAGCGATCTTTTAAATCTAAATCAGGTTTATACTCCACTTGATCGTAAGAACCAAAACCAGCAAATGTAGGTCCTTCTAAAACTAAATTATACTGAGGAAAATATCCTTCTGTTTTTAATTGGTTCCAAGAAAGGGTTGATTTACTGCTCATGACCAAAGATAATTGTACTCCTGTACGGGCATACAATGCTGTTTCCCCTTCTCCAATATATTGAATAGTTAAAGGAATAGTAAGTTGATTGACTTTCCATTCTTCTTTATAACTTTTACCTTCAAAACTAAAAATGAATTTCTCATTTTCTATATCCATCTGTTCATATTTCCCTTGTAAGTTTGAGGCATTGTAATCCACGGTTTGCATTGCATACTGAGCCCCTATACCTACACTCCATTTTCTATGTAAGAAATAATCATATTGCAAACCCATTGCAGTATTAAATTTCAAATCACTTGAAAATTGATTGGGAAGATCTCCATAGCCTTTCATTACTCCTGCTTTCACACTTACGCCTACTTCATGTTTGGAATAATAATACGGACTGTATTGGGCCGTTGCTTGATAAGAACCTCCGAGGAGAAGTCCTAGAATAATAAGGCGATTATATTTTTTCATTTTTACAGTTTTTAAGACCTACTTCCAAAGGAGTAAGGTTCTAAATAAGAACCTTACTCTGTGGAAAGTAAATAGATTATTCTTTAACGATAAACTGAACGCTTTGTTCTCCATTCAATGTTTTCAATACTAAGAAATAAGAACCTGAAGCTACTGTCGTAGGGAGGTTTATACCTGCGCTTTCACCGTGAAATTCTCCACTTTGGATCAGCTGTCCTTTTACATCATAAATCACATACGTTGTTGATTGTTGTTGATCTTGATCTAGTCGAACATTCAGTATTTGATTCTTCTTCACTGGATTTGGATAAACACTTAACTCATTTTTCGTTGGTTCTTTAATGTAAATTGGACAACTCGTGATTTTCTTACCGTCATGTAAAGTAAGTTCAACGTGATAAGTTGCCCCAACCTCTAAGGCATCTCCAACATTATTCCCTGCAGAATAAGCTTGTCCTGTAGCTATCGCTTCTCCGTTTTTAAACCATTCATATGAAGTAAAAATATATCCTCCATTGGTTTGTTTATTATTATTTGCCAAGAGTACATTATTGTATTTTTGATAAACAATTTTATCTGCCGGAATACGCTTGTCTACAATGACTTTGTAAGTTTCAGTTGTACCATATACAGATTCAACTTTGATGATTTGCTCATATCTTCCGTATTCTGGAAGAGCTAAAACAAAGTGTTTTCCTGGGGAAACAATCGTTCCTTCCATCGTTTTAACTTCAATAGCAACACTGTTCTGTTTCGATTCGCAACCAATCACTACATATACCTCTTTTTCAACTCTACCATAGGATACCCCATCTACAATTAAATCGAGGATATCTACATTTTTACTTACCACTTCAATGGTACGAGATACCGGCACCGCGGCATTGTAATTCTCATTTCCAGCTTGACGGGCCGTAATCGTTACAAAACCTGTACGCAAGAAGTTTACAAATCCAGATTCACTAACAGTTGCTACTTCACGATCCTCTACAAAATCAATACTATACGAAACGGCTAATGACGAACTAGCTGTTGCTGTTAATTGTAACGTAGGCAACTCTTCTAACATCACTTGAGCTGGCGCTTCAAAATCAATGATTTGATCTCCTTTCTCAATAGTTAAAATTCCTTGTAAATTGATAGGCTCATAGTTTACACCAAAATCAACATGAGCAGTTACCTGATATTGTCCTACAGCTATTTTCTCATTGTTTGTATATGTAATCACTGCATCAGCTGGTACATTCCCTTGTACTGTAAGTGATTTCACTGTTCCATCATAGATGAAAGTACGCGATGGTAAAGACAATCCTGTAATAGCACCGCTAACAATTTCAAAATCAGCAGATACAAATGTATCAATCACATAATTTGTTCTTGAAGTTAAAGTTCCCAGTTGAATGCGGTACAATCCAATTGCCTCTCCTGGTTGACGGGTTAAACGTCCAGACATAACTTGCAACGGTTGTTCACCGCGTCGTAAACCTTCTACTGTATAGGTTAATAATGGATCAGTTTGACCAAATGTTTTACTTTGATTTTGATTTACGCGAACGGTAATGGAGGCAGGTTTAATTTCAAACTTACTATCATTAAGTACGAGGAAGGTATAATTACCTGATACCGTATTTAGACTGCCTTGTTCATATGAATATAAACCAACATTTTCACCAATAGTTCTCGATATCGTTCCACGCACTGTGGTTTCAGTCGTATCATTAAATTTAAAACCTGTAGCAGTAAAGGTAAATACTGGATCGATGGCTCCATATATTTTTGACATTCCCACCGTTGGTTGAATCGTTAAAATTGCAGGCGTAATGCTGAAATCATTTTGTTCATAAACTAAAGTATAGTTTACATTTAATAGATGCAAGCTTCCTTGATTTACAGTATAAACTCCTACATTTTCTCCTGTAACACGTGCCAACTGACCTCCTACAACTGGTGTATCATTAAATTTTACTCCTCTTAGTGTATAGGTTAATATTGGATCTGCATCTCCATAGACTTTTGTCAAGGCATTGGCAGACACATATAAGGTTGCTGTTGTAATTTCAAAAGTGGCTCCAATAAAGGTGATGTTGTAATTAGGACCTGCATATAAATTCGCTCGTTCAATTGGATAGATTCCAAGACCTTCTCCAGATTCTCTGCTAATTCCATTCACTACTATACTTGCGTCATCATCATATTTAAATCCTTCAACAGTATACGTAAGTGTTGGGTCTTCATCTCCATATTCTTTATGCTGATCATGATCTGCAGTAACTGTTAACATGGCTTTATTAACCGTTAGCGTAAAGGTTACATTTTCAGCAGGTAGATATTGAAAATCCCCCTCTTGTTTGGCAGTAATTCGAGTTGTTCCTGCTGCCTTAATAACGAATTGCCCATTTTCAAATGCCGCTACTTGTGGATTTTCAATGGTATAAGACAAAGGTAGTCCACTGTCTGATTCTCCATGTGTAAAGGCAGTATCACCGTAAGTTTTAACAAGATCATCAGCTGTAATTACCTGTCTATCTGTTGCTTCTAACGTAATAAATGTTACAGGACCATACCAAGTCCCACAAGGTTGTGCTTGAATATAAACATCATAAGTGGTATGGGCGCGTAAACTGCTAAATACATACGGATTTTCAACATCTGTTACTGTATGACCTTGTCCTCTTTCAAAGCCAGTTAGTCCATATTCTATAGTAAAAGCTGAAGCATCTGAAACAATATTTAAAGTAGCACCTTCTGTGGCATCTACATGTACTGTAGCATTGGTAATTACTTGATTCGGTATAACCGTAACCAAAACTTCCTCTCTTACTGATTTACAACCTGTTGCAAAAACCCAGTTGTAATAGCCCATATAATACGCTGAGTCATAGCTATTACCTGTAATAGAAGCAACTCTTGAAGTATAAGGATAAGATGCTCTACTTGTATTTCTTCGAATTCCACCTGACGGTAAACTATTTGATATTTTATAAGTCCCTGGGGCTAATTGAAGATTAATCGGAACTTCTTGTTTAACCGTTCCTCCTGTTCCTACTGTGGTATAATTGATTGTTCCAACTGTTGCAGAACCTGTTGTTCCCGTTTGTTTGAATACCATACTACCCGTAGCTCCGTTTGTATAGGGATAAATATCAATGGTCTTCAAAGTTGTAGCTTCTAAAATTGTGAAGTTTACATCCCAAGTACTAGTCGTCCAAGCATCTTGAGATGTACCTACAGCTGCCGCATTTAATGGTCCTGTACTAATATCTGATGTTCCAATAGAAGTTACTTCATACCAAAGAGAAGTACTTGCAGCAACATTCGTTGTATAACTATTACCTACATGTATAGGAGTAGTCGCACTACTTGAATTATACCAATTGACAATTCCTTCTGTAGCTACTTCCAAAGTAACATCACGAGAGCCACAAAAAGTTAGGTCTTCCTCATTTGTTACAAATTCATAATCAGGATAATTACACAAGGTTTTGAATACTTTTGGTGAACTCCAATCACTGTGTTCTGTAGGAGAACATACAGTCTGCACATAAACAGTGTATTCTGTTTCAGTATTTAAACCGGTTAATAGTAAAAACAAATCAGTCGTTGTAAAAGTATTAACTAAACCAGTAGCTTCTCCAGGTAAACCAGATGTGCGCAATTCTACTTTGTATTGTACATTCGTTGTATGACCAACTAGAGGTAATCCCCAGGTTAATCTAGCTGTTGTTTTACCTATTTGTGTTACTTCAAAATTGGATGGGAAATAACAAGAAGGCGGTGGTAAAATCTCAACTGCATAATCTTCTGTTTCCGAATAACTAGACGTTGTTGAACATGGGTTCAAATCAGCTCCATTTTTCGCATGATGGTATTGCACACGTAAACGATAAATACCTGGTGTAGTAGTAACAGGTACAGTAAATTCTGGGAAGTTCACCGTAGAGCTCGCACTAATTGTATTGGCAATTACAGCTACTTTTTCATTTGCATCAAATACCACATTTTGATTGAAGTCAATCCAAATCGCAGCTCCATGCGTACCACTTCCTGATCCACTCGTTAAAGAAGCTATATAAGAACTACCCGCTTGTAATTGTGCAGGAGCTACTGTATTAGCATAGTTCATATATCCACTTGTCCCCTCAGAAGCCGCAGAGTTATTATTTAAATTTCCAAGTTTAAAATTGCGAATTTCATCCGAATTATTAGAAGAACCCGTTGGAACACAATAAGCTAATGTGTTAAATCTAAAAGGACCTACCCATGAACTTACTCCATTAGTTCCACCACAATCTTGACGTACAAAGTAATCATAAGGTGTATCAATGGCTAATCCTGAAAGTGTACCTTGATTAGCAAATCCTGTAACCAAAGTACCTGCTGTTAATACATCAAATCCTCTAGGTCCCCATTTGATATCAAAAGCTGTACCTGAGCTAGTCCAATGAAGATCTGCACTTGTAGCCGTCTCATTTGAAACACCTAAAGCAGAAGGTCTTTCACAAGTACCTACAGGTAAAATTTGAACGGCATAATCTTCAATCTCAGCATTTACAGATGCAGCAGTACATGGATCTAAATCTGCTCCAGCTTTATTGTGTTGATATTGAACTCTCAATCGATAAATTCCGGGTTGTACCGTAGCTGGTACTGTAAATTCAGGGAAATTAACAGTTGCATTTGCAGTAATGGTATTCCCGATTACCGCAACTTTTTCATTTGCATCGAATACTAAATTATTATTGTAATCAATCCAGATTGCTGCACCGTGATTTCCACTCCCTGTACCACTGGTTAAAGAAGCTGTATAAGATCCTCCAGCTTCTAATTGTGCAGGAGCAACCGTTGCAGAATAATCTTTATATCCCGCCACACCTTCATTTGGTTCTGAATTATTATACAAATTACTCAACGTAAAGTTTCTAATCTCATCTGCGTTATTTGCTGAGCCTGCAGGAATACAATAGCCTGTTCTAAAAGCATAAGGCCCCACCCATGCGGTTACACCATCTGTACCACAATTGCGGCGAACGTAATAATCGTAATTCGTATCTCCAGTTAATCCAGTTAAAGTTCCACCATTGGCAAATCCACTTACTAACGTTCCCGCTGTTTCAACAGCAAAACCTCTAGCTCCCCATTTGATATCAAAGCTTGTTCCTGAACTTGTCCAAGATAAATCTGCGCTTACAAATGTCATATTATCTGCTTGCAATTCACTTGGTAAAGGACAAGCAGGCGGTGGTAAAATTTGAACGGCATAATCTTCTGTTTCAGAATAAATTGATGTTGCCGTACATGGATTTAAATCCTCTCCATTTTTACCTGTATGGTATTGAACTCTCAGGCGATAAAGACCGGGAACTACTGTTTCAGGTATAATAAAACTTGGAAAACTAACTGTTGCATTTGGGGTAATTGTATTACCAATAACAGCTACCTTTTCGTTCGCATCAAATATACCATTCTGATTATAGTCAATCCAAATAGCCGCTCCATGATTTCCAGTTCCAGGACCACTAGTCAAAGAGGCCACATGAGAAGCTCCTGCTTGCAATTGTGCTGGTGCAACAATAGCCGAATAATCTTTATAACCAGCTACACCATCTGAAGCTGTAGAACTATTATTTAAATTACCTAAAGTAAAATTTCTAATTTCATCCGAATTATTAGAAGATCCAGTAGGTATACAATATAAGGTCGTATTAAATATAAATGGACCTACCCATGAACTTACTCCATTAGTTCCACCACAATTTTGACGTACATAATAAGCATAATAGGTCCCAGGTGTTAATCCAGATAATGTACCTTGATTAGCAAATCCTGTAACTAAAGTACCCGCTGTTAATACATCAAATCCTCTAGGTCCCCATTTGATGTCAAAAGTTGTACCCGAACTTGTCCAATGAAGATTTGCACTTGTAGCCGTTTCATTCGAAACACCTAAAGCGGAAGGTCTTGCACAAGTACCTGCAGGTAAGATTTGAACCGCGTAATCTTCAATCTCAGCATTTGCAGATGAAGCAGTACATGAATCTAAATCTGCTCCAGCTTTGTTGTGTTGATATTGTACTCTTAATCGATAAATACCTGGTTGTACTGTAGTAGGTACTGTAAATTCAGGAAAATTAACTGTAGCATTTGCAGTAATAGTATTTCCTATTACCGCAACTTTTTCGTTTGCATCAAATACTAAATCATTATTGTAATCAATCCAGATAGCAGCACCGTGATTCCCACTTCCTGTACCACTGGTTAAGAATGCCATATATGATCCTCCTACTTCTAACTGTGCAGGAGCAACTGTTGCAGAATAATCTTTATAACCAGCTACACCTTCACTTGGATCTGAACTATTGCTCAAATTACTCAACGTAAAGTTTCTGATTTCATCTGCGTTATTTGACGAACCTGTAGGAATACAATAGCCCGTTCTAAAAGGGTAAGGCCCTACCCATGCAGTTACCCCATCTGTACCACAATCACGACGTACATAATAATCGTAATTCGTATCTGCTGTTAAGTTAGATAGTGTACTTCCATTGGCAAAACCAGTGACTAAAGTTCCTGCCGTTTCAACAGCAAAGCCTCTTGGCCCCCATTTGATATCAAAGGTTGTTCCCAAGCTATTCCAAGCTAAATCTGCACTTTGAAACGTCAAATTAGTTGCAGTTAATAAACTAGGTAATGCACAAGGGGGTGGCGGAAGAATTTGCACAGCATAATCTTCAATTTCTGAATATTGACTCGATGCCGCACAAGGATCTAAATCTGCCCCTGTTTTATTGTGATGATACTGAACTCTCAAGCGATAGATGCCTGGAGCCATTGTTTCTGGAATTGTATAACTTGGAAAATTGACGGTAGCACTTGCTCCAATTGTATTTCCAATGACAGCTATTTTTTCATTTGCATCAAATGCAAGATTATTGTTGTAATCAATCCAAATAGCCGCACCATGTGTACCAGATCCTGGTCCACTCGTCAAAGAAGCTATATACGCTACTCCTGCTTGCAGCTGTGCAGGTGCCACTGTGCCAGAATAATCCTTATATCCATTTACTCCATCTGAAGCTGTAGAACTATTATTTAAACTACCCAAGGTGAAATTTCTAATTTCATCTGAATTATTAGAAGATCCAGTAGGGATACAATAACCCGTTCTAAATTGGAAAGGCCCTGCCCATGCACTTACTCCATCAGTAGCTCCACAATCACGACGTACATAGTAATCGTAATTTGTATCTGCTGTTAAATTAGATAGTGTTCCTCCATTGGTAAAACCAGTGACTAAAGTTCCTGCCGAAGCAACGTTAAATCCTCTAGTTCCCCATTTAATATCAAAATTGTTCACTCCTCCACTAGTCCAAATAAGGTCCACACTTGTGGCAGTCAAGTTTTGAATTCCCAATCCATTAGGAGGTAAACAGGTTGGTGTTATTTCTCCAGATAAAGCAAAAATATTTAAGAATCCACTCGTTGAACTCGTTTTTGTAAAATCAACTTTCTGAATTACCTTATTTTGATTGGCTAAATCAATAGCAATAACAACTTGAAACAATTTGGGATTAGTCGTGTTATTGTCCGGATTTTCAGTACCTGTACGCGGTACCCTTCCAATTCCACGAATCGCAATTGCTGGCGTGCCTTGGTCGTACCAATCTGGAACAGACTGAGAAGCAAATGTTTGCGTTGTTGCGTCTGTAAACGTAATGGTTCCAGTAAAAGTTGACGGCGAACTCCCAGAAGTAGCTAAAATATATAACTTACTTAAGTTACTCGTTGTTTGAACCGCTAAAGTACCTGTACCATTATTCGCATTAATCTTTAAACTATTATTTTGATTATACGCAGCCAATTGGAACGTTAGTCCTGGCGTTGCTGTTGCAATGGTAGTAATTAATCCATTCGCAGGAAGACCTACGGTTGCACTAGGGTAATTAATACTCATAAAAGCATTATTAGCACCAGAGCTTGTTGCATCAACAGCGGCTGTCGTATGGGTAGACGCAGGTCTATCCTCTGCAATAACATCTTCATTGAAACCGGAGGTAACAACCAAAGGAGTATAATTCTGTCCTTTCGTTAGTTGAGCCGATAAAAGCATGAAGATCAAAAAGAACTTTAAAAGTAGTTTTTTATTCATAATCGTTTATTTGGTTACTTCGTTTAGTTGGTATACTGTGCATATAAATTATGCTTGATTTTATTTGAAACTGTTAATTTTATCAAAACAAAATAAGGTTTTTTTAGTAAAAATAACGCTAGGTGTTTCTTCTTATTTTTCAACTATTTTCAAATAAGCACCAATATAGTAATTATAATGGAATTGATTCAGAAATTTATCTAAATAATCGAAGAAAATACTTTAACCGAATGAGGTGAAATTTAGTTAAAATTGATTTATGTTAATAAAAACAAAATATAATCGAAAATATTATTTTTTTTGCTTAAAAAAAACTGTGTTTTGTCCATTCACTACAGCTTTTACTCCTCTTCATATCTTCTTATTCTAGACTATGTTTGTAAAAAAAATAAATGTTATCAAATACCGTTAGAAAAATCCTAGATTTTCTGGATATTGCCCCCCTTAAAGTTCCTCAAGCAGAAGTAGTCGATATTGAGGTTCTCTCTCCTTCGCTTAAGAAAATTAGGTTAAAAGGTCAATTTCAAAAGCTTCCATTTGAAAGTGGTTCTTATGTCAGTTTTAAACTCAATTATATACAAACAAGAAAATATACCGTTTCTACTTTAGATAAAGTAAAAGGGTGTCTAGAATTTATCGTATATAGGCACAAGTATAAAGGTAGTGGGCAAACGTATATGAATCAATTGACTATAGGGGATAAAATAAGTATGAATAGTCTACGTGCAAACAGCAACTATTTAGATGTACCAACCGCCAAGTTTATTTTCTTTGGTGATGAAACTTCCCTTGGATTGGGAATTTCTCTATTACAAAAATGGAAACAGATGAACGCCGAATTTCTCTTTCTTTTTGAACTCGATGAAGAAAATCAATTAATTCCAGCACAACTGGGATTTGAACATACCTTGGTTTTTTCCAAAAACAAAATGTTTAGAAATGAAAAAACGATTGGAACACTTGAACCAATCGAATCAATAAAATGGAAAGATGCTGTCTTTCTCTTAACAGGTAATGCCAAATCCATACAAATCTTTAGAAAAGTAATTAAAGATAAAACAACGAGTAAGGTGTATACCCGCGGGTATTGGATCGAGGGCCTTGAGGGATTATAAAGGTAGAATAAATGGTTTAGATTTATTCTACCTGAATTAGAATTTTTATAAGGACATTTGTAGAATCGGATAAGATTTACCTTGTGAATCTAGTTCATTTCTATTGACAATTTTGAACCCTATGTGTTGATAAAAGCCAACAGCTTGATCATTTTGCTCATTGACTTCTACTTGGGTTACTCCTTGTTCTTGAATAGCAAATTCAGTTAATTTTTTTCCAATTCCCTTCCCTCGAATAGTTGCATCAATAAATAACATTTCTAAACTATTTTCAGCTAATCCTATAAAACCAACCAAACGACCTTCTTTTTCATATCCCCATAGAGACACAAAAGAAAAATAGTTTGGTAGATTTTCTTTATAATAGGTAAAATCCTCTTCTTTTAAAAAATTGTGGGTTGCCAAAACAGCACTTTCCCAAATCTCCAACAAGCGTGGGTAGTCCCTTGTATTAATTTGTCGTATCATCATTACTTATTTAGGCTACAAAATTCAGGTCTTTTAAAACAAAAACACTGAACTTAAGTTAAAAAATGCGTTTGCGTATTCGACTTAAGGCCTGAGGAGTAATACCCAAATAAGAGGCGATATCTTTGAGGGGAATATAATTAAGTAATACCCCATACGATGCCACTAATTCTAAATAATATTGCTCAGGTGTGTATTTAATCATCTGTACTTGTCGCTCTAATAATCGATTGAGTAAAATAGCAGTTAGATTCTCGAAAACAGCTTTTAAAGTAGGAATAGTTTGATACAATTTAATAATCTTCTCTTTATCAATGCAGTAAACCTCACAATCAACTAAAGCTTGTACATAAAAAGTAGAACTTTGGTTGAGGGTAAACGAGATATTTGACATGGAGAACGTTCCAGGTCTACAAAACCAGAAGGTTTGCTCTACTCCTTTCTGATCCAACACCCAACAACGCATTATTCCATTGTAAATAAAGTAACTATGTGTTTCTACTTCCCCCTCGCGAACTAAAAATGCATTTTTTTTAATTTGTTTTTTTTCAAAAAAAGTATCAAATAGCTCAAATTCTTTCGTTGTAAATGTTTCAAGCGGAACTCTGAATTCAAGCAACAATTTCTCTAATAGCATCTTTATTTAATTAGGAAGGTAAACTAAAAAGGGCCCAAGGCACTTTCTTTTATTAGATTGTAAAAGCCTCTGGATAGTGAACAACTCCACTACAATGTTGTAGCGCATGCTCTTCAAGTTCAACAACCATGCAATTTTCATCAGGCACATCAAAAGGTAAGTGAATACCAAAGTTACTCGCCTTCTGATAGCCAAACTTAGGATAGTAATTGGCATGTCCTAAAACCACAACAGAGGTGAATCCCAATTGTAAGGCTTGTTTATGACCTATTTCAATCAGTTTTGATCCTATACCACGATGCTGATATGCGGGTAAAACCGCTACAGGAGCCAAAGCTAACGATTGCGTTTCTTTTTGATGGCCAACAATCTTAATACTAGAAAATAAAATATATCCAACAATACGCTGATCCATTTCGCAAACTAAAGATAATTCAGTTATAAAATCTTCCGTTTGACGTAAACGCTCAACTAAAATATGCTCCTGGTGATCACTCATTTCTTCCGTTTCAAAAGCAAGTCGAACGACTTCGTGAATAGCTGTAAAATCTCCTTCTCTTTCTGGTCTAATTATCATCTAATTTCTCAATAAATACTAATTCCTCTAAATTAAGCGTAAATTTCATATTTTCGATTAATACTTTTGCTTTTTTTCCCTTAATGTCTATTAGAACTCCTTCCTTCTTATTTTGCTTAAGTACAACAATATCTCCTATTTGCACTTTTCTTTCTTCCTTCTCTTTTGGTTTTATATACTGACTGTCCCCAAAAGGAGATTCCTTTTGTAAGGAAGAATTTTCTATTTCTTCTTTGTTTTCTTCTTGTTGAAGAGCGGCTACTTTCAAGGCTACAACTTCTTGTAATTCTTTTTCTATTCTTAAATAATTCCCATCAATTTTTTGAGAGGCATTATGTAGAATTTCTTCTGCCAATCCAATTCTACGTGCTACATCTAAAGCGTAAGAACTACCTGGATGTCCTTGAGACAAATGATATAAAGGTTTCATGGACATAAAATCATATAGCATTGCTCCATTTTGCACCCCCTTTGTTCGTTGTGCGAAATCTTTAAGATTATAAAAATGCGTGGTGATCAACCCATAACAAGCTTGTTTATTTAATTGTTCTAAAATACTTTCTGCAATAGCACCTCCTAATTCGGGTTCAGTTCCTCCTCCAAATTCGTCAATGAGAATAAGGGTTCGAGCATTCGCATGCTTTAAAAAAAATTGCATGGTACTTAGATGTGAAGTATAGGTACTCAGATTATTTTCCATACTTTGTCCATCTCCAATATCCAGAAACAAATGCTCAAAAATTCCAATTGTAGAGGTTGGATGCACGGGAATCAATAAGCCACATTGTAGCATATACTGCAACAAGGCTACTGTTTTCAAAGTCACTGATTTGCCCCCTGAATTAGCACCTGAAACAACTAAAATGCGATTATCTTCTTCTAATTTTATTTTTAGTGGAGTTAGGACTTGTCCTTCTTCTTTTAAACGCAAAGCTAATATTGGATGATAAGCATCATTCCAGTGAATTGTAGGCTTGTTAACCACAACAGGTAATATACCTCCAATTTTTAATGCCATTAAAGCTTTAGCACGAATAAAATCAAATGTTCCAATAAACGTATATAATTGATACAAACGGATTTCACTTTGTCGAATACTATTTGTTACCAGAAGCAAAAGACGAACTATTTCTCTTCTTTCTTCTTGTTCTAAAACAAAAAGGCGGGTATTTTCACTGACGAGTTCTTCAGGCTCAATAAAAACTGTTCTTCCCGAACGTGATTCGTCGTGAATGACCCCTTTCATTCGACGCTTAAAAGAAGCTGCAATAGGAATTAACATGCGTCCATCTCGCTCACTTGTAGGTGTTTCTGCATCAATTAATCCTGCTGCTTGTGCTTTGCGCCACAGTGAATCAAACGTTCTTTGAATCGCTTGCTTCAGCTGTGTTTTTTCTTTGCGTATAGAAGCCAATTCCTTCGATGCACTATCGCGAATTTGCCCTTGATGATCCATCAACTGAGTTATTTCTTCGGTCAATTGATCTAAGGGTTCATAATGAGTAGCAAGATGTGCAATTTTGGGATATAGATAACCTTCGTTGTCGTCTTGTGTTGCCAATTGATAGAACTGTTTTCCTTCTCTGAGGGTTTGCAATATGGCTAATAGTTCCTCGACAGTAAGCCAACTCGTCAAATCTTCAGTTATTTGCTGGATAATCAAACGTGTATCAGTATAGGGTGTCCAAGGAAAACGATGTTCTTTTGTCAACAATACTTGACATTCTTTTACCTGCTCTAATTGATAGCTAAGAGATTTAAAATCAGTTTGTATTTTTATTTCATTTATTTTTTCTATGCCCAAAGAGCCTAAACACAACTCTTTAAGCAGTATGCGAATGGCCGTAAAACCACATTTTTCTTCGTAGTTCGATGGAAATATCATCTTGAAGTATTTGTTTAGTTTAATAATTAGTATAAAACAGAGAAAATGAAAAGGAAACTCATATCATATTCGAATTCTATATAAGTTTCCTTCTTGATTATCCCCTTGATTTCCAGTCACTCCTATTCAAACGACTGATGTACTCTACTCTATAATCATTCATGAATTGATTGTATTGATTTTCAACAATATGAGAGTGTTGAAATCCACATTTTTCTTGTGCCTTCTTGGATTTTTCATTTCCTTCAAAGAACCCGCACCAAAGTGTTTCTAACTCAAGCGTTTCAAAACTATGTTGAATAATAACTTCAAGTGCTTCAGGTATTAATCCCTGCCCCCAAAAAGGTACACCTAGCCAATAAGCTACTTCTCCTTCTTTATTGCTAATTGGAAAATTACTATCTTCTCCTATTAATAAGCCAATACAACCAATCGCTCGATTGTTTTCTTTAATAGCCACCGCATAAATTTCTGGCCTAGAAAATACAGATTCAATAATACTTTTACTTTCTTCTACGCTCGTATGTGCCGGCCAACCTGCTACCGGACCTATATTTTCGTCTTTAGCATATCGAAATAAATCTTCTGCATCTGATAATTCCCAAGCTCTGAGAATTAAACGATCTGTTGTAAATTTCATTTTTTTATCTTTATTAATTACTAGAACAAAAGTAGAAGATGCCAACCATTCTAAGTATGGCATAACTTAAGTAGTTTAAGTACTTTTGACAACAAAAAAATGTAGTACAATAAAATATAAAGTATATTTACGTCATAATCAAAACAAAATATGAAGATATCCGCATTTCAAACGACAACTATTGGAATGAGCTTTGGTCAAACAACAGCAGAAAATCAATTGGGATACCCTCTAAAATTGTCTTATCTTGTACTTTTACTTGGATTAGAAGGAGAAGCTACTTTTATACTTAATTTTAAAGAATATCACTTTACTAAGGATACAATTGCAGTACTGTCTAGCGACACAATTGCTTTAATTCAATATAAATCCCTGGATTTTAAAGCGCAATGTTATGCTATTGATCGAACGTTAGCAAGTGAGATTGCTTATGATTTACCTCCTCAATTATTTGGGTTTATCCATGATTATCCGTTACATAAGCTGAATAAAGTAGACAAAAAACAACTCCAATATTGGGATAACCAAATGCTGTATATCTTATCCCATAGCACCGTTTATCAAAGACAAATAGTCAAAAATCACTTCCAGAATTTATTTTTTCGCATGGCAGATTACATGAGTGAACAAGGGGCTTATAAACAAAGAAAATTTAGTAGAAAAGAGGAATTATGTTGGAAATTTTGGGACCTCATTGGACATCATGCGAAAACGCATAGAGAGGTAGCTTTTTATGCAGATAAATTACATATTACCCCTTTTTATCTTGCTCAAATTTCAAAGCTATATCTCAATGATCATCCCAAAGACTTAATCAATCGTCAAGTTATTTTAGAATTAAAAACGCTACTTCGAACGACAAAGAAAAGTATAGGACAAATTGCTACCGAACTTCATTTTGATGACCCTTCTTATATGGGGCGATATTTTAGAAGAGAAATGGGAATTTCTATGAGTGAGTATAGGAGATCTTAGATATAAAAGTGAATCGGACGACCCTATAAAAAGTGTCGCCCGATTCGAGTTATGATAAGAAAAGTTAAACAAATGCCACTTGAGTTGTAGTGGCATAATTCTTCATAAATATACAGTTGGTTGTTGAGTACACTGAGAACATACACTTGTTACAATGAATACACAACCCTGATTTAGTTGGATTATCTTTCATTTTTTGAATCATATCAGGTTCACGTAAGAGAGCTCTTCCTATTGCAACCATAGGGAACCCTTCCTCTACAGCGGTTACAATATGTTCAAAAGTATTAATTCCACCGAGTAAAATTAATTTTGCGTTTTTAACTGTGGTTTGAAATTGACGAGCAGATTCAAGCATATATAAATCGCGATATGGATATTCTCCTAAAATGCGTTTTCCAAACCATTTTACCCCTAACTTCATCATTCCCTTTTGTGTAGCTGCCATTCCGTCAATATCTGTTTCTCCTCTAAATAAGTACATTTGATTCGATACAGAGGATCCCATAGTTAACTCAAAAGCATCAACTACACCCGTTTCATCAAGAATTCTAGCTGTTTCGGTAGATTCTTCTAGCCAGATTGACCCCTTAATACCGTCGTCCATCGAGAGTTTTACGATAATGGCCAACTGATTCTGCACGCGTTCCTTTACTGCTAATAAAATTTCTTTAGCAAAGCGAGTTCTATTTTCAATTGATCCTCCATATTCATCGGTTCTCTTATTTAACCAAGGACTAAAAAAGGAGGAAACTAAATACAAGTGACCAAAGTGAAGTTCGATAGCATCAAAGCCTGATTTTACAGCTACTTCTGCAGCATCGGCAAATTGGATTTTGATTTGTTTCATTTCACTTTGCGTAATAGCACTACACAATTGCATACTTGTTAAATTAAAAAAACGCGAAGGAGCAACAGGACGCACACCTGTAATTTTCTTTGTAGCCACAGGTCCAGCATGACCCAATTGTGCTGAGGCCTTCCCTCCTGCTTCATGCATTGCCTCTGTAAATTTTCGCAATCCTTGGATATTTTCTTTTATCATTAAAATTTCTCCAGGTGCAGCAAATCCCTCTTTTGAAATAGCACAATAAGCCAAAGTTGTCATGCCAATTCCCCCTACTATAAATCCGCGATGAAAGTCAATTAGAGCCTGTGTAACTTTACCTTCTGGGCTTCGCCCTTCACTTGTAGCAGCTTTAATAATGGGATTTCGCAAAGTGATTGGCCCCAATTGAACGGGTTGAAAAATAGTTTCTACAGTTAAATTCTTATCCTTTCTATACATAATTTCATTTTTAGTAAAGCTCTTGAGCTACAAACTACCTGAGCTTTAAACTTATATACTAAAGGTATGCATGAACTTCACTTAATAAAATAGGATAATCACGACTATCGTTGTCAAAAACACCTATAAATAAGAATCTCTATATTCTTTTGGTGAAATTCCTTCAATTTGCTTGAAAGATCTAGAAAAAGAAGAAACCGAATCATAAGACAACTCATAGGCAATTTCTGTAATATCTAAATCACTGGTAGACAAGAGTAATTTGGCTTGCCCCATGCGCAATTCAATCAGAATCTCTTTCGCTGTTTTTCCTGTGATGCTTTTTAAAGTCTCGGAAAGGTATTTAATAGATACTGCCAATTGAGTAGCATAATACTCCAATTTGGTTTGTTCTTTATAAGCATCTCGTGCTAAAATCAAAAATTGCAAAGCCAGATACTCGGCCCGATTATAATTCTGAAACACCGTTTTATCTTGTTTGCTACCCATGTCAATCAACTCTAAAATCAATTCCGTAAAAGTCAAATTAAACAATTGATGGGCAAACAAATGAGCTCTTTGTTTTTCTGCTCTTTGCTTTAACTTTCGAAATAAACCTGTCAGGATATCCTGCTCTTCTTTCGTTAAGTTCCATATGGGAAGGTATTGATACTCAAAAGAAGCAAATGTTTTATGAAAGTTATTTAGCGTTTTGATTTCTTTGAGATAGTCTAAGGAGTATTTTAATCCTATTACTTGGCAATCTTCACTAATATAGGAAAGCTTTTGTACAGCGCTAGGTGTATTGATAATGAGATCTCCTTGATTTGCTGTAATCTCACAAGTTTCCAACCAAAATTTGAGAAACCCTTTTTCGATGAATAAAATAGTAAAATACCCCTCTTCGATTAATACATCGGGTTGTTTATGGTTTTGAAAAACGGAAATCCTTTTCATATTACCTTAATTTTACGCTTACTCAAGATACGCTATTTAATCTGCTTTCTATCAAAAGAAAAAGAAAAAGAAAAAGAACTAATTATAAGTACAAACTGCAAAATGTGTAAGAACTAATGAATTAGACTACTGTCCTAGGTTTATACCGCACAAAATAACAACAGAAAAGTTATGTTCCCTATTTTACATTATTCATCCAATTTAAAAAAGGCAAGAACTCGAAACAACGCTCTTTTCAGTATGTATTAATATAATACAAGGCCTACAACTGCAGCTCCAAATAAAATAAGAATAGGATGTATTTTAAAGCGAATCGAACAGACTAATGCTGCTAAAAATAAAAAGGGGCTATAATAGTCTGGGAAGTTTTCTTTATTGGTTAAAGACAGTGCTGCTAAGGCAATTAAAGATATTCCAAGCGGTTTAATTCCTGCAATCGCATAAGAAAAAAATTTATTAGTTCTAAACTTAAAATAAAAATAGGAAATAAACCCAATCATAATAAAAGCAGGTAAACAAAGAGCAATTGTTGTTAGCGCAGATCCCAATAAAGCGATGTAAACAGGATAACCATTATTAATTAGTGCAGCATACCCAACATAAGTTGCAGTATTAATTCCAATAGGTCCAGGTGTCATTTGAGAAACGGCAACCAAATTTGTAAACTCACCTTTAGAAATCCAATGGTGCTTTTCAACTACTTCTTCTTGAATAAGAGAAAGCATGGCATATCCTCCGCCAAAGCCAAAAGTCCCTATTTTAATAAACACCCAAAATAATTGATAAAAAATCATGCTTTATGTATTGATTTATTGCGCCAACTATGGTATAAAATTCCTCCTAAACATCCGCCAAGAATAATCCAAATTGGAGATACATTTGCTCCCCACATCAATAGCAAGGCGATAAGAGGTAAAAGCAAGCTCTTTATAGTCATTTTATTGATTTGGATAGCCGTATAACAAGGTGCGGCGATTAATGCAACCACAACAGGACGTAATCCCTTAAAAGCCTTAGCAACATAAACATTATCTTGAAAGCGATTAAAGAAAACCGCTACTAAAAGAACGATAACAAAAGGGGCTATTATAGTACCAAGTGCTGCTAAAATTCCTCCCTTTATCCCTCCGATCTTAAATCCAACTAAGGCAGCTATATTCGTTGCAAAAACACCAGGTAGAGATTCTGTTATAGCTAGAAGTTCATAAAATTCATTATAGGTTAACCAAGATCGACTGATAATTTCTTTTTCTATCAAAGGAATTACAGCATATCCTCCACCAATTGTAAAAATACCAATTTTAGTGAAGAGAAAGAAAAGCTTAAATAGCATGGTTTTTTAAGTTTATTTATAGGATAGAAAGTAGAACTAGCAAGATAATCATTTCATTATTTTTGAACGAATAAACAACAGATTAATTTCTTGAAAATTGATTTTTAACAACCTATTTAAGCTGCTTTTAATTTTACCTATTGCTATAAATCAAGAAAAAGAATTCTTTGTTGAATCGCCCATAGTACCAACCCTACAATATTCTTAGTTCCCGTTTTTACAAAAAGTATATTCTTGTAATTCTCTACTGTTTTAGGAGCTATAAACAGACGTTCCCCTATTTCTTTAGCAGTACATTGTTGGGCAAGTAAATAGATAATATCCAATTCCCTTTTTGAAATATTGTATTTTTTGATGGTTAACTCACTGGAGCTATCATAAATAGAATCTTTCAAATATGGAAATTGTTCTTTACTGATATAATGACCTTTGCTCAACACTTCTTTGACAATGCGAATAAAATCAGTTAGTTTAATGTGCTTGGGCAAATAACAAGCAACACCCAATTTAATCATATACCCCACCAAGGATTGGTTGTAATTAGAAGTTAAAACAAGTACAGGAATAGCAATTTGCTCCAATTGAATTAAAGCAAGTACTTGTTCGGCTGTCGTATCTCCCAATTGAAAATCCATAATAATTAAATCTGTATTCTTACAAACAGCAGAAAAAGAGGCATAGAAACTTGCACCATTCTCAAAGGAATAGTTTACCTCAAAATGTTCTGAAGCATTCAAATAATCAGTGATTAATTCGAGAATTAGGGTGTCATTTTCCACGAGGGTAATCTTGTGTTTCATGCTGTATCATTGGAATTACGTTGGTTCAAGGGAACCGGAAGGATTCCCTCTTTTCATTTGAATCTAAGGTGAAGATTAGTGAACCTTGAACATGTAGATCTATTTTTTGATGATCCACTTATCAATCCTAAGCAAATAGTAAGCCATAAGTAAGAAAAGAGTAAAGATCAAGAAGGATAATATTTTGGATTGAAACTACTCGTTATTTTCTTTTGATTTCTTCAAATAAATAACCTAATCCATCCTACTGAAAAAATTAAGAGGAAACGATAAGAGAATTACGAGAGAAAAAGAGAAGGTAAATAAAAAGGCTTTTCCCTTTGAAACTAGGGGGTTTTCACTCTAAAAAAATAGTTTTTTGAAAGTTATTTTTACTCTAAACTTAAAAATAATAATTATGCGTACAAATTTAGTATCAATTTCTCAGCAATTCTCGGGTTTACCCTTGGATGCTTTGATAGGTGGACCATTAAATGCTACGGCAGAGGCGAATGCAAAAATGGCCATTACGCAAACAAGATTCTTATTAGATACTTGCTTTGTGAAAAAAGGAACCGAAGTAGATCCTGTTTATCAACCCATTACAATTAAGATGGAACTCCAGAGAACGTGGATCAAAGAAGATCAATCTGTTGAACAATTTACTACTATTTTTTATCTTCCATTATTGACGGTTATACCCTTAAATGCATTAGCAGTAGATCATGTCAATATTCAGTTTGATATGGAAGTCAATTCGAGTTTTAGTGAGGAAACCTCAAAGGAAAAAACGGAAAAAAAGACTGCAGAAGCTACGTTGGAAGCAAAAATTGGTTTTGGATTATTCTCAGCAGTTATCCATGGAAAAGTAAGTTATGATGCTGCTAGAACGAATCGAACAAATACACATTATCTCAAGAGTAATTCTGCGAAATACACGGTAAATGTTCAAGCCAATCAACTTCCTCTCCCTCCTGGAGTTTCAACTCTGATTGATATTTTTACTAAATCAATTGATTTGATTCCTACTCAAAGTAATTCCAACTCTAACAAACCTTTACAATAGAATGAAGATGAACAAAAAAAAGCAAATAAAAATACCAGTCAAAACAGGTAGTCTTACTGAACCATAAACTTAATGGATACTGATTCAAGCAGCATCTATTTCAAAAATGACATGACATGAAGCGAATCAATACCTCCTCAAAATACAATAGAATTCAAGATTCAGAATTGAATATTGAGTCTATTATTTCTGCTCCCTTAATTGCGCTTTCCAAAGCCAATACGTTAATGCTCAATGGACAGACCTTTGCCCTACTCAATCAGTATTTTATCAAAATAAAAAAGAAAGATAATGCACAATTCCCTTTAAAGGAACAAGTGTATCAACCTAAAATGATCAATATGGTATGGACTCAAAAGAGTACCTTGGATCAAGAACTTAATCAACAAGGCATAATATTCCAAGTTCCTTTAATCTCAATCGCTCCACTCAATTCTATAGCGATTCAGAAAATTACAATTGCCTTCAACTTGGATATTACTTCTATTACGAGTTATGTCAATACAACCAACGATATTATTGAAAGAAAAGCCCAATTGAACGGCAAAATATCTAATGGTAGCCCGGACATGAATCCCTATGAAAAATATAGAAAATCCAATCAGCGTTCATTGAAAATCAATATCCAAGCAGGTAATCTCCCACTTCCATTAGGCGTACTGAGTATTCTAGAATTATATAGCAAAAATATACAACCTTTTAATCCCAAATAATTATGCAAAGACAAACAATCATCATCGCCTGTCCAAACTGTAGTTCAGCAGTTGCGTTAGAGGTCATGCAATTAATATCAGGTACTAAATTTCGTTGTTTCCAATGTAGTGCATTAATTGGATTATCTACTGATAGTACAGCCCTTGTCAAAGAAGCAGTTGAGCGTTATCAATCCACACAAAAAACAGAAAACAAATGAAGAAAAAACCGCTAAGTCTTAAAAAATTTGTTCAAGCTGTTCAAACTGCCATTACAAGCTCCAACGAACAACTAATAGCAAAAAATCTAGCACTATTCGACACCTATTTTATAGAAGAAGAGATCGAAACAACGGATACCAAGGGACAAATGGCAATCAAAAAAAAATTAATTGCCAAAACTGTCGCATTAAATTACCCCCAGTCACCTTCACTTGACACCAAAAGTGAAGAGTCTTTTGCAATATCAAAAGATCCTATTGAAGTACCCTTACTCTCATTAATTCCTTTGAATATGTACGGGATACAAAAAGCAACCTTTGCCGTTGAATTCCATGTCGCAGTCATTGAAGACGAAGTACAACTGTATTTTGATAAACCCAAAGCTACTTTATTTAGAAAAGCGCCTAAAACAAAAAAAAGCAAACTCAAAATTAAATTTAATCCCCAAGACACACCAGAAGGATTAAAGCTTATTAATGAGTGTTATGAGAACTATCTCAAAAGACAAATTACGTAAACACCCTTAGACATATGGAAGTATTACAGCTGGAATGTTTAAGTCCGCATCTTATACAATGGAACATCGTTCTGAAACAAGTAGAATCATACAAAGACATACCAAATCATCCATTGGATGCCTCATTTGTCTTTCTAATTAAGTGCTATCCCAAATACAAAAAACAAATTCCAGATGAAATCATAGGCAATCTAACCTGGTTGATAGCCTATTACAATGGAATACAAGTCAAACGGAAAAAACTACGCTAACAATACGTGATTAAAAAAAGATTTTAATTTTCAAATCACGTATTGTTTATCGTGTATAAAGACGATAGGCTTCAGCGTTTTGCTAGCTTCTCTACTTTTTTCAACCACTTTTCTCGTTTCATCTCTGTTGAATGCCTTACAATTCCAATATAAGTAACTTCTACTTTAGAAACACCACAAAATTGAAGTGTTGATTTTTTTAATTGATTTACACTAGGTCTTCCATAGATCAAACGATAATACCACCCCGGTTGATCCAATGTCGTAATGATATGGGCTGTTTTTCCTTTCAACAATTTATCCCACAACATACTATTTTTTCTATACTGATAGGTAATACCAGGTAAAAAGGTGCGATCAATAAACCCCTTCAACAAGGCAGGTAATCCCCCCCACCATACTGGATGAATCCAAACCAAATGATCGGCCCATTGTATATCCTGAATCGCTTGAACTAAATCAGGTTCTAACTCCATTCGCTTTTGATAGCCAAAACGCAAATTAGAATCAAACACCAAGTCAGCTATAGTTATACTTCTTACAACAGCGCCTTTTGCTTTAGCTCCTTTGACGTAAGCTTCTACCAAACCCGCATTGAAAGAAGTTGGGTTCGGATGTCCATTTAAAATGACTATTTTTTTCATGCTAGAACTTTTTTAGGAATTCCTTCCTTTTTAGGTAGCATCAAAGGTACAAGAGCCCTAATCTTCAAATACCAGACAAATGTCTAAAACGCAATTTCTTTTCTAATTCTACTTAAATGCCGTTGCGTAATTCCCAAATAAGAAGCCAAATACTGCAAGGGAATCAATTGAATAAAGTTAGGGTGATTCAAAAGTAAATTTTTATAACGTTGTTGTGCAGTTTCTCTTTGCAACTGCATGACGCGTTGTTCCAATTCTAAATATTGCTGTTCGGCAATTCGCTTTAAAAAAGTATTCCATTGAGGCAAGTGACAAGCTAAGAAGTCTAAATCTTTTTTTTGAATTACCCATAGCATTGCAGGTGCAATCGCCTGTATATGCTCCACACTTTTTCCTCCTGTGATAAACGCAGAATACGCACCGATTAAATCATTGGGAAAACGAAAGCAATACGTTAATTCATTTCCTTCATCTGTCGTATAATACGAACGAAACAAACCCGATTCTACAAAGGCAATTTCTTCACAGCTCTCTCCCTCTCGAATTAGAAAATCATGTTTAACCAACGTACGCGGTTTAAATAAAGAAACCACAGTAGCAATCTCTTCTGTGGTAAATAAATCAAACGCTTTAAGAAAAAAAGTAAGCATACCAGAACCTTTTAAAAAGCAAAAATACATTTTATATAGCTTCAGTTAACGACTAAAAAGGCCAAGAAATTTGAGCCTTTATACAATTAAACGAAGGTACAATCTTTATTTTTTAATCAAACGCAGAGCTAGATTCATCTCAGCATCTTCGATCGCTTGTAAACCTTCTTGAAATTGATCAGCCGTAATGCTATAATCCGGTCTTACTCCTCTACACGTACAGTCTTTATTTGCTGTTGTATTAAAAAAAAGCTCACTTCTTGGCAAGGCAACAATCGATTCTGTATGAGGTAATTTATAGTTCAAAAACCAAGCTGCTGTCGTAAAGTTACTACAACTTCCTGTCTCCTGCCCGACAATTAATCCACGTTGATTGATTTGAAACATATAGGTAAAATATGCCGCTGCTGATACTGTATTGTTATTTTGCAAGAGAACAACCTCTCCCGTAAATGCATTTTTATCTTGAGGATAATTTTCAACGTAATACTCATCCAAACGATTATTACCATAGTAAAATCCATCCGCCTCATTCAGGTCAAATCGCTGCTTCATGAAGTTATTTAAACTAATAATGTCACTTGCATTGGCAAGTTTATTATTGTCATCTACTAAATTTTCCTTTACGTTAATTGAGGGAACTTTAGTCGCATATTTATAAATATTTTTAAAGTTCTTTTCTCGACTAATAAAAGAATAAAACAAAGGAATATTGGACAAGGATCCTCCTAAATTATCGCGAAGATCCAAAACAAGATATTTTATTCCCTTTTCTTTAATGCTTGTAAATAAATTATTCAAAATATAATAAGCATATTCTTCCGAAAGATTAAAGGATTTAATACTTAAAATATACGTATTCTCATCTAGTTCATATCCATATATACCTGAGGTATAAGCTAAAAGAGTAAAAGGCAAAACTGTTTTATTGTTGTTGTAATCGTATTTTTCATAATTGACTGATTTCACTCTAATACTTTTCACCTGCTTTGAGGAACCTTCCTTATACGTCAAGGTAAAAAATTCAGCTGTAGGAAACTGACAAGATACAGCTAGACTAAAATTCTTTTGTGTTGATGCTACAATATCTCCATCAACTCTATCGGCTACTTGAGCCAATATATCGTTGACAGGCTGTTGATTAACACTAATTATTTCTGCTCCTATTGGAATCGCTTTGGTATATTGATTGACAAATACACGATTGTCATAAACTGTAGTGGCAAAAGGAAAGAAGCGCATCGTTTTCGTTACACTTTCAAAAACAAATGCATCTGGAACTAAATTTACATGTGCATCACGGATTAATGTCAAAGGATTAAAGCGATGAAAATTAATATAAGTCGGATCATTTTCGAGTTTCTTTCGCAATATAGCCGCCTCATTATCAAATGTTTTCTCTGTAATAAATCGAAAAGGATTTGGATGTTGCTCTTTTATGATTCGCACCATAAAATCAAAATCAGCAAGGTATTCATCTTTCGTTATTTCTTTAGAAGGATTTTGAGAAAAACCAAATAAACTGAATAGTAAACAAATAAATAATATTGTTTTATCAATTTTCATCTTTTAAAATCATTTTATTATTAAAAAATACAAATATAAAAAATTAGAAAAACAACAAAGCAACTTGTCTTTATTTTTTTCTAATAAAAATAAAATTGAAAAACAAAAAGAATACAAATAGCTCAATATAAAGAATTATTCACTACTTGATTCAATGCAAAAAAATACAAATCAAAATACAAATCAAAATACAAATCAAAATACAACTAAAAACTCCTAAACAGATGCGTTGCCCTTACAAAAACCTTTTTTGTAAAAGTAAATGGATGGTCTAGGAAAAAGCCAAAGAAATAGAAAACAGATTTTAGTTCTTTCTAACTTTTGAGTACTTTTGGCGGTTTTGAATGCAATATACAGGTATTGCAAAAAAACAACAGAAGTATGATACATTCAACAACCCCTATTCGCATAGGTATTGTAGGTTATGGTAACTTAGGAAAAGGTGTAGAACGTGCAATTGCACAAAATGCCGATTTAGAACTTGTTGCCATTTTTACGAGACGTTCGCCTGAATCTTTAGACACAACAACTAAAGTAGTTTCTTTAGCTAGTGTACTGGATTATAAAACTAAAATAGACGTTATGATTTTATGTGGAGGTTCATCAACAGATTTACCAGAACAAGTCATTCAAATAGCAACTCATTTTAATACCGTAGATAGTTTTGATAACCACGGAGAGATTCCGGCTTACTTTGCAAAAGTAGAGCAATGTACTCAAGCAAATCAAACCTTGAGTTTAATATCAACGGGTTGGGATCCAGGTTTGTTTTCGATGTTGCGTTTGTTAGGAGAATCGATTTTACCACAGGGAGAAACCTATACCTTTTGGGGTAAAGGGTTAAGTCAGGGACATTCGGATGCAATACGTCGTTTAGAAGGAGTTAAGAATGGAGTACAATATACCTTGCCTATTGAACAGGCCTTAGAGCAAGTTCGCGCAGGTCATAATCCTGTATTTACTGCTGCTGAAAAACACCAACGTATTTGTTATGTTGTAGCAGAAGAAGGGGCTGATCAACGACAAATTGAACAAGAAATCAAGACCATGCCCAATTACTTTGAACCTTATGATACAACGGTTCACTTTATTTCGGAAGAGGAATTAAAGCTGAATCACAGTGCCATGCCACATGGCGGTTTTGTTTTGCGATCTGGAGAAACGGGTAATGGGCATCAACAGCATATGGAATTTAGTCTTAAATTAGAAAGTAATCCTGAATTTACTGCCTCTGTTTTAGTAGCTTTTAGTCGTGCAATAGCCAGAATGGCCAAGCAAGGACATAGTGGAGCGAAAACCGTTTATGATATTCCACTGGGCTATTTATCTCCCAAATCTGCGGAACAATTGAGAAAAGAACTTTTGTAGTTTATTTATAAAAAGTAAGGGCGTACTAGAAACAGTACGCCCTTATTATTTGAATTAAAAGTATTTAATTTCCTTTAAAGTCTGGGATTCTTTTTTCAACAAAAGCTCCAATTCCCTCTTTTTGATCGGCTGTAGTAAACAACTGACCAAATAAAGCACCTTCTTGTTTTAATCCTTCGGCTAAAGAAAGATCAAAGCCTGTATGCATCGATACTTTCGCTTTAGCAACCGCAATTGGACCTCTTGAAGCAATTGTTTTTGCCATTGCATAAGCTTGGTTCAACAATTCTTCTGGTGCAATTACGCGATTGACAAATCCCATTGCTTCACAAGCTGTTGCAGTATAGAAATCTCCCGTAAATACCATCTCTTTTGCTTTATATAAACCAATTGCACGTGGCAAACGCTGAGTTCCACCAAAACATGGCAATAAACCTAAAGTAGCTTCTGGTAAACCAAATTTCGCTTTTTCACTTGCTAAAATGATATCACAAGATAAGGCCAACTCACATCCTCCTCCTAAAGCAAAGCCATTTACAGCTGCAATAACTGCGAAGGGCAAGGCTTCAATGGCATTGAATGCTGCTTGAGCCATATATGAAAAATCTGTCGCTTCTTGAGGCGTCATACTTTGCATGGCTTTAATATCTGCACCAGCAACAAAAGCCTTTTCTCCCGAACCTGTAATAATCAAAGCGCGAATATCACCTTTGTTTTTTACTTGTTCTGCAAATGATTTTAATTCCGTCAATACCGTTGCATTCAACGCATTTAGCGCATTGGGACGATTAATCGTCAATGTGCCAATATACCCCTCTTGTTGGTAAATTAAAGTCTCAAAATTCATCATTATTGTTGGTTTAAAAATTTAATAATACTCGAAAAATCGAACTTGCCATTTCCAGCTTCGCTCCACATTCTGTATAAATTTAGAGCTGTACTTCCCAAAGGTGTTGAACTTTTTGTATCTAAGCTTGCTTCTGCTGCTAATCCTAAATCCTTAGTCATCAAATCAACTGCAAAACCACCTGCATATCCTTTTGAAGCAGGAGTATTCTCTGCTACACCCGGATAAGGATTATACACCTCTAAAGACCAGTTTCTGCCAGAACTTTTTTGCATAATTTCACTCAATACTTTAGGATCTAATCCGTGGCGAACTCCTAGATTAATAGCTTCAGATGTACCAATCATGTGAATGGCCAACAACATATTGTTGCAAATTTTAGCCACTTGCCCTGCTCCTGATTCTCCAGCATAAAAGATATTCTGCCCCATTCCTTCTAAAATAGGTTTTGCACGCTCAAAATCTGGAGCTGCTCCCCCTACGATAAAGGTTAAGGTTCCCGCTTGTGCTCCGGCAGTTCCACCAGATACAGGTGCATCAATCATAGCATGTCCTTGTGTCGCAGCTAATGCTGCAACTGTACGAGCCGTGACTGCATCAATTGTACTACTGTCAATCAATACTGCATTAGGCTGTAATTGAGCCATAAATTCTACAGTATACAAATCTGCTACGTGTTTACCTGAAGGCAACATGGAAACAACTACTTCGGCTCCCTTTGCTACTTCTAATGCTGATTTAGCAACTGTTCCTCCTTGAGCAATCAATTGATTTAAAGCAACTTCACTTAAATCAAATCCCGTTACTTGATGTCCTTTTTTAACTAGGTTGGCAGCCATTGGACCACCCATATTTCCTAAGCCTATAAAAGCTATTTTTGCCATACTCTTTTAGTTTTTACCTAAATTCTTTAATACGTCATTTTCTTTCGTCCAAAGAGGCTTAAAGTAACTCTCTACCCAATCAGACGTAACTTCTTCTAAAGTAGCAGGTTGCCATTTAGGAGATTGATCTTTATCTACCAATAAAGCACGTACACCTTCTGCAAAATCAGGGTGAATACAACATTGACAAGCGAGGTTTAATTCTGTTTGAAATACCTGCTCCAAGCTATATTCTTTTCCGTTTTGTAACTGCTTGAAAATAATATGTGCTGAACTCGGAGATCCTTTACTAAAACTTTGCATTCCTGTTTCAATCCAACTGTCTTTTTCAGGACAATTGACTAAGATAGAGCGAAATTCATCTACCGTTTCAACCGCTTCAAATTGCGTGATAAACGATTGGTGCACCTCTGCTTGAGAAATACCAATGGTATAATTTTTCGCAAGATCTGCTAAAATTCCATCAATTTGATTGCCTATATCTGTTGACCAATTAGCCTGTACTAATGCATCTACCACCGCTTGCTTAGCAGTTGATTCCATATAGTAATCAGCCAATCCTAAGAAACGACAATCTGCTGCATCTAAACGAGCCCCTGTTAATCCTAAATAAATTCCATAGGCAGAAGGCATGCGATTTAGAAACCAAGTAGCTCCTACATCTGGAAACAAACCGATGGTAATTTCAGGCATGGCTAGTTTACTTCTTTCCGTTACAATGCGATGCGAAGCTCCAACCATTACTCCAATTCCACCTCCCATTACGATTCCGTGTCCCCATACTATGATAGGTTTCGGATAGGTGTGAATTTCGTAGTTTAAGGCATATTCTTTGGAAAAAAAATCAAAACAACCTTGTGGTACTTTAGCTGCATCTACTGTACGCTGTGCAATAATATTGTCGTACAATTGTCTAACGTCTCCACCCGCACAAAGCGCCTTTTCTCCTGCTCCTTGAATAAAGATACAAGCAACTTCACTCGAATTCTTCCACGAAGCCATAGTCGCAGTTAAAGCTTCTATCATCTCCAGGTTTAACGAATTCAACGTTGCTTCTGAATTCAACGTAATGAAACCTACTTTATTCTTTATTTCTGTTAGTATTAAACTCATGTCTTATTAACGTATTTCAGCAGTTGCACCTTCTTCTAATATTCTTCTCGATATTACCAATTTCATAATTTCATTGGTTCCTTCTACGATTTGGTGAACGCGTGCATCGCGCATTAAGCGCTCTACTGGAAAATCTTGTGTACATCCATATCCTCCTAATAGCTGTAGAGCATCATTACATACTGTAAAGCTGTTATCTGTAGCTAAGCGCTTAGCCATTGCACAATACGTTGTTGCATTAGCGTCTTTTGAATCTAACTTAAATGCCGCTAAATACACCATTTGACGAGCCGCTACCAATTCAGTTACCATATCAGCAATTTTAAATTGCAACGATTGAAATTGGGCCAATGACTTACCAAACTGCATGCGTTCATGCATATAACGCTGTGCTAGATTTAAAGCTCCTTGAGCAGCGCCAACTGAGCAAATACCCACGTTAATACGCCCTCCATCTAATCCTTTTAAAGCAATTTTAAAACCGTCGCCTTCTTTTCCTAAAAGGTTTTCAGCTGGAATTTCAACTTGATCTAAAAAGATAAAACGCGTAGGTTGTGTATTCCATCCTAGTTTCTTTTCTTTTTCTCCGAAACTAATTCCCTTCGCATCTGCAGGTACAACAAAAGCACTGATTCCCTTAGGCCCAGCTTCTCCTGTACGAGCCATTACCACAAGATAATCACTTTCACCTGCTCCTGATATAAAAGCTTTTGTTCCATTTAGGATGTATTTATCTCCTTGTTTTACAGCCGTTGTTTTTAAACTTGCTGCATCAGAACCTGAATCAGGCTCAGTTAAACAATAAGATCCCAACTTAAGACCAGAAGCGAGTTCTGGACAAATAGCCTGACGAACCGTTTCTTTTCCGTAAGTATCAATCATCCATGTTACCATGTTGTGAATGGTAATATAGGCGGTTGTAGAAGGACAAGCCGCTGCTAACTCTTCAAAAATAATAGCAGCATCCAATCTTGAAAAACCTAGTCCTCCAACCTCTTCACGTGTATAAACGCCACAAAAACCTTGTTCTCCAGCTTTTTGAATGGCCTCACGTGGAAATGTTTTATTGGCATCCCAATCTGAGGCATAAGGAGCTAATTCTTTTTCTGCAAAACTCCTTGCCGCATCTTGAAATGCTAATTGATTTTCATCTAAATTAAATTGCATTCTATCCCCTCCTTATTTTAAATTAATCGTCATATTTACATTTCCTCCAGGTACATCTTCCTCAAACCAACGTGCTGTGATGGTTTTGGTTTCTGTATAAAAGCGCACCCCTTGTTTACCATAAGAGTGTAAATCTCCAAAGAATGATTTACGCCATCCTGTGAATGAGAAGAAAGGTAATGGCACTGGAATTGGAAGGTTTACTCCAATTTGTCCGACTTGAATCTCATGTTGAAACTTACGAGCGGCTGCTCCTGAATTTGTAAAAATTGACGTACCATTTCCATAAGGGTTGTCATTGATGATTTGAATTGCCTCATCTAAAGTATCTGCAGTTACTAATAATAAAGCAGGTCCAAAAATTTCTTCTTTGTAGATATCCATATCTGTTGTTACTTTATTGAACAAGGTTGGTCCTACAAAATATCCTTTTTCATACCCTGGTACAACGCAATCGCTTCCATCTAATAATACTTCTGCTCCTTGGTCGTATCCGCTTTTAATCAAACGCAATACTTTTTCTTTGGCTTGTTTGTTGATTAGTGGCCCATAAGCCGCTGCATCGTCAGACCAAACACCTGGTTTGATTGTGCTCAATGCCTCTTTAATCTCATTTACCCAATTTTGTGCTTCTCCTACTAATACAGCTACACTAATAGCCATACAACGCTGACCAGCTGCTCCACATGATGCCCCAACTAAATTGTTGATTACTTGTTGTTTATTTGCATCTGGCATTACCACCATATGATTTTTTGCTCCACCGAATGCTTGTACGCGTTTTAAATTGTGTGTTCCAGTACGATACACATGTTCTGCTACTGGTACAGATCCAACAAATGAAATCGCGCGGATATCCTCGTGGTTTAAAATGTGATTCACTTGATCTTTAGATCCGTGAACAATATTTAAAACACCTTTAGGGAATCCTGCTTGTTGGAATAATTCAGCTAATTTCATCGCTGTCATTGGTGCTTGCTCTGATGGTTTTAAAATAAAAGTATTACCACAGGCAATTGCCATTGGGAACATCCACAATGGGATCATCGCAGGGAAGTTGAAGGGTGTAATTCCCGCACAAACTCCTAAGGGTTGAATATAACTATAAGTATCTACTGCACGAGCTACGTTTTCAACTGTTTCTCCCATCATTAAAGTTGGAATAGAACAAGCGTGCTCCACAACTTCAATACCTCTCCAAACATCTCCCATCGCATCAGCAAACGTTTTTCCATTTTCAGTTGCTAATATTTCTGCGATTTCTTTTTGGTGCTCTTTTAATAAATGTTGATATTTCAAAAATAATCTTGCGCGTTCAGGCGTAGCTACTTCTTTCCAGGTTTTAAATGCTTCTCCTGCTAAAGCAATAGCTTGATCAATTTCTGATAATGTTGTTAAGGGAACTTCTGCAATAATTTCTTGTGTTGCTGGGTTTTCAACTGGTAAATAAGCTGTAGCAGTACTTGCTGTAAACGCTCCGTTTATATATAGGTTTATTTTTTGTGTCATAGTTGTCATAATTTATTGGGGGTTGGGTGGTTGCTTAAGGAACAAGAGTTGATTTTACAATCAACTCTTGTCTTTCTTTATAAGCTTAGATAACTAGTAAGTCAACAAACTCATTTACATTTAGATTCACTAAAGTGTTGTAATCTAAAGAGTTTTCCATTACTACGCGTTGTTGTTTTTCTGGGTAAACACGCGCCAAGTTAATTTTGTATTTTTTGATTAATTCAGGAATACCTTCTTCTCTTCTGCGTTTGTGTCCAATTGGATATTCAACTACTACTTCATCAATAGATGAACCGTCATTGAATGTAATAGTCAATGCATTAGCGATAGAACGTTTTTCTGGATCGTGGTAATCTTTTGTGAACTGAACATCTTCTACACATTCCATTTTATCGCGTAATACGTCGATTCTTGCATCAGAAGCAATATTATCTTCATAATCTGCAGCTGTTAATCTTCCGTAGATTAAAGGCACAGCAATCATATATTGGATACAGTGGTCACGGTCAGCTGGGTTGTCTAATGGACCTTTTTTATCGATAATACGAATAGCTGCTTCGTGTGTGCGAATCGTAATCTTTTTAATATCCTCTGTTGATTTTCCTAATTCTTTTAATTTTCCGTGTAAAGTCATCGCTGCTTCAACTGCAGTTTGAGAGTGGAACTCAGCAGGGAAAGAGATTTTGAACAATACATTCTCCATTACATAAGAAGAATAATCACGTTGGAATTTAAATGCATTTCCTTTGAAAGAAACGTCATAGAATCCCCAAGTTTTAGCTGTTAATACAGATGGATAACCCATTTCTCCTGTTTTAGCCATTAAAGCTAAACGCACTGCACGAGAAGTAGCATCTCCAGCAGCCCATGATTTACGGCTTCCTGTATTTGGAGCATGACGATACGTTCTCAAAGCTTGTCCGTCAACAAAAGCCAATGAAATTGCATTGATCAATTCATCACGAGTTAAGCCGATTAACTTACCTACAACTGCAGTAGAAGCTAATTTCACTAATAATACGTGGTCTAATCCAACGCGGTTAAACGAGTTTTCTAAAGCCATTACTCCTTGCACTTCGTGTGCCATAATCATTGCTTCTAAAACTTGTTTCATTTTTAAAGGTGCTTTTCCTTCTGCAATATTCGTTCTTGACAACCAATCTGCAGTAGCTAAAATACCTCCTAAGTTATCTGAAGGGTGTCCCCACTCTGCTGCTAACCAAGTATCGTTAAAGTCTAACCAACGCACAATTGTTCCAATGTTAAAAGCCGCTTGAATTGGGTCTAACTGAAATTGTGTTCCAGGTACTTTAGCTCCGTTTGGAACGATTGTTCCTTTTACTACAGGTCCTAATAATTTAGTACATGCAGGGTATGTTAAAGCCTCTAACCCACATCCAATCGTGTCTAGTAGACAGTAGTGTGCTGTTTTCCATGCCAAATCATTTTTAATCTCATAGTTTAATACGTAATCCGCAATGTCCACTAATACCTGATCTGGTTGTGGTCTTTCGTTTGAAATGTGTAATGACATTTTAAATTCTTATTTTTTAGTTATTAAATTATTTTCTGTTTTTGATTGTAACAAATTCTTGGTTATCCGGTCCAGTGTAATTTGCACTAGGACGAATAATTTTTCCATCTTGACGTTGTTCCATGATATGAGCACTCCATCCAGTAATACGAGAGATTACGAAAAGAGGAGTAAACATCAAAGTAGGAACACCCATTTGGTGGTAAGATACGGCTGAGAACCAATCTAAGTTAGGGAACATTTTCTTTTCTTCCCACATCACGCTTTCTAAGCGCTCTGCAATATTGTATAATAACATATCACCTGCTTCTTGTGACAATTGCTCGGCTACTTTTTTAATTACAATATTTCTTGGATCTGAAATGGTATATACGGGGTGACCAAAGCCAATAATAACCTCTTTGTTCTCCACGCGTTTTCTGATATCTGCTTCTGCTTCATCAGGTGTGTTATAACGACTTTGAATTTCAAAAGCAACCTCATTAGCTCCTCCGTGTTTTGGTCCACGTAAAGCGCCAATTGCTCCTGTTACACAAGAATAGAAATCAGAGTTTGTTCCTGCAATCACGCGACTAGTAAATGTAGAAGCATTGAATTCGTGCTCAGCATATAAAATTAAAGATACTTGCATGGCTTTTACCCATGATTCTGAAGGTTTTTTCCCGTGTAATAAATGTAAGAAATGTCCACCGATTGTATCGTCATCTGTTTCTACTTCGATTTCTTTTCCATTGTGCGTATAGTGATACCAATACAATAATCCTGAACTAAAAGAAGCTAATAATTTATCAGCAATATCTCTAGCTCCTGCTGTATTGTGATCGTCTTTCTCTGGTTGAATGGTTCCAATCGCTGATACCATTGAACGCATTACGTCCATAGGATGAGCAGCTGCAGGAATATTTTTTAGAATACTGCGCACAGATTTTGGTAATCCACGCAGTGATTTTAATTTTGCTTTGTAATTTTTTAGTTGAGCTTCATTAGGCAAATGGCCATAAATCAAAAGGTAAGCAACTTCTTCAAATTCTGCTTTTTCAGCTAAATCTAATATATTATATCCTCTGTAGTATAAATCATTTCCGCTTTTTCCTACGCTACACAAAGCTGTATTACCAGCTGCAACTCCAGATAGCGCAACACTTTTCTTTGGTTTGAAGCTTGTTTCGTTATTTGACATGCTTATTGTTTTTTAAATAGGTTGTTTAATTTTTGTTCGTAATCGTGATAGTTGATACTACTGTATAACTCTTCACGCGTTTGCATCGTATCCAATACATTAGCTTGTGTACCTTCTTGACGAATGTGGTTGTATACATTCAAAGCTGCTTTATTTGCAGCGCGGAAAGCAGAAAGCGGATAAAGAACAAGTCCTACTCCAGCTGCTTTTAACTCTTCAACTGTATACATTTTAATCATTCCGAATTCGGTAATATTCGCCAATACTGGAATCCCTGTTGCATCAACAAATTTTTGGTAAAAACTCAAATCTGGTACGGCTTCCGCAAAAATAAAATCTGCACCAGCTTCTTTATAAGCAATTGCGCGCTCTAGTGTACTTTCTAAGCCTTCATTAGCAAAGGCATCCGTACGAGCACCAATAACGAAATTTTCATCTGTTCGAGCATCTACAGCAGATTTAATACGATCTACCATTTCTTGCATGCTCACTACTTCTTTTCCTGGACGGTGTCCACAGCGCTTCGCTCCTACTTGATCTTCAATATGCAAGGCAGCTGCCCCCGCTTTAATTAATGATTTAACTGTTCTTGCAACGTTAAATGCCGAAGGACCAAATCCTGTATCGACGTCTACCATTAAGGGTAAATCACATATATTGGTAATGCGTTGTACATCGATTAAAACGTCCTCTAACGTGGTAATTCCCAAATCTGGTACGCCTAATGATCCCGCAGCAACACCGCCTCCTGATAAATAAATAGCATTAAATCCTGCTTGTTGTGCTAATAAAGCGTGATTAGCATTAATTGCACCAACAATTTGGAGGGGACTTTCCTTCTTCATTGCCTCCCTGAAAAGTAATCCTGGAGATTTGAAATTGTTTGTTTTGTTCATTCTTATGGTTGTTAATAATCTACATGTTGAGTGTAAGTCGTAATTCGTCATAATGCACACTTCTTCTAAAGGACCGAATAGCCACAGCCTTTCTAGCCTCAACGGCTGACGAAATACTTATATTTGATAAATATATGAATATTTTTATTGAAAATTTTTTTATATCTAAATTTCCATAAAATAAAATCACCCAAATAAAAGTTAAATACTATGAAATAGGCAAAACGAGGATTAAATTAACCCTTTATTAAGAAGAAATGACAATCCACAAGGGCTAAAAATGCGGATTTCAAATAAAAATATTTTTTTCTGACCAGATGAATCCTTTTTTAAAATCTGTTTTTTTTTGAAAAACAAAAACCTTATTTTTCAAAGATTACTTAAAGAACACCAGTATTTACAAGCCTTCGCCTTTATTTGTTTTTTTGCTATAGACTTTTTTTTCATTTCTCAATATACTGATTTTTATCTTATTATGAACCCTCTAAATAAAATTTTAATGTTAATTTTTTGACCAAACGAGAGCCTACTCATGATTCCCTCAAACTTTAAAGAAAAGAACAAATGATTCGCTGCCTTTACAAGACAAAAAAAGGGATACATCATGTTGTGATGTATCCCTAAATAAAAAAAGACGGAAATTTTCCGTCTTTAACTTATGCTCTATTTTACTAGAAAAATACCCTTTTCAGTAATCGTAATTTTTTTATCCTTATACAGTCCACCAATCGCCTTCTTAAACATTTTTTTACTCATATTGAGTACGGTGCGAATATCTTCTGGGTGGCTGCTGTCTGAAAGCCCTAGGAAACCATTGTTCTCCACTAAAGCTGCGAGTACTTGCTCGGAACCATCAGAGATTGCCTCTACACCTACACGCGTTCTTGAAACATCTATTTTCCCATCAGGACGTATATTCTTAATATATCCCACAATGCGATCTCCTGTACGCAAATCTTCAAAGACCTCATTCTTGTACATCAACCCTTTGTGTTGCTCATTAATGATAACATTAATCCCCAAATCAGTAATATGAGAAACAACCAATTCTACTTCATCTCCAATATTTACTGTAATATTATCATTGTTTAAGAACTGATTCAATCGACTCGAGCCAACTAAACGATTGGACTTTTCATCCAACTGCATGTATACTAAGTAGTAATTCCCTTCTTTCATCGGACGCGCTTGTTCTGCAAAAGGAACAAACAAATCTTTTTCTAATCCCATATCTAAAAACGCACCAAACTTATTGGTAAAACTCACTTTTAACAAAGCAAATTCATTGATGTAAATATAAGGTTCCAATGTAGTTGCAACTGGTCTTTCCTCTTGATCCAAGTATACGAATACTACGATTTCATCTTCTACTTCTATATTTTTAGGTACGTATTTATTAGGCAATAGAATATCCGTCTCACCATCGGTTAAATATAAACCAATGCTCGTCTTTCTAGCTACTTTTAGCGTATTGTCATTTCCAATTTTAATCATAAACGATAGTTTTACTACTATTTAAATTCTAAATCAAAGATTTCTTTCATATACTGCATGGCAGGATTTAGTTCAATAAAACGAACTAATTTATCATCTTTATCTAGTACTCTTTTTTGAATTTTTACTTCTTCATTCACTTTGATTTCGATCTCCAAATCATAGTTACTCAGTTTTTTGCGCAAGTAGTTCACCAAATCAAACTTATTCTCATCAAAGCTTAGTTTAGATCCTTCATTGGGCATTTCTAAAGAAACTGAAGTTCCGTGGATTACAGGAGGAACCATCCCCATAAGGGAAGACATTAACATAAACCCAGATCTGGCTAATTTATCGGCGTATTTGCTCCACTCTTCCATGAATTGTTCTGCTGTAAAAGGCTCTTTTGGTAAATCATCGGGATTAACCACTTTTTTCTCCAGGGAAGATTCCATTTCCTTACGTGCGCGAATACTAGAAAGAGAAAGTGCTGAAACTTTCTTTTCTACAGTTACTGGAGATGGAATGGGATCCACAACAAACAGTGCTGGTGCTTCTAGCTGCTCCACTTCTGATGCAACTGCTATAACTGCTTCCTCTACAGGCAACACTTCATTTTGAATGTCTAGCATGTGCTCTTGATTCACTAGAATTTCTTGGGATACCAACGTTGATTCCACTGATTCCACGATGGTTGTGGCTGTAGCAACTTGCTCTATGCTCGACTCTACTGACTCAATCTTTGTCGCTGCTTCGACATTTTGCCCTATATTTTGCTCCACCGATTTATCAAAAAACGGGTTAACAACAGGTTGAACTGAAGCTGTCGGCAATACTACCGCTTCCATGGGTTCAATCGAACTGAGCGCTTGGGCAGGAATTATGAAAGATTTATCTTTTTTTTTTCGCCTTCGTAAGATAAAGACGCTAATTTCATTAAACACAATTCAACCAATAAACGCTGATTTTGGCTGGCTTTATACTTTAGATCCGCCTCATTTGCCAAGTCAATTGCTTCTAACAATAAACCAACGCTAGCTTTTTGCGCTTGTTCGTTAAATAATTGTCTTCCGTGCTCCCCTACTTCTAAAAGAGTAGCGGTTTCTGGTGTTTTACAAACCATAAGGTTTCTAAAATGAGAAGCTAATCCAGCAATAAAGTGTTGAGCATCAAATCCCTTCGCTAAAATAGTATCGAAAGAAGTCAACAAAGCGGGAATATTATTGGCTAGAATCAAATCCGTCACTTTGATATAATACTCAAAATCAAGGACATTCAGATTCTCTGCAACTGCTTGTCTTGTCAAGTTCTTTCCGCAGTAAGAAACCACGCGATCAAAAATAGACAAAGCATCACGCATCGCACCATCCGCTTTTTGCGCAATAATACGCAAGGCATCACTTTCATAAGTAATCCCCTGACTATTAGCAACTAAAGCCAAGTGATCTGCAGCATCAGCAATGGTAATTCTTTTAAAATCAAAGATTTGACAACGAGATAAGATCGTTGGTATAATTTTGTGTTTCTCTGTAGTAGCTAAAATAAAAATAGCATGACGTGGTGGTTCTTCTAATGTTTTTAAAAAAGCATTAAAAGCTGCAGTTGACAGCATGTGAACCTCGTCAATAATGTATACTTTGTATTTGCCCGTTTGAGGAGGTATACGCACTTGATCTATTAGATTTCGAATATCATCAACAGAGTTATTCGATGCGGCATCTAGCTCAAATACATTAAAGGTAAAATCTTCTGTAGGATCATCATATCCCACTTGATTAATCTTACGAGCCAAAATACGAGCACAAGTAGTTTTTCCAACTCCTCTTGGACCTGTAAACAACAATGCCTGTGCCAAGTGATTGCTCTCTATAGCATTTACTAAGGTATTGGTAATGGCTTGTTGTCCTACAACTTCTTGAAAAGTTTGTGGTCTATACTTTCTTGCTGATACGATAAATTGTTCCATAAAATCACTATTATTGCAAAGGTAGCTTAATTTTTAGAAAGCCAAAACTATTCCCTCAATTCCAGTGGAAAAAACTCTTCTTCTGAAATTTTTATTTCCCACATTTTTCTCAACGCATTGAAACTCATGTTCTCCTTACCTTTGCTTCGCTCCAATTGATACGTATAAAATAAGTACTGTAGTTGGGTTTCAATATAAAAATCTTGTAAATCACTATCGGGATGATACTCAGATTTCAAATCTAAATCAAAGGTTCTCGCTGTTGCATTAGACCAAAAAGCAGTCCATCCACTTCTAAATTCTTTAATTAATTTAAAGGTCGTTTCTCCTGTTTCTCGGTGAATTAATTTCAACAAAATCTTTCCATCCTTACGCGATAATTTTTTTAACTTGTCTTTAAATTGACTTTCTAAATACTTTTGTGAGCGTTTAATATATTGTCGCTTCTGTTTATTTGTTTCTAATTTCTCTAAATTCTCGTTGAGAATCATTAGGTTTTCAGCTGTAGCACGGGCATAGGGATACACTCTGCGAATGCGATTGCGCAAGATATTCATTTCTTGACGATACTGGTCTTCTTTTGCATTTGACCCAATGTAAATCTCTGGAATACTATACTTTAGGGTATCGTCTTCTATTTCTATCATCGGCACCAAACTAGGTACAGTCTTTAACTCCTTCTCTTGTGCTTGAGTGGAGGCTATACTAAAGAGAACAATAAAATAGAAATACAGCTTTTTCATAGGTAAAAAATATAACCAAATGTAAAGAATTAGATTGAGTATTTCCAAGCGAATCAGTACATTCGTGTAAAAAATAATCATGGATAAAAATACAATATTAAATCAGGACTCCTTACATTTTTTAGAGACCTACTTAAATAATGCTTCTCCAACTGGGCATGAGCATGTAGGACAAAAGCTTTGGATGAATTATTTAGAGCCTTATGTGGATACCTTTATCACAGATACCTATGGCAATGCTGTGGGGGTGATAAATCCAGAAGCACCCTATAAAGTAGTGATTGAAGGACACGCAGACGAGATTTCTTGGTATGTAAAACACATTACGGAAGACGGATTTATCCACGTAGTTCGCAACGGAGGAAGCGACCATATGATTGCTCCTTCTAAACGCGTGAATATTCACACACCCAAGGGAATTGTGGAAGGTGTATTTGGCTGGCCTGCCATCCACATTAGAAATAGAGCTGGAAAGGAAGAATCTCCAAAAATAGAAACCAACTTTATTGATGTGGGATGCGACAGCAAACAAGAGGTATTAAATCTAGGCATCCACATTGGCTGTGTGATTACCTATCCTGATACATTTACTGTATTAAACAACAAACGTTGGGTATGTAGAGCATTAGACAACCGAATTGGTGGTTTTATGATTGCTGAAGTAGCTCGTTTATTAAAAGAAAATAAGAAAGAATTGTCTTTCGGATTATATATTGTCAATGCAGTACAAGAGGAAGTAGGATTACGCGGTGCTGAAATGATTACACAAACCATTAAGCCCAATGTTGCTATTGTAACAGATGTTTGCCACGATTCTAATACCCCAATGGTCGATAAGAATATTGAAGGTGATAATACGATTGGCAAAGGCCCTGTAATTGCTTATGCTCCTGCAGTACAAAATAATTTACGCACCCTTATTGAACAAACGGCAGAGAGCAATCAAATTCCCTTCCAACGCAACGCCTTATCACGCGTAACAGGAACGGATACGGATGCCTTTGCTTATAGCAATGGCGGTGTTGCTTCTGCGTTAATCTCTTTGCCTTTGCGCTATATGCACACCACAGTGGAAATGATTCACAGACAAGACGTTGAACACACCATTCAATTGATCTACCACACGTTATTGAAAATTGAAAACGGCGAAACGTTTTCTTATTTTAAATAGTTATCGGTTATCAGTGAACAGTTGACAGAAAATCATCCATAATAGACAAACCATTCCTTTGTAGGAGTGGTTTTTTTTTGCTCTTTGTTCTTTGTTCTTTGTTCTTTGCTCTTTGCTCTTTGCTCTTTGTGAAGTTAAAATTCCCTACAAAGCACAGACCTCACAAAGCACAGACCTCACAAAGCACAGACCTCACAAAGCACAGACCTCACAAAGCACAAACTTCACAAAAAATCCTATCTTTGCAGCTTCAAATTTTTTAAGTACATGCCACAAAATAAAAACAACTTTTTCTTTCTCGTCTATCTAACGGGATTAAGTATCATTGGATTTTTAGCAACCGATATGTATTTGCCAGCTTTTGAGCAAATGCGCATTGATTTAGATACAACCAAGAGCAATATTAGCGCAACCTTAAGTTTATTCTTAGCCGGCTATGCGATTGCTCAACTCATATGGGGACCGATTTCGGACAAAGTAGGTAAACCCAAAACAATTTTAATGGGATTGTGTATTTTTACACTCTCTTCCTTAGCGATTTATTTTACTTCTAATGTAACTGCATTCTTAATTTTACGCTTAATACAAGCGATTGGCGTTTGTGCTGCTGCAGTAAGTTGGCAAGCCTTAGTTATCGAGCGTTATCCCAAAGCAGAAACCAATCGCGTTTTTGCTACGATTATGCCTTTAGTTGCGTTATCACCTGCCTTAGCTCCGTTGTTAGGAGTTTATTTACTTGAGCATTTTGGTTGGCGATCCATCTTTATTACACTAGCGGCAATCGCTGTTGTTTTAATGTTTTACACTTTAACCCTTCAAGGTAAGAAAGAAACAAAAGACGCGACACCAAAAGAGAAATCCCAAGTAAAACCACTTGCTTATTGGACGCTATTACAGTCCAAAGCCTATGTGGGCAACGTGATGATTTATGCCTTTTGTTCGGCTGCTTTCTTCGCTTGGTTGACGGGATCACCTTTCTTTTTAAAAGAAATGGGGTATAGTGAAGGAGAAATTGGCTTTAGTTTTGTACCGCAAACCATTGCCTTTTTAATTGGTGGATTTGGCTATCGAACCTTATCTTCTAAAGTAGAAGGAACAAAATTAGTCGCTTACTTTGTGTTCTTATTTTCAATTGCTATTGTTATTACGGCCTTTTTAGCCGTCTTCACTACACCTACTCTAACAAGTTTATTAATTCCATTCTGTTTTATGGCATTGGCCAATGGTGCTTGTTACCCTATCGTTGTAGCTGAAGCATTAAAATTATTCCCAGAAAATTCTGGAAAAGCGGCAGCTTTGCAAAATACCATTCAATTAGGGATGTGTTTTATTGCCAGTGCAATTGTATCTTTATTTTCACAAAATGCCTTACTATCAACAGCTTTGGTCATGGTAGGAACCATTCCCTTTGCTTTTTTGGCCTATCGTTGGACAAAGAAATAAAATTAACTATCTATACATAACAAAAAGCGCTTCGTATGGGAAGCGCTCTTTGTTATGTATAGTACTCTTGGATTTATATAAAATCAATTTTTAATTATTCAATCAAAAATCGAATATCTTTATTGTACTTTTTGTCTATCACCAAAATAGCATAAGGATATACTGCTTTAGCTAGCTCTTTTTCCTCTTCTTCAAGGCAATAGGTCAATTCAATAAAGTCTTCTTTCTCCTTTAAACTAATAATAGAGAAATCCGTTTCTAACGTACTGGGAATTCCAACTAGAGCCAAAACGAAAGATTTGGAAAAGTCAATTGAACCAACCTCTTTAATCGCTTTGTTTGGATCAAAGAGCGTAGCAAATTGGGCTTGATTCGTAATTTTAACATGGCGAACGCCTTTTTTTTCGGGTTGATTCTTTAACAAATACCCCTCTTTTTTTTCATAAGGTACTGCAGTAACTTTATACAGTTTAATATGATCATTATCCACAACTTCCGAAATAGAATTTTCCTTTTTATCTTGTTTGCATTGCACGAAAGCAACACTTATCCCCATCAACAATAGTAATAATATCCTTTTCATCTTTTTTATTTCTAACTATAACGCTTTGAATAACATAAAACGTATATCCGTTTTTATTTTTAATTAAAATTTACTTAATTATGTTAACAAATATAAGTAAAAATAAGGTTCAAAGATGTTTTACAACTATTTTTTACTCAAATAGCATTCAAATTATATAAAATACATTGATAAGAATAAAAAACAAGACTACACTTATTTATTTAAGTGCTTTCACTAGTTTTGTTTAAGAAAAATAGTTGTTCAGTATTAATGAAGAATTTAACAACCGTCTAAAATGAGATTCTTATGTGTAGATATGCAATGACAGCTTACAAACCACATTATGTCTGCTTTGAATGTCAGAAAACATTTAAACGTCGATTGTGGGTAGACATTAAAAAAGGGAACAAGATCGATTCAGAAGCTAAATGTCCTCAATGTGGTAATTTAATGGCGAATATGGGCAAGGATTTTGAAGCTCCTAAGAAAGGAAATAACAAAGCTTGGCAACACATTAAAGATTTGTATGAAGTTGGAATTACTTGGCATTCTTGCGGTTGTAGTGGTCCAGGCTACATTCCTAAAGACCGTATGACCTTATTGCATTATTTTGAAGAAATAATCCAAAACTACCAAAAGGAGTTGCTTTTTTGGCGATCGCGTATAGAGCCAGAAACAAAACAAGATAAAATAAAGGACGAACAACGCAATTGGCAAAAGTATGGCGTAATTCGACCGAATAGAAAAAAAGAGGTAATTACCAATGAAGAAGGAATAGCCTACTGGATTGGAAAAATTAAAGAAGTGGAACTGTTCATTTTAAAGCTAAGAACTTAGTGAAATTATTTAATTTGTCTATTTACTGATCGTCTATTTTAAATAAACTAGTACTGCCCAAAAACGAATGCTATTCATCTGTAGTGTTTATATAAAAAAAGCTCGAAACAATGTTTCGAGCTTTTTTTGTTTATTTTTTAAGACACATCTACTGTTGTTTCAGCAGCAATGCGCTTATATGTTCCATTTTCTAACTTCTCGCGTATTGCTTCATAAGCCGCTAAAGTTTCATTAATATCTTCCATTGTATGTGTTGCTGTAGGAATCATTCTCAATAAGATAATTCCCTTTGGAATAACTGGATAAACAACAATAGACAAGAAAATATTGTAATTTTCACGTAAATCATTTACCATCACCATTGCTTCAGGAATACTTCCTTCTAGGTAAACTGGCGTCACACAAGTGTTAGTATCTCCAATATTGAATCCTCTATCCTTTAGTCCATTTTGCAATGCATTTACGTTTTCCCACAACTTCCCTTTAAGTTCGGGTTGTGTACGCAATAAGTCCAAACGTTTCAATGCTCCTTTTGTAAAAATCATCGGTAATGATTTCGCAAACATTTGAGAACGAAGGTTGTATTTTAAATAATCAATAATGTCTTTATCAGCGGCAACGAATGCTCCGATACTAGCCATTGATTTTGCAAATGTAGAAAAGTAAACGTCAATACCGTCTTGACATCCTTGCTCTTCTCCTGCTCCTGCTCCTGTAGCACCTAAAGTACCAAAACCATGAGCATCATCTACTAATAATCTAAAGTTATATTTTTCTTTTAAAGCAACGATTTCTTTCAACTTTCCTTGTTGCCCACGCATTCCAAATACACCTTCTGTGATTACCAAAATACCTCCACCAGTAGTTTCAGCCATTTTAGTTGCACGTTCTAAGTTTTTTTCAAAACTCTCGATGTCATTGTGTTTATATGTAAAGCGTTTTCCCATGTGTAAACGCACACCATCAATAATACAAGCATGTGAATCAACATCGTAAACAATTACGTCATTCTTCGTTACTAAAGCGTCAATAATAGACACCATTCCTTGGTAACCGAAGTTTAGTAAATAAGCAGCTTCTTTTTGTACAAAAGCAGCCAACTCATCTTGAAGTTGTTCGTGTACTGTAGTGTGCCCAGACATCATACGAGCTCCCATTGGATAAGCCGCACCATATTCAGCAGCAGCTTCAGCATCTACTTTTCGTACTTCTGGATGATTTGCCAACCCTAAGTAATCATTGATACTCCAATTGATTACTTCTTTTCCATGAAACATCATACGATTTGATAAAGGTCCTTCAAGTTTAGGGAAAACATAATATCCTTCAGCTTGAGACGCCCATTTTCCTAATGGTCCTTTATTCTTTTGTATTCTGTCAAATAAATCATTTACCATAATATAACTATGTTTAAAAAAACAATTGCAAAATTACTCATATTTTGTATGCTTTCATAATAAATTAGAGAGAATTTCTTCAATTATAGATTATTTAATATTCTCATTTCCCCTAAAACTACAAGAATTTTGTAATCTACAAAATAAAAAAATAGTTTAGAAACACACAATTTATAAATTAAAATTATCAAATAAACAAAAACCTCTCAATTTGAGAGGTTTTTGTTTTCTTTTTAATACAGTTTAGGAAACTTTGTTGGGTTTACTTCATGCATTAATTCATATACTTTTTCGAATACATCTTCTACTGATGGTTTACTAAAATAATCTCCATCGGTTCCATAAGCAGGTCTATGTGCTTTAGATGTCAACGTTTGAGGTTCACTATCCAAATGACGGTATCCTTTCTGCACTTCTAAAATTTGCTGTAATAGATAAGCAGATGCTCCACCTGGTACATCTTCATCTACAACCAACAAGCGATTGGTTTTAGCCAAACTCTTCACTACATCTTGATTGATATCAAATGGCAATAGCGATTGAGCATCGATGATTTCCACATCAATTCCAACTTCCAATAGTTCTTTAGCCGCCTGTTCTACAATGCGCAACGTTGATCCATACGATACAATTGTCAAATCACTACCTGTTTTGATTGTTTCAACAACCCCAATTGGCGTTTTGAATTGACCGATGTTGTTTGGCATTTTTTCTTTCAAGCGATATCCATTCAAACACTCAATTAACAAGGCTGGTTCATCACTTTCTAATAGTGTATTATAGAAACCAGCTGCTTTTGTCATATCTCTAGGAACTAATACGTGCATTCCTCGGATTGCATTGATAATCATCCCCATTGGAGATCCTGAATGCCAAATTCCTTCCAGACGATGTCCACGTGTACGCACAATTAACGGTGCTTTTTGACGTCCTACTGTACGGTATTGTAAAGTAGCTAAATCATCGCTCATAATTTGAATTGCATACAACAAATAGTCTAAATATTGAATTTCAGCAATTGGACGTAAACCACGCATGGCCATACCAATTCCTTGTCCTAAAATTGTTGCTTCGCGAATTCCTGTATCGGTAACGCGTTCTTCTCCGTGTTTTTCTTGTAGCCCTTCCAACCCTTGGTTAACATCTCCAATATTTCCTGAATCTTCACCAAAAACAGTTACGTTTTTGTGATGTTCTAAAATATAATCAAAGTTATCACGTAAAATTACACGAGCATCTACCTCTTCTGCATCTGCATCATAGGTTGGAACTACTTCTTTAATTGCTTCTGCTTTTTGATCTGAAACAGAGAACAAGTGAGAACTGTATTTTGGTTGTACAGCTGCGTAATATTTTTCAATAAATTGAAGTAAAAGACCTTTGCTTCCTTCTTGAATAATCAAACGCAATACTTTACGTGCTGTAGTTAGTACATCACGGCGAATTGGTTCTTTTAATTCTTGTAAATCAGCAATGTGCTTTTCAATAAATACTTTATTTGGGCTTTGAGCAGCAACTTGTTGTAAAACAGCTACTAATTCATTGCGCTCTGCAATAATTGGATCTAAGTAGTTTTTCCAAGCTTCTTTCTTACCGTCTAATACTTGTTTTTTCAAGTCTTTATCTAGTACGTCTAACTCTTCAGCAGTAGCGATATTGGCTTCAATCATCCAATTTCTCATTTGCAAGATACAATCTTGTTCTGCTTCCCAAGCTAAGCGCTCTTTGCTCTTGTAACGCTCATGAGATCCCGAAGTTGAATGTCCTTGTGGTTGTGTTAATTCTTGTACGTGAATCAATACCGGAACATGCTCTTCTCTAGCGATTTGAGATGCTTTAGCATAAGTCTCAACTAAGGTTGGATAATCCCATCCTTTTACGCGTAAAATCTCGTATCCATTTCCATGTTCATCGCGTTGGAAACCTTTTAATATTTCAGAAATATTTTCTTTTGTTGTTTGATATTTGGCGTGAACTGAGATTCCATATTGATCATCCCAAACACTCATTACCATAGGTACTTGTAATACTCCGGCTGCATTGATTGTTTCAAAGAACAACCCTTCTGAAGTAGAAGCATTCCCAATCGTTCCCCAAGCTACTTCATTTCCGCTAACAGAAAATTGTTGATTTTTATCCGCATCTGGAATCGCTCTATAGTATTTTGAAGCTTGCGCTAACCCTAATAAACGAGGCATTTGCCCAGCTGTTGGAGATATATCACCACTTGAGTTCTTTTGTTCTGTCAACTTCTTCCAGTTCCCATTTTCATCCAAACTATGTGTAGCAAAGTGTCCACCCATTTGGCGTCCACCTGACATCGGATCATTTTCAATATTGGCATCACCGAATAAACCAGCAAAAAACTGTTGGATATTTAACTGACCAATTGCCATCATGAAGGTTTGATCGCGGTAGTACCCTGATCGAAAGTCTCCATTTTGAAAAGCTTTAGCCATCGCCAATTGTGGTACTTCTTTTCCATCTCCAAATATCCCAAACTTAGCTTTCCCAGTTAAAACTTCACGACGACCTAGTAAACTACATTCTCTACTGATCTTTGCAATTGTATAATCTTGAATAACCTCTTTCTTGAAATCTTCAAAAGAAAGTGCTGTGTTTTTTTTATTTTGACTCATCGCGTAATCTAATATTTTACAGGATACGAATATAAAATAATCCAAACAAAAAAGCTAATTTAAACCCAAGGATTATTGTGAATTCCCACACTAATCCTTTAAACTTTACACGCTAAAAGAGTAAAAAAAATGAGAATATAAAAATCCTATCTTAAAAAAAAGCTTTTGATTACTAAATCCTCAACAATGTAGCATAAAAAAAGCCCCTATTTCTACAAACAGGGGCTTTTTTTGTTATTCTATTACCGTAAGCATTGATGCTAGTGGAAATCTAACTTTTTTCATTGGCATCAACCAATCATTTTCTGGATCTCTTTCTCCAAGTGCTAAGATTGTAACACTCTTTAATCCTTTTTTATCTAATCCTAAAAATGCGTCCAATTGATCATTGTGAAACCCTTCCATTGGAGAGGCGTCAATTTTTAATTCAGCCGCAGCGGCAATCGCCATTCCAAAAGCGATATACGCTTGTCGAGCAGCATGTTGAAACTGTTGTTCTGGAGTTTGACCTTTAAAATTAGCTTTAATGCTATTTTTGAAATCATTCATTTCTCCTTTTGGCAAAGCTCTGATTGCTTCCATATTGTCAAAAACAGCATCAATACGCTCTTCTGTATAACTGTCCCAAGCGGCAAAAATCAACAGATGTGAACATTCTTTAATCTGCATCTGATTCATTGCTATTGGAAATAACTGCTCTTTTACTTCTTGATTTTTAATTAAAACCATTTCAAAAGGCTGTAATCCAGATGAAGTCGGCGCTAAACGAGCGGCCTCTACAATTTGCATCACTTTGTCATCTTCTAACTTAACTGCGCTATTGTAGCGTTTTGTAGCATAACGCCACTTTAAATTATCTAATAATGTCATGGTCTTTATTCTTTTTAAATTTTAGACAAAAAAGCCACTACATTCGTTTCAATTCGCTGTTCGATATTCGAAACATCTGCTTTTACAAAGGGCTCTCCTAAAATATGTTCATACAACTCAATATAGCGTTCTGAAATGGTTTGAATGTATTCGTCGGACATTTCAGGTACTTGTTGGCCTTCTTTTCCTTGGAAACCGTGACTAATCAACCATTGTCTCACGAATTCTTTTGACAACTGCTTTTGAGGTTCTTCTTTTGCTTGACGTTCTTCGTATCCTTCTGCATAGAAATAACGCGAAGAATCTGGGGTGTGAATCTCGTCAATCAATACAATTTTTCCTTCTTTGGTCTTCCCAAATTCATATTTTGTATCGACTAAAATCAATCCTCTCTGTGCGGCAATTTCACTTCCCCTTTGATATAAGGCTCTTGTATACTGTTCCAAAACAAGGTAGTCTTCTTCCGAAACAATACCACGCGCCAAAATATCTTCTCTAGAAATATCCTCATCGTGTAACCCTAACTCTTCTTTTGTTGAAGGCGTAATAATGGGCTGTGGCAATTTGTCGTTTTCTTTTAACCCTTCAGGCAGTGCAACACCACACAAAACTCGTTTTCCTTCTTTGTATTCTCTAGCCGCATGTCCTGCTAAATAGCCTCGAATTACCATTTCTACTTTAAAAGGCTCGCAAATATGTCCTACTGCAACATTGGGATCAGGACTAGCCATCAGCCAGTTTGGCACGATATCTTCAGTCATCTGCATGAATCGCGTTGCAATTTGATTCAATATTTGTCCTTTGTAAGGAATCCCCTTAGGCATAATCACGTCAAAAGCAGATAAACGATCCGTTGCTACCATAACTAAAACTTGGTCTGCAATGGTGTAAACTTCTCTTACTTTTCCGTGGTACACACTTTTTTGGTTTGGAAATTTAAAATTAGTCTGTGTGATTGTGTTACTCATATATGTATGTTGTGTAGTTCTTTCTGTTTAGTACGCTAATAAATCCAATAGCGCTGCTTCAAATCTACCTTTTGGCAAATATTGATCTTCTAAAGCTTTCACAAATGGGATGGCTGTTTCGATACTTCCTACGCGTTTTACTGGTGCGTCTAAGTGTTCAAAACAGTTTTCCATAATCATTGCTGATAGGTCACTTGCAATACCTCCAAATAGAGTGTCTTCTTGCAAAATTATAACTTTATTTGTTTTCTTTACTGATTTATATACAGTTTCTGTATCTAACGGTTGTAAGGTACGCAAATCAATTAAATCTGCTTTAATCTCTGGGTGTTTCTCCAAGGTTTCTAATGCCCAGTGAACTCCCGCTCCAAAAGACACAATCGTTACGTCTGATCCTTCTTTTATTAAAGCCGCTTGACCAAATGGAATGGTATAGTAGTTGCTCGGTACATCCTGGTAAATACTTCTGTACAATTGTTTGTGCTCAAAGAAAATAACCGGGTTAGGATCGTTAATTGCAGTATTCATCAATCCTTTTGCATCTACTGGGAATGCAGGATAAACCACTTTTAATCCTGGTGTTTTTGTAAACCAAGCTTCATTGGTTTGCGAGTGAAAAGGCCCAGCTTGTGTTCCTCCTCCACATGGCATACGCACCACTACATCGGCTTTTTCATTCCAACGGTAGTGTACTTTTGCTAAATAGTTTACAATGGGGTTGAATCCAGTCGAAACGAAATCGGCAAATTGCATTTCCATAATTGCCTTTCCTCCATTGATTGAATATCCCATGGCCGCAGAAACGATTGAACTCTCACAAATTGGCGTATTGCGAATACGTCCTTTGCCAAATTGCTCTACGAATCCGTCGGTTACTTTAAACGCTCCTCCATATTCGGCAATATCTTGTCCCATGATGATTAACTCTGGATGTTTCTCGAACGACTGTTTTAATCCTTCTGAGATTGCATCAATTAAACGAATGTTCTTCATCTCCCCACTTGCTTCTACGTGTTCGTAGTGAAATGGCGCGTACATATCGTTCATTTCTGTTTCAAGATTCGCTTGGATTGGCTCCTCTTCTTGGGTGCGTTTCCAATCCGTATCGATTTCTTTTTTGAATGCTGCTCTAATTTCCTCATCTAAAGCATCCGTTAATACACCGATTTCTTTTAAGTAAGCACGGTAATTTTCAACTGGATCTTTCTTCTCCCACATGTCCATTAGCTCTTGTGGAACGTATTTCGTACCACTCGCCTCTTCGTGTCCTCTTCTTCTAAAAGTCAAGAACTCCACTAATACTGGACGTGGGTTTTCGCGCATTGATTTTGCCAATGCATCAATCTTTGTATATACTTCTAAGATGTCATTTCCATCGATGATGTGGCTTTCCATTCCATATCCAATACCGCGATCAGCTAAATGCTCACAACGGTATTGTTCGTTTGTTGGTGTTGATAAACCATATCCGTTATTCTCAATCACGAATAACACGGGTAAATCCCAAACGGAAGCTACGTTTAAGGCTTCGTGAAAATCGCCTTCTGAAGTTGCGCCTTCTCCTGTAAATACAGCGGTAATTTTCTTTTCTTCACGCAATTTATGTGCTAAGGCGATTCCGTCTGCCACACCTAATTGTGGACCTAAATGCGAAATCATCCCTACGATATTAAACTCTTGTGTACCGAAGTGGAACGAGCGATCTCTTCCTTTTGTAAAACCTTCTCCTTTTCCTTGCCATTGTGAAAACAAACGATACAACGGAATATCTCTAGAGGTAAAAACACTTAAATTACGGTGCATAGGCAACACATACTCATCGTTCTCTAAAGCAGCTACAATACCTACCGATATTGCTTCTTGCCCAATTCCAGAAAACCATTTCGACACTTTTCCTTGACGGATTAAAATAAGCATCTTTTCTTCAATCATTCTTGGTTTCAATAGCCTTTTATACAGCTCAACTAACGTTTGATCTGATAGGTCTTTTCGGTTATAATCTATATGTTTCATAATTGGTTTTAAAGGGCACTAAAATAAGGCTTAAATAGCAACTCTACAAACTAATTTGCACAACATTTTGCCACTAAATTTTCACCTCCTTTTCCTAGGAAGTCATTTCCTTCTTTACTCCTACTTCTATTTTGCACGTTACACTGACAAAAAGAAACAAAACAACTGATTCTTATACTTTTAGCTTCTTAAAACTTATCCTTTGGATTATAATTCGTATCTTGGAGAATCGAATGTTAAACTTTAATTTTTTATTATGGGAAAAGGAGATTTAAAAACAAGAAGAGGAAAGATTGTAAATAAATCATATGGACGAAAAAGACCGAGAAAGGTTAGTAAACCTACTTCTTCTAAAGGATAATGAATAGAAAAAACAAAGCGGATGTCTTAAAAAAGACATCCGCTTTGTTTTTCTTTATCTCGATAGCACGGATTGCACTTGAGGCATTAACTGAAACCGATGGCGCGGATTTAACTACGTTCAATTCGGCCGATGCCTCGAGTGCAATCCGTGCCTTCATCTATCCCATAAACAATAGCTCAACTTCGATTTCATATTCTAAACCTGCGTAATTACGAGCCGAACTGAAATAATAATCTTCTGCTTTTAAAACAACTTTACCGATGGCGCGGATTTAACTACGTTCAATTCGGCCGATGCCTCGAGTGCAATCCGTGCCTTCATCTATCTCATAAACAAGAGCTCAACTTCAATTTCATATTCTAAACCTGCGTAATTACGAGCCGAACTGAAATAATAATCTTCTGCTTTTAAAACAACTTTTTCTTTTACAGGATTTTGATGAATATAATTTATCTTCTCTTTTATAAAAGAATTAAATGACATACTAAAATTTTAATTAATTGTTATTAAAGGACGTTTTACATTATTGTGAATTAAGTAAATTTCATTCAATCCTTTTTTTGATTTTAGCTCTACTATATATTCTTCATTCTTCAAGTCTTGCCAAGCCTTAAATGTCGAAAAATAATCCTTATTCCAAAACCAATTATGTACAAGCGGAGGCATTAATGGTATGTTTTTTTGAATATAAAGCAAACTATATTGATTTTTTAGTTCTCTTTTCGTTAGGAAAACATATTCCATTGGAGTATTATCTGTAATATTCCACATGGGTTGATTAGAGAAACTTAAATGATAATTGCTGACCATATAAGCATTACTAAGATGAATAGATTCATCAAATAGTAAAATCTTATGATCTAAGTAATACTGACTACTTTTCGTATTTTGATACTTATCTATCTCTTGTATAAAAGAATTATAAATATTACTCGAGTGTTGCATACGCACCGTCAGACTTTGTTCAGCAGGATTCAATATTTCTTTATTTCCCTTGTCCTCGTATGAAAAACTATAACCATTAATAAATTTTAAATCAAGATTTGTAGGAAACAAAATAGATTCTCCTTCTTCTTCATCATTATTCATAAAAGAAAGCCAATTCTCCTTCTTAGACCATCCATGTGTGTAATCATCATATGTGCTAAAATCCCAAGTAAAATTCTCCTTTTTAAAATTAAATCCAGATTCATAATCAATACTCCCTTGATAAACAATCTCTCTGAGTTTATTGTACTCATCATACTTAAATTCTACATTCTTATTCAAAACAGTTGTATCAATATGCTGTCGTAACAAATCTAACTGATAATCAAGGGTTTTAAATTTATTTCTTAATAATCTACTTTTATCCTTGGAGTAAACATATTGACTAAGAAATAGTAAACCATTTTTGGTGTTTTCAAACTTTGTAACCGTAATTTCTTCCTTCGTTTCTTCGTATTGATACTTGTATTCTCTCTTTTTTACTTGATCGTAGGATTGTAAATTAAAATCATTTTTATCGTATTGAATTTCTTTTTCTAAACGTTGAGTTTTACGATTAAAAAAAAACACATGTGTGCTCTCTTGGATCGAGTCAATCCAGCTATTTCCTAGATAATAGGTTATTTTTCTTACTCCTTTTGGAGCTGTAAAACTGCAGTATTTTCTATAATAAAAACGCTGTAATTTACTTTCCATATCAAAATCAGAAATAGAATCATAAGCAAATAGGGTAAACATTGGTATATCTTCCCGTTTATAGGATCTCATCCATTCTTCTGTTCTAATAGGACTCTTCTGGTAATAATTCGTTTTTAATCGTTCACGCAATAACAATGTTTTCGTATGCTGATAAGGAGGTACTTGTCCCCAAGAGATACTACAAACATGAAACAGTAGAAGCAAACAAGCGATACAATACCCTTTCATTCTTATCAGCGGATTTTAAACAAATTACATATTCTAGGTTCTTGTTAAATTAGACCTTAAAACAAAAGTAAAATTCGCGAACAACCTTCTACTCAAACTTAACCATAACCACCAAAACAACCTAATTAAAATTTGATTTTTGATTATTTTTATTAAAATAGAAATAAAAAAAAAGAATATAATCAGTTTTTGTTTTAATTCGATGGCGCGGATTTACAATCCACGCCTTTATACTTGTTAAATCTAAAAATCTAACGCACGGATTGCACTCGAGGCTTCAACCGAATAAAACTAAATCAGATTCGCAAGATTTAGAGTAATATTCCCTCCCTTCTTTTTTAAAGGTACACCGCCTTATCGTTTTTTATAGGTTGTTATCTTTTTATCTCCCTCTTTTGTGAGTAATTTATCTTCAACAGCTTTTTTTAAATCTCGACTTGCCGTTGCTGAAGAGATATCCTTAAAAAAGTTTAAATAATCTTTTCGCATAAATTCATTCTTGTTACTTTCTAGAAACAATGTAATTCGATCTGTTTCTGTTAGTTTCTTAGCTGAATTATCTAATAGTTCCGCTAGCGAATGATCAATAATGCTCAACATATACTCAATAAACGCAGTTGATTGACCTTCCTTATCTGATAGAGATAATGCTCTGTAATAGGCCTCTTGATTTTTTGAGATCAAAGTCTCAAAAGGCAAAAATTCAAAAACAGCATACTCTTGCATAAGAATTAGTGTTTGCCATAATCGCCCCATTCTTCCATTGCCATCCAAAAAAGGATGAATAAATTCCATCTCATAATGGAACACACAACTTTTAATTAGTGTTAATTCAGTTTGATCCTTCAAATACTCAAATAAATCTTGCATTAGAAACGGCACCCGCTCAAATGGCGGAGCAATGTGCTCCACTTTTGAACCTTTTACAATTCCAACTCCTTGATTTCTGTATTTTCCAGGTTTATCGATTAGTTTTTTTAAAGGCAATTGATGTGCTTTTAAAAAATCGCTTTCTTTTTGGGGATTTAAGTTGTTTACATTCTTATAGACCTCCAACGCATTTAAAACTTCCAAAATATCTTTTTCTGGACCAACCACTCTTTTATTTTCTAATATAGCAGTTATTTGTTCTTCGGTTAGGGTATTCCCTTCAATGCGAAGAGAAGAATGAATCGTTTTAATTTGGTTTTCTTTTCTTAACGTTGGATTTGTTTTGATGATATACTTTGCATTAACTGCTCCAATTTTTTCTGAAATGGAAGAAATATACTTTAAGATTGTTGCTGTTATTTCATAAGGTGGCTTCATTGATACTATCATTTGATACTATCACAAAGTTAAACATTTAATTCATCCGTGATACCTAATCATATCAAATTAGGAAGAAACGGAGGCGCGAATTTAACTTCACTCAATTCGGCTAAAGCCTCGAGTGCAATCCGTGCTTTACTCTCGTTCAACTTAATATTTACAGTAAACGTATTCTAACCATGGATTACACTCGAAGTATCAACTGAAATAATCACTATTAAATTCGCAAGATTGGAGTTAAATACAAACTCATACTCTAATTACATAAAAAAACAGCATTACCTACAAATTGATAATCTTCTGTATGAAAAATTTTAAAAATACTATCTTCATAAATTGTACTCCTACTTACATGATAACGAAATATAGTAAATGACTGTAAATTACTATTACGATCTAAAGTACACGATACAAGATATGTTGTTTCTACATCTGTTTCATCTCTTTTTAAACGATAGCTAAAAGAAATAGTATTATTGGAATACGTATTTACTTTTACATCTTCACCAAAGTATGATTTGATGAAAGGACTTTTAAACGCTATTGTATCTTGTTTTATTAAATCCTGATTAACATCATAAGTATATCTAGTAACTATGACATCATCCTCTATAATTTGACCTTTTTTCTCATTTTTAGTAGACACACCTTGTACAGACTTGTGTATAGTTTTATTCCAAATTGTATCTCTAATACTATAATTTTTCCATTTAGGATAAATAGTATAACCATTTTCACTAGTAGATTCATTAATATTTATAACTACTTCAGTACCTTTCTTTTTATAAATAGAATCAATCTTAGAAATACGTTCTATCATTAAAGTATCATTATCTAATTTTATATCAAATAGTGGATAAGTCCGCATATTCAAAAAAGTTTTATTCTTATCTGCCTTTTTCACCAATATACCATTATTGTACACGGGTTTACCCTCTATATCTTCCTTAATAAAATAGCTTATTGTGTAGGAATCACAAACCTTGATTCCTATGAATCGTGCAAAAGCTAAAGGAAGTTCAATTTCTTTTGGTGTTTGAGCATAACTGCGAGGCATTATTCCTATAAATAAGAAAAGAAAAAGAATGGGAATAAGGGAAAAGGTTATTTTCATTTTACTTGATAATAAAACTTGTTCTTTTTTTAAAAATAATACTTTTAGAAATAAAAACGCGATGAAATAAAAATCATCGCGTTTTCTTTTTTGTTTTCTTATTTGCCACAATTTTCATTGTAGTCTGGTAGAATTTCTAAAGCCATACGTTGAATCTTAGCTCCGTTTAACTCGAACTCATTCTTCAGCAAAGCGCCTAATTTAGATTTCTTCTTTTCTTCTTTTTCTGGATTATAACTAGCGTATTCGTTATTTAGCATTTTTGTGCGTACATAAGAACAATCTTCTGTTAGCTTCTTAAAATCGCTGCTATTTAACTCTTCAATTTTTCCACCATTTTTTACAACCAAAATAGTTGGCGATTCGATAATATACTTAATATCTTGCTCTCTTTCTCTCACTTCAGCATTGCCAATAGCAACAGAAGAAGGCAATCCATATAAACGATAAACTTTAACTGCACCAGGTACAACTACTTCCACCATATACTCGGAAGTTGATAAGTTTTTAATCAACTTAATCTTTCCAGAAACTCCACTTCCATCTGAAGCAGAAGATTCTCGAATATTTTTATATTTTATCAATTCAAATTCGCGCAACACCTCTCCATCATAAGCGGCATACCCCTTTAACTCATCTGTTTTTAGTGTTTTAAATTTTTGTCTTTTCTTCTCTTTGTTAATCTCATCAAAAGCAATAAACTTTACTTTTAATTGATTTTCCCAAGGGGTTTGATCTGTTCCGACTAATTTGACAACCCCTTCGATTTTCTTTCCTTCTTTGTTGATAATCCACCCCATTTTTTCGTTTCCACGCAATTCATATTCATCGTGTTCTTCTTGTGCCACTAAGGTATAGGGCAATAAGGCTAATGCTGATAGCATAAGTAGTTTTTTAAACATCATATTGGTTTCAATAAAGTTAAAAATAGCAAAATAAATACTAATAAAAAGTTAACGAAAATATATAATTATTTGTATACCAAGCAAAAATCAGTCTTCTTTTCTCTTTACTTTATGCTATTGCAAACTATATCTTTATTTTCAATCATTTATACGATGTAATTAATCCACAAAAAAAGGATGACTACTCGCCATCCTTTTCTTCTATTCTTTATCTTCTAAGACCAGTTTGGACCAAATTTGAAAGCTCAAATTCTCAACCAATTGAACCATATCGTCCATTGAGCTATTGGCTAATACGATAACGCCTTCTTTTCGCTCTGGACTAAAACTGACAAAATTGGAATAAGCCACATCTATACCTCGATGAAAATAGAGAGATTCCTTATCTCCAAAGAAGTTTAATCGCCATCCTAAACTAATCCAATCATCTGGAGTAATCATATAGGTTGGCTTCTGCATCAGGGCTAATTCTTTATTTTTGGGATCAAAATAGGCCTGAATATAGGTAGACAAGTCTTCTATCGTGGAATATCCTTGCGTGGAAGGCAAGAAGATATCCATATAACTCGCTTTATTGTCTAATCCTAAATCAACCTTGCCAATGGATTCCACTGTCTTAGTCCTTCTCGATTTAATCAACTGGGTGGATGGTAAGTTATATTGGTCTACGATATGCGTTTTAAACAAGTCTGTATAAGGTTTATGGTATACACGAGCCAAAGCATCTCCTAAAACACTACTACCAAAGATAGAGAAACGACCTCGTACTTTGAGGGTATCTAATTCGATATCTTGGGCTAAATAATTTGCAATCGACGGATTACCTATACTGGTTTCTTGTTCTTTTCTCTTCTTTTTATTGGTTACCAAATCCTCTCCTACCAAGGTGATTTTGGGAAAGAAGGGCAACATGGCGCTTCCATTGGCTAAAGAAGAAAAAGAAAAGGACAGCGTATCTTTAAATGGCTGTGGATAGTATGCGTTGATGTCTTCCCACAACTTTACTTTGCCTTCTACATCTGCTTGTGCTAAAATCGTATTGGTGAAGATGGAAGTAAAGGTTCCCAAGGCAAATAATCCTCTTTTGTTATCGACATCGCGAATCAATTTAGACTTCTTCTTCAATCCATAATAATGCACTTGATCTCCTTTAATAATAGCCAAGGCTATTTCTCCTTGTTCAGGTAAATGATTGGCATTATCTAAAATGATATCCTCCAGTGATTTCTCAATTAATCCTTGGCGTAAATCATCTTGATTGACATAATCTAAAATGCGAAAACCAACAATATTCGACTCTTCATCAAAGGCGAAATTGACAATAGCGGTATCTTTTTCAAATTGTGTTTTAAATAGCGGAGTTTGATCGTCATTCAATCCATAGTATTCGATATTGATAATCGACCCTAAGTTTTGTTTCATCTCATCAAAAAAAGCTTCTACTGTATTAAAAGGAACCCTACTTTGAAGGGACTCAGAAAAACGATGATAAAATTGATCGTAATTGCTGGTATTGTAATCTTCCATGAAGATTTCCATCACCTGCTCTACTCGATTCTGTGCTTGTATAGTCAGAAAACCTCCTAAAAAACAAAAAAGCAATAGCAAACGCTTGAACATAATATCTTTTTACTTTATAAAAATTAAAGGTAGTCAATTAGAAATGAATCCTTGATACTTTTAACAAAATGAAAGTGTTTTTGATGAGAATTTAAAAATAGACTGTTGTTTGTTTAGTGCAATCTTAACTACATAAATTATTCCTTGTTTATTGAAATTCACATAACCTCACAATTTTAGCCTGTATAAGCGAAAGGCGATATCGTAAACGCCTTTCGCTATTAACCTAGGCAATCCATTGATTTTTTCTGTATTGCTCAGGTGTTTGGTTTGTAGCCTTTTTAAAAATAGTCACAAAATAAGAAGCGTGTTCAAACCCCAATTCATTCGCTATTTCACTAATGGAATGCGTAGTATAACTCAACAAGCGCTTGGCTTCTAAGATGATGTGTTGTTTAATCAAATTACCCGATGTTTGTCCTAGTATAGTACGGCAAATCTTATTGAGGTAATTGGTACTGATGTGCAACATATCCGCATACTCTGATGGCATTTTATGGGTTTTAAAATGCTGTTCAATAAGCACTTGATATTTCTGTATTTTTTCATGCACGGCATTGTGCACTTTCACCGTATGTTGAGGCACATACATGCGATCCAATTCAATCAACAAAATATTTAAATACGAACGCAAGACCTTTTGAGTGGCTTTCTTTTGTGTTCTATATTCCGCTAACATTTGCCACAAGAGAAATTGCATACTTTTTACTGAATCTTGAGGGATGTGAAAAGCGGTTTGGTTTCCTTCGTTAAAATAAGGAAACTGGTGCAATACATTGGTGTTGTATCGAAGGGAAAAGAAATCAGTTGTAAACCCTATAACGGTTCCTATACTGCCTTCTTTCAAGGTAATGGCGTTGATACAATGGGGTTTAATAATCAAGACCTGATTGGATTCAAAACAAATCTTATCTTGATCTACAACAAGAGATCCTCCTCCTTTTTCAATGCACAAAATCAAGTAAAAGGAATGCGTATGTGGCACAGATAATACGGGGTATTTTTGGAGTAATCCTTCGAGATTATCCATCCATAAATCGAGTGTTGTATGAAATAAACCCATTGTGCAAACGGGTATTTTTGTCGCTTGCATACAGTTGTTTTTTCTGGTTTAACTTTACTCTACACCACAGTGATTATCACTACCTAGGTTTGAAGAATTGCTTCATTCAATCGGTAGAAAAGACTGTGATTAATTACATTCTAGGTAGTTAAACCCATTCTGGAGGTTGAAAAACAGCAGAAACAAAAGGGATGATTTCCAAGGTATTTACATAACTTGGATAAGGAATATGTTCTAAAAGAATAGCGTGAACCACATAGGGTTCATACGCCATGGATTGGCTGAATAAAGGTTGTACTTCCTTCATTTTTAATTGAGGAAGCTCCATTTTTTTATCTGAATCTTCGGATAATTCACTTTGAAGATAACAACTCCCATAACAGATTGGAATAGCATCAAAGCGATTGATACAGATATTGTCAGCAATGTATTCTTGATTGATATAGAATGAGGTTAGAATCCAAAAACTCGAGGTATTTTGGTAAATAAAAGAAAGCAATAAAAGAAGTAAAAGCTGCTTTTTCATTTTATTTTTTTTCTTGTAACAATTGACTGATATCCTGAATTAATCGATCAACATCGGCGGTATTCGTTCCATCGTAAACCCCGCGAATATGCTGATTCCCGTCAATTAATAAAAAACCACCACTATGCGCATATCCCCCAGGAGCATTATTCTCTTGATAAGCTTGCATAAAATAACTTTGAGCTAATTGGTGAATCACCTGCTCATCACCATGGAGAAACTGCCATTTTGGAGCTTGAACCCCTATAGACTCACTATAAGCTTTTAATACAGGAATGCTGTCGTTTTTTGGATCAATAGTATGGGAAACAAATAAGACGTCTTCTTGCGTTTGATAAGCATCATACACTCTTTTCATCTCAAGATTCATCTTAGGGCAAATCGTCGGACATTGTAAAAAGATAAAATCGGTAATGTAAATCTTTCCAGCTAGTGTTTGATTGGAAACCACAAGACTATCTTGATTCAGCAAGGAAAAAGAAGGAATTTGATAATACACTTCTTTTCGCTCACCTGCTGCAGTGACTTTTTCTGTGTGATTTCCCAAATAAGGTAAGGGCTTTGCTTCTTTGGAGCAAGCCACAAAAAAAGAAACAACAAGAAAAAGGAATACTCGTTTCATAAAAGCAAAAGTACTAAAAATAACAAAGCACTGTCTAATCAAACAGTGCTTTTAACGAATGGGATTGAATAAACAATCGCCTTCTATTTCTTTACAATCTTTTCCGTGGTTTTTATTCCATTGTCAAATACAATCGAAAAGATATAATTTCCTGCAGTTAGCGATTTACAATTGATTGTACTGGTATTTTTAGCTTCGAGTACTTTGCTTCCACTCATCGTATAGACCACTACTTCTTTGACTTCATTGGGTGAATGAACATACACAACGTCTGTGGTTGGATTTGGATAAATCTGATAGGTTACTTGCTCAAATTTCTCTGTAGCAAGTACACCGTTCATCCCTTTAGCAAAAAAGTAGAGGGACAATGGGAAATCACCTTGGCCTTCATTAAAACGCGCGTCAGGTACAGTAATTTTAAATTCGTGAGTTCCTTTTTGAAGATTGGCAAGGGGAAGGATTCTATTGGGAATCACATCCCCTGGGCACCAGTTGTTCCAACTCGTCCAATCCGCTTCACTTTTTGGTCGTGAACCGTAAATTCCATTGCCTTGGGTATTGTACTGACGATAAGGTTCACATGATTTTCCCCCTGGTATATAAGTTGAAATTAATGCTCCATCTAAATAAACCTGATGCGTACGACGGATGTACTCCTCTCCTCCTGCATTCGCTCCATGATTGGAAGTAATTAAATGAAAAAACGATTCATTGAGGTTTTCTTCCACCTCAAATTGATAGATTTTTGTTGTCGTCCCTGGAACATCTGTTGCATTGTAATTATTAAACGAATCTCTGCTGGCCAAAGGCAATAAGAAAAAGGTATCAAAAGCATTTCCCGTATCTTTTGATTTCAATTTTAGGGTTCCTTCAAATACATCAGATCGCCCTGCACAGCCCTGTACTTCATTATTAGCAGCATAAGGAACGCCAAACACATTGAATTCAATCCAAACATCATAGGCAGCAAAGGATGGATCTTTAAATAAAGGAACCAAATGGTTTAAGTCAAAGACATAAGGCACTGTAGTAGGTTGTCTATTCTTATTCATAAAAGGAGTTATAAAACGCCCAATTTCAATGGTTTTTTTGTTTTGTGTTGTCATGGGCTCTCCCTGAGGTACCAAAGAAAGAAAAACACCGCCAATGCGGTCATAATTGTCGCAAAGAGCACCTATTGTTACTTCTAGTTCTAGGGTTGATAAAATGGATTGACGCTCTACAGTCGTCATTTTTTTGGCGTAAAGTGCATTGTTTAAACGCATAATACCTGGAGGTGTTGCTTCTTCAGAGGTTGCTGCATAGCCATCGTAAAAAACAATCTTATCAAAAATGGTCATGATACGTGTATTCTCTTGTGCAATACTCAGTGTACTAATCAAACAGGTGGCTAGCAAGCTCAACAAGGGTAGTTTTTTCTTCATTGATTTATAAATTAATAGATTGGTTTATGTTTATTTTGCTTTTGATTTTCTGTTACCTCTCCTATCCAAAAGCCTTTCATACTCTTTCTGCTTTTTCTCCTTCTCAGCTCCTTCACCATAATTTCAGCATCCACCTAAAAGAAGAGGCTCAATTAATAAGCAAATCAATTCTTTAAAAATTAACTTAAAATTATATTAAATCAAAGACATAAACAAGTCTCATCGTTCTTTTATTTTCACACTTCTCCGACCGAACCTCCTGTCGTTTATGGGTATAAAAAAAGCCCACAAAAAGAATGTACTTTTTGTGGGCTTATTTCGGCACTTCTGCCTCGTTAATCCAGCGCGTATTTCATCCAAACATTGGGTTCAATATAACGTCCTATATTTTTTTCTATATCTATTTCTATGGGATTTAACGCAAAATCAATAACGTAATTTCCAGAACTTTGGAACGATCGATTGGTCCATTGCTCCCATTCTTGTACACTACCTTCTACTAACATGGCTTTAGTACATACTTTAACAAGGGTAGCGCCATTTTTACAATGGGTGCGTATCCAAGGATCAAAAGGCCATCCCTCCTCGTTTTTCCATGTGATATATTCTTCCATTTGCTGAAGAGGATACTGATGTTTTCGATTTGGTCGAATAGGTAAGATAAACGAATCTACTTGCTGTTCCTTCGCAATGGCTTTCATAAAGCGCACTAGTGTATTGCTAATACCTCTCCCTTGATAAGCTGGATTAACTCCAATCTGTAAGGCACATAAAACATTAGGGGTTTTTCCTGCTTGTCTATCTAAAAAAGCGCGTTCTAATGCCCAATCCCATCCCTCTGCTGGCAAATTATTCAATTCGGCTGCTGTTAAACTCAAAGGCACGCAATTTCCATTTCCAACTACTTCTTGTCCATCCACTAAAAAAAACTGATACAGCGGAAATTCAACATACAGGTCTTCCCAGTATTTAATATTTGCTTTATCTTGTAGGATAAACGTAGGCCACTCACTATAAGCGTATACTTTTTCTAATAATACATCATATTGAGGTAAATAGGTTTTCGATGTTCTTATGAAAGAAAAGTGGCTTGTATCTCTGTCCATGATTTTAAAAATTGCCTAGGATTAATTCATTTTTATTAAACAGCCCAAAGATACTCTTTCTTCCCCAATCCGCTGCTCTTTTCCTTCTTTCTGCTTTTTCTTAACCAAAGCTTAAACTTCTTTGCTTTTCTGTTTTAAAATAATTCACTAATTTAGAAGAACTTAAACACTTTGGGGATTTTATTTAGAGAAGTAAAGCAACAACTTCAAAAAAAATTCACCCAATAGTATGCGTGCATATTATTTTTTTCTTATATTTGAGTTTAACCAACTTGAAATGAAGGACAAAACAATAGACTATACTTTACGAGCAACTTGGCAAGCAGTAGCTAGGATGTATAACGAAGAAGCTGCTAAATACGACGCAACCATGTCTTTAGCTTTTGCTCTGTTGAGTATTGATAAAAACGGTACCCCTTCTACTCTATTAGGTCCTAACATGGGAATGGAAGCGACGAGTTTGACTCGTACACTGAAAAAAATGGAGGAAAAAGGATTAATCACTAGAGAGAAAAATCCTCACGATGGTCGAGGGGTTATCATAAAACTTACGCCTTTAGGCCTTGAAAAAAGAGAGCTTTCTAAGGAAAAAGTCAAGCGATTCAACGAAGCCATTTGCAAACATTTGACAGAAGAGCAGATTGCCAACTTCATTGCTGTAACGGAAACGATTAATCAATTGATTGCCGACAAAGCAATCTTCGACTCGAAGAAGTAAGTGAACAAAACAAAGTATTAACCATAGGAATTATATAAACATATGAAAAGAAGAATTAAAAAAGTGGCTGTAATTGGTTCAGGTGTTATGGGATCAGCTATTGCATGCCATTTTGCCAATATTGGTGTTGAGGTATTGTTAATGGATATTGTTCCCAATGCTTTAACTCCTGAAGAAGAGAAAAAGGGGTTAACCTTAAATGATCGTGCGGTTCGAAATAAAATTGCACAAACGCATTTAAGCAATGCACTAAAATCAAAACCGGCTCCTATTTATACGCCTCGTTTTGCGGATCGTATTACGGTAGGAAACTTAGCCGATGATTTATCGAAAATCAAAGACGTAGATTGGATTATTGAGGTTGTTATTGAGCGACTAGACATAAAAAAATCTGTTTTTGAAAACATCGAGAAATACAGAAAACCAGGCACTTTAATTACTTCAAATACATCTGGAATTCCCATGAAACTACTCGTTGAGGGTCGCTCTGAGGATTTTCAACACCATTTTTGCGGGACACACTTCTTTAACCCACCGCGTTATTTGCCTTTATTTGAGATTATTCCAGGCCCTCAAACGGCTCCAGCAGTTGTTTCTTTTTTCCAAGACTACGCCCGTTTATATTTAGGTAAAACTCCGGTTTTATGTAAAGATACTCCTGGTTTTATTGGAAATAGAATTGGGGTATATTCTATGGCAATGGTGATGCAACTCACCCAAGAGATTGGACTTACCATTGAAGAAGCCGATACTTTAACGGGATCTTTCTTAGGACGTCCTAAAACAGGAACCTTCAAATTGGGGGATTTAGTAGGATTGGATACGGCAATCAACGTAACGATGGGACTAAAGCAAAACTGCCCAGCAGATGCCATGATTCAAGAGGTAAAAGACAATGCTGCTTTGAATTTCTTGCTTGAAAACAAATTTTTAGGTGATAAATCCAAAAAGGGATTCTATTATAAAGAGGTAGACAAAGAAGGAAAAACCAATCGCTTTGCCCTTGATTTAAATACATTAACCTACAGACCTTTAGAACGCGCGAAGATTGAAGCTATTGAAACAGCTAATCAAGCGGGGGGTACAAAGGCAAAATGGTCGGTATTATTGGCTGATCCTGGAAAAGCGGGAACGCTAATGCGCAAGCACTTTGCTTCTCTATTCGCTTATGTTTCACAACGCGTACCTGAAATTACAGATACTTTATTTTCAATTGACGATGCCATGCGTACGGGTTATGCTTGGAAATACGGTCCTTTTGAAACTTGGGATGTATTGGGGCTTCAGAAGGGAATCGACTTAGTTGAGAAAGAAGGGTATCAAGTTGCTCAATGGGTAAAAGACCTAGCTGCTTCGGGAGCAACGAGCTTCTACAAAATTGAAAATGGAAGAAAACTGTTTTACAACCAAGAAGCGAAAACATTTGACGCTATCCCAGGTCAAGACGCTTTTATCATCTTGAACAATATTCGCAACACCAATAAGGTATGGGGCAATAGCGAAGCTACCCTACTCGATTTAGGTGATGGCATTGTAAACTTAGAATTTCACTCGAAAATGAATACCATTGGCGGTGGGGTTTTAGCTGGATTAAATAAGGCTGTTGAAATTGCCGAACAAGATTTCGAAGGGTTAGTTGTTGGAAATCAAGGTTCAAACTTCTCGGTTGGAGCCAATTTGATGATGATTTTCATGATGGCTGCAGAACAAGATTGGGATGAATTGAATATCGCAATTAAAATGTTCCAAGATACGATGATGAAAATGCGTTATTCTGCTATTCCAGTTGTGGCTGCACCCCACGGAATGACCTTTGGAGGTGGATGTGAGTTGAGCTTACACGCAGATAAAGTAGTGGCGGCTGCCGAAACTTATATTGGTTTGGTAGAGTTTGGTGTAGGTTTAATCCCTGGCGGTGGTGGATCAAAAGAGATGACGGTTCGCGCTTCGGATTTATACCGCAAAAACGACGTTGAATTGAATACGCTTCAAGAGCATTTCTTAACGATTGGAATGGCGAAAGTAGCCACTTCTGCTGAAGAGGCTTATGATTATAATATTCTTCAAAGAGGAAAAGACTTGGTGGTCGTAAACAAAGACCTACAAATTGCGCAGGCTAAACGCGAAGCCTTGGTTATGGCTCAAGCGGGTTATACGCAACCAGTGAAACGCAAAGATATCAAAGTATTAGGTCGTCAAGCTTTGGGTATGTTCTACGTTGGAACAGATAGTATGATGGCTGGTAAGTATATTTCAGAGCACGATCACAAAATTGCCAATAAATTAGCCTATGTAATGGCTGGAGGAGACTTATCTGAGGCAACTTTAGTATCAGAACAATACTTACTTGACCTAGAAAGAGAGGCCTTCCTTTCGCTATGTGGAGAGCGCAAAACCTTAGAGCGTATTCAACATATGCTAAAAACAGGTAAACCTTTGAGAAACTAATTAACCAACTAATCACAGAAACATGAAAACTGCATATATAGTAAAAGGATATAGAACAGCTGTAGGTAAAGCTCCTCGTGGTGTTTTTCGCTTTAAAAGACCCGATGAGTTAGCAGCAGAAACCATAGAATACTTAATGAATGCACTTCCTGAATTTGACAAATCTCGCATTGATGATGTCATGGTAGGAAATGCAATGCCTGAAGCGGAACAAGGGTTAAATATGGGGCGTTTAATCTCTTTGATGGGATTAAAAGTAGACGATGTTCCAGGAGTAACGGTCAATAGATATTGTGCCTCTGGAATTGAAACTATCGGTATGGCGGTCGCTAAAATTCAAGCAGGAATGGCTGATTGTATCATCGCAGGTGGTGCGGAAAGCATGAGCTATATTCCGATGGGTGGATATAAACCAACTCCTGATTATGGAGTAGCAAAGGCAGGACACGAAGATTACTACTGGGGAATGGGATTAACAGCAGAAGCGGTTGCAAATCAATTCAATGTTTCCCGTGCGGATCAAGATGAATTTGCTTACCAATCGCATATGAAAGCGTTACAAGCGCAAGCAGATGGAAAATTTGCCGATCAAATTGTTCCGATTACCGTAGAGGAAGTATTTGTTAACGAAAAAGGAAAACGAGAAAGCAAATCGTATACGGTTACTCAAGATGAAGGACCGCGTATGGGAACATCAGTAGAGGCTTTATCTAAATTAAGACCTGTATTTGCTGCAGACGGATCTGTAACTGCAGGAAATTCTTCTCAAATGAGTGATGGTGCTGCTTTTGTTATGGTCATGTCTGAAGAAATGGTCAAAGAACTCAATATTGAACCGATTGCACGCATGGTAAACTATGCTGCTGCAGGGGTTGAACCTAGAATTATGGGAATTGGCCCTATCAAGGCGATTCCAAAAGCACTAAAACAAGCAGGACTACAATTGAAGGATATTGATTTAATTGAATTAAATGAAGCTTTTGCCTCTCAATCCTTAGCCGTTATTCGAGAATTGGGTATTAACCCTGATATCGTCAATGTTAACGGTGGAGCTATCGCTTTAGGGCATCCTCTTGGGTGTACAGGTGCAAAACTTTCGGTTCAATTGTTTGATGAAATGAAACGCAGAGGCTCAAAATATGGAATGGTAACCATGTGTGTGGGAACAGGACAAGGAGCTGCTGGAATTTACGAATTGCTATAACCAACTATTAACCATAAAAAAATTAACCATGAATACAGCTATAACAAGAGGAGGTCAATACTTAATAAAAGAAACACTTAGCGAAAATATCTTTACTCCTGAAGATTTTTCAGAAGAGCAAATCATGATGCGCGATTCGGTAAAGGAATTTATCGACAAAGAAATTTGGCCGCACAAAAATAGATTTGAAAACAAAGACTATGCTTTCACGAAAGAATGCATGCAGAAGGCTGGAGAATTAGGACTTTTAGGAGTTGCTGTTCCTGAAGCTTATGGTGGATTGGAAATGGGATTTGTTTCAACCATGCTCGTTTGTGATTATATCTCCGGGGCTACAGGCTCCTTCTCTACTGCTTTTGGTGCACATACAGGGATTGGAACGATGCCTATTACCTTATATGGAAATGAAGAACAAAAGAAAAAATACGTTCCTAAACTAGCGAGTGGCGAGTGGTTTGGGGCTTACTGCTTGACTGAACCAGATGCAGGTTCGGATGCAAACTCAGGTAAAACCAAAGCTGTTTTATCTGAAGATGGCAAATACTACAATATCACAGGACAAAAAATGTGGATTTCTAATGCGGGATTCTGTAATTTATTTATTGTTTTTGCTCGTATAGAGGATGATAAAAATATTACAGGATTTATTGTTGAAAATGATCCTTCCAATGGAATTTCTCTTGGTGAAGAAGAACACAAATTAGGAATTAGAGCTTCCTCTACTCGTCAAGTGTTTTTCAACAATACAAAAGTGCCTGTTGAAAATATGTTATCTGAACGTGGTAATGGATTCAAAATCGCCATGAATGCATTAAACGTAGGGCGTATTAAACTAGCAGCTGCTTGTTTAGATTCTCAACGTCGTTTAATTACAGAGGCTATTAAATACGCCAACGAACGCATTCAGTTCAAAGTACCTATTTCTTCTTTTGGAGCTATCCGCACCAAAATTGCTGAAATGGTAACCAATGCTTACGTAGGAGAATCAGCTTCATACCGTGCTGCAGGAAGTATTGAAAAGCGAATTAACCAACGTATTGCCGAAGGAAATACACACCAAGAAGCAGAATTAAAAGGAGTTGAAGAATTCGCTATTGAATGTTCTATCCTAAAAGTAGCCGTTTCGGAAGATGTACAAGCTTGTACAGATGAAGGAATTCAAATTTTTGGAGGAATGGGATTCTCTGAAGATACGCCGATGGAAAGTGCATGGAGAGATGCTCGTATTTCTCGTATTTACGAAGGAACCAACGAGATCAACCGCATGTTGGCTGTTGGAATGTTAATCAAAAAAGCAATGAAAGGGCATGTGGATTTATTGACTCCAGCTATGCAAGTAGCCGATGAGTTAATGAGTATCCCTAGTTTTGATACCCCAGACTATACTGAATTGTTTACAGAAGAAAAGGAAATGATTGAAAAACTGAAAAAAGCCTTTTTAATGGTAGCTGGTAGTGCCGTACAAAAATTTGGTCCTGATTTAGAGAAACACCAAGCACTTATGATGGCTGCTGCAGATATGATGATTGAAATCTACATGGCAGAAAGTGCAATCTTAAGAACAGAAAAATTAGCGAAAAGCAAAGGAGAACAAAACATCAAAGAAGAGATTGCCATGGCGCAATTATACTTGTACCATGCCGTGGACATTGTTGCACAAAAAGGAAAAGAAGGAATTGCTTCTTTTGCAGAAGGGGATGAACAACGCATCATGTTGATGGGATTAAGACGATTTACAAAATATGTAAATCTACCTAATGTAAATGCATTACGCGAATCTATTGCACAAAAAGCAATAGAAGCTAACGAATATGTTTTCTAAAGAAAACAAACGATTGGTTTAGTTTGTTAAAAAAAAGACCGCTTCTTTCGTTCGTTCGAAAGGGCGGTCTTTTTGATTAAGTATAATAAGCATAAAAAAACACACTTATCTTTCACTTATCAAATATTTAATTCTTATTATTTTATTTCATTTCGTGAATTTTTTATAAATAAATACTAAAATAAATAATAAAACCATTTATTTAAAACAATAAATTTATCTTTAGCATATTATTTAAAATTGAAAAAATGCACAATGCGTACTTAAATAAACAAGGACTATTTAATATCAAAGGAGAACGAAGAGAATTTATTGCCATGAAGTTACAGCATGTCTTACAGCTTGAAGACAATTATACTATGACTCATATGCAGAAGAATGACTTTTTTCAACTTATCCTCATCACAAAAGGCACAGGCCTACACTATATTGACTTACAAACTTATGAAGTAAAAGCTGGAGACATTATTTTTTTAAATACATGGCAACATTATCGCTGGAATTATGATACATCCATTCAAGGCTATATATTGAGTTTTACACCGAGTTTTATCACCCAATTCGTTTCTGACCATCTTTTTATACACGACTTGCCTTTTTTTAATCGATTTACGAAGCACAACGTATTAGAACTCGATGATGAATTAAAAACAATTATACGAACTGCTATAGAACGCATGCTCACTGCTTATGAAACAGAGGATGGAGAATTCATCAATTTGATACGAACTTACCTCTTGGAAGTGCTTTTGCTGTGCAAAAAAGAAGTAGAACAAACGTCTTTTGCCAATTTTAATTCTACAAAAAATAAAGAATTAATCAAATCCTTCGAGTCATTGATTGACAAGCATTTCTATGAATATCGGTTTCCGAAAGAATATGCAAAAGTACTCCATATCACACCCAACTATCTAAATGCACTGTGTCAGAAAATCAAACAGAAATCCGCAGGTGACATGATTCGCGATCGCATTCTAAGAGAATGTAAGCGATTACTCATTCACACGGATTTATCGGCTAGCGAGATTGCGTATCAATTGAATTTTAAAGATAATTCTTACTTTTCAAGATTCTTTAAAAAACACATGGGTATTGGACCAGATGAATATAGAAGAAAATAGCTAGTTGCTTTTTTTGTTTGTTGAGAGTTGTTCGTTGTTTGAACAATAATCAACCAACAACAATCCCCCCTACAACTCCCAATTCCTCATAGTATCATACCAAAGTTTCCCATCTTTTACGACCAAAGGAGAATCAAAATTATTAGTATACAAGGCTCCTGTTCCCAATCCTTGAGGCATTGGGTTATTTAAAGTAAACGTCCATTGAGCAATTGCATTGAGACCAATATTGCTCTCTAATGCGGAAGTAACCCACCAGTTGATCTGCAGTTGTTCGGCGATTTCGATCCACTCTTGACTTCCTTTAAAACCACCAACTAAACTAGGTTTTAAGATAATATACTGCGGTCGAATAACTTGGAGCAGCGCCACTTTATCTGCATAAGCGGTCACACCAATTAATTCTTCATCCAAAGCAATTGGCAAAGCTGTTGTTTGACAAAGAGCCGCCATTTCAACAATCTGATGTTGTTTAATTGGTTGTTCAATGCTGTGAATATCCAATTGTGCTAATCGCTTCAATTTCGTTGGAGCATCAGCAACTGTAAATCCTCCGTTAGCATCTACCCTTAGCTCAATTTGATTCACGGTATAATGCTGTCGAATATAGTGTAATAAATTTAGCTCTGCCTCAAAATCAATCGCACCGATTTTTAATTTTACGCAAGTAAATCCTTGAGCAAGCTTTTCGTCTATTTGCTCTTTCATGAAAGTTTCCTCTCCCATCCAAATTAAACCATTGATGGAGATGGCTTGTTTCCCTTGAACAAAGGCAGAGGGAAAAAGAACAAAGGGATGATCACTAGCTAAAGATAAAAAAGCTTGTTCTACGCCAAATTGAATCGATGGCCAATCGCGAAGTGCTTCCCAAAGAACCTCTGCTCCCAAATGAATATGTTCGACTACCCATTGTAACTTGGCTTCATAGTCAGGACGATCATCAAAACTAAGAGAGCGCAGTATCCCGCACTCTCCTATCCCGATTTTATCGTTTTCCTCTATTTTAAGCAACCAAGTTTCTTTTTCCGTCATTACACCTCTCGAGGTACCCGAAGGTCTCTTAAATTGAAGTATATGCTTTTCGTACGTTGCTTTCATCTTTCTTACCAAGTTAAACTTTCACCGATGGCCAACAACATCAAGTCTTTTCCTTTTTCGAAAAATTTTCGTTTCGCTTCCTCGTGATCAATTTCAATATAGCCAAAAGTATCAAAATGGTATCCCATGACTTTATCGCAATTTACAAAATCAGCTGCGATAACTGCCTCGTCAATACCCATTGTAAAATTACTTCCGATTGGCAAAATAGCTAAGTCCAAATCCGTAAACAAGGGAATTAATTTCATATCCATCGTCAATGAGGTATCTCCTGCGATATAGATATTTTTATTTTTACTTTCAATAACGAACCCTCCAGGTTGTCCGCCATAACTTCCATCTGGGAATGAACTTGAGTGAATCGCTGGAGTATATTTCACTTTGCCGAAATCAAATTGCCAGCTTCCACCGTGGTTCATTGGATGCGCATTAAATCCTTTGGCTTCATAATGTCCAGCAATCTCAGCATTAGAGATAATAATAGCTTCAGGATTATTTTGAGCGATTAATTCCACATCCGCAATATGATCTCCATGTGCGTGTGTCAAAAGAATATAATCTGCTTTCAGTTCATTTACATTGATTTCCTTTGCTGCAGGAAGCGGGTTTCCAGTAATAAAAGGATCGACAATTAAGTGAATATCTTCAATCTGAATGCCCAAACAAGCATGACCGTAATACGTTATGTTCATAATTTTTATTTTATAAGATTAAAGCTAAGGAAAAAAGTACAGAAACCAAAAAAGTGCTCAAGGCGACAATTTTCATTTGACTATCTAGTGCTCTTGGATCGGTATTATTTTTAACGAATATCAAATGTTTGATTAAAGGGAAATACGCGATTACAAAAGCAAAATTCAGCCACGGTTTTTCGCTGTAAATCCCATAAATAATAAAAGCAACTAAAGCGAATATAATGATAAAATAATGATAGCGTTTGGCTTTTTCGCGTCCTAATTTAACAGCAAGTGTATTTTTACCTACCACTTTATCCGCATCCAAATCGCGCATATTATTAATATTCAAAACTGCAATACTCAAATTACCTACGGCAACTGCAGGTAAGATGATCCAAGGATTGATTGTTTGTCCATAGAGGTAAAAACACCCCATGACACTCACTAATCCAAAGAAGATAAATACAAACAAGTCTCCGAGTCCGCGATACCCATAAGCCGATTGACCTACAGTATATTTGATGGCTGCAGCTACACAACTAATTCCCAAAACAAAGAAAAAAAGAGAGGTAAAAAAATGATCCTTTCCAAAGGAAAAGTAAATGAGAATTAAAGCCGAAACAAGGGAAAGACCTGCGGTCAAAATAATTCCTCTTTTTAATTCTGCTCTAGTCAATAAACCACTTTGTAAAGCGCGTTGTGGCCCTACTCTATTTTCATTATCAGTGCCCTTAACACCATCACCATAGTCGTTGGCAAAATTGGATAAAATTTGAAACAACAACGTCGTGATAATGGCAAATAAAAAGATGAGGTAAAAGTTATCGTGAGTTGCATAAAAAGGAAATGCACAAGCGGTTCCTACAATAATTCCTGATATGGATAAAGGTAACGTGCGCAAACGCGCTGCAGAAACCCAAGTTTTAATTTTAGACATAGGTATAAACTTTCAACGGACAACAAATCCCATTGTCCAGTTGCGCAAAATTAAGGATAAAACAAAGCAAATACAACCTTGTGTTTCGTTTTGATTCTCTAATTATTTCTCTTTTTCTAGTCTTTCAGCGGCCTTTAAAAACTAAGACTAAAACACAAATGAAGGGCTCTAGATTAAATAGATGAAAGAATCAGTCCTGGAATATATGGAAGACATGCCTTGTATTTATTTGCTTTATCACGTCGAAGTATCTCTCCTAATTTCTTGCAAAAACTATTAAAGCTTAACTTTAAATAAGTGCACCTAACGAATTAAACTTAGAATAAAACGAACTGCTCATTTATTTTTTACCCATTAGGTTCACACTTCAAGTAAAACAAATTCAACTTACATTGTTACTTTAATATAATAAACGCAACTAATTAAAAACAAATAAATTACACTTAAATATTTTAATCCATAACTAAAAGTTATATATTAAAAAAACCTTAAAACACTAATAAAACCAAAGCTTAGGTTCTTCTTTACTCTTGTTGAAGTGAAAAAGTTACGATTAAAAAAAGAAAGACACAATTTGTATTTAACACTTCTGTATTCTTGTTTAATCTCCTTCTGTCACTCTGCCTTAACTTTGGTTCACTTCCTGTAAAAATTGCTTTTCGCTTCATTTTCATTCCTCCTCACGTTCAAACCAATTGCTCATAATCTACATTTATTTCTCTATTTTACATTCAAAAACAAGCTTGCTCTTTTCATCTTATACTCTTTTTATGCTTTAAAAAAAGGTGATTTACTTCTTCATTTTTCTACTTTTTTTTTGCCTGCTATTTTTGTTTTCCGCTTATATTTTAATCTTCCTCTCTTCTTTTAAATATCCAAAATGAATACAAATAAAGGAGGAGTTTTCTTTGTTCTTTCTTTGAATCACCTCTATCTCGCTCGCTCTTCACTACGCAATTTTACACTCCATTTACTGGGATACTATTTCCTTATCTCGGGATTGAATTCACCCTATAAATCCTTAAAATCAATGCAAAAAAAAAGGATGAGAACATCCATTCTCATCCTTTGTTATTTTCAAATTTAACCTTTATCTTATTGTTTTTTCAAACGGTAATTTTCAGCTAAATTTCCTGTAATTACATTTCCTTCTTGATCTAAAAGCAATAAACTTCCTTCGTGTACTGCTACTTGTTTTTTACTTCCATCTTTTAAAGTAAGGATGATTTTATTTCCTGTAGCATCCCATTCGTATTTACCTTCTTCTTCAAAATGTCCGTCTTTTCTTTCTTGATAATGGTCTACTAATTTGAATGTTCCATCCGCTTTAATTTCGATTGTTTCATCGATACCTGGACAATCCGCACATGGAATCGTTCCCTTGTAAGTTCCTGCCCAATCTAATGAAGTCTTTGAATTATCAGCCATTCCTTCTGTTGGAGCTACCTCTTCCACAATTGTTGGTTCTGTTCCTTCTTTTACTTCTTTTTTACAACTTGTTAGTGTTAAAACACTCATTGCTACAACTGTTAATACAGCGAAATACTTTCTTTTCATCGTGACATTTTTTATTATTAATGTAAATCAAATTTACAAAACTTTTTCAATATTTCCTTTTGTTTTATATTAAAAAACAAACAAATGATTCTCAATGCAATAAAACTATTATTGATTATTCATTCTTTTAGATTTCATCTCACTTTTACTTGATTTCCAAGAAAATTAATAGTCCCATTTATCCCTTACTCTATGCGTTCTAAATTCTCTTTATACAGACCTATTAAAACACTATTCCCCTTCGCATCTACTTTTAATCCACCAAATTTAGCCTGTTCATACAACGTATCTTTTCCTTCTTGAAAAAAGTAACTCTCAGCTCCAACAGCTAAATCAAACCCATCCCAATTGAAGTATTTCACCGCGATTTCGTTTTCCCCTTCTAGTTGAGGCAAGTCTGAATAAATTGCCTTAAAAGCACCTCTATGTTGCTCATCTAGGGTCAATATTACATACCCTCGCTTGCGAATTTCATCTCTATTCAAGTTTGTTTCACGCAATTCATTATTTATGGCATAATTCAACTGCATATAATCTCCTTGCATTAGCGAACGAGGATCTACAGGAGCCAAAGGCAATAAAACGAGTGCTCCCTCTTGGATTATCTTTTCTTTTTGCAAGACCGCACGCAGGAAAAAACCAGCGAATAATACTAAGGTAATTACAAGGACAATATTTCTTTTATTCTTCACGATTCAATCGATTATAAATTATAAATAATGCTAAAAAGAATAGACCACATCCCATAAGGATAATGGACTTCACTAATAAACTCACACTCAAATAGTAATAATAAGAGAGTAAAGATAAGAGCAGGGTAAAAATTGCTAGTACGATTCCTTTGTGGAAGCGGAATTGATAAGACCAAAACAACAAGAAAAGACTAACTGCTAAAGGCATTCCAAATCCGTGCATAAAAAAGGCAATTCCCAAGATAAACAAGCTACTTACACCAATACTAATCATTCGCTTTTGAATCACAACTTTTCGCTCAATTTGTTTCACGGTAACATAGGTTAAAGCGATTAATAGCAAGCCTACAATAGCTAAATAAATACGATGCATCACTTCGTTATAGTCGAAATATCTCGAATGATTGATCCAATTAGTTGGATCAATTAAACTGATATTATCTTGAATAAGTTCCAAGATTAGGATAAGAAAAAAGGCATGTACAACGGCTGTGTATTTTTGTGACCAAAATGAATGTGTTGTTTTGATTTCTACCTCTTTGTCAAATAGCAGATAAAGTCCAGCCAAAACCAACCAGAATAAAAGTAGGCCACCATAGCCTAAATGTATCAATCCTAAATAGTAAACTAAACCATAATAGACTCCAATCACTGATAAGAATTGAATAATCTTACTTTTAAACAAAATAAATCCAGCTAAACTGAGGACAATCACAACAATAAGATTGTTGGTTTCTCTCCATCCAATATCGAAACAGGCGGCTAATACACAAACAAATGCACTGATATAAGTTGCTACAAATACACCGTCTCTTAAGGCGGGCTCTGTTTTCTTATTACCTAAGAGACTTATACCATAGAGCATAATCCCAAAAAATAAAAAGCTTACATATCCGAGAGAATCTCCAATAGTTAGAAATAAAAAGCCAAAGAAAAATCCCATAGCCAATAAGCTTCCCAGGATAGCAACCACTTTTAAGAAGACATACTTAATAGCATTTTCTTCTTGTATACGATTTTCCAATTGCTCATCCACAATAACCCCTTGCTCTTCAAGTCGAGGAAGCAAGTCTTTCCATGTATTAGTCTTCATACTTCCATTCTTTTGATTTCTTAGACACTAACTTGATAATAAAAAAGATAGCCCCAACAGCATATAACATATAAACTAAAAGTCCTTCTGCTGCATCTTCAAACATCCTCATCCAAACCATTAACCCACAGCTTACTGCTGCAATCAGAGCATAAGAAAACAAGTAAATCTGCTTTTGTTTCCATCCCAAAGCCAAACCACCTCCAATCAAAATAAGAGAAAGAATTAAAGTCCAAAGAGCCCCTTCTAATTCCACTGCTCGATCTTGAGATCTTTGACTAAAAATCCAAAATCCAAAACCTGCAGTTGCTAAGACATAAACGACAATAGACTGTGTTTGTTTGTATAAGTTGCCTATTTGAAAAGTTGGATGCAAGGGTTTAAGTTGAGGAAGTGCTAGTAGTACAAGATTGGTCAAGACCAAATAAATGATGCCCAAAAATACAGATTCAACTTGTAACACTTGTACTAAGGCCAATATCAGTGTAGTATTCGCTAAAATACTAAAAAACAACCACTGATAGGTCGATTGACTAACGAGGGTTAGGGGTATAACAATCAGTAACCACGTCAAAAACAAATCATAAGCATTCGCTCCTGTTTGATAGGTTTGTCCAAAAACAGCGAGTAATACGCCTAGGAGTACTGAAGTGGCTACTAAACTAATTTTATTGATATTTTCTGTCACACGAGAAGTCATCGCTCCATATGCACTTAACAGAATTCCCAATCCAATAAGTGCAAACTTAACACTAACAGCCATCTGATCCCAGTTAAAGGCAAAAAAGAATACAATACCACTAACTAAAAAAACAATTCCGCAAATCAATAAAGCGTAATACCCAAACTCCTTCCACTGTTGAGCCGAGGCCAAACCGTAGGTTTGATACAACGCTTGAAACTGTTGCTTATCTATAGATGAATGCTCTTGAAGCAAGAACAACTCATGCTTTGTTATTTTCTTTTCTTTTTCTTTCATATCCAATTTATTTTCCCCAAAAAAATAAAGAGCGCCTAATACGCCCTAAAGCTTAAGAAGCTAAAATTTGAGCTGCGTGATCTTTGGTTTTGACTTTTTCAATAATCTGAGTCAATACTCCTTCTTCATTGATTACAAAAGTCATACGATGAATCCCATCATAGGTTCTTCCCATGAATTTTTTAGGTCCCCAAACGCCAAATGCGTTTAATACTTCTTTACTCTCATCTGCTAATAAAGGAAAAGGCAACTTATTTTTATCGATAAACTTCTGTTGTCTTGCTGCAGAATCAGCACTTACTCCTAGTAATTCAAAACCTTGATCTTTCAATTCCTGATAATTATCCCTTAAGTTACACGCTTCCCAAGTGCAACCTGGTGTACTTGCTTTAGGGTAAAAAAAGACCACTAGTTTTTTTCCTTTATAATCACTCAACTGATGCTTTACTCCTGCTTGATCTATACCAACAAAATTTGGCGCTTGATCACCAACTTTTAAATGTGTCATTTTAATTTAATTTTTTGTGAATAGTAAAATTACTTTTTTTTTAGTTAGCCCAATCATTTTCCTTCATTTGTTCCTTTTTATCTAGCATTCTGAAACTATTTGTTCACTTATTCCTTCTCTTTTCTTTCAAATAATTTTACTTTACAACTAAAAATCAATTACTTATAAAAAATTAAGTTATTTACTTAAAATGATTCTAAATAATTCTATATTTGCGTTCAATCTATTTTATTTTTAATAAGTCTAAATAAGAAATTAAAGACTTTAAATCAACCCCTATTATTTATGAATCGCATTTATATTGTTCTTATATCTTGCTGTAGTTTATCACTTTTTGCACAGACAGAAGTTCACTTAGATAGTCTTTATCAAGGATTACCGACTGATCTTGGAGAAGTTGTGATCCGCGTCAACAAACCTACTTTTCAGCAAAAGGCAGATAAAATGGTATTTAACGTTGAGCATAGTGCCCTATCTGAAGGAAGCACTATCCTAGAAGTACTCGGTCGCACACCTGGTGTGGTGGTCTCTCAAGAAGGAGAATTATCCCTTAGAGGAAAAAAAGGAGTGAGTGTAATGATTAACGGAAAACTCAGTTCTTTATCTTCAAAAGAATTAGCCAATCTCTTGCGATCGACTACCTCTAGTGCAGTTAAAAATATTGAAATCATTGCCAATCCCTCAGCCAAATACGATGCCACAGGTAATGCGGGTATTATCAACATTGTATTGAAGAAAAGCGTGCTTGAGGGATTAAATGGCAGTGTATATACAAGTGTAGGACGTGGGCGAAAAAACCGCATGAATATTGGGCTTAACATCAATTACAATCACAAAGGATGGAGTACTTTTACTGACTATAGCTACACCTTTAGAGGAGAAGAAGAACGCAAAACTTTTAATCAGGACTTTTTCGATTCTTCAACTTTTATTCCTCTTCGACATACTTCTCAGCGATATAAAACTAGTGAGCCCTTAACATCTAACAATTTTAAATGGGGAACGGATTATCAATTTAACACGAGAACTTCTCTTGGATTTTTATTGGATGCTAAAATAGGTCGTTATGAAAATAAATCCAAAGGAATTAGCGAGGTTTACGCCCCAGTTTCAACCTTATCTTCCTCCATTGCCACAGATAACTACAACGATGAACATTGGTACGACTATACCTATAGTGTACATGGAACACATCAGTTCGCAGAAGAGGGAACGCGTTTGGATTTTGATATAGAATACGAGCAATCTAAGTTTAGATCGCTTCAAACACAATTACAAGAAACACTTGTAACTTCGTCGGATGCTTATGCTAATCGAAGAGGAAAAATCCCCTCCACTTTGCGTGTTTTTAATGGGAAGTTTGATTTTACGATTCCTCTTTGGGAGAATCACACCTTAGAGACGGGTTGGAAATCCACGGTTAAATCCAACGACAACCCTTCTGTATATGAAGTAGAGGAAAACAATCAGTGGGTTATAGATCCTGTAACAACAAATCACTACGAGTATAAAGAACATATACATGCTGCTTACGCTAATTACAAAGTGAGTTTAGATCATTGGGAATTCCAGATGGGAGTGCGCAATGAATACACAGACCGTACGATTCATCAAAAAACGACAGCAGAAAAACACCAAACAGATTACAATAAATTCTTTCCCAGTGCTTCCATAAAATATGAAACGGATCAAGCCCATCAATTTTATGCTTCGTATAGCAAACGCATTAACAGACCTAGTCATTTTGATCTCAATCCTTTCCGATTTTACAATGATCCATTCAACTATTGGCAAGGAAATGTGCATCTACGACCTGAAATTACACATGCAACTGAATTGGGTTACAGCTGGAGTAAGTATTTAATTGGTACCCTTTACTATAGCCAAACTCAGGATGTCATGACGCAAGTTTATAGCTATGAGGAGAATCAAACTATTATGGTTAAGACCTTAGAAAACTTAAGTAAATCTTATCATTATGGAGCATCACTTACAGCCACAATTAATCCTACTGATTTTTGGAGTTTAAGTACTTTGCTTAATCTATTCAACAACCGATACAAAGGGACTTATCAAGAAACAGTGATTGACAGCAAGCAAGTTGCTTATACGCTGAACGCCCAAAATAGTTTTACGTTTTCCAAAGGAATCAAAGCGGAAATCAATGCTCAATATTATTCAAAATCCAACATTGGCTTATATAAAAGAGACGCTTACTTTGATTTATCACTGGGTGCTTCAAAAAGTGTATTCAATGATAAGGGCAGTATAAAATTTGCTTTAACTGATGTATTAAAGACCAATAACTTTACAATTATAGGTGATAATTTTGATTCAAAACTAAAACAGAAATACGATTTGGATAGCCGTATTGCAACGTTATCTTTTAACTATAAGTGGTAGTTGAATTTTAAATTGATACATGGACGCCCTTACTTAGATTCACACTTTCCCAAAAACTGAAAAAGCCAACTCAATGAGTTGGCTTTTTTTACCATAAAATCTAGACGTGGCTACTTGTCTTATTTGATTTCCAACTAATGTTGTTGTTTATTTTTAAGATCCCTTCAAAATCCTTTTATCGAAAAAGACGTCTTCTTGAAGTGGGGAACTTTCGTTTTATTTTGGTCTGCAAAGTAGCTCAAATTTTTTGAATGTCAAAATCTTACAATCGTTTTCACGAATTATTCAAACAAAACCTTCAAAACGAGAATACAATCTTTACTTTAACAAATTGTAAAGAAATTTCACTTTAAAACAACGAATAATCAACACTTACATTACATTATTTGCACTAGAAATTGTTCTATGATAGAGGCAAATGCGTGATATTCAGTTTTATGCTTCTTTACTAAGCTTTCCCAAACACCTATAGGTAATTCTATCTTTGTCTTATTACTATCGATATATACTCTATTTCCCGCAGTATTTTTTGTTAATGTAGCAGATTGGTTCGCTCCTTTGTATTCTAAATCTCCAGATAATGTTGTTGTGATATTCCAATTATTTTTCTTTGTTTCACTTTTAATCTGAAGTGCACCGAAGATATCTTCTTTGGCAGTTAATTTTTTACCTTGATTATCTGTAATCGTCAATTTTCCTAGTATATCAATGGTATAATTCGCCTCATATCCACTGATTTGCATATAATCCATCACTAAATCTTGAAAAAACATGGATTTAACATCAACCTCATTGTAATTCGGTCCCATTTTCTTTTCCAAATAAGCTTTATTAAACGTAAGGGAGTTGTTATTGGAGTCTGTAAAGGTCAAATCATCAAAGATATTTTTCTTTAGCTTCGCCTTATAGTGATCTGCTTTATAAACTAAGTCGTCAAAAATATCCTGTTGAATGCGTTGTCCGTAGGAAACAAAGGAACACAAGACGATGATGGTTCCCAAGATCCATCTTGTCCAACGAAGGTTTTTCTTTTTCATACTGTATTTTTTATTTTTGCGTCATTTTTTTTGCTTTCTCCCAATATACATCCATTTCTTCTAGATTCATTTGAGGTAAATCCTTACTTTCTTCTCGAATGAGTGTTTCCATTGTTTGAAAACGCGTCATAAACTTTTGGTTGGTCTGACTTAAGGCATGTTCTGGATCTATACCGACAAAACGGGCATAATTAACCAAAGAGAAGAGTATATCGCCAAATTCTTTTTCCATTAATTCTTTATTCCCTACTTCCTCTTCTGCTTTAAACTCTTGAATTTCTTCTTCTACTTTTGCCCAAACATCCGTTTTATTACTCCAATCGAAACCAATACCGCTTGCTTTTTCTTGCATGCGTAAGGCTTTAATAATAGCGGGCAAACTAGTTGGAACACCTTCTAATACAGATTTTCTACCTGCTTTTAATTTAAGTTGTTCCCAATTTTGAAGTACTTCTTGTTCGTTTGCTACTTGCGTATCACCGTAAATATGAGGATGTCTGTAAATCAATTTATCGCAAATACCATCTGCTATAGTTTTTACATCAAACAAGCCTTTTTCACTTCCAATTTTAGCGTAGAAAACAATATGCATCAACAAATCACCAAGCTCACCTTGCATTTCTCTTGCATCGCCGATCGAAATACTATCTGCTAACTCATAAACTTCTTCAATCGTTAAGGAACGCAAAGATTCAAACGTTTGTTTTTTATCCCAAGGACATTGTACTCTCAATTCATCCATGATAGTTAACAATCGCCCAACTGCTTCTAATTTTTCTTGTTGTGTATGCATAGCATTTGTATTAGTTCTTGTAAAAATAAAAAAGCTCGTTGTATAACGAGCTTTTTATCTATTCTTTTTTCTTATTTGTTTTCTTCAACAGCTTCTTGGAAAGCTTCTTGAATTAATCCTCTTTTTTGTACGATATTATACCAGTTAATTACTTTTTTAATATCTGAATTGTATACGCGCTCTGAATCGTAGTTAGGCAATACTTCTTGGAAATAAGCCACTAATTCTGGATCAGAAACTTTGTGAGAAATAGCCTCTCCATTATTTTCTTTTGCCGCAATATTTTTGAATACGTCAAAAAGTTTAATTTCTCCTTCGTGCGTGTATATTGAGATTTCAGATAATAAACTAACGTTGTTTTTTAATCCTACTGTACTTCTTTTCCCGTCAGCTAATGATTCTGCAATAAATCCTGTGCGTGTTTGAACAATTAACTCAAATAATCCTGGTTTACCAGAAATAGCTAATACTTTTTCTAAACTCATTTTCTAAAATTTTTCTTTTGTAACAAATATCTTAATTACTTCTTAATTTCCAATTTTTTATCTACCTTTTTTAGTGGCAAATCTCATTTTATAGTCTGTAAACACTTTACCTTCCATAATATTCTTTAATCGCTTGGCGATTAATTTCTTTTTTAGGCTTGATAATTTGTCTGTAAACAGAATTCCCTCAATGTGATCGTACTCGTGTTGAATCACACGTGCTGCTAATCCGTTGATTGTTTCGGTATAACTTACAAAATTCTCATCGCAGTATTCGATGGTAATCTGTTCTTTTCGAATCACCGGTTCGTGTACATCTGGAATACTTAAACACCCTTCATTAAACGACCACTCTTCCCCTTCTTCTTTAATAATCTTAGCGTTGATAAACGTTCTCTTATAGTTCGTTAAAAACTCTTTTTCTTCCGGAGTATTGTCATCAATTTCTGCAAATGGCGCACAATCAACTACAAATAAACGAATTGGTAATCCCACTTGAGGAGCTGCTAAACCTACTCCACTAGCTGAATACATCGTATCGTACATATTAGCAATTAATTCATCTAAATTGGGGTAATCTTTTGTTATGTTTTCTCCTACTTTACGCAAGACAGGATCTCCATAACCAACAATTGATAGTATCATAGTTGTTCCTTTGTATCTTTATTGATTTAAACGATTGCAAAATTAGTCAAATTTATAGTATTCTTGCAGACTACAAAACTTTTTTCGATTTAACTTTCTGTCTTTATTCCTTATTTTTAGACTCTATTAAGGAGATTTCCCGAGGAAAAAAGAGAAACAAACGCAATTAATCAATTGATTCATACAACATTAATAATTGCTATACACAAAAAAAATTCATTTTATAGAAAGCTCTTATATTTTATTTCTTTTATTCTTCTTTGTCTTTCAAGAAATCAACGAGTTGACTTACTGCCCTTCCTCTATGGCTTACTGCATTTTTTTGCTGTATGCTCAATTCTGCAAAGGATTGGGTCATCCCTTCGGCTTGAAATAAAGGATCATAACCGAATCCGCCCTCTCCTTGTTCTGCTGTTAGAATTTCTCCTTTAATAATACCTGTAAACAAGTGTTGTTCTCCATTGTAATGTAACGCAATCACGGTCTTGAAATTAGCCTTTCTATCTGTTTTATCAGCTAATTCACTTAACAATTTTGCATTGTTTGCTTGATCGTTTTTATCTTCTCCAGCGTATCTTGCAGAATATACACCTGGTGCTCCATGCAACGCATCAACTTCTAATCCTGAATCATCCGCAAAGCAATTAAATCCATAGTGTCTTTTGATATAATCAGCTTTTAATAAAGCATTTCCTTCGATAGTATCCGCAGTTTCGGGTATATCTACCATGCATCCTATATCTTCTAAACTCAATATTTCTATTGATGCTGGTACTTGGTTTTTGATTTCTTGAATCTTGTTCTTGTTGTTTGAAGCAAATATGAGTTTCATTGTGTTTGTCTTTTATCTGCTCAAAAATACAAAATAGTTAGGAGAGACGAAAAACGAAATAAGTGATGAAAAATTGAATTAAAAAAAAAGAACAAACTCATAATAAGTTTGTTCTTCTATTTATTTTTAATGACTCTATTTATTTTCCTCTTCTAACTCATTCAAAACTATAGATTCAGGTTTAACATATACTATTTTATGATCTTTAATAATGACAATTTCACTATTTTTTTCTTTCTTAAACTCGATCATTTTTTTGTATGCGTGCTCAAGTCCAGATAAAATCTTTGCTTTTTTTATATTTCTTGCCTCTGTTTTCATACATATCGTTTTAATTCATTAAATCTCTGTTTATCCAAAATCTTAAGTTGCTTTCCAAACACTTTCTCTGCTACTAAAATGGGAGCACCCTGAGAATTGTCAAAAATAAAAGCCTCATCTACAAGGTCTAAATAGATCTCAAACAAGTTTTTTATTCCATTTAAATATCTTCTCTCAATAACATTTTCAGCTATATTATGCCCTCCTTCGAGAACTCTTGTTCTAACTCTCTCCTTTGCTAATTCCATATTACTTAACCAAAAAAACAACAAGGTTGAATGATACCCCATTTCCTTTGCATTAAGTATCTTGTTTCTATATATTTTTGTAGCCAAAGTCGTTTCAAAAGCAAAGTTTTTTTGACTCTTAAATAAATCATTTATTCTATTCAACATAATTCGACCTGCCTCAACAGCGACTTTATCTGGTTGAAAAGGTGACAAACCCTTAGCAATTTCATCTGCATTTACAAATTCCTTACAATCTAAAATTTCAGGTAGTAAAGAAAAGGAGGCAGTAGTCTTACCTGCTCCATTACAACCAGCGATTATATATAAGTTCTTATCACTCATCTAACAAATATACAATATATTTTAAGCTTTATATAAAATATATAATCGCTGCTTCATGGCTAATAGCGCTCCATATCTAAAAATGAATGCATAAAAAAAGAACAAACTCATTACAAGTTTGTTCTTCTCATTCACCTTATCAATTACTAACCTAGTAAAAGAAAATAAACGTTCTATAGGGTAAGAATATCGAATAAAATTTTAACTCAACCATTTTATATCAAAAAAGATATTCTACTAAAAATAGGCGTTCACTTTTTTTCCTTCACAAGTTTTAACCTAGTACAATAGTACTGCTATTTTGAGTATGGCTTTAAAAAAACAAACTGAAACGGAAAAATACAAACACTCAAACGTGGATATAGGGAGCTCAGTTGATTGTTGTTCGTTGTTTGGTGTTTGGTGTGCGTTGTTTGGTGTTTGGTATGCGTTGTTTGGTGTTTGGTGTGCGTTGTTTGGTGTTTGGTGTGCGTTGTTTGTGGAAGAAATTCTCTATTAAAGAAAAACTGATTTCTGATAACCGATAACCTTTAGATTTGCTTTTTCGCTTTTTTGCAAGTTGCTTTTTTGCCAGATTATCGATTAAAGAAAATATATCCTTAAATCAGAAAATTAACTGATAACTGATAACCTTTCCCCATAAAAAAAGGAGCGAAAATTCGCTCCTTTTTTACTCTTATTTTTTGTATTCTTTTACTACTTGGTTGATTCTTCCAAAGATACTTTTTCCTTCTTTATCCATCATTTCAATTTCGATGCGGTCTCCGAATTGCATGAATGGTGTTGATGGCTTACCATCTTTAATGGTTTCAAGGCATCGTACTTCTGCTAAACAGCTTGATCCAGATGGGCTACCTTGGTTAGCTACTGTTCCTGATCCGATTACTGTTCCAGCCATTAACGAACGTGTTTTAGCTGCGTGTGCTACTAATTGTCCGAAGTTGAATGTCATATCGACTCCAGCATTTGGCGATCCTACTAAAATACCATTCAACGTTGAGTGAAGTGGTAAATGCAATTTTCCTTCTTTCCAATCCTCTCCTAGTTCATCTAACGTAACCATTACAGGAGCAAAAGTAGTCCATGGTTTTGATTGATAGAATCCGAATTGTTTACCCAATTCTGCAGGGATTAAGTTTCTCAACGAAACATCATTTAAAATCGTAACCAATTTAATGTGTTTCAAAGCAGTTTGAGCATCTACTCCTGGAGGTACGTCATCAGTAATAACGGCTACTTCTGATTCGAAGTCAATTCCCCACTCTTCTTTTTCGATTAAGATATCATCTGTTGCACCAATAAATGCATCAGATGCTCCCATATACATCAATGGATCTGTCCAGAATGACTCTGGTAATTCTGCGTTTCTAGCTTTGCGAACTAATTCAACGTGTGTTACATAAGCACTTCCATCCGCCCAGTGGTATGCACGTGGAATTGGTGCCATTATTTTAGCTGTTGTAAAATCGATGGTATTAGATAGCTTTCCTGCGTTTAAGTTGTCATACACTTCTTTTAAAAGTGGTTCATTGGTTGCCCATTGATCTAATGCTGCTTGCATTGTAGCTGCAATTTCAGTTACTACAACTGCTTTTGACAAGTCTTTTGAAACAACGACTAATTGACCATCTCTTGTGCCATTGTTAATACTAGCTAATTTCATGAATTTATGTTTTTAGTTTTTATTGTTGGTTTACTTGATTTTCTGCCTCCAATATAGGATTGGAAAAAGAAAAGCCGAAGGTATAAAAAAAATAGGGAATACTATAATTTCCTTTTGTGTGCACAAGCGGTCTATCTCTTTTTTCTATAGTATTTGATTTACAAGGAGTTTAATGGTCTGAGCTACTCCATCTTGTTCGTTTGTTGGAATCCTATGCTGCGCCAACTGTAAAATTTCAGGATGTGCATTACCTACAGCATAGGTATTGGCTTCCAATTTCAGCATGCCTTGATCATTTAGATTATCCCCGAATAGATGCAATTGTTCTCCTTTAATATTATATTGTTCTTGTAAATACGCAATCGCTTTCTCTTTGGTTGCATTAGCGTTAGACACTTCTAATACAAAGTGATTGGGAATGTATTGATCTTGCATCAATAAGCACTTAAGATTTTCATTATAGTGTTCTTGTAAATACAACTTTAAGGGCACTAAGGTATCATAGTCGCCAATAAACATCATCACCAAAGCTTGTGTATTCCAAGTTAAAGTTTGTAATTTTAAATCGGGTACTTCTATAAAACGAGGGTCATTGGGTCTTAGTTGTATGAAATACTGTAATCCGGCACTGGGATTAGTCTGATAAAAAATCCCTTCTTCAAACTGCTCATTTAACGTAAAAATCAAAGGCGAAAGGCCTTTGACTGTTGCCAATTCCAATGCCAATTGAACAAGTGGAGATTCAATTCCCTTAATTTCTAATACGCGTTGAGTTGGCCAATCGTAAATAACGGCTCCATTGTTTAAAATTACGGGAAAATTCCAATCGACATGCTGTATCACTTTAGCTGCACTAGTCAATCCTCTTGCTGTGGCAAACGCTATTTTGTGAGGAGTTGATACACTAATTTCGTTGAGTATTTGTTCGCTATCATAGCTTAAATAGCCCTGATTATTGAGTAGAGTTCCATCTAAATCGGTAATAAATACGTGTTCCATTTTAGTTATTCATTTAGCATAGCGATGAAAACATCTAGCATTAAATCATCTGTTGTCCAAGAAGTAATTAAACGCACCGCGGCATATTCTGCATTGATAGATTTCCATACGTAGAAATCGAATTTTTCTTGTAGGCGTTGAATCAATGCTATAGGTAGAATCGGAAAGATTTGATTGCTAGAAGGTTCAACTAAAAAAGAATAGCCTTTCTCTTCGAATGCTTGGGCTAGTTTCATAGCCATTTCATTAGCGTCTTTAGCTAATTTAAAATATAAATCTTCTTCAAACAGTGCTAAGAATTGAATGCCTAATACTCTTCCCTTTGCAAAAAGAGCACCTTTTTGTTTGAGGTTATAATCAAAATCAAGTGCCAATTGTGGGTTAGGAAAAATGATAGCTTCACCAAATAAAGCGCCATTTTTAGTTGCTCCAATATAGAAAACGTCAACTAGTTCCGCAATTCGCTCCAAACTTAGATCGTTATTTGGCGCTGTCAGGGCATGACCTAAACGCGCACCATCCATAAATAGGAGAAGTCCTTCAGCTTTACAAAGCGCAGACAAGTCTTGTAGTTCTCTTTCTGTGTATACAGTTCCGATTTCGGTAGTATTGGAAATATAAACTACTTTTGGTTTTACGACATGAGGACGCAGTTGAAATGTCGCTAGGGTTTGCTTGATTTGCGTTGGAGTTAGCTTTCCGTCTTTACTTTCAATGGGAATTACTTTGTGTCCTGTTGCTTCAATTGCTCCTGTTTCATTGGCATAAATATGCCCTGTATTGGCACTAATTACAGCCTCATGCGGTCGCAATAAAAAGGAAATCACCAATAGATTGGCTTGCGTTCCCCCTGATACAAAGAAAATCTCAGCTTTCGCTTGGTTCATTTTTGCACGTAAAATTGCCTTTGCTTGTACGGTATATTCATCCAAGCCGTATCCGTTTTGTTGTATAAAGTTTGTTTCGAGTAATTGATCTAAAATTGCAGGGTGAGCTCCCTCTGCATAATCTATTTTGAGGTTGTACATAGCGATGTTCTTGTATCAAGTAAAAATAGAACTTTCTCACCAAAATAGGGTACTTCAAGCGAAAAGTTTGTTAAAAAAGATAGGTATACTTTCTTTTTTTCCATTTAAAAAGTGTACTTTTAAGTAAAAATAGAAGGATATGAATCACAAGAAATTATTCGCAGGTAGTGAAGTGATGGTTTTAGCCGTACGCAACTTATTAGAAGAAAACAACATAGCTTATATTATCCGTGATGATATTGAAGCAGGACGCAGTGCAGGATATGGAACTTTAGGCAAGGCCGTTCACGTATTGGTTGAGGAAAATGATTTAACTAAGGCAGAGGCTTTGTTAAAAGAAAATGGTTTAGAAGAGTAAACTTTTAATTTATTGTATCCAGAACTCATTTTGACTTTTTCTAATTGGTTAAAAAAAGTCAAGATAAGTTCCATAAAAAAAAAGTAGTATGAAATGATCATACTACTTTTTTTTCTGTTTTTAATCTTCTTCTTCTACCACTCGAATGGGCATACTCGGATTGACAACCGATTTACAATGCCTTGCTTGAACCGTTATCTTAGTTGGTCTACTTCGATAATCTTCATATGCAAAAGGACTGCCATCGTTTTTTTCTACACTTTTTGCCGAAATATAAACATCATAATCGCCTTCCTCCATGATTCGATTCGCAGGTGTGAAATACAAAGTAGCACTAAATTCATTGTAGGTTAAATCCCACTCACCAACCCCTGGTTCATCGTAAATTTGACTCCAAGTTGTTGTGTGTTCCTCTGTCCTATAATTTAAAGGATAACCATATTTATCTTCTAAACGAACCGATTCAAAATCAATGTGATTGTACGTATTTCCAGATTTAGGACGTCCAGGATCTCCAGGATCTCCAACATAAAACGTAGAACCGTCAAATGGTTTTTCTAATTTAGCCCAACGCGTGCGATCATCTCCTCCATCCGTTAGGCAAAGAAGTACCTTCTTGTCTTTGGTTTCAGGTGCATGAGTCAATCGGACATTAACATTCTTGACTAGATGAGTTTCGGTGGCATCTCCCGTTGTTCCAGCAATTCCAATTTTATATGAATCGATATTCTTTCCTTTAAACGTATACAAACTTCCATTTTCATCTTTGGTACGAAATTCAGTTTGAAGGAAAAGAGCTTCTGAATTTCCTCCGTGAATCACTCCACTATCATTTCTTAAATAGAATTGCAACATAGTTCCTCTTTCATCATATTCGCTGTGAATGGGGTTGTAAACAAAATTAAACCTATAAAATCTCAATGTGTTAGCATACTCCGTTCGCAAATGGGGTAAACTTGGCGCATAAGAATCTTCTTCATATTCACCTGTATTAAAGTCCAGCTTCGCAGTAGCAGCATTAGCGTTGGATTGATTTCCCCAATTTGTTTGTTGGGTATAAATGACAGGATACCCTTTGTATCGATCATTTTGATGTTGTCCACCTCGAATCGTTATATGACTATCTTCTCGTTGAAAAGTAATACCTGATATTCCTTCTCGCTTATTGTTAACCGAATTCATTCTTTCCCTTGAATCACCATATACATCTAAACTTACCCCTAAATAGGCACCATTCAATCCCGCTTGTCTACTTCCTGTTGAGCTGTTGTACGCATAACCTAGTCCAGAACCATAGCTTCCTAGATCAAAAGAAGCATTAGCATCAAATAAGAAAAGACTAATTCCGTCTCCATAATGTCCATAGTATTCTTTACCATCCAATGTTGCAAATTCAAAATCAACTTCAATAGCATAATTCATTGGTACCTCTAAATCTTTGAGGTAAAATCCGCTCAATGCTTTTTTGGTATTATCATAAGTCAACTGTAGCCCATCTCTGGTATATCTATTGCTTCCTGTTGGTGCACCACTTTTAATTTGTTCTACAATATTATTGGGAGCAGAAGTTCCAGTCAACGAGGCATGATAGGGAAATGTTCTATTCATTTCTTGAGCTGACAACCCTTGACACGCCCATAAACCAATAAGTAATATTCCTATAGTATATTTCATATTTTTCTTACATAAAGTTAAGACTCCTTCGTTTCTATAGTATACATAAAAACGAAGGGAATCTTCTGATTTAGTCTTATCTCAATTGCATGGCCACATTGAAGAAAGTAGCGGCAGTTACTTCTGCATCGCGTTTAACACTATACTTTAATAATCCATCTTGACCAATAGATACATTTTCAAATACATCTTCATCATAATACAGGATAAAGAAATCTAATTCATTCGCTTCATATATCGTTAGACTTGCTGCTGAACGAGAAGAGATCGCTCCTTGGAATTGGTCTTTGTAAATAGTATACACATTTTTTTCACCTCGACTACCTGGATACACATCAACCACAAAAGAAGGGGAATAGAAAAATCCTGAATTTCCACCCGCGGCTTTTTGGAAAGAAGCCCCTCCAGTTCCATCTGAAGTCAATACAAATCCTGCAGGTGTGTTATCGTCATCTTCATCTTTGGACGATATTTTTTCTGCGGATACTCCTTCGTCTTTAATTACGGAACCATAGATTGCATCTGCTTCTAGTTCTTCGAATCCAATAGCATTGTAAGCAATATGTTCGTTTTTGATTGATGCTCCTTTTACTTTTAACTCTACATTTTTAAATACAGCCTCTGTTCCGTTTGTCACTTCAATGGTTGAACTACTATTTAAGTTTCCTTTGGTGATACTTGCTCCAGTTGGTGCTTCAAATGCTACTGTTCCATTAGATTTCACTGTCAAGACATGTCCCGTTGTTGCATTTACTGGATCAATTTTACTTACTGTAATTCCTTTGTCTTTTACTACATTGCCATAAATAGACTCTGGTTTAATTTTATCGTAGGTTACAGCATTGGTTTTTATTTTTTCTTCAGTAACTGCATTTGTTGCTAGTTCGGCATTACCTACAGCGCCAGTGGCAATCGTTCTTGCTATTACTGCTCCATCAGCAATTGCTCTTGATTTTACTGCTCCCGTTGTAAAGTGTCCATCTTGAAGTTGGGCTGTTTTAATTTTGGTTGCCGTTACAGCTTCTTCTGCAATCTTGCTTGTAGTTACTGCTCCATTGGCTAAATAAGATGCGTCAATTGAAGTTGGTTTCAAGCTTAATTCGACATCATGTGCTACGGTATTATCTCCATTTACCACACTAATTGGCGAAGTTCCACCGTCAATTTTACCCGTTGCTTCTGTTGCAGCTGCTGCTTCAAAAGACACTCCTCCTCTACCATCAGAAGTTAATACATGTCCACTACGTGTGAACGTGCTTCCTACTTTAGAGCTCAATTTTGCTGCGGTTACATTTTTATCGGCAATTTTTAATTCCGTTACCGCATTCACCCCTAATTTAGCTTCAGATACTCCTTCATCGATAATACTAACCGTTGCTTCTGCTAATAAAGCATGCCCAGCATTCACACCTGTCACGGAAATTCCCGTACCACCTGTTAGACGTTTACCTGATTCGGCCACCATATCCACCATATTGACTAACTCAACTCCGCCTTGTCCATCGGTACCTAAAATCAATCCATATTCCGCATCATCTGTACTTAATTTATCTAAGGTAACATTGCGAGTAGCGATATGTTCTTTTTTAATACCGCCTTTAGTTACACTGATACTAAGATCTTGTAAAGCAGCTTTGTTTGATGCTGGTGAAACTGAAATTGAAGGATCACTTAACAAAGCTTTTCCTTGTGTTGTTGCCAATACTTCAAAGGATTGGAACATAGCATTTCCATTTCCATCAGCGGTTAATACCGTTCCGGTTGGAGCATTATCTGTTCCTGCAATAGCGTTAATTTTGCTTGGCGTTAATTTTGCTTGGCGTTACTGCTTTATCTTGGATGTGTTTATTGGATACGCCTGCTTCTGCAATGGAAATAGCTGTCGTTGCCAATAAGGCTTTGTTATTTTCAGCTACTACAATTGATCCATCTGTTGTCAGGTCTTCTCCTTGTCCTTCAAAAGCGGTATTACTCAAGGCTTTAAAAGCCACTGTACCATCGTTATTAGCGGTTAATACTGTATTTTCAGCTGCATTTTCAGCCGTAATCTTTGCTGGTGTAACAGCGCCATTTGCTAATTTGTCTGTTCCAATTCCACCTGGAGCAACATCAATTTTAGTTGGAGCTAACACCGCATTCAATCCAGTTGTATCCTCTGTAAATACTAAAGCGGATCCCAGTTCTAAATCTTCACCACCTGCTTGTACGGCTTCTTTTAGGACATAATCAAAACCTCCTGCATTGTTTGTTACAAGTAAATAATTTTCACCCTTGTTTACACCATTGATTTTTGAGCTTAATTTATCACTGGTGATACTTTGATTCGCTATACCTAAAGTTACATCTTTCAATAAGGCTTTTTCTCCATCACCACTAGTGATTTGAATGATACTATCTGTTGTTAAATCACCTGCTGTTTGACTAACAATATCTCCAAGTTCTGCCCATTCCGCTACGCCATTGCCTTGAGTTACAAGCATACTCGCTGCTGTAATTCCCTCAGCTGATATTTTCTCAATCGTAACGGATTGATTTTTTATTTGTGCTGTACCAACTGCTTCATTGGCCAATTGGGTTGTTGTGATTCCTTGATTTTGAATACTCAATTTTAAATCACCCAATACTTTGTCTACGCCATTATCAACCACAATAATATTATCGGTTGTGATTTTTCCTTTGTTGGAAATTTTTGCAGGTGTAATTGGTTCATAAGTTACCGTTGTGCCATTTGCTCCAACCATTGCTACTGTATTAGCATTAGCACCACCTCCATTTAATTTTGTTGCAGGAATGGAATTATTAGCGATACCTATGGTAACATCGGCTAGTACTTTTCCAACCCCGTTATCTGATACGGTGATAATGTGATCGGTTGTAATATCTCCTTTTTCCGTCATGGTTTCAGCAGAAAGAGTTTGATACACCACTTCCCCTGCCGCGTTTGCCATGGCTACGCGATTTGCCTCACCAGTTCCTGCAGTAAGTTTCGTTGCTTCAATCGTTTGATCGGCAATATTGATATTCTTAACTGCTCCAGCAGCAATGTGCTTGCCTTTTACTCCACCTTTGTTAATGGCAATGGTTACCTTTTTATTTTGATCACCAAACAATACATTCTCACCACCACCTAAAATATTAATCACTCCAGCTTCACCTACTAAATCTCCTTGCATAGCCGGTCTAACAGCCTCATCTGCAGGTTGGAAATACGCTTTTCCTAAACCATCTGCAGTGAGTAAAGTTCCTTTCAAAGCGCTTTCAGAATTAATCTTAGCCGTTGTAACAGAAGTATCCGCTAGGTGTTGGGTTTGAACTCCTTCCTCTTTAATATTAATAGTAACCCCTTCCAATACTGCTTTTTCACCTCCCGTAATAGCTAACGAAGCATCTGTACTTTGTAGTAACTTTCCTTTGTTTGCTACCGTAGTATAAATGGAGTTTTGAACGTGAACGTCTTGCAGAATTTGATCGATATTGCTAATTACACTAGCGGTAACATTAATTGTACTAATTGGATCAGTATCACTTGATTTATCAAAAAACTGAAACACACCCGTTCCATTTCCTTGATTATCAGCCACTTCTTCTACTCGTAGCGTATTTGCATTAAAAGTAATAGCATGTTCTGGATAAACTAAATTTCCATCTTTATCGAAACAAGCTTCATTGAAGTACGTAAATGTTCCATCTTGATTATCTTCCACATAGGTCACTGCTTGATTGCCTTTTAAGATCTCTTTGATTACGGGATCAGAGGCATCCATCCATTGCACTTCTCTATTTTCATTGGTTACTAACAACTGTCCTTTTTTCGCTCCTGGAGCAATTTTATCTGTGGTTACAGCCGCAGCAGCAATTGTAATTGTTGTTACTCCATCAGGAGCAATTGTCAATTGCATCTCTTTTAGTGCCGCTTTTTCACCACCCACAATGGCAATAGAACCATTCGTAGACATCACATCTTTACCTTGAGCCGCTACAGTCTCAAAAATCTCTTCTCGAACTTCTTCTTTACTTAAGATTTCTGTAATATTTTCAATTACAGTACCTAAAATATCAATTTCAGCTAACGCGGCTCCAGTTCTAGTATTTCCATCTCGAAATACGTATTGCCCAGAACCATTATCCCCGATAGTCAATGTATTGGCATCAAAGGCAACCCCAGCACCAGTAATTTGACCATTACTATCTACATTTTCTTCGTTATAATACACAAAAGTACCACGGTTTTGATCTACTGTTAATACCGTAATCTTCTCATGCTGATCAACAATTTCTTTGATAATTAGGTCCGTAGCTGGTACCCATTCTACTTGTCCATTTTTTGTAACTAAAATATATTTATCTCCTCCAGGGGCTATTTTAGTTGGTGTAATTCCCTGATTAGCAACTGATATCTTGGTTGCATGCAACACTGCCGCATCACCGCCTTCAACTAAAATAGAAGCATCTTCATTGGTTAATGCTTTTCCTTCAGCTGCAATTTTTTCATAAATTTCTTGAACAACAGTTTGATTATCTAGGATTTCAGTAATATTTTCAATTACAGTTCCCACAATATCAATTTCCGCTAAAGGAGCTCCTGTTTGCGTTTTTTGATCACGGAAAATATATTTCCCTTGTCCATTATCTTCAATGGTCAACGTATTAGCATCAAACAATACACCCTGTCCTATCAATGTACCTGTTGCATCAAAATCAGCTTCGTTATAGTATACAAAGGTTCCATTGTTGGCTGAAGGATCTAAAATCGTAATGGTTTCATTTTTCGTAACAATCTCCTTCATGATGTCATCTGTAACTGGAATCCACTGTACTTCATTATTTTTCGTTACCAACAAATGTTTATCCGAACCTGGTGCAATTTTAGCTGCAGTAACGGCTTTATCGTTGATTTTATAAGTTGTAACTGCATTATTAGCTAATTTGCGTTCTGAAATTGCTCCATCAGCTATGGTCAACAGAACATCTTTCAGTACAGCTCCAGCCAAACTTGCATTTCCATTAACTAAAATTCCATCCCCAGTTAAAGGAGAAGGTCTAGTTTGAGCAAGCTCTATTTTATTGATGATATTTTCAATAACACTTTGTAGGTTATCTCCTTCAATAATGGTACTGCTGTTGTCTATAAAAATAGAATTTGCGCGCGTACTAATGGTCATCAATGGATTTTCAAGTGAAGTCATTCCATCGTAAAAATCGTAAATACCACGTTCTGCAATTCCTTCTCTTTCTTTAATTCTCAACGTATTGGCATCAAATACGATTCCACGATCGCGAATAGGTACTCCCGTTTGAGGGTCAATAGCATTTTCATTATAATAAGAGAATGTTCCATTTTGATTATCTTCTAAAACCGTTATGCGCTCATTGGCACGTACCGCTTCTTTGATAATGTCATCTGTTACAGCAACCCACTTCACTTCTCCAGTAGCATCAGTTACTAATAATTGCTTGATACTTCCTGGTTTAATTTTGGCTGTGGTAATACTACTATCTTTTACTTTTAACGTTGTTTGAGTTAAAACCGCTTTTTCACCACCATTTACTTCAATGATATCATCTCCACTAATACTTTTCGCATGTAATGTTATGGCTTGGACAATCTCATTGATAACCGTTTCATTCTGCAGAATTGCAGTGATATTCTGAATTACATCTGCAGGAACATCAATACTTGTTTGCGTTTGATCTTCTGAAGTATACGTATATTTTCCTTGTCCATGAGATTCGAGTGTCGTCAAGATATTGACATCAGCCAAAGGCACGGATACTATATTATTTTTAGAATCGCGTAAGAATAGCGTTTCATCAACAGGATTAACTGCTAATTCTTCATTTTTCCCAACATCTTTCAAAAAATCATCTGTAGAAGTGATTAGACGAACCCAACGATTCTCAAACCAATAGTAATAACCTGGTTTTAAATCATCCGTATTTGTAGTATTAAAAACGAGTAAGCTATTTGGTGTTTTTCCTCCATTCATATTCGTATTATTCTCTAAAGAGATAAGAGGAATTCTCGGAATAAGTACACCTTTAAAATTACCTTGCTTTGCTTCAATATCCAAAAGTGAAGCTGGATTTGGATTGGCTGTTCCAATTCCTACTTGTGCGAAGGTAAAACCAGACATCATCAACAACGCAACTGAAAGTACATTTTTTTTCATAAACTACCATTTATTTCAATTATGTATATATTTTCAGAAATAAAACAACTAAAAAGCTGTTTTATTTCTAATATAATTACATTAATCAAATATTATACCAAATGAGATACTTTTTAAATTTTATGTTATTTTTTTTTAATTCAGAAGTACTTCTACTTTTTTTAATTTACTCAAAATCAATAATTTTCATTTTATACTGAAATAAAAGTTTTCTATTTAAAAAAATCCTAAACCACCATTTTTACAATATGCGATTGTTAGTTAAATTTTAAATCATTTATTTTAATTCACGTACTATTATTTTAACAAATATTCTTTTTTCTTACATTCTATATTTTTTCATAATTACACAAGATAACTCCATTTAAAACTTAAAAAACAAAGCATACGAAAAATGAATATAATTTTAAAATAAAAAACATAATACAGCTATTTTTAATAAAGAAATATCATATATTAAAAATATTGGAATAAATATAAAGGATTTATCTTATATTTTACATAAAATAGTTTAAGAAATTATTATCATTTAAAGTTTTAAAAAAATGTAAATTTTAACAATTAAAATAAATAACTGTACTTTATGGGAATTGTAAAGTTTTGATTCTCTTTTTTTAAAAAATTCTCAAAATAGTTCGCTATTTGCGCTTATTTTTTTATTTCAATATTTTTAATGAGAATAAAAAAAAAGCTTACCACTGATGACTCAATGGTAAGCTTGGAAATTAAATGTATAAAATAATTATTTTGCTTTAATTCGACTCAAGGTCTCTTGGGAAACACCCAAATAAGAAGCGACAATTTTATTCGGTAATCGCCTTACGATTTGGGGGCTTTGATATAACAAATCTTGATATCTGGTAACTGCATCCATGGTCACCATCGCAAATAACCTACTTGTATTATTGATATAAGCAAATTCCAGGTATTTTCTATAGAATTTTTCCCATTGAGGAACCGCTTCTAACAATTCGTAAAAATGGTGATGTGTAATTACATAAACTTCACTTTCTTCTAGTGCTTGCATATATTCTTCAGCGCTATTTCCTTGAATAAAACTAACTAAAGTAGTAGCGAATTGATTTTCAAAGGCAAAGAAACGCGTAGTATCTTGACCTGCTTCGTTGATATAGAAAATGCGCAAGCACCCCTGACAAACAAAATATAACTTTTGGGTTTGTCCGATTCCCGCATTCAACTGAGCGCCTTTCTTGAGTTTTTCATATTTAAAAAATGAAAGGATTAGATCCAACTCTGCTTCCGTAACGTCAATTCGATCTTGAATATAGGCTATTAATTGTTTCATTGCACTTATTTTTCACTAACAAATGTACGATAATACACCACATCTGCGATTGTTAACACCGTCATTTTGTGTTCCAAAGCGAAGTCAATCGCTTCTGGCAGTCGCGCCATGGTTCCATCGTCATTCATCAATTCACATAAAACAGCTTCTGGTGGTAAACCTGCTAATTTCATCAAATCTACACTACCTTCTGTATGTCCGTTTCGCTCCAAAACACCTCCATTTTTAGCGCGTAACGGAAAAATATGACCTGGTCTTGACAAATCTGTTGCTAGAGCATTTTTATTGCTCGCTGCACGAACGGTAGTCAGACGATCCGCTGCAGATAATCCTGTTGTAACTCCTTTGGCTGCTTCAATCGTTATGGTAAAAGGGGTTTGAAATTGACTGGTATTCTCTGTTACCATATAAGGTAAAGCTAAATGATCTGCTTTTTCATTGGTTAAACACAGGCAAATCACACCACTACAATAGCGAATCAATAAAGCCATGTCTTGTTCTGACATCAAATGAGCAGAGAAAATCACATCGGCTTCATTTTCTCTGTCGTTATCGTCCAACAACAAAACTCCTTTACCTACTTTTAGAAAACTCAATGCTCGCTCTACTCGTTCTTGACTGCTTTTTCCAAATTCTTGTAATTTATCTTCCATTTTATTTTTTAATTAATTGTTCTGCGTATTTTCTTGCTCTTGGAATAATAAGGAAAGCAGAAGCATAGGCTACGGGAAGCATCACACTCCACGCTTTCAAAAACAAAAAGAACCATCCTTCTTGAAAACCGTAATTTCTAATCAATCCAACAAAGGCCATAATTAAGGTCATCGGGATTACCACAAATAAAGTGTTGACGTACTTGTAATATTTACTATTCATATTTTATGTTTTTTTACTGAGACAAAATTCAGCTTATCTAGATCGAAAAACATTGATATAGGTCAAAAAAGAGTGAGTTGTTTGTTGGTTGTTGTTTGTTGGTTGTCGATGAACAACTACAGCCAACCAATCACAACAGGAACTAATCTCAGTTAATCTTTATTGTAGTCATCTTTACTATGAGTCAAGTGTACCTTCATGGTGAGTCCATAGTACCTCTATTAAAAACAAGCTTTTAATGGACTCACCCAAAACGAACTATTTATAATCCGTTAACTGTTACCGTATTTAAGAATGTTTCATATTCAACAAACACTGGACAACAAACAAAAAAAGCTAACCCTACAAAGGATTAGCTTTTCTTATATCCGATTATTTTCAGTAAACCGTTAACTGATAACCCGTTAACTAACTCAGTGTTTGAGAGATTTTTTCAAGATTCAAACTATTAGCCATAGCGGAGAATATATCGTAATACGTCGATTTATTTTCATATAATGCTTCATGCACCCCACTTTCTACTACTTGTCCTTTTTCCATCACAACAATATGATGGGCATCGATAATTTGTGAAATACTGTGGGAAACAATAATAACTGTTCTATTTTCTTTGATTGCATCCAAGCTGCGCTTAATTTGTTCCGTAGCAATGGCATCTAAACTCGCCGTTGGTTCGTCCAAGAAAATAATTGCCGGATCTTTTAAAAATAAACGCGCAATAGCAATACGCTGCTGTTGCCCTCCGGACAGTAGTCGAGCATCTGCTTCATAGCCTTGAGGTAAATCCATAATTTGCTCGTGTATATAGGCTTTTTTAGCTGCTTCAATCACTTGCTCTAACGTAGCATTTTCATCTCCATAGCGAATATTTTCTGCTATACTCCCTTGAAAAATATGGTTCTTTTGAAGTACTAAACCGATGTGTTTACGCAATTCTTTGGTATCATACTCTTTTAAATCGATTCCATCTAATAGAATTTGCCCTTGATTGGGTTCATAAAACTTATCCAACAAATTGATAACGGTACTTTTACCCGCTCCACTCAATCCCACTAAAGCCGTCGTTTTATTGGGTTCAATCAGCATAGAAACTTCTTTCAAAGCTTTGGTTCCATTGGGATAATTAAAAGATACATTTTTCAATTCAATACGACCTTCTATTTTAGTTGGAATATAGCTTCCTGATGCTTCCTCTTCTTTGGCTTCTAGAATTTCAAAGAAGCTTTCGGAGTAAATCATTGCATCGTTAACATCATCATAGATACGGTGCAATTGGCGAATTGGCGCTGTAACGTTATTGAAAAGCAAAACGTGAAACATAATCATCCCTACGCTCATCTGTCCTTCTAACACAAAGTAAGTAGTCAAAAGAATAATTACCACGAGACCAAATTGCTCAATAAAACTCTTTACTGAATCAAACACAAAACTCATTTTTCGCGTATACAACTGATTTTCGGTCAGATCGTATTGGATTTCCTCGTGTTTTTTTGACTCTAAAGGTTCACGTACAAAGGATTTAATCACTGTGATAGAGTTAATTAACGAAATAATTCCATTGTTTTTGTTCTCGCGATAACTTCGCATTTTTCTTCTGAATCCCTTCAGTTTTTTAGCTTGTTTCTGGCTAACATAGAAATATAGCGGAATCATCGCTGTACTCACTAAGCCGATATAGACATTAGCCGAATAAATAAAGAATAAAGCCACAAAAGCATTGGCAAATAGCGGTAAAATATCAATGAAGAAATTTTGAACTAAACGCGTGATACTACTAATACCCTGATCAATACGCGTTTGCAATTTCCCACTGTCATTTTCTTCTGAGGTATAGAAAGCCATTTTAAAAGTCAAAATGCGCTCTACGACCAACTGAGAAATATCTCTGGACGTATAAATACGCAGTTTTTCTCCAAAATAACGCTGTCCGAATTGTACACAGCTAAAGGCAACTTCTTTGACAATTAGAATGACACTACTCCACAAGAGTACCTGAAATCCCCAATGTAGTGTTTGTTCTTTGTTTACTACTGCAGTTAAGGCATCAACCAAATAGCGCAGTACTAAAGCATTAACCTGAACGGCAATAGAGCCTATCGCTGTTAATACTAACGTTCCTATAACTAATCCTCTATATGGCTGTATAAAGGGTTTTATTTTTTTTAATATGGTATATAAATTCATGAGACAAAGGTATCATTCTCCTGTTTGTTTTTTCTTGACTTGCGTCAATAAATCAGTAGGAGTTTCTGCTGTTTTCTAATTTTTACTGTACATTTAAACAAAATAAATAAAATGATTATTCGTCCCGCAATTCTAGCAGATATAGAAGATCTTCAGCTGTTGTATCAAAAACAATTTGCTGATTTACAACGTCACCAACCCTATTCCTTCAAAGCAGATCTCCCTGACCTATCCTTTTTACAGGAAACCATTGAAGATGATAATTGCGAGTTCATTCTCGCCTTAGATCAAAACCATATTATTGGCATGACCTCACTTTTTATTGAACAAACACTTCCCTATGAGTGCTTTGTGCCTCATCGTTATCTCAACTTTGCAGACCTTTATGTAGAAGAAACCTATCGCAATCGAGGTATTGGTAAACAACTTATTCAAGCGGTAAAAGATTGGGCCAAACTCAAACAAGTCGACTATATTGAACTACTCGTACTAAAACAAAATTCAAAAGCATTACAACTCTATCTCGAACAAGAATTTGAAATTGTGCACACAACAATGCGCTATCGTTTGGATTAGAATTTATATTTTTATTTATTTAGAATAAATATAAACAATTATCTTTGCCTTTTAAAACAAATTAAAAAAAGAATGAAACTATCGTTCCTGCGTTTTTTAGGGCTACTTATCTTTTTACTCTCTACCCCTTTTCTATCAGCGCAAACTCCTATTACTATTGGTCAAGAGTATACCATTTCTTCTACTCTTTTAAATGAAGAGCGAAAAATTCAAATCTACCTACCTAACACCTATACTGATAGTAGTTTAACACCACAATACTATCCTGTTATTTACCTCTTGGATAGCGAAAGTAACTTCCATTATCTAACGGCTTATATTGAAAAACTGTCCAAATACCCTTATCCTGCTATTCCTGAGATGATAGTCGTAGGTATTGTCAATACCAATCGCACGAGAGACTTAACTCCCACCACGCGTAATGAAAAGGTCATGACAGCGGAACAAAAAGCGAAAATAAAAGGAGAATCTGGTGGGAATGACACTTTTTTTCAATTCTTAGAACAAGAAGTAAAACCATTTGTGCATCAATCGTTTAGAGCCAACGACTATGCTATTCTCATTGGACATTCCTTTGGAGGGATTACAGCTTTAAATAATTTATTGAACTATACTGCGATGTTTCAAGCCTATATTGTGCATGACCCAAGTATTTGGTGGGATGATACTTATATCCTAAAATCGTATCAAGCTCAACCAAATAAAGATTTTCTACATCGAAAACTCTTCCTAACTCAAGTTGGCAATAGCGAGAATAAAGGGCATTTAGAAGATCATTTCAGTGCGATTCAATCATTTAACACCTATCTCACTCAACATATTTCAAAAAATTTAAATTATCGCTTTCAACAATACGAAGGTGAAAATCACGGTAGCATTCCCATGAAAGGAAACCTGGATGGGTTGCGTTATATTTTTGAGGAGTATCCATTGAATTTCAAGACAATTCAACAAAATCCAGACTTAGTACGCTCGACTTACGATAAGCTAAGTAAATCCTTACACTTTGATTTTCAACCGAATGAAGCTTATTTAAAATACATCATTTCTTACTATGCCAAACAAAAGAATACAGCTCTTGTTGAGTACTTTATTGCCTACTGTTTGGAACTATACCCCACAAGTAACATTCGTCAAGAAATATCCAACAGCTAGTGTGTTACATTCCCTCAAAGATTGAGGAGATTCACCCAATAAATATTGTAAAGTCCTATTAGATTTGAGTTATTTACTTTTTATATACGAGATACAGTAAGTCCCCACCACTGCTTATTTTCATAAAAATGTTGTTTCCTAATTAATAAGCAAAGTATCAAAAAAAGTCTACACGTTGATGTAGACTTTTTTTATGTATTATTAGGATAATCTCAATAGTAGTTTTTCTGTTTCAGTACCGTCAATTCCCTCATGTGAAGTGTGAAATACCACTTTGCCATCAGCCACAATCAATAATTGAGGAGACTCATGTTGTACTTGAAATCGATCGGCAATATCTAAAGAAACTAGGCGATCCTTTTTCACATCCACAATATAACAGTCTACTTGTGTTGGATTCGTAAACGAGCGTTCGAAATTTTTTAAGGCCATTTTGCTAATATAACAAGTGGTACTATTTTTAAAAATTACACAAGGTTTAGTTGACGTATTTGCAACCAACTCCGATAAAGTTGACGTTTCTGTTAATTCAATCCAATTCATAAGACATTTTTTCAGTTAAAAAGAATCATTTTCTTACAATAAATGACGTTTTGTCATCATTACATACAAATATAGAAATAATTTTGGACAAAAAGTCGTAAATTTAAGATTGGAATACATCTTGTAAAAAGTATAGTACAACGCAAAAAAAAATAGAAAATGAACTTGAACAATTTTACAATAAAATCACAAGAGGCCCTACAGCGTGCACAAGTTATTGTGCAAGGTTTGGGTCAACAACAAATAGAGAACGAACATCTCTTCAAAGCTATTTTGGAAGTAGACGAAAACGTTACTCCATTTATTTTAAAGAAGTTAAACATCAATGTATCTGCTTTTGAATCTGCTTTAGATGCAACGATTAGTCGTTTTGCCAAAGTAGAAGGTGGACAGATTGGCTTGTCTAGAGATGCAGCTACAGCTTTAACAGAGGCTCAAGCTATTGCAACCAAAATGAAAGATGAATATGTTTCCATCGAGCATTTACTATTAGCTATTTTCAAATCAAAAAGCACAGTAGCTCAAATGTTGAAAGATCAAGGAGCGACTGAAAAGCAATTGGAAGCGGCTATTCAAGAGATTCGCAATGGAGCTCGTGTAACATCAGCTTCAGCGGAAGAAACTTATAATTCACTGAATAAATACGCCAACAACCTAACGAAATTGGCCTATGAAGGAAAACTAGATCCGGTTATTGGTCGAGATGAAGAGATTCGACGTGTGTTGCAAATTTTGAGTCGACGCACCAAAAACAACCCTATGTTAATTGGAGAACCTGGAGTTGGTAAAACTGCAATTGCAGAGGGATTAGCCCATCGTATTGTACAACAAGACGTTCCGGAAAATCTAAAGGACAAACAAATCTTTTCTTTGGACATGGGAGCGCTAATTGCGGGAGCCAAATACAAAGGGGAATTTGAAGAGCGATTAAAGTCGGTAGTAAAAGAAGTAACCACTTCAGAAGGGCAAATTATCTTGTTTATCGATGAGATTCACACCTTAGTTGGTGCTGGTGGTGGTGAGGGTGCTATGGATGCAGCTAACATCTTAAAACCAGCCCTAGCCCGTGGTGAGCTGCGTTCTATTGGAGCAACAACCCTAGATGAATATCAAAAGTATTTTGAAAAAGATAAAGCACTCGAACGCCGTTTCCAAAAGGTAATTGTCGACGAACCAGATACAGAAAGCGCGATTTCAATTTTGCGTGGTATTAAAGAAAAATACGAAGCACACCACAAAGTACGCATCAAAGACGAGGCGATTATTGCAGCTGTAAATTTATCTGAACGCTATATTACCAATCGTTTCTTACCAGATAAAGCGATTGATTTAATGGACGAGGCTGCAGCTAAATTGCGCATGGAGATCAACTCTAAACCTGAGGAATTGGATGTTTTAGATCGTCGAATCATGCAATTAGAAATTGAAATTGAAGCGATTAAACGCGAAAATGACGAAGATAAATTAAAACTTCTTGGGCTTGAATTAGCGAATTTAAAAGAAGAACGAAACGAAATTTTCACCAAATGGCAATCGGAAAAAGAGGTTGTTGATCGTGTTCAGGCTTGTAAACAGGAGATCGAAACCTTTAAACTAGAAGCAGAAAAAGCAGAACGCGAAGGAGATTATGGAAAAGTTGCTGAGTTGCGCTATGGTAAAATCAAACAAGCGCAAGAAGAACTTGAAAAAGCGCAAGCTCAATTAGAGGAAAATCAAAAAGGGCATTCTTTAATTAAAGAGGAAGTGACCAGTGATGATATTGCTGAAGTAGTTGCCAAATGGACAGGTGTTCCTGTAACGAAAATGCTGCAAAGTGAAAGAGAAAAACTCTTGCACTTAGAAGACGAGCTACACAAACGCGTAGTAGGTCAAGAAGAAGCGATTGAAGCCATTAGTGACGCCGTACGTAGAAGTCGCGCTGGATTACAAGATCCGAAGAAACCGATTGGCTCCTTCTTGTTCTTAGGAACAACTGGAGTTGGTAAAACGGAGCTAGCTAAAGCATTAGCTACTTACCTCTTTGACGATGAAAATGCAATGACGCGTATTGATATGAGTGAGTATTCTGAGCGTCATAGTGTAAGCAGATTAGTTGGAGCGCCTCCAGGATATGTAGGTTATGACGAAGGTGGTCAATTGACTGAAGCCGTACGTAGAAAACCGTATTCAGTAGTACTCTTAGATGAGATTGAAAAAGCGCATCCAGATACCTTTAATATCCTTCTTCAAGTATTGGATGAAGGACGTTTAACTGACAATAAAGGACGTTTGGCTGACTTTAAAAATACAATTATCATCATGACGTCTAACATGGGTAGTCACATTATCCAAGAAAAGTTTGAACAGATTAACGATATTGAACAAGCATCAGAAGAAGCAAAAGAAGAAGTACTGAACGTATTAAAACAAAGCGTTCGCCCAGAATTCTTAAACCGTATTGATGAAGTGGTCATGTTTACACCATTGACGCAAGACAACATCCTTCAAATTGTAGACATTCAATTGCAAGGAGTTATGAAGATGCTAAATGAGCAAAACATCCACTTGGAAGCTACGAAGGAAGCGAAAGAATTCTTAGCGCGCAAGGGATTTGACCCACAATTTGGTGCACGCCCTGTAAAAAGAGTCGTTCAGCGAGAAGTACTAAACAAATTATCGAAAGAAATCTTAGGAGGTACTGTCAAAGCGGAAAGTATGATTTTACTTGACTCTTTCAATGATGAGTTAGTTTTCAGAAACAAGTAAGATTGGGTTAACGGTTAACAGTAAACAGTTGACAGTAAATTATCGATAGAAGAAAAACCATTCCTTTGTAGGGGTGGTTTTTTTTTGACTGCTTGTTGTTTGTTTGTTTGTTTGTTTGTTTGGTGAGATACGTAGGGACCAATGGCAATTGGTCCATGGCATGATTAAATATCGATGGATGGAAAAATTGCTTTTTTGCCAATTGCTTTTTCGCCAGATGATCGATTGAAGAACAAATGTCCTTAAATAAGAAAATCTATCGATAACTGAAAACAAAAAAAGCAGTAAACGAAAGTTTACTGCTTTTTATATAGTATTGTGATAGTGTAAGAATTTTTATGAATGAATGTAAATTTCTTTCATCAGAAAATTCACTCTTTTCTCATCACTCTTAACCATTTATGATAAAGCTGCTTTCACTTGATCTGCTGCTTCTTGGAAAGCTACAGCTGATAAGATTGGCATACCTGATTGGTCGATTAATTCTTTTGCTAATTCAGCGTTTGTTCCTTGTAAACGAACGATGATAGGCACTTTAATATCGTCTCCCATGTTTTTGTATGCATCTACAACCCCTTGAGCAACACGGTCACAACGAACGATTCCTCCGAAGATGTTAATTAAGATAGCTTTTACGTTTGGATCTTTTAAGATGATACGGAACGCGATTTCAACACGTTTAGCATCAGCTGTTCCTCCTACGTCTAAGAAGTTTGCCGGTTCATAACCTGCATATTTAATTAAGTCCATCGTAGCCATTGCTAAACCAGCACCGTTAACCATACATCCAACAGTTCCATCTAAATCTACATAGTTTAATCCTGCTTCTTTAGCTTCAACTTCGATTGGACGCTCTTCTGTTGTATCTCTATACTCAGCATATACTTTTTGTCTGTACAATGCGTTGTCATCGATTGTTACTTTAGCATCAACAGCTAAAATTTTATCATCAGATGTTTTTAATACCGGGTTAATTTCGAACATAGAAGAATCACTTCCCATGTAAGCGTTGTACAATGCGTCAACGAATTTAACCATTTCTTTGAATGCATTTCCTGATAAACCTAAGTTGAATGCAATTCTTCTTGCTTGGAAACCTTGCAATCCAACAGCTGGATCGATTTCTTCTTTAAAGATTAAGTGTGGAGTTTTCTCAGCAACTTCTTCAATATCCATCCCACCTTCAGTAGAATACATAATCATATTTCTACCTTTAGCACGGTCTAATAATACAGACATGTAGAACTCGCTAACTTCGCTTTCACCTGGGTAGTACACATCTTCTGCGATTAATACTCTATTTACTCTTTTTCCCTCTGGTGGAGTTTGTGGAGTAATTAAGTCCATTCCGATGATTTTTCCAGCTAGCTCTTTTACTTCATCTAAGTTCTTAGCTAACTTTACTCCTCCTCCTTTACCTCTTCCCCCAGCATGGATTTGAGCTTTTACTACATACCAACTTGTACCAGTTTCTTCTGTAAGTTGTTTTGCTTTTTCAACAGCTTCATCTGCGTTGTTAGCTACTAAACCACGTTGTACTCTAACTCCGTAGCTAGCTAATATTTCTTTACCTTGAAATTCATGTAAATTCATAGTGTAATACGTTTAGCTTTAAAAATAAACAGATACAAAAATAATAATTAGGTTTTAATTTCCCTAATTTAATTCTACATATGTCCTATTTATTCTTGAATTTGACTTTATTAAATTTAAAAAATATTTGATTTTTGTTCCTATAATTTAGAAAATATCAATTGATCCTTTTCCTTCTCTGATGATTTCTGGTTCAAATCCAGACAAATCAATTACGGTAGATGCTTGATTATCACCATACCCCCCGTCAATTATCAAATCTACGGTATTGTTCCATTTCTCTAAAATCAATTCAGGATCTGTTGTATATTCTAAAATCTCATCTTCATCATAAATGGAAGTGGAAACGATAGGGTTGCCGAGTTTACGCACAATTTCTCTTGCAATATTATTGTCCGGCACGCGAATACCCACTGTTTTTTTCTTTCTAAATTCTTTGGGAAGATTGTTATTTCCAGGCAAAATAAAGGTATAAGGACCTGGTAATGCTTTTTTGAGAATTTTAAATGTAGCGGTATCAATTTGCTTGATATAATCTGAGATATTACTCAAATCATGGCAAATAAAAGAGAAGTTCGCTTTATCTAATTTAATTCCTTTTAATCGAGCAATTCGCTCTAATGCTTTTGTATTGGTAATATCACAACCTAATCCATATACGGTATCAGTTGGATAGATAATCAATCCTCCATCGCGTAGTACATCCACTACCTTATTAATCTCTTTTTCATTTGGATTTTCTGGATAAATCTTTACAAACTGTGCCATAGTATTGGTTTTTATTGTTTTATACAATTTACGCTAAAACTTGAAGCTTCGCAAATCGCAATAATAATTTTTTTATTCCCCCTACATCGAAATTGATTTCCGCCTTGCGATCTGCCCCTACTCCTTCAAGGTTTAAGATAACTCCCTGTCCAAATCGCTCATGCATTACGCGTTGACCAATGACCAATCCACTGTTTGATGCATCTGCGTTCCCACTGGATGTAGAAGTTGAGTTAACAGGTTTTAATTTTCGGATATTTCGATCTAAAACGGGTTCTTCATTGTTTTTCAAATAAGCAGGCGGAGTACCATTGACAGGTTTTGCTAATCTCAATTTGCTTTTATCTACATCGCCAAAGATATCAGCGTCAATTTTGGGTGTATAACGGTAATTCGTTTCTACAGGCGTCAAGAATTCAAGATATTGATCGTCAATTTCTTGAATAAATCGAGATGGATCACAGTCGATAAGTTTTCCCCAGCGGTATCTCGATTGGGCATAAGTCAAATAAGCTTGATGTTCTGCACGCGTTAGGGCAACATAAAACAATCTTCTTTCCTCTTCTAACTCTGTTCGCGTACTACTACTCATCGCACTTGGAAACAAGTCCTCTTCCATTCCCACACAGAAAACTGTAGGAAACTCTAACCCTTTAGCTAAGTGAATCGTCATCAAAGCCACGCGATCATCATCTCCTGTATCTTTATCTAAGTCCGTTGCCAAGGCCACATCCTCTAAGAATTCAGATAAAGCACCTCTAGCACCGTCAATTTCGCGTTGTCCTTCGATAAAATCTTTGATACCATTGAGCAACTCCTCAATATTTTCCATACGTGTGATTCCCTCTGGTGTAGTATCCTTGCGTAGCTCTTGTACCAATCCCGTCTTTTTCACTACGTGTTCCACCATTTCATAGGCATCTTTGGTTTCTTCCAACGCTTGAAAAGCCTTGACCATATTGACAAAATCAGTCAGTTTATTCTTGGTCCCTGCCGTGATTTTCAAGTCAATTTTATCAATATGACTCATCACTTCAAAGATTGAACGCTTATAGTGATTAGCGGCAATCGTCAATTTATCTAGTGTAGTTGCACCAATTCCGCGAGCGGGGTAATTAATTACACGTACCAAAGCTTCTTCATCTTTGGGATTGATAATCAAGCGCAAATAGCTCAATACATCTTTAATTTCCTTGCGTTGATAGAAAGAAAGTCCCCCATAAATACGGTAGGGAATATCTCTTTTTCTCAAGGCATCCTCCATGGCACGTGATTGTGCATTGGTACGGTATAAAATAGCAAAATCACTGTTGTTTTTTTGATTTTGCATTTTTTCTTCAAAAATAGTTGACGCTACAAAACGTCCTTCTTCTCCATCCGTTAGTGAGCGGTGTACTTTAATCTTGGGGCCAAAATCATTATCTGTCCAAACCACTTTTTCTAGCTTGACTTTATTCTTGTCAATAATGGTATTCGCAGCTTCTACAATATTTTTAGAAGAGCGGTAGTTCTGTTCCAAACGATAGGTTTGCACATTGTCAAAATCCTTTTGGAAGTTTAAGATATTGTTGATGTTGGCTCCTCGGAACGCGTAAATACTTTGGGCATCATCTCCTACTACACAAATATTTTGAAAGCGATCTGACAAAGCGCGTACAATTAGATACTGAGAGTTATTCGTATCTTGATACTCATCTACTAAAATATAGCGGAATCGGTCTTGGTATTTAGCAAGCACATCAGGAAAACGAGTTAATAATTCGTTAGTTTTCAACAACAAATCATCAAAATCCATCGCGCCCGCTTTAAAGCAACGTTCTACATAATGCTCGTAAATTTCCCCTATGCGCGGTCTTTTACTCATAGCATCTGCCTCTTGAAGTTCGGCATCATTAAAATATGCCTTTACTGTAACTAAGTTATTCTTATAGGTAGAAATACGGCTCGCTACTTCTTTGGGTTTATAGATATCCTTATCTAATTGCAACTCTTTGATAATTTGACCAATTAAGCGCTGACTATCTTGAGAATCGTAAATAGAAAAGTTACTCGGATACCCTAAATGATCTGCTTCGGAACGCAATATGCGGGCGAAAACTGAGTGAAACGTTCCCATCCAAAGGTTTTTAGCCTCACTACTTCCCACAATCTGAGCGATGCGATTTTTCATTTCTCGCGCTGCTTTATTGGTAAAAGTTAAGGATAAAATATTAAAAGCATCCACTCCTTGATGCATTAAATAAGCAATTCTCAAGGTTAATACTCTTGTTTTTCCCGAACCTGCTCCAGCAATCACAATCATGGGACCGTCTTTCTGCAGTACAGGTGCTCTTTGAGCTTCATTAAGTTGATCAATATAACTTTGCATAGTGTCTAAAACCGTAAAAAGCCAAAATTACAACTACTATTAGTTTATAGCAAGTTTTGTTGTCATTAAAGCATTTTTATCTTTCGCAATAATTCTTACTTTTGTTGAAATTTATTTCACATGAATCTCAACTTTCTACTTACTTCACTTCAGTATGTACTCCCAGCGTTTATCGTAGCGGGACTGGCTTATGTCTTTTTTCAAAAGATCTTGGAAAAACAAGCCCAAAGAGATCGTTTCATCATCGCACAGCTCTCAAATAAAGAAACAGGTATTGATACCAAAGCGCTAAAATTACAAGCCTGTGAACGATTGATTATCTATGCAGAACGCAGTGATTTAAAGAAATTAATTTTGAGGGTTCAACCTCTTAGCACCGATGCTCAAGCTTATGCTCATTTGTTGGTCCAACATTTGGAGCAAGAATACGAATACAATGTAACACAACAACTCTATGTTTCCCCCGAACTATGGGCTATTGTTGTACATACCAAAAACGCCCTTATCACAACGATTCAACAAACAGCTAAATTGCCAGAAGCAACTTCAGCTATGTTGTATCAAAACCTCTTGTTGAATGAATCGGTAAAAATCCAAAATAAAGTGGAAATTTTACTTCGAGCAATTAAAGAAGAGACAAAAGCTAATTTACAGTAAATCAGTTCAATAACAAATTAAAAAGGTATGAGAAGAATTTTAATTAGCGCCTGCTTATTGGTAGGGGTATTAGGAACCCAATATACGGTTCACGCACAAAGTAAATTGGGAAATGTATTGGGAAATCTATCCCAAGATCAGATTGGAAAAGGGCTTAAAGAAGCTTTGGATAAGGGAATTCAAGAACAAGTAAGTCAATTGGCAAAACCCGATGGATTCTTTAAGAATGAAATGGTAAAAATCATGTTACCCGAAGAATTACAAAAGGTAGATAAGACACTTCGCTCAATGGGGATGGGCAGTGTAGCAGATCAAGGATTACAGCTATTAAACAGAGCAGCAGAAGACGCAGTTAAAGAGGCTACACCTATCTTTGTACAAGCAATTAAAGAATTGACGTTTAACGATGCAAAAAATATCCTATTAGGAGGTCAATCCTCGGCGACTACATACTTAAAAGAAAAGACATCTAAACAATTAGCGGGTAAATTCGCTCCAATTATTGAGGAATCTTTATCTCAAGTGGGAGCAACTAAGGTATGGGAAGGTATTTTTACCAAATACAACAGCCTGCCCTTAGTTTCACCTGTTGAACCGAATTTGACCAATTATGTAACGGAAAAAACAATGGATGGGGTATTCACAATGATTGCCGTAGAAGAGAATAAAATTCGAGGAAACGAAGACAATTCTCGCTCAACTAACTTATTGAAAGAGGTTTTCGGCAAACAAGATAATACAGCGACAACTTCTACGAACTCATCTAAGAAAACCACTACCGATTCTACGAAAAAAACAGAAAAAACGACAGAAAAGAAAAAAAGTATCTTGGATCTTTTTGGAAAATAAACTTGAGATTTGTTTTTTCGCTAAGGAGTAGTCCTACTCTGACAAAAGAATAAAACGAAAAAAAATCAGGTCGTAAAAAAGCAACATAAACATAACCTAGTCTTAATTTATCATTCACAAAGAAATAGGATATTTGCTTCATAAATATTTGATTTCATAAAAGAAATAGTTAAGGTTAGTTGATAAAAAAAAGTGCATGGAACAAATCCATGCGCTTTTTTTTATTCTTCACTAAACTTTTCTATTCTTATAGAAAATTGAATATACACACTATGTACAATAGGATAAAATACAAATTTAAACAACTCCTGGTCTACGACAAGCTGCAATAAATATATCCGTATAATTTGGTTCTAAACTACTCATCATCTGACTAAGAGTCACAGTATTCATCGACTCTAATAAATATAAATCTTTTTTAAGATTAGAATCCATCATATTTTTTATTAAAAGCCTAGACATATCCATAGAATAAAGAGATCCTTCATTATTCGACATTCTAAAACCACCTATATTCATATTTGGTATTGGTTGATTCGGTAAATAAGTATGGTAAATCATTGGAGCATTTGCATTTGTTATAGATCTATAAAAATCGCTTGTAACAAGATCTTCACCAACATCTGCATAAAAATGAACAGTTGATGTAGATGTAAAGTGATCACCTACTATAGTTTCACCATGTCCCATAATTATTGCCTGATCATTATGCAAGTTTTTTTTTGCTTCTAATATGTACACTTTTTGATTATTGGAAAGCATTGCTTTACTTTCAAAACCAAGAACTTGGTTATCTGCAATATTACCTAGTTTATCCGTGTTCTTCGGCAAATTATATGATCCTTTTACTGGCTTTTTATATGCGCCACCTATACTACCCGCAATTCCCAATCCCAGTGAAGCCCAACCTAAATTCGCCGATAATTCTGGATCTTTATCTCCTATTGCAAGACTCGCGATTCCCGTTGCTTCTGCAGCTAAACTAAGAGTTAAAGCAACACTAGCAGCAACCGCTCCCATGGCGGCCACAGAAGCTCCAAAAGTGGCAATAGAAGTGACAATTCCCACCAATCCCAATATGATTCCCCCTGTTGCTCCTCCATATCGACCAAGGGCCATACTAGACACGCCTCCAGTGACATAGTGTCCCGTCGGATCAATTAAGTTGATTGGATCTCCCACACAGTAGGCGTAAGCATTGATTCCACCCGCTCCAAAGGGACTCATCGTATCAGGACAGGTAAAGCGCATCAA
>NZ_JACAGN010000049.1 GCF_030324495.1 Myroides sp. 1354 | reverse complement strand
CCTTTGCCAAAGGAAAAGAAGGCAATTGGATGTAAGTGGGTGTACAAAGTAAAGCATAACTCAGATGGATCAGTGAGCAGGTACAAGGCAAGATTAGTTGCCAAGGGTTATGCACAAACCTATGGGATTGACTATGAGGAGACGTTCAGTCCGGTTGCTAGGATGGCAACAGTGAGAGCAATCATTGCTATGGCTGCAGCTAAGGGATGGTCTTTACACCAAATGGATGTAAAGAATGCCTGCTTGCATGGTGAGTTGCAAGAAGAGGTTTACATGATGCAGCCACCAGGTTTTGAGAGTGTTGCACACCCAGATTTTGTGTGCAGGTTACGTAAAGCCTTGTATGGCTTAAAGCAGGCCCCAAGAGCATGGTCAAACAAGATCGGAGAGTATCTTGTTACTATTGGATTTCAAATATCCAATGTAGATTTTTTACTTTTTGTGAAACGAACACATAGAGGGATCACCTTGATCTATGTGGATGACCTTATCATCACTGAT
>NZ_JACAGN010000048.1 GCF_030324495.1 Myroides sp. 1354 | reverse complement strand
CCGTTGCTACAAATGATTTGATTTTTGTATTTCCTAAAGCATCCCAGCTAATTACTACAGGTTGCTTATTTTCATCATAGTAGAAGAATGTATTGTTTACCGTATCATATCCAACATTTCCATACGTCCCTTTCAACTCCTCAATGATATTGGTAATGAATTCGTTGTTATTGGTAATGTGGTTAATAAATTCTATGTTATCTCCTAACTTAGTGATAAACTCCTGGTTATCTACTAGTTCAGTTATAAATACATCATTGTTCGCGATGATTTTTCCTAAGTCATCCATCTTCACAGCAAACACATTGTTCTCTGTATCAGTGATTGTTAAGAATTCAGCCGTTGCTACAAATGATTTGATTTTTGTATTTCCTAAAGCATCCCAGCTAATTACTACAGGTTGCTTATTTTCATCATAGTAGAAGAATGTATTGTTTACCGTATCATATCCAACATTTCCATACGTCCCTTTCAACTCCTCAATGATATTGGTAATGAATTC
>NZ_JACAGN010000047.1 GCF_030324495.1 Myroides sp. 1354 | reverse complement strand
CAAGATAAAAGTATTAGCTTTATAAAAACCTACTTAAATAAAAAGTGGTATCAAGGGCATCGCGATGCCCCTTGGTATGATAGCCATAAACGTACCCAAGTCAATACGTATTTTGGATATTGGGCGTGGGAAGTGGCGACATTGGTGAAAATATACAATATCGATGATGCGGAACTGAAAGAACAACAGTATTATCCGTACCGTGCAGTACGATGGTAAGTGTGCTTGATTATGAAGTACTAACCCTACCGCGTCTTTATCGTATTTTTTATTGGTAGTATGTAGGGGCAAATGGCAATTTGCCCCCTTTATTTAGGGAATTGTGTTCAAAGGAATTTTATCTAAAAAATGATATGCAAAAGAAATGAATAGTTGTCTTTTGTTTTGGAAAATGATTTTTAACTGTCATAACAGGTGGAAAGGTTGGAAAAGAAGGGATTATTGTTAGTTATAAAGGAGAAGTTATCGCCAGTGGCGAGGCGAAAGCAGTTCGCAATAGTTTAGATGA
>NZ_JACAGN010000046.1 GCF_030324495.1 Myroides sp. 1354 | reverse complement strand
AGAATCAAATAAAATCATCTTTCATGCAAAAGGGCACATGGCCATGTGCCCTCTTCCAGAGAAAAATATCTTCCATCGGAAAAAATATTTTGAGCATAATAGGCAAATTCCCATTTGCCTCCTATTTAGAAAAAATAGCTTTCATTCGAACTCCCCCCAACCTTAACCAACAAAAAAAGGAGAGCCTAAGCTCTCCTTCTTCCTATAATTATTTAACTAATCATTTATTTTTTTACAATACGCTCTGTTTTATCAAAACCATTGCCTTTTATCTTTACAAAATAAGTTCCGGAAGATAATCCTTTCATATCAACCTCAACTTGATTAGAAGAAAGGTTGGATAAATTTTTAACCAAACGTCCTGTCATATCAAATAACTGAATTGACATCCCTTGTACATTAAGTTCTTCTGGAATTGTAACATTCAACTGATCAACTACTGGATTTGGCCAAATAGCAAAAGATAAATCTGCTAATTCAAACTCTTCCGTTGATAGATTGTTGAAATCA
>NZ_JACAGN010000045.1 GCF_030324495.1 Myroides sp. 1354 | reverse complement strand
CCTGAGGGTAAAAAGGCTATTGGCTGTAAGTGGGTGTACAAGGTGAAGCACAACTCAGATGGAAGCATAAGCAGGTACAAGGCTAGACTGGTAGCCAAAGGATATGCACAAACACATGGCATTGATTATGAGGAGACATTTGCACCTGTTGCAAAGATGGCAACAGTGAGAGCAGTGATTGCCGTGTGGCTGCATCAAAAGGTTGGATCTTACATCAAATGGATGTAAAGAATGCATTCTTGCATGGTGAGTTGCAAGAAGAGGTGTATTTGGACCCCAGCCACCTGGCTATGAGGATTTGAGTCACCCAAATTTTGTGTGCAGGCTGCGTAAAGCCTTGTATGGCTTGAAGCAAGCACCGAGAGCATGGCATGACAAGATCGCTGAGTATCTTGTCACCATTAGATTTTGTATGTCAAGTGCAGATCATTCACTCTATGTGCATAAGAGTGGTAAGGGCATTGTGGTCATCACTATCTTTGTGGATGACATGATTGATGGGGGTGTCAGTGATGTGGTAGGTGA
>NZ_JACAGN010000044.1 GCF_030324495.1 Myroides sp. 1354 | reverse complement strand
ATTAAAGAGCTTGGAAAGCTTTTGCAGTTCCGCGACAGTTACATCACGTGATCCTTTTTCAATCTTATCCCGATCGCTCGGATTTAACTTCGTTCAGTTCGGCTAAAGCCTCGGGTGTAATCTGTGCGTCTAAAGGATACCTCTAACAATACCGATGGATTCAAACAGGGGAGTACCGCTGCTAAACACTATGATTACGATACGTTTGGTAATTTAAAGGTAGACCGAAACAAGGGAATTACGGCAATGAAATACAACCATTTGAATTTACCAACCGAAGTTGTTTTTGCAGCCGGAAAAATTACTTACCTTTATACAGCCACGGGAGAAAAACTGCAGAAGAAAGTCACCCAAGGCAGTAGCGTCGTGATAACGGACTGTGTAGATGGTTTTACTTCGTCTGTTCGCTTTGCTCGAGTCAATACGTAGATGGGGTATTGAGTTTCTTCCCGACAGCAGAAGGATATTTCAATGCAGAAACACAAAATTATGTGTATCAATACCGCGATCACCTTGGTAATGTTCGCCTAAGTTACTCGGATGCGAATAAAAACGACAAGATCGACGTTGGTGAGATCAT
>NZ_JACAGN010000043.1 GCF_030324495.1 Myroides sp. 1354 | reverse complement strand
AACTTCATTAGAGATATATTCTCCCCCTCCACCAGATCTTAGGCATTTGATCTGCATGCCTTTTTCCTTCTCCACCATAGCTTTAAACTTTTGGAAGTGACCAAACACTTCACCTTTTTCTTTCATGAAATAGACCCACACTTTCCTAGTGTGGTCATGAATGAATGTAACATAATACCTGCAACCTGCAATTGTTGCAGTCCTGGACGGACCCCATACATCAGAGTGTATAACATCTAACGGCCTCGCACTCACATGCATATCATGCGGAAAAGCATGTTTGGACTGCTTACCAAGCTGGCATACTTCACACACTTTATGCATACCCTCAACCTTAAATTTGGGCAACCCATCATCAATGTTTATAGTCAGCATTGCCTTTAACCGTTGCACATCCACATGTCCAATGCGCTTATGCCAAATGTCAATATCTGCAATGACACCTGTCCCATGTGCAAACATTGCAGCCTTCACCTGAGGCATGCTTACATCCAAGGTAAACATTCTTCCATTTCTGTTGCCCTTTGCAACCAAGCGGCATTGATCCTTGAAGTCTTCAACAAAGCAACCTTGAGGATTAAACCTCACTTGCAGACCCTGTTCAGCCATTTGCCCAACTGAAACCAGATTCTTTGTTATAGTTGGGACGTGAAGTACATCTGCA
>NZ_JACAGN010000042.1 GCF_030324495.1 Myroides sp. 1354 | reverse complement strand
ATAGTAATGCAAAGGGCCCAAATCTGGCATCTCAAATGTAGAATGTAATTCAGCCTTAAAGGCTGAAATCTGATCCACATCAGGTCCAGTGAGAAACATGTCATCAACGTATAAAACGATGACCAAAAAATAATCACAACTCCTCTTTACATAGAGGGTACTCTCAGAAGGACTATTGCAAAATCCATGTGCAACCAAGTATGCATGTATCTTCTCGTACCATGCCCTGGGAGCTTGCTTAAGGCCATACAAGGCTTTCTTGAGCCTGCATACTTTGTTTTCTTGCCCCTGTTTCACAAAACCATGAGGTTGAGATACATAGACCTCTTCATGCAAATCACCATGCAAGAAGGCAGTTTTAATGTCCAACTGATGTGTACAATCCAACCATGATGTGCTGCCAATGCAATAATACACCGGATGGTTGTCATACGAGATGTGGGTGCAAAGGTCTCATCAAAATCAATCCCTTTCTGCTGGGCATATCCCTTTGCAACAAGCCTAGCCTTATAGCGATCAATGCTACCATCAACTTTACGTTTTAACTTGTAAACCCACTTTGTACCAATGGCCTTCTTACCATAAGGCATCTCAGCCAAATCCCAAGTGTCATTTTTGAGTATAGAATCATACTCATCCTGCATGGCATGCATCCACAATGATCACTCTCC
>NZ_JACAGN010000041.1 GCF_030324495.1 Myroides sp. 1354 | reverse complement strand
GGTAACGTTCACTATGACGGAAATTCCTTTACGTATGTCAATGAAGATGGAGATACAGTTACCTTGGATATGTCAACGATTATCAAAGCTAACGAAACCATTACCACCTTAGTAAAAGACCCATCAGGCAACGGACAATACACCTATACCAATGAAGCAGGTGTAGCAGTTGTGATTGACGTACAAGCGGATGTAATCAACAACTTTGAAGAGATCATCAACCAAACGGATGTACAGGAAATCATCAACAACATTATTAAAAATGTAGGGGGTAACGTTCACTATGACGGAAATTCTTTTACGTATGTCAATGAAGATGGAGATACAGTTACCTTGGATATGTCAACAATAATTAAGGCTAACGAAACCATTACTACTTTAGTAAAAGATCCATCAGGTAACGGACAATACACCTATACCAATGAAGCAGGTGTAGCAGTTGTGATTGACGTACAAGCGGATGTAATCAACAACTTTGAAGAGATCATCAACCAAACGGATGTACAGGAAATCATCAACAACATTATTAAAAATGTAGGGGGTAACGTTCACTATGACGGAAATTCTTTTACGTATGTCAATGAAGATGGAGATACAGTTACCTTGGATATGTCAACAATAATTAAGGCTAACGAAACCATTACTACTTTAGTAAAAGATCCATCAGGTAACGGACAATACACCTATACCAATGAAGCAGGTGTAGCAGTTGTGATTGACGTACAAGCGGATGT
>NZ_JACAGN010000040.1 GCF_030324495.1 Myroides sp. 1354 | reverse complement strand
GCGTCTTGACTACATTTGCTAAATCTAGAACCTTCGAATCTCCTCTTTCATCGACATACGTCAACGATCCTGCAGCATCATCCAAGTCAACAGCAGTTAATGTCTCATGCGTCTTGACTACATTTGCTAAATCTAAAACCTTCGAATCTCCTCTTTCATCGACATATGTCAACGATCCTGCAGCAGCATCCATTCCAAGAGCAGTTAATGTCTCATGCGTCTTGACCACATTCGCTAAATCTAGAACCTTCGAATCTCCTCTTTCATCAACATATGTCAACGATCCTGCAGCAGCATCCATTCCAAGAGCAGTTAATGTCTCATGCGTCTTGACCACATTCACTAAATCTAAAACCTTCGAATCTCCTCTTTCATCGACATATGTCAACGATCCTGCAGCAGCATCCAAGTCAACAGCAGTTAATGTCTCATGCGTCTTGACCACATTCACTAAATCTAGAACCTTCGAATCTCCTCTTTCATCGACATACGTCAACGATCCTGCAGCAGCATCCAAGTCAACAGCGGTTAATGTCTCATGCGTCTTGACCACATTCGCTAAATCTAGAACCTTCGAATCTCCTCTTTCATCGACATACGTCAACGATCCTGCAGCAGCATCCAAGTCAACAGCAGTTAATGTCTCATGCGTCTTGACCACATTCGCTAAATCTAGAACCTTCGAATCTCCTCTTTCATCAACATACGTCAACGATCCTGCAGCAGCATCCAAGTCAACAGCGGTTAATGTCTCATGCGTCTTGACTACATTTGTTAAATCTAAAACCTTCGAATCTCCTCTTTCATCGACATACGTCAACGATCCTGCAGCAGCATCCAAGTCAACAGCGGTTAATGTCTCATGCGTCTTGACCACATTCGCTAAATCTAG